>NZ_JBHZSP010000028.1:0-1331 GCF_043643765.1 Marinomonas posidonica | reverse complement strand
AACATCTATGGACACCCCGATTTTTGCAAGCAAAATCAAGATCTAACAAGAAGCGTTTTGCAGCCATCTATTCGGATTTTTTATAAAGCAATCGATGCTTTTATCCCTGATGAACTCCGCTGACTTGGTTCTAATCATTTTGACGTTTTCAACGAAACGATGTTAGTCCCAGAATTTCCAAGTCACGGTCTTACCTATCTTGTCATCACTCTTTTTTACTAAGCAAAACTTGGTGTATCACTCTTTAAAATTTAGATTGTTTGAGCCTGATATTTTTGATCTCGTGCAAGTATCGCCCAAACAACTCTTACCAATTTGTTGGCTAATGCCACGATGACTTTATTTTTATGCATTCTGTTTAACAGGTTTGTAATCCACTCATAATAAGGCTTTCCCGGTTTAATATGTCTTATGACCGCCCTAGCACCATGAATAAACATTCGCCTTAAATACGAATCGCCTCGCTTACTAATGCCTAGTAATAGTGATTTCCCTCCGCTTGAGTGTTGACTCGGTACCAAACCCAACCAAGCAGATAGTTGACGACCAGAATTAAATTCTCTCGCATCACCAATACTTGCCACTAACGCTGATGAGGTTAATCGACCAACACCTGGAATTTCTCTAATAGCCTGACATTGGCGACTTTCTTGGCTTGCTCTATCAATTTGTGTATCTAGGCCACCTAGGTATTTTTCTAAATCCATTAATCTAGATTGCATCGCCTTAATATGATTACACAACATCGTAGGCAGACAATCTTCTACTAAAGCAAAATCTTCTCTAAACCATATCTGTAAGCGAAACCGTCCTGCTGGGATACTGACACCAAATTCCTGCAAACTTGCCCTAATTCGATTAATTAAAGCCGTTCGGTCTCGTATAACACCATCTCGTTCTCGATGAAGTAAAAGCAAAGCTTGCTGCTCTTCACTTTTAACAGACACAAAACGCATATTTGGTCGGCTAACCGCTTCACAAATGGCTTCGGCATCTGCTGCATCATTCTTATTCGTTTTAACATAGGGCTTTACATATTGTGGTGGCATCAACTTCACAGTATGGCCTAGTTTACTTATCTCTCTAGCCCAGTAATGGGAGCTACCGCACGCCTCCATTCCAATCAAACATGGCTCTATATTGCTTAAGAAACGAAGAAGTTGATTGCGGCGTAGCATTTTATTAAACAATTTTTTTTCAGCTCGATTAAAAGCGCATATCTGAAAAACTGACTTGGCTAAATCAATACCAATTGCATGAATCGTATCCATGATGTTCTCCTTTTAAACTGACCTACTCAGTATAGAAGGGGGTGTCCATTTCATTATTTT
>NZ_JBHZSP010000027.1:3237-5262 GCF_043643765.1 Marinomonas posidonica | reverse complement strand
TTTAAAGCTTGACGACGACCTACTCTCACATGGGATCCCCCACACTACCATCGGCGATGGCGCTTTTCACTTCTGAGTTCGGGATGGGATCAGGTGGTTCAACGCCTCTATGATCGTCAAGCAATTCGGTTTGCGTATCGTTCTGGTATGAGCTTGTTTGCTCTGTTAACCAAAACACGCGAATACGTTGCTTGGATCTTTAACAATTCATTTTGAAATAACGTGGATCAAGCGATAAACCAGCTTCAATCGTAATCTATGTGTCTTTTAGCTGTTGTCAGCTAAAAACTACTTTGGTGTTATATGGTCAAGCCTCACGAGCAATTAGTATTGGTTAGCTCAATGCCTCACAGCACTTACACACCCAACCTATCAACGTCGTAGTCTTCAACGGCTCTTTAGGGAACTTATGTTCCAGTGAGATCTTATCTTGAGGGAGGCTTCCCGCTTAGATGCTTTCAGCGGTTATCCCGTCCGAACGTAGCTACCCGGCAATGCCACTGGCGTGACAACCGGAACACCAGAGGTTCGTCCACTCCGGTCCTCTCGTACTAGGAGCAGCTCCTCTCAAATCTCAAACGTCCACGGCAGATAGGGACCGAACTGTCTCACGACGTTCTAAACCCAGCTCGCGTACCACTTTAAATGGCGAACAGCCATACCCTTGGGACCGGCTTCAGCCCCAGGATGTGATGAGCCGACATCGAGGTGCCAAACACCGCCGTCGATGTGAACTCTTGGGCGGTATCAGCCTGTTATCCCCGGAGTACCTTTTATCCGTTGAGCGATGGCCCTTCCATACAGAACCACCGGATCACTAAGACCTACTTTCGTACCTGCTCGACGTGTCTGTCTCGCAGTTAAGCGTGCTTTTGCCTTTACACTCTATGCATGATTTCCGACCATGCTGAGCACACCTTCGTGCTCCTCCGTTACTCTTTGGGAGGAGACCGCCCCAGTCAAACTACCCACCACACAGTGTCCTCGATCCCGATAAGGGACCTGAGTTAGAACCTCAAACGTACCAGGGTGGTATTTCAAGATTGGCTCCAATAGAACTGGCGTCCTATCTTCAAAGCCTCCCACCTATCCTACACAAGTAGGTTCAAAGTTCACTGTGAAGCTATAGTAAAGGTTCACGGGGTCTTTCCGTCTAGCCGCGGATACACAGCATCTTCACTGCGATTTCAATTTCACTGAGTCTCGGGTGGAGACAGTGTGGCCATCGTTACGCCATTCGTGCAGGTCGGAACTTACCCGACAAGGAATTTCGCTACCTTAGGACCGTTATAGTTACGGCCGCCGTTTACTTGGGCTTCGATCAAGAGCTTCGCTTACGCTAACCCCATCAATTAACCTTCAAGCACCGGGCAGGCGTCACACCCTATACGTCCACTTTCGTGTTTGCAGAGTGCTGTGTTTTTAATAAACAGTCGCAGCCACCTGGTATCTTCGACCGACTAGTGCTTACGGAGCAAGTCCTTCACACCGGCCGGCGTACCTTCTCCCGAAGTTACGGTACCATTTTGCCTAGTTCCTTCACCCGAGTTCTCTCAAGCGCCTTGGTATTCTCTACCTGACCACCTGTGTCGGTTTGGGGTACGGTTCCTGCATATCTGAAGCTTAGAAGTTTTTCCTGGAAGCAGGGCATCAACCACTTCGCCCAAAAGAGGGCTCGTCATCAATTCTCAGCCTTAACAGGGTTCCGGATTTACCTAAAACCCCAGCCTACAACCTTAAACGCGGACAACCATCGCCGCGCTGGCCTAGCCTTCTCCGTCTCTCCATCGCAATATGCACGAGTACAGGAATATTAACCTGTTTCCCATCGACTACGCATTTCTGCCTCGCCTTAGGGGCCGACTCACCCTGCCCTGATTAACATGGGACAGGAAACCTTGGTCTTCCGGCGGGGGAGTTTTTCACTCCCCTTATCGTTACTCATGTCAACATTCGCACTTCTGATACCTCCAGGATGCCTTACAGCTTTCCCTTCAACGGCCTACAGAACGCTCCTCTACCATG
>NZ_JBHZSP010000027.1:1770-3137 GCF_043643765.1 Marinomonas posidonica | reverse complement strand
CATCCGTAGCTTCGGTGTACAGTTTGAGCCCCGTTATATCTTCCGCGCAGGCCGACTCGACTAGTGAGCTATTACGCTTTCTTTAAAGGATGGCTGCTTCTAAGCCAACCTCCTAGCTGTCTGAGCCTTCCCACATCGTTTCCCACTTAACTGTAACTTTGGGACCTTAGCTGACGGTCTGGGTTGTTTCCCTTTCCACGACGGACGTTAGCACCCGCCGTGTGTCTCCCGCGCTCATACTCATTGGTATTCGGAGTTTGCATGGGGTTGGTAAGTCGGGATGACCCCCTAGCCCAAACAGTGCTCTACCCCCAATGGCAATACGCGAGGCGCTACCTAAATAGCTTTCGAGGAGAACCAGCTATCTCCGAGCTTGATTAGCCTTTCACTCCTATCCACAAGTCATCCCCGGACTTTTCAACGTACGTGGGTTCGGTCCTCCAGTTAGTGTTACCCAACCTTCAACCTGCTCATGGATAGATCGCCCGGTTTCGGGTCTATTCCCAGCAACTAAACGCCCTATTAAGACTCGGTTTCCCTACGGCTCCACTATTTGCTTAACCTTGCTACTGAAAATAAGTCGTTGACCCATTATACAAAAGGTACGCAGTCACCGAATAAATCGGCTCCCACTGCTTGTACGTACACGGTTTCAGGATCTATTTCACTCCCCTCACAGGGGTTCTTTTCGCCTTTCCCTCACGGTACTGGTTCACTATCGGTCAGTCAGGAGTATTTAGCCTTGGAGGATGGTCCCCCCATATTCAGACAGGATAACACGTGTCCCGTCCTACTCGTTTTCATGATAATGGCGTTTTCGCATACGGGGCTATCACCCTCTACGGCGGCCCTTTCCAGAGCCTTCTGCTAACACCAAAACCACTTAAGGGCTAATCCCCTTTCGCTCGCCGCTACTTAGGGAATCTCGGTTGATTTCTTTTCCTCCGGGTACTTAGATGTTTCAGTTCCCCGGGTTCGCCTCCTCACAGCTATGTATTCACTGTGGGATACTCTACAAGTAGAGTGGGTTTCCCCATTCGGACATCTCGGGATCAAAGTCTGTTTATCGACTCCCCCGAGCTTTTCGCAGATTACCACGTCCTTCATCGCCTCTGACTGCCAAGGCATCCACCGTGCACGCTTGGTCACTTGACCATATAACCCAAAATAGTTTTCATAAAATCAAACAAAGTTCGTTTTATGTACTTTGAAGTCACATACCAAAGAAGCTTTTGTCTCTTCTCTGGATTTACGATAATAGAAAGTCACTAGGTTAAAGTGCTTTCCACCGGTTTAACGCTTGATTCATCGTTATTTCAAAATTTGAATTGTTAAAGAGCAAGTTTAGTGCAAAGCACTAAGTCAGA
>NZ_JBHZSP010000026.1:0-9448 GCF_043643765.1 Marinomonas posidonica | reverse complement strand
CGTGTCAGCGAGGGCGTATATTAAGGATCTACAGATTTTTAGCAAGTACTTTTTAATTCTTTTTTAAAAAATACTTTCTTACACTCTGAGTTTGTGGAATTCGTATAAGAAGCAATGGAATAGCAAAAGCACTGAACCAAACAAGAATGCTGGTATCACTCTTTATTTGCCACCATAGATGCAGCCATACTAAGAGAACGGACAAGTAGACCAAACGATGCAGTGGCTTCCAACGTTTGGCCAATTTCTTCATCATTCGCTTAGAACTGGTTATAGCCAACGTCGTCAAAATCACCAATGCCCCCACCCCAGCGTAAATGTAAGGTTTCTCAATCAAGTCACTCGCGATCCATGTCCAACTCAAGCCAGCAAACAACACCAAGTAGCAAACCATATGTAACAAGGCATACAAAAATGACGACAGACCAATAAAACGTCGATAACGTGCTAGAAATTTGAATTGGGTGTATTTGGTTATGGGCGTCATAAAGAGCACTAAGACCAATGACACGCATGCCCATATCCCTGTGAGTCGCATAAGTATTTTGCCTGGATCCGGAAAGTATTGCCCCATTAGCAAAGACACCAGCATCCATAAAAACGGCAAACTGAATAGAGTCACTATCCAAGGTTTTTCTTTTCGGTCCCAAAATTGCGCCATATTAGTAATACCGAGTTAAATCCATCCCCTGATACAATCCTGCCACTTCTTCCTGATAGCCATTAAACATCTGGGTTTCAATCACGTTAGGGAAGAGTACACCACCAGGCAATCGTCGCTCTTGCTTTTGAGACCAACGAGGATGATCAACCCCTGGATTTACATTCGCATAAAAGCCATATTCATTTGGCGCCAACATACTCCATGTTGTTTGTGGCATGGATTCAACGAAACGAATGGTGACAATGGATTTGATACTTTTAAAACCATACTTCCAAGGTAATACCAAACGTAACGGGGCACCATTCTGGTTTGGTAATACGCTGCCATACATCCCCACGGCTAAGAAGGCGAGTGAATTCATTGCTTCATCAATACGCAACGCTTCACGATATGGCCAATCCAAGGCATTTCCACGCTGGGCAGGCATTTGCTTAGGATCATATAAGGTTTCAAAATATACGTATTTTGCTTTGGAGTTGGGCTGAAACTTTTTAAGAAACTCGCCAAGCGGTATGCCAATCCAAGGAATGACCATAGACCAAGCTTCAACACATCTTAAGCGATAAATACGTTCTTCCAATTGACTGTCTTTTATGAAATCTTCAACATCAAAATCCCCTACTTTTTCTGCTTCACCTTCTACTCGCACTTTCCAGGGAAACGGTTGCAAGGAATCAGAATAATCCGCAGGGTCACTTTTACCATAACCGAATTCATAGAAATTATTATAGGTGGTTGCCACATCATAAGGAGCCGCTGTTTCGGATTGACCATAAGGGGTTTTGCTTAACTGACTAAAAGCCCCTTCAAGAGACGTTGGAATAGCAAGAGGACTAACCTCTTGACTGTCAGCCAGTACGCGACCAGATAAGCCTAAAGAACTTGCCCCGATCAGACCCGCTTGCATAAATTGACGTCGATTTAAATAGACAGACTCGGGCGTCACACTACTTTCATGGCAATCCGACGCTTTGGCAATTTTAATCTGCATGACACACCTCTATTTGAAGACTTAATGGATAGAGTGTGTCCGCAGAGAAAGGTTCAAAACCGACACAAATCTATTCGATATAGCTTAGTCGGTTTGAGGTTAAAATTTATTACCGTAAAGATTTAAAAATAATGCCGCCAATACCCCAAAGCCCATATAAACAGAATACCGCCATCAGCACCAATGAAGGCTCAAGCGCAACCAACACCAACACCAACACCGCCATCAATAACACAACAAAAGGCACACGACCTTTAAGGTTTAAGTCTTTAAAACTACGGTATTTGACATTGCTCACCATCAGCAGTCCAACAACAGGCACCAACAGCGCCATTAGAGTGGATAGGGTTTCACCCGCAATGCCACTTTCATTCGAGGCCCAGATTACGCTGGCCACAATGGCGGCGGCCGCTGGACTAGGCAAACCGGTAAAGTAACGTTTTTCTTCAACACCTAGCATGGTATTAAAGCGAGCTAAACGTAAGGCAGCGCCAACGGCATAAATAAACGCGGCAATCCAGCCTACTTTGCCGAGCGGCGCCAATGACCAAGTAAACGCGACTAATGCTGGCGCGATGCCAAACGACACCATGTCCGCCAAAGAATCGTATTCTGCCCCAAACGCACTTTGTGTATGAGTCAGACGAGCAACACGTCCATCCAAACCATCAAATACCATGGAGATAAAAATCGCCACGGCCGCATGGCCATAGTCTCCATTCATCGCCGCGATAATAGAATAAAAACCCGAAAACAAAGCCGCTGTTGTAAATAAGTTAGGCAGCAGGTAAACCTCTTTCCTAGGCGGCTTTTTCCCATCACAAATTTCCGCTTCATCCGTTGAGTCTATCGCCGATTTATCCATTTCGGGGTCTTTAATGTCATCATTAGGCATTTAACATAACCTTCTTTTCAATGTAATTACTTCAGTTTAGCAAACGCTCGTTTTGCAGCTGCAATGGTAAAATCAATGTCTTCGTCTGTGTGCGCTTGAGAGATAAAGCCAGCCTCGAAAGAGGCCGGTGCAAAATACACACCTTCTTCCAACATAGAATGAAAAAAGGCTTTAAACTTCTCTAAATCACACTCTTGCACCTGAGCAAAGCTGGTCACTTTCTCCGCTTCGGTAAAAAAGAAACCAAACATACCGCCAACGCTCACTACACAAAATGGCACGCCTACCTCATCCGCTGCGGCTTTTAAACCAGTGACTAAGCGCGTCGCTTTTTCACCTAATGTTTTGTGGAAATCCGATTCGCTGATTTTATTTAGAACCGCTAGACCGGCAACCATCGCAACCGGGTTCCCTGACAGAGTCCCTGCTTGATAGACAGGTCCTAAAGGCGAGATACATTCCATAATCTCGCGTTTACCACCAAAAGCACCAACAGGCATACCCGCACCAATCACTTTTCCTAAGGTAGTTAAGTCTGGTTGAATGTTATAATGCTCCTGAGCACCTCCCAACGCGACACGAAAACCGGTCATCACTTCATCAAAAATCAATACCGCACCAGATTCATCACACACTTGGCGCAAAGTTTCTAAGAACCCCGCCACAGGAGGAATGCAATTCATGTTGCCAGCCACTGGCTCAACGATGATACAAGCCACGTCAGCACCAATGTCTGCAAAGCACTGCTGCACACCTTCAATATCATTGTATTGCAATGTAATGGTATGTTTTGCCAGATCAGCAGGAACACCTGGCGAGTTAGGCACACCTAACGTTAAGGCTCCCGAACCAGCTTTCACCAGCAAAGAATCAGAATGCCCATGGTAGCAACCTTCAAACTTGACGATTTTATCACGGCCGGTGTAGCCACGAGCCAAACGAATCGCACTCATGGTCGCTTCGGTTCCTGAATTCACCATGCGTACCATGTCCATAGAAGGCACCAGCTCACACACTTTTTCTGCCATGGTGATTTCCACTTCCGTAGGCGCACCAAAGCTTAAACCAAAATCCAATTGTTGACGCACAGCCTCTAACACATCGGAATGAGAATGACCTAAAATCATTGGTCCCCAAGAACCCACATAATCGACATAGCGTTTTTTATCTTCATCATAGACATACGCACCTTCACCACGCTGAAAAAAAATCGGTGTCCCACCAACACCATTAAACGCTCTAACAGGGGAATTAACGCCACCAGGAATTCGGTGCTGCGCGCGTGCATAAAGATCTTCTGAACGACTCATAATTTGCTAAATCCTATTACTAATATATTCTCATTCATACGAAACAAAGACCAATTTTAGTCATCATGCTTCAGTAAAAATTGATCCAAACGATGTTTCGAAACCACACCATAAATGGCATTTGGTAAACGAATCAGTACATCATTTTGTCTGCTCTCTTGAAACCAACTCAATAAAGCTTCTAAAGAAGATGGCTCATCAATTTGTAAAATGGCTTCACTTACAACGGCAAGCCGTAAATCCATTACCCCCACTCCCTGATCAAATCGAAGCCAAGGTTGCGGGCCAATATCCAGGTTTTGCAAGGCCTCTAAAATATGAGCACGATGCACCCAATACCAACGTCCATCCGTTTCGAATACCGCATAGTTTACCATACTTGAAGCCAAATCTTTCACTTGCTCAAGAGGAATCTTGACCGGTAGGATCAAAGCATCATCCGATACCGAAGACACCTTATGTTGCCGTAAATGACGACGAAATGGACTAATCGAGGAAGCCATTCCCATGAACTTAAGTCTCTCTGTGAAAATGGATTCTTGATGAAACACAACCCTCAGCAAGAGACAAGCCAGCACGATGACAAACAAAGCTGGAACAATGGAAGAAGAAGATTGCGTCATTTCTATGATGGCAACCAACGCCGTTAATGGCGCTTGAAAACTGGCCGCCATCATAGCTGCCATACCTAATAGAGCAAACAAAGCAATGTTATCTACCGTCACGCCAAAAACTAAAGCAACAAAAACACCAGCCATACCTCCGATGACAAAAGCGGGACCAATCATGCCTCCAGGAATGCCCAAACCAATGGTGACAGCCGTCAATACTGTTTTTACTAAGATCAGTACCAACAATGCATAAACAAGCAAATCACCGCTCAATAAGCGACTTAAAGACCCATAACCAATGCCCAAACTTTCGGGCAGATAAAAGGCCGCAAGAGCCGTTAATAGAGCAACAATGGAAAAGCGCCACCAAACAGAAACCTGACTAAAACGCCAAGCCATTTTTTGAGTATGAAAAAACAGCGCCACCAGCAGAACAATCATCAATACCAATAACAGACAAGCCGCTAATAATTCAAACGATAAAGTCACATGATGTAGGGCATTAATATCAAACGCATTCATCGGTCCAATAAGAAAATGGCTAACAAAGGTTGCCACCACGGAAGACAGTAATACCGGCAACACAAAATGCTGTCGATACTCCAAGAAGATCACTTCAAAAGCAAACAACACCCCCGCCAGTGGCGTTTGAAAAATGGCCGATATGGCCCCAGCGACACCACAGGCCAACATGGTTTCCACACCGTATTGGGTCAACTTTGTTCGCACTGCTAATACACTGCCTAGGGTTGCTCCGAGATGCACAGCTGGCCCTTCTTTGCCCATAGACAAGCCGCCCAGCAAGCCCACAACAGCAGAGACAAATTGCATCAGACCGTTCCAAACGGGCAAATGGCCACCATGATAAGTCAACCTCTCTACGACATAAGGTACGCCAACCTTGTGATAAGCCTTAGGGGTAAAATGAAATAATAAGGCTAATAGAAAGCAGGCCAGAACAGGCAACGCGATACGAGTGAATAACGGCAGTGAAGCAAAGGAATCAAACTCCATATTGATAAAATAACGAGCGGGAACGTACATGACCATATAAAAAAAGGCCATCACTAGACCACACACTAAGCCACACAAGCCACCTAGTAAAGACAACTTAAACAAGTCATCATAAGATTTTGCCGTTGCAAGCCACTTTTCCTTTAAATTTAACCCTTTCAGACCGCCTCCTCACTTTTAACGGGAGCAAATTTCGTGCACTATTCAATCAGTTATATTAAACATTCGCAATCGCCTCAGTACAGGCTAAATAGTACAGGCATAAATAGATAGGATAACATCGTGTATAAAATAGGTATCGTTGGCGGTACGGGTTACACCGGAGCCGAGTTATTAAGACTACTTGCAAACCACCCTCAAGTTGATGTGGTGGCCATTACTTCTCGTAGTGAAGAAGGCAAACTGGTTTCAGATATCTACCCAAGTTTACGCGGTCATTACAACTTACGATTTTCAACCCCAAGTGTAGACGAACTGGCACAATGCGACTTAGTATTTTTTGCTACGCCTCATGGCGTGGCCATGGATCAAGTACCAGAATTAATCGACCGAGGTGTTAAGGTTGTTGATTTGGGCGCGGACTTCCGTATCAAAGACACCATAGAATGGTCAAAATGGTATGGCATGGATCATAGAACACCAGACTACGTTGCAAAGGCTGTCTATGGATTACCTGAGATCAATCGTGAGGCCATCAAAACAGCACAACTTGTGGCCAACCCCGGCTGCTACCCTACGGCAACGCAATTGGGCTTAATTCCTTTATTGGAAGCCGGAATCATTGACCCAGCACATTTAATCGCAGATGCTAAATCCGGCGTTAGTGGCGCTGGTCGTGGTGCGAATGTGGGGTCTTTACTATGTGAAGCCAGTGAGAGCTTTAAAGCATACGGCGTCGCTGGTCACCGCCATTTACCAGAAATCAAACAAGGACTACAAGCCGTTACTGACAGCCCTGTAGGATTAACTTTTGTTCCTCATCTTGTGCCTATGATTCGTGGTATCCACTCAACTATGTATGCCACCTTGATCGACACCTCCGTTGATCTGCAAAATTTATTCGAAGAACGTTACGAAGACGAGTTTTTCGTTGATGTGATGCCGGCAGGCAGCTTACCAGAAACCCGCAGCACCAAGGGGGCTAACTTCTGTCGTATTGCGGTATATCGTCCACAAGGCGGAGACAAAGTCGTTGTGCTTTCGGTGATCGACAATTTGGTAAAAGGCGCATCTGGTCAGGCCATCCAAAACATGAACATCATGTTGGATTTGCCAGAAAATATGGGCTTAACTGCACTGGGCATGATGCCTTAATCTCTTTTCTTAGACATAAAAAACGGGCTTCAGCCCGTTTTTTATGTCTAAATGTTAACAATTTGAATCCCATAAGCAACATCACCAACGATCTACACGCTTAGCCAAACACATGTGCGTCACCACCTTATCCAAATTTGGCCATGAATCCATTTCACTGCGAATCTGATGCAGCCGCGCCATGGAAGCCGCCTGCACAAGCACCATCAAATCCACATCACCACTGATAGAGTGAGCCAGTTTCACCTCAGGTATAGCATCGATAAGAGGTTGCACCAAATCGCAAGAAAGCGGCCGAAATGTTAGCGCTAGATAAGCGGTCACGCCCTCTTCTTTAGAAACCGACGTATGCGCATGGTAGCCCGTAATGGTACCAATTTCTTCCATGCGTCGAATACGATCTGTCACCGCTGAACGAGACAAATTCACTTGTCGACTAATATCCGACACAGACAAACGCGCATCGGCGACTAATAATGCCAGAATCTTTTGATCGTACTGATCCGCCACTCAACACCTCTTATTCTTCCATCATCCGAGACAAAATAACGGAACTTCCGTCATTTTGCACCTCAATAGCGTCATCTTGTATCGTTTCCTATTGAGCGCCTTATTTTATGCTAGAAGTCATTAAAAAACAGCTTATTCATCAAGGTTCACTATGACTCAATATCACCAAACTCTTGGCCCACTTCAAGGCATGGCCATGACAGTCACCACCTTCATTGGTACGGGTCTAATGATCTTACCTGCCATGTCGGTCGCACAAGCAGGTTCTTTTGCTTTTTATGCTTGGCTCATAACAGCTGCAATGATTATTCCCATTGCGTTTATCTTTGCTTTCTTAGGCGCCAAATACCCTTCTGCAGGCGGTGCGTCTCATTACATAGGGCGAGCCTTTGGTGGTGGTATTGAAAAAGCGGTCGGTTGGTTATTCTTAAGTATCTTGCTAGTTGGCCCCGCGGTCGCCATTAAAGTCGCCGCAGCCTATCTCAGTATTATCTTCAATGTTACGGAAAACTGGATTCTCACTTTTAGCATCATCACCCTAGTTGGCATGATGCTATTTGCGATAGCCGGCATTCAAACCTCTGCTCGCTTTCAAAGTGGCGTGGTCATCGCCATGATTGCCACCATCATCATGCTGTGCTTACTAGGTGATATTCAATCCAGCACTCAAGTGATCACATCACCGAGCAATCTGGCTGACTGGCAAACGACTCTCTACGCCACTGGAGTCATTTTTTGGTGCTTTCTTGGTATAGAGGTCATGGCACATATGGGCGCTGAATTCAAAAACCCTACCCGTGACTTTCCTATTGCTTTACTGGGCGGCATTGCCATTGTGATTCTTGCTTACTTGAGTTTAGTGTTATTGATTGCTTGGCATCAAACTTATGGCGACGAGGTGACTAACAGTCAGTCTCTTGCTTTGTTGGTCAGTAAATTACTAGGGGACACCGGCAGTCGAATCTTTGCCGTAGGCGCTTATGTGATTGCGTTCGCTAATGTGGCCATTTACATTCTTGGCTTTTCCCGTATGGTCCAATCCATGGCGCAACAAGGCGCGTTACCATCAAAATTCAATCAACTGAATGCCCAAGGTTCTCCAGCAAAAGCCGTCCTTTTAGTATGCGCTATCACCTTGCTGTCCATTTTATTCTCAGAGCTGTCTGGCTGGAAAATGGCGTGGTTTATTGAAATGACCAATGGCAGCTTTCTGCTCATTTACACTCTAACCAGCATCGCAGCCATTAAGCTTTTAAATAAGCAGTTAAAACTACTAGCCTTATTGGCACTCTGCAGCTGTGGCTTTATGGCATTCTTCATCGGTGAGAACATGTTATTTGCAGCGATTATGTTTTGCTTAGCGCTCTGCTACGAATGGATAAGATCCATCAAAAGCAGCAGTAAAGGCATCAATCTTAATGTATAATTCGGCTAAATTAATTTTATACACGCCATAGCCTCGTTCCGTTATGGCTGAAAAGGAGAGAATCTATGCCACTTTTAGACAGCTTCCGTGTTGATCATACACGTATGGATGCCCCTGCCGTTCGTATTGCTAAATCCATGTCCACCCCTAAAGGTGACGACATCACAGTGTTTGATTTACGTTTCTGTGTGCCAAATGAAGAAATCCTTTCTGAAACAGGCATTCACACACTGGAACATTTGTTTGCGGGTTTCATGCGTGAACATCTAAATAGCGACAAGGTTGAAATTATCGACATTTCGCCAATGGGCTGCCGAACGGGTTTTTATATGAGCTTGATCGGCACCCCCTCTGAAGAGCAAGTTGCAACGGCTTGGAAAAATGCCATGCAAGACGTGCTGGGCGTTAAAGCTAAAGCGGATATTCCAGAACTAAACGAATACCAGTGCGGCACTTACGAAATGCACTCTCTAGAAGAAGCACAAAAAATTGCAACAATGATTTTAGAGCGCGATGTAAAAGTAAACAGCAATGAAGAATTGTATCTAAGCGAGGAGTTCTTGAAAGAACACAGCTAAGGATTGTAGCTACATACCAAATAAAAAAGGTGACCTAGTGTCACCTTTTTTAATGCTCAACATCTATGGACACCCCGATTTTTGCAAGCAAAATCAAGATCTAACAAGAAGCGTTTTGCAGCCATCTATTCGGAT
>NZ_JBHZSP010000025.1:0-18767 GCF_043643765.1 Marinomonas posidonica | reverse complement strand
TGAAGCAATCAAGGAATACATCGAGTATTACAACAACGATCGAATTAAGCAGAAACTAAAAGGCCTGAGTCCGATAGTGTATCGGAATCAGGCCTTGAAAGCCGCTTAGAACAGAGTCCAACTTTATGGGGTCAGTTCAAAACTGCGGCTTTCTTTACAAAACAATCAAGTCAAAAATAGAATAACTTATTGTTTGAATGGGTCACGTAATACAATAGTTTCATTACGATCAGGACCCGTTGAAATAATATCAACTGGCACACCCACTTGCTCTTCAAGATAACGAATATAATCTTGAGCATTCTTTGGTAGCGCTTCAAAGTTTTCAGCACCAACCGTAGACTCGCTCCAACCTGGCAACTCTACATAAGTCGGCTGAGCTTGCTCGTAACCTTCACTGTCGACCAAAGAGCCAGCAACTGGATTGCCATCCGCATCCGTATAACCAACACACACTTTAACGGAATCAAAGCCATCAAGAACGTCTAATTTCGTCAAGCAAATGCCAGAGACAGAGTTGATTTGCACCGCATGACGCAAAGCCACTGCATCAAACCAACCACAGCGACGAGAACGACCAGTTGTTGCACCAAACTCATGCCCACGTTCACCTAAACGCTGACCATTCTCACAGAATAGCTCTGTTGGGAAAGGACCAGAACCAACACGAGTCGTGTACGCTTTGGTAATACCCAAAACATAATCAAGATACAAAGGACCGAAGCCTGTACCTGCTGGCGCACCACCGGCAGTGGTATTAGAGGAGGTAACGTATGGGTAAGTACCGTGATCTACATCCAACAGAGACCCCTGCGCACCTTCGAACATGATGTTCGCACCTGCTTTGCGCAGATCGTGCAAAAGAGTAATCGTATCCGCTACCATTGGGCGCAAGAATTCAGCCATTTCCAAGCCTTCAGCGTACACCTCATCGTAAGAAATGGCCTCAACATTGTGATATTGAGTCAACACAAAGTTGTAGTACTCCAATACTTCTTTCAGCTTCGCAGCGAAACGCTCTGCATCCAACAAATCACCAACACGAATCGCACGGCGAGCCACTTTATCTTCATAAGCCGGCCCAATGCCGCGACCCGTTGTGCCAATTTTTTTCTCGCCTTTCGCTTGCTCGCGAGCCTGATCAAGCGCAATGTGGTAAGGCAAAATCAAAGGACAAGCTGCACTGATCTTTAAACGATCAACGGCAGGCACACCCTGCTCTTGAAGCTCTAACACTTCTTTTTTCAAAGCCGCTGGCGATAACACCACACCATTACCAATGATGCATTGAACGCCATCACGCAAAATACCAGAAGGAATCAAATGCAGGACGGTCTTTTTGCCATCGATCACCAAAGTGTGACCAGCATTGTGACCCCCTTGAAAACGGACAACAGCCGCGACGTCTTCGGTTAGTAAGTCAACAACCTTACCCTTACCTTCATCACCCCATTGAGTGCCCAGAATAACAACGTTTTTACCCATAGTTTCAGGTCTCATTTAGATAGTTCTTAAAGAAAAGTCTTGCGTTAACGTGGCAGCAATTGCCATGCGCCATCCACCATATCCAGCTTATAATCCGCTTCACTCGCTGACACCTCATCAAGTGACTCAATCACCTGATAACCTTCAGCACGCAATGCATTGATCTTTTGCCAAAGCTCAACACTTTGACTCACTGGTGACACGACTGTTTTTGACTTAGCAACCTCAACTTCAGTAAGACTTACCAAAGCCTTCACGTCGGTACTAAACCCTGTCGCAGGACGCGAACGACCAAACACTTGACCAATATTGTTGTAACGACCGCCACGAGCGATCGCATTGCCGTGACCTGGCACATAAGCCGCAAACACCACACCAGTGTGGTAGCTGTATGACATCAAATCACTTAAATCAAAATGCAAGCCAACCGTTGGAAAACGCTGTGCGATCGCCGTGGCCATCTCTTTCAACAGAGCAATGGCGTCTTTTACCGGCGTAGAAATAGGCGCCAACAGTATATCTGCTTGCTCTAGCACTTCCTGACCACCACACAAGCGCGGCAACTCAGTCAACCAAACTGACTGCTCTTCATTTAACCCTAAGGTTTCAACATAACGCTCAAGCTCAGGCAAATCTTTTGATCGGTATAAATCGGCTAATTTACTTTCTTGCTCAGAAGTTAATTGGCAAGCTGATACTACACCGTTCACAATATCTATATGACCAAGATCCAGTACCACATTTGACAATCCAGCGACGGACAAAGTCTGCAACATCAAAGACAAGACTTCGATATCACTTTCAACGCCACCGTGACCATATACTTCAGCACCTAATTGAATTGGGCAACGCGTACCATCCAAACCTGATGGCACAGTACGCAATACACTACCGCAGTAACTCAAACGCTGAACACCTTCTTCTTTAAGGCAATGCGCATCGATACGAGCAACCTGCGATGTAAAATCAGCGCGCACCCCCATCAAACGACCAGACAACTGATCAATTACTTTGAAGGTTTCAATTTCTAGGTCTGAGCCAGCACCCGTCAAAAGGGAGTCCAGATACTCTAAAAGAGGAGGTATTACTAATTGATATCCCCAACTTTGATGGAGATTAAGCAGAGTTCTTCTAAGGTGTTCTATTTTAGCAGCCTGCTCAGGCAAAGCTTCGTCTACTCCCTCTGGGAGTAACCAGCGATCTGCTAATGTCATTAAATTATCCTCTTAGCTTCGTGTCAGCAAAAGAAGTACTACTCCAAGAAACATACTAACCGCCCCCAGAATACGTAGATTAAAATCCGAGCTTGCGACAGCCCTTGCCATGATTTCTCTCCAGAAGTGTGGAGCAAGAAACGGCAAAATCCCCTCAGCGATCAATAAAAGGCTGACGCCAACCAGTAGCGACTGCAACAATTCCTGCATAGATTCTCTTTGTTTCAACCATTAAAAAACCGGGCCTGACCCGGTTTTTGTAATAGTACCATGTTTCCTATTTTAACAAATAGGCTTGTCGTACGATTATTCGAGATTATCTATTTTGAATAGTCACCAGCAGAGCTATTCAAATACTTGAAAAACTCGCTATCTGGCTCAAGGACAAACAAATTACCATTACCCGCAAAGCTTTCACGATAAGCTTGCAAGCTACGATAGAATTCATAGAACTCTGGATCTTGCTTGTAAACTTTTGAGTAAATAGCCGCTGCTTTCGCATCACCATCACCACGGATCATCTCCGCATCACGTTGTGCTTCAGCTTCTAAAACCACTTTTTGACGATCCGCATCTGCACGAATACCTTCCGCCAGCTCTAGACCTTTCGATCTGTGCTCTCGAGCCTCACGCTCACGCTCAGTACGCATACGCTGATAAACCGATTCACTCACATCTGGCGGAAGATCAATTCGCTTCACACGAATATCAATAATGGAAATACCCAATTCGTTTTGCGCCACCTTATTAAGGTCATCACGCAATTCCGTCATCAGCAAATCTCGCTCACCAGACACGACTTCGTGCATGGTTCGCTCACCGAACTTGTTACGCAACCCAGTATCCACTCGTGAAGACAAGACACGGTTGGCAACAAACTCGTCACCAGAAGTCGCTTGATAGAATTTAGCAACTGAATCAATCTTCCATTTTACGTAAGAATCTACCACAACCGCTTTTTGCTCTAGGGTCAAGTAACGTTGCGGACGTGAATCCATCGTCAGGATGCGCGAATCAAACTTCTTCACTTCGTTCATGATTGGCAATTTGAAGTGCAAACCTGGCTTCACATCGTCTTCAACGATCTCACCAAAACGCAAAACAACAGCTCGCTCAGTCTCTTTCACGACATACAATGTCTGAGAGCCCACCAAAACGACAAGAAGAAGTACAAATAAAACGACAAAAGAAAAGCCTTTCATTAATTTCTACCCTCTCTACGAACGGTGACACCTTGGCGTTTGCGTAACTCGTTTAATACCTGATCAGTTAAACTGCTGATATCAGACGACCCCAAATTTGCAGAACCAGTAGCCGTTGCCGCCGACTGTTTCATTAATTGATCGAGTGGTAAATACATCATGTTGTTACTACCGTCAGTGTCAACCACCACCTTGTTTACATCTTTGTAAACAGACTCAACTGTTTCGATGTATAAACGACGACGTGTCACTTCAGGTGCTTTGGTATATTCACGATACAAACGATCAAAACGATCCGCTTGACCACTCGCACGAGCAACAATCTCAGAACGATAGGCTTCCGCTTCTTCACGAATACGTTGAGCACGACCACGCGCCTCAGGAATCACACCGTTAGCGTAAGATTCTGCTTCGTTCTTCACACGCAGCTCATCTTCTTTCGCCTTAATTACGTCATCAAACGCCTCTTGCACCTGAGTTGGCGCTTGAGTGTTTTCGACGTTTACTTTGGAAATAAGTAAACCTGTACCATACAGATCGCTGTATGACTGAATACGCGCTTTCACTTCATCCGCCAACAACTCACGACCTTCTGTTAGGATTTGCCCCATCTCAGAGCTACCCACAACATGACGAAGTGCACTCTCTGTCATTTGAGCTAAAGACTCTTCAGGATTACGCACATTGATCAAGAAGTCTTTCGGATTCTGCACTGAGTACTGAACCGACACACCCACTTCAACAATAGCATCATCCACCGTCAACATAAGCGCCTTGTGATCATGCGAACGCACTTTCGTGACATTAACTTTGCTAACGGAATCAATCATAGGCGGGTTCCAATGCAAACCAGGCATCACCGTCGAATGATATTCACCCAAACGCAACACTACGCCACGCTCCTGCTGATCAACCTGGTATACTCCGGTTGCCGCCCAAAGCGCAAACAAAGCCAACAACACAATCGCAATCAAACCGCCACTGAATTTGCCAGACAAACCTGAACCGCCGCCATTTGAGCCGCCACCTTTGCGAGATTTTCTAACCCCAAGCATGTCCATCAACTTATTAAAGGCTTCATCAAGATCAGGTGGCCCTTGATCTTTTCCGCCGGATGGACGACCCCAAGGATCATTACTCTTCTCTTTATCGCGACCTTCATCTGGGCGACCAGCACCATTATTACGGTTTTTATCTGGATTCCATGGGTCGTTGTCGTTATTACCCGGTTCATTCCAGGCCATACTACATCTCCACTTTATTTTAATGATAATTCCAGTGACCTATGCTGCTACAATCTGATCTTCAGACATACCAGCACGAGCTAAAATCTGTAAATAATCTTTCTTAGGCAGTTTTACATCTAACACAAAATGGCCGTTTTCATCGAAACGCTCTGACGTTACCGCCCCATGCTCAAACAACATAGCGCGCAGACGTCCATAATGACTCGGCAAATTCAATGTTTCATTAAACACATCCACTGCCAACAATTCTGCAATGGCTTGCTTTAGCAACTCTAAACCATCGCCATCACGAGCAGACAACCAAACTCGTCTTGGGTTCCCTTGCTCGTCTCTATCTATACGAGGCTCGGCCGTAGGAAGTGCATCAATTTTATTAAAAACCAGCAAAGTTGGCACTTCATTCGCACCAATCTCTTCCAACACAGCATCCACATGAAGCATATTATCATCACGGGAAATATCCGCTGCATCAACCACATGCAACAACAAATCCGCTTCCGCCGACTCTTTCAAGGTCGCCTGAAACGCTTTAATCAATCTATGTGGCAATTGGCGAATAAAGCCAACCGTATCCGCCAAGACGACCGAACCGATTTGCTCAATGTCTAGGCGTCTCAAGGTCGGATCCAGTGTCGCAAATAACTGATCTGCCGCATACACTTCAGAGCCAGTAATACGATTAAATAGAGTCGACTTACCCGCGTTTGTGTAACCTACTAAAGACACAGTAGGGACAGCAGAACGCGCACGAGAACGTCGACTTTGATCACGTTGCGTGCCAACTTTTTCAAGGCGTTTTTGAATGGATTTAATGCGCACGCGAAGCAAGCGGCGGTCTGTTTCCAACTGGGTTTCACCAGGACCACGCATACCGATGCCGCCTTTTTGGCGTTCTAAGTGAGTCCAACCTCGAATCAGACGAGTTGACATGTGTTGTAACTGAGCCAGCTCAACTTGCAGCTTACCTTCATGGGTACGCGCTCGTTGGGCAAAAATATCCAGTATCAAACCAGTACGATCAAGTACTCGACATTTCAAAACACTTTCTAAGTTACGCTCTTGAGATGGCGATAAGGCATGATCAAACAACACCACCTGGGCTTCTTCATGATCAACAATATCTTTAATTTCATCTAATTTCCCGCTACCAACAAAATACTTGGCATCAGGACGCTGACGGGACCCTGTAACAACAGCAACAGGGTCTGCACCAGCCGACATAGCAAGTTCAACAAACTCTTCTGGTCCATAGCTTTCGCTTTGATCATTAAAATCAATGTGGACCACAACAGCAATTTCACCACTATCAGGGCGTTCAAAAAACAATCTTATATTCCTCTGTTTGTCTTGTCAGACAAACTATTCAGCGGCATCTTCCGGCTGATCAGGAGACGGCATGCGGATAGTACGAGAAGGCACAACAGTCGAAATGGCATGTTTGTATACCATTTGGCTAACTGTGTTTTTCAAAAGAATCACAAACTGATCAAATGACTCAATCTGGCCTTGAAGTTTAATTCCATTCACAAGAAAGATAGAAACAGGTACTCTTTCTTTGCGTAGAACATTTAAGTAAGGGTCTTGTAATGATTGCCCTTTTGACATCGGAATCTCCTTAAAAAAGCGAAAACTAATAAATTAAATATTGAAAAAACAATACCGTAGATACTACACCAAATTTTTTATTATTTCCCCTATATAATCCTGCTTTCTATGTAATTCAAGGCCTCAGAGGTAAGTTCTTTCGATAAACTGTCAAAAATCATCAGATCTTCCCAGCCTCGCAACCAAGTAAGTTGTCGTTTCGCCAATTGACGCGAAGCAACGACTCCTTTAAAGATAGCATCTTCTAACAAATCGTCACCTTCTAAATACTGCCACAGTTGACGATAGCCAACACAACGAATAGAAGGCATATCAATGGTAAGATCCCCACGATGATACAAGGCCTCTACTTCTGCCAAAAAGCCCTGTTCCATCATTTGGTTAAAGCGCAATTCAATACGCTCATGCAATACGCTGCGCTCTTTCGGCATCACCGCCATATTGATCATATCAAATGGCAAAGCCACTTTTTCTTGCTCAGCCCACCACTGGGTCATGGTTTTACCCGTTAACCGATAGACCTCTAACGCACGCTGCAGTCGTTGCGGATCATTTGGGTGAATACGTTCAGCAGCATCCGGGTCTACGGCCGCCAATTCTTCATGTAAAGCAGCCCAACCATTTTGCTCCGCCTCTAATTCAATCTGCTGACGTAACGCTGCGTCTGCTTTTGGCATATCCGCCAAGCCTTTTTGCAGGGCATTGAAATACATCATGGTGCCGCCGACCAACAAAGGCGTTTTGCCTTTCGACAAAATGTCTTCAACATGCGCCACAGCATCAACAACAAAATCCGCTGCTGAGTAAGACTCAATCGGGTCAATAATATCAATTAAACGATGAGGCGCTCTGGCCAGCAATTCCGCATCCGGCTTTGCTGTGCCAATATCCATCCCTTTGTATACCAGAGCAGAATCTACGCTGATAATCTCAAAATTATGTTGCTCTGCCAGCTCAACAGCCAAGCCAGTTTTCCCCGAGGCCGTTGGTCCCATCAAACACACCACTTGCGGTTTAGCCATTTTAGCGACCTCGTAAAAAGAGTTTGTCTAAGTCAGACATACTTAAGTATGCCCAAGTCGGCCGTCCATGGTTACATTGTCCACTACGCTCAGTCACTTCCATATCACGCAACAAGCTGTTCATTTCTTCAATGGTAAGTTTACGATTGGCACGTACGGCACCATGACACGCCATAGACGCCATTAATTCGTTGGCACGTGACTCCAGCAAATCCGACACACCATTGGTGGACAAATCACTGATAACATCTCGCACTAGATTTTCAACATCACCACGAATTAGGATAATAGGTACTTCTCGCACCATGACGCTTTCCAAACCAGTTCGCTCAACCTTAAAACCGAATGCCTCAAACACCTGACCGTTTTCTTCAACTAAGTCAGCCTCGCTTTGTGAAACCGAGATATTGATCGGCACCAACAAAGGTTGAGTGGATATGTTTTTTTCGTAAAATGCATTTTTCATACGCTCATAAACAATCCGCTCATGAGCCGCATGCATGTCCACAACGATCAGCCCTTGCTCACTCTCCGAGAGGATATACACACCGTGTATCTGTGCTACGGCATACCCTAACGGTGGTACTTTTTGATAATCATTTTCTGCTACATGATGAAAAGGCGAAGGCGATTGAGCCATTGTCACCGTTTTAATCTCACCTGTATCAGGATCAATTTCTTCAGTGATTTGAGCACCAGACTGAGCAAGCTCCCCCGCGTAACCTGAGAGTCTCTGCATCCCCTCTAACTGGCTACGAATGGAATCGCCACTTGGATTTTGCGAATTCACTTGAGAGCCACCTTGGTAACCCGTTTGACGCATCCAATCCATACTGGAAGCCGTCGGACGATTAGCCAATGGCAGTGCAGACTGCTCTGATATTGCAGCAATAGAGGCGGAACCGTCCTGACTGTCCGCCACACCAGTTGGAGCAGAATTCGATTCAGGTCGAACATCCGCTATGGCTTTATGGATACGACTAAATAAGAAGTCGTGAACCAAACGACCATCACGAAAACGCACTTCATGCTTCGTCGGGTGCACGTTTACATCAACCGTGGATGGGTCTAATTCCAGATATAAAACAAAGGTCGGGTGACGACCATTGTACAAAACATCACGATAGGCTTGGCGTACAGCGTGCGCCACCAACTTATCTTTAACCACTCGACCATTCACAAAGAAATACTGTAGATCGGCCTGAGAACGAGAAAAGGTCGGTAAACCTATCCATCCCCAGAGGCGCAGACCTGCAGCCTCTACATCCAGGGTTAAGGAATTCTCAATAAACTTTTTACCTAACAAAGTCGCTAGACGATGCTCGGCATGCAGCTGATCCGTCACAGGACGTAAGTCATATACTTGTTTGCCGTTATGACTCAAACGAAAGCCTGTCTCATAGCGACTTAACGCCAAGCGTTTGACCACTTCTTCAAGATGAGAAAATTCCGTCTTTTCGGTACGCAAGAACTTACGCCGCGCAGGCGTATTAAAAAACAAATCACGTACATCAATTGTGGTGCCTTGCGGATGTGACGCGGGACGAATTGCCGCCGCCATATCTTTGCCTTCTGCTTCTACACGCCAAGCTTCACTCTCGTTTTCCGCCTGAGACGTGAGATGCATTCTCGACACTGAACTAATACTGGCCAGCGCCTCACCACGAAACCCTAACGTATTCACCGCCTCAAGGTCATCCAGTGTGACAATTTTACTGGTGGCATGGCGACTCAGAGCAAGGGATAAATCGTCTTTTACGATACCGACACCGTTATCGCGAATCTTAATTCGCCTCACCCCCCCCTGCTCTACATCAATGTCCAATTGGGAAGCACCAGCATCCAAACTATTTTCCAGCAACTCCTTTACCACAGAGGCTGGACGCTCAACCACTTCACCAGCAGCGATTTGGTTAGCAAGACGTGGCGATAAAAGATTGATTCTTTTCATTAACGACCTTATTTACTTTGGCCCATTAATAGTGGGCACCTGATCTGATTATCCGGCCGGAATAACGAGCTTTTGGCCCACCCAGATAACATCATTTTTTAGCTTATTGGCTTTTCGTAAAACCGCCAAAGAAACCTGATTTCGACGTGCAATTTGTGACAAGGTATCGCCTTTACTCACCGTATAAACATAGTCAGAATGTTTTTTCTGTTTCCATGCCACCAAGGTGCCTTCCGGCGCATTTTTAGTGAAATATTCTATCACGCCTTTGGAAATAGACGCCGCCAACTTCACTCGATACGTTCGGCTAGAAAGATTTTTCGCTTCCGTTTTGTTTGAAACAAATCCGGTCTCGATAAGAATAGAGGGTATATCTGGCGATTTAAGCACCACAAAGCCAGCTTGCTGAACGGAGTTTTTGTGTAGTTTGGCCACCCCTTTCATTTGACCAAGCACACTTTCACCAATATTAAGACTCATCTGGATGGTCGAATTCATTGACATATCAAGCAAGACTTCAGCCAATAGCTGATCTTTGTCGTCTAATGAGATACCGCCCACCAAATCGGCTGAATTTTCTTGTTGCGCCAACCAGCGACCCATTTCCGAGCTTTTGCCGCTTAACGACAAAGCCCACACCGACGCCCCACGCGCACTGGCTTTAGTGAAGGCATCCGCGTGCACAGAAATCATCAAATCTGCGTTTGCTTCTCGAGCGACTCGAGAACGATCACGCAACTTGAGATAAACATCCGTGGAGCGAGTCAATACCGCTTTGAAACCGTCTACCGCATTGATTCGTTTCGCCAATTCTTTCGCGATCGACAGCACAATGTCTTTCTCACGCACTTTATATTGCCCTAACGCGCCGGGGTCTTTACCACCATGCCCTGGGTCAATGGCAATCACAATATCGCGTTTTTCTTGAGAGATATTGGCTAGACTTTTCACAATGGTGGCTGGCTTTTTCTTTCCGTATTCCAGCTCGACTAATATTCTTGGACCATAGGTATCATTGGCAGACAAAACCGTACTTTTGGCGCGTGCAGCCTGTGCTAAATCCAACACAAAACGAACACCAGTGTTACGTTCAGCATAACGCACCCGCATCAATACATCTGACGACAAGGCCGTCAAACCATTAACCACTGAGTTACTCAAACTAGCATCACTGATATCAACCACAATGCGATCAGGGTTAGATAAGGGAAAGATACGATGTTCAGATTTACTGGATAGCTCAAATACCAAACGAGTCACCCCTTCTTGTTGGGCAACACGAATATCACGCACTTCAGCCGCAGACACTTCCATCGCAACAATGGACGTCATCCAGACCAAAATGATACTTAAAAAAGTTTGAAATTTAGTTTGCATATCAGACAGCTAGCTATATATAAGAGACACACTATAACGGCTGAAACGGTGGATCTCAATCTTACTGATCGTAAAGAATTCGATAGGTTAATCGACAACCAAGTCTCGTAACTTCGTCATTGCGATCAACCCTTTATCCGTTGTCGCTTCAAGCACGGCATGACGACCTTGACGAATCAAATCCAAACGCACAATTAAATCCGCTTGCGGCAGAATTCCTCGCCCCATTTCCGCCCATTCAATCAGACACAAACTCTGTTCTGTAAAATAGTCTCGAATCCCCATGAACTCCAACTCTTCGGCATCACCAACTCGATATAAATCAAAGTGATAAACCTCTAGATCTGCCAATTCGTAAGGCTCAACAATGGTATAAGTTGGGCTTTTTACTGGCCCTTCGTGCCCCATGCCTCGTAACATACCTCGAACCAAGGTCGTTTTACCCATTCCAAGATCGCCTTCTAGGTAGACCACACCGCCGCTTCGCAGCGCGACCGACAACGTCGCACCGAAGGACTCCATGTCGGCTTCACCGTAAATATCTTTTACTATTTGCATTCGCTCTTAAACCTTCTTCGTCCAATCACACTGGGACCATACTGAAACTCAGACAATTCTAATACACAAAGCTTTTGAAACAAGCTCTGATACCGCATAATCAACCACTTATCACTAATAAGTTTGTTTTAAGGCATTTCATGGATTGGCTACTCATTACCTTGATCGCAGTCGCGGTTTTCATTACCGGCATTTCAAAAGGAGGTTTTTCTGGCGCTTTCGGCATCATTGCCGTGCCGTTAATCTCATTACAAACATCGCCAGTTTATGCCGCTGCTATTATGTTGCCCATCTTATGTTTAATGGACATTTTCACCGTGCAAAAGTTTTGGCGGAAGTGGAATAAACAAGAGCTAATCAACTGCATCCCTGCCGCCATCGCAGGTGTCATAATCGGCGGTTTAACCGCATCATGGTTTTCGGCGGATTGGCTCAAAATCATGGTGGGCATCATTGCCGTTGGCTTTACACTGAATTCTTGGCCTCGAAAACACCGTACCAAGCAACCCAAACCACTTAACTTGATCGCTGGTCGATTATGGTGTGCATTAGGTGGCTTCACCAGTTTTATTGCCCACGCGGGCGGCCCGCCAATGAGCGTCTACTTACTCAGAGCCAATTTAGACAAAACACAATATGTCGCCACGGCAGCGGTTATTTTTACTGCCATTAATTACGTCAAGTTGATTCCCTACAGCATGTTAGGCCAGCTAAACGTCTCTAACATATTGCTGTCATTATGCTTCGCGCCATTAGCCTATGTCGGCGTACAACTTGGCGCTTGGCTGCATTATCGAATTTCAACCGGACTCTTCTTCAAATGCATGTACAGTTTTCTGTTTATCACAGGTTTAAAATTGATCTGGGATGGCGGCATGGCATTGCTATAATCTTACGACATAAAAAAACGAGCCAACGCTCGTTTTTTTATGTCTACTATTCACTTTCTATCACACGGCATCAAGCATCTAAACCAAACATGGTCTTACGATAATGCTTGAGTTCACCAATGGACTCCATAATATCGTCCAAGGCTAAGTGCGCACCGGATTTTGTAAACCCCTCTAATGCCTCGGGTTTCCAACGACGAGCCAATTCTTTAATGGTACTCACATCCAGATAACGATAATGGAAAAACGCCTCTAACTTAGGCATATAACGGTAAAGAAAACGACGATCTTGGCCCACACTGTTACCACAGATCGGTGACACACCAGCCGGTACATATTGCTCAAGAAAGGCAATGGTTTGCGCTTCTGCCGTTGCCATATCAATGTCAGATGCCAGCACCTTAGCGGTTAAACCGGATGCGCCATGATGCTGAGTACACCATTCATCCATACCATCCATTACCGATTTGTCTTGATGAATGACCAAATTAGGGCCTTTGGCCAAGACATTTAAATCTTTGTCCGTGACCACAGTCGCAATTTCAATAATGGTATCTTGCTCTGGCTCCAACCCCGTCATTTCAAGGTCAATCCAGATTAAATTGTCTTTATTCAAACTCATACTCACTCAAATCCTTTATTATCATTGCCAAGCATTATACTCTATGCGCCTTACTATAGGATCAGAAAAGACGAATGTCGAAGCGAAAACTCACCAAACAGCAAACTTGGCGCATTGAAAAGATTCAACAAGAGCGCATTGAAAGAACCAAAAAACGCAGCAATAAAGCAGAAGAGTTGCTGCAATCCTCTGACCTTGGCCCAGAAACCCAGGGCATCGTGATCTCCCATTTTGGCACCCAAGTGGAAGTGGAAGGCACCCAACCGCCTTTTGTCGGTGTCTCTACTCGTTGTAACTTAAGAGCCAATCTAGGGCAACTAGTGACTGGGGATAAGGTTATTTGGCGCCCCAAACAACAAGCCGGTGGCGTGGTGGTTGCGACAACAGACAGACAAACTTCTCTGTCACGACCAGACATGCACGGCCGCCTAAAACCGGTCGCTGCGAACATAGACCATATTGTCATTGTGATTGCCGCAGAACCTGTTGCCCATGCCAATCTAATCGATCGCTATTTAGTCGCCGCTGAAACCGTTGGCATACCGCCGGTGATTTTGCTTAATAAGTGCGACCTAATCAATGACAGTAACCGCGAACAACTCAATGCCTTGCTAGAGACCTATGAGCAGCTCGATTATCGAATCATTCGTACCTCCACCAAAGACCAAGCCGGAATGGAGTCTCTTTTCCAATTCCTCGGCGACAAAACCAGTGTGTTTGTTGGTCAATCAGGAGTCGGTAAATCGTCATTAATTGGCACCCTATTACCTGGCATTGAGATCAGCGTGGGCGAGCTGTCGCAGAAACGCAAAAAAGGCACTCACACCACCACCACGGCACGATTATTCCATATGCCAAAAGGGGGCGACTTAATCGACTCTCCCGGCATCCGAGAGTTTGGCCTGTGGCACATTAGTGAAGACGAACTGTTGAATGGCTTCATTGAATTTCGTCCACACATTGGTTACTGCCGCTTCCGCGATTGTGCCCATGAAAAGGAGCCCGGCTGCGCTATTTTAGACGCCTTAGAGAAAGGTGAAATTTCCGAGCACAGATTCCAAAGCTACTTACGCATTAAGCAATCCATCCGAGAAAACCAAGCCTTTTAAATCAAAAAATGCGAGCCGATTGGCTCGCATTTTAATCGCACAGATATCACTCTATTCCGCAAAATATGGACTACTTTATCTAAAAAACCATTTCTGGCGTAAGCTTCAGATCCGATTGTTTTGCCGGGTTACCAAAGTTACGACGATTCTGGTTTAGCAATTTACGATAGGCCTCATCTGTCATTAAGGTAATGCTTATACGTCTATTTTCTGGACCCGCCGGATTTAAGCGGTTGTATGGTACCGTACCACCTAACCCCGTTACTTGAGCAAACCGAGCATCACTAACGCCCCCTTCCTCTAAAATCTGACGCGCCGCATTCGCCCGCATGGCCGATAAATCCCAATTATTCAAACGTGCAGAGCCAGTGTATTTAGAAGAATCCGTATGCCCACTGATGACGATCGGATTTTTCACTCTATTAAACAGTGACGACATCGTTAGCAACGTATTCTCAATGTCTGGCATCATACGTGCGCTACCACGCTCAAACATAGGTTTATCCGGTGTGTCTAGTAATGTAATACGGACACCGATGGGAGTTATCTCAAGCCGTAAGTTTTTCTGCTTGGATAAGACAATATTGTTTTTTTCCAGCTCCTCTTTAACCAAATCATTCAAGCTTTGTGATACCGAGGACTCATCACCGTTACCCAGCCCTGTTTCATGGCTTGGCACATCGGTACTGCCTGGCTCAGGCAATTGTAAATCCAACTTTTTCTCTATACTCATGGCGGGACTACCACCCAAATCAATTGGATTTGCACTAAAACCTGCCGTGCCAGCGCCCATAGGATCCTGAAAATACCCTTGAATGGTCTCTCTTTCTTCTGGAGATGCCACACTAATGATCCATAACACCAAAAAGAACGCCATCATCGCCAATGCAAAATCCGCGAGCGCAATCTTCCATGCGCCACCATGATGACCACCTTTTTTAACTTTTTTGACTCGTCGAATAACTAAGCTATTTGAACCTAAGGCCATCTCACTCCCTCCTGATACCAGACGTTCAAATTAGCGATACTGCTGCAATTCAATGGATAATTCAGCAAAACTTGGACGCATATCCGGCGGTAATAATTTGCGTCCTGTTTCAACCGCAACTGGCGGCGCATAGCCAGATACCACTGAGTTCAAACAGGCCTTGATACACAAATACGCTTTTAATTCATGACTACCAAGCGTCTCAAGATGCGCTGAAGCAGGACCAACAAAACCATAAGCAAAGAAAATCCCTAAAAACGTCCCCACCAAAGCTGCCGCAACATGATAGCCAATCTCTTCCATCGGACCACCAATCGACCCCATGGTAATCACAATCCCCAGCACTGCGGCAACAATACCAAAACCAGGCAACCCCTCAGCAACACGATTCAAAGCATGTCCTGGCTCGACTAACTCTTCTTGGATTTGCTCTATCTCATTGTCCATGATGGCTTCAATTTCGTAAGCAGGCAGCCCAGTCAAAGTGAAGATACGGTAATTGTCGGTAAGAAAATTGACGACCTCGTGATCACGCACAACATCAGGAAAACGGTTAAACAAATCGCTGGTGAAAGGCGATTCAATGTCTTCCTCAATAGACAAAAAGCCTTCTTGACGACTCTTCTGAAACAAACAAAACATTAACCCCAATAACTGAGAGTAAAAGCGCTTGTTGTGTCGACTCCCAGTCACCACTTGCGGCAGCATAGTAAAGACTTTTTTCTGCACGACAAAAGGGTTCGCTATCATAAAAGCCCCTAATGCCGCACCACAAATAATGATGATTTCAAAAGGCTGCCATAACGCCAATAACTGTCCATGTGCGGCCACGTACCCAGTGACAACACTGACGATAACGACCAGCAGGCCCGCTAATGCAAACATATTTTTACTTCCTTAATACTGACAAAGTATGCTCTTACATAAATATACAGTATGATTAATCAGATACGAAATATAAGAGCATGATGCATACTTATAAACAACCGAGTCAGCAAAGTCACCTTTTATGAGCAGCAAATCTCCATCGGGCCTAAACGAATGGCTGAGTTTCCTTAAGACAAAAAAATTCCCCGTACGAGCGGGCAACTTGGCGCGTCTTAAAACTCAAATAAAACGCACGGAAGACACACTGGAGAACATGCAAAAAAACATTGCCAGCGACCCACTTCTCGCGTTTGCTATTTTAAATGAAGCGAATCGAATCGTGGTGAACAAGCACAATGAAATCAACACACCCTTTCATGCCGCCGCAATGGTTGGCATGAATGGCATTCATAATTTATTTAAACGCTTCGCCCCTTACGAAACTCGCAACAGACAGCTGCCAGACAACCTAACCGCGTTTCTAGCCGAGATTCAAACCAGCTACGAAGCCGCCACGATAGCGAGACATTGGTCGATCGAAAACCTCACCAGCCACGAAGATGATATTTTCTGGATCACCTTGTTTCGCGATGCCGCCAAATGGCTACTTTGGTATTACGCCTACCCTGTTATGCAAGAAGTGCAGAATCGAATTTTACAGGGTGAAAAAGCCAGTCAGGTTGAAATGGCAGTTCTAGGGTGTCGCATTGATGAATTAACCGTCCACCTATGCACTTTCTGGGGAACACCAAACAAAGTCATTGAATCTTTTTTAACCAAGCACATTCCGAATGCCAGTGAATTACAGTCACTCGCCCACTTGGCACATCACCCAGATGAACTGCCAGGCTTCACCGAAGATAAGCGCCTAACCATCCTAATGAACAACCCACTGATTTTTTCATACTGCGCATCGAAAGTAGCAGAGGAAGCAAGTAACAAAGGTTGGGACTCAAAAAATCTCGCCTTTTTTTACCGAGTGGTGGCGACCGTAATGCATCGTCGCATTGGCGACATCATCAAAACGGCACACTTTGCCTCAACAGAAGCCGCAAAACTGTACAATCATCGAGGCAAGCGCCCGATGGCCTTACAATTACTTGATCCAGATCTGTACACCAAGAACAGTGCCTCTGTTAAAAAGAAAGTCATCGTATCGCCGCTAGCCCAATTAAAGAAAAACTTAACAAGAAGTGAACATCAGGGCTGTAAAAACCAAGCCAACTTGGCCTTGAAAACCATTAAGCAAACCATCCCAAATGCCCAACACGCTATTATCTTCAGACACAACTCGACAGGATTTCAGCCACTTTTTCAATCTGGCTACAAACTGGACATATTGAAGAAAATTCGTTGGAATGCCGACTCAAAAGTATTTGGCAAACTGGCCAAACAAAAATCTGCAAGCCACTTATTCGGTGATAAGCTTAGTACCTTACTCTTAGATTTACCCGACACCTCGGATCAAATCATCGACGAACAAAGCCATCTTATTCTAGCGTCAGCGGTCGTCAACCAACAGGAAATGATGCTATTTTGGCTTGAAACTCGGACCGAATTTGACGAAAAAGATTTTAAGACACTGAAACAAATCGTGTCCCTTATTAATAACGCCTAAACTCAAACATCAGGACGAACACTGTGACTAAAGACCAACTGTTTGCCTTCGCGCAACACATCACACCTCAAAAAACGCTTTCACGAGCCATTGGCCGAATCGCGGAATGTGAGAATAACTGGGTAAAAAATACCTTTATCAGTCAGTTTGTAAAAAAATATCAAGTTGATATGTCTGAAGCCGTCAATAGTGACCCGCTTTCTTACCGCAACTTCAACGATTTCTTTACTCGTGCTATTCGACCTGAATTACGCCCAATTGCCGAGGGTGATGACAGTTTAGCTTGCCCTGCGGATGGCGCGATCAGTCAGTTAGGTAAAATTGAACACGGTACTATTTTCCAAGCTAAAGGTCACCACTATAGCCTAACGACCTTGCTTGGTGGCGATGCTTCTTTATCAGATCAATTTCTTGGTGGCTCATTCGCCACTGTGTATCTGTCTCCAAAAGACTACCATCGAGTCCACATGCCATTAACGGGCAAGTTAACCAAAATGATCCATGTACCTGGTAAGCTTTTCTCCGTAAACAAGGTGACAGCTGAACAAATCCCTAACGTCTTTGCGCGCAATGAACGCACCGTTTGCTTATTTGAAACCGAAGCAGGTCCAATGGCCGTCATCCTAGTGGGCGCTATGATAGTCGCTAGCATTGAAACCGTCTGGGCAGGTCAGGTCACACCTTTCAATAAAAATGTCGTGACTTGGGATTATGCCGAACTTAATGACATTGAATTGAAAAAAGGCGAGGAAATGGGGCGCTTCAAGCTGGGCTCAACCGCCATAGTTCTGTTTGGCAAAGACGCCGTTAACTGGGAAGAAAGCCTGCAAGCAGAAAGCCCAACGCAAATGGGTATGCCATTTGGCACACTAAATAAAAACTAAACAAACACTAAACAGACATTCAAATAACCAGACACAAAAAAGCCTGCAATCTGAACTGACCCCATAAAGTTGGACTCTGTTCTAAGCGGCTTTCAAGGCCTGATTTCGATACGCTATCGGACTCAGGC
>NZ_JBHZSP010000024.1:0-24547 GCF_043643765.1 Marinomonas posidonica | reverse complement strand
CTTCTATTCGCCACGGGCGTTCAGAAGTGACTCTTTATTCGCCGCAGGCGCTCGCCATCGCCGATGGTAGTGTGGGCTTGGCTGTATTAAATAGCCATGTGTACCCCAAGGGCATTATAAGAGTAGGTCGTACCCAAAGGGCATAAATATCATCAAGCTTTAAAATGAAAAGAACCTCGTCCTGCGAAGCAGGGCGGGGGTTTTTATTGCCTAGAATAAAGAGCGAACCACGGCATCTAGCACTTCAATACCTCTGGATCCATGTGACTGAGCGATGTTACCTGCTCAGGGCGCCAAATGGCGCTGCGAAGCAGGATTTTTATGCCCTCGTGGTATGAAGCGAAGCTTCAGATCATTGTAGGTTGTTTTTAATCTCCTCATCTTACCATTGCCTTCGCTTGCGCCTGTCTCGCCAGCTCGACGCGTCAGCGCGACTACAATGTCAAGATGGCATGCATTAGGGTTTTTCTACCTCTTATGTCTTCAGGGGACATACCGTCCCTAGAAGTGTGTCTCGGCGCTTTAATAAACGCCTCTCTTTTATTGTTTAGATTGTCGGCTTGATGGCGCTGATAATATGTTCGTTTCTGCACATTCTTTTAAGTCCTAATATCTCATTGCGCTAGCGATACTAATCTAGTACATGGGGTTTGAAAAATTAATGCTCTTTAACTCATTAATTTAAAAGAACTTGTTTTATTTTAAGTTGTCTTTTAGATACATTTTGTTACATAGGGTGTTATTATTGTGGGCGTTTATTTTTCTTCATTGATTTATAGCAAAGGAAAATACATGAAAAATGTTAGTTTTTTGATTGCTGATGATAGTCAATCTGTGCGCTCGGTTGTGAAAAGCACGATTTATGATCAGTTAGGAAGTCAAAGAATATTGTCTGCTGTCAATGGACTAACAGCTAAGCTTATTTTGCAAAAGCAAGCGGTTGATGTGGTCATCTCTGATTTGGATATGCCGCATTTAAATGGGTTTCAATTACTTGACTTTATTAGGAGTCACCCAAAGTTAAAAGATACTCCTTTTATTATGATGGCATCTGAAGATAGCAAAAGTTTTGTTGTTGATGCAATCGAGAAAGGGGTAACACAGTATTTGGTTAAACCGTTTACCCCGGAGCGATTAGAAGATGCTATACGCCGCGCTTGGTACAGTTCTGAACAAAGGCGAAATGCTCGAGTTTCTGACTTACCGCCACATCGTTTTCAAGTGTCATTTAAGTTTCAAGAATCCGTGCCTGGTAAGATTAAAAATATTAGTAGCTCAGGTATGTTGTTTGAAGTGCCATACACAGATCAGATTAGTTTGTTCGATAAATGCCGGGTAGGCTTTTCAATGCCAACTTCCAAAGCTCAAGATATTAGCATTACGGAATTGGTTTATGACATTGTTCGTATCGAAGCTGCGAATTCTACACAAGAAAACCTTCATGTTTGTGATGTGGCGATTAACTTAGATGTACTTGAGAGTCAGCCGAATTGTGTCAATGAACTAGCCAAGTTAATGGACTCTCTCACGTTAGAAGGGGTTAAAAACCGACAAGTGTTAGAGAATTCTGATGACCCTAAAGATGAAATTGCCAGTTGAAAAATATCATTAGATGGATTTTTTTGAACTATTTTAATCTAAATAAGGTGAGTAAAAACTGTAAGGTTAACTGCTGTGGCTATTGCCAAATAAAAGTTTGAGGGCTTGAAGTTTTGTTTGTTAGAAGGTCTTAACCGTATGGTTTTTATTGATAGTTGAAATTTATTAAATCGTTTTATTTATCTCAATATCACGATTCGTTTTCATTGTATATCTTAGTGCTAATAACCGCACTTTGGAGGTATAGAATGATAAAACTGATTAAGTCCTTAACTCAATTCAATGCAAGAAGTATCAATCGTAAATCTAATGTTGATGAATTAAATCACGAGGATTGGCAAGGCTGGGACGCTTGGGTCAATATTGATCGTAAATAATGTTTCATAACGGTATGATTTGATATATTAGAGGGTGGAGTTTAACTGATTAGGAAGACGACGAATGGTACCGTTACTGCACGCGTTTTTTCTTACTTTTTTTGCAGGCATCGCCATGCCTGTAGGTGCAATTATTGCTCACTTTCTCCATATCAAGCCTATTTGGTTAGAAAAAGAAATCCTACATGGCATAACAGCTTTTGGCGGTGGTGCTTTGATGTCTGCAGTAGCACTGGTGTTAGTGCCTGAAGGCATATCCAATTTTAATCCTTTGCAAGCGACCGGCGTATTTGTTTCTGGTGGTGTTAGTTTTATGTTACTGGATTACTACCTTGCAAAAAGTGGCTCGTCAATGAGTCAATTAGTTGCCATGTTGTCTGATTTTATCCCTGAGTCACTCGCATTAGGAGCGTCTGTTGCAACTGGTAGCCGTGACGCGGTTCTCATTACTTTGTTGATTATAATGCAAAATATACCAGAAGGTTTTAATGCATTTCGGGAACTGCGGCATACTCGAGCTTATTCCGTTAAAACAGTTCTGATTTTGTTTTTTGTCTTGGCACTCACTGGACCTATTGCGGGCATGATTGCGTATATTTGGCTTTCTGAATATCACAATATTATTTCGGGTATTATGCTGTTTTCAGCGGGGGGTATCCTCTACATTGTATTTCAAGATATTGCACCTCAAGCAGTTTTAGAGAAGCATTGGGGTCCACCGTTAGGGGCAGTGCTTGGTTTTTCATTGGGTTTGGTTGGGTATATGTCCATCAACTAGCTTGTTGCGTAAAATAATAATTTTCCTCCGATTTTATCGCCGATTTGTCTTTTTCTCCTCGTGAATATTTCATTCTAGAATTCATTTCTATGCCTTGCTATGCCTGCTTTTCAAAGGGAGTTGGTAGTCATTTATAGAGCATTTATATTAAGAGTTGAAATATTTATAGGTCTAATAATATTGAGTAAATCTCCTTTTTTGTATAGGATTAATAAGGAATTAGATGGTTTTTCACAAAGGATGAGGTTTGGAATGTATTTTTCTATAAAGAATAAGGTTATATCTCTAATTATATTTTGTTTCTCTGTTTTATCTGTATCGGTTCAAGCGGATACCTTAGATGACATTAAGCAAGACGGTAAAGTGACCATAGGTGTGGCGAATGAAGTCCCTTATGGTTACACCACATCTGATGGCGAACCAGCTGGTGAAGCACCTGTGATTGCGGTTCATGTGCTGGAAGAGTTGGGTGTTAAAGATGTTGATGTGGTGGTAACTGAGTTTGGTGCTCTGATTCCTGGCCTGAGAGCAGGTCGGTTTGATGTCATTGCGGCAGGCATGTATGTGACTCCAAAGCGTTGCATGCAAATACTCTTTTCCAATCCCACTTACAGTATTGGTGAAGGCTTTTTAGTTAAAAATGGCAACCCAGTGCAGTTAAATGGCTATGGGGATATTAAATCCAAAGATGTGAAAATGGGTGTTATGTCTGGGGCTGTTGAGTATGGCTACGCACGTGATTTTGGAATTGCGATGAATAAGATAGTGACTTTACCTGACTATCCATCAGGTGTTGCAGCTTTAAAAGCTGGTCGAATTGATGCTTTGGCTGGTACCAGTTTAACCATGGCAAATCTTGCCTCCAAAGATAGCAAAGTAGAATTAGCACAGCCTTTTGACGATTTAATTATTAATGGTAAATCAGTCAAAGGCTATGGTGCGTTTGGCTTCCGCCCTGGTGATGAGTCTCTGCGTGATGCGTTCAATGACAAACTAGCTGACTTTCTTGGTTCAGAAGAGCATCTAGCTATGGTTGAGCCGTATGGCTTTGGTCAACATACTTTGGCTAAAGGTATGACTACCGAGAAGCTTTGTCAGTAACTCCAGGGAGTAAACAGAATGGAATTTGGAGAAATAGTCTCCGTGTTACTCCAAGGCGCTGTTGTGACGATTAAAATCGTTGCAATGGCTCTGCCTTTGGCCGCAGCCATGGCCTTTATCTTCGGGTTGATGCGTTTATATGGTGGCTTTCCTTTAAAACAGCTAGCGGTTGTTTATATTGAATTTTTTCGTGGTACATCGGCATTAATCCAATTGTATTGGATTTACTTTGTTCTACCTTTATTTGGCCTTTCTATAGATGCTATGACAGCAGGTGTTATTGCTCTAGGGTTAAACATTGGTGCTTATGGAACTGAGGTTGTTCGTGGGGCTATTTCTTCTGTTCCAAAAGGTCAGTTTGAAGCTTCTGTCGCCTTAAATTTCACACCATCACAAAGCTTAAGACGCATTATTTTACCTCAGGCCTTAGTTGGCATGATCCCGCCATTTGGCAACCTAGCGATTGAACTGGTTAAGGCTACGTCTTTAGTGTCGTTAATTACCATTGCGGATCTTACTTTTAAGGCAAAATCACTCGCGGATATGACGCTACAAGTCGGTGAAATTTTTGGCGTGGTCCTATTGCTTTATTTTGTTATTGCACAGTGTTTAGCCTTGTGTTTTCGCTACCTCGAAAAGCGCTTAAGTAAAGGTCTTGGACGTGGAGGGGTGAAATAATGGTTGGGTTAACTTGGAGTTGGGCATTCACTTGGGAAGTGTTGCCGATGATCTTATCAGCGGCAAAAGTTACTTTATTGGCGACTTTGCTAGGAAGTTGTTTGGCCGTTTTTGTGGGGTTGGCTTTTGCCTTAATAAGACGCAGTCGGCACCGTAGTCTACGTAGTTTAATCTATTGGCTTGTCGAATTTATCCGCAGTACTCCTTTGCTGGTGCAAATTTTTTTCCTGTACTACGTTATGCCAGAGTTTGGTATTAGCATGTCGCCTTTATTGACAGGTGTTTTAGCCCTAGGTCTGCATTATGGCGCTTATCTTTCAGAAGTGTTCCGTAGCGGTATTGATGGGGTAGAAAAAGGGCAGTGGGAAGCGTCAAGAGCATTGAATCTTTCCATGTTTGATACGTATCGAGATGTCATCTTACCTCAGGCGATTCGTCCGATGATCCCTGCCACGGGAAATTATATTATCGCCATGTTTAAAGAAACACCGCAGTTGTCTGCTATTACGTTACTGGAGATGCTGCAAATTGCCAAAATCATTGGTTCTGAAAATTTTCGATATCTTGAGCCATTCACTTTGGTGGGGATTTTATATTTGATGTTTAGCATCATGGCCGCATACGGCATTCACATGATTGAGAATCGCTTTCCGAAAGAAGGAATTAGTCTGAAATGAGTAGTCATCCTATAATTGAATTTAAAAATGTATCAAAGCGATTTGGTGATACCAGTATATTTAATGACTTCAATTTCTCGGTTAAAGAAAATGAAATTGTCTCTATTATTGGTCCCAGTGGTTCGGGTAAAAGTACCTTGTTACGAATACTGATGACATTAGAGGGTATTGATGGCGGTTACATTAATGTAAATGGTGAATCTCTTTGGCATATGCCGTGGAATGGGAGTTATGTACCTGCTTCAAATAAGCATTTACACAAAATGAGGGATCACTTAGGCATGGTGTTTCAGCATTTTAATCTGTTTCCACATATGACAGTGAAGCGGAATATTACTGAAGCGCCAATGCGAGTGAAAGGGCTTTCTCGTTCTGAGGCTGAAAAAAATGCTGAAGATCTGCTTGAATTAGTTGGTCTTGCTGACAAAGCAGACAGTTATCCAAATGACCTCTCTGGTGGACAAAAGCAGCGAGTAGGTATTGCGCGAGCGCTAGCAATGCGTCCTTCCATTTTGTTGCTAGATGAGATTACGTCTGCTTTAGACCCTGAGTTAGTTGACGAAGTACTTGATGTGATTCGTAATCTTGCCAAAGAGCAGCGTTTTACCATGTTATTAGTGACTCATGAAATGTATTTTGCACGTGAAGTGAGTGATCGAGTGTGCTTTTTTGATCAGGGGCGCATTGTTGAAGAAGGTGCGCCAGAGGATATTTTCACCTCACCCAAAGAAGAACGGACTAAAGCATTTTTAAATGCTTACTTGAATTGATCCAGGCTTTTTCGATATTGAATGAAGTTTAAGAGAGCTGTACTGATGTGAATCGGTGCAGTTTTTTTGGATTTACATTAAAAATGTATACATTTTTAATGTTTTTCTTCGTATAGTAATGACCTAAGTTTTTATTTGGGTAATGGATGTGCGATCAATTTTAAATGATTTGAGTCTAAGTGCGGTTGTGGCTGGATTTGTCGCTGTATTAATTGGCTTTGCAAGCTCTGTCGCGATTGTTTTCCAAGCGGCACAAGCTGCTGGAGCAAGTGAGGACATCATTGTTTCGTGGATTATGGTGCTTGGAATTGGAATGGGAGCCACCTGTTTCTTTTTATCTTTGTGGTATAAAGCCCCCGTAATTACGGCATGGTCAACACCAGGAGCGGCATTGTTAGCAACCAGTCTAGCGAATGTTAGTTACCCAGAAGCAATTGGTGTCTTTATATTTGCTGGGCTCCTAGCCTGTTTAGTTGGCATGTCTGGCTTATTCGACCGGTTAATGAATTGGGTGCCACTGCCTATTGCTTGCGCTATGTTGGCAGGCGTTTTGTTTCAATTTGGCTTGTCCATTTTTACGTCCATGACAGAAGACGCCTTTATGGTTGCGACCATGCTGTTGGTGTATTTATTCTCCAGAGTCTTTCTACCTCGATATGCCATTTTATTGGTTCTAATGGCTGGTGTTGTGTGTGTGCTTGGCCGCGCTGAACAAGCTATTTTTTCAATGATTCCAGTGCAATTTGGTCACTTAGTCTGGGTGTATCCTGAATGGAACTTAAGCGCTCTAATAGGGGTGGGGGTTCCTTTATTTATCGTGACCATGACATCGCAAAATATTCCTGGGGTTGCAGTCATGCGAGGCAGTGGTTATAAAACACCTGTGTCCCCTTTGATTAGCTGGACCGGATTGGCCTCTGTCGTATTGGCGCCAGCGGGTGGTTTTGCTTTTAATCTTGCGGCAATAACTGCAGCGATTTGTTCTGGTAATGAGTGTCACAGAGACCCTAATAAGCGTTATATTGCAGGGTTATCAGCAGGTGTATTTTACTTATTCGCTGGCTTTGCAGGTGTGTCTGTCGTGGCTTTGTTTGCGGTTTTCCCTGCGAGTATGGTGGCTGCACTTGCTGGAATTGCTTTATTGGGAACGATCGGGATGAACCTTAAAACTGCGATGCTTGAAGACAGTACTCGGGAAGCGTCGTTGGTAACATTTCTTGTCACTGTGTCGGGTGTCTCGTTTGCTGGTATCGCGTCGGCGTTTTGGGGGATTCTATTTGGCGTTATTTGCTTACTAGTCAGTAAGCTAAAATGGTCGAGGACGCGCTAAATGGAATTAATAAATAGAATAAAAGAAGATATTTTAAATAATCGATTACCGATGGGCGTGGCCTTAAGGCAAACGGTTCTATCGACACGCTATGAGGTTAGCCGAATTCCTGTTCGCGATGCGTTACAAGCTTTAAAAGCAGAGGCTTGGCTAGTACCCCATGGCAAAGCGGGAGTGATGATTCCAAAGTTAAATTGGAAAGAAGCGGAAGATCTCGCTTTGATGCGAGCAAAACTAGAAACTTTAGCACTAGAGTTTGCTTTTGAGCATATTAGATCAACTCATTTGGATGAAGCATACTCGTATCTCAGGAAGCTAGAGGTGAGAGACTTAACCTTATTAGAGCGCGGCAACTTAAACTGGCGTTTTCATTATGCTATTTACCGAGCTTGTGATCGTCCAACTTTAATGAGAAGTATTGAGGTGTTAAATATTCAAGCAAGTCGTTACCTTGGTTTTCAGTTTGGACCATTAGGTTATCATAATCACAGTCAACAAGAGCATAACGAGTGGTTGGAATTAATCGCATGTCACGATAAAGTGGCGGCGGTGCAGTTGCTTGAAAAGCATATTATATCTGCTGGGGAGCGTTTAACGGAACATTTGAAGAAAGCTTAATGCAGTCTGCATGTTGAGGTTATGGGGTTTGTGGTAAGTGCACAGACAGACAAGCACCACCGAAGCGGGAAGCCGATTTTTCAATGTATCCGCAGGTTTCTCCGTAAGTATGGGCATTCGCCGAGAGCTCTGCGAAATATAAGCCTAGTCCTGTATTGTCATCCAATAAAGCATCGTGGTGTTCTTCATCATCAACAAAGCCAGGGCCATCATCTTCTACATTGATGATCAAAAAATTCTTATCTTGAAAAGCCGTTAATAAAATTTCACTTTTTGCGTAACGAAAAGCATTATAGACAGCGGTGCTGACAACGGCAGTCATGAGACGTTCGTCAAAACAGCCTGTGAGTTTTGAGTCACACTCAAAGTTTAATTGCAGATCTTTTGCGATAGCGGAGGGCGATAAAGCAAACACCTGGTCATCTAAAAATTCTTCCATTAAGAAGGTGTCTGGATGAAGTTCATAGCCATCAGAAGCTAATCTGTACAAATATAGGTATTCAACCCATTCATCATTAAGCTTTTTTAAAGACTCTTCAATTTGAATGATTTTGCGGTTTTGAGGTGTTTCAACGCCTAAGCTTTCTTTGACTGTCTGCAGTTGATAGAGCAGAGTGCCTACTTGGTTTTTACTCTCATGAATAGCGCTGGCTAAAATGGTGCTTATATTAACTTTTTCCATCTTGGTTAGCTTCCGAATGCACTTGAATAACGATCAGTTTGTTGTTTGCTAGGCGCAGTAGCTGCGGCCGAGCCTGCATCGCTAAGCCAAACCTCAAAAATTTGCTTTGCGGTTGAAATTTCGTTGTCCGCGATGCAAATGTCCATTTCATACTCATACGCTTTTGCTCTTGAGTCTGGCTCATCAAAAAAGCCATCATGAATTTTCTTCAAAGTACTGTCAAAGTTGTCTTTTTGGCGTGGAATCAATGGACCACTGTCAGCGATTCTGGCCAATGACTCCAAATGTTTTAAGTATACTTCAGAGGTATTATAGCAAGAATGTTTAGCGAGAAAGACGGCCTTACGATACGCCATTTCTGCTGTGATACTGTCACCAAGGAGTAAACTGATTCGTCCCAACTCCATTTGACGCAGGATGTTTTTAGGTGACTTAGTAATGGCAGCGATTAGCGTTGATTGTGCTTCAGCCACTTTGTCTTGTTTCAATAACACTTTGGCCAGCCAGTCATAAGCACTAACAAAGAAACGATTGTCTAACATGAGTTGGTTTAACAACTTTTCTGCTTTATCCAGCTCATCCATCAAGTAATAGGATTTGGCTTTGCCAAATAAAGCCCAAGGCATTTTGCGGCTTTTGATGGTTTTGTTAAACAGAGTGAGTGCTTTTTTATATTCTTTCAATTCTAAAAAACAATCACCCATAATGCGTTCGCATTTGCCTTCTAGAGAAGGGTACTTGTCCATCACGATTTTTGCTTCGCTTATGGCTGTTTCGTACTCTTTGTTATCCAGTGCTAGGTTGACTTTATATAGTCTTTCTTTGGTCTCTAGAAGCTTATTGAGTCGGCGCTGAAGCATAGCCTGAGAAAAAGGCTTTGTGACATAACCATCTGGTTGATATTCAATGGCGCCCATGACCATCTCAATTGACGTTTCCGCCGTAACCATTAAGTAGGTTGCGGTGTTAGGGATCAGTGCGGAGTGACGAACTTCTTCGAGCAACTGTTGGCCGTCTTTACCTTTCCCCAAATTGTAATCCGATAGAATGACATCAAATGATTTGCTACGAAGCAATTCAATGGCGGTTTCAGCTTTCATGGCGATATCGATTGAAGTGAAACCAAAATCGGTCAGCATTTTGCGCTGCATGATTCGAGCTTCAGCCATATCTTCAATCAAAAGTGCTTTTTTATTCGAAAAATCTTGCTGAGCCATAAAATATTATATTCCCACTCTAAACATCATAAAAAAGACTTATTAGGGTTTGCTGCTAAGTCTTCGGAGAAAATTTCATCTTCCTCAGACGTTTGCTGAGGTATGGCATAGGACTCATTAGCCCACTCACCAAGATCAATTAATTTACAGCGAGCACTGCAAAAAGGTCGATCTGGATTATCAATTGACCATGCGGATTTTGTTTGGCAGGTTGGACAAGCAACAAGACTTTTGTTCTCTATCATTTGATCAACCTTAAAATGGTTTCATGCATCTTTAAAACTTTATCATTCATCTCATTAATATTTCCAGCATTTTCAAGGACTAAATCTGCTTTATCGAGCCTATCCTGATTGCTTAACTGAGAATTGATAATATTAAGGGTGGTTTCTTCATCAATTCGATCACGACTCATGACTCTTTGGATTTGAATCTCTTTTGGAGTATCAATTGCTACAACATAGCGGCACATTTTGTTTTGCTGAGTTTCAAACAATAAAGGGTGAACCAGCAAAACATAAGCTGAAGTTGCTTTTTTTAAGGCGGTGTCTAATGACTCTCTAATAGCCGGATGGGTAACACTTTCTAACCAAGCTTTTTCTTCTGGTTGACTGAAAATGATATGGCGTAAGGCGCGACGGTTAAGCGTACCATCTGTAAGAAGAATCGCATCACCAAATCTCTGATGGATTTTGTTGAGTGCTGGGGTGCCAAGCTCAACGACTTGTCGGGCGACATCATCAGCATCAATGCTTTCAATACCAAGCTGATTAAATAGGGCGGCAATGGTACTTTTTCCTGAGCCAATGCCACCGGCTAAACCAATAATAGGGACTACTGCCATAATATTTTTACGTAAAATAAGAAAATACTCGAAAATGTTAAAAAAGGGCCAAAAGCAATTAATTTTGCTTCATGTCTTTTACTAATGACAGTGTATAAGATTCCAAGTATACATGCACAAACTAGAATGTCAGGAAGGTGAAAAATCCCGAGCCATGCTCCTAATACGGCCATTAATTTTGCGTCGCCAAGTCCAATGCCAGTTTGTTTTCGGACCCAGTAATATAACGACCTAAGACAATATATGGCTAAAAAACCAATGATAGCACCAAGCACATGATCAGACAGTTGATCTGAGTGAAGCTGTGTTAAAAAAGCGCAAATAATCGCCACTAGTAGGCATTCGTCTGGTAACAGATAATGCTCAATGTCTACAAAGGAAGCGGTTATTAACGCGCTAATGAGTAAGCTGTATAGTATTAAAGCGAACATTTCATGAATAAAAAAAGGTAGGGCGGCACCAGTGATCAAATGTGCCACCTCAATGATGGTATATCGAACTGAGATAGGTTGATGGCAATGTCGACAGCGTCGTTGATGCAAAACAAAACTTACAATAGGAATGAGTTCCCAAATAGACAGCCGATGTTGGCATGAAGGGCATTGAGAAAAATTAGACGAACAGCAACAGTTTATGTGCTTAGGGGGAAGCCCTAATATGAGTCTAGCTTCTTTTTGCCAAGTTAAATGTTGTTGCTTGGGCCAACGATAACAGTATGAACCAGAGAAACTTCCTAGGCTTAAAATAAAGATGAGATATAACGTATAGTGAATGCTGTTCATGCGCTTCCTTTATGACAAATTTAATAAGGGGGCGTAAATGCTAACAAGTGCAGAGGCGACAAAGCTTCCAGCTAACAAAAGGCAAAGAGCAGGGATGATTTTTTCAAGAAAATGGATTTTTTTCTGCCAGTTTTTCTCATGTGTTTTTGCCGCAATGAATAACGCCCGATCTAAATCCCCATCTTTTTCCGCAGAGTAAAGGGCAATGGCTGCCTTATCAGGAAACCAATGATCAGGAAAACTCTCGACATAACTTCGACCAAGTTTGAGTTGATAATAAGTAAATAGAATCTCGTCTATTGTTTCTGAGTGGTTTAAATATAAGTGCATTCTTCGCAAGGTTTGCTGCAGAGTAGTTCCTGTGCTCCTTGCTGTTGATAGCAAAGAAAATATCTTAGTTAAACGAAATGTAATGCTGATTTTTTCTAACCAGAAACAGGCTTTTCCACTGTATAAGGACAGTAATATATAGAGTTGCCCAATGCTGGTTAAAATATAGACTGAGCCCATTGGTAGCATGGCGGTAATCACTTTGTGGTCTGATTCGAGCTGCCAGTAATGATTGAGGATTGACATGATTAAAGCGATTTGAATGATGCAAAAAGGATACAGAATGGCTTTGAAAATTCGAGCTGACCAATCCAGCAAAGAAGTCAGTTGCAAAATCGATGTGGTTAAACTTTGCTGGCAGTCTTCTCTGGATCCTTTTGCATTAATAAGCTGACAATATGGCACCGTAATATTGAGGCACAGAGTCGAAAGGGTGAAATTGAAACTTTTGCCTTTGTTTAGTTCGGTTAACAAGGCTTTATTTATGGCGGTTAGGGAATCTGAACGTGATGCCAAAGCCAGATGTTCTATTGCCTCCGTTAGTTGTAAGCCGGACTGTAGAGCGCTGTCTATTTCCTTATAGAAGGTTAATAATGACGCATAATTAAGATACGTTGGCTGCCATTGCTTAATGTCTATAGGCCATTTTCCATGAGGGATGAGCGCCAAAAAAAGCTCATTTTCAGAGTTAGCTTGATGTATTTCTTCATGTTTGTTATCAAATGTCACTTTGAACCAAGTCATATGAAAACCTAAGTATGATTCATAGCATGCCAGAGGTGATTAGAGTGGATTAGCGTGTCGTAAGAGTCTGGCATGCGATCACTCCAGAGAGGCTTTAAGGCACTAAAAACAGCATGTTGACCTTGTTCTTCATATTGCATGGATTGATGGATGATGAGTCTCAAAGAGCTCACTAAAGAGAAAAAATCGACTTGCCAAGCATGGCATCGGTGAATCGCATCAAATGCTGAGTTGGTGTGAAGGGTAGCCAAAACAAGATGCCCAGTTAATGCGGCATTAACAGCTAAGTTGGCTGTGATGGCATCTCGTATTTCCCCTAACATAATGATGTCAGGATCTTGTCGTAACAAAGATTTTAGTAAGGCCGCTGAGTTAAGTTCTATGGCTGGGTTCGGCTCACATTGAAATAAGCCGGTTAGTTCATATTCGACGGGGTCCTCAATGGTGAAAATGCTTTTCTGTCCATCATTTAATGCTTCCAAACAGGCGTAGAGTGTTGTGCTCTTTCCGGCACCAGTTGCCCCGCAAACAAGAATTAAACCACTGGTAGAGTGTATTGCCGTTTTCAGTTGACTATAAATGGTTTTGGGTAGACCAATTTCATTTAAGCTCAATTGATGTTTTTCGGGTAATAAGCGCATGGCAACTTTTTCACCTTTTACGGTAGCAATGATGCTGACTCGAATGAAGGTGGTTTTGTCTTTTTCAGTAAAAGAGAATTGGCCTTCTTGAGTTCGTCGAGACTCTGAAAGATCTAAGTTCGCTTTCATTTTAATTCGATTTAGTAAGCCTTCATTTGAACTTAGCTCTGTCATTTTTTTTAGTAAGCCGAATTGCCTTTGATAAACATGAATGGCCTGATGGGTCTGTTCAATGTGTATATCTGTTGCCCTGCTTTGAATCGCGGTGGTTAAGATTTCTTCCAGTGTCATTCTTTTTCTCCAACGCTAGAGGTGCATTGTTGAGGTAGAAGTTGCTGATTTATGTCAGAGGTACAGGACCAATTACGATTGCTATCACGTTGATAGGTGATCACTTGGCCTTCAGTAATGTCGGTGCTGTTATTAAGGGTTAATACGAGATCGCCGCTGATATTATTTTGGTTCTTAACAGCAAGACTTTTAACAATCGATTTGTCTGCCAAAGTGCGTTTGTAGAGCTTAAATTCTTCAGCGCTTGGGAAGTGACCATTTAATAAAATGAATTCCTCTATAATGGCTTGGTGTTGGGTTCCTATGTTTTGGGCATCAATAAGTTTGGCTTTGGCAATTTGGCGCGTGAAGGTGGGAGCAGAAAGGCTCGCTAGAATAGAGATAATGGCGATCACGACCATGAGTTCAAGCAAGGTAAAGCCTTGCTGAGCATTGCGGCAAATAAACATTCTTCACTCCTTGAAGAGGTTGTTAGGCATCCTGCCTTTATATTAAAAACGTCTATTCATGATTAGACGGTTTGATCTAACATTTCACCCGTTGGTGTTTTTTCTGAATAAAATTCTGATTTATCGGTTTTACCAAACACAGGTAGAGAAGCGTCATCTTCAAACTCTCCGAGAAACTCATCTTCAATTAAGTCTTCTCTCGTTTTGGATAGTGTTTCTTTTTTCTTTTTGGTTTCTTCAAATTGCTTTCGAGTTCGGCCCTGAAGTGCTTGGCCTTGTTCCGATATGGTGACGACTAAATCACTTGAGGCTTTGGCATTACGGGCATTTAATGCCGCCATATTGGTGTCTTCGTCAGAACGAACATCGTAAGTCGTGTAACCTGGCTGGGCTACATTGGATTGTGTTTGGTTGGACACGGCAATGGAATGAGGGAGGCTACCGGACATAATACTCACCACTTACAAATGTAATTTATTGTTAATGGTTAAATATTAATCGGCAAAGTGGTGATTGTCCAATCTGGTTTTCATTATATGATCCCAGATTGGACGAAAAGACCTAAATTAAGATTTTATTTCACCTGCTTGAATCGCTGTGATAGCAATGGTGTAGACAATATCATCAACCAAGGCACCACGTGACAAATCGTTAACTGGCTTGCGAATACCTTGCAACATCGGACCGATACTCACCACATCGGCACTTCGTTGTACGGCCTTATAAGTCGTGTTGCCTGTATTTAAATCAGGGAAAACAAATACTGTGGCTTTACCTGCGACTTTACTATTAGGTGCTTTTTGTTTGGCGACTTTTTCCATGATCGCGGCATCGTATTGCAACGGGCCATCAATTAAAAGATCAGGACGAAGTCGTTGCGCAATTTCGGTTGCTTCACGTACTTTATCTACATCATTTCCTGTACCTGAACCACCTGTACTGTAACTGATCATAGCGACTTTCGGCGTAATACCAAATGCACTTGCAGAATCTGCACTTTGAACCGCGATTTCAGCGAGCTGTTCAGCGCTAGGGTCTGGATTAATTGCACAATCGCCATATACCAAGACTTGATCTGGCAAGCACATGAAGAAAACAGAGGAAACCAAACTGGCGTCAGGAGAGGTTTTGATTAATTGCAATGCCGGACGAATGGTATTAGCGGTGGTGTGAACCGCACCTGAAACCAAGCCATCCACATCGCCTGTTTGTAGCATCATGGTGCCTAAAACAACGTTATCTTCGAGTTGTTCACGAGCTACTATGTCCGTTAAACCACGACTTTTACGAAGTTCGACCATTGGGCCAACATAACCCTCAAGAATACTGGCCGGATCTAAAATCTCGACACCATGACTTAATTCAATACCGTTATTTTGAGCAGTACGAAGAATCTCTTGCTCATTACCCAGTAGTGTACAGCGTGCAATGCCTCGTTCTGCACAAATAGAAGCTGCTTGAATGGTGCGAATTTCTTCCCCTTCTGGAAGCACAATGCGTTTGTTTAGTGAACGGGCCAATTCAATTAAACGGAAACGGAAAGCGGGTGGTGAAAGTTTTCTTTCTTCTTGATTGAGAGCAAAAGAATTAATCCAGTCGTGGTCAATACAGCGTGCTATGTGTTCTTTTACCATAGAGACGCGTTCTTTATCATCGAGTGGGATTTCTTGGTTGAACGATTGCATGTTGATCACGGTTTCCCAGCTATTCGAATTAACGGATAGCACAGGCAGACCTTTAGCCATGGCTTTACCACAAAGGGACATCAAGGCTTCACTAGGTTGGTAACCGCCAGTCACCACTAATGCGGCGATTTTGATGTCGTTTAGCGCAGCAATGGCTGTGGCCATAATGACGTCTGTACGATCACCTGGCGTAAAGACCACCACGCCTGGTTTCAAAGCCTCTAATACATTCTCAACGCCACGTGCACAAAGTGTGTAAGATTGCACTCGTCGAGTTTCCATTTCGCCCGCATTAACAATGGTTGCACCCAAAAAATCGGCGACGTCTTTTACTCTCGGAAACGTCAGTTCGTCGGCCGATGGTATTTGGCCTAGTAAACTGAAGTTACGTTTAAAGATGCCGCGTTGAGCAAATAAGTCTCCATAGGATTTTACCCCTAATGAGCCAGGAGTGGTCTTGTTCAAAATACAGCCAATGACGTCATCTGCTTTAATGCCGCCATAAGATCCAGCAGCAATCTCAACATGATGCTCTAGTTCATTTACTCGCATGTTATTAGGAGCGGTGACTAGCACTAAGCCAGCATCTAGAGTGCGAGCAATGGCTTTATTTAAGCGAGTCGCATACGGATGCCCGGCAATTTGCGCTAACCCTTCCACTATTACCGTCGAGTCAGGCTCAACACTGGCTTGGAAGCGGCCGACGATTTCTTCCATTAATTCATCAATGTTGTCGTTATAAAGAAAACGCTCGGCTTCGTGCAATGGGATCGGTTCGGCCGGTGTTAAGGATGAGCCTTGTGCCACCATGGCAGTCGATTTATCTGGGCCTTTATCACCTGGCTGAGGTTGAGCGACTGGTTTGAAGAAGCTCGCTTTCAGCCCTTGCTGTTCAAGAGCACGAACTAGACCAACCGAAACGGATGTTAAGCCAACACCTGGTCCTGTTGGAACTGTCATAAGTACGTTAATTGTCATATGTAAGAATCCTATGTTAGTCCATTAATAGTGGGCTGAACCTGTTATGAACCTTGTATCAAGCTAATGGTATCCAATGCAATCATAAGCTCCTCATTTGTTGGGATGATCCAGACTTGAGTTTGGCTATCTTCGGCGCTTATGTTTGATGCTTCACCACGACGGGCGTGGTTGTTTAGACGATTATCCAGCTTGATATTAAAAGCACGCAGTTGTTGGCAAATGGCATTACGTAGATAGACTGAATTCTCGCCGATACCACCAGTGAAGACCAAGTGATCAATACTTTCTAAAGTTGTGGCGGTACTTACTAGGTATTTAGCGGTACGAATAGCAAACATATCGAGTGCTAATTTAGCTCTCTCGTCACCTGATATCATGGCATCTTCTAACGTACGGCAATCATTTGATAGTTCAGATACACCAAGCAAACCGCTTTTCTTATTAAGCACATCAAGTGCTTCTTCTGCGGAAAGGTGTTTGGCTTTCATAATGAAAGTTAGCAAGCTTGGATCGAGACTGCCGGAACGAGTTCCCATCATTAGCCCTTCAAGAGGTGTAATCCCCATGCTGGTATCTGACGACTTGCCTTTGTTAATGGCGCAAGTGCTCGCACCATTACCAAGGTGAGCCACCAGAACCCCTTGCTGATCGCTGCCGGGTGCCAGTTTAGCAAGCTGTTGATTGATGTAGCGATAGCTGGTGCCATGAAAGCCGTATTTGCGAAAGTGGTGTTCTCGATAAAAATCCATTGGGATCGGGTAAAGAAACTGCTCTTTTGACAGGCTTTGGTGGAACGAGGTGTCAAACACTGCGACCTGTGGTAAGCCAGGGAACAACGCTAAGGTAACTTCAATGCCTTTTAAATGTGCAGGGCTATGAAGTGGGGCTAAGCTGGCACATTCTTGAATGCCATTAATGACCTCTTGATTGATTAACACGGACTGATTAAATGTTTCGCCACCATGAACGATGCGGTGTCCAATCCCGACTAAGGAATGGTTGATGTCTGAGTGTAGATCTAACCAAGCCTTAATCTCTTTCACTGCATGCTCATGATTGCCTACAGCAAGAGGCTTTTGATGTTTTTCACCTTGGTGTTTAAAAGTAATGGTGCTGGTGTCTGAGCCAAGTTGGTCGGCAATGCCTTCCATCAAAGTATCTTGTCCGGCGTTGGCTAAAATAGCGAACTTCAGTGATGAACTACCGCAATTAATTACTAGAATACTGTCTTTCATCATGACTCCTGATATACACGTAAAGATAAATCGATGGCAGTGACATGCTTTGTTAATGCACCTATTGATACAAAGTCAACGCCAGTTTTGGCTACTTCTGGCAAACGTTGTTTGTCCATATTGCCAGAAGCTTCAAATTTTACTGAGCCTTGATACTGCTGAACGGCCTGGCGCATGTCGTCGTAGGAAAAATTATCTAACATGATGATGTCGGCACCTGCGTTAACCGCTTCGGCGACTTCTTCTAGATTTTCAGTTTCCACTTCAATGGTTTTGCCTGGTGCAATTTGTTTTGCCATCGCAACAGCATTAGGAATAGAGCCAGCAGCCATAATATGATTTTCCTTGATCAAGAAGGCATCATATAAACCAATGCGATGATTTTGACCGCCGCCAGTCGTTACGGCATATTTCTGTGCTAAACGCATGCCTGGGATGGTTTTGCGAGTATCCAGTATGGTTAATGCTGTTCCTTCCACTAACAGGCAATATTGGCGTGTGACAGTAGCGGTATAGGAGAGGCTTTGAATGAAGTTAAGGGCCGTTCTCTCACCCGTTAAAATGGTTCGGGCATGCCCCTTAATGGTCAGAAATACTTGATCGGCGATTATTAGGTCGCCGTCTTGTTGATGCCAAGTTAAGCTGACATCATTTCCAAGCTGTTTAAATACTTCGTTGGCCCAAGCTTGCCCACAGAGTACAGCGTCTTCTCGACTGATGAGGTTGGCGGTAATGTATTGATCATCTGGAATCAGTTGCGCCGTAATGTCGCCACTACCAATATCTTCTTTAAGTGCAAAAGCAACCTGAGTTTGAATATGCTCAATTAATTGAGCGTCCAAAGGGGTCATGTACAGTCCTATAATGCGCATTTTTGAATTCACTATTGTAGCTTTATATTCACAAATCGTCAGTGCTGAATTGATCATAATGATTGATTTATATGACATTCAGCTGAATTCGTATCTGAATTAAGCAAAATATACTCAGTGATTGAGAGTGAGAGTGCGCAAAATGCCATATGAAAAGGGTGGTATTTATGTAATTTTATTACAGTTTTTCAGGTTGTATAGATCAAGTTGTGATCAATTCTACTTGTATTAATGTGATTTATAGTCTGCATTTATTTTGTGAATTGAAGGTTTTGCAGTTAGACTGAGGCCGAATTGGTCGGACTTTACATGGATTTGTGTCAGTAAAACGTCATGTTTTAAAGCTACAAAAGTGGTCTTGATCTATGCTTGATGCGTAGTTTGTCTATGCGATTTCTTGTTTAGGTGTTAATCTTACGCCCGAATTAGAAGAGCATAAGACAAAAAATAGCCTAATTTAGATTGGTTAGACTAAAAGTGAAGTAACACTTTATTTGCGCTTTCTACTTTCATTATATAGTAATGAAATTTTGTATTTTCATTCTCAGTTAGTCATGCTGCTGAGGTGAAAAATAAATGAAGGGTCTGTTGAACCAGACTCAAATTGGAAGCGAGCCGACCAGCGTATTTCAGCTGGTGGTTGATTCAATGGTAAACAATTAAAACAAAAACTATGACCATTGGTGCAGATAAAACGACACGCTAGCTCAAACGAGTAGGGTGTCGTTTTATCTAGGTCGACTGAAATAAATGGTGCAACACACCGTTCATTTCTGGCTCGTTTAAGTAGCTTTTAAATGGTTAGCAACACTGATTATTTGAAGGTTAAGTATCTGTTCTAATAGCGGGAGTTATTAACACGATGACTGAGCAGCATATTCTCGAAGACATCGATCCAATTGAAACCAAAGAGTGGATCGATGCGCTTGAGTCTGTCCTTCGCGAAGAAGGTCCTGATCGCGCGCAATACATTTTAAACCGTCTGAGTGGTGAGGCCTCTAAAGCGGGCACTTCACTACCAGCCTCTATTACGACGCCATATCGCAATACGATAGCGCCAGAAGATGAAGCACCACTACCTGGTGACATCTTTATGGAGCGTCGTATTCGTTCAATCATTCGTTGGAATGCATTGGCAATGGTAATGAAAGCAAACCGAGCGGATTCTACCCTTGGTGGCCACATTACTAGTTTCTCATCTGCGGCAACCTTGTACGATATCGGCTTTAACCACTTTTTCCGTGGTAATGACGGTAAACAAGAAGCAGATATGGTGTTCTTCCAAGGCCATATTTCCCCTGGGATTTATGCTCGTTCATACATTGAAGGTCGTTTGACTGATGAACAGCTTGATAATTTCCGTCGTGAAGTAGATGGCAAAGGCATCTCTTCGTATCCACACCCATGGTTGATGCCAGATTACTGGCAGTTCCCAACGGTATCTATGGGTCTTGGGCCACTACAAGCTATTTATCAAGCTCATGTGATGAAATATCAGCACAGTCGTGGCTTGATTGATCAAGGTGATCGTAAGGTCTGGGCTTTCCTAGGTGATGGTGAGTGTGATGAGCCGGAATCTTTGGGTGCGATTGCGCTGGCGGGTCGTGAGAAGCTAGATAACTTAATCTTCGTAATCAACTGTAACTTACAGCGTCTTGATGGGCCTGTACGTGGTAACAGCAAGATTGTTCAAGAATTGGAAGGTGTCTTCCGAGGTGCTGGTTGGAACGTTGTTAAGTGTCTTTGGGGTCGTCATTGGGATCCTTTGTTCGAAAAAGACACCAAAGGTTTGCTTGTTAAGCGCATGAACGAAGTGTGCGATGGCGAACTACAGAACTACAAAGCGAATGGTGGTGCTTATACTCGTGAGCATTTCTTCGGTAAGTACCCTGAGTTGCTAGAAATGGTTAAAGACATGACTGACGATGAGATCATGAATCTTAATCGCGGTGGTCACGATCCATATAAAGTATATGCGGCTTACAAAGAAGCAACTTCTCATAAAGGTCAACCTACTGTTGTCTTGGCTCAAACGGTCAAGGGTTACGGTATGTTTAAGGCGGCTGAAGCGCAAAATACAGCTCACCAGACTAAGAAACTTGACGAAGAGTCTCTTGCTCAGTTTCGTGACAAATTTGGTATTCCAATTAGTGATGAAGAGCTGAAAGATCTGCCTTATTACAAGCCAGCTGAAGATAGCCCAGAAATGCAATACTTGCGCTCACGTCGTAAAGAATTGCATGGTGACTTCCCAACACGTCGTCGTGATTGTGAAGCACTGGAAGTGCCGTCTCTTGAAGCGTTTAAAGCGCAAATTGCGGGTACTAAAGGTCGTGAAATTTCCACGACGATGGCATTTGTTCGTGCCTTAAACGTGATGGTGAAAGACAAGCAAATTGGCCCACGCGTAGTGCCAATTCTTGCTGATGAAGCGCGTACTTTCGGTATGGAAGGCATGTTCCGTCAATTGGGTATTTATTCTTCTGAAGGTCAGCGTTACACGCCACATGACCATACTCAGATCATGTACTACAAAGAGTCACAAGACGGGCAGATTCTTCAGGAAGGTATCAACGAAGCAGGGGCATTCTCTTCTTGGTTGGCACTAGCAACGTCTTACAGTAACAGCAATCTACCTATGATTCCTGTGTACATCTACTACTCTATGTTTGGTTTCCAACGTGTTGGTGACTTGGCGTGGGCAGCGGGTGATTCTCAGGCGCGTGGCTTCTTGATTGGTGCCACTGCAGGTCGTACTACGCTAAATGGTGAAGGTCTACAGCACGAAGATGGTCACTCACACATCTTGGCTGGTACGATTCCAAACTGTATTTCTTACGACCCGACTTACTCTTACGAAGTCGCTGTTATCGTTCAAGATGGCTTACGTCGTATGTACAAAGAGAAAGAGAGTGTTTTCTATTACCTAACAGTGATGAATGAAAACTACGCTCACGAAGATATGCCTGAAGGTGTTGAAGATGGCATCCTGAAAGGCATGTACAAGCTAAAATCTCACACTAAGAAAACCAATAAAAAGCAAGTTCAATTGCTTGGTTCAGGTGTTATTCTTCGTGAAGTGGAAGCGGCCGCTGAAATTCTGTTCAATGACTTCGGTGTGAACTCGGATGTTTGGAGTGTGACTTCTTTCAATGAATTGCGTCGTGAAGGTTTGGATGCAAGTCGTTGGAATATGCTTCACCCTGAAGCGGAGCAACGCCAGTCTTATGTTGAGACTTGCTTAGACGGTAAAGGGCCTGTGATTGCATCAACTGACCACATGAAGTTGTTTGCTGATCAGATCCGCCCATTTGTAAAAGGTACATACAATGTACTTGGAACAGATGGTTTCGGTCGAAGCGATACACGTGCTCAATTGCGTCATTTCTTTGAGATCAACCGTTACTGGGTTGTTGTTTCTGCCTTGAGTGCACTGGCGAAAGACGGTGTGGTTGATGCATCCGTAGTTAGTGAGGCGATTGCCAAGTTTGGTTTAGATCCTGAGAAGCCAAATCCAGTTATTTGCTAATTACTTGACAAGCTAGGTATCTGGTTTTGATAAATCAAAACCAGATAAGATTTTAAGTTTGATGCGTCTAAACGACAAAGGAGATTTCTGTGAGTACTGAAATCATTCGAGTACCGGATATTGGCGGTGCGACTGATGTCGAAGTTATCGAGGTCAGTGTTAAGGTTGGTGACATTATTGAAGTTGACCAATCAATTATTGTTTTAGAAACGGACAAGGCTTCAATGGATGTGCCTTCATCGCAAGCAGGTAAAGTAACGAAAATATCCGTTGCTGAAGGCGATAAAGTGTCTGAAGGTGATGAAGTTCTAGTGATCGAGCTTGAAGGTTCCGCTAGTGTTGATCAGCCTGCTGAAACAGAACAAGCGGCTGAGCCGACTGCTGCACCTGCACCTGCTGCTACGTCTAGTGAGCAACAAGTTGTTGTACCTGATATTGGTGGTGCTACAGACGTTGAGGTGATAGAGCTTTGTGTCGCTGAAGGTGATCAGGTAGAGGAAGGTGATTCTTTAATCGTTCTTGAAACGGACAAAGCGTCAATGGATATACCTTCACCATTTACTGGTAAAGTTGCTGCTATCTCAATCAAAGTAGGCGATACCGTGTCAGAAGGAAGTGCCATCTTAACCATGGTTACGGAATCTGCAGGCACCTCTGAAGAGGTTGCTGAGCCTGCTCAACAAGCAACCGAAGCCGCGCCTGTTGCAACTTCTGGTGGTGTTGAATCCGTTAAGGTGCCTGATATTGGTGGTGCTGAAGGTGTTGATGTCATCGAAGTGGCGGTTGCCGCTGGTGATGAGGTCAAAGAGGGTGATTCCATCATCGTGCTTGAAACAGACAAGGCATCAATGGACATTCCTGCGCCTAAATCCGGTAAAGTGAAGTCTATCTCTATAAAAGAGGGCGATCAGGTTTCTGAAGGTGATTTGATCCTAGAGCTTGAAGTGGAAGGTGCTGTTTCAGCACCAGCTGCACAAGCTACAGCGCCAGCGCCAGAGAAGAAAGCCGAAGCGCCAGCAGCAAGTCAGCCAAAAGCGGCGACTCCTGCTGTAGATCAATCTGCTGTATTGACTGAACCATCCAAAAAAGTTCACGCAGGTCCTGCTGTTCGCATGTTGGCTCGTGAGTTGGGTGTGGATTTATCGCTTGTTCGTGCTACAGGCCCTCGTGGTCGTATCTTGAAAGAAGATCTGCATGCTTATGTTAAAGCGGCTGTAAAGAAGGCGGCATCTGCGCCTGCTGCGGGCGCGGCCTCTGGTGCAGGCTTGCCAACGGTTCCAGATCAAGACTTTAGCAAGTTCGGTGAAATCGAAATTGTTAAGATGAGTAAGATTCAGCGATTGACCGCTGAGAACATGGTTCGCAACTCTTTGGTTGTGCCACAAGTGACTCAGTTTGATAAAGCCGATATCTCGAATTTGGAAGAGTTCCGTAAAGGCTTGAAGCCAGAGATGGAAAAGCAAGGTGTAAAATTGACACCACTGCCATTCCTGATCAAAGCCGTTGCGCAAGCAATGGTGGCTAACCCTGCATTCAATGTTTCTTTGATGGCTGACGGTGAAAGTTATGTGCAGAAGCACTATGTCAACATAGGTATTGCTGTTGATTCTCCTGTTGGGCTTGTTGTTCCTGTATTGCGTGATGTGGATAAAAAATCCGTTGTGCAGATCGCAAAAGAAGCGGGCGAGTTGATCAAGAAAGCACTTGATAAGCAGCTTAAGCCTGCTGATATGCAAGGTGGTTGCTTTACTATCTCTAGCCTTGGTGCGATTGGTGGTACTGGTTTCACGCCAATTGTTAACTGTCCTGAGGTGGGGATTCTAGGTGTGTCCAAAGCCGATATCGAACCACGTTGGAACGGTAAAGACTTTGAGCCTCGCACTATGTTGCCTTTGTGCTTGTCTTATGACCACAGAGCAATTAATGGTGGTGATGCAGGTCGCTTCTTAACTTACTTGAACTCATTGTTGAGCGATGTTCGTCGTCTAACATTGTAAACTTCAGGTCTGGCTATGCATACTAAAAGCCACTCAATTTGAGTGGCTTTTTTTGTGCTTACAATATGTCTATTGGTGGGTTCAGTTGCATGTTTCATGCATGCTGAATTGTTTTGATTTAAATGCTTTCTAATGATTATTTAGACGTCTATTTCTGCAACGCATGTATCTACTAAGGCTTTGCTTGTCTTGCATGAAAAGCCGTAAATTGCTTAGTTAGCAAGTTGGCTTAATAGAGATGATTTTTATAAAAAAGCCTATCGATGAACTGACCCCATAAAGTTGGACTCTGTTCTAAGCGGCTTTCAAGGCCTGATTCCGATACGCTATCGGACTCAGG
>NZ_JBHZSP010000023.1:0-26603 GCF_043643765.1 Marinomonas posidonica | reverse complement strand
AGCGAGGGCGTATATTAAGGATCTACAGATTTAGTGCAACTCTTTTTTTCGTTTTTTTGATGTTTTGGTTAAGTTTTTCATATTTAGGTTAGAAGTTAACCAAAGCTGTTTGATTAGCATACAAAAATGCCTGTTATCAAAAGATAACAGGCATTTTTAATAGAAATCTTAAGTGCATTTACTCAATCATTAAGCCTCTGTTTCATTCGCAGCTTCTTTACGACGCTTCCATTCGTACACCACAGCAAGCAAAATCGTGATGGTAATCATCACCAAACCTAAGGCATTTACGGCAGGCGTCAGACCTGTTCGCACTTTAGACGCGATATAGACGGTTAACGTCGTGTCATAACCTTTTACAAACAATGTCGTATTGTAGTTTTCAAAAGATTGTAAAAACGCAATGGCGGCCGCCGAAATAATAGCGGGTTTTAGATAAGGCAATAAAATTCGGCGGAATGCTTGCCATTGTGTCGCCCCTAAACTCAGCGCCGCATTTTCTAAGGTACGATCAAAACGCTGCAATCTCGCCAAGACCATTAACATTACATAAGCGGAAATAAAGGTTGTTTGAGCAATCACGGTCAAAAATATACCACCACTTACCGACAAGCCTTTCCAGAAGATTAACGTTGAAATACCCACAATGACACCGGGCGTCAACAATGGCGACATCATCAATGAGTAAATAAAGGTTTTGCCTTTACCTTGCACGGTCGATAAAAACAAAGCACAACAAATACCAATTGGCACGGCCACCACCAACACGCCTGCGGCCACTATGATACTTGTCCATAACGCCTGCCACATGGCACCGTCTTGCGCCAAGGCCTCAAACCATTTTAGTGTTGCACCACGCCATGGTGAAACCGTTGGGAAGCGACTGTCGTTAAACGTAGCCAACCCCATGATAATAAGCGGTGTAAATAGGTATAAGAAAAACACCCCAATATAAAAGCGAACACCAAATCGCATAATGCTTTCTGAACTCATCGTGCAATGTCTCCTAGGCCCACTTTAAACACACGCATTACCAAGGCAATAAAGCCAATACAGATAATCAACAATAAGAAGGCATATGCAGCACCTTGATTCCAGTTACCACCCTCAAAGAACCAGTTGTAAATGATCTGGGTAAACCAGCGACTGCCTGGCGAACCTAACAGAGCAGGTACAGCATAACTACCAGCCGCCAACATAAAGGTCATAATACAGCCCGTTGCAATACCAGGCTTAGCATGTGGAATGATGACTCGCCAATGGGTTCGAACCCAACCTGCGCCAAGGTTACGAGCGGCTTTAATTTGATTGGTATCCAAACTCTCGATGGCATTATAAATAGGGAAGATCATAAACAAGATATAAGCGTAAACCATACCAATTAACACACCGCCATCACCTGACAAAAATCGGATGGGGCGATCAATCAAACCCAAACCTAACAAGGCCGCATTTAAAGGCCCCTTATAGGCTAAAATAATGTACCAAGAGAAAGTCCGAAGGATTTCATTAATCCAAAAAGGAATAATCAGTAGTAATAGACATAAAGCGGCTTTTTGAGGTGTCGCTACTTTTGCCAAATAAAACGCAATCGGATAACTCACAATAAGAGTCAATGCCGTTACGAGAACGCTAGACCAAATGGTCTTAAAAAAGATTTTCAAATGGATATGGTTACTAAACAAGGTTTCGTAGTTAACCAAAGAATAGGTGTCTTTTGGCCCACCAATATCTGCTGGCAACAGATTAGGGCGAAACGAGTAATCCACCATCAGAAGTTGCGGCAAAATAACCAAAGCAATCAGCCAAATGGCAATCATACCCACAATACCAATGGCTAACCCACTGCCAAAGCGAGCCTTTAGCTGGTTAAGCATTACTATCACCTCCAATCACAATGGCATCGCTCACACTGTAAGAAAGTGATAAAGCCTTTCCCTTCGCGAAATCATCATTGTATTGGTGCGCACCCAGCTGAATCGTCAGAGTTTGTTTTGAAGCGGCGGTTGTAGAAGTGCTTAGTGTTAGGTATGCCCCTTCAAAGTTCACTTCTTCTATTTCAACCGCCACACTTAACATGCCCTCTTCAACCTGTAAGCGAAAATGCTCAGGGCGAATAAACAGAGTGGCTTCTTCACCAATCGCTACAGAAGACTGCACTCGCCCTTTCAAGACACCAAGTTCACCACAATGAATCTCTGCAACACCACTATCAATACGCTCTACTTTGCCTTGAATGGCATTGTTCTCACCAACAAAAGACGCGACAAAAGCGGTTTGGGGATCACGGTATAAGGTAATAGGGTCCGCCACCTGCTGGATTCGACCAGCGGACATCACGGCCACTCTATCCGACATGGTCAGAGCTTCACCTTGGTCATGTGTAATATAAATAAAGGTGATGCCTGTTTTACGCTGAATCTCTTTTAACTCTGTACGCATATGCTGGCGCAGCTTTAAGTCCAAAGCAGAAAGTGGTTCGTCCAGTAATAATACTTGCGGCTCAACTGCTAATGCACGAGCGATGGCGATGCGTTGCTTTTGACCACCAGACAGCTCAGAGACTTTCTTATGACCACTTCCTTCTAACGCGACTAACGCCAATAAACGATCGGAGGCTTTTTTACGCTCACTTTTCGAAACTCCGCGGACTTCTAGGCCAAACTCAATATTTTCCGCCACTGTCATCAGCGGGAAAAGCGCGAGGTTTTGAAAAATCATCGACGTTGGACGTTTGTTTGCAGGCACACCAGCCATGTCTTGCCCGCCAATTTTGACACAACCTTCTGTCGGATCTAGAAAGCCGCTGATCATGTTCAAAATCGTGGTTTTACCACAACCGGAAGGGCCTAAAAAACTAAAAAACTCACCTGACTCAATTTTTAAATCAGACTTTTGAATGGCCGTAAAATCACCAAACTGCATGACAACATTGTTTAAATGAACACTACTATCCATTGATTCTCTCAAATACTAAAAATTAATGTAAAAAAAGCCCCTCGGAAACACTTTCCGAGGGGCTTTAATAAACAGATTACGCTGATAAGTAGCGATCTTGATATTCGTTACGCAGTGCTACATACCAAGGTTCTTGGATAGGCCACCACCATAGGTTAGCAAGATCCTGCTGTGTATAAGAGTCTTGGAAGAACTGTTTCGTTTCAGCTGGCAGCAACGCATCCGCGCCTTTAGCCGTTGAGTTGTAACCCGTTGCTTTAACGAACATCGCACCCGCTTCAGGGGTGTAGTACCAGTTGATGAACTCATAAACCGAATCCACATTGTTAGCATTTTTCGGAATAACAAACCCTTCCATCCAAGCCAAGGCACCTTCTTTCGGTGCACCGTATGCAACAGGCTCACCTTCTGCTTTCAGTTTAAAGGCGGTGCTATCCCAAGTTTGACCGATCACGGCACCATTTGCACGGAACGCACCCTGCGCCTCATTTTCAGTAGACCAGAATTGAGCAATAGCGGACTTATTTTCTACCGCCACTTTTAGAATGACTTCAAAGTTAGCACGCATCGCCTGTTCATTTTTGTACGAATCAAGCAAAGGATAAGGTAACTTGCCTGCTTTCTCTAACCACAAACCAATACCAACTAATGCAGAATGACCACGAACCGTCACGCCACCAGCATTTTCAGGTGTCCAAAGATCACCATAACTTAGATTCTTAGGATCCACCTTGGCATATTCTGTGTTGTAGGCAATCGCTTCCGTACCCCAATCAGAAGGAGCGAAGTAACGCTTACCTTTTACGATGCCACCAACGTCAGAACCAGCCAGTGCGCTCTCAAGACAACCACTCCAATTAACACGTTTTACATCAAGAGGTTGAATCAAATCGTAATCAACATAACCCGGAACACGATCGACTGTCGGCATAATGATGTCAAAACCAGTACCGTCCGTTGCGCGTAATGAGTTCATTAACTCATCGTTCGTACCATAAGGTGTAAAGGTGGCATTGATGCCTGTTTTGGCTTTAAAATCTGCCAACATTTCATCGGTAATGTAACCTGCCCATGCATAAATACGCAGTTCTTTATTCGCGGCAATAGCACGGTTTATTGAGAATGGTGTAGCCGCAACAGCACCAGCAACCGAGGCACCTTTGACAAACTGACGACGTGAAAGTGTCATGTTCGAGCTCCTTTTTCGTTAATTGTTGTTACCTAATCAAAACGGAAATAACACAGAAATTCAACATTTATTAAACAAGCGTTTAATAATCCATCAAATGTAACGTAGAATCATGACGATAAAGTGACCACCTGTTTTTTCCAGCATAGCAACATAAATGTCACAAATGTCGCGCACAATAAAAAAACTGTCGCCAATAGACCTGCAATCCATATCGGATCCAAATCTCAATTGCTGCTCACCACTGTAACAATTCTGTCATGAGATAATATTAAGGTAGCCTGAAATCGTAATAATTTGTTAACGGCAGGTTTTGAATTGAAAATATCCCACGTCACTCGCACGACAACAATAAGCTACTTAATCATTGCGGCCATGCTCATCGCTTTACTGTTATGGAGCTTAATGCAATTCCGTGGCGCCTTTGAGAAAAGTGATTCATACACTCAAGTATGGGAATATTCCGCCATTGATTTGAAGCAACAGATTGAAAGCTACCTTTCATCAGGTGAAGCTTCAACCCTACAATCTGCGCAAGAATTTATTCAAACTAAAATTTATCCAACGTTAAAAACCTTACCCGATAACATCAAAGCCCCTATTCAAGAGCCTCTCGCCGAAATTCAGCACAGCCTAGAATCCGATGTCAGAGCAGCGGGTAAACTGTCCGGTAGCCCATTTGCTTTAATTGAAAACAACGAACGTCAAATTTTACTATCCCTTAATGCCTTGGCCGATAAAATCCATCTTTACCTTGAGAGTAATAGCCTTAATGATGCGGCGCCATACCTAGCTAGCCAAGCTTATTTATATGCCGATCTTGCTCATGTAAATAGCGCCAAAAATGAATACCTAGCGAAAACGACCGAAGACAACCTTCAACGTTTGAAAGAAGCGCTGGTGCGCTTCCAAACTCACATCAAAGCGTTTTCAGAACTGCCTATTCTATCCTTAGAGAGTGATCAAGATGCCGACTCGGAAGATGACCTTTCAGCTTTAATGGGCTGGGATACCGATGAAGGCGACGACATGGTCGATCCGCTCGAAGAAGCCAAAAGCGAGTTGCATACCTGGTCACACCGCTACCTTAAAGACGTAAGCTCAAGTCTTACTGGGATTCAACAAGCCACAGCAGCACAAACGAAAATTCGAGGACTAATCGACCAATTAGAAGCGACGTTAAAAGCCGGTACAACCAGCATTCAGCAAAGTGCTGAAAACACACAACAGCAGACACTCATGGCTTTTTCATTGTTTGTGCTACTCATGGTCATCACCACCATTGCCGTGCATATTTTTCAGAATAAAGTCGTCGTTAAAAGTGCAAAGGACCTTTATAGCGCGGTAAAAGAGTTGGTTGAACATCAAAACGTCCAAACATTAAAAGTGGGCAAAACTAAGAATGAACTATCGGATGTCGCCCACTACTTAAATCGATATCTAGAACAAGTCAGCGTACAGCGTCAGCAAAGAGATACCGAATTAAATAATATTTCAGTGTCTCTAAATGAAATGCTCACCGCGTTCGGACAAGTACATAAACTGGGCATGGATTCAAAACAAAAACTGGATAACACCCTCGACCTGTCTAGCCAAGTGGAAGTCCTTGCGAACAAAGCGGAAATTCGTGCTCAAGAAGTGGCGAGCTATGCAACAGACACCAATACCGCCATGACCCACAGTGTTGATCAAGCCGCCGCATTAACCCAAGCTAACCAAACCACGGTTGAGCGCCTCAACAGCAGTCGCAACGCATTAAATAATTTGGAAAACTCTGTCTCTAGTGCTTCTTCTATTGTCGGCGGCATTAAGGACATTTCAGAACAAACAAACTTACTGGCTTTAAACGCTGCCATTGAAGCTGCCCGGGCAGGAGAACATGGACGAGGATTTGCGGTAGTCGCATCGGAAGTCAGAACGCTTTCAAGTCGCACTCAACAGTCTTTGGAAGAAATTACAGACATTTTTTCCTCCTTACACACCGCCACAGGTAAACTCAAAAAGAATATTGAGCTAATTGAGCACGCATCACACGAGCAAATCAGTCTTACCCAAGCACTCGGACAGTCCGCTCAGGATGTATTAGACAAATCACAACAGTCCACCCATCTCGCTAAAAAAGCATCAGGTTATGCCGCTGAACAAAAAACGGGCATGAACCGACTCAATGAAGCCGTTGTGCAGATACGTGAACAAGCCAATGAGTCAGAAGCCTTTATGTCACGAGTAACCGACAATATTAAACAGAAAATCCAGGACATCACCACCACTCTTGGCATTCGATAATGCCTATGTTGCTGTCCATAAAAAAATCCAGCCAAGGCTGGATTTTTTTTATTCAAGCGAGTAAATAAAAGCGTTTAAAACAACACTCGAGCCTTGATCGTACCATCGACTTCTTTGACTTTTTCCAACGCTAACTCACCGGTTTCGGCATCCACATCCATGACCATGTAACCGAGCTTTTCCGTTGTACGCAGATACTGGCCAGTGATGTTAATGCCATGTTCAGAGAAAATGGCATTGATGCGTGATAACACGCCAGGACGGTTCTCATGGATATGAAGAATACGATGATTGTCTGCTTGTGCAGGCAAGGCCACTTCGGGGAAATTCACGGCAGCAATGGTCGTACCCACATCAGAGAACTTAACCAATTTCTCAGCCACTTCAACACCAATATTTTCTTGTGCTTCCATGGTACTACCACCAATGTGTGGTGTTAGGATCACGTTATCTAGACCGCGTAGTGGCGATACGAACTCTTCGTCATTACCTTTTGGCTCAACTGGGAAAACGTCTACTGCGGCACCAGACAAGTCACCTGCTTTAATGGCTTCAGCCACCGCATCAAGATCCGCGACCGTGCCTCGTGATGCATTAATGAAGATAGAGCCTTTTTTCATGTAAGACACTTCTTTTTCACCAATCATCAACTTAGTAGAAGCAGTTTCTGGAACATGCAAACTGATGATGTCGCTGGTTGACAACAACTCTTTCAAACTCTTAATTTGGCGTGCGTTTCCTAATGGCAATTTTGTTACAATGTCATAAAAACACACTTCCATGCCTAGAGACTCTGCCAACACGCTTAATTGAGTACCAATACTACCGTAACCGATAATACCCAAACGCTTACCGCGTGTTTCATAAGAACCCACTGCAGATTTAATCCAACCACCACGGTGACAAGCCGCATTCTTTGCTGGAATGCCTCGCAACAAAAGAATCAATTGACCAAGTACTAATTCAGCCACACTTCGAGTATTAGAATAAGGGGCATTAAAGACCACAATCCCTTTTTCACTTGCCGCGTCTAAATTGACCTGATTGGTACCAATACAAAAACAACCAATCGCCGCTAACTTATTTGCGTGAGACAGCACTTTTTCAGTTAACTGAGTACGAGAACGAATACCAATAAAATGAGCATCGGCAATTTTCTCGATCAACTCATCTTCAGCCAAGGCTGTTTTATGGTATTCAATGTTGGTATAGCCTGCGTCTTGCAATGCATCCAATGCAGATTGATGGACGCCTTCCAATAACAAAATTTTGATTTTTGCTTTGTCTAATGAAGTATTGCTCATGGCTCGTTCGACTTCTCTGTTTTTAGGGTGGGGGAAATTTACGGCAATATGTTAACACAGAACGCTCTATGTCGTATTCAGAATACTAGAATGTGATTCATTATGATAAGAACAAAACTCATGAATAATAGGATGGCATTGAAATTGCCATCCTATCTCGCCTTGGTTTAGACAGGCTTTCTTTGTAAATAAACGCCAGTTTCTACATGATGAGTATAAGGGAACTGATCAAACATAGCGTATCGAGCCACTTGATGTGAGCAGGCCAACGACTCTAGATTCGCTTTCAGTGTTTCAGGGTTACAAGAAATATAAAGAATCGCATCGACTTTTCGAATCAACTCAATGGTTGCTTCATCCAAACCAGCTCGCGGAGGATCCACCAGCACCACAGATGGCGAAAGCGTTTCCATACCGGCTTGCAGTAAGCTCTTTGGTAAGTCCGTTTCACCATTCAATGCGGCGGCCACATCTTCACTGGCCATTTTCACCACTTGCACATTTTGCATGCCATTCATGGCAATGTTCAATTGCGCCGAGTTCACGGATACTTTGGAGATTTCCGTGGCCACCACACGCTCAAACTGACGCGCTAGCGGAATGGAAAAATTACCATTACCACAGTACATTTCGAGTAAATCACCGCTTTCATTTTGAGTGACATCGAGTGCCCACGCGAGCATTTTTTCATTAATTCCTGCATTCGGCTGTGTGAAACTGTTTTCCACTTGTTGATAATGGTACTTTTGGCCGTTTACCGTTAAGGTTTCCATCACAAAATCACGAGTAAGCACTTGCTTACGTTTACGGCTGCGACCAATAAAATGGCAAGCCGGAAACGACTTATTCAATTCACGTGCGGCTGTATTCCATTCCTCATCAATTGGCTTATGGTACAAAAGACTGATCAGGGCTTCGCCTGTTGTTGTGGTTAAGAAATCCACCTGAAACAACTTATGACGCAACACGGTCACGTTACGAATCGCGTCTAACAAGGCTGGCATCAATTCATTAATCAAGGCTGACGCCGCTAAAAATTGATCGGTTCGAATCGGTGTTCTTGGGTCCGCTGAATCAAACATAGCGTAGAATAAATCGTCACCATCGTGCCAAATACGAAATTCTGCACGCATACGATAATGACTAGGTTCACTGTCAAAGACTTCCATTTCCGGTAAGTCTAAATCCGCCATTAGTTGATTTAGCCCAGCTTGCTTCTCAGCTAACTGTTGTTGATATTTCTCAGGTTGGATCTGATCCGGTCTCATGACATGTTCTCTATGATGGCGATGATGATTACTGGTAGCATTGACGAATAAAAGCGCGGCATTATACGAGTTCCTGCGGCACAAATCTAATGCTGAACAGAACGAATAATAAATCGAAACAAACAGCCAAATAATGCCCTTAATTTAGATATTGCGGGCCAAGCAGAATCACCAAGGCCATAGTAAATGAAAATTTACCCTGATAATCGTCTTCAGCTTCATGGGTAAATTGTGGTTTTAATTGTCCACTTAACCAGTCCCGATAGAGTCGCCTTTCGTACTGTATGTTATATAAGAAGCTATCCGACTCAAGACTGTGCTCTCCAGATTGCAAGAAGCTCAGCTGATAGCTCATGTTATTTTTGTCATCAATGGCATGATAAGCAAACAGATTTTCACGCCCATAGAACTCACCTTCTTGATCCAGCCAAACAACACTAAAATCCGTCCCATAATGAAATCGCTCTTGCGGGTAAAAAGAAACGCCGACACCATATCGCGCCCCTACACCTTTAGAGTAATACGCAAAAGCTTCTTGTTTCTGATACCAGCTCCAACCACCATGATCATGACCCTGATTAAAACGTAGACGCATAAAAGGGTCTAATGGAAAATCCACCAATACACCCGCATCAAAATCCGCCCCTAGATCCTCTCGGACAAAATTCACCGCCGCCGAAAAACTGGTTTTTAATGCCGACTCAACCACAGAACTTTGCTGTGATGACTCGCCACGTTCATTCTCAGGCGTGATCGAGTCACCATTTGATTCAATGACTACTCGTAAACGCTTTTCAGTGTTCGGCAACTTCATCCGAGCACTGAAATCAAAAAAGCCCGACGAGTCATCTTCCTCAAAAATAGGACCAAAACGCATACGGACAAAACTGTCCGACTGCCCATCACCGTCTTTGCCGGATAAAAAAGCATCCGTACTGTTTGACCAACGTCCAATAGTACGAGAAATGCTCGAGTGAGTACTTTGCCACCAAGCGAGATCTTGCTTCTCATCTGAAGATTCTAGGACTTCATCAGCATGACCAAAGCTGGATGACACAAGAAACAAGCCCGCCAGTAAGCCGCGCTGAAAATGACACCGCATTGAGAGTTTAATCTCTCAACATTTGTTGAATCATCAAAGAAGAGTTCTCAGCCGCAACTTTCAAATACTCTTCAAAGCTCGCAGGCGATTCTTTACCAGCGATATCAGACAAGGCTCTCACCACCACAAATGGCGTATTAAATTTAAAGCAGACTTGCGCCACCGCAGCCGCTTCCATCTCAACGGCCACCAACGCAGGGAAGGTCTCACGAACAGACGCTACACGCACAGGGTCACTCATAAAACTGTCACCGGTACCAATTAACCCCACCTTGGCGCGAACCTCCGTCGCGGATGCAACCGCTTGTTGAGCACTTTCAACCAAAGCCACATCGGCTTGGTAGGCTTCCGGCATGCTAGGCACTTGTCCCATTACATAACCAAAGGCGGTGACATCGACATCATGATGTATCACTCGATCCGAAATCACCACATCGCCAACCTGCAATTCAGGATCATAACCACCAGCCGAACCGATATTAATGACATAGTCTGGCTTAAATTGAGACAGTAGCAAGGTTGTCGACAAAGCGGCATTGACCTTACCGATACCCGACTTCAACAACACCACGTCCTTGCCTTCAAACTGTCCGATAAAAAAATCGCAACCTGCGATGGTTTGCTCTGTAACACCGGTCATCCAAGCCTTGATAACAGCGACTTCCTCATCCATAGCACCGATCAATCCAATAACACTCATACTTACTCCCAATGTATTTCTTAACGTACGACGCGTCGCACAAATTGTTTAATTTTTTCGCCTGAGTACGGCGATGATACTTTGCACAAAGTCACTGTATCTGGTTTATCTTGCCAATCCTGAATCGTAAACAAACGCGCCTCAGGAAACCGCTTATGCAATTGGGCTAACAGTATGCTGGACTGCGGCTCCAATAGCACAATGACAGCATCAGAATGATACGGCAGAACCAAATCAAAACTGGATAAGTCAGACAACCACTGTGTCGTTATCTGCTGTGCCTCTAACTCACTATACCAAATGGCTTTTGTGACTCGACTGCCCCCCACCATAATCCATGATGGGCCTCGCTCAGGATGATAAACCGGCATAATACCATCACACTGCAGGGCTTGAACCAAGACCTGATGCAAACTGTAATCGAAAGGACAACCGAATAAATGAAAAACTTGCTCATCTGGTGTTTGTAACGGTGTGCTGTTCACCCAAACAATTGGCAAATTAGTTCGATCATGTTTCACCTGCAAGGCTTTGGTCATTTTGTGCTGCCCTTCCAGATCCTGATCACAACCAATTAAAATGGCATCAAATTTCACGATAGTAGTAGACTGGGTAAAAAAACTGTCCGCTGAAACAAAGTCCTTCACTTTACAACCCAAGCGAACAAGCGCCGCGTGAATGAACGCACTATTAGGATAATCATTAGCGATCCAAACCACTAACTTACCGGTGGTTCCTTGATCTTCTAGCGAACTCATGGAAGTGTGATCTTGTTCTAGACAAACGACTGGCAGGTTGAATTGCAGAGCATTGTTTCGCAAAATCTTATATTGAGCGCCGAGGTGATTTGCTAACGTTTTAATCATCCATATAAAAAGCTCCCTTGTGGCCATATCGTGCATCGCCACGAACTCTAGTTCATTGCCCTTCATCTGGATCGATAAATGTCGCTCAGCCATATCATTAGACATCACCATCATAAAGAGTAATCGCAACAAAGCCGCTACCTTGTTATCCACTTCAATGATTTTAAGTGACACCGGCAGTGTAATGTCCAATAACGCACGATTCGCTTCCACCCCCATTGCCGTCATCACCTTAGCGCTTTCCGCAATGAGCTCATTCCCCAAGACCACCTCGCGCACCACATCTTCAGGACGACCAATATCCTCCAAAATCGAGAGAGTTAAACTCAACCAGCCTTGAAATTGTTGTGTCTGTATTGTGCTAGGTAACAGGGTTAAATACTCCAATTCTTGTTGCAGTGCTTGGGCATCCACTTTTTTCTCAATGGCATTCGATAGAGGCTGTAACTGGTCAAGCTGCCACTTCAAACTGGTTTCCAAAGTCACATTGCGGCCAACCAATAAAATCCCGCGATAGCCAAATTCATTATGGTAAGAAAACACCTTCCACTGATAAATTCGACCTAACCGATCAATGGTTAATTCAAAGTTGCGACCGACTGCACCTTTTAAGGCTTCTTGGATAATTTGATGGCAAGATATGGGCAAAAAATCGAACACAGTACGAGAGCGTTCTGCCTCAGGAAATATCTCTTTGGCTTCCGTATTAAGCACCTGCAACTCTGCCACTTCATTACTAAAAATGATGGCGCTGTGAACCGATTCAGACAATAGATTAAATTGATCATCCTTCGCCTTGATGGATGCTCGATAGTGATTGCTTTGCTCTTGAATCGGTTGCAATTCATCAAATAGCGGTAACGTGCTTTCTCGCTGATAAATCGTTTTTTCAAGCGGCACAAAAAGCAGTTTTTTGATGTAGATATTCAGCAGCCAATAAAAAGCCAACAAACTCAACGCAACAAACAAAAGCCAAGGCAATGCGACACGTAGCGAGTCACTCAACAGGTTTTCTGCTTGTTCTATTTCGAGTCTAAAAGCACCTTGTACAGCAGAGTCCAATGGAAAAGCATAAGACAGCATTGGAACAGATGGATCATTAGTATCAGAAGAGGTTTCCTCTAACAGCAAACGATTATTCGACTCATCAAGTAAACGTACCGCCATCACCTGAGCACTTGATAACAGCTCATTGCCCAAAGTTAAATTATCACTCAGCGAAATAAAGCCATATAAAAAACCTAAACTTTCCATGTCAGAAGAAAGTATTTTCTTCTTATACATTAATAAAGTAGCGTCATCTTCGGTGACTACAGAAACCCATCGACTGATTTGGCCTTCTGCCAACAAGGGCTGGAAATCGGCCTGCGTAAACAAGCGCGCTCTTGGATCCATAGCATGAAAATCGTCTTTCCAATCTATATAGAAGAAGTCCAAGCCACCGGTAAATAAAATATCATGATGACTAAACAACAAATCCAGCGCTTGGCTAAGATCATAATTTCTAACCGCCAGATCCTGAACAATAAAGCTCATTTCGGATTCAGCACGAACCAAGTAAGAAGCCAACGTTTGTTCAACAATTTTATGCTTTAGACGCAGTGTTTGTTCGGCTGAAGATCGATCATAAGTGCTGGTAAAATACAGCGCACCTAAAACAATTAACGCCATCAATGAAGCTGTCATGAACAGCAAGGCCTGTTTAAGGCGATCCTTCAAACTAATGCTTACTGCCATTTTTGCACCGAATAATGATAGGCCTGTTGCAACATCAACCCTAAACTCTCTGGGTCAATATCTTCCGTTAATAGTGGCGATCTCGCCACGTAAAGATTAGGTAGGTTTCGACCTTCTAAATCCAACTTAATCGCTTCCGCGATCGCGATGGATAAATCATCCCAATAAAACAAGATGTTTGCTTTAATATGACGATCTTTTAGCTCGGTCAGTTGAGCATTAAAAGCGCCCCAAACATTTGTCTGAATATGGCTATAGGCTTCATTTCCCCTCAACACTTGCAACACACCCGCAGCCATGTTCTGTGAGCAGCTGAAAATAAAGTCTGTTTTCTGGTTTGCTAACAAGACTTTTGTACGTTTGATCGCTTGCTGTACATTATCTTCCACAACATAAATGCTATCAACGTCACGTCCATAGCGGTTCATTTCATCGAGGAAGCCATCACAGCGTATTTGTCCTAGGTAACTTTCCGGTAATACCAAAGCGGAAATACGCGCCGAAGGCGGTAATTGTCGATCCAGATAACTGGCCAGCATTTGTACCGTCTTAAATTGATTAAACCCGACGTAGATTAAGGGGGGGCGAGGCACCCAGTGCACTACTGGCGTCGCAAAATCGAATAAAATAAGCTTACCTTGCCCTTGAATCAAAAATCGCTCAAAAAGTCGGCGAAGACTAACATTAAATTTTGTGGCAATAATGTAGTCTGACTCCATTTCAATTACAGGCAAATGCGCAATAAAATCAGTACCATAACCCGATCGATCAACATAAGTGTCCAAACGATAGACTATGCCTAACTCACGCATACGTTTTTTAAAAGCATTTAACATTCGTTGATTTTGCCAATCCGCTACGTCCCCAAACAATAGAAAAACAACACGAATAGGAGTTTGTTGCGATATTCGAAGTGGGTTTGGAGGAGAGTTAACGAGCGTGGAAAATTGCTCAGACAAAGGGCTTTGTTGTGGTAACAGCTGATAAAAAGTTTGCTCTGTCATCACCTCTTCAGCAAAACTTGCAGCCAACAACGGCCCGCTAAAACAAGCAAGATTCAAGCATAAGATGAGCAGCAATTGTCGCATTTTCCAGCCTAATCGGATCATTCCCTATTATTATCCCAAAATATCTAACTTTCAGCGAATGGGAAACAAGAAATGCACTTGAACGTGTAAATAAATACTAATGCCAAGAACAACGAAAACAAAAAGAAAGGCAAATTTTAGGCATAAAAAAAGCCGACATAAAGTCAGCTTTTTAAAATATGGTGCGGAAGGAGAGACTCGAACTCTCACGCCGTGAAGCACTGGAACCTAAATCCAGCGTGTCTACCAATTCCACCACTCCCGCAAGGAATGGCGAGCATTATAGGCAAATCATTTTGATGGTCAACTCTTTTTTGCAAGTTTTCATTAAAAAAATAAAAAAAAGCTGATTAGTCCGCCTTATACTCGCTTAAACCGGTTTAACGCTTAAAAAGTCCGGCCGTCGTTATACTCACCATGCTCATAACGAACCGCCATTTCTTCTAGGTCAATGGTCTTAATGCGTGACGCCTGACCCGCACAACCAAACGCTTCATAGCGATCAATACACACTGCTTTCATCGCTTTAATACTTTCTGTTAAATATTTACGTGGGTCAAAATTGCCTTTGTGCTCTGCCAAACTACGACGAATAGCACCGGTTGCTGCTAAACGTAAATCCGTATCAATATTCACCTTGCGCACACCATAACGAATCGCCTTAACGATCTCTTCAACTGGCACGCCATAAGTTTCTGGAATATCTCCACCAAATTCGTTGATTATTTCTAGCCAATCTTGTGGCACAGAAGAAGAACCGTGCAATACGATATGGGTATTAGGCAGTAATTGAACAATCTTAGCGATACGCTCAATATCAAGAATGTCACCTGTCGGTGGACGAGTAAACTTGTAAGCGCCATGGCTAGTACCGATGGCAACGGCCAAAGCATCAATACCGGTTGCATTCACAAAGTCTACCGCTTCTTGTGGATCCGTCAGCATCTGATCATGAGACAAGATGCCTTCCGCACCAACACCGTCTTCTTCTCCAGCCTGTCCCGTTTCAAGAGAACCAAGCACGCCAAGTTCACCCTCAACAGACACACCACAAGCGTGAGCAAACTCCACGGTACGACGCGTCACATCGACATTGTATTCGTAACTCGCAGGTGTTTTCCCATCAGCCATAAGAGAGCCATCCATCATCACAGAGGAAAAACCTAGCTGAATAGAACGTTGGCAAATGGCAGGAGATGTACCATGATCCTGGTGCATCACCACAGGAATGTGTGGAAAATCTTCAATTGCAGCCGCAATTAAATGGCGTAAAAAATGAGAGCCTGCGTATTTACGAGCTCCAGCAGACGCTTGCATGATAACAGGCGAATTAACCTCATCCGCAGCTTCCATAATGGCTTTGACCTGTTCCATGTTATTCACATTGAAAGCAGGTAAGCCGTAGCTGTGCTCTGCGGCATGGTCCAGTAACTGACGCATACTGATTAAAGGCATAAAAGGTTTCCTCTGACAATTTGTCTAATATTCTATTTATTACAGACAGTGCAGCGTTTCCCGTGCACTCAGTTTTGTTATCACCTCTTCTATGTACAACAGATGAGATGTGGCTTACGCCTTATCGTTATTGTCATATTCAACATACTGTCGAATAGGTCACTCTCTCGTATTTGTCACTGGCCTCACTGGGCCAGTGACTTAGGCTTTTAGCCTTTATTATGTAAAACAGTCTTATGCTGTTCTTAATAGTATTAATTTTGCGCGCGTGATTCTAACATAGCAACCGCTGGTAACACTTTTCCTTCAACAAATTCAAGAAAAGCACCACCACCAGTTGAAATATAAGACACTTGTTCAGCAATGTCATACTTGTCTACTGCCGCTAACGTATCACCGCCACCAGCAATCGAGAATCCAGCACTGTTGGCAATCGACATAGACAAGGCTTTCGTGCCTTCGCCAAATTGGTCAAATTCAAACACACCCACTGGCCCATTCCAAATAATGGTTTGTGATTCTACCAATAACGCAGAAAAAGCGGCCGCGGCTTTAGGACCAATGTCCAAAATCATGTCATCTGCTGCAACGTCTTTAGCGTCTTTGATCGTCGCCTTGGCATCCGCCGCAAACTCAGTGGCCACCACAACATCTTCTGGCAATGGAATACTGGTTTTCGCCATCAAGGCTTTGGCTTGTGGAATCAAGTCTTCTTCGTAAAGCGATTTACCAACCGGGAAGCCAGCCGCCGCTAAGAAAGTATTAGCAATACCACCACCAACAATCAACTGGTCAACCTTGTCAGAAAGAGACTCTAGCACCGTTAGCTTAGTGGATACTTTTGAACCACCCACAATCGCCGCCATTGGGCGAGCCGGTGTCGCTAAGGCCTTTTCTAATGCTTCCAGCTCAGCGGCCAACAAAGGACCTGCGCAAGCCACTGGCGCAAACTTCGCCACACCATGAGTAGAAGCTTGAGCACGGTGAGCCGTACCAAACGCATCCATCACAAAAACATCACACAAGGCGGCCATTTTCTTCGCCAAAGCCTCATCGTCTTTCTTTTCACCAGGATTAAAGCGCACATTCTCTACTAAGACTAACTGTCCTGCGGCCACATCAACACCGTCTAGCCAATCCTTAACCAAAGGTACGTCTTGCCCCAGCATAGTCGACAAATGCTGAGCCACTGGCAACATAGAGAACTCTTCCTCGTACTGACCTTCTGTCGGACGGCCAAGATGCGACATTACCATTACTTTAGCACCAGCCTCTAACGCCAACTTAATGGTCGGCAAAGCAGCACGAATTCGAGCATCACTGGTAACCTTGCCATTTTTCACTGGCACATTAAGGTCTTCACGGATCAATACGCGCTTGTTCGCCAGATCCAAGTCTTTCATCTTAATTACTGTCATAGGAATGCCCTCAATAGTTTTCTTGCTAAGTCATGCTTTAATGCATAACCCTCGCCCAATACTTAGCCACATCCAACATTCGATTGGCGTAGCCCCATTCGTTATCAAACCAACATAATATTTTTACCATGTGACCATCAATGACTTGTGTTTGAGTGCCATCAATAATCACTGAACGTGGATCATGATTAAAATCCACTGACGCATGCGCCTCTTGCGTAAAGCCCATCAACCCTGCATATTTACCATTCGCAGCGCTCTCAAGTTGCCCATTGACCTGTGCCACGGTAACAGGCTGCTCGGTTCGTAACACCAGATCTATCAAAGATACATTCAAGGTTGGAACACGTACCGCATTACAACCCATTTTGCCATCTAGCTCTGGCATCAAACGAGTAATGCCTCGCGCCAACCCCGTGTCCACGGGAATAATAGAACTTAATGCGGCACGGGTTAAACGCAGATCTTTAGTGTGATAGCCATCGATAACCGGTTGGTCATTCATCGCAGAGTGAATCGTTTGACTTGTTCCATGCACCACACCGGCAAACTGCTGAATCGTCTCTAATACAGGGATAAGACAATTGGTGGTACAAGAAGCTGCCGAGACAATCTGATGTTGCGCCGTTAGCTCATGATGATTGAAGCCGTACACCAAGGTACTGTCCACATCAGAGCCCGCTGGTTGTGACAGAAGTAATCTCGGTACACCAGCGTCCAAATACGCCTGAGCGCCGTCGCGATCACTGAAACTACCAGAGCACTCTAAAACAAGATCGAGCGCCAACGATTGCCAATCAACACCCTCTGGGTGCGCACTTGAAAAACACTGAATGGTGTCATCACCAATTTGCAATGTATTGCCATGTGTCGCAACAGACTGAGGAAAACGACCATGCGTCGTGTCATAACGAGTGAGATAACTCATTGTCTCAACATCAGACAATTCATTAATTGCCACCACTTGAATGTGGTCGCGGAAATTGTTTTCGTATAAGGCTCGTAACACTGAACGCCCTATTCGACCATAGCCATTAATAGCGACTCGCAACATAGTCCTACTTCATCGCAAAAGGAAAGAAAAAAGAGACGCGAACGCGCGTCTCTTTTCAGTGTCGATCAAAATTACGCCGTTAGAATTTTTTCTGCCGTCGCAACCACATTTTCAACGGTGAAACCAAAGTGCTTAAGCAAATCACCACCTGGTGCTGATTCACCAAAGGTCGACATACCGACCATCGCACCTTCGAAACCAACGTACTTGTACCAGTAATCCACATGCGCCGCTTCAATGGCAACACGCTTAGTAACGGCCGCAGGCAATACCGACTCTTTATAAGCCGCATCTTGCGCATCAAACGTACTAGTAGAAGGCATTGAAACAACACGCACTTTCTTACCCTTCGCCGTTAATGCTTCCGCCGAAGACATAGCTAAACCTACTTCAGAACCCGTCGCGATCAAAATAAGCTCTGGCGTACCAGCGCAATCTTGCAGCACATAACCACCTTTGGCGACATTTGCTAGGGTTGCTGCATCACGCGCTTGCGCTGGCAAACCTTGACGAGAGAATACCAAAGACGTTGGACCATCACGACGCTCGATTGCCGCTTTCCAAGCAACCGCCGTTTCTGCTGCATCACATGGACGCCAAACTGACATATTGGGTGTCATACGCAAGTTAGCAAGCTGCTCAACGGGTTGGTGAGTCGGACCATCTTCCCCTTGACCGATAGAGTCATGGGTGTAAACAAACACGTTCTGAATACCCATCAAAGCGGACATACGTACCGCATTGCGCGCGTATTCCATGAACATCATGAAGGTCGCACCATAGTTGATAAAACCACCATGCAAAGAGGCACCATTCATGATGCCGCTCATACCAAACTCACGCACACCGTAGTATACATAGTTACCAGCAGGATCATCTTGAATACCTTTAGAACCAGACCACAGTGTCAAGTTAGAACCGGCAAGGTCAGCTGAACCACCTAACAATTCAGGTAAGATGGCACCAAACGCACCAATGGCATTTTGTGACGCTTTACGACTGGCAATGCTTTCGCCTTTATCTTGGCACTCTTGAATGAAAGCCTGCGCTTTCTCTTCGAAGTCCGCTGGCAAATCACCTTTGATCACACGACGCTCAAATTCCGCCGCCAATTCTGGATAAGCCGCTTGGTAAGCTGCAAACTTTTCCTGCCATTCTGTTTCACGAGCCGCGCCAGCTTGTTTTGCATCCCAACCCGCGTAAACATCCGCAGGAATGTCAAATGGAGCATGTGGCCAACCTAAGAACTCACGAGCGGCAGCAATTTCGGCATCACCCAGTGGTGCACCGTGACAATCATGACTACCAGATTTATTAGGTGAACCAAAGCCAATGACAGTTTTGCAACAAATTAACGTTGGCTTACCCGTTTCCGCTTTTGCCGCATCAATGGCAGCTTTAATAGCTTCTGGATCATGTCCATCCACATCCGCAATAACATGCCAGCCATAAGACTCAAAACGCTTCGGTGTGTCATCTGTAAACCAGCCTTCAACATGACCATCAATGGAAATACCATTGTCATCCCAAAAAGCAACCAATTTACCCAAGCCTAAAGTACCAGCAAGTGAACAAGCTTCATGAGAGATGCCTTCCATCAAACAGCCGTCACCTAAGAAACAGTAAGTATTGTGATCAACCACCTCATGACCTTCGCGGTTAAACTGCGCCGCCAAGGTTTTTTCCGCAATGGCCATACCAACTGCGTTACTGATACCAGCACCCAATGGGCCGGTGGTGGTTTCAACGCCATCGGTATAACCGTATTCTGGGTGACCTGGTGTCTTAGAGTGTAACTGACGGAATTGCTTTAGTTCTTCGATTGGCAAGTTGTAGCCAGACAAATGCAATAAAGAATAAATCAACATAGAACCATGGCCGTTCGACAAAACAAAACGATCACGGTCAACCCATTTAGCATTCGAAGGGTTATGCTTTAAATAATCGTTCCATAGTACTTCGGCGATATCAGCCATCCCCATTGGAGCACCTGGGTGACCTGAGTTAGCTTTTTGTACGGCGTCCATACTGAGTGCGCGTATGGCGTTAGCAAGTTGTTTCCGAGACGACATGTTGGTTCCACTCCTGGTAGCTTAACGAACAATAGAAAGAACATTCTCCATAGGGTAAAGCCAGCATGCAATGCCAACCCTACACATTTGCCTCATTTTTGGGCCAAGAAAAAGTATTCTCATTAAATCTGCACCATCCTAACAAAAAAACCGCCTCTTGCCTCATATAAATCCGTTTTTCATCTTGCCATCTGTGCAATTTTCGGCCATCATCCACCACTACAGCGTCGATTTGTTTCGGCTTGCGGACGCTATATAAAATCAGCTAAACAGAAGCAGCACAGATGCCTGTTTAGCGACCTACATGCTAAGCGGGTTTTTTTATGCCTTTTTAGCGCTTTTTCATTTTTTGATTGAGGCACTAAACATGTCAGAATATTCATTATTTACCTCAGAATCCGTTTCTGAAGGTCACCCAGATAAAATCGCCGACCAAGTCTCCGATGCCATTCTTGATGCCATTTTGGCGGAAGACACAGAAGCGCGAGTCGCTTGTGAAACCCTAGTAAAAACCGGCATGGTATTGGTTGCTGGTGAAGTCCGTACTAATGCTTGGGTCGACATTGAAGAAATCGCACGCGGCGTGATCCGTGAAATTGGCTACAACAGTTCCGACATGGGCTTCGACTGGGAGTCGTGCGCCGTGATGAACGCCATCGGCAAACAATCTGCTGACATTGCCGTGGGCGTTGATGAAGCGGGTGAAAAAGAGCTAGGCGCAGGCGACCAAGGTTTGATGTTTGGCTTTGCCACCAACGAAACCGATGTGTTGATGCCAGCCCCTATTACTTACGCGCATCGCCTAGTAGAACGCCAAGCACAAGTTCGTAAAAACGGCACGCTGGACTTCTTGCGTCCTGACGCGAAAAGCCAAGTAACTTTCCGCTATGACGAACATGGCAAACCTTGCGCTATCGATGCCGTGGTTTTATCGACACAACACAGCGCTGCAATTAAACAAGCAGACCTTCGCGAAGCCGTGATGGAAGAAATTATCAAGCCGGTTTTACCAGAAGAATGGCTATCGAAAGAAACCAAATACTTCATTAACCCAACTGGCCAATTCATCATTGGTGGACCTGTTGGAGATTGTGGCTTAACCGGTCGTAAAATCATTGTAGATACCTATGGCGGCATGGCACGTCATGGCGGCGGTGCTTTCTCTGGTAAAGACCCATCCAAAGTTGACCGCTCCGCCGCTTACGCTGGCCGTTACGTGGCAAAAAACATCGTCGCTGCAGGCTTAGCAGACAAGTGTGAAATCCAAGTGTCTTACGCCATTGGTGTCGCTGAACCAACGTCCATCAGCATCAACACGTTCGGCACAGGCAAAATCAGCGACGCGAAAATTGTCGAGTTGGTACGCGAATTGTTTGATTTACGTCCAGCAGGTTTGATTAAGATGTTGGACCTAAAACGCCCAATTTATCTACCGACAGCAGCTTATGGTCACTTTGGCCGTACTGGTGACAACTTCACTTGGGAAAAAACCGACAAAGCCGAGCTATTGCGTAAAGCCGCTGGTTTATAATTGCGTTAATTTCCGCTATAAAAAGCCTTCTTGTGTTGATCCACAAGAAGGCTTTTGTGTTTTTATCTCATTATCATTAGGACAAGGTATGCGAATCCCACGAATTTATATCAATGCAGAACTAAGCGAAAACCAAACGCTAACCTTGCCTGACACCAGTTTCCAACATTTATGCAAAGTATTAAGGCTCAAATCTGATCACCCTTTGCGTGTCTTTAATGGTCAAGGCGGTCAATATCACGCCACTCTGTGTGATGTAGAAAAGCGCACCGCAAACATTGCCATCGGAGCATTTGAAGCCTTAGACAATGAATCCGCTGTAAAGGTCACCATAGGCCAGACACTATCTCGTGGTGAACGCATGGACTACGCCATTCAAAAGTCCGTTGAAGCAGGCGTCTTTGCCATTCAACCCTTATTAAGCGAGCGCTGTGAAGTAAAGCTTGAAGACAAACGCATGGAAAAACGCCTTACTCATTGGCAACAAGTTGCCATCAGCGCCGCAGAACAATGTGGCCGGGGTCTAGTGCCAATCGTTTACCCCCCCATCGAGTTAACCGAATGGGTTGAGAATTGTAACGATATGTTAAAATTCACTTTGCACCACCACAGTGCCAAGCCCATTAAACAATTCGAACTACCAAGCCAGAAGCAAATTGCTTTGCTCATTGGACCGGAGGGAGGATTGACCGAAAACGAAGTGCAACATTCTGAAAAACAAGGATTTAATCCGATTACATTAGGCCCAAGGGTTCTGCGCACAGAAACCGCGCCTGTCGTCGCACTCAGTGTCATCCAAACCCTATGGGGTGATATCTACTAAACGTAAAATTTAATAATGGCTAACAGAACTGCTACATATTCTTGAAGAGAATCCCTTTAATATTTTAATCAGTGAAGTTTTAAGGACACGGGATCATATGTTTTACAGAATTGCTTTAACTTGCCTGCTCTACATAGGGACATTTGTTCTGCCTGCAAACAGCTATGCACTGACATTAGAAGAAGCCACTTACACCGCGATTGAAAACAGCCCTACCGTCATGCAAGCCATCGCAAAATACCGCGAATCTAAAGAAAATGCTGACCTCGCGCGACGTAATGGCTACTACCCAAGCGTTGACCTAGCGGCAGGCATTGGCCATGAAACCACCTATGGCGATGACGATTCATCGGATGATATAGGCCTAACTCGCCGAGAGCTATCGTTATCCTTGAATCAGCCCATTTTTAGTGGTTTTACTACACAGAATGAAGTGGATCGTTTACACAGCGAGGCAGAAGCTGATCGCTGGAGTGCTCTGATATCCGTTGAAGATACCGCACTTGAAGTCGCCCAAGCGTATGCCAACATTTTGCGTTTCCGTGAATTGGTCAATTTGGCTGAAATGAACTTGGACACGCACCAGCGCATCTACAAACAAATCAAATTGAAAACAGATACTGGTATCGGACGACAATCTGATCTCAGCCAGATCACCGCACGTTTAGCAAAAGCACACGCCAACCATTTGGCCGCCGTAAACAATTTGCGTGATGCTGAAAGCAACTACAATAAAGTCGTCGGCGAAATGCCGCCAAAAGACCTGATCTACCCAGTGCCTGATCGTGCTTTATTGCCCGAAGATTTAGACAGTGCCATTAACCAAGCTTTGGCAAAAAACCCTGCCATTGAAGGTGCATATTGGGATATTGCGGCAACTGAAAGCATCCAAAAAATTGCTGAAGGGGATAAATACCCCAATATCAATTTCGTCTTAGAAAGAACGTGGAACAATAATATTGATGGTGATGAAGGTCCGAGTGAAGACTTGATTGCCATGATTCGATTGAATTACAACCTTTATAATGGCGGCTCATATAAGCGTAAAAAATACGCGGCCGTACAGCAAAACATTCAAGCTACGGAAATCCGTCGTAACACCATACGTGATACCGAACTCACCGTTCGACTCGCTTGGGCGGCCTTTGAAGCCACCACAGGTCAAAAAGAGCACATCCGTCAATACGTGATTGCCACCAAAGAGTCGCAAGTGGCTTACGAAAAGCAATTTCGCCTTGGTCGCCGCACACTTCTAGACGTTCTAGACAGTGAAAATGAACTCTTTCAAGCGCGCCAAGACTATGTCAATGCTGACTACGATGAACTCTTTTCAGAATTCCGTTTATTCAACGCCAAAGGCGAGTTAATGCGTGCCTTTCGAATTTATCGTCCACCACTACTGGGTTTTGAAGACGAGTTTGTCACGCCACAGACAAACGCTAAGCAAAAACAAAGTGCGACAGAGGACCTGCAAACCATTGAGTCTAATGTGATGCCAGCCAATACCTCTGACACAACAGACAACTCATCAACTGAAAGTCAAACACCGCAGGAAAGTGAGTTATTCCTAGAAGCCGATGAAAACTCAGGGAGTTGGTAAGGTCGAAAGGGCGGATTTTTATCCGCCCTTTTTATTGAGAATTTACTTTGACCTTAGCAAAAGCGAAAAGCGCATTACAGAATCTCTCTCACTGATTCAAACTATTGAAAAAACAGGGCTGTTTTTTCTTCTCAGCGCCCCCATATTTCTATAGCATCAATAGATATTAATCGGCTGTTTCTAAACATCGCCGTCTACTCGTTTTGAGGAAGTACCACAATGACCATTAAACTCGGCATGGTAATGGATCCAATTTCATCCATTAACTACAAAAAAGACACCTCCCTCGCCATGTTATGGGCCGCTGCCGAAAAAGGCTGGGAACTCATTTACATGGAACAAAAAGATCTCTTTCTAGACAATGGCAAAGCGTATGCCATGGCTCGCTCTTTAAGCGTTCACAAGGACCCTGAGCATTTCTACGATCTTGGCGAAGAAGAACGTATTGCCTTGGGAGACTTAGACGTTATTTTAATGCGCAAAGATCCACCGTTTGATGGCGAATTTGTTTACAGCACCATGATTCTTGAACAAGCAGAACGTGATGGCTGCCTAGTAGTAAACGACCCGAAAAGCCTACGCGATTGCAACGAAAAGCTTTTTGCGACTCAATTCCCTCAGTGTTGCCCACCAGTCTTAGTAACACGCCGTGCAGATCTGCTGAAAAGCTTTCATAAGGAACATGGCGATGTGATTTTCAAACCTTTGGATGGCATGGGTGGTACCTCTATTTTCCGCCTAAAACCCGATGACTCAAACGTTAGCGTCATTATTGAGACGCTCACTAACATGGGTCAAGAGCAGATCATGGCACAAAAATTCATCCCCGAAATCAAGCAAGGTGACAAGCGCATCTTGATTGTGGATGGCGAACCAGTTCCTTATGCTCTGGCACGTATTCCAGCGTCAGGAGAAACTCGTGGCAACTTAGCCGCTGGCGGTCGCGGGGAAGGTCGTCCTTTAACAGAGCGAGATCGTTGGATTTGCCAACAAGTGATCCCCTCGTTAAAGGAAAAGGGCTTACTCTTTGTTGGCTTAGATGTCATCGGTGATTATTTAACGGAAATTAATGTCACCAGCCCAACTTGTGTCAGGGAATTAGACAATCAATTTGATCTAAACATTGCCATGACGTTGATTGAAGCCATAGAGAAACGCTTAATCTAATATCATGCGAGTTATCGATAAATTTTCCGTTACTCTCTTCATTGCCATTAGTTTGCATTTGCTAATGGCAATGCTGGTCAGTTTCGACTTCGAATTACCCGCCCCCAAGCCCAACACGCTCGAAGTCACCTTAGTTCAGCACACTAGCAAAGCACCATTAGAAGCGGATTTCATTGCTCAAGCAAACCAAGAGGCAAGTGGTACTGAGTTACGAAAACAGAAATTAACCACTACCGAAGAAGCACAATTTTTATCCGACAACATTCAAGACATCTCGCCGCCAGTCCAACCACAGCTGGCCTCAGCAGAACCCATTGAAGAACCGAGCTTATTAGCCACACAAGACCAACAAGCCATCCTTGAAGTCGCAAAAGAAGTTGAGCAGGAGCCGAAAACATTAGAAGAACGTTTTCGAGGGGAAACTCAAATTCCCAGTCATTTGTCCAATGACATCGCCACCTTAGAAGCTTTACTCGATCAACAACGTCAATCCTACGCCAAACGCCCTCGTATTAGACGTCTAACATCCGTTTCAGCGAAAGCCGCAGTCGATGCAAAATATCTAGACGATTGGCGTCGTCGAATTGAACGGATTGGTAACATCCATTACCCAGAAGAAGCAAAGCGCAATCACTTATATGGTGAACTTCGTCTGGCGGTCATTATCTTACCAAATGGCTATGTGGACGACATTGAAGTCCTGCATTCTTCTGGTGTACGAGTGTTGGATGACGCGGCCATGCGGATCGTCCGCTTAGCGGAGCCTTTCCAAGTCTTTCCCAGCGAACTCAAAAAAGAAGTGGATAAGCTTGAGATTATCCGCACCTGGCGCTTCATTCCAGGTAACCAATTGCGCAGCCAATAAAAGCACGTCAACACAAACCACAGACACAAAAAAGCCCTCGCTAGTGAACTGACCCCCAATAGTTGGACATTCCAATTACTGGGGGTCTTTTTATGTCCAAATATCACAGAGAATTTAAAC
>NZ_JBHZSP010000022.1:0-27295 GCF_043643765.1 Marinomonas posidonica | reverse complement strand
CTGAGTCCGATAGCGTATCGAAATCAGGCCTTGAAAGCCGCTTAGAACAGAGTCCAACTTTATGGGGTCAGTTCATAATCATTACCGCCTTTTTCATGCAAGTTTGTCGTTATGCTGCATCAAAGCTTGGATTTAATACCTCAGCAAGGGCATCATTTGACAAGCTACCAATGACCTGATTATTACTGTCGAGCACAGGTAATAGATGATGGTCTGTTAACAGTGCGAGCGGTAATACGCTTTGCAAGTAGTCTTTCTTTTTGACACTCGTTCGATGCAAGAGTGGTGAGTCGATTTGACCGGCCTGATAAGCCGTTAAACGATTCTTACTGACCACGCCTTGGAGTTGATGGTTTTTGGTCCAGATTAAGGTGTCATGTTGATTGAATGCATCTTGTAGTCTTTCCTCTGAATCGCAATCGACTATTTTGTCTTTGCTTCGATCCATGATGTGTTTTACTTTTAAAGCTTTGGCACGATTTACGTCTTTAGCAAAATCTCTTACATACTCATCAACTGGGTTGAGGATAATGTCTTCAGGCGTACCGACTTGAATCATTTCACCATCTTTTAATACGGCAATTCGATCCCCTAAGCGTAATGCTTCATCTAGGTCATGGGTAATGAAAATGATGGTTTTCTGTAGCTTACCTTGTAATTCGATAAGTTGGGTTTGCATTTCATAGCGGATTAATGGGTCAAGTGCTGAAAAGGCTTCATCCATTAAAAGTATTTCCGCGTCTGTACACAGAGCTCGTGCTAAACCGACTCGTTGTTGTTGGCCGCCAGAAAGTTGGGAAGGGTATTGATCTTCATAGCCTTCTAGACCGACCACTTCGAGCCATTCTTTTGCTTTGGCTTTCCAAACGTCGGTTTTTTCGCCTTGTATTGATAATCCATAACCCACATTGTCGAGGACGCAGTGGTGAGGCATCAAACCAAAATGTTGGAACACCATGGACATCTTATGACGACGGAACTCAATAAGTTCTTTTGGGCTTAGGGTAAGAATATCGTCACCTTCCACCTTGATCTTACCCGCTGTTGGGTCAATTAAGCGGTTGAAATGACGAATTAAAGTGGATTTACCTGATCCTGATAGCCCCATGATGACAAAAATTTCGCCGCGATTAACGGATAGGTTAATGTCACGTAAACCAACAGTGTGACCTGTTTCAGCGAGCACATCACTTTTGCTCATACCTTGGTCGACTTTTGCTAATACCTTTTCAGGAGTGTTACCAAAAATTTGAGTGAGGGATTCAATTTCAATTAGTGGCACTGAATTATTGTCCATTTTGATCGCCTCCTAGGTGTTTCTGTGTGCGTTTTGCATAGCTTTGAGAGACGCGGTCAAACATGATGGCGAGGGCCACAATGGCCAATCCATTTAATAAACCTAGGGTAAAGTATTGGTTAGTAATGGATTTTAAAACTGGCTGACCTAAACCTTTTACACCAATCATAGAGGCGATAACCACCATGGCGAGAGCCATCATAATGGTTTGGTTGATACCAGCCATAATGGTTGGCATGGCAAGCGGCAGCTGCACCCCAAACAAACGCTGTTTTGGTGTGGCACCATAGGCGGTGGCAGCTTCTAACGTTTCATGCGGTACTAGGCGTATGCCCAAATTGGTTAAGCGAATGACAGGTGGTATGGCATAAATGACCACGGCGATGACACCAGGAATTTTACCTATGCCTAATAGCATCACAACAGGAATCAAATAGACGAAGGCTGGCATGGTCTGCATGATGTCTAAAAAGGGGGTGATGATGGCTTGTGTTCTATTTGACCGAGCCATCATAATTCCTACGGGGATGCCGATAATGATTGCTAAGAAGGTACAAACTGTAATAATGCTGAGCGTTCGCATCGTATTGTCCCACATACCAAAATAGCCAATGGCTAATAAAGAAAGGGAGACACCAGCACAAAGTTTCCAAGAGCGGCTCATGAAAAAGACTAAGCCAGCTAGAATTCCTAGTACTAACCACCAAGGTGTATTCAGTAGCAAGTTTTCAAACCACACTAGGAAACTCAGTAGAGGGTCGAAGAAAGCTTCGATTTGGTCGCCATAGGCGCGTGAAAAGTCACGGTAAGCACCGTCAAGTGTTTTGCGTATTCCCAGAAGTTCTCTGCGGCTCATATCGGGAAATTCAGTGAGCCAAGATTGATCAGCCATAGTATTTTCTTTCGGTTATATCAGGTAGGAAAAAATCACGAGCAAGGAGTAGGCTTGCTCGTGATGTGATTGCCATTAGGCAAACTTATAAATTATCGAGTGCTTTCATTAGTTTGTTTTTAACATCCTTGCTAACCCAGTTAGACCAGATGTCCTCATGCTCGAACATAAAGTTCTCTGCGGCATATTGTCCATCCGCTTGATTTTCTTCGATCCATGCAAGCAAACCATTCATTTGCTCGTTGGTGAAAGAACGTTTGCCGAGATAGGCATAAGCCTCAGGTGATTTGTTCGCAAATTCATCCGTGGTAATGGTATAGACTGGTGAAGGTGGATACATAGACACGGTTGGTTCTAAACAGTCTGCTAAGGCAATACAGTTGATGAATTCGTCTTTGTTAACGCCAGAACCAAAGTCGACTTTGACCATCTTGTATTTACCTAGGACGGCTGTTGGGGCCCAGTAATAACCAAACCAGGGGGCTTTACGTTCGTAAGCTTTGGCGATTGAACCGGCTAAGCCTGCACCAGAACCTGGATCAATTAATTCAAATCCAGCGTCGTCTAATTTCAAGGCGCGGAATAAGTTTGCACTAGAGATCTGACAACCCCAACCTGCAGGGCAACCGTAGAAACCGGATACGCTGTCGTCTTCTGGATGTGGAAATTCTTTTGCGTGCTTGATTACACCTTCAATGGTCGCCAGCTCAGGGTCTTCTTCAACCATGTAAGCGGGTACCCAAAAACCTTCTTCACCACCGTCAGACAGCGATTTGCCAGCCAGTTTCAAACGGCCTTCATCAACACCTTGATTTAACACCGCATTGAAAGAGTTAGTCCAAAGTTCTGGCGCAATGTCTGGTTGACCTTTTTCGATCATGGAGGTGCCGGTAGGCATGGTATCGCCTGGTACCAATTCTGCGTCACAACCAAAGCCATTGCTTAGAATGAATTTGTCAATGTTGGCGATCAGTGATGCAGAGCTCCAGTTCATGTCTGCAATGGTGACTTTTCCGCATTCATGGTGAGCTGCAAATGCACCTGACGCGCCTAGAGTAAGGGCGACAGAAAGCAGTAACTTACTTTTCATAATGGTGTCCTTTAGTGATGATTTTTATCAATTTTTTGGGTTTGTTTTTATAGGGAGATGGCTATTAATTTACATCTCTAATCATTATATATCAAATGTTTAGCTGTTTAAGTTGTGATTAAATGTATCTAAAACCCATAGTTTGGTTACTCGTTAAACGAAAAAAGGGCATGGGTAAAGTGACATTATTATGCTGAGGTTAGAGGTGTAAATTGTTTTTTTATCTGAGTTTGCTGTCGCCTTTTTTAGCTCACCACTGACTGTACTTTTGTGTCACCAGTTTGATAAGTTGGCATTCATACAAAAAACGGTAAGATATGTTTCTTAATAATCATTTAACGGTGATATTTTGGCTGAAAAAAATCAGTCGATTATGTCTATAGAGGCGCTTTTTTGTTAGCGAAAAATTATACGGCCGAGACATTGGTTAGCTTGCTTGAGCGTGTTGCTCAAAAGGATCAGGCCGCCTTCTCTGAATTGTATCGAGCGACGCATCGGAAACTTTTTGGCATCGTTTTACGTATCTTATCTAAGCAAGCTTTAGCAGAAGACATTCTACAAGAGGTTTATTTAACTGTTTGGCAAAAAGCACCCACTTTTAACTCAGAAATGGCTTCCCCTGTGACTTGGTTAGCCACTATTGCTCGTAACAGAGCCATTGATGAAATACGCAAAACACAATTGCCTGAACAAGAAAACGATGTGGATTTTGACCTTATTCTGGACGACAAGATGAGACCAGAAGAGGCAACGTCACAACGAAAAGAGCTGCAAAAACTTGAAACTTGCTTGCAAGGATTAGAGTCTCCAAAAGCGGAAATGATAAAAGCAGCGTATCTAAATGGTGAGTCACGTGAACAGCTATCAAGGCGCTTTAATCAGCCACTTGGAACCATAAAAACTTGGCTACACCGTAGCATTAAGCAGCTACAAGGTTGCATGAAATGAAACAGGATTTAGAAAACGAAAATATCGATATATTAGCAGCGGAATACGTGCTTGGCACTTTGTCTCAAGATGACAGACAGTGGGTGGCAGATCGTGCTCAGCAAGATAATGACTTGCAGCTGGCTATTGATCGTTGGCAAGCGCATTTTGTTGGATTAAATGAATATGTTACGGACGAGCGCCCCAGAGCCGATTTGTTAGCTGACATACTGGCAAAAATCCCGGCTCAGTCTGAGTCGCAAGTTCAAGCTCTTGGGCGAGATGAATTAAGCCTACTTCGTCAGCAATTGTCTCATTGGCGACGACTCACCTTTGCCAGTGTTGCTATGGCAGCGTGTTTGCTAGTGATGTTGGTGATTAATCCTTTTACCTCTAAATCACCTGAGTCACCTTTTGTTGCTGTTTTTCAGGCTGACGATCAGCAGCCTGCGTTTATTATGTCATTGAATCTGGAGACTCGAGCACTAACTGTGCGCTCAGTAACGGCTAAAAGTCCACAAGGAAAGACCTATCAGCTTTGGATTAAGTCGGATGACATTGGTCCAAACCCTCGCTCACTGGGGGTGTTAGGTTCTGTTTTGGAACCTATTCATAAACAGGTAGATTTTGATGCCAACATCATTCGACATGCCACTTTTGGGATCAGTGTTGAGCCAGAAGGAGGTTCTCCAACTGGCTTGCCAACGGGACCAGCCATTCATGGTTGGTTGTATCCTACAGCGATTTAAGGGTGTTTTTTTAATTAAAATTTCATTAAAAATCAATGCTTTGAGATTTTATATCTAAAAAATAGACTCAGCTTGAAACTTTTTTCATCGCCTCTCGTAACTTAATAGGAGCAAGTAATTTTTTTAATCTGATTAGAGGTTTGTTATGAAAAAATCGATTTCACGTATGACATTGGCATTGGGTGCGTTGGCGATCACTGGGGCTGTTTTTGCAGGCCACCACGCAATGGACGATAAGTTGATGGTGAAGGGGAGTAATCAAGACGTCTCTACTGGTACTGTCACGGCTGATACTATTATGGCGGCAGAAAATGGCTGGTTGGTTGTGCACCGCACGAATAAAAATATGAAGCCAGGTCCCGTTGTCGGTCATGCTCCGTTAAAAAAAGGCGAGAATAGCCAAGTGACAGCGATACTGACAGAGCCTGTAAAACCAGGGCAAATGCTGATGTTGATGTTGCATGGTGAGCAAGGTGGCATGAAAACGGGTATTTTTGAGTACACTTTAGGGGCGAAAGAAGATGGCCCAATAAAAGTGGATGGTAAATTGGTGATGGATGTTATTACCGCCAAATAACCCCTCAGGCCATGGGTGTAGGCGACTTGATCTTTATGCTTCGCTCATGGCCAATCTCATCACAATTGAATAATTAGGCAGTGTATTAGCAAGACTTCCTCTGCAAATTGATCCAAGGTGTTTAGACATGCGTAAGCTTACCAGTCAGTATACTATTGGATAGCTTGATATGACCTTGTTTGAACATGAGATTTCCCGCGTGATTGAAATGGCTTGGGAAGATAGAACGCCTTTTGAAGCCATTGCCAGAGAGTTTGGACTGTCCGAGTCAGAGGTCATTAAATTAATGCGTTCAGAGATGAAAACGTCCAGTTTTAGAATGTGGCGAAAGCGTGTTTCTGGGCGCAATACCAAGCATCTTCATCGTCGCTCTCCAGACGTGATTCGCGCCTACAGTCCAAGTCAATATAAGCCCAGATAAGTGAGCTTAGGTTTCTACCAACCAATAATAGGCATAGCCCGTTATCAAAGCCGGTATGGTTGAATACAGAGTCGCTAACATAGCGGCTTTAGGGGCAAGAGCAATTGCTGGAAAAAGAGCATCGCCATCATTGCTGATGGCGTTTGCCAGTTGTGCTGATAGAGGAATTGCTCCTTGTAAGTAAAGGCCTGTGACCATGATTTGGGGTCCGCAGCCTGGTAGTAAGCCAATGGCGGCAGCAACGAAAATGCTGCTCGCACCCCATTGTTGCAAAGCATCTAATAAGCCATCTCCGGTTGCGTGTAAGAGCAATTCAAAGCACAGAAAGGCGACCACCACCCAGCTGGTAACAAACTGAGTATCCTGAGCTACTTTGCGAATCCAGTGCTTGGGCAAGGTGTTGTCATTTTCTTTCGCTAATTCAGAAAAACGATCACTTTTTGCCGACAGTGCCCACAACAATAAACAAGCAAAACCTGCAATGGCGCCTAATGTTTCGATTAATTGATCCGGTAATCCAAATAACGTATTAACATCGTATTGCATGGCCATTAATAAGGCCACAATGCTCACAGGCACAATTAATAAGCACCAAAAGGCAATGTTAATGCGACTTATCCAGATATCAAATTTGCTGGGGGGGGGGAGGTGTATGATTGCGTCACTGGATAACTTAGGTGTTTCAAGTTGAGGGCTGGGTAAGAACCAATTTGTAATTAATCCCGATACAATTCCAACTAAAATGCTAATTGGCAAAACAATCATTGCGTCTTCAGGACGTTGGCTGATTAATAGAAAAGCTGCGTCTCCCATCGTGCTGGTCAATACAGCAACAACAGCCCCGAAACCAATCTTGCCTTGTGTATACTGAGTAATAACAACAATGGCGCCGCCACAGCCGGGTAATACTCCCATGACACCCGCAAAAATCACTTCTCTATAAGGCTTATGGCTCATCCATTGCTTCAAGCTTGAGGTATCGAGGTGATGGCTTAAACCATAATACAATGCCAATGTCGCAGCGACAAAAGCAGAAACTTGCAAGAAGGCATCCGATAACACACTCGTTACCATGTTTTGCAGACTTGGAATGAGCCACAGTATTAGCACCGCTGCTGGTATTAACCCTCGCTTGTTGATGTGTATTGCTTGTGCTACACGATGTATTGTCATTGGATTGGAAAGCAAGTTCATGGCCTATTTGGTTGTGTTAATAGTAATAATTATCATTTATATGTGGAATAATTCAAGCTATTTATTGATGAATATGTGTAAAACGTTGTGATGGAAGGTAAGTCATACTGAGCGTAAAAGAACATACAGGTTGGATTTCGTCATTGCGGTATTCTAAGTAGCTGTTTCATTACTTTTAAACGGTGGTGAAACATTTTTATCAGGAGCTTGTGAGGGGGCTTAGCGTTTTGATTGCGTAGGGAGAAAAAGCGATAAATGTTTTATCGCTTTTTTATTGGTTACACTGCACGCTAGCATGACGCTGATTTGTATTGATCTTTCTAACCTAAGAGAATAAAGGTTATGAAATTTTCGTCAGCTTTTCTTGGATGCTGTTAAAAATGCCTTGGGAATCAAGTCCTACACGTTTTAGCATCGCGCTATGACTGGCATGTTCTTCATATTGGTCTGGAAGACCAAGATGCAATGTGGGTACCAGAATGTTATTCGCTAAAAGAAATTCACTTACTGCAGATCCTGCACCGCCCATAATGGCGTTTTCTTCCACGGTAACAATCAGTTTAGCCTCTTTATTTTCCAGCAAGACTTGTTTGTCTAGGGGTTTCACAAAGCGCATATCTAATAAAGTGGCATTCAGTTTCTCGGCGGCCTGCAGAGCATCATAAGTGGGGCGTCCAAAGCTGCAAATCACAATACCTGAATGACCTGTTCGTAAGCATCTAGATTTGCCTATTTCAAGGCTCGAAAGCGTGTTTTCGATGGCAATGCCAGGGCCATTACCACGGGGGTAACGGACGGCCGCTGGCCCTTTATATAAATAACCGGTTTGTAGCATCTTACGGCACTCGTCTTCGTCAGACGGTGCCATGACGATCATATTCGGGATGCAGCGTAAATAACTTAAGTCGTAAACACCTGCGTGGGTTGGACCATCTTCTCCCACTAAGCCCGCGCGATCTATGGCAAATAAAACATCAAGGTTTTGCAATGCTACGTCGTGTATTAATTGATCATAGCCACGTTGTAAGAAGGTTGAGTAAATAGCAACCACTGGTTTTATACCGTCACATGCCATTCCCGCTGCCAGTGTCACCGCATGTTGTTCTGCAATGGCTACATCAAAGTAACGATCTGGAAAGCGTTCGGCAAATTCAATAAGATCAGAACCTTCTTTCATAGCGGGTGTGATGGCCGTTAACTTGGTGTCTTGTTCAGCGGCATCGCATACCCATTGTCCAAAAATATTACAGTATTTCGGTTGCTTATTCTGTGGTTTAGCGGGTACCGGGTCAGGTTCAATTTTGTTTATGGCGTGATAGCCAATCGGGTCGCCTTCTGCCGGTTCAAATCCTTTACCTTTTTTGGTTATCACATGAAGAAACTGTGGTCCTTCACGGTCTTTGAGATTTGCAATGGTCGTGAGAAGATGCTCGATGTCGTGCCCATCTATGGGGCCAATGTAGTTAAAGCCTAATTCTTCAAACATCATGCCTGGCGAAACCATGCCTTTCATGTGTTCTTCAGCTTTACGCGCCAATTCCAATGCCGAAGGAAGGCCAGAAAAGACTTTTTGTCCACCTTTACGAATGCTGTCATAGGTTTTACTGGCCCAGATCCTGGCGAAGTAACTCGATAGGGCGCCAACCGGTTTGGAGATGGACATTTCGTTATCGTTAAGAATCACCAGCATATCGGCTTTGACGTGACCGGCATGATTGAGAGCTTCAAAGGCCATGCCGGCTGACATCGCGCCATCACCGATTACGGCAACCGACTTACGGCCAGTATTAAACTGTCGTGCTGCCAGAGCCATACCAAGAGCTGCACCGATTGAGGTGCTTGAGTGTCCTACGCCAAAGGTATCAAATGGGCTTTCTTCTCGTTTCGGGAAGCCTGAAATGCCGTCTTCTTGACGGATCTTTAGTAAAGCCTCTCGTCGTCCTGTAAGGATTTTATGTGGGTAAGCTTGGTGGCCCACATCCCAGACAATACGATCTTCTGGTGTGTTGTATATGTAGTGAAGGGCAACGGTTAATTCCACAACCCCCAATCCTGCGCCAAAGTGTCCGCCCGTTTGACCGACACTGTATAGCATAAATTCTCGTAATTCGCGGACAAGGCTAGGCAGTTGCTCTTTGTTAAAGGCGCGCAAGTCTTCAGGTGAATTGACTTGGTCAAGTAACGGCGTATCAGGTCGCGCTGTAGGTATCTCTTCAAACATGGGCACAGGTTTGGTCACATATTGTTAATCTAAAAAGGCGGATAAGTATATCAGTGGTTGCGACCAATAATATAGTTAGCAAGCTCAACTAATGGTTGTGCTGGGTCACCAAATGGCTTAATTGCTTCTAATGCCTGTTGGTGAAGTGTGTTGGCGAACTCTTGAGCACCCTTGAGACCAAGCAACTTTGGGTAAGTCGGTTTATTTGCTGCTTCGTCAGAGAACTGATTTTTGCCAAGCGTGTTGGTATCACTGGTGATGTCAATAATGTCATCTTGTACTTGGAAGGCGAGTCCAATGGCACTGGCATAGCGATCGAGTTGTGCCAATTTATCATGGTCGAGCATACTCACACTAATGGCCCCCATTCGAACACTGGCCCGAATTAACGCACCAGTTTTATGTTGATGCATTTGTTGGAGGGCCTGTTGGTCAATGTCATGACCGACATTCGCTAAATCAATCATTTGTCCCGTCACCATACCGTGACGACCAGATGCATGAATAAGTTCTTGAATTAATTGAAGTTGCAAGCTAGCGTTGGTATGTTGTGTTTGACTGAGTAATTCGAAGGCAAATGTTTGCAGTGCGTCGCCAGCCAGAATGGCTGTGGCTTCATTGTATTGAATGTGGCAGGTTGGTTTACCACGACGTAAATCATCATCGTCCATCGCTGGTAGGTCATCATGAATGAGTGAGTAGGCATGAATAGACTCGATAGCAGCAGCGCAAGCGTCGGTGAGTTCGCTAATGTCGCTAAATAAACTGGCGGTTGCATAGGTCAACATAGGGCGGACACGTTTACCGCCATTGAAAAGGCTGTATGCCATGGCCTCTTGAAGATGATTGGCCGGCTCATATTGGTCTAACTTTTGCGTGAGGTAATGATCAACTCGACGGCGGGCAAACTGTGAAAAATCGTCTAGGGTCACGAATTAGATTCCGGGTCAAAAGTTTCTAAATGCTCACCGTCTTGCTTTTCAAGCAGTATCTGAACTTTTTGTTCAGCTTGGGTGAGAACGGATTGACATTCTTGACTTAGTTTAACACCTTTCTCGAAGGCTTTTAGTGCTTCTTCAAGAGAAAGTTGATTCGACTCAAGTTGGGCGACTAAAGTATCTAATTCGTTGAGGTTTTCTTCGAAGTGACGGACACTGTTTTTACGTGACATGTTAGTTACTCTTAATAAAACCTACGTTTTTTAACAGAAAAAAGCTTACTGTTCGAGTCAGAATTGATGAAAATTACAAAAATCATGCAAGAAGTTGCGATGATAGGTCAGTCTTTCGTATAGAATCACCAGATGTTTCAGTGAGAAAAACGCTTTTTGTTAGGAGACGTATGTGGATATCGCAACGTTAATAGGACTAGTTGGTTCTTTTGTAGTTGTTATTGCTGCCATTTTTGTTGGTGGCTCAGCAGGAATGTTTATCGATGTAGCATCCACCCTGATTGTATTGGTTGGTTCAACCTTTGTGGTGCTCATGCAATATCCACTTGCACAATTTCTTGGTGCGGGTAAGGTCGCGGCTAAGGCCTTCATGTTTAAAAGCGTACCGTTAGATACCTTGATCGATGAAGTGTACGGTTTGGCTGATGAAGCCCGAAAGGGAGGGCTGCTGTCTTTAGAAGGTAAAGAGGTGAGCCACCCCTTTTTGTCTAAAGGCATTCAAATGCTGGTGGATGGTCATGATGGTAATGTGGTCAAAAGTCAGCTTAGTAAAGAAATGAATCAGTCCTATTACCGCCACACCAAAGGAGCCAAAGTGTTTAAGGCGTTTGGTGATGTTGGTCCTGCTATGGGGATGATTGGTACTCTGGTTGGTCTGGTTCAGATGTTGGCCAACATGGATGACCCAAAAGCCATTGGTCCAGCTATGGCTGTTGCGCTCTTAACCACCCTTTATGGCGCTATGTTAGCCAACATGGTGTGCTTACCGATTCAAGCTAAATTGATGACTCGTGCTGATGAAGAGTTACTTTGTCAAAAAATGATTATGGATGCGCTGTTGGCGATTCAATCAGGGCAAAATCCACGTATTCTGGATGGCGCACTGAAAACCTACATTGCCGAAAGTAAGCGTGCAGAGCGCGAGTAAAATTAAAGTTGTTAGCGGATTATCCACATGAGTGATCAAGAAGAACAAGATTGCCCTGAATGCGAAGAAGGCCTGCCCGCCTACATGGGGACTTTTGCGGACTTAATGTCCTTGTTGATGTGTTTCTTCGTACTCTTGCTTTCGTTTGCTGAAATGGATGTCATTAAATTCAAGCAAATTGCCGGTTCATTAAAAGTGGCATTCGGTGTTCAGCGTGAAATTAAAGCCGATGCGATTCCGATGGGAACCTCGGTCATTGCACAAGAGTTTAGTCCAGCGAAACCTGAGCCAACGCCAATTAATGAGGTTCGTCAAAAGGTCGATAGCACGCCAGAAAATACCTTAGAAGTGCTCTGTAAGCCAGATACGGCGGAATTGAAAGAGCGTCAGGACTCTGGTTCACCGTCCCCAGTCACGTTCGTCGATAAGTCTCAAGCAGATATCGAGCGAGAAAAGAAAATTCAAGAGACGGAAGGCGACGCACAACAGATTGCTTCCGTGCTGAGAGAAGAGATTTCTAAGGGAACCGTTGAAATCGAAACCAAAGAAGAAACCATCACTATACGTATCAAAGATCAGGGGTCGTTTGAGTCCGGTTCAGCTGAACTTAATTATGACTTCATTCCAGTTATTGATTTGATTCGTGATGTATTGGTGGGGATTCAAGGTACTATTTCCGTGGAAGGTCACACCGATAATTTACCCATTCAAAGTCGTCAGTTCCGTTCTAATTGGCAGTTGTCGGCAGCGCGGGCGATTTCAGTTGCTGAAGAACTTTTTTCCACTGGCCAGCTTAGCCAGAATCGCTTTTCTGTTACAGGTTTTGCCGATACGCGTCCTTTGGTACCGAATGATTCTGCTTTCCATCGAGCAACCAACCGCCGTGTTGAAATTGTCATCAAACAAAATGATGTTCGCCCTCAAATGCGTGACACCATAGATGATATTCCAACGGATGGGGTCATTGAGTTCGATCAAACCACTTTAGATGATTTGGCACCGGACGAAATATTTTAATAAGGGTGTTTCTAAAGGGGGCTTAAGCTCCCTTTTTTATTGTTTATTCGTTTGATAGTGCTGAGATTTTTGTGTTTTTTTGCTATGGTTTGCGCAAAGAAATTTGAGGAAGAAGACAAATGCGAGTAGCCGTCATTGGCGCCTCTGGGCGCATGGGTAAAAACTTAGTAATGGCCATTTCAGACATGCAAGGCGTGTCTCTTGGTGCTGCTATCCTAAAGCCTGGTAGCAGTTTATTAGGTGCTGATGCTGGTGAAATAGCCGGTATTGGTAAGTTAGGTGTGGCCGCAGTGGCCAGTTTGGCAGATTGTGTCAACGACTTCGATGTTTTGATCGATTTTACGACACCTGCTTTAACACTTCAAAATGCAGCGTTTTGTGCGCAACATGAGAAAGCCATCGTCGTCGGAACAACGGGTTTAAACGACGATGAAAAAGCTCAACTTGAAAGTTTTGCGAAACAATCCCCTGTTGTTTTCGCGCCGAACATGAGTGTTGGGGTGAACCTAACCTTGAAGTTGCTTGCGACAGCGGCTGAGATCTTAGGGGATGATTATGATGTTGAGATCGTCGAAGCACATCATCGCCACAAAGTGGATTCTCCTTCTGGAACGGCTTTGCGCATGGGCGAGGTAGTCGCGGACGCGTTGGGTCGAGACCTGAAAGAATGTGCCGTGTATGGGCGTGAAGGCCAGATTGGCCCAAGAACACAAAAAGAGATTGGTTTTGAAACCATTCGTGCGGGCGATGTGGTCGGTGAACACAGTGTTTGGTTTGCGACGGAAGGCGAGCGTATTGAGATTGTTCACAAAGCCAGTAGTCGAATGACCTTTGCAAAAGGGGCGGTACGAGCCGCAAGTTGGTTGGAAGGTAAAAGCGCTGGTATGTATGACATGCAAGATGTGTTGAATTTAAAGTAATCCACATCTGCCTTTTAGACCGAAAAAAGCCATCTTGGGAGCAAGATGGCTTTTTTGTTGTTTGAAATAATTCGACCGCTTACTATTGAGCGTCTGGAGAGTTGATCACTAGCAATGGCGCAGCATCAAGAGATTCTGCATCCATCATCATGGCAATACGTTGCAATGAAGACAGTACTTGAGTCTGTTCCCAGCCTTCCAAAGCATCAAATTCATTGATGAACTTTTCGTGTAATAAAGGTGGCGTTGTTTCAAGGATTTGCATGCCTAAATCGGTCAAGCGTGCATTGACTATGCGCTTGTCTTTCTGGCCTCTAACACGTTCCACATATTTGCGGTCTTCTAAGCGGTTCAGAATGGTTGTTACTGTTGCTTGGCTAAGGGAGACGCTGTCTGAAATGCGTCTAACAGTAACGTCGCCCAATTCTTCGATAGAGCGTAAAACCATAATTTGAGGGATCGTTAGTCCACATGCTTTTACGACACGCTTAGATTGTAAATCCGTCGCGCGGATAATGCGTCTTAGGTGAACGAGAACATCGTGAAGGTGTTGTGGTGTCGACATAACAATTTCGGGCCCAGAAAAATTAGCGGATTATAGAGGGTTGGCAGTCCCTGCGAAAGCCAAGTTTAAATTTATTACAGCTCAAAGTATAGAAGTTGAGTTGGAATTGCGAAAGAAAAGAATTGTAATGGCAATGAGGGGAGAATGAAAAGGGCTATTTAAGCCCTTTTAATGCATCAAATGCGGCAATGGCTGCCAATCTGGCTGGTTTATAATCAAGGACCGGCATTGGGTACTGACATTCCTGTCTTTGCTGAGTGGTTGGGTTATGAATCGACTTATTATCTAGCCTTGCTAATTCAGGCACAAAGCGGCGGATGAAATCACCATGCTTGTCGTAAGTTTCGGACTGTCTTGTGGGATTGAATACTCTAAAGTAAGGGGCAGCATCACAACCGGTTGAAGCGCTCCATTGCCAGCCGCCATTATTGGCTGCAAATTCACCATCGATCAACTTGTTCATAAAATACGCTTCCCCATGGCGCCAGTCAGCAAACATCAGTTTGCAGAAAAAGCTGGCCGTAATCATTCGCAAACGATTGTGCATCCAGCCTGTTTGATTGAGTTGTCGCATGGCGGCATCAACAATGGGAAAACCAGTTTGGCCTTGTTGCCAAGCATCGATTTCGGCTTGATTGTGCCGCCAAATAAGAGCATTGGTTTCAGTTTTGAAAGGGAACCCCTTTGATAATGCGGGAAAATGCACCATCAACTGACGATAAAAATCACGCCATGCGAGTTCTTTTAACCAGATGCTGTCTTGCCATGATTTGTCTTCCTGACTGCAGGTGTAATGGATTGCTTCTAGGCATTGCCTTGGTCCCAAAGCCCCAAGCGCCAAATACGGCGATAAAGTACTGGTTGCAGGTTGGGCTGGATAATCTCGATCTTCGTTATAATGCCTTTCTTTATGATGACAGAATTGCCATAACCTTTGTCGAGCGATGGTTTGGTCGGCAGGCCACAGATCCTCTCTATATGAGACGTTTAGATGTGCTGGTAAGGCAACATCTGACAATGGAGTGGACTGAGCTAACGGCGCTGGCAATGGTGTTGGGTCTTGTTGTGATAACAGAGCTAGCCAACGTTTGAAGTAAGGGGTAAAAACTTTAAAAGGGGTTTGCTGTTGGCTCAATACGGGGTTGGCCACGATGAGATCCGAATCCTCGATGTGGCAAGCGATGTTATTTTGGGTCAAGAGAGAGTGCACAGCTTGATCCCGTTTTTGTTCATTAATTGGCAGTTCTTCATTGAACCAGAGGTGTTGAATTTGGTGTTGGACGCAGAAATTATGAATCGCAGTTGGTAAAGAAGAGAACTTGTCTTCTGTGATAAAATGAACGGGAATGCCAAGCTCTGCAAGAGACTTGCAGAGTGTTTGCATTAAGCCAAACCTTAGACCTGTTTTAGCATTGGATTCATTGTGTTCTTGCCATTGCGCCTCGGTCACTGTTAATAACACAGCAATAGGACCTTGTTGAGACGCATGGTAAAGAGCAGGGTTATCTTCCCATCTTAAATCATTTCGAAGCCATACTAGGTGTTCAATTTTCATGTTTTGTGTGGCTCTCTTTTAGACGGTGTTACGAATCCCAAGCGGACTTGGATAAGGTGCAAAGTAGCTTTGCTGATTGATGTATTCACTACCATGATGTTTTAAGTAGTGATGCAGTAAAGTCATTGGTGTGACTAAATTCACCTCACCTCGTCGATATTGTTCTACGACATCCAGAATGTCTTTGCGTATTGAAACGTCGACCGCATTCTTCAAGTATCCCACCAAGTGCATTAGGACATTGCAATGATTCTTGCGCTTTGCAGGCTTGGATAGGCAAGTCATAAGTATTTTGAAATACGCTTCTTTTAACGTTTGGATTGGTCTTGGGTCGTTACCTGACAGCAGTCTACCGAGCTCACGGTAGATAGGCTGAGAATGCGCCATAACGAGATATTTATAACGACTGTGAAATTCTATTAAGTCTTTCATTTTAGGTTCTTTTGGAACGCTATGACGGAAATCGTGGTGCGTGAAGACTCGCAGCAAGAAGTTTTCCCTTAGATTCGGATCATTTAAGCGACCATCTTCTTCTACTGGTAGTAATGGGTAGCGTTCCATTAATGCCTTGGTGAACAGGCCTGCGGTACGTTTCATGTGCGGATGTCCGTTTTCCTGATACACCTTAATTCGTTCCATTCCGCAGCTAGGTGAGTTCTTCATCACAATATAACCATCTAGATGTGCTAAGGTATCAAGGTAGTCAGCACTCCCTGAGCGGAATTGATCGGTTAAATCCTCCCCAGTTTTTTTGGTAAAAGTCATGATTGGATCGTTTGGATCCCCTTCTAAGCGCAAGGTGGGCCTTGGTGTTCCGAAGCCTGCCGCGACTTCTGGACAGAATTTTTGATAATCGAAGTAATCACTTAACACATTGTTGCAGTAATTTGAGTGGCTATGGCCGCCATTGAAGCGAACATTGTCCCCAAGTAGGCAAGCACTAATACCCACTGGAATTTTGCGCTCTAATTGATCTGGAGTGTATTTTGAATGAGGCATATCGAATCTCCTTAAAGCTCTGTTTGTAGGCTTGCTGGGTTATTTATGATCCAATCCGTTAGCGTCAATGCACTGATAAGAGCACCTTCTGCGTCTCCTTGACACAACCAATCTGCAGCTAGACCCACTTGATGTTCGGGAGCCCAAGCGTAAGTTTTGTTACCACGGTTTTCAGTGTAACGACTAAAAAACCAGCGATGAGGATCACCATGTTGTCGTACCCTTTGTTCGGTGTATTCAGCAAACGCCTGTTGAAGCGCTTGCGCTACCCATTGTTTATCTTGATCAAGGTGTTGAGCCGTCCACTCAGGGGAAGCCTGAATGACCCAACGGTCGACTTCTGCTCCTTCTCTAGCGGGTTTGTAGTTGTCTTTAATCATGCGTTGGATCGGCGAATCTTTAAGCTCAATGATGGCGTTTAAGTCGCTTGGTTGGGTTTCTAACCACATCGCCCATTGGGACTGATATTGTTTGCAGGCTTGATTTGCTCTCAGCAATAGAACTGCCAGATCAGAATGGGTTGCTAATAGCATGGCCGCTTGATGAGCTGGCGTGGCTATGATGACCTTAGTTGCTTTGGCGCAGGCTTGATATTGATCATTTCGTAATAACCAGACCAATTGGCCGTCAGCCTCGAGGAAACGGTCCATTTGCTGTACTTTGGTTGAGGTGATGAATGGGACTTGATCCAGCCAGTGGCGAGTAAGGCTGCTCATTTTCGGTGTCCCCACGAAGCCAGGTATTTGTTTGCTGCTTATTTGTTTCCACTGTGCTGCAACACCATTTTTAACTAAGTTTTTAAACAGGGCTTTTGTTTCTGGGTGACTGGCAAAAATGTATGGCGCGCCTAATTCACAACTGCTGGTATCGCTAATTCGTTTACTGCCTGCACGACCACCGGATCCACGGCTTTTATCAATCACACAAACGGAGAGTCCTGCAGAAGACAACTGTTTTGCACACAAGCTACCAGCCAGACCTGCGCCAATAATGGCCACATCAAACGTCGGAATGTCTTGTTGTTTTGCGGTTGAAGTCGTCATGATTTTTTGCCTCTGCAAATTGCTTTCTTATACAATATATAACTTTGTACAAGAAAATCAATAAACTTGTACAAAAAAAATATTTGTATAGTTTTTATGGGTGTTTTAAGTTTAGACCAGTATGGTTAGATTGCCTCAGGGAAGTGCTAGGAAATTGGAATAAAGACAGTAATGAATGATTGGAAACAGCTATGAAAGACGCAAAACAAGACTTTTCTGAAAAAAATCAACAAGACAATGAGTTGGCGGAGGTGTCTGCCACTAACTTATTCCCAATTCGAGAGTTGTCACTACAAACCGGGGTGAACTCTGTTACCTTGCGAGCTTGGGAAAGACGGTACGGTTTATTGAAGCCAAAACGCACGGGGAAAGGTCATCGACTCTATGATCAGGCCGATGTCGTGCGAGTTGAAGCCATTATGAAGTGGATTCAGCAAGGCGTTGCGGTGAGCAAAGTGCGGGCATTGCTTGATCAGTCTAATGAGCAAGAGAGTATGGCCGTTGGTGTCCAGTCAGACAACGAATGGCAGCAATGGCGTGAGGATTTAGTCGCGGCAGCAAATCAATATCAAGAAAGTAAGATAGAGCAACTTTATCAACAAATTTTTTCTCAATATCCGGCTGAAATCGCGGTGCGAGACTGGCTAATGCCAAGTTTGGAAATGATTCCTAAGGGAGCGGAGTTAGCCTTTACAGAATCCGTCTTATTGGCGTGTTTGAGTAATCGGATAAGCAGTATGAAAGTACAACAAAAAGCTGCTGATAAAGAAGTGTTGATTACAGGCTTGTCTTGTCAGCGATTATTGTCTGCTTATGTCGCCGCCGCCATGTTGTTAGACAAAGGTGTTCGCTGTCAGTTGATTATGACGCCACAACATTACGAAGATTGGTGCGCATTAGTTCAGCACTTAAAAGTGGATGCGGTGCTGGCGTTTTGTGAAAACGAATTGGCCAATCGAGTAGAGGATGTATTAGATAATATGCTCGAATGGCAGACGACAACGGTGGCTGTCGGGGCCAGTTTTTGGTTGGCGGCGAATGACTTGTCAAAAACCAAAGTCGGTCAAGTGAGTGTGATGTCTGACAGTATAGAGGGGATAAGGGCTTGTATTGAAGAGCTAAGTAGATAGTGATTGGATAAAAATCAAAAAAACTATCAACCTTATCTATATTATAAATTTTAACAATATTTAATTCTTCTCTAATATCAATATTAAATAAAGAGGGGGATAAAATATGACTAAAACAATCACTTTTGCGGTAATGCACTTTTCCATTGCGTTTGCTGTGGCGTATTTAATTACGGGAAGCTTTTTGGTGGGAGGCTTGGTGGCGGTTGTCGAGCCTGCCATTAATACCGTTGCTTTTTACTTTCATGAAAAAATTTGGATTAAGTTATCCAAATCGAATGCCACGATGGAGATGAAAGAATCGATTCGAAACGCTGGTGAAAGTTATGCACTACGTTCTATTTAGATGCTATCTTTTAAGCATAAAAAATGCCGCTGTCTTTTCAGGCCAGCGGCATTTTTTGATCAAGTGACTTGTTTAGCTAAGCGGGTTGATCAAGAAGTATAGAACGATGGCAACAGCAATGGGTGCTGTAAACTTCATAGAGATGTTCCAAAGTTTGAAAATCCCATCAGAAAGTTGCAATTCATCCTGCGCAAATTTGTCTTTCACTACCCAACCAGCAAACAGTGAAATCAAGATACCACCAAGAGGTAGCATGATGTTCGCTGTGATGTAATCTAGGAAGTCAAAGGTGTTTTTGCCGAAGAAAGTGACATCAGATAGGAAGTTGAATGAACCTAGGCAAGCAATGCCCAAGCCCCAAACGACAATACCTAGTCCGATAGTGGCGGTTAGGCGCTTCAGTTTGAATTTCTCTACCAAGAAAGCCACGGTTGGCTCTAGTAATGAGATAGCGGATGTCCAAGCAGCCACACCAACCAATACAAAGAACAAAGTCCCGAACAACTGACCAAATGGCATTTGACCAAAAGCAACAGGCAAGGAAATAAACATCAAGCCTGGGCCCGCGCCTGGATCCATGTTATTTGCAAAAATGATTGGGAAGATCGCAAGACCTGCAACCAATGCAACCAAAGTATCCAAAGCACCAATGGTCAAAACCGTTTTACCAATAGACGCTTTTTTCGTCATGTAAGAGCCATAGGCCATGATGGTACCCATGCCCAAAGATAGGGTGAAGAATGAGTGACCCAAAGCGATCAACGCAGAGTTCCATGTCAAAGCGCTGAAATCGAAGTGGAACATGAAGTTCCAGCCGTCACCGAAGCTGCCAGTTGTCATTGCGTAACCAAGCAGGATAAGCAGTAGAACAAACAGCGCAGGCATCATGATGCGTGTTACGGTTTCGATACCTTTGTTTACACCTGCAGCAACCACTACCACAGTCATGATGCTGAACAGAGTGTGCCACAACAACAAGGTTGTCGGATCTTCAAGTAAGCCACCAAACGCTGCACCAGCTTGTTCAGATGTCACGCCCAGCATTTCGCCTGTTAGCATGATTTTGATGTAATGCAGTACCCAGCCACCCACGACAGAGTAGAAAGAGAAGATCAAAACGCCAGACAACATGCCCATTAAGCCAATGATGCTCCAAGACTTAGAGCCAGCAGATTCGTCTGCTAGGTCTGTCAGTGCATTAATTGGGTTTTTTCGAGCGCGACGACCAATGAAAACTTCGGCCATCATAATTGGAATACCTACTAATAGGATACAAGCTAGGTAAACCAGTACGAAAGCGCCGCCACCGTTTTCGCCTGTGATGTAAGGAAATTTCCAAATGTTACCCAGACCTACAGCTGAGCCTGTTGCCGCTAGAATGAAAATCCATCGGCTAGCCCAAGAGCCTTGGATTGATGTTTTATTATTCATATTTATCTCTAGTTAGTTGAAACCGTAAAACGAGATCGAAGATGTTAAGAGCCTAGGTAAGTGCGTGTTCTGACTTAGTGAGCATCTTATTAATTATGCTTATCTTCGATTAGGGGGCGGATTTTCCGAATTTTAGGGCCTATTTGCAACAAAAAATGCGCTTTTCTTGTCACTTTGTTTGTTTTTTGTCCCTTTATTGTGCGCTATTTCGTTTTATCTTTAAGCGATAAAAATGCATAAATAATTAGACATCTAATTATCTATAGACTATAAAATCATTCCATGTATAATGTTTAGACATCAAATTAAATTGCCTTGAAACCTAATAAAAACCTAAAATTAAGGTTTTTAAGATTTTTTACGTCAAATTTTTGGATATTGATCTTGGTGATTGGTTTGAGATCAAATTAAATGGAGAAGGGATATGTCAGTCAATAAACTTGTGTTCAAAAAGCCTGTGCCAGAAGATGGTGCAAACGTATACGATCTTGTTAAAAAATGCCCGCCTTTGGACGGTAATTCAGTTTATTGCAACCTTTTACAAACATCGCATTTTGCTGATACCTGTGTTGCGGCAAAGCGCAACGATACTCAGGAGTTGGTTGGCTTTGTATCTGGGTATGTCTTACCCAATGATCCGAGTACGTTATTTATTTGGCAGGTGGCTGTCAGTGAATCGGCTCGAGGGGAAGGTTTGGCGAAAAAAATGATAGTGAACTTACTCACACGAGAGTCTTGTTCAGACGTCAAATTTATTCATACGACCATTACAAAGTCGAATCAAGCATCTTGGGCACTCTTTAGAAGTTTATCTAAAGAACTGGAAGTCGATTTAGAAGAGTCTATCCAGTTTGATCAGGAGTTGCATTTTAACGGTCAACATGACACCGAGTTTTTGGTTGAGATTGGTCCAATACGTCGCTGATTGAGCGACCTACCATATTATTTATATTGCAAGAAAAAGGAAGCTTACTATGAAAATTTTTGATGAGATTGAATCCGAAGTACAATCCTATGCCCGTTCATTTCCACGTGTTTTTCATCGCGCGCTAGGGGCTCACTTATTTGATCAGGAAGGCAATAAGTATTTAGACTTTTTGGCGGGCGCTGGCACATTAAATTATGGCCATAATAACCCGATTTTTAAGAAGAAACTCGTTGAGTACATCCTAGAAGATGGCATTACGCATGGCCTTGATATGCACACTAAGGCGAAAGGTGAGTTCTTACAAAGCTTCAAAGAGAATATTTTGGAGCCTCGTGGTTTAGAGTATGTCATGCAGTTCACAGGCCCGACTGGGACCAATGCTGTGGAAGCCGCTCTTAAGCTAGCCCGTAATGTGACGGGACGCGAAAACATTGTGAGTTTCACCAATGGCTTTCATGGTTGTAGTTTAGGTGCGCTTTCCGTTACGGGGAATTCCCACCACCGTGGTGCCGCTGGAACCAACCTTGGCGCGGGTGTATCAACGGTTCCCTTTGATGGTTACTTAGGCGAAGGCATTGAAACGACGGAATACCTAGACAAAGTCTTTTCTGATTCCAGTAGTGGTGTGGATATTCCGGCCGCTGTTATTGTTGAAACGGTTCAGGGTGAAGGTGGCATTAATGCGGCGAGCTTTACTTGGTTACAAAATCTAGAAGCCGTGTGTAAAAAACACGATGTGTTGTTGATCATAGATGATATCCAAGCTGGTTGTGGTCGTACTGGTACCTTCTTTAGTTTTGAAGATGCCGGCATTAAGCCTGACATTGTCACAATGTCAAAATCCTTAAGCGGTTACGGTTTGCCATTTGCTGTGGTATTGATGCGTCCAGAATTGGATGAATGGAAGCCGGGTGAGCATAACGGAACATTCCGTGGAAATAATTTGGCTTTTGTGACAGCGAAAGAAGCCATTGAGACCTATTGGAAAGATGACGCGTTTGAAAAAGAAATCAAACGTAAAGGTGAATACATTCATCAGCGTACACAAGCCATCGTGAGTGAGTTCGGAGAAGGTAATTTCACCTTACATGGTCGAGGCATGATGCGTGGTATTAACTGTGTGAGTGGCGAGTTAGCCAGCAAAATCACTAAGAAATGTTTTCAGCATGGTTTGATGATCGAGACATCCGGTGCAGACGATCAGGTGGTTAAGTTTTTATGTCCGTTAATCATCAGTGACCAAGATCTAAAAGAAGGCATTGATATCCTCGAAAAATCCATTCGCGAGATTTGTGCGAAAGAAGATGATATGCCAGAAGCCAAAAGCTACTTTGATGAGAATTACGACATTGCCGTATAAGTCGTGATGTGACTTATTGCATTGATATTGGATTAATAACAGATTTTAAGAGGATTTTATGTTTGCACGTGATTTAGCACAATGTGAAAAAACCGAGCGTCGAGTCGTGTCTCCTGACGGTAACTGGGAAAGTACGCGCTTGATCCTGAAGGAAGACAACATGGGGTTCTCTTTCCACATTACCACTATCTATGAAGGTAAAGACTTCGATATGCATTATCAGAACCATTTGGAATCTGTGTACTGCATTTCTGGTGAAGGCGAAGTTGAGAGCCGAGAAACAGGCCAAAAACACGCGATTAAACCTGGCGTTGTGTATGTGTTAGATAAGCATGATCCCCATACGTTGCGTGCTTTTAAAGAGTTGAAGCTGGCTTGTGTTTTCAATCCTCCTATCACAGGTAACGAAGTGCATAACTCAGAAGGTGCCTACGAACTGTTGGATTAGGCGGAAAAAGTAGGGCGGCAGCTAAAATTGATATCAAAAAGTGCTTAAAATTTTTACAGCCTTGTGACAATATAGCGACAATTTTTCACTTTGATCATTTTGGGTGCTTTCGCCCCAACAAAATATTGGATTTGTAATGGGACAACATACAGTTGAGAAAATCGGCGGTACGTCCATGAGTGACTACTGTTCGGTTAGAGATAATATTATTTTTAAACCGGCACATGCGGGTAATTTTTACAATCGTATTTTTGTGGTATCCGCTTACGGTGGCATGACAGATAAGCTGTTAGAGCATAAAAAAACGGGTGATGCCGGTGTGTATGCCTTGTTTGCGCAAGAGCGCAAACAAAATCATTGGTTTCCTGCTCTACAAGAAGTTCGTCAAGCCATGATGGCAATTAACCATGAATTGTTTGATGCTGGGGATTTACGAGATCAGGCTGATGCGTTTCTCGGTAGTCGTTTGCAAGAAGCACAAGAGTGTTTGGAAGACTTGCATCGCCTTTGTCAGCATGGTCATTTTTCAATCAGTGAACATTTGGCAACTGTACGTGAAATGTTGGCCAGTATCGGTGAAGCACACAGTGCTTGGAACACGGCTCACTTGTTACAACGAGATGGCGTGAATGCGGTATTTGTTGATTTGACGGGGTGGAACAGTCCTGTTCATATGTCCTTAGATGAGCGTATTTTAGATGCCTTTAAAGACATAGACTTAAGCAAAGAGCTGCCCATTACAACCGGTTATGCACACAGTGAAACGGGTTTAATGTCGACCTTTGACCGTGGTTACAGTGAAATGACGTTCAGTCGTATTGCCGTGTTGACCAAAGCGCATGAAGCGGTGATTCATAAAGAATTCCACTTGAGCAGTGCCGATCCCCGTTTGGTTGGTGAAGCCAAGGCAGTGCCAATTGGCCGAACAAACTACGATGTGGCCGATCAATTGGCAAACTTAGGGATGGAAGCGATTCACCCGAAAGCAGCCAAAGGCTTGCGCCAAAGTGGCATTTCATTACGTGTGAAAAACACCTTTGAGCCAGAGCATACTGGTACTTTGATTACTGGTGATTATGTCAGTGATGCACCTTGTGTTGAAATCATCGCGGGTTGTCGTGGCGTATTTGCCGTTGAGTTATTTGACCAAGATATGGCCGGCGATATTGATCAGTTTGATGGCGATATCCTAAAAGTCTTGAATCAATTCAATGCGCATATTATTGCTAAAGACATCAACGCCAATACCATAACGCATTATTTAGCGATTAATCTAAAAACACTAAAACGAGTCATGAAGGTGTTGAGTGAGCGATTTGCTGATGCTGAAATTACGCAGCGTAAAGTGGCCATCGTATCAGCCATTGGTAGTGATATGAAAACCACGGGTATGCTAGCGAAAGCGGTAAAAGCCATCGCGGAGCAAGAGGTGAATGTGTTGGCGATGCACCAATCTATGCGTCAGGTTGATATGCAGTTTGTGATTGATGAAGAAGATTATGAAAAAGCGATTTGTAGTCTTCATAAAGAATTGGTTGAAGTGCATAACCATGGACGAGCAATTTGCTTAGCTTCTTAATAGGCTAAGGCTCTAAAGCACAACTCAATTTTAAAAGCTCAAAACCCAAATGCTTAGCATTTGGGTTTTTTATTGCTTGAATGTTATGTTTCTTCACCATGATGAATAATAGTTGATGCTTTATTAAAGGTTTCTGCTGAAACGGCTCGGCTTACATAGAAACCTTGACCAAAATTACATTGGAAGTCAGCAAGCATTTGCCATTGCTGTCTTGTTTCAATGCCTTCGGCCAATACTTGAATATTGAGCTTGTGTGCCATCGCGATAATCGCTTCGACAATGTTACGGTCATTTTCGTCTTCGGTAATGTCTCGGACAAAATGACGATCAATTTTCAATAAATCCACTGGCAAATTTTTCAGTTGAGCAAGCGAGGAATAGCCTGTGCCGAAATCATCAATGGCGATGCAAATCCCCATTTTTTTAAGCGTTTGAAGTAATTTTTTTGCTAACTGTATGTCTTCAAGAATGTCTGTCTCAGTAATTTCAAAACCGAGCAGTCGAGCGGGAACTTGATACTGAATTAAGAGTTTTTCCACATGACTGACAAAACGAGGGTCAGCTAATTGTTGAGAGGCTAGATTGATGTGCAATAATATGTCTGACAGTCCTGCTTTTTTACGTTCGGCTAAATAAGCAATACCAGTCTCGATGACCCAATAGCCGAGTTCGACGATTTGTCCGGTTTTTTCCGCCACAGGAATGAATTCATTTGGGAAAATTAAGCCTTTATCAGGGTGATTCCAACGTATCAATGCTTCGGCACCAATGATGTTATTGGTTTGTAAATCAAATTGAGGTTGGTAATACAGTGCGAATTCTTGATTCCTTAGAGCTTGAGAAAGATCGTCTTCGGCTTTAATGGAATTGTAAGTATTGACCTTCATGCTTTCTGTGTACAGCGAAAACTGGTTTTTGCCCAATTGTTTTGCATGATAAAGCGCCATATCTGCGTTTTGCATTATGGTGACTAAGTCATAGCCATGCTCTGGGATCATGGCTATGCCAAGGCTAGTGCTGAGAGTGAATTCTCGTTGATTGAATTTGATCGGGTTTTGTACGCTGTTTAGAATTTTCGCTGCAAAGTTTTTGGCTTCGTCAGTACTTTTTATGTCTCCTAATAGAATACCAAATTCATCGCCACCTAAACGTACCACTTGGTCCGACATGCCTTTAAGTGTATTTAGGCGCTCGGCAATGATCACCAGCACCTGATCTCCTATATCGTGGCCAACGGTATCGTTAATGCGTTTAAAGTTATCTAGGTCGAAATAAATAAAAGCCGAAATACGACTGCGTAACTGATTCTTATAAAGAGTATTGGGCAAGTTATCGTGTAAATGGCGACGGTTAGGAAGGCTAGTTAACGGGTCTCGATACGCTAGATCTTCTAGAGCGGCTGTTTTTTCTTTTACTAGCTTGCCTAATTTCAAAGGTTGTATGAGTAATGCATACAAAGCAATTGAAAGTAACAGGCCAATAATAAAGCTAACACTGTAACCTTTGAAACGGTTGGACTCTAGCTCATTAGCAATGTTTTGGGTGATGGTCAGAGTCCAAGTTCCGACAGGCAATACCAGTTTACTCGATGATTTTAAATCACCCAACGTAGCAGCAGAAGAGGAAAGTACAACGCGCTCTTCTTTATCATTGTGTGGCCGCCATAATTCGTATTGATAGCCATCTTGCTCTAATTCTTTTAATTGCGTCGCGGCAATTAAATCGTCTAAATAGACTAGAGTCGATGCGAATCCCCAAAAAGATTCATTATCCTGGCCCTGATTCAAGTAAATTGGCGCACGGGAGATAATGGCGACACCGCCTTGAACCAGTGGCACAGGACCAATGGCGATCATCTTTTTAGTGATAATGGCTTGCTGAGTCGCTTCATGGTATCGAGTGGTATTGATAATGTCTAAACCGATTGCTTCTTCGTTGCCTGCCAGCGGGTAGATTTTTTCAATGATGCCATTCGGAGCCAATTGAATGTTTTCAATACCGCCAATGGATTCAATCAGTCGGTTAGCATAGCTTTCAAACCAAGGTGAATGACCATTATGCAGCTCCACTTCATAAGACATGATTTTAGCGGAAGTAAAAGCCGAAGCAAGACGGCGTTCCAAGGCGGAAGCCTGTGAGCGTGATAAGCCATTGAGTATGGATGACTTTTGATGAACGATTGAATTATTGGCGGACTGGGTCCAAAGGCAGCCGAGTAAAACAATAAAGCAAAATGCAATGGATACAATCCCTAAGGCTAGGGGCTGATTAAGTCGAGCTTGTTTCAAAAAATTGTCCTATTTCCTTGAGGATTACCAGAAAATCATATTATTTCTAGTAGGGTGAGTCCGCTTCTTTTTGTTAATAAATGTATGTTATAGCAGGGGAGTTGGAAAATGAAATAAAAAAGCCAGACATATCAATACTATGGTGAACTGACCCCATAAAGTTGGACTCTGTTCTAAGCGGCTTTCAAGGCCTGATTTCGATACGCTATCGGACTCAGG
>NZ_JBHZSP010000021.1:0-27411 GCF_043643765.1 Marinomonas posidonica | reverse complement strand
CCTGAGTCCGATAGCGTATCGGAATCAGGCCTTGAAAGCCGCTTAGAACAGAGTCCAACTTTATGGGGTCAGTTCATAACGAGGCTTTTTATTATCAACTCAGCCTATTTAATGCTTATGATGGCTATGCTCATGATGATGGTGCTCTAGATCCTCATGAGACGGTTGTTCTTCTCCGGGGTAATACAAGCCCATGTCCTGACGTACTTCATCAAGTGTGGCTAATAATGCCAAGCTGTCTTGCCAACTATGATTGGGGCTTTGTAGCAGGCCTTCTTCCAAACAGCGGTTAACCTCATCGACTTCGAATTGATAGCCCATACCGGGGAAATCAAATTCAACGGCTCGTTCATTTTTAGCCCCATCCACTATGCGGCACGACTTTGCACAGAACCATTCAGAGTCAATTTCGATATAACCTTTTGTGCCAGATAAAATCGCACGATTCGGATGACAAGAAATCAAGGACGCTTCCAATGACGCTAGCTGCCCGTTTTCCCATCCCAACAAAATTTGCTCAAATACATCCACATCCGTGTCACCAATGACGGCTTGATTCTGAACAAAATCCGGCTTTCCAAAGAACAACTGAGCTAAGAACACAGGGTAAATCCCCACATCCAATAAAGCCCCACCACCCATTTCAAGATTCATTAGTCTGTGATTTGGATCGGTCGGTGCGACAAAGTTAAAACTCGCTTGGATGCTTTGTAAATGGCCGATTTCACCTTCTTCAACCCATTCCAATACCTGCTCAATCACAGGGTTAAAACGGGTCCACATGGCTTCCATGACAAACACTTCATGTCGCTCAGCTAATTCATAGAGCTCGCTCGCTTGCGCCTCATTTAGGGTAAAAGGCTTCTCACACAAAACCGCTTTGCCCGCTAAGATACAAGCTTTTGCTAGGTCATAGTGATGTACATGTGGGGTGGCAATATAAATCACATCGACTTCATGACTATTGATCAAAGAGAAGTAATCCACAAACGCCAGTTCTATGTCATATTTCGCCGAAAAAGCATCTGCAGACGCTTTATTTCTTGAAGCGACAGCTCTAAGCTCTCCCGACTTCACATAACGGAAATCACTCGCAAATGCATTGGCGATTTGCCCTGTACCGATAATTCCCCAGCGTAATGTCTTCATCGCTTCCCCCTTAACCTAACCAAATGCGGTCATTTCAGACGAAACAACCGAGCTGTAAAAATGCCCTAAGTTTGACCCTAAAGGTCATTATAGTCCACTGGCATTTTCTAACGCTTGAATTCGCGCCATTAAACTCGATACCTGAGACTCTAATTCATTGACTCTACTTTCAAGAGAAGCATTACTCAGCGGATATGCCTCTTCTTTAGATGAGACAGTGACTCGTTCAGAATCTAGGCAAAAGCACTCTTGAAATCGTGCTTCTCGCTTGCCAGCTTGTTTGGGTAAGACTTCAACATAAGGACCACCTACCATGTTTTTCAGAGCCTCCAGAGCGGCTTCCACTTCCTCTCTTGAGTCAAAATCATGTAAACGCCCGCTTCGAGAACGCAGCTCACCTGGTGTTTGTGGCCCTCGTAAAAATAGCAGACAAATCACCGCGGTTTGTGCTGCATCGAATTTCAGGTCCGAAAACTCAGTATTACAGAATCGATGTTGATATTTGCTTACACGGCTGTGGCCACCAGCCACTTCGGTGATCAACCCACGCTCAACAAGGGAGTCCACTGCATCCTGAACGTCTTGTTCTGACAAGGTCATCACAGGCTCACGATTAGACTTTTGGTTACAAGCGGTTTGTAATGAATTCAGGCTCAATGGATAATATTCTGGCGTCGTAATGGCTTTCTCAATGAGGCAACCAATAACGCGCATTTCGATAAAATTAAGTTCATGGTAGCTCATAATATTCCCTACTTTTGTTTATTACGAATGACCAATTTAAAGGGCATGATTAATAGTGCTTTAAATGAATTAGGTTGGTATGTTTTAGTATTAGGCAAACCAATGCGGATAGCCGCATCCCCTCCAAGTGCTTGCTGACATTTAGTCGCAAATATCCCATCCCAAATACTCAGAAAAAAACCAAAATTACGATTTGCTTCAATGTCTCGACGCGAATGATGAATGCGGTGCATGTCTGGCGTCACAAGAACCCGCCGGACGATGGATTCCAGTGGATGTGGTAAACGAGCATTAGTGTGATTAAACATGGCTGATGCGTTCAATAAAATATCGAACAGCAAAACGGCAATAACAGGAATCCCTAACAAATAAATGGCCGTCGCTTTAATCACCAAAGACAAAATGATTTCAATAGGATGGAAACGTACCGCCGAGCTCACGTCTAACTCAGGATCGGAATGGTGAACGCGATGAATGCGCCATAGCCAAGGAATTCGGTGAAACAGCCTATGTTGCCAATAGATCAAACAATCCAGACAAACAATACTGAATAAAATCGTCAGCCAGGTTGGCCAGGATAATTGAGAGAATAAACCTACATCATTACCTAATAAAGCAATAAACGACAACAAAAGTGGCTGAATAAGACGAACGCAAATCGCACCTAAAACTAACAAGAATAAATTATGTGGCCAACGTTTACGCCACAATAATAAGGCACTTCTCGGTTGCCACCATTGCCAACCAATTAGGCACACCAAAATGATCGCAAAAAAACCAAAACGAACAGAAAAATCAATCATTTAGCACACAAGCAAGTTGATACTTAAAGCAGTGCATCCCGCTATGCCAAAGACCATCATGAATGAGTGAATCGCACTCCTGCGATGCACAATAAAATAGGACTGACACTCGCGTTATAAGTTCCTTAAAACGGGCATGATGGCATAATCATCAATACAAACATGCCCATCTCATAACAAGAGGCACCTTTTCTACGTATCAAACAACCTTTGCTAAGGCTGCTTCAATACGATCTAAAGCTTGCTGAAGAAGACTCATCGGACAACCAAAGTTTAGTCTAACAAATGAGGCGTTGCCGAAGTCCTTACCCGATGACACACCTACGCCGGCGTTTAAGAAAAATTCATATGGATCTTCAACAGGTACGTCAGAGGCGTCAATCCAAGCAAGATAGGTTCCTTCTAAGTGGTTCATCTTCAGAGGTGTATTAGCCAAGCGCTGAGCCAAGTAATCGCGGTTTTGGCATAAATACTTCAATAAACACTGGTGCCACTGCTGTCCATCCTCATACGCTGACATGGCAGCAGTTAAACCCAACATATTTGGGGAAGCCACTAAACCAGCTCGGGCTTGCTTGAACGTTTGTCGCAACTGGGCATTTTCTATCACCGCAAAGGCATAGCCCAGTCCCGCGATGTTAAAGGTTTTACTTGGTGCCATTAACGTGATCGTACGTTTAGCCGCATCCTCATTTAAACTAGCAAAAGGAATATGAGGTAAATCATCCAAAATAAGGTCGCAGTGAATCTCATCACTGACCACTAATAAATCGTATTTCTCAGCAATCGAGTGGATAGCAAGCAACTCTTCACGACGAAATACCGTACCACCAGGATTGTGAGGATTGCATAACAGCACCATTTTACTGTTTTGTTTAGCACATGCTGCTTCAAAGGCCTGCATATCAGGCAACCAGCGGTCATCCTGCAATACCATGTCAATCTTGTGTAATTCACGGCCAGCGAGCTCTGGCGCCCTAGTCAAATGATAATAGACCGGTCCTGGTACGACGATACCATCACCTTTCTCTGAAAAGATTTGAACACTTAAATGTAGAGCACAAACTAATCCCGGCAGGTGCACTAAATGGTTACCAGAAATGGACCAAGCATAGCGAGCCTCAAGATGATTCTGAATAGCCAGAACTAAAGCCTTCGGAGTATGTGTATAGCCAAATACGCCTTGCTCAACTCGCTCTTTAAGAGCTGTTTTGATGCACTCAGGCGCATCAAAATCCATGTCAGCCACCCACATTGGAATCACCTGTTCAGGGTACTTTGCCCATTTATCACTACTCATTTCAGAACGATCAATAATACGGTCAAATACAGAAGAAGATACATCCATCAGACAAAGCTCCACTCATCAGTTTAATCTTCATCATACCCAGTTCATTGATAAATAACGAGAACTTGTGAGTACCCTATGGCCTTCATCACACGATATCTAACACAAAACCGTCATTAAAAAATTCCAACTAAATAACCCGTTTCTCAGGGGGGATTTGACTCAAAAATGCAACATCTTGCTTATTTTTTATCCCAAACCGACATAAGGCTTCACAAAAAAGACCTCGAAAAAATTTAAAAGTATATTTTTTCCAATTAAATCATATAGTTAAATTAGTTAGAGCACTAATATTTAGAATTGTCAAGGGTTGACCTAAATTGCACAATCAGCCTAGTATAGTTTTCGTTAAACAGCTGTTTAATAAAAAGGTTCATCAATGCCCAAAGTAGGAATGCCCGAAATACGTAAGCCTCAACTCATCGAGGCTGCCATTAAAGCCATTGATAAATATGGTTTTTCTGGCGCTACCGTCAGTATTATTGGCAAAAAAGCAGGCGTCTCACCTGCCATTATAAACCATTACTTTGGTGGCAAAGACGGTCTATTCGAAGAGACCATGAAAAGCTTGATTCGTGAATTTTTTGAAGTTTTATCTGACGAAGTCATGAAATCGAAAGATAAACCCGCTAAAGATAAAGTGATGGCTATAGTTAAAGCAGGCTTTAGTCAATCTCAAACCCATCCCCAAGTGGTCAAAGCTTGGATGGGTTTTTGGGCGTCAGCCATGCATACTCCGTCACTGTTTCGTTTACAACGTGTTTATTCTAAGCGTCTTCAAAGCGCTTTGGTGCATGTATTAAAAACCGAATTTCCAGTGGTACAAGCGCGTAATGTGGCTTGCACTGTAGCGGCGATGATTGATGGTATGTGGTTACAAGGATCTTTGGCTGGCGGTATCCACAAAGAAACATCCGCTAAACTAATAGAAGATTACTTAGATTTGATCATGCCTGATAGAGGCTATCGCCCACATTAAGTAACAGTAAATGCTAAGAATGGTCGAATAATACACCATGGAGCAAGGTAGAACGCTCGATATTGCAATGACAATATGGCACTAATCAATTTTTGATTATCACAAAAGAGAGGGTAAGGTATGTTAAACAAAGCAACAAAAACCGCGATCGCCATTAGTTTGGCTAGTGTGTCAGGCTTCACCATGGCAGCAAGCTGCTCAACGGTACGTTTTTCTGATGTAGGTTGGACTGACATTACAGCAACAACCGCCATTACGAGCGAAGTGGTAGAAGGCTTAGGATACAAATCCAAAACTCAATTGCTTTCTGTCCCGGTCACTTACACTTCACTTGCTAACGGTGACATTGATGTTTTCCTAGGAAACTGGATGCCAACCATGCAAGCGGATATCGAACCTTACCTAAAAGCCGGCACAGTTGAAGACCTTGGTCCAAACCTAAAAGGCGCTAAATACACATTGGCCGTTAGCAAAAATGCTTATGAAGCAGGTGTCACCGATTTTGCAGCCATTGCCAAACACCGTAAAGATTTCTCTGGTCGTATCTATGGTATTGAACCAGGTAACGACGGTAACCGCATCATCCAAGACATGATCGACTCAAACGCGTTTGGTCTTGGTGATTTCCAACTGGTTGAATCCAGTGAAGCCGGTATGTTGTCACAAGTCAGCCGTAACACTCGCCGTGGTAAATGGATTGTGTTCTTAGGTTGGGCACCACATCCAATGAACGCCAACTTCGATATGGAATACCTAGCCGGTGGCGATGATTATTTCGGTCCTAATTTCGGTGGTGCAAACGTGCACACTAATATCCGTAAAGGCTATTTAGAAGAATGTCCAAATGTTGGTAAATTGCTCACTAACCTAACATTCTCATTGCCAATGGAAAACGAAGTCATGGGCGCTATTCTTGACGATGGCAAGAAGCCGAATGTTGCTGCTCGTGATTGGTTAAAAGCGAACCCAGGCGTTCTTGATGCTTGGTTAGAAGGCGTTAACACGACCTCTGGTAGCAATGGCCTAAGTGCGGTTAAAGCACACCTAGGGCTTTAATACCCTCTTTGTCACACCTCAACATGTTATGCAGTCCACTAGGCTGCATAACATGTCTTATTTAATCTTCGGGAGAACACTATATGAATTGGCTGACGGATAATAAAATTCCTCTTGGCGCTTGGATGGAAAACTTTGTCGATTGGCTAGTTGATGCGGCTTCCGTTTTTTTTGACCTAGTTTCAATCACACTAGAAACTATGATTATTTCTATGGTTGATGCCATTGAATGGCTTCATCCTTTAGTTGTCATTGGCGTTGTATTAGCCGGTGCATGGTTCCTTCATCGCAGTATCGGCCTGCTGGTTTTTATTGCCGCCGCTTTGTTACTCATTATTAATATGGGCTATTGGGTTGAGACCATCCAAACCCTAGTACTAGTTGTGTCTGCTACCGCGATAAGCGTACTCATCGGAGTGCCAATTGGAATCGCTGCAGCGCATCGACCTTGGCTGTATACTTTATTACGCCCCATGTTGGATTTAATGCAAACCATTCCAACCTTTGTTTACCTCATCCCAACACTCATTCTATTTGGATTAGGCTACGTACCTGGCCTGATTTCAACCATTATATTTGCTATTGCCGCACCGATTCGTCTGACTTACCTAGGTGTTAGCAAGGTACCAAACGAGTTATTAGAAGCGGGCTTAGCCTTCGGTTGTACAAAATCTAAACTGCTTTACAAAGTTGAGCTGCCAGCAGCCATGCCAAGCATTATGGCAGGGGTAACTCAATGTATCATGCTGTCTCTTTCTATGGTGGTTATTGCCGCTCTGGTTGGCGCGGACGGACTCGGTAAACCGGTTGTACGTGCACTGAACACCGTAAACATTTCTCAAGGTTTTGAAGCGGGTGTTGCCATTGTCTTGGTGGCCATCATTCTTGACCGTATTTGTAAAACCCCATCCGTTAAGAACGAGGTTTAATTCATGACTGTTGTATCCATTGAAAATGTCGACATTGTTTTCGGCGACAATCAAGAAAAAACCTTGCCCTTAATGGACAAAGGTCACAGCCGCGATGAAATTCTAGGCATGTCTGGCGATGTGGTTGGTGTGCAAAATGCCAACATCGAAGTCAATGAAGGTGAAATCTGTGTATTAATGGGCCTATCAGGCTCTGGTAAATCGACTCTTCTCCGAGCAGTGAATGGCTTAAATAAAATTGCCCGTGGTCGCTGCCTAGTTAGAGATGGCGATAGCATGATTGATATGGCGAAGTGTGATGAAACCACTCTACGTCATATGCGCACTCATCGTGTCTCTATGGTGTTTCAAAGTTTTGCTCTGATGCCTTGGCTTACCGTACTAGAAAACGTGGCTTTCGGACTTGAGATGCAAGGCATGCCGAAAGAAGAACGTCTTCAAAAAGCTCGCGAGCAATTGAAGATGGTGAGCTTGGACCAGTGGGCCGACAAAAAGCCTGACGAACTATCTGGTGGTATGCGTCAACGTGTTGGTTTAGCACGTGCTTTTGTCATGGACACAGATGTACTCTTAATGGATGAACCTTTCTCAGCACTGGACCCGTTAATTCGTTCTCAGTTACAAGACGAATTAATCGAATTACAGAAGCGTTTGAATAAAACCATTATTTTCGTCAGCCATGACCTAGACGAAGCGCTTAAAATTGGTACAAAAATCGCCATCATGGAATCGGCTCGTATTATCCAAGAAGATACACCAGAGCAAATCGTCTTGAATCCAGCGACAGAGTACGTTGAAAAATTTGTTGCGCACACCAACCCACTCAATGTATTACGTGGTCGTTCTTTGATGACACCGATTGATCAATTAGCAGTAAAAGATAATCGTATCATGGTCAATGATGACGCTTGGATTGAATTGGATGGTGGTAAGCTAATCAAAGCTCATAATCATAATAGTGAAATAGCGACTGTAGATTGGACGCCTGAGACAATTTTAGCCAATACACCAAAAGACGCTGTCTTCCTTGTACCTGCAAACATTGCCATGCGTGAAGCGGTTGAAATTCGTTATCACGCAGATCAATTTATGATTCTCATGGAGGAAGATCAATGTCTTGGTGTGTTGCAGGATCATAACTTCTACCACGCCTTATTAGGCAAGCATTTCGGACGAGATGAAAGTCTCTAATTTGTACCCCAAAAGCGAACCGAATTGGTTCGCTTTTTTGAACTGTGTCTTCACGCTTCCCTCGCTTTTATTGTGCTTTTTGAGCAGACCCAAAAACCTTCTACTCACGAAGAATAAGCATTGCATTCAGGAAATCTATCGGTATAGTCTGCCGAAATATTAACCAGCTGCTTTTTTTCAGATTTCCCAGTGAAATGAACAAGGACATGACATGTTAAAGCAAACCCTGCTGCCTATCTGGAGCTTACTCTTTGGCATTGCGATTTTAACCATAGCCAGCGCCCTGCAAAGCTCGCTTATCGGTATCCGTGCGTCCATTGAAGAGTTCAATACGTCCGCGACTGGGTTAATCATGTCGGCCTATTATTTAGGTTTCATTGTGGGTTCCTTGATTGTGCCAAACTGGATCAAGAACGTTGGTCACATTCGAGTGTTTGCGGCAGTGGCTTCTCTCGCCTCAATCACCATCCTTATGCAGTCCGTATTGGTTAACCCTTGGTTTTGGATCTTTATGCGTATGTGTACCGGGTTATGCTACGCCGCCTTGTTTATTGTCACCGAAAGTTGGCTAAATGAAATCTCCACCAACACCACACGAGGTCGCTTATTTTCCATTTATATTATTGAGATTTGGGCTTGCCAGACATTAGGCCAAGCACTGCTGAACATTGCTTCGCCAGGAGGTTACGGACTTTTCATCCTAACGTCCGTATTGATTTCTTTGGCTTTGGTACCGTTATTATTGGTCAGAACCCCATCGCCGACCATTGATATTCCAGAAAAGCTCAACATCATGGGGTTGGTTCGAACCGCACCGCTTGGGGTCACAGGGGTCACCATTGCTGGTATCACGTCTGGGGCAATGCTCAGCTTAGGGGCGTTGTATGCCAAAAGTATCGGCATGAACATCATCCAAATATCCCTGTTTACGGGGGCCAGCTACATAGGCGGCATGTTATTACAATGGCCAATTGGCTTATTATCAGACCGACAAGATCGACGGGTCACCATTTTGTGGGTGGCCATTGTCGGAGGCGTAACCGCACTTATTGTGCCGTTTGGCTACAATATGGATAACCAGATCATCATGATGATCGGGATGTTTATGATTGGTGCCTTTATCTTTCCTATGTATTCACTGGCATCATCACACATTAATGATCAGCTTAGACCGGAACAAATTTTATCTGCCAGTAGCGGCATTATCTTGCTAAATGGCGTCGGTGGGATGATTGGTCCTATATCGGCTGCTATTTTGATGGATTGGATCAGCTTAAACGCGCTTTTCTGGTTCGTATCTTTCATGAACATTTTTGTCATTCTCGTGGCCTTGTACCGTATTAATGCACAACCTGCGATGGTTATCGAAGAGCAAGGGGATCAGATTCCAGTCGCACTGACCGTATCGTCCGTTGCCACCGCAGAGATGCTAGTCGAAGCTGACTCATCCATTCAAACCGAAGAGAAAGGCCACGAGGTAGAAATCAAACTCTAGCCAATCCCTCCACACTTAAAGCCACCCTCCTTAGAAAGGCTGGGTGGCAATTTGAAAAGCAATAAACCAGATCAACAACGCATTGATGCGATTAAACCAGCGCCAAAAGCTCGCTTTCTCGAGTAAGGCGGCACACAATCGCCCAACAAACGCTAAGGATAGAAACCACGCAAAGGAGGCCAATATCCCCCCCATGACAAACTGCCATTTCTCTTCTTGCCATTGATTTGCCAAACTACCAATTAAAATCATGGTATCTAAATAAAAATGTGGGTTTAACCAAGTTACGGCTAAGGCCATCATAAACAGAGGCCAAATAGCGAGTTTTTTGGTGTATAGCTCTAAAATTAAATGCTCTTCTAGAAAAGACGCTCGCCATTTACCGTAAGCAAACCAGGCTAAAAATGCGACACCGCCCCAACGAGAAATAGCCAGTAACCAGTCATGCGTTTGCAACAATAACCCAATCCCAAAGGCGCCCAGCATCATGGAAATCGCATCACTCACAATAAACAACAATGCCAAAGGAAACGCATAATGACGTTTTAGTGCTTGCTCTAATAGAAAACTGTTCTGCGCACCCACCGCAATAATCAAACCACCACCTGTGATTGCACCACTCATTAAAGCCAACATAAGTTCATCTCCTAATAATTGACTTGATCTTATGCAAAGAGACCACTAAATTAAAATTAATTAAATTTAAACTGCATTAATAAAACTTATGTTCGATTATAAAGCATTGATCAGCTTACAGGCGGTGGTGAAATACCAGAGCTTTGACAAGGCAGCCACGGCACTTCACATCACACAATCAGCGGTATCGCAAAACATCAAACGTCTAGAGTTGGAGTATGGGCGCCCGTTATTGATTCGCGCCAGACCCGTAGTAGCAACCCCGTTAGGAGAAAAGCTTCTTGCTCATTTAAATAAGGTGAGTTTGCTAGAAGAGGGCTTACAGGAGAGCATTCAAGGAGAAGTCAGTCACCAACCACTTAATATTGCGACCAACAATGACGTGCTGGCCACCTGGTTTATTCAAGTGATGCAGGCGTTTGCTAACATCAGCACCACCAAATTACACATCAAAGCGGCGGACCAACTCCAAACTCGCAGCATGCTGCAGAGTGGACAAGTAGTGGCTTGTTTAAGCCAAATAGGTACACCCGTCGCAGGGGGTGATGTGATATTTTTGGGTAATATGAGTTACGAACTGGTCGCGACTCAATCTTTTATTGATGACTATCTGCACGGTGACGTCAGTGTCCATTCCGTTGCTAACTCCCCTTCTCTGGTCTATAACGAAAACGATGAGTTGTGGGAACGTTATCAAACGGAATGTTTAAAAATAAAAGCTGATGTCAACAACAGTCATTGGTACCCATCTTCACACGGTTTCGTAGAACTTGTCATGGGTGGCACAGTCTGTGCTTTAGTTCCTAGTGTCCAGGTTAAACAACAGTTAGAAAACGGGCAGCTGATTTCCCTGTTTCCAAGTGACAAAATCGCCTTGCCACTTTATTGGCATTGGTACAAACTTAACGCCCCAATATTGGATCGCTTAACTAAGGTGATAAAAACTGTCACACAAGATGTCCTATACTAAAGGCCATTAGAGAAACAGGCTGGCTATGCCCACGTTTGGACAGCCACTTTACACAGCCATTTTAAGGAAAAACTATGATACGCAAATGTCTATTCCCTGTTGCAGGCTACGGCACCCGTTTTTTGCCAGCCACTAAGTCCATGCCCAAAGAAATGCTTCCTATTGTTAACAAACCTCTAGTGCAATACGGTGTGGAAGAAGCAACAGCAGCAGGCCTTAACAATGTGACTTTTGTTACTGGTCGAGGCAAACGAGCCATTGCTGATCACTTTGATATCAGTTACGAGTTGGAACACCAAATCTCAGGCTCCAGCAAAGAAAAATACCTTGAAGGCATTCGTCACCTTATCGACAATGTTAACTTCTCTTTTACACGTCAAAACAACATGTTAGGCCTTGGCCATGCCATTTTGACCGGCGAACCTTTAATCGGTGACGAAGCCTTCGGCGTTGTCTTAGCAGATGACCTTTGCTTCGGTGAAGACGATGGTGTCATGGCGCAAATGGTAAAACTCTACAACCAATTCCGTTGTACTATTGTCGCGATTGAAGAAGTACCTGAAGACGAAGTACACAAATACGGCGTGATTAAAGGTGAATCCATGATGGAAGGGCTTTTCCGAGTGACGGACATGGTTGAAAAACCAGCGAAAGAAGACGCGCCATCCAACCTGGCGATTATCGGTCGCTACATTCTCACGCCTGATATCTTTGATAAAATTCGCAACACACCACCTGGTCGTAACGGCGAAGTGCAAATTACAGACGCCATTATGCAACAAGCAAAAGAAGGCTGTGTTTTAGCCTATAAGTTTAAAGGCAAACGTTTTGACTGTGGTAGCGTCGATGGCTTCGTTGATGCAACCAATTTCTGCTATAAAAACATCTATAAAGACCCAACAGAGTCCTAATCAAAAAGGGAACGCTAAATCCTACAACCCAAGCCAGCGCACAAAAATGGTGCGCCGGCTTTTTTTGTTTTCAGATTGAAAGAACAATTATTGAATCACCATCTGACTCAACCAAATACAAATAGGTAAGGTTAGAATCGACATCAGAATTTGCAACGTAATATAGGCAGCCATTTTATCCGCATCGCCGCCCAGCTGTCTGGCGAGAGCGTATGCCGATGTCGCGGTTGGCACAAAGCCAAACAATACAGCCACTAACGCAGGAAGACCGGTCACGTCTAACCACCAGCACGCTAAAACAATGGTCCCTGGGAAAACGAAAAACCTTGCACCAGCTGACAACCAAAAAGTCACTCCTACTGAACGAATTACGTCCATTCTCACACTGGCCCCCACCGCCAACAACACCATAGGCAAAGCAGCTTTTGCCAACATATTCGCCACATCAGAAATCACCAAAACCGGCGTTAGTCCCATTAAATTCAAACTGACACCCAGAGCAATAGCAAGGATCAGTGGATTACGAATCAATGCACCAGTTAATAATTTAGGCAAGCTATGATCTTTACCTGAAGAGGAACCATGCATAATCACCATGGAAATCACCAAAAAAACATTAATCGACGGCACCAGAATAGCGCCCCCCAACACCGCCAACACTAAACCCTCATCGCCATACACACTGCCCGCTACGGCCAATACTATAAAGGTGTTAAAGCGAACGCCTGCTTGCAACATAGAAGAGGCGATGGGTGCCTCAATCTGCATGAACCAAGTAATCGAAAAAACAAAGACCGCTGTGACCACAAGAGCCAGCAATAAAATCAAAGCATAGCTGGCTAACATGCCATTAGAAAAATCGATTTGAGAAGTATTAGCAAACAATAAAGCGGGAAACAGCAACCAATACGTCAGCTTGTCAACGCCTTGCCAAAAACCTTCCATAGGGAAACGCCAACGCTGACATAACGCACCTAACATTAGCAAAGCAAAAATCGGTAAAATGGAAAGCGAAATGGAAAACACACAGACTCCTTAGTGTTATTAAATTAGGATTCAACCGATATACTGGGAACCAACAACCAATCTTGCAGCATTAATTGCTCAACAAACCAAGTAAGGCCACGCCCGGGCTGTTCATTACGCCACGCTAAATAGGCCATTTGATTCGGTCTTGGTAATTCACACTGACGTACCACTAAACGACCATTGTTGAGTTCTTCTTGAATTCTATGTTTGGGTAGATACCCCACCCCTAACCCCAAACATTGCGCCTCAATCTTGCTTTGCATTGAGTCCACACGCACCACCTGACGCGCGTCAAACAAACCACTACTGCGAGCCGGCAAAATTTTTGAACTGTCTGCCACAACAATGGCGGGATATAGGCGTAAATGCTGTGCCGTGATCTTATCATCAAGCAAGGCTAGTGGATGAGTCGGCGCAACGGCGAAGACAAATTCAAGTTCGCCCAACGGACGAATCTGCACTTGCCCCTTTGGCAACTCTCCTGTCGCACCAATGACCAAATCAGCCCTATTATCTTGCAGAGCATCCCAAGCGCCACCTACGGCCTCTTCAGACAAACTCAACTCGACAGGTCGATTTTGATCCAAAAAACTGCCTACCACGCTCATCAGTGGCGCTGATATTATGGCGGTATCTCGAGCAATTCTAAGCCTTGGCTCCCACCCTGACTCCATCTGTTTAATCGAATCTTCCAGACGCGTAGCAGCGTCCAGAATACTACGACCTTGCTCCAACACCATGTGGCCTGCCGTAGTTAATACCGCTCTTTGACGTGATCGATCAAACAAGGCAACACCCAAATCTTCTTCTAACTTCTTCACGGTATAAGTCAAAGCAGACGGTACTTTGAACAAAGCCTCTGCTGCAGCAGAAAAACTGCCAAGCTGATGAATGGCGTCAATCACTCGCAATGCTTCTAATGTAACGGCATGAGCCATGCTTCACCTTCTATTCAAATTTTTTGAAATACTAGCTCAAAAGCTTCCGATTTTCTTTCTTTTTAGCCACATCTAAACTGACCCTATTCTTATAGAGACTTCTCTACACCATTTTAGGAGACAGATTATGATTCAGTTACGCTCAGCAAATGATCGAGGCCATGCTAATTTTGGCTGGCTCAACAGCTACCACAGCTTTTCCTTTGGCAGTTATTTTGACCCACAACATATGGGGTTCTCTCATCTTAGAGTCATCAACGATGATACCGTCAGTCCAAGTGCAGGATTTGAAACCCACGGCCACAAAGACATGGAAATCCTAAGCCTAGTGCTTCAAGGTACCATTGCCCATAAAGACAGCACAGGGAATGTCGAAACCCTACCTGCAGGGGAGTACCAACTGATGTCGGCAGGTAAAGGGATCTACCACAGCGAATTCAATGCCTCAAACAAAGAAACACTAAAATTTTTGCAGATTTGGATTCAACCTAATCGCTTAGGTGGCGAGCCAGGTTATCAACAAAAAGCGTTTGGAGAAGAAGAAGGTTTAACCAACATCATCACACCGGATGGTGAAAATGGCACTTTAGCCATCAAACAAGACATGCGTTTACACCAACTTATTATGTCAGAGCAAACACAGTTGACCTGGCAAGCTGATGTTAAACGACGCTACTACATTCACTTGATTGAAGGTGAACTGAGCTTAAACGACGACACCACAATGGCGCCAGGGGATGGTGCGAAGATTCAAAGTGCCAAAGCGATAAACTTTACAAAATTAAGCCAATCACGCTGTAAAGCGCTACTGTTTGATCTTGCCTAAATCAAACGAAAATGGGTAATGGCCTTATATAAGAGGTCATTACCTGAGGTAAAACATAACGAACCCAAGTCTTTAAAAGTGCAAACTCAACCGTTTACCTTTATGTTCGATAATATCCACTTCAATACCATAAAGTGCCTTAATATTATTGGGCGTTAAGACTAGGTCTGGTGTGCCTTGAAATAAAATCTTCCCTTGCTTGAGAGCAACGATCTGATCTGCATACAAACTGGCATAATTGATATCATGCAACACAACAACAATGGTTTTGTTCCAGTCAACGATGGCTCGGCGCAGTGTCGTCATCAAATGTCGAGCATGATACATGTCTAAATTGTTTAACGGTTCATCTAACAAGATATAATCCGTTCCTTGACAAAACACCATGGCTACCAACGCCATCTGGCGTTGTCCACCAGATAATTCATCTAAAAAAGTGGTTCGTAATTTTGATAATTCAAAATACGCCAACATTTGCTCAACGATGTCATAATCATCCGATTTTGGTCGTCCTCTGTGGTAAGGATACCTGGCGTAGAGCAATAGATCCTCTACCCTTAGTCGGCTCATAAAATGACTGTGTTGCTGTAAGATGCCCACCTTCCTGGCCATCACCTGACTTGGTGTGGTCGCAATGTCGAGATGATCGTAAAGAATCTGACCCGTTTGCAAAGGTAATAAACGTGCCATAAGAGATAACAAGGTCGATTTCCCAGCACCATTTGGGCCAATCAAGGCGATGCTTTGCTTGGCTTCTAATGAAAGCTGAGTCGCTTCTAATATGGTCTTGTCTGCTCGCTTAAAACCCACATTTTGAATCTGAATCACTGCCGACCTCGCTTTACTAACAGCATAAAAAATACACTTCCACCAATGATTTCAATCACCACGCTTAATGTGGCCTTCATGGCTAAGACATGCTCAAAGAAAGTCTGACCCGCAACTAAAATCAAGGCCCCCGCCAACGCTACCATTAATAAATGATAGCCAGACTTACCAGCCGGAAAACACTGTTGGACCAAGGCGACCACCAATAATCCAAAAAATAAAATCGGCCCAACTAGAGCCGTTGAAATGCTGACCAATACTGCGACCAACATGAGAAATAAGCAGGTCATCGGAACATAAGCGATACCTAAATTGATGACATGACTGCGCCCCAAACGGAAGATATCCAATACCGAATGAAAGCGCCAAAGCAAACACAAACAACCTGCTAAGAGCGCCACAGCCACCCAAAGTACCTGACGGTCAAGCTGGTCGAATCGGGCAAAAGCCGCGCCTTGAAACACGACAAAGTCTTCAGGTGAAATCATGCGACCAAGAAACTCATTCACCGCTTGTACCAGTAAACCAAGCACAATGCCAATCAATAGCAGTCGATTCATATCTTGATGAAAACGCAGAATCAAACCACCAAAAATCAGCAAAGCAAAGCCAATCATCACCACGCTATTGACTAAAAACAAATGCATCGCATCAATGGCCAAGTACTGCCCAGTCCCTAGCACCGAGATAAGAATCAGGCTAATCAATAAGTAAATGGCATCCAGTCCCATAATCGATGGTGTTAAAATGCGACTATGCGTCAAGGTTTGGAAAACATAAGTGGATACCGCCACAGCTACACCAACGGCATTCAGTGCCAGCCATTTCTCAACACGCAGCTTTAGAAAGAAATGATCCTCAGGAGTTAATCCCAAAGTAATAAACAAGAAAGAAGATAATAGCCAAACACCAAAGATACCTTGTAACACACGTTTCTGAAATCGATTAGAGTGCACGTCGGTCGCCTCGCCATAACATCACTAAAAAAACCGTCCCAGCGAATACAGCGAACACCAAGTTGGCTGGCACCTCTAATGGATGAGTCAGTAAACGACCAATGACATCACAAAACAGTAATGAACTAGCGCCCATCCATGCACACCATGGCAAGCTCTGTTTTAAATTATCCCCGCAATATTGCCTCACAATATTCGGAATAACGAGTCCCAAAAAGCTGATCATACCAACTGTTGCAACCACTAAAGAAGTCGCCAAAGCTATCATAGCCAAGGCCATGAACACTAAGCCACGATAAGGCACACCCAACGTTCTAGCCAGATCTTCTCCCATACCTAACATACTGAATTGATTTGCCATCCAATAAGCCATCACGCCAATGATCAGAGCCGCCCACAATAGCTCATAACGCCCCTGAATTATGGTTGCGAAGTCTCCATTCAACCATACGGTTAGCATCTGCATGCGATCAAACTCAAAGGCCAAAAAGGTCACACCAGCCCCAAGAATGGCACTATATACCAAACCGATTAAAGGCAATTGCAATGGATCCGATAATGTCAGCTTCTGCAATAATGCGAAAAATACCAGCAAACTCAATAAGCCCATACTCGCACCAAATAGCATTTTCCCCAGCAGCCCAACCTCAGGAAACACGACGCTACAAAACAATAACCCAAGCGCGATGCCTTGTGGTGTACCTAAGGTAGTGGGTTCAGCAAACACATTATTCATAACCGATTGCGACAAGCAGCCGACGATGCCTAAAATGCTGCCCACAATAAACACCGCAAAGGTTCTTGGTATACGACTTGATATCATCACATTAGAGACTTCCGGCTGTCGCCAAATGTCCATTATCGAGATGGAATAAGCACCAACCAATAAGCTAAAAACGCCAAGTACCAATAACGCAATCAACGCTAACAGCCAATAACTAAATGGCTTCATACTGCTCCGAAGATATCCATATCAAACGTTCTGATGGCCTCATGAAACGGTTTTCCAATAAGCCACTAAATCAAGATGAGCAGGATTAATGAGCGAATTTAAGCTCATCAGACGACGTTTCATCTTCGCAATAACATGAGCTTCCGTTGCGGCCCATAACCAAGTGGCATCACTCAGCGACAAAATCGGCAAGGTTTCTAACGCATGATATAACAGCGCCCCATAAAGCTGACCGCCACCTGAGTCTCGGTATAGCCAATTCAATTTGACATTGTCACCATGATAAAGAGGAATTTCACTGTCCGCATTAGCTACCTCAATCCAAGCATCGATACGAGCCTCATTTGGTAAAACCTCTAGCCACCTCGCGAAAGCAGGCAAACTGGTTTCATCCACAAAAAAAACATAGTTTGACGCATTGGTCGGCGGTAACTTAACCGATCTAGGACCAAAGATACCTAATATATCACCGATTTTTGCCTGCTTAGCCCAAGGCCCACCTACCCCCTCATCGTGTAAGACAAAATCAATGTCCAAGGTTAACTGCTGCTCATCAAAAGCTCGGATAGTGTAATCACGAAAAGGAGAAAAGCGCCCTTCCGCCGCGCCTTGCCAATCGGCCGAACCATCTTCCAACACCTCGGGCATGCGTAAATCATCTGGTGTATGTGGAAAAAACAGTTTCACATGCGCTTCTGGCGCCAAAGGATGAAAGCCAAAGCCCTCTAATTCAGGCCCTTGCAGTCTAACGCGTCTTAACGTTGGCGAGAGATCCATTATCCTTATTACCCGAGCGGAACGTGCTTTAAGAGGGACTTCAATCCTAGTATTTTTTAACATCATCCATTACTCATTCTTTGGCCAAATTAAAAACGGGAAGTCGTGTTAAAAGCATGCTCTAGCTGTTGCAATGTGCTTTTTAACCCTTGAACACCGCCGACAGCATTCAATGTTCCGACACCATCTAAATACACAATTTGCCCTTTTTTAGCCGCCGTTGTGGCATTGACTAAAGGGTTATTCATTTGCTGTTGAGCATTTGAGGACAACTTACCCACAGCGTCATCACGATCCATCACAATTAACCAATCTGGGTTTTGCGCCAAAATGTATTCAAAGGAAATCGGCGCCAACTCACCCAACTGTTTACTGTCATCCCCCACCAAAGTCATACCCAACTCTGAGTGAAACCAATCAATGCGTGTTTTTTCAGTCAACATGTTCAATGAACGACCAATGACCATCACCACCATAATGCGTTCATCTGGATCGATAAGAGCCTTAACCTCATCTTTCAGAGTAAGCAATTCTTGTTTTATGGGTTGCGCCTGAGCCGCCCTGCCAACTAATTCAGCCAGTACATCAAAACGTGACAAAGCAGATTGAAAGGTATTACCTCGTGGCAATGACAAATCAATGGTCGGGGCAACCTCAGCGACCGAGCTGAATTGCTTAGCAGAACGCGTTCCAACCATCACCATATCGGGCTGCAATTTATGAATCGCCTCAAGATCTGCATTAAACAGAGTTCCAACCGTTTTAGCTTGTGTTTGCTTGATATAATTAAGATGAATGCCATCCGGCATGCCCAGCAACTTGACGCCAAGCGCATCCAAGCTGTCCACTACGCCTGCAGGAAAAGCAATAATACGTTGCGGATGAGAAGGTAAATTTCCAGTATTAGGAAAAGCACTCAGATCAGCGGCTTGGACACAAAATAAATTGCTAAATGACAGAAGAATAAGACTTAACAGAGAATATTTTTTAAACATAACAAAACCTATGGCATTCACAATTTATTCTTGTGCTTGATAACCTTCAATAAATACTTTTGGGGTCATACCAAAAGCGCGACGAAACGCATGAATAAAACTTGATGAGTGCTGATAACCAACCAGCCAAGCGGCCTCAGCAATAGACTTATTCTCTTCCACCATAAGCTGTTTAGCGCGCATCAGCCGATGCTCCGTCACCCAAGCCCCTAATGGTTTACCTAACTGCTCAACGGCTCTTCGCTGCAAGGTTCTTGTGCTCATGTGCAAAGCATCCGCCATATGCTGAACATCAAACACCCCTTGCTCCAGTATCGTTTGCAAACGCAATTCCAGCTCCGACACTTGGCCCAGTTCTAACTGAAGAAAATGTTGCCAGCTTGTGTTTAACAGCTTCATGCCCAGCATATCCTTATGAAGCGGGTCTTTATCGTTCGCATTAGCCAACCAATGTTCACAACCTTGACGCATACTGGCGGTTAATGGCCAATTCCTAACCGCTTGACGATAGACCGCCGTAGACAAGGCGACAGATGCATTTGTATCAGCAAACCAGCGCTCCATACCGCGCAACACCACTTTTTCATGAGACTGCCCCGCAAAAGTCACACGGCGAAAACGGGTCGAGTCATTCAGACTCAGCATAATGCAACGCCCCTGGTCACCCGCCGTAAAGCAATAATCTTGCTTACCCAACGAAAACTGTAAATTGCCTTTTATCAAAAAAACAAAAGAGATTTGCGGCTTTATTTGTGCGGTATCATCGATGCTACGCAGATAAGTGTTGCGTCCTCCATGAATAGCCACACCACTCTTTAACGAATCAAATCGATATTGTCCTGAGTAATAATCACGAATGGTCTGGTCATCATAAGAATCATTATCATGCTGTGGCGCAGTATAGAGCACTCTCATTCCCTCTCTGAAGACGTTGGCAGTTTTTCCAAATAGATTGGCAGTTTTTCAACACAAGGTGAAAAGTCCGTTGTCATATAATAAATGTAAACGATAACCCTTCTCATTACCAATGAGAAAAAATTATACAAGGATTTCCAATGTCAAAATACCCCAAGTTTGCCTTTAGCACGCTTTTCTCCTGTATGTTATTCAGCTCGCCCAGCTGGGCTGAAAATCAAGTACGTCTTTCCACGCTGACAGTGGAAGGCAATCAACTTTACCAAGAGGAGGCCTCCGAGGAATCCGATTCCTATACTGTTGATGGCGCCACTGTAGGCAGTAAAACGCCGGCTACTTTGCGTGATATCCCCCAATCCGTGAGCGTAGTAACGGATCAAAGCATTCAAGATCAAAATGCAGACACCCTAGAAGAAATCGCCATCAACACTCCTGGGTTACGTATGCTTCCGAATGAGCGAGGTCGCTCTTCTGTTATTGCACGGGGCTATAAATATTCTGAATACAACGTTGACGGCCTACCCGCACAAATGGAAAGTCGACTCGGTACCATGCCAAACCTAGTGGCGTTTGACCGCATTGAAATCATGCGTGGTCCTTCAGGTTTGTTTGATGCCAGTGGCGAAATGGGCGGCATTATTAATCTGATTAGAAAACGCGGTACGGATGAATTTCAAGGTACGGCAGAAGCCAGCCTTGGTTCCAACGAAGAGTATGGAGCGGGTCTAGATATCGGCTCACCTCTTAACGAAGACGGCAGTGTCCGTGGTCGCTTAGTCATCAAGGGGTTTGGTGAAACTCCCGAAGAGACAGACAAAGCAGAGCATCACGAAACCGTTTATGCGGCCATTGATATCAACTTAAACGACGACACCACTTTAGGATTGGGATATCTTCATCAAGCCCGCGATGTCACACCAAACAATGGCTTACCACTGGATGCAAATGGCCATTTATTAAACCTACCAAATCACGACTATTATGCCCCGAGCTGGAACAGCTTCAGCATGGAAAGTGATGACCTCTTTGCCGATCTTACACACGCTTTTACTAATGGCGGCTACGGCAAAGTAGGGATACGTTACCGAGAAAACACCAGTGACTGGAACTATATGTACGCAGGTTCCGCCATTAGCGCGACAGATACCGTTAGCATGCTGCCTTACGCGGGTGATGTAGAGCAAAAAGCCTTAGTAGCGGACGCCAGCTACAGTCAGCCATTCGAGTTTCTAGAAAATATTTCCGAATTTGTTGTGGGCGCAGATTATAAAAAATTTGAAGACGACCGAAAAGAATACAAATCCCGTGCTGGCACCAACTATTCAGTTTCCGACCTAAGCAGCATCGCCTACTACGATATTCTGGCAACCAATGGTGCCAGCGGTTACAGCAATGTAGAACGAGAAGAAACGGGGTTATACGGCAAATTAACACTGCGTCCAATCGGTGATTTGGCTGTTATCCTTGGCGCCCGTGCAAGCCAATGGGACATTACCAATACCAATAAGCTAACGGACTCCGTCACGACTCGCAGTGATAATAAAGCCATCTGGTACGGTGGCGTTGTCTATGACCTAGACGATGCTCACAGCCTATATGCCAGTGCCTCTGAACTGTATGTCCCTCAAGAGTACGTAGACGGCAATGGCGATGTTCTTGACCCTCGTGAAGGAAAACAAATAGAAGCGGGCATCAAAGCAAGCTATCTAAACGACGCAATCCAAGCCCGTTTCAGCTTATATCAAATCGATGACAAAAACGCTTGGGGAGTCAACGCCTCTCGAGAATTCATTGCCACAGGTAAGCGACGCATGCAAGGCGCCGAAGTCGAAGTGATTGGCCAAGTAACGACTGAATTTAAGATCATTGCCGGTTACAGCTACATTGATACCGACATCATCGAAGAAAGCTCTTACGATGTACTGATCAGCTACATGCCTGAACACATGTTCAACCTATGGGGCAACTACCAAGTCAATGACAAACTCAACCTTGGTTTAGGCGTGAATACATTAAGCAAAATTGAAAATGATTCTGGCGCAGACGCCAGCGCCTATGAAGTGGTGAATGCCATGGCATCTTATCAATTTACGCCTCAATTAAACGCCCAAATTAACATTGATAATCTGCTCAATGAACAATACTACGCACGGGTTGGTGACGCTGGACAATTTAACATTCCAGGCGCTGAACGCTCAGTAAAAGCCACTCTTCGTTACCAATTCTAACACTTTACCAAGGAGTCGACCTCATAGAGCAGTATGAGGTCGATAGTAGATACTATGAGTCAAACAAACCTACATATTGGCCTAGCACTGGTTATGGGCTGGTTAAGTGGTAACGGCTGGCGGCGCGACGACAGCCAAGTCGAACAACTATTCAACCTCCAACCTTATCTTGATCTTGCTCGCCAAGCCGAACACGCAAAACTGGACTTTGTCTTCCGTCCAGACACCCTCTTTCTCAAAACAGAACCGCTTTCAACCGAGCCAGGTTTTAGCAACCTAGACCCCTTTATCCTCTTATCTGCTATCGCCAGTCAAACACAGCACATAGGTTTGGTTACCACCGCTTCAACCACCTTTCTATCGCCTTATGTGGTTGCCAGACAGTTGCAATCTTTACATTGGCTGAGCCAAGGACGAGCGGGCTGGAACCTAGTCACCGCCATTGACGGACAACAAAACTTTGGTGAAAACCAACTATTACCATCAAAGCAACGTTATCAAAAAGCACAAGAACATCTAGAGGTGGTTCAGAAACTCTGGCAAAGCTACCCAAACAGCAGCCTGAAACTAGACAAAGAGACGCCACAGTTTGCTGACGTTGAACAAATACACCCTATTCAATACACTGGCAAATATTTCAACATTACTGGGCCACTTAGCACACCAACCACCCCATTTGGTGACATCCCCTTGTTTCAAGCTGGTGCTTCGAATGAAGGACGTGCCTTTGCCGCCTCAGTCGCCAACGCTGTTTTTGCAGCGACGCCAGACTTAGAAGCTGGTATAGAACTGAGGCAAGATCTAAGAAAAAGAGCCGTAAAACTGGGACGTGATCCCAACGAAATCAAAGTATTACCTGGCTTAAGTTTGTACCTTGCAGAAACTCGCGAAGCAGCAGCACAAGTCTACCAAGAAACCCATGCAGACTCAGGCCTTGAAAAGCGCTATGCCTACATTGAAGAAGCCATCGGCCTCGACTTGAGACACTATGACGACGGTGACATTTTGACAGAAGCCGACCTCCCAGAACTCGATAGACCTGTACGCAGCCGAACCCACAGCAACCTCATGCGTCAATACATCATTCGAGAAAGGCCTAGTGTGAATAGCTTCCTAGAGCGTCCAGAAGTATGTGGCTCGTCCCACTGGCTAGTCATCGGAACAGCACAAGACGCGGTAGATAGCATTATCGAACGCGTATCAGCCGGTGCTGCAGACGGCTTCATAGCCATCCCCGGTGGACACATACGATCGGCACAATTATTCTTTGAAAAAGTCATTCCCGCCTTAGTAGAACAAGGCTGGTTTCGTGAAGAGTACCAAGGAAACACCTTAGCGGAACATTTGCTAGAATGAGTTTTGAGCGATTTTTAAAGATTCGAAGCCAGATGGAGAATGCTTTTCCGTCTGGCTTTGAATATAGCGATGATAGATGTTATTGGTGAGGAATAACGCCTTGCTAAGGTGCAGCTAACCACCACAAAATCCAAGTAAAGCCACCATAATCACTAAACTCAACCAAACCAAAATGCCACGCGTTGTGAATCCGTCTTAAACGCTTTGTGATGGCTTAATTCTCAACGATGGCCACCGAACCAACCACCTTTTTGAATTGACACGATTTTCAAAGACTTCTCGTGACCCCTTGGGATTATATGTGACCCAGCCACTAAATAGGGATTCAAAGCCAAAAGCAGCAACACATTCATATTGGTTTAGTCCAACTTGACGAATTGCTACCGCTGTTTCTTTTTCAGGCCAGTAACTCATTGCATCTACTGAGTCTTGATAAGGCTTGTCACCATTACGTTCATGCATGTTAGCTTGATTGCGTACTTGCCAGTTAAGCCGTGGCATACGAGCTTTTAGCTGTGCTTCATACTCCAAGTAAGTATTGGGATTAGATTCGGTTGGTTCAAAGTAGATGACATCAACATCATTTAAGGGAGTAGATACTTTGACGTCATGCAATGAGTCCCAAACTAAGTTTCTAACGAATCCCGCAGCGATATAGCACTGTGGCAAGCCTAATTCAGACACGCCACGGAGTGCTTCAACTCTGATTGAATCTTGTTGTATGAGTTCTACGATTTTGTCCATGTTCGCCCTGCGCCATAACGCCCCGCTAACTTAGTTTGTTAGGGGTTCTGCTTATAGAGATACCAGTATTTATGGCTCCCGATTATTGGGACTAAGAAAAATAGCCCAGTAGCACTGTCAACATAACGCATCACTAAGCCGTCAGCTGTTTTAGCGACTGCGTATGATTTCCAGTTTTGTGCAATGACGCCATCTCGATTTACAAACTCATTGTTCTCTATAATCAATGAACCTTGCTTGCAATAAAAGTCTTTGTTTCTTTGGGATAAAGTAGATCCGACTAACGCTCCATTTTCAGAGCGAGCGGTAACTCGTAAGCTTTCCTGTAATGGGTCGAGATTAAATTCAATAGAATTGAGATCTTGCTTCTCTTTAGAGCCAGGAATGATTAGCCAGGCCAAATTTAAACCACTTTCGCCTTTGGGGGTCGTTGCAATATTTTCATACTTCCCAGATATGTCAGGGCAAGCATTTCCATTAGGTTTAGGAAACCTTGCCCACTCATCTGGAAACTTTTGAGTTGAGTTTGATGCACAACCTGTAATGAACAGTAATAACAAAATAAATAAATGCTTCATACTTCCTTGAAAATCTAACGTCTCAAACACCGGCGGCGCGTAGCTGCGTCCGAGTGCTTTGACTTATTAAATTGCATGTACTTGCATATCCATCTTTATTGACTTGGCCAACCCACCTAAGTCTCCGTATATGGTTTTGGCATTTATGTTCATCTTTCTAAGAAGAGCATAAATGTTTTCGTATATCTCATATGACACAATATATTTAATTAAACGAACGTCTTTATACATATCACTAGATAGAAGCTCTTCGATCCGCTTTTCCTTATCCCCAGATATTAAAAATGTACCAGACTGTCTATCTATTCTTGCATTCAATTCTAATGGCTCTGTAATCCAAACTACTTCATAGGAAAACCTATCAACAACGTCATCAAACAATTCATCTTGCTTACTAACGATTTCATTCCTAGTTTTCTTGAATGTAGAGTCGCGCCTCGAAATGTATGCTAATGACTCATCCATGATTGAACTATAGTCTAGCGCATAAATAGCCAAATCATTTTTAAGAAGAGGGTTGTAGGCCTCCAGTGCGAAATACAAGGCAACATACGGACTTTCTGTAAAGTCGATTAGTCGTGTCGGTGCTCCGTAGTGTTGCATCACTGACAGCCAAGCTAGCTTACTTTTTGGCTCATGCTCATCGCCATTATAAATATGATATTTTGATTTAAATAAATTAAGATAGTGATCTTCAAATTTGCTGGCTAGCGTACTAGACCACTTATCGCCTATAGTGCGTTCTAATGTTGACTCAAGTTTCCAATTGGAATCTGCGTGCCCTCTGTAGATGAAACTATTCGGCAGTTCATTCATGCACCGGATCAGATCTTCAGAATCTTTAATTTTTATTTCTGAAATCACTCTCTAACCCTCATATACTCTTCATGCATTTGTTGTAAAACCTGACTGTTTGTTGCTTCTTCGTCAACAGTCACTACAACAGCATCACCTTTCATTTTGATATTTTTAGGCTTATTTCCCTTCAAAGGAACAACTCTTGCAGAAGCTTTATTTCCAGTAGCTGCGGTAGATTTCGCTACAGATTCAGCAACTTCTTCATTTAATGCTTCTCCGATCACTTCAAGAGTTCCTGATGATGCCCCCATACTTTGCGCATAAACAGATAAGGGCTTTTGAAAAAGCTCATCAGCATCAACAGGATTTGGCCCTGTAAATGTTGCTCGAAACTTTCGTATTGAATAAGCTCCTCGAAGTTTATCCAGAAAATCCTCAGGGTCTGGTATAACATCGACTCTGACATCAACTCCAGTGTCTATTGCTGTTTTGGTTGTAGAAAGAAGATCTTTTACTCTTCTTGCGATGCTAGAGGCATTGGGTGCCAGCTTGGACTTCTTTGCTATTCCAATAAGTCCAACCCTTGCATCAAAAATAACAACCGTATACGGCCCAGAGTCATCCAACTCATTAACAAAATCACCTGACTCCTTGTCGAATTTCTCAACTGTTGTTTTTGTAGTTCTACCCACAGCAAACGAGCCAGAAAAATCATCAAAAAGTTTTACATTTCCAATATGCCACTCACTTCCGCTAGACAAAGTATATTCTGGCTTATCGTGTATTGATTTGAGAAAAATATCCATAGAGGATTGGTTCTCAGCTAGCAATGTTAGCTGAGCGGGCTTAATAAACTTTGCCCTGTATAAGTGATATTCACGAGTCCCCAATGCTCAATCTCCTTGTGATGTATGCTTGCAATTTAACATTTTTAATAGTGCGCATGCGCATTTACGCTGATGGGATATTTTTCGAAACTCTGTAACACACTGAAGTGGTTTAATTATTTCACCTTCCCCGAAAAAGCGAGCGAGCAAAACGAGCATGCACGTTTGTACTTTTAGTATTGCGCGTTATTTTGGTAACGAGTTTTCTATCTATTTGATACTAGTACAGTATTTGATCGGGTAAAAGAACAAAACAAGCGATATTAACAAAATAACCGAGTCTTGCAGTTAATGTGATTGGATAGAGGTTGCTGAACTAACCCCATCCCTTACCCTTGAAGACATAAGGGGAAGGAACAAGATACTTGGTTTGTCGACAAAACATCATATCGG
>NZ_JBHZSP010000020.1:0-34316 GCF_043643765.1 Marinomonas posidonica | reverse complement strand
CCTGAGTCCGATAGCGTATCGAAATCAGGCCTTGAAAGCCGCTTAGAACAGAGTCCAACTTTATGGGGTCAGTTCATATATCGGGGCTTTTTTGTTTGGTGACTTTGGCTGGTTGTCTGCCAAATCATTACCCTGTATCGACACGATCGTTTGACCTCGGCTCGTAGTGATACTTTTGACACACTTAAGTATTGATATTGGTTAGTCTTTAGAGAATAGTGAATAATGATTTATATTTTAGTGAGTGTGTTTAAGTATTATTGGATGAGTAATGAGGGGAAGGTGTTTATATGGATCTGCAACGAGCCAAAGAACAAGTTATAGAGTATCTGTTCGATGAAAGCTTTCCGCCAATAGTTCTTCTTTCTGGAGAATGGGGCAGCGGTAAAACCCATTTTGTAAAAAACTACTTAATGGATGCTCCTCCTGAAGAATATAGGGTCAGTTACATATCTTTATATGGTATTTCCTCTATTGATGATTTTCGAGATAGAGTACTTTCAAATGCTTATGTCCAATCTGAATATAGAGATAAGGGGCAAGAGTTATATGATGGGTTGAAAAGTTCTTTAAATATTACGGGAATTGTTGCTAAGTTTTTTGGTGATGGTGGTTTAACTTCGGGGATACTTAATGCGTTAGGAAAACCGATAAAACACAGCTTATTATCACGAATAAGTAAATTGATTTTAATTGTAGATGACCTTGAAAGGACTTCGACGGAAAAATTAATTGGAGAGGTTCTAGGTGAGTGCCTAAACTTGGTAGAGGGTAATGATAATTTTCGTGTTGTAGTGGTGGCAAATGAAAAACATATAACGAATAAAGATGTACTTGAAAAAACGTTCCTGAATCGTACTTTTTTAGCTGTAAGCTCGAAAGATATGATGGCTTTTGTTGATAGCGAGTACAAAAGCCTTCTTTGTCCGATAACAAAAGCTATACTTTCTAATTCTATAGACTCTTTATCACTAACAAATTATCGAGTATTACATCGAATATTACACAGGTACAAGCTTCTAAAAAGAAAAATAGATGGTCAGGGAAATAGTGAAATTGATGTGATTCCTTCACTATCAAAGTTGATTGAGCATATCACATTAGTATGTAATGCCCATTTTGTGCATGGGTTTAGCAAAGATGAGCTCTTAAGCCGTAGTCAAAGGAGTGGGTTTAATAACTCTTTGGTGAAAGAAGCTGATAAAGACGTGAGTCAAGAAAGCCGTAAAGAGTTATTTTCTAAAATAATGCAAAGCTCTTTTGGTCAAATTGAAAACTATCTTATCTACTATTGTTTAGATCTATCAACTATTCCAGATGACTTTATTAATTTATTTGGTCTTTCTTTAAAAACTGATCCTGTTGATAAGTTACTCAGTTTTACTTATCAAAATATGAATAATGAAGACTTCTCTCAGTTGGTTCAATATACTAAAGATCAATTTTTGTTTATAGATACGCCTAAATCAATTGTAAAATGGGCTCGCGTTCTAGATACGTTAGTTTATTTTGCACAAAATGAATATATTGCTGAAACTAAAAAGGAATTAATTAGTCATGCACGAATTAAATCAAATGTAGAGGGTTTTTTTAGGCTTGAAGATAGTCTCAACTCTTATGATATAAGCGTAAGGAGCTTCGAAGATGTGGAGGAGCTTTATAATGAAAGAAAAAAATTAGTTGTTAAAAGTAGTAGGGCTAAAGGTTTTTCTATTTTACAAGAAAGGCTTGTTGAGTCGTGGGAAGAGGTAAGCAACGATATATTTAAAGTGTATGATCATAAGCCTTTTTTAGATGCTGTAGATATTAGTGTTTTAGTTAAAGGGATTGTTGATAATTGGACATATAATGGTGTTATTGTATTTGGCCAATTTTTGGCTGCAAGGTATAAGTCTTCAACTATTTATGAATATCTAATAGATGAGTTCGATGCAGTGAAGAGTTTAGAATCGGAATTAGATAAATGCGCCAAGGTGATGTCTGAATCTCTTAAAAAAGGTCGAATTATGGAACTACTGAGATATTTAAGAGAAGCAATTGAATATATAGATAATTCAGAAAAGCAAAAATTAGAGAAATGAGCAAGAGCTTTGTTTACCCTTTCTCTTATGATGAATTTACCTAAAATACTAGATGCTTTATGCAGCGTTTGATTAATTGAAAGCACTCAGAAGGTTAGCGAGAGAATTGCTGGAGTAGAGTGATATCGAATTCATTATCGCCATTGAACATGGTGTATTGATCGAGGTAAAAAAGGATGGATAAATCAATCTTAGATATGGTGCAAGATACCGCTCAGCAGTTGTACGATGCTGGCGTGATGAAAGAGACAACTCTGCGTGAGTTTGATGCTATGTGTTTGCCTCCAGTAAAAGTGTTCACCGCCGAGCAGATTAAAAGTATCCGTATTAAAAATCGAGCGAGTCAGGGCGTCTTTGCAGCTTATTTGAATACTAGCAAGTCCACAGTGCAAAAGTGGGAGCAAGGCGTTAAGAAGCCGAATGGCCCGTCATTAAAACTGTTGAATTTGGTCGCTGATAAAGGTCTGGATGTGCTTGTATAATCTGTTTGAACCATTCAGCTGATAGAACAGAGTGATCATTAAAAAGCCTTCGTTTCATAGATACGAAGGCTTTTTGCTTTCTTGACGCTATCAATCCGGTGTTATTTCAAACTGGCTAAGTAGTTGCGCCAGCCGCCGAAGTGAGTGATGTCAGTGGCGTCTGCGATGGCGTAAGGTTCGCAGATAAAGCCTGACACTGAGCTGCCGTCGGCGAGTTGCACCTTGCCGATGCCTAGCGGAGCGGGAATGCCTGCGACAAAGCTGCCGAAGTGTTCACTTGGTACAGACCAGATTTCCACCTCAATGGCTTGTCCTTGTTCAGTATCCAAGATAAGTCCTGGACGATAAGGTGGGCCGCCTGCTAAAGCGTACATGCGGTAGCTGGCTGCTGTGGTGGTTTGAGTTTTCAGTGTCGCCCCCCGCTCGGTGAGTTGCCAATTAAGCGGTTGGCCTGTTAGGTGCGCGCCGCATACCATCACATCAATCACTTTGGGTTGACCGACTGGCGTATTGTTCGCTGGGGTAGCGGGTAAATCTAGAGCGCCTTTTTTGAGTGGAATAGCACGCTGTACTCGATTGGCAATCGACAACAACATGCGGTCGCTAAAGGTTGGGCCGAATAGGGTAATGCCAAACGGCATGCCTGTTTTGGTCATGGCGCCCGGCACGGCTATCGCAGCAAAATCCAGTAAGTTCATGAAGTTCGTGTAGTAACCCAGTTCGCTGTTGCGCTTAATGGGTTCTTCGAGCATTTCTGCGATGGTGAAATGGGTACCAGCGGTCGGGGTTAAAATACAGTCCACGGTGGCCAGTTGCGCGAGGCAGATTTGTTTCAGGTCATTGATGCGGTATTGAGCTTTAAACAAGGCGGTGGCAGGCGGTTTGCCACCTGGGGCGATGATTTCTCGTACGGCAGGAAAGATGGCCTCTGGGTTATCATCTATTAAAGGCTGAGTTGCAATGTAGCGCTCAGAAACCCAAGGGCCTTCGTAGAGAAGTTGCGCCACTTCATTAAAGGGGGCAAAGTCGATTTCTTTGAACTGAAAACCGGCGTCACTGAGTTTGGCTAAGGTGTCTGAGTAAGCTTGCTCATAGTTTTTGTCGCCATAAAATTTTAACTGCGAAGACGGGATGATACCCACCGTGAGTTCCCCTTGTCGCAAACCGTAATGTCGAGCCTGATTGTCAAACGGGTTAGGGCGACTGTAACCATCGCGTATGTCGTAACCTTCTGCCGCCGCCAAGGCGGTATTGGCGTCGTCTGAGTTGAACGCAAAAATGGTCATACAGTCCAAACTTCGACATGCGGGCAACATGCCCGTGGCAGACAACAAACCTATGCTGGGTTTCACTCCAATCAAATTGTTGAAGCCGGCGGGAATTCGACCTGAACCTGCGGTGTCAGTACCTAGACTAAAACTCACCAAGCCCAGTGCCACGGCGGTGGATGATCCAGCACTGGATCCGCCGCTGACGTAGTCAAAATCAAACGCATTATGACCCGGCCCATAGGGCGAGCGGGTGCCGTTGATGCCCGTGGCGAACTGGTCCAAGTTGGTTTTCCCGACAGGGATAGCGCCCGCGTCAATGAGTTGTTGTACTACTTGAGCGGTGTCGGTTGGTGTGTAGGCAAACTCAGGGCAGGCAGCGGTGGTGGGGATGCCTGCTAGGTCGATGTTGTCTTTTATCGCGAAGGGAATGCCCCACAATGGGTGAGTGTCTAGGTCTTTGTTTTTTAAGTCGTTCAGCCAGGTTGCTTGCTCTGCTTCACTGAGTAAATGAATCCAGATGTTGTATGAATCGAATTGCGCAGCACGACTGCGAATGTCCTTCATCAGGGATTCAGGTGTCAGTTGGCCTGTTTTGTAGGCGTCTCTTAAGGCGTCAAAGCCCATGTCGGTAACGTTTTTAAGTGGTGCGATCATGCTCATTATTCTTCCTCCAATACGACGACGGCTTGGCCAGCGTTGACTCGGCTGCCATTGTTTAATAACACTTCAGATACCACACCGTCGTGTGACGCATGCAGTGGAATTTCCATTTTCATGGACTCTAAAATTACTAACAGCTGGCCGGCTTTGACGGCTTGGCCTTTTTCAACTTGGGTTTGCCAGACACTGCCGGACACTGGGCTGTCGACCACAATGGCGTCTTCTCCCCAAGTGATTTCGCTGGTGGTGCTGGTGGCTTCCTCTTGGTCAAAGTGAAATTGACCGTTGGCGTGCCAGCGAGCCAGTTCCGCTTCAAAGGCTTGATTACGAGAATGCTTAAATTGCTCGATGTCCTCTTGGTGGTTGGCAATAAAAGCTTGGTACTCAGATAAGGAGAAGTGGCTTTCTTCGATGCGAATGGGGCTCTTATTGTCATGCAAAGTGTCATGGGGGAAGTCAGCACGAATCTGTTGTAACTCTTCATGACTGACTTCGTAGAAACGAATCTGGTCGAAGAAGCGTAACAACCAAGGTTTACTAAAGGCGCTGGTTTGACGATAGCGGTTCCACATTTGTAAGGTTCGCCCCACAAATTGGTAGCCACCTGGGCCTTCCATGCCATATACGCAAAGGTAAGAGCCGCCAATACCAACGGAGTTTTCTGCGGTCCAGGTTCGGGCCGGATTGTACTTGGTGGTCACCAATCGATGACGAGGGTCGATGGGCGTCGCCACGGGTGCCCCAAGGTAGACATCGCCTAACCCCATCACCAAATAGCTGGCGTTAAACACAATCTCTTTGACTTGATCTATGCTGTCTAAGCCATTGATACGACGAATGAACTCAAGGTTGCTTGGGCACCAAGGCGCATTGGATCGGACCGATTGAGCGTATTTGTCGATGGCTTCCTGACAGGCTCGATCATCCCATGAAAGAGGAAGGTAAACCGTTCGAGAAGGGACAGTCAGCTCCGTCAATTTTTCCGCCAAGGCTCGCTCTGCGGTTTCTAACAAGGCGAGCAGTTCGGTGTACGAGGTTTGCTGGCTGTCGTAGTGAATTTGCAGAGAGCGAATGCCCGGGGTCAGTTCTTTCATGCCAGCAAATGGGTGTTGTTCTAACCATTGCATCAGTGCGTGAGCGCGAAAGCGCAAACGAATGTCGAGCATCTGTTCACCGTACTCCACCAATAAAAAGTGGTCTCCGGCCGCTCGATACACAATGTCGTCGCCAAACTCTTCGGCGGATAAGCTCTTGAGAATGGGAGATCCAATGTCGCAGCTGGTGACGTCTAGCTTCGGTGCTGTCAGGCTGTCTAAGCTCGCGATCTGTTCTGCTTCTAGTGCCACGGCCTCTTCGAGTGTCACAGGGATAAAGCGTACTTTATCACCCGCTCGGAGTTGCCCTAATTTCCATAAATCCGCAGTGATCACAGTGGCAGGGCAGACAAAACCGCCCAAAGAAGGCCCGTCTGGCCCTAAAATAACAGGCATATCACCAGTAAAATCTATGCTGCCAAAAGCGTAGGCATTGTCGTGAATGTTGGATGGGTGTAATCCTGCTTCGCCACCATTTTCACGGGCCCATGTGGGTTTGGGGCCGATCAATCTAACGCCTGTACGGCTGGAGTTATAATGGATTTCCCAGTCAGTATTGAAGAAGGTTTCTATGTCTTCTTCGGTAAAGAAGTCTGGACTCCCGTGTGGGCCATAAATCACCCGTAACGTATGTTGGTGAGTCAGAGTGGGGATTAAAGCCTCTGGCCGTTGAGGGTTGGGTGGACTTGCGTGTTGATGATGACTGGTGAGCACATCGCCTGTTTGCAGTGCGCGTCCGTTATGACCACCAAATTGACCTAGAGTGAAGGTGGATTTTGAGCCAAGGTAGTCTGGGCAATCAAATCCGCCAGCTACTGCCAAATAGCAGCGAGCACCCGCGTCACGAATACGACCTAAGCTTAGAGTTTGACCGGCTTGTACCTTGATTGGCTGGTGTAATGCCACTGTGTCGCCATCCAGTTTGGCGTCGATTTGCGCGCCAGCCAAGGCAACTTCCGTGGCAAAGCTAAATTGCAGGTTTGGGCCTTGTAAGGTGATTTCCATGGTGGCGGCGGCAATGTCATTGCCTAACAGGCGGTTAGCCAAACGACTGTGAAAACTATCAAATGGGCCTGACGGTGGCACGCCCACATTCCAATGGTGTTGGCGGCCAGGGAAGTCTTGCAAGGTAGTCTGTGTGCCACCACTTAATACATCAATGCGTTTGGGTTGATAGACAAAGTCGTTTAAATAACGAGTACTGACTTGGCCTTGTATTAAGGCATCATCTCGCAGTAAGTGTTGCAGATAATCTAAGTTGGTTTGTGTGCCATATAGGGTACATTGTGACAAGGTGTCTTGTAGCAAAGCAAGGGCGCTGTTACGGTCTTGATGATGCACAATGACTTTGGCCAGCATAGGGTCAAAGTAGGGGGATACTTGAATGCCAGTTTCAATCCAGTGATCAATTCGCACCTTGGTATTAGACTCCGTTGCTGCCTGTTCTGTATCGGCAACAGGGAAGTCGACATAGCTTAATAACCCAGGGCTGGGTTGGAAGTCTTTGTAAGGGTCTTCGGCATAAAGGCGTACTTGAATCGCGTGACCTTTAGGTGTCAGTGAGGTTCGTAATGCGGATAAATCCATCGGCTCTTGTGACGCTAAACGAACCATCCATTCGACGAGATCAATGCCATACACTTCTTCCGTTACACCATGTTCTACTTGTAAGCGAGTATTCACTTCAAGAAAGTAGAATTGTTCGGTATCCATGTCATAAATGAATTCCACTGTGCCAGCGTTGCGATATTTTACCGATGCCAGTAAGGATTCAGCCGTTTGATGAAGTTGTTCACGTACGGCCTGACTCAGGTGGGGTGCAGGGCATTCTTCTACCACTTTTTGGTTTCGACGTTGGCTGGAACAATCTCGCTCGCCCAGTGCCAAGGCTTGTCCTTGTCCATCGGCAAAGACTTGTACTTCAATGTGTCGAGCGCGAGCGATGAATTTTTCTAAGAACACGCCGTCATCAGCAAAGTTGCTCGCACCAAGGCGCTTCACCGAATCAAAGTGATTACTCAGTTCGGTCTCGTTATGACATAGCTGCATGCCAATACCGCCACCACCTGCAGTGCTTTTTAGCATCACTGGGTAGCCGATTTTCTGGGCCGTAATACGGGCGCTGTCTAGGTCTTGTAATAAGTCTGAGCCGGGCAGTAATGGCACCTTGGCTTGTTGGGCGAGTTCTCTGGCGCGGTGCTTTAAGCCAAAGGCCAGCATGTGCTCGTCTGTTGGACCAATAAAGGCCACTCCGCTGTTTTCACAACGACGCACAAAGTCGGCATTTTCACTTAAAAAACCATAACCTGGGTGGATGGCTTGCGCGCCACTTTGTTGTGCGATAGTGAGGATTTTATCCGCGTCCAGATAGGTCTGGTTGGCTGGGCCGTCGCCTAAGGAGTACGCCTCATCCGCTAATTTTACATGACGACTCTTGGCATCGGATTCAGCGTAAACGGCGATGGTTTTAATTTGCATACGCTTGAGAGTACGAATAATGCGTACGGCAATCGCTCCACGATTTGCAATTAAGACAGTGTGAAACATGTTTCAACCTTTTCCGGGTCGTCCCGGTTTAATCAATACGTCAGTGGTCGTCCACTGAGTGGATAGAAAAATGGCCTTAGTGATGTGTGTCCCAAACCAATACTTCGATCGGCGTTGGGTTGTAGCCGTTACATGGGTTGTTCAGTTGAGGGCAATTCGAAATCAACACGATCAAATCCATGTGCGCTTTCATTTCGACGTATTTGCCTGGCGCGGAAATACCATCTTCAAAGGTCAGGCCACCGGCATGGGTGACGGGGACATTCATAAAAAAATTGATGTTGTGGCTGATGTCGCGTTTGTCTAGGTCAAATTCAGGGTGTTCGGCAATCGCTAGCATCCAGCTATCGCGACAGGCGTGCATGCAGCGTTTTTCTAGATCGTAGCGCACGGTATTACTTTCCGTGGCACAAGCGCCACCTAAGGTATCGTGACGGCCACAGGTATCAGCAACAATCTCTAGCATGACTTGGTTTTCATTGGAGCGCAGCTGCGAACCTGCCGTAAGGTAAACATTGCCTTGTTCTCGAATGGTATCGGTGGCGCTGTAGCGCTCCGCTGGATTATGCGCGTTATAGAATAGGGTGTCTGCGGCTTGATTTCCCTCTAAATCTACAAAGCGAAAAGTAGCCCCAGCGGGGATATAATGAATGAAATAGTCACCAGAATCGACGGTGTATTTTTGGTTGGCTTTATGAGCATCTAATTGACTTTCTTTAATCATGATTTAGGCCTCCAGTCCGAAGTGGTATAGGCTATTGTTTGCAAAACCTCGTTGATTTTCTGGTCGTGAATTTTTACAAAGATCGTCATCGGCGACAGGTAAGGCCTTCTCCAATAGCAATGAAACAGGTTTACGTGGGTACTGGTCGGCTTGGCTAAGAGGGTGCGGACAGGTGTGCAAGATAACGAGTGTGTCCATTTCAAAGCGAAGGGTCAGGTGAGCACCGGCCTTGCTGTGTTGTTCAACCAAGGTCATTGAGCCTTCGTCGTCGGTTTCGACTTTACTAAACAGGTTTAGGTTTGCGGTGATGTCCGCTTGAGTTAAGCCGTATTTCGCCATCTCAACCAACATGGCATCGTGGCCATTTTGTTGCCAGTTATTGCGATCATTTTGGTAGTCTCGCTTACCCCATTGGCTTTCAATATGAGAGGCGTGGCTATTGCCACAAACGGTTTCATGCCAGCCCAGTGAGTCTTCAATGATGGACGCGAAAATGCGCCCCATGTCTGAATAAAGGCAATGGCCTTTGGTCAATTTGAAGGTATGTTGTGCTTTTAAGGTATCGGGGGCGTTATAACGTTCCAGTAGATTTTCTGGGTTATAAAAGACCATGCCCACGTTCGCACCGCCTTCGACATCGGTCAGGGTGAGCTGGGTGCCACGGCGCATGCGGAAAGACCAATGGCTTGCGGGGGGAATCACAGTTTGATATTGCTTCATGCTTGTCTCCTTTTTATTTAATGCGTCAGGTGTTGGGACGCGTTAAGTCTGTTTCGGGCTCTGCTTTTGGTGAGTGAGTTGTTGATGCAAGTCGTCATAAGTTTGGGTATCTGATTCACCGACCGGTAAGTCATAGGTGATGGATGCACCATAAGCATTGGGTGCTTGTGGGTCGTGGCGAATTTTGTCGAAGACCCAAAGACGTGTACCGAGGTGAAAGCCTTCTTTTAGATCATGGGTCACCATGAAAATGGTCAGGTTGTGTGCTTTCCAGAGGTCTAGAATTAACTTGTGCATATCGCTTCTAATACCTGGATCTAGGGCACCAAAAGGTTCGTCTAATAATAGAATCCGAGGCTTGCAGATAATGGCTTGAGCAATGGCGAGTCGTTGTTTCATACCGCCAGACAGTTCATGAGGGTAACGTTTTAATGCATGACTCAATCCAACTTGAGTAAGCATTTCGGTGGCTTCTTGTTGAGCAATATGCCTTTCCTTACCAAACAAATACCCTGTTAGAGAGGCTTTCTGAAAACCTTTGGCGGCAATGACATTGTCCAATACGGTCATGTGTGGGAAGACGGAATATTGCTGAAAGACAATGCCACGGTCTGGCCCAGGTTCGTTTGGCATAGACTTGCCATTGAGTAGCAGTTCACCTGAGGTGGCTTGCTCAATGCCCAGAATCATTTTGAGGAAAGTGCTCTTGCCACAACCGGAAGCGCCAACTAATGTGACAAACTCACCTTCGTGTACTTGCGTGTTTACCCCTTCTAGAACAATGTCTTGACCATACTGCTTACCCAGTTGACGGGCTTCAATTAGAGGCTGACTCATGATTTGCCCTCCTGATTCCATGGGTAAAGGCGAGCGTTGAGCGCACTTAATAAGTAATCGATGAGAAAAGCCAATAAGGTGATCCAAGCCACGTAAGGCAAGATAATGTCCATGGACATATAGCGTCTCACTAAGAAGATGCGATATCCCAAACCGTCAGTGGAGGAAATGGCTTCCGCGGCAATCAGGAATAACCAACCCGTGCCGAGAGACAATCGAATCGCATCGATCAATTTCGGCATGACTTGAGGGAGCAGCACTCGAATGAATATTTGCAAGGTGCTGGCCCCGAGAGTTTGTGCTTTTACCAGTTGTTCTGAGGGGATTTCCTGAGTACGGCGCTGAATGTCTCGGGCAATAAAGGGGGCCACGCCAATGGCAATTAGAGTGATTTTAGAGGCTTCTCCCAAGCCAATGATGATGAACAAAATCGGTAAAACTGCCAGTGGTGGGATCAGTGAAATCACGGTTAACAGTGGTGCGAAAGTAGCGTAAATCACAGGTAAGGCACCGGTTAGCAAGCCAACCAATAATCCGAAAATGGCCGCAATGCCAACGCCAGCGAATAAGCGTAATAAGCTGCTGAGGGTGTCTTGCCAAAACACCAGTTCGCCGGTACGACGGCTGGGTTCAAAGGCGAGGCGATAGATGGCGTCGCCCATTTGCTCAAATGAAGGTAATAGCTTGTCATCTGGATTGACCGACAAACGGGCGTCGGAACCCATCATATAGACAATCAAAAGCACAGCAAAAGGCAGTAAACCAAGCAAAATCTGGTTGACTGGAGAGGGAGAGTAATTCACGAGTTTCTTCATAATCAGGCCTTACTGAAAGTGTTTCGATAGCGTGCTTTGTCGATGGACAAAGCACGCTGAAAAAGCGCTTACAGTTTTCCGTCCGCCGCCATTTGCATGTAGGTATTATCGAAACGAAGCTTAATGTTGTTAGGGTTACCATAGGTGCCTGCAGGCATCTCAATCCCCACAACATCCGCACTTGGTGCGCCATCGCCTAATAGGCCGTGCTCGAAGGAAAATTCCGCCACGTGCTTCATGGTGTCAACGAGTTTAGGACTGTTTACCAGTTCTAAAGCCGCATCTGGTGTGTAATACATGTTGGTTTTAGCCAGTTGCGCGTCATATCCAGCTAAGTTTGTTTCAGCCGCTTCTGCCATAAGCGTGCGAATTTCTTTCGCGCTGTCACTGTTCCCTGACATTTTGGACATGACTTCAAACCAGGCGCCTGTTAACGCTTTGCCTAAGGCTGGATTGTCATTCAGTGTTTTAGTGTTGACGATGAGCCCGTCAATGATTTCGCCTGGAATTTGTGATGAGTTAAACACGTCATAGGTGTTTGGCATGGAGAGAATTTCACTGACCAAAGGATTCCATGTGACGGTTGCAGAGACATCGCCGGTTCCAAACACAGAGACCAGATCCGCATCGGACGTATTAACCACTTGGACATCGCGTTCACTTAACCCTATGGTGTCTAATCCACGAGCAAGTAAGTAGTGAGAAACACTGTATTCGACCAGGTTGACGCTTTGACCTTTGATATCCGCTAGGTCGTCCTCTCCGAACAGTATGATGGCGTCATTGCCGTTTGAGTAGTCACCAGCAATTAACACTGTACTGTCTACACCACCGACCGCAGGAATGGTTAACGCATCCATTTGCGCCATGGTACAAGCATCGAATTGTCCGGCCGTGTACTGGTTCATGGATTCAACATAGTCATTGATTTGCACGATATCGATGTTGATGTCGTACTTTTCAGCCCATTTATCGACAATGCCGGATTGTTCGGCGTAAGCCCAAGGCATCCAACCTGCGTAGATTGACCAGCAGACTTTAAAGTCTTCTTTGGCAAAGGTTTGAGATGAGGCGAGTAGAGCAAACAGTAGAGCGGGTACTTTATTCTTTGGGAAGTTCATAGGGAGTTACCTTTTCAGTTTGTTAGTTACACATGGAGTACCCTTGGCAAAATCGCCATGTGGTCTCCCGGGCTTTTATCCCGCCGTGTAACCTTGAAACATCAAGGTCGAAAGCTCTCGGACCAGTCATATCAAGTTGTATCTTGATATCGGAACCCTAGCTCTCTATTTATCAAATTGTCATGTTCGACTTTCCAAGGGTACGAACACTTATTACTCAAGCACTATTCATGCCAAGTAAAAACGCGTTGTTTAGTGTCTTTTGGGGCGACTTTGGACTGGTATTGGTGCAATTTTGTGCAGACGGTCTTTTTTTAGTGCGAATCAACGGGTGTTTGTCGTGATTATCAATATTAGTTGTCGAATGTATATCCTGTTATAATGATTCCCATATGAAAGTGTGTCTTGTAACTTGTCGATAAGGGCAAGTGAAACAGTGACTTTCACTGAGGTGAAAGCAGGGATAAACGGAATGTGTTGGCTCCTATGGGAGCCTTTTGTTTATTCGGCTGTCTGATAAGGCATTATGGTGAGTTTTGAGGTGAGTCGTTATGACCGAGGATGAAGCGTTCTCTTTATTTGCCGAGGAAGTGAAAGGCATTCGCCCGCTGAAAAAAACCGAAGTGTACTTGGGAAAAAAGCAGGGTGAAGCGGATTTTGTTGCTCGTCAAAAAGCGGCGTTAGAAGCCAAACAAGAAGACAGAAATTACTTGTCGAAAGATTATGTTGAGCGTGTTGATCCAAATGACATGCTGGAATTTAAGCGTTCTGGTGTACAAGATGGGGTTTTTAAGCGTTTACGCCAGGGCAAATATGGCGTGGAATCACGTTTGGATTTACACCGTCGTACCGTGGAAGAAGCACGTCGAGAAGTATTTCAGTTTACTCAAGATTGTATGAACCACGATATTCGAGTGGGCATCATAGTGCATGGTAAAGGTGATCGTACACCAGAAAATCAAGCCACATTAAAGAGTTACATCAATAAGTGGTTACGTGACATTGATGAGGTGATGGCATTCCACAGCGCTCAACGTTATCACGGTGGTTTAGGCGCGGTTTATGTGCTGTTTAAGAAGAGTGAAAAAGCCCGCCTAGAAAACTGGGAGCGGCATCAAAAACGCTAAGTTTTAGCATTCTCTACTGAATGCTTGCGTGTTATTTGGTGCAGGAAATGTGGGGATTTTGCTATAATCTCGCCACTTTAATTGGCTGGTGGTTAAGCTGGCCATAAGAACCATTTTATTGAGTCATCGTATTCTAATTCTATCGAGGTAGAGAATGACAGATCGCATCGCGCACCATCCTGCGTTTAAATTTATTCGCAGTGAGTTTATTGACGCTCTGAACGCCAGTGTTCAGGAGTTCGAGCATACCGTCACCGGCGCAAAGCATTTTCACATCGCATCGGAAAATGATGAAAACGTTTTCTTAGTTGGACTAAAAACTGTACCAACTGATTCTTGTGGTGTGGCGCATATTTTGGAACATACCGTTTTGTGTGGTTCTGAGCGTTTTCCTGTGCGTGATCCTTTCTTTATGATGATTCGTCGTTCATTGAATACTTTCATGAATGCCTTTACCTCTTCTGATTGGACTGCGTATCCCTTTGCCAGTAAGAACAAGAAAGATTTTCATAACTTATTGGACGTGTATTTAGATGCCGTGTTCTTTTCTCGGCTGGATGAGTTGGACTTCTCTCAGGAAGGTCACCGTTTAGAGTTTGCTGAACCTGATAACGCCGAGTCTGATCTGACGTTTAAAGGTGTGGTTTTTAATGAAATGAAAGGGGCAATGAGTTCAACCACCTCTGTGTTGTGGCAAACTCTGACAAAGTATTTGTTCCCAAGTAACACTTACCATTTCAACTCTGGTGGCGAACCGACGGATATTCCTGATCTTTCTTACGACGATTTGTTGGCTTTCTATCGTACTCATTATCATCCTTCTAATGCGGTTTTCATGACCTTTGGTGATATTCCGGCTGAGACCTTGCAAGCCGAATTCGAGAAGAAAGTATTGAGCCGTTTTGAGCGTCTTGATACCCAAGTCAGTGTGCCGAATGCGAAACGTTATTTCTCGCCAGTTCGCGTAGAAGAATGTTATGCCGCTGACGAAGTGAAAGAAGACGGTAGCCACGTGGTTGTCGGCTGGTTGCTGGGTGAGAGTACGGATTTAACGCAGCAGTTTGAAGCGCAATTATTGTCCAGTGTGTTGTTGGATAACAGTGCTTCGCCATTGCGTCGAGTATTGGAAAACTCTGATCTTGGACGCGCGCCGTCGCCTTTGTGTGGACTGGAAGACAGCAATAAAGAAATGAGCTTTATGTGTGGTCTTGAAGGGGTGAAGCGAGAAGACTCCAGTAAGGTCGAAGCGTTAATCCTCTCTAGTTTGGAAGAGATTGCGGAACAAGGCGTACAACAGGATATGGTTGACGCCATGTTGCACCAGTTGGAATTAAGCCAACGTGAAATTGGTGGTGGCAGTTACCCTTATGGTTTGCAATTGATCCTCGCAGGACTGTCGACGGCAGTGCATTCCGGTGATGTCATTGCGCAATTGGACTTGGATCCAGTGATCGCTGAGATGCGTGAGAAAGTACAGGCGCCGAATTACATTCCAGATCTTATTAACAGCTTGCTGTTGTCGAATGCTCACCGAGTAACGCTGACATTAAGTCCAGACGATGCATTGGAAACACGTCGTAATCAGGCGGAAAAAGACCGTTTGAGTCGCATCAAGGCGTCTTTAAGCGACGAACAAAAACAGCAAATTATTGAACGCAGTGAAGCGTTGAAAGAGCGTCAGGCGCAAGTCGATGATATGAGCATCTTGCCAAAAGTCGGCTTAGAAGATGTGCCAGCACGCTTGCCTGAATACGATCGAGAGCAGGTAACAGGTCGTTTGCCTATTACCTTTTACCCTCAGGGAACAAATGGTCTGGTGTATCAACAATTGGTGGTTGAGTTACCAGAGCTAGACGAGGAAGAGACGGGCTACTTGCCACTGTTCTCCTCGGTGATGACAGAGCTTGGAGTAGGTGATCAAGATTACCTTGCGATACAAGAAAAGCAGGCACAAGTGTGTGGCGGTCTGGGTGCATCGAATTCGATTAGAGCGACCATTAATGATCGTCAAACGGTAACAGGTTACTTCATTCTTTCTTCTAAAGCCTTGGTTCCGAATGTCAAAGCCATGAGCGAGTTGTTGCGTGACACCATGTTGCATGTGCGTTTCGACGAAGAAAACCGTGTTAAAGAGTTGGTGGCGCAACGCCGTGCACGTCGTGAACAGTCTGTCACTGGACAAGGTCATTCCTTGGCGATGGCGGCCGCGGCCAGCGCTATTTCTGGTTTGGCTGCACAGCAAGAAGCATGGGGTGGCATGTCGGGTATTCGTTCCGCCATCGAATTAGACGATGCGATGAAAGCAGACAAGGCGGCAGTACAACAGGTTTTGGCTGTCTTTAAGCGTATCCATAGTAAGTTGTTGCGCGCTAAGAAACAGATGTTGTTAGTGGCTGAAGCACAACATGAAGCGAGCATCATGACGCAAGTAAATGAGGTGTTCGCGGACTTGCCAACTGGAGATAAGGACACGCACTTCACCTTACCTGCTCAGCAAGGTCAATTGAAATTGGCTTGGTTGACGTCAACGCAAGTTAGCTTCTGTAGTAAAGCCTACCGAACTGCGTTTGGTGATCATCCTGATGTGGCGGCATTGACGGTATTGGGTGGTTTCTTGAGAAACGGCTTTTTACATCGTGCGATTCGAGAGCAAGGTGGTGCCTATGGTGGTGGTGCAACCTTTGACGGTGGCACGGGGTCATTCCGTTTCTACTCCTACCGTGATCCAAGATTGACAGAAACATTGGCTGACTTTGATGCGTCTATTGAGTGGTTATTGAATGACACTCACAGTGATGAAGCATTAGAAGAAGCCATTTTAGGTGTGATTGGTTCTATGGATAAACCAAGTTCACCTGCTGGTGAAGCGCAGAGCGATTTCTATGTCCAGTTACATGGCCGTAGCCTTGCTTATCGAGAAGCGTTTCGAGCGAAAATTTTGTCTGTGACGATTGAGCAATTGCAACAGGTCGCGAAGACATACCTAACGAAAGAGAATGAAAACATTGCCGTGGTTACCTCTGTCACTAAGCGTGATGAGTTGGAAGCGCTTGGTTTTGATATTCAGTCTCTGTAAATATAATACGAAAAACAGCTTAGTTTTTACTAACGGAAAAATAAATGGATCAGTTTCACGATATACGCCCCTACAACGACGATGAAGTCGCCGAGGTGCTGCAAAACCTGGTCACCACACCAGACTTTATTAATACGATTATTGGTTTTCGTTTTGCTAAATGGCCGAAATGGACACGCGGCGCCTTGGCGTTAGTGGTGAAGTTGGCGTTGAAGCGTCAAGTTGCCAAAATCTCCAATGTTCACGAATTCCAAATGCTCGTAGCGGATTATATGGAGCGTATGATCAAAACCACGACCACTAACGTGGAATATCGAGGCATTGAGAAATTGCAAAAAGGGGTAGGGTATTTGTTTCTGTCAAACCACAGAGACATTGCCATGGACCCTGCATTTGTCAATTATGGCTTGTATTTGGCGGGATTGGATACGGTTCGTATCGCCATTGGTGATAACTTATTGCGTCGTCCTTTTGTGTCCGACCTGATGCGTCTGAATAAGAGTTTCATTGTTAAGCGTTCTGCTAACGGCATTCGCGAAATGATGGCGGCGTTTGGTCAGTTGTCGGCTTATATCACTGAATCTTTGACCAAAGATCAGTGTAATATTTGGATTGCGCAAAAAGAAGGCCGTGCAAAAGACGGCTTGGATCAAACGGATCCGGCCATCATTAAAATGTTTTTTATGAGTCAGAAGAAAGAGAAGAAGTCTTTTGCTGAAGCGATGGCAAACTTAAAAGTTGTGCCAGTTTCCATCTCTTATGAATACGATCCTTGTGCCTTTGATAAAGCCAATGAATTGCATCAAAAGTCTTCGACTGGCAGCTACGAAAAAGCCGAATTTGAAGACATTGATAGCATTAAAAATGGCATTGTTGGGCAAAAAGGCAAAGTGGTAGTGACCTTTGGTGATGTAATCAAAGATGGCTTTGAAACACCGGAAGAGTTTGTTGAGGAAGTCGATCGTCAGATCATCACGAACTATGCTATTCAATCTACGAATGAAGCGGCGTTAGCTATGCAGATTGGACAAACGTCGCCGGATGCCGCGTTCTCACGTTACCTAGAAGAGTGTCCGCAAGATTTGCGTGATACGGTGTTGGCAATGTATGCCAACCCTTTGAAGCAGCAGCAAAAATATTTAGCAAAATAAAACGAGGAGTAAGGTTTTAATGAGTCTTTGGGAGTCACTTCGATCGTGGATTGGATCAGCCGTATTCTTTGTTTATTACATGTTGTCGACCTTGTTGTTTGGCGCTCTAGCGCCTTTAGCAACCGTATTGTTACCGAAAGGGCTTCGTCAGCCGGTACTTAACCTTCATAACAAAGGTTTATTATTCGTCTTTCGAGTGTTTTGTGGTGTAAAAATTGAGTTTGTTGGCCTGGAAAACATTGATCGACAGCGCGCGTTTGTGCTGGTGGCAAACCACCAAAGTGAATGGGAAACCTATATGTTACAGGTGTTGATGGCGCCTGTGTCAACGGTGCTAAAAAAAGAGCTTCTGTCTGTGCCTTTCTTTGGTTGGGGGTTGCGTATGGTGCAGCCGATCGCCATTGATCGTTCACAACGAACCAATGCCCTAAAGCAGATCATCAGTCAGGGAAAAGAGCGAATTGAAGATGGTCGTTCTGTTTTGATTTTCCCTGAAGGTACGCGCATTGCGCCCAACCAAGAGCAAGCTTTTAATAAAGGGGCGGCGATGTTGGCGACCTCAACCAAAGCGCCGATTCTGCCCGTTGTGCATAACGCCGGCTACACTTGGCCGGGTAAACGCTGGCGTAAGTTTCCAGGTGCTATTCGAGTAGTGGTGGGGCCGGTGATTGAGTCTGATGGTAAGAAAACGTCAGAACTACATGACGAAATGGATGCTTGGATGCGTGCCGAAATGGCAAAACTACCGAAAGGAAATCAGTATATTTTCAACGATTGATTTGATCGTTAAAGTAACGTGTAGACAATAAAAAAGCCGCATTAGCGGCTTTTTTATTGAGCGTTTGGCTGATTAGCCTTGGTATTTTTTGAATACCAAGCTGGCGTTGGTGCCGCCGAAGCCAAAGCTGTTTGACATGATAGTGTTTAGATTCGCATTGTCTTTGCGAGTGGTCACAACAGGAATGTTACCTGCCGCTTCATCTAGTTCTTCTACGTTTGCTGACGCTGTGATGAAGTCGTTTTCCATCATAAGCAGGCAGTAAATCGCCTCGTGTACGCCAGCCGCACCTAGTGAGTGACCAGACAGTGACTTAGTAGAACTGATTAGTGGAATGTCGTCGCCGAATGTTTCGTTGACAGCTTGCAGTTCTTTCATGTCACCAGCAGGTGTACTTGTGCCGTGAGTGTTGATGTAGTCGATTTTCTCTTCTACTGTACTCATCGCCATTTGCATACAACGTACTGCACCTTCACCAGATGGCGCGACCATGTCGTAGCCATCAGATGTTGCACCGTAACCGACTAATTCTGCGTAGATTTTTGCTCCACGAGCTTTAGCGTGTTCTAGTTCTTCGATCACCAGCATACCGCCGCCACCTGCGATAACAAAACCATCACGGTTTGCATCGTAAGCACGAGACGCTTTTTCTGGTGTTTCGTTGTACTTAGAAGACAAGGCGCCCATCGCATCAAACATACAAGTTTGTGTCCAGCTTTCTTCTTCACCACCACCGGCAAAAACGATGTCCTGTTTGCCTAGTTGGATCAATTCCATGGCGTTACCGATACAGTGTGCACTGGTTGAACAAGCCGATGTGATGGAGTAGTTAACGCCTTTGATTTTGAAAGGTGTTGCCAAACAAGCGGATACAGTACTGCCCATCGTTTGTGTAACACGGTAAGGGCCAACACGTTTTACGCCTTTTTCGCGTAGTGTGTCTGCAGCATCTACTAGGTTTTGTGCTGATGCACCACCTGAACCGGCAACGAGGCCAGTACGGATGTTAGACACTTGGTCTTCTGTTAAGCCAGCATCTGTGATGGCTTGTTGCATGGAAACGTAAGCGTAAGTTGCCGCGTCGCCCATGAAGCGACGAACTTTACGATCAATGCTGTTTGCATCAAGATCGATGCGACCACAAACATGGCTACGGAAGCCGTGTTCTTTGTAATCTTCAGCGAAGCGAATACCAGACTGGCCCTCGCGCAACGAGTTTAAAACGCTGTCTTTGTCATTGCCAAGGCAGCTGACAATGCCTAGACCTGTTACTACTACACGACGCATAAATGTGCCTCTTTCATTCTGAATCTTTTAGAAATCTTCTGTTGACGTAAATAGACCAACACGCAAATCTTTTGCTGTGTATATTTCACGGCCATCTACTTTTACACTTCCGTCTGCGATGCCCATCACCAACTTGCGTTCAATAACGCGTTTTAAGTTGATGTGGAAAGTCACTTTTTTCGCAGTTGGTAGGATTTGCCCTGTGAATTTTACTTCACCTGAGCCAAGTGCGCGTCCACGACCTTTGTTGCCTTTCCAGCCAAGGAAAAAGCCAACAAGTTGCCACATGGCGTCTAAGCCTAGGCAGCCGGGCATAACCGGATCACCAGGGAAGTGGCATTCGAAAAACCAAAGGTCTGGGTGGATATCTAGCTCGGCAATGATTTCGCCTTTGCCATGTTCACCGCCCTCAGCAGAGATGTGAGTGATGCGATCCATCATTAGCATGTTGCCAACAGGAAGTTGGGCATTACCTGCACCAAACATTTCACCGTGGCCGCATTTTAATAGTTCGTCTTTTTCAAAAGATGAAGCTGTAGTCATTATAGTCCTATATCCACATCCAGCCGCAGACTAGAAATAGCTCGGTGGGTTATGTGGTCCAGTTTGCAGTATAAAATCTAGCTGATTATATCGGTTTGAGGCGGCAATATGAATGTTTGTGAGGAAAAAAACCGTCAATAGATCGAAAAACACTCAGTAGTAAAGAGTTTTTTAACGGAAATGGTGTTGAGGATCTTTTCGTTGCGCTATTTCTGGTAGTATTTGTGTTTTCTTTGTACGGATATTTGAGTTTTATATGAACCGAGATGACACGTTAACTTTATCAACCTGGCAACATGAATTGCCTGATGGTCATCTACAGGGCTACTCTCGATATGAAGATAGGAATCAGTCAACGATTCATTTTTTACATGGTAATGGGTTTGCTGTGCAGACTTATGCGCGTTTTTTGTCTCAATTAGAAGGCTACAACTTAATTTTGCAAGATGCGGCAGGTCATGGTGGGTCTTCTGTCACGAAAGGTTTTGTTGGTTGGAATGAGACAGCGGCTCGTTTTTCGCAATCCCTGTTGCAGCGTCGAGAGTTAGAGCCGAGTTCAGAGATGATTGGTATGGGTCACAGTTTTGGCGGTTGCATGACAGCGTTGATTAACCAGTTAGATGAGCCCATATTCAGTCGCATGATTTTGTTGGATCCGGCGCTGTTTCCTCCGCGTCTTATTTGGATGATGCGTGGCGTGAAATTAGCGGGCCTAACGCGCCATATTCCATTGGCGAAACAAGCCAAACGACGTCGTACACAATGGGAGAGTTATGCTCAAGTTCATAAAAGTTTTTATGAACGCGGCACCTTTAAAGGCTGGGAAGCTGAGTGTTTAGAGGACTATATTGGCTCTTCTTTGTTGCAGGATGAAAAAGGTCATTATCAATTAAAGTGCCCAACGTGGATGGAGGCGGCGATTTTTTCAAGCTATCCAAAAGGTTTGTGGAAAAAAATCGCGCAAATTTCGGTGCCAACCTACATAGTGTTGGGCAAAGATACCTTTGATTATTTTAAAGAGGCTTATCGCCTGTGTGCCAAATTGAATGCCAATATACATTTGATTGAAGTGGAGGGCGGACACTGCTTTATGCAGCAAAATTCGTCATTGGCCGCGCAGGTTGTTATGGACTTATTGCGGGTTGATGGACAGATGATATCAGACTCAGTCGCTTAACCTTAGACTGAATCTGATATATTAAGAGCTAATTGCGGCGTTTAACTGAGGCGTGAGCGAGGGCGATTAGAGCGTCTTTGTACTCAGACTCTGCCAAGGGTTGAATGGCTTCGATGGCCAAGTCCGCTTGTTGTTGAGCTTGCTGTTGCGTGTAATCTATCGCACCGCAATAGCGAACGTCATTGATGATGTCTTCCAGTTGATCTAGACCGCCCGTTAAAATCGCTTGTCTAACGCGTTCTTTCGCATCGTCTGTACCGTGTTTCATGGTGTAGATAAGCGGCAGAGTGGGTTTTCCTTCGGAAAGGTCGTCTCCGACGCTTTTGCCCATTTCTTCAGCCGTGCTGGTGTAATCCATGATATCGTCGATTAATTGGAAGGCGGTTCCCACGTACATGCCATACAACCGCAAGGCTTCTTGTTGTTCTGCGTTGGCTCCCGCTACCACTGCGCCGCATAGCGCCGCGCCTTCAAACAGTTTGGCGGTTTTGTATTGAATCACTTTTAGGTAGCTGGCTTCGCTTGTGTCTGGATCGCCACAATTGATGAGTTGCTGAACTTCACCTTCGGCAATGATGTTAGTGGTTTTGGCTAAAATCTCCATGCAGGGCATGTTGCCAACATCGACCATAATCTGAAAGGCGCGCGAGTAAAGGAAGTCGCCAACCAATACGCTAGGTGCATTGCCCCATTCCTCATTGGCGGTTTTTTTACCACGTCGCATATCGGATTCATCGACCACGTCGTCGTGTAACAAGGTCGATGTATGAATGAATTCAATGATGGTCGCCATTTTAATGGCATTTTTCAGTTTGTCGTCGGCTAGCTCTGAGCAGCTTTTTGCTGCTAATAAAACCAATAAAGGTCGTAAGCGTTTGCCGCCGTTGCTGATAATGTAGTAGCCGATTTGCTCGATGAGAGGGATGTCACTACTAAGTTGTGAGACGATATAATCGTTCACTTGACCAAATTCATTGGCCACAACATCGTGTATTTGTATAGGTTGCATGCAATTTCCGAAGCTATAAAAGTCCCAAGCTGATCAGCAAGTGTGCCTCATGCTAGGTAAGGCTTGTGTCAGGGTCAACCCAAAATACGAAAAATATATAAAGACTCTGCTTTTTCCTTGTATTAATTGAGTTGATTTTGTACAATCCTGCGTCCGATTTGCCCACATTTTGCTCCCTATCATATGGTTGTTGGTTTTCGTGTTTATTTCGCGGAGATGGATGCCACTAGAAGTAGGTCAAATACAAATTCAGTAGCCGGGTAGATCTTATTGGAGAAGAACATGTTTGCAGTAATTAAAACTGGCGGTAAGCAATACCGTGTACAAGAAGGCCAAACCCTTAAAGTTGAAAAGCTTGCGGTTGAAGAAGGCGGTGTTGTTGAATTCAACGACGTTCTTCTTGTGAGTAACGGCGACGACGTAAAAGTTGGCGCTCCAGTTGTAGAAGGCGCTAAAGTAACTGCGGAAGTAGTTTCTCACGGTCGCGGAGACAAAGTGAAAATTTTGAAATTCCGTCGTCGTAAGCACTCTATGAAGCGCATGGGTCATCGTCAGTGGTTCACGGAAGTGAAAGTAACTGGTATTAACTAAGCGTTAGCGTTAATTAACTTATTTAAGGAGTAAGTCATGGCTCACAAAAAGGCGGGTGGTAGTACTCGTAACGGTCGCGATTCCGAGTCGAAACGATTAGGTGTCAAGCGCTTTGGTGGTCAGGTTGTGATTCCAGGTAACATTCTAGTTCGTCAACGTGGTACTCAGTTCCACGCTGGTGAAGGTGTTAAAATTGGTAAAGATCACACTTTGTTTGCTGTTGCAGAAGGCCAAGTGAAATTTGAAGTAAAAGGTAAGTTTAAGCGTCGTACAGTTTCTGTCGTAGCGGCTTAATCATTTGCTAAAAATTAAAAAAAGCTCCGCAGCGCGGGGCTTTTTTTTTGTAAGAATTCTATAATCAGGTTTGTTGACCTAGATAACCCACCGAAGAGGTGTTTCTGTGAAATTTGTTGATGAAGCCAGTATCTACGTAAGAGCAGGTAAAGGCGGTAATGGTTGTTTGAGTTTCTGGCGCGAGAAGTTTGTCGCAAAAGGTGGCCCAGACGGCGGTGATGGCGGTAATGGTGGTAGTGTGGTGTTGGTGGCGGATGAGTCATTGAATACGCTGATCGATTTTCGCTATACGAAAAAGTACATCGCTGAAGGTGGTGAAAACGGCCAAGGTCGTGATATGACCGGGGCGAAAGGCCCTGACCTTGAGATCAAAGTGCCGGTAGGAACGACTGTCATCGATGAAGATACAGGTGAGACGCTGGGTGATTTGGTGAAAGTCGGTCAAACGCTCAAGGTGGCTCAAGGTGGTCATCGTGGTTTGGGTAATACGCGTTTCAAATCCAGTACTAACCGTGCACCGCGTCAAACCACTAAAGGTACGGTCGGTGAAGAGCGTACGCTGAAGTTGGAAATGAAGGTGTTGGCGGATGTGGGTTTGTTAGGTTTGCCTAATGCCGGTAAGTCGACGTTTATTCGTTCCGTGTCCTCTGCGAAGCCAAAAGTGGCGGATTATCCTTTTACTACCTTGGTACCAAACCTTGGTGTGGTAAAAGTGAAAAAACATCAGAGTTTCGTGATTGCCGACATTCCGGGAATCATCGAAGGGGCATCTGAAGGGGCGGGTCTGGGTATTCGATTCCTTAAGCATTTGGTGCGTAACCGTATTCTTTTGCACATTGTCGATTTAGCGCCTTGGGATGAAGTGACGCCAGCAGAGGCAGCACAAATTGCCGTCAATGAATTGGAGCAGTTTAGTCCAGCCCTGGCTCAACGTGATCGTTGGTTGGTGTTAAACAAGACAGACATGGTGCCAGAAGACGAGTTAGAAGAACGTTGCCAGAGTGTGATTGATGCGCTGGGCTGGGAAGGTCGTACGTATCGTGTCTCAGCGATTTCTGGTGAAGGTACTGAGGTGTTGTGTCTGGACTTGATGACGGTCTTGGATGAGCAGCGTACCTTGTTAGCAGAAAGCGAAGAAGCTCGAGAGAAAGAAGAGGCGATGCGTCGTCTAATTGATGAAGAGGGTCGTAATCGCATCCTATCGTTGCGTGAAAAACGTCGTAAAGCGGGTCAAGCATTGGATGATGATGACTTTGACGATGATGATTACGATGTAGAAGTTGAATACGTTGGTTAATCGGGATTGTGAGTATAAGTAGTATCATGGAATTACGAGAGAAAATTGCACAGGCGCAGCGCATCGTTGTCAAAATAGGCAGTGCGTTACTAACGAATGATGGTCAGGGATTAGACGTGGCTCGCATTGGTTTGTGGGTAGCACAAATTGCCGAGTTAAAGGCTCAGGGTAAGGAAGTGGTTCTGGTGTCGTCAGGTTCCATTGCGGCTGGCATGAAGCGGTTGGGTTTCGTGACTCGACCGACTCAAGTGAATGAGTTGCAGGCGGCCGCAGCGGTTGGCCAAATGGAATTGGTGGGTGTGTATGAGTCTCATTTTGAGAATCATGGCCTGTGCACGGCGCAAATCTTGTTGACTCATGATGATCTGTCGAACCGTCGACGCTACTTAAACGCACGATCCTCGTTGAGAACTTTGCTTGGTTTAGGTGTTGTACCCATTGTTAATGAAAATGACACTGTTGTAACCGATGAGATTCGCTTTGGTGATAATGACACCTTAGGGGCTTTGGTGGCGAATTTGGTCGAAGCGGACGCCCTAATCATTTTGACCGACCAGCAGGGGTTGTTTGATAAGAATCCTCGCGATCATCAAGATGCAACATTAATTTCTTATATTTCAGCTTCTGACGATCGACTGGAGTCGATGGCAAGTGGTGGCGCGGGTGTATTGGGCAGTGGTGGTATGCTGACTAAGGTGCGTGCGGCTCGCTTGGCGGCGCGCTCCGGTGCCGATACTTTGATTGCTTCAGGCCGTGAAGAAGATGTGATTTTGCGTCTTGCAAAAGGTGAAGTGCTGGGGACCTGGTTGTTGCCCGAGAGTAGTCCCATTGCGGCTCGTAAGCAATGGTTGGCGGGTCATCTTAAGAGTCGTGGGGCATTGACGTTGGATCAGGGGGCGGTCAATGCGTTGCGTAAAGCGGGAAGTCTGCTGTCAGTTGGTGTGAAGGACGCGGAAGGGACGTTTTCTCGTGGCGATATGGTGATTTGTGTGGACGAATCTGGCACTTTAATTGCTCGTGGTTTGGTGAATTACAGTGTGGCCGAAACCCTAAAGTTGCTGGGTAAGCCATCTAGTAAAATTGGTGAAATATTGGGTTATGAAGGTGAACCTGAGTTAATTCATCGAGATGATCTAGTGATTATTTAACGGGGTAGGTGTATGGCTAAGCCGGGAAAGGTAGGATTAAATCGCGTGATAAGTGCTGCTAAGTATTCTTATCAGGGGTTGCGTGCTCAATGGCAGCATGAAGCGGCTTTTCGTCAAGAGGCGTGTCTGTTTCTTATTTCTTTGCCCTTTGCTTTATGGCTAGGAGACAGTGGTTTAGAGCGTGCTGTATTAATTTTTTCGGTTGGTGTGGTATTGATCGTTGAAACGTTGAATTCGAGTGTCGAGGCGATTGTGGATCGCATTAGTCATGAGCATCATGAATTGTCTGGGCGTGCAAAAGATCTGGGATCAGCGGCCGTTATGTTGGCGCTTATCTTGGCGGCAGTGGTTTGGCTGGTTATTTTGTTTGGCTAGCAAATTTAAGAAAGGCAAAAACAGATATGAAAAAACCGGCATAGCCGGTTTTTTCATAGGGATTAGGCCAGTGCTTTGATTTTAGCACTCAAGCGACTCTTATGACGAGCTGCTTTGTTTTTGTGATATAGGCCTTTGTTAGCCGCTTTGTCTAGCTTTGAGGTCGCTAGAACGTAAGCTGCTTGTGCTTCAGCTTGATTGCCTGCTTCGATAGCTGCGTCTACTTTTTTCAAGTAAGTGCGAACCATAGAGCGAAGGCTACCATTGTGAGCGCGACGTTTGATTGCCTGGCGCGCACGTTTTTTTGAACCGGCGGAATTTGCCACGGTCTGGCTCCTTTAAGTTTTCTAAATGAAAAACGACACAGCAAAAAGTGCTGTGTCGTGAAATTAATGTCAAAGTTTTAAACTTTAAAATCTCGCGGCGGATTTTACCAGTTTTTCACATTGTCACAACCCTATTCTGCAATTATTCGTGAAAACAACCGATATATTTGGCTGCGTTAACGCCCTTACAGGTGTTATTCTTGTAGGAATTTATCATTGGGATGTATCGTAAGCCAAAATGTCAGAACTTGATTCTCGTGTCAGTAAAAAGCGTAACTCTTTGTCTTTATTGCGTTCTGGGGTGCTGGTTTCGGTTTGTACCTTTCTTTCTCGTATTCTCGGGCTGGTGAGAGATGCGGCTTTGGCCTTTGTTTTAGGGGCCAGTGGCAGTGCCGATGCTTTTTATGTTGCTTTTAAAATTCCTAACTTTTTTCGTCGTTTATTTGCAGAAGGCGCGTTTGCGCAGGCCTTTGTTCCGGTATTAAGTGAATATCGAGTAAAAGAAACGCATGAAGACGTGCGCGCCTTGGTGGCGGCGGTAACAGGGTCGTTGACGCTGGTGCTGCTGTGTGTGACGGCCTTGTTTATGGTGTGCGCACCTTGGGTGGTTTACGTTTTTGCGCCTGGTTTTGTTGATGATGCCAGTCAGGCTCAATTGGCGTCTGAGTTGCTGGTGATCACGTTTCCTTATTTATTGTTTATTTCTCTGACGGCCTTAGCGGGCGGCATTTTGAATGCGCATGGTGAGTATGCAGTGCCGGCCATTACGCCTATTTTTCTGAACATTTCGTTGATTGTCGCGACCTTGATGTTTGCGCGTACGGCCGCTCAGGCTGAAGTGGCGGTGGCGTGGGGTGTGTTTTTTGCTGGTTTGATTCAGTTATTGTTCCAAGTGCCTTTCCTCGCGCGATTGAAATTATTGCCAATGCCTAGAATGGGGTTTGGTCATCCAGGAGTGAAGCGGATTCTCATTTTGATTGGACCCGCGTTGTTTGGTGTGTCGGTTGGGCAGATTAATTTGCTATTGGATACGGTACTGGCGTCGTTTTTAGAAACGGGCAGTATTACCTGGTTGTATTTGTCTGATCGTTTGTATGAATTACCCCTTGGGATTTTTGCCATTGCCATCAGTACGGTGATTTTGCCGTCTTTGTCGCGCAGTTTTTCAGGCGGTGAGGCGTCTCGTTTTTCTGACACTATGGATTGGGCGTTGCGTCTATTGCTGTTAATCGCAGTGCCGTCTTCATTGGCTTTGTTTATGTTGGCTGAGCCTTTGATTGCGACCATTTTTTATCGAGGTGAGCTGACAGCGAGTGATGTTCAGAAGGCGGCGCAAAGTTTACAGGCCTATTCATTGGGGTTGGTATTTATGATGCTGATTAAGGTGTTGGCGCCTGGCTATTATGCACGTCAGGATACGAAAACGCCGGTTAAGGTAGGCATCATCGCCATGGTGTCGAACATGGTGTTCAATTTGATTTTGGTATGGCCGCTTGGGCATGTTGGGTTGGCCTTGGCGACCAGTTTATCAGCCGCATTGAATGCTTTCTTGCTTTGGTATGGTCTGTATAAGGCGAAGCATCATGTGTTTACGATACGGTGGCGAGTGTTGTTGCGGATTTTGATTTGCGCAACGTTGGCTTTGGCGGCCTGTTTGTATGTGTTCCAAAATATGGGGTGGCAGTGGACGCAAATGTCGGACATTCAGCGTATTGCTAAGACGTTGTTGATCGTTTGTTCTGGTGTGGCTGTGTATGGTTTGGTGGCGATTATGGCGGGTTTGCGACCATCTATAATGAAACATTGAGTTTTTATTAACGGTGCTTTTGCACAGCTTGTGCAAGTTCTGGCCTACCTTCAATCCATGAACTGCTATATAATCGCGAATATTTTTTTGACGCTAATCTTTAATTGTTCTGTACGGGGTTCTATGGAGTTAATACGCGGTATTCATAATATCCGTCCAAGGCATAAGGCCTGCGTGCTGACGATCGGCAATTTCGATGGTGTTCACTTAGGCCATGGTGCGATTTTGGCAAGAGCAAAAGCACTGGCAAAACAATATGATGCGCCAGCGGCGATTATGATTTTTGAGCCGCAGCCACGAGAGTTTTTTGCGCCCGAGTCCGCGCCAGGACGAATTGGCCGCTTGCGTGATAAGGTGAAGTGGCTAGAAGGTCAAGGCATCGATTATGTCTTGTGTATGCCGTTCAACCCCAAACTGCAGCAGCTTGATGCGCAGGCGTTTTGTCAGCAAATCTTACTTGATGGATTGTCTGTTAAGCATTTGGTGGTCGGGGACGATTTTCGCTTTGGCTGTGATCGTCAAGGGGATTTTGAATACTTGAGCGGCTTTGGTGTACAACATGGCTTTGAGGTGGAAAATACACCGTCTGTGTTGAATGCGTCGGGCGAGCGCGTGAGTAGCTCAATGGTTCGTTTAGCGTTGGAGCAAGGTGATATTCATGCCGCCGAAGCGAATATGGGCCACGCTGTAACACTAAGTGGTCGAGTGATTCACGGTCAGCAGCTTGGGCGTAAGTTAGGTTTTCCTACGGCAAATGTACATTTGAAAGGGGTTAAACCAGCCTTGTCAGGTGTGTATGCGGTTCGTCTTGCGGTCAATGATAAAGAATACGATGGCGTTGCCAATATTGGTGTGCGTCCAACAGTACAAGGTAAAACACCTATTTTAGAGGTGCACTTGCTGGACTTTGACGGTGATCTTTATGATCAATATGTCAAGGTGACGTTCTGTCTGTTTGTTCGTGCAGAGCGTAAAATGTCTGGCTTGGAAGAGCTTGAAAAACAAATTCAATGTGACAAAGAAGAGGCAATTCGCTTCTTCAGCAATCAGTGAACTGATGATCTTTGAGGATAAATCGATAAACCATGAGTGATTATAAACCGACACTGAATTTGCCAAACACGGATTTCCCAATGCGTGGTGATTTGGCAAAACGTGAACCTGCAATGCTGAAGCGTTGGCAGGATATGGATCTTTACCAGAAAGTACGCGAAGTAAGTAAAGGTCGTAAGCCATTTATTCTTCATGATGGCCCTCCATATGCGAATGGCAGCATTCATATTGGTCACGCGGTTAACAAAATCCTCAAAGACATTATTGTTAAATCGAAAACCGTGAGCGGATATGACGCGCCTTATATTCCTGGTTGGGACTGTCACGGTCTGCCAATTGAGCACAAAGTTGAGCAAATGATTGGCAAAGCGGGCGACAAAGTGTCGTTCAAAGAATTTCGCGCTAAATGCCGTGAATACGCTTACACGCAAATTGAAGAACAGAAAAAAGATTTTATTCGTCTAGGGGTGATGGGGGATTGGGAAAAGCCTTATCTGACCATGAACTTCGAGACAGAGGCCAACATTGTTCGTGCTTTGGGTAAAATCGCCGAGAACGGCCACTTAGTAAAAGGCTTTAAGCCAGTTTACTGGAGTGTGGTGGGTGGCTCTGCTTTGGCTGAGGCGGAAGTGGAATACCAAGATAAAACGTCTTTGTCTTTGGATGTGCGTTACGCACCGCAAGACGAAGCGGCCTTTTTAGCGAAATTCTCCGATGTAGCGGGAGAAGGTCCTGTGTCTGTTGTCATCTGGACAACGACGCCTTGGACCTTGCCTGCCAGTCAGGCCGTATCGATTCACCCAGAGTTCAATTACGCTTTGGTCGAAGTAGATATGGGTCAAGGTAAAGAGCGCTTGGTCATGGCGGAAGACATGGTGCCGAGCATCATGCAGCGTTACGGTCAAGAAAGTTTCCGTATTGTCGGTCGTGCGCAAGGTCAGTCGTTGGCAAACAGCATGTTGAATCACCCTTTCTTTGAGCGTGATATTCCGCTTATCTTAGGCGAGCACGTGACGACGGAAGCGGGTACGGGTTGTGTGCACACTGCACCAGATCATGGTGTGGATGACTTTAATGTGGGTCGCGCTAACGGTCTAGGTACGATTAACCTAGTGCAAGATAACGGTGTGTATTCTGATGCGGCTGGTGAGTTTTCTGGCATGCACGTGTACAAGGTTGACGGTGCGATCTTAGAGGCTTTGAGCGCCAATCAAGCGTTAGTCTTTGAATCTAAAATTTTCCACAGTTACCCACATTGTTGGCGTACTAAGACGCCTTTGATTTTCCGTGCCACGCCACAATGGTTTGTCAGCATGGATGAAAAAGGCTTGTTGGATTCTGCCAAAGAAGCGGTGAAAGGTGTTAAGTGGACACCAAGCTGGGGACAAAATCGCATGGAAGGGATGTTGAATAACAGTCCTGACTGGTGTGTGTCTCGTCAGCGTACTTGGGGTGTGCCAATCGCTCTATTTATCGACAAAGAAACGCAAGAGTTGCACCCTGAAACGCCGCGTCTAATCGAAGAAGTGGCGTTGCGGATTGAGAAAGAAGGCATTGATGCGTGGTTCGAACTAGATGCCGCTGAATTGCTTGGTGCTGATGCTGAGAAATACAGCAAAGTGACAGACACTTTAGATGTGTGGTTCGATTCCGGTGTGACGCACTACTCAGTTATCGATCAGCGTGACGAGTTGAGCTTCCCTGCAGATTTGTATCTTGAAGGATCGGATCAGCACCGTGGTTGGTTCCAGTCGTCTTTGAAAACGTCTATCGCGATTCGTGGCGTGCCGCCTTATAAGGGTGTATTGACTCACGGCTTTACCGTCGACGGCGACGGTCGCAAGATGTCTAAGTCTTTGGGTAACGTGGTTTCACCACAGAAAGTGATGAGTACGTTGGGTGCCGATATTATCCGTTTGTGGGTGGCGGCAACCGATTACACGGGTGAAATGACGGTATCGGATGAAATCCTCAAGCGAGTCGCGGATTCTTACCGTCGTATTCGTAACACCGCGCGTTTCATGTTGGCGAATTTGAATGGTTTTGATCCAGCAAAAGACATGGTTGAGAGCGAAAAAATGATCGCTCTTGATCGTTGGATCGTAGATCGTGCGGCGCAGTTGCAAAAAGAGATCGACGAAGCTTACAACGAGTACCAGTTCCATACGGTGAATCAGAAAATCCAAAACTTCTGTTCAGTGGACTTGGGTGGCTTCTATTTAGACGTCATTAAAGACCGTCAGTATACGACTCAGCCAGACAGTTTGGCGCGTCGTTCTGCACAAACGGCTTTGTATCACATTGTGGAAGCTTTCACTCGCTGGATTGCGCCAGTATTGAGCTTCACCGCCGACGAGATCTGGCAGTCACTGCCTGGCGAGCACGGCGAGTCTGTGCTCTTGGAAACTTGGTATGAAGGTCTAGCTGAGTTGTCTGGTGAGGAAGAGCTTGGCCGTGATTTCTGGAAGCAAGTGTTGGAAGCAAAAGTCGCGACCAACAAAGTACTGGAAGCGGCTCGAAATGAAGGTAAGATCAAAGCCAGCTTAAGTGCGGATATCACCTTGTATTGTGATGACACTTTGCAGAATGTGTTAGATCGCTTAGGTGAAGAGTTGCGTTTTGTTCTGATTGCGTCTGACGTGAAAGTCTTGTCATTGGCGCAAGCGCCTGCTGATGCTGTTGACTCTGAATTGCCTGGCTTGAAAGTATCTGTTGTGACCAGTTCCAACGAAAAATGTGTTCGCTGTTGGCACCACAGAGAAGAAGTAGGTCAACGTGAGACGCATCCTGAATTATGTGATCGTTGTATCAGTAACTTGCCTGATGGAGAAGGCGAAGAGCGCCTTTATGCTTAATCAGATGAAACTGACTTATATCTGGCAACAACTCCAGCGCTGGTGGGCGCTGGCGTTGGTTGTTTTTGCGTTGGATTGGATAACTAAGCAGCTAGTTGAAGCGAACTTGCACTATGGGCAAGAGATCGCAGTGTTGCCAGTGTTTGATCTTACCTTGCGTTACAACACTGGTGCCGCCTTTAGTTTCTTGGCGCAAGCGGGTGGTTGGCAGCGTTGGTTGTTTTCAATCATCGCCATTGCTGTGGTGATCGGTATAAGTTGGCGTTTGGTTAACATTGCGAAAACTCATTTTCTTGAAGCCTTGTCTTTAAGTCTGATCTTGGGTGGCGCAATCGGTAATTTATATGATCGTCTGGTGTATGGTCATGTGGTGGATTTTTTGCAATTCCATTGGCTGCAGTCTTGGTATTTTCCGGCTTTCAATATAGCCGACAGTGCGATTACGATTGGGGTGATTTTGATGTTGCTAGAAAGCGTCATTGGCCCGGATAAAAAAGGTGATGAAAAATGACTTCAATTACGGCGCAGAGCCAAATTACCCTTCACTTTGAATTGGCCTTGGAAGATGGGCAGGTAGTGGACTCTAACTTTGAGCAAGCGCCAGCCAGTTTTCGCTTTGGTGATGGTAGCTTGTTACCCGCATTTGAAGAGTCTTTACTTGGTTTGAAAGCGGGTGATGAGTCGAGTTTTATCATGACCCCTGAGAAAGCTTTTGGTGTCCATAACGAGAGCAATTTGCAACGTATTCCGCGTTCTCAGTTTGAAATGGATCTCGAAGAAGGGATGGTCGTATCCTTTGCTGACATGAGCAAAAACGAACTGCCGGGCGTGATCGCAGAAATTGATGAAAAGGATGTGCTGGTGGATTTTAACCATCCATTGGCCGGTCGAACATTGACCTTTAAGGTACAGATCATTGAGGTCGAGGAGTCTGCATGAGTTTTGCCATCCAGCTAGCGAATCCACGTGGCTTTTGTGCGGGTGTAGATCGTGCTATCGATATTGTTAATCGTTGCTTGGATTTGTTCGAAGCGCCAATCTATGTGCGTCATGAGGTGGTTCATAACAAATTTGTGGTGGAATCATTAAAAGCACGTGGCGCTGTGTTTGTTGATGAGCTTGACCAAGTGCCTGATGATAATATCGTGATCTTTAGTGCTCATGGGGTTTCCAAAGCGGTAAGGGATGAAGCGACTAACCGTGGCTTAAAAGTTTTTGATGCAACCTGTCCTTTGGTGACCAAGGTACACCTAGAGGTCTTGCGATATTCTCGTGATGGTATGGAATGTATCTTAATCGGTCACGATGGTCATCCAGAAGTAGAAGGCACCATGGGTCAGTATGATGATTCAAAAGGTGGCGCTATTTATCTGGTAGAAAATCCTGCCGATGTCGCCAGTTTACGTGTGCAGAATGCGGATCAATTGGCTTTTGTGACGCAGACAACCTTGTCCATGGATGATACTTCGGTGGTGATTGATGCGCTGCGTGAGCATTTTCCACTGATTCGTGGACCTAAAAAAGATGATATTTGTTACGCCACTCAGAACCGTCAGGATGCGGTGAAAACCCTCGCACAAGAATCGCAACTTGTCTTAGTGGTTGGGTCGGTAAACAGTTCCAACTCAAACCGTCTAAAAGAACTGGCGGAAAGAATGGGGGCGACGGCTCATCTAATAGATAATGCCAGCGAAATTCAACATGATTGGTTGGATGGGGTGACGAGTGTTGGTGTTACCGCTGGCGCATCAGCGCCAGAAGTACTGGTGAATGAGGTAATCGATCGCCTAATCGCAGAGGGTGGCTCGGCGCCAGAAGAGCTTCAAGGAAGAGAAGAAAACGTCTCATTTTCTATGCCTAAAGAACTCAGAATAGTAGAAGTCTGATCGACTCTTTTTACTGAAAAGAAGTTTTTCTAAAATTTATGAAAAAACTACTTGCGTAAAAATAATCAGACGGTATTATACGCCCCCACTGACAGCGAATAAGCAGTCAACGCTCTTTAAAATAGATAATCAGATAATTTGTGTGGGCGCTCGCTGGGGCTTCAAAAAAGAAATTGAAGTCTTA
>NZ_JBHZSP010000019.1:0-45888 GCF_043643765.1 Marinomonas posidonica | reverse complement strand
GCAAGTTCAACGCGTCAGCACGACTCCAATGCCAAGGTGGCGTGCATTAGGGTTTTTCTACCTCTTATGTCTTCAGGGGACATAAGAGGTAGAAGTGTGTCTCGGCGCTTTAATAAGCGCCTCTCTTTCGTTAAATTTATTTTATTCCGATCAAAAAACAAACTAAACAACAAAAAAGAGACTATGAATACTTTAAAGCTAAACTCTAAACAAATTCAGGTAGCGATAGATCAGCTTGGTATAAGTAGAAGAGTCACGATTCCCAGCAGTGATGCCTTGCGTCACTGCCGTCGACATCGGCTTACGTTGCTTTGGATCTTACTTTTGCAGTCGTTGCATTTACAAAAGGAGCAAATTCCTAATCCGTTAATAGTGGAAAGAACCTGATGCGCGTAAAGGGATCTGACCCACTGAGATACCATCGTCTCAGATTATTGTACCCAAAGGGCTTATATAGGTCGTCATTTCTTATATCCTCAGTTTTCTAAGTCATCCAGACATAGCACTATCTCAACTGTGTCACAGCCATCCATCGTCAGCGGCTTTGGTGTGTTTCTTTTAAGTGCATTTCAGTATTGCACGCATTTCTGGTTTACTTGTATCAAGATTTACTCTTGTGTTGAATTCTTATTTTCCCCGTTATTTTGTTGCTATGAGAAAATAGTCATTCGTTTTTTGATCTAAAGACGTTAATTAGGGTCTTTGCCTCAGAAAAGGGCAGTTGTTTTACAAATAGGTGCAAATTTGTTCAAAACTTGATTGACCCTGGTGTTAAAAGAAGACTACAATCAAGTTCGTTTAAAAGAGTTGGCAATATTTATGTCCAGAGTTGCGAATACTACGTTAAGTATGTTCGATCCTGTTAAGTCATAAGTAATACCGAGTTTTTTTAGCACTATAACGGAAATTTTTCCGTGTAAATTAACTTAACCTACAGGATAAACAGACATGTCTGACGTAGTAACTGGTACAGTAAAATTCTTCAACGAAACTAAAGGTTTCGGTTTCATTACTCAGGATCAAGGTCCTGATGTATTTGTTCATTTCTCTGCTATCAACAGTTCTGGTTTCAAAACTTTGGCTGAAGGCCAAAAAGTTGAATTCCAAGTAGCTCAAGGTAAAAAAGGCCCTGAAGCTCAAAACGTAACACCTTTATAAGGTAGCGTTTTAAGAGATTTGATCTAGTTATAGATTGACAAAAGCGACTTTCGAGTCGCTTTTTTTGTATCTAAATTTTGAGTTTCCAATTAAATCTGAATGATGATTGGTGATGTGTATGATTTTCTCTAAAGGAGGTTCTGATGGCCGCTAAATCATTACAAGAGCAGCTTTTAGGTGCTGGTATTGTTGATAAGAAGAAAGCCAAGAAAATTAAGGCTGAGAAATTACAGCAGAAGCAAAAGGTGAAAAACGGTAAAGCCGTTGATGATGAAAAGGATAAGCGTGCAGCTGAGTTGAAGAGGCAAAGAGATGAGAAGCTTGAAAAGGATCGTCAGTTAAACTTGCAGCGCCAAAAAGACATTGAAAACAAAGCCGTTCATGGTCAAATCCGTCAGATGATTCTGCAAAATCGAATTGTCAAAGAGGATGGTGATATTGCTTATCATTTTACTGATAACAAAAAAGTTAAGCAGCTTTATATTAGCCAGGGTATGCATAATGACTTGAGTGGTGGTCGATTAGCAATTGCGAAGCTAGACAGTCAATATGAAATTATTCCAGAGCCTGCCGCAGTAAAGATCAGTGAACGTGATGACAGCTATATTCTGGTTTGTAATAACAGAGTTGAAACGGTTGATGACGATCCTTATGCAGATTTCCAAATTCCTGATGATTTAATGTGGTAATTCGTACCAAGGTTTTGCTTTAGTAAAGCCTTGGTTGTCTATTTTTAGTTGTTTATCAGCTAATTTTATTAAGATTTTACACTTATCTTTCAATCCTGCTGCCTTTTATCTAATTTCCACTCCTTATTATCTCCATATTTACTGTCCTTTTTGTTTTCAACTGTCTGATTTTAAAGATTTTTTAAGATATTCTTTTTTTCTCTCCTTCCTTTTTTAATAACAGATGTCATGAAATATGCACGATTAATGGATTGGTTATGCAATTAATGTGTGTGGTATTGTTAATTTCTGCAGAATCTTTAGATTGTTTTATTGTTGCTTGCACGTATCAAGCGCCTACAAGAAACTATGTACACATTAAAGGGAAAACGAGAATGAAAAAATCGATTATTGCTATTGCTGTATCTAGTGCAGCCCTTGCGTCTGTATCCGTTCATGCAGCTGAAGGTTCAACCGTTGATGTTTACGGTAACATCCAGTACGCACTAACTGACAAAGATGCTGGATCTGAGTTCGCTGACAATGGTTCTACATTTGGTTTCAAAGGCGAAACATTAATTAATGATGATCTAACTGCTTTCTTCAAATATGAACTTGAAGCAGATGCAGACGAAAAGAAAAGCGGTGTAGATGTTAACCTTGATCAAGCTTTTGTCGGTTTGAAAGGTGGATTTGGTAAAGTGCAAGTAGGTACGTTTGACAGTATCTATAACAACGCTATCCAAGATTCTGTTGATCAGTTCGAGGTGCTAGGTTTTGCTAATGCAACGACAACAGCAGAGGGTGATACTATTGCTTTCTTTTCTCCTTCTATGAACGGTTTTGAAGTCCAGTTGTCTACGCAAGTGACAGGTGATGATGACTCAATTCCGACTGCAACAGGTGATGATCTTCAGACTGAAGATGGTTCAAGTGTAACTGGTGTTGTGAAATATTCTACTGGTGCTTTAACCGTTGCTCTTGGTTACGATCAAAATGGCAATTATGTTGATGGTGAAAGTACAGTCGGTTTGTCTGCTGGCTACGAGCTTCAGCCTAATCTGAATGTTTCTGCTAAATTTGAAACAACTACCGATACACAAGACGTATTAGGTCTAGCCGCTCGTTATGGTTACGGTGCAGGTGACCTTTACGCATCTGTTCAGTCTATCTCTCCAGACAGTGGTGATGATTACAACGAATACGGTGCAGGTGTGACATACAGCCTTGCGTCTAACGTATACGTATACGGTGAAGTGGGTAGCTTTGAAAATGCTTCTAACAGCGACACAGACACTCAAACAGCCGTTGGCGTTTACTACGGTTTCTAAAATCATAGATATTTGATTTTATTTACTCTAAGGCTTCTTCCTGATGGTTTGAAGGAGGGAGCCTTATGTTAAATACGATCATTCAAGGTTCCATATTTCTTCTCTTGTAGGCGGATTGTTGGAACATTTTTGGCACCAAGTGGCAACATTTGGTGCCTTTTTTTATTTCTAATAAGTTGATTCTTTTACGAATTTACTTGATTACAATTTAAGCTAACCGTTAAACTGAGTATATTTTGTTCAGTTGGTTGTTGCTTATGCTCAATATGGATTTTGCTCAAACTGTCGTTATAGATACGAATCAAGAAGAGTGGATTGGTAGCCCTATGACAGGTGTGTTTAGGAAGCCTCTGGCGCGGGAAGAAGCGGAAAGAGGTCACGCGACTAGCATAGTGCAATATCAACCAAAATCGGTTTTTCGCCCTCACCCTCACCCTCTAGGAGAAGAGATTCTGGTATTGAGTGGTGTGTTTTCGGATGAATCTGGTGATTTTAAGGCTGGCTCTTATTTTCGTAACCCCCCAGGGACCAGTCATGCTCCTCATAGTGATGAGGGATGTTTGCTGTTTGTAAAATTGCATCAATTTCATCCATCTGATTTAAATCAGGTTTCCTTAGATGCTTCTAGTATTTGGTATCAACAAGACTCATCAATATTGCCTTTGTATCAATATGGTGAAGAAAGGGTGTATCTAATCCGAATGTCAGGTGAAAATACATTAACCACATTGGCTTTGTCTAAAGCGGTTGAGGTTTTTGTGATTTCTGGACAAGCGAGCTATGGAGAATACTCACTGTCTACAGGTATTTGGTTTCGAGAGCCTAGCTTTTCGCCCATAGATTGGCGAGTTGATGGTGAATGCTTTATTTGGCTTAAGACAGGTCATTTTTAAGAAAATTAAGGTATGTAATGTGAAGTATGTAGTGCCTGTACAACAACAAACTAGTTTGCCTATTGAAGGTGATGAGCGTTTTTTTCCAGTGGGTCGAGTGTTTTGTATTGGCCGAAATTATGCGGCTCACTCAAGAGAAATGGGGGATGATCCTGATCGCGACCCGCCTTTCTTTTTTAAAAAAGACGCCGCTTGCGTTACGCCAGTCGCTTTTTCTGAGAAGTCTTCGATTCGGTATCCGTTAGCTACGTCTCAGCTGGAGTATGAAGTGGAGCTTGTGGTGGCGCTTGCGAAAGGGGGGAGTCAGTTGTCTATTGACGAGGCAGAAGACGCCATCTTAGGCTATGCCCTTGGTTTAGACATGACACGCCGAGACCTTCAGGCTCAAGCTAAAAAGAAAGGGCGACCTTGGGAAGTTGGGAAGTCGTTTGATGAGTCTGCCCCCATCAGCCCTATCGTCTTAAAAAGTGCAGAATTAAATGCCAAGGTGCGTAAGGCGGAGATCGGACTAAAAGTAAATGGTGATGTTAAGCAGTTAAGTTCTGTTGATCACTTAACTTGGTCCATTGAAGAGGTTATTTGCAAGTTATCAGAGGTGTATGAATTACGTCCTGGAGACTTAATCATGACTGGAACGCCTGAGAATGTAGGCCCGGTGATAAAAGGAGACGAAATGTTTGCCTGGATTGAAGGGTTAGGTGACATCAGGGTTCGAGTTACTGGTTAAAATCATCATACGCTTGTTGTAGTTTTGTTGCGGCTGGGTGTTGATGCTCTGTTAGTAGATGAATCGCCACTTCGGCCGTACATAATCCTGTCTGTTTTTGGTTACGACGTTTACTGTATGTTGATTGAATGTCACGAATTTCATAATGAGTGAAGTCATGTAAATAAGGGGAGCGGTTGTATATTTTTCGAGCTTGCTGCCATGTTCCATCAATGATAATGAGGTGCTTGATAGGTCGGTTAATCATTGGTTGAGTTTGTTCTTGGGCTTGATTGGATGGGTAGACTAATAAAGTATTTTGTTTATCGAGTGCTAATATTTCAGGGTGTGGTTCAACTCTTGACCATTCTATGATTTCACAATCTTGTTGCAGGGCTTGCTTAACTAATTTGCCGGTGCCAGTGCTTTTTTTCAGTTCTTCTGAGTGGGTTATGAGCCACAGTTTCATACAATTTACTCGCTAAAAAAGCTTAGTATAGTGAGCTTTGTTGGAGAGAGAAGTAAAAAGCCAATTATTTGGCTTTTTACTTCTTCGTTGCGTGTGTTTAGTGCTTGATATTATTCTTTGCCAATTGAACCTATCTTATGGATGGCAAGGTCGGCACCGTTAAACTCGTCTTCTTCTGACAGGCGCAAACCGCTGATGGATTTAATGACGCCATAAACGATCAATCCACTGATCAAGGCAACTGTGGCACCAAGAAGGCTGCCGATTACTTGCGCATAAAAGCTAACACCACCTAACCCGCCAAATTGTTCAAGACCAAAAATGCCAGCAGCGATGCCACCCCAAAGTCCACATACGCCATGTAAAGGCCAAACCCCTAAAACATCATCTGTGTGTTTGAGTTTCTGTTGAATAAAAGTGAAAAGGAAGGTGAAAATAGCGCCAGCGACCACGCCCGTTGTCAATGCTCCGATAGGATGCATGATGTCAGAGCCAGCACAAATTGCCACAAGGCCTGCTAAAGGACCATTATGTATAAATCCAGGGTCATTTTTGCCAAAAATCATCGCTGCTAATGTGCCGCCGACCATTGCCATCAATGAGTTAACGGCTACTAAGCCACTGATACCATCCAGTGTTTGTGCAGACATAACGTTAAAGCCAAACCAGCCTATACATAAAATCCAAGCTCCTAAAGCAAGGAAAGGGATATTAGAAGGTGCGAAGGCGACTAATTTCCCTTGTTTAAAGCGTCCATTACGTGTGCCAAGCAAGATAATAGCCGCTAGAGCTACCCAGCCACCAAAGGCATGGACCACGACAGATCCTGCAAAGTCATGGAAAGGCGCACCAAATGATCGCTCCAGCCAAGCCTGAAAGCCATAGTTACCGTTCCAGATTAAGCCTTCAAAAAATGGATAGGCAATACCAACCATTATGGCTGCTGAAATTAACATGGGGTAAAACTTGGCGCGTTCAGCGACTCCCCCAGAGATAATGGCCGGAATAGCGGCAGCGAAAGTCATTAAAAAGAAGAATTTGACTAGTGCATAACCATTGTTCTCAGCTAGGACGCTAGCACTGTCAAAAAAGCTTACTCCGTAAGCAATTTGATAACCAATAAAGAAATAGACTAATGCTGATATGGCAAAGTCGGTCATGATTTTTACGAGAGCATTGACTTGGTTTTTATGGCGAACAGTACCAACTTCTAAGAAAGCGAAGCCTGCATGCATAGCAAACACCATAATGGCGCCTAGGAGTATGAAAAGTGTATTCGAGCTGGAAATCAGAGTTTCCACTGCACTATTTAAGGGGGTCACAAGTGTCTCCTGTGTATTATTTTGCCCCAAAATGGGGATCGTTATTATTTTTTGCATTATCTTGAGGCTTTTAAGGCCAAAACAATCACAAATACTTCATTCGAACTCATTTTATGCAATACCTGTTCCATTTATGCCTCTATTTGGTGCTTTGTTTTGTCTTTGCCCTGATATGGGTTGGTTTTTTGACTTTTTAGAGATGGCTGCTTGATCAAAGCGGTAGGTTCATTGATGTGAGTTGTAAAGGAAGTTTACTTTTTTTAACAATACTTATATTCGAATAGCTTTCTATTTTTTTTTGAACATCATATTATCTGTTGATTGTTAACTTTATTAAGGTAAATATTATCTTATGTAAACTTAACATTAAGTTGTTTCTTAAAATTATGGAACAATCGATTTTATTTAATGGATATTATTTATAATAACGAGGTTATTATGTCTGATCAGTTAGTTTCTGGTGTTGTTAAATGGTTTAACGACGAGAAGGGGTTTGGTTTTATTGAGCGTGATGGTGGTGCTGATGTGTTTGTTCATTTCAGAGCGATCAATGGTACAGGCCGTAAAACTTTGCTTGAAGGACAACAAGTAACTTTTGAGGTAACTCAAGGTCAAAAAGGCCCTCAAGCAGAAAACGTTACGATTGTATAATTGACATAATTTGTCATTATAAAACACGAAACCATGTTGCCTAAGACATTCTAGTTGAATGCTTTAGGCAACATGGTTTTTTTTTGATTCATTGGTGTATTGTTTCATGCCTATTTTGTATTCCTTTAGACGTTGTCCTTATGCTATTAGGGCTCGCTATGTATTAGCTTTTTTGGATTGTGAGGTGTTTCTTCGAGAGGTTGATTTGAAGTCGAAGCCTTCTGCTTTATTGGCGTTAGGAGGTAGAGCAACGGTACCTCAAATGCTCGATGATCAGGGCAATCGTTATCCTGAAAGTCTGGATGTTATGTTCTGGGCTTTAAAGCAGACAACTCGAAAAGAGTTAGCAGAGCGACTTTGGCCTAGCTCTGGTGTTCGACAGAAAAAAATAAACACTTGGATCGCTTGTAACGATAATCAGTTTAAGTATTGGTTAGATCGGTACAAATACGCCGATCGTTACCCCGACAAAACGGAGTTGGAATATAGACAGAATGCGGAAGTGTTTATTAGGCGTTTGAACAAGCGGTTAGAAAAATGTCGATATTTATTAGGAGATGATATGAGTTTGGCTGATATCGCTATTTTTCCTTTTATTAGGCAATTTTCTAATGTTGATAAAAATTGGTTTGAAATATCTGAATACCATAATTTAAAATTATGGCTTGATTCATTTATAAAAGAAGATTTTTTTACGGATATCATTATGAAGAAATTACCTTCTTGGCAAAATGGTCAAGGGGATATTGTGTTCCCATTTTGCCAATAGGGCAATTTTTTAAAATGTGATTTTTAATCAATTAATCCAAATGAAACCCAGTACCAAAAACCAGGATCTGCATCATTTGGCAGTTTAAATCGAATAAAGCTTCCTTGCTCATCTATATATTTAGAGGTGGGGAAATTTAATTTCAATATATCAAAGTTTAGTTTTGCTAACTTTTCCTGTGACAAGTCTTGATAGGCTTGGATGGTAATCGCTAAAGCTTCCTCTACAGAGTTTGTGCTTGGGTAGTGTTGTAATACTTCTTGACCACGACGTAAGGCAGAGATAGGTGCTTTGCGTTTCATGTAATAATGCGCTACTTGTAATTCATGACGAGCAACCATTTCTCTTAAAAAGTACATTCTGGCTTTTGCATCAGGCGCATATTGACTTTCTGGGTAGCGAGCAGAGAAGTCGGCTAGTTCATTAAAGGCTTTAGTGAGCTCTTTAGAGTCTCGCTCGCTTGGATCCATACCTAAGTAGCGTGACAGTAAGCTCTCAGCACCTTTGTATGTGGCCAAGGCTCTCATGTAATAGGCATAATCAATTGAATCATTATCTGGATGATTTTTGATAAATCGTTCGGCTGTAGCATGAGCTGCAATGAAGTCCCCAGCTTCGATTTGAGCATAGATTAAGTCTAATTCGGCTCGTGTGCTGAATTTGCCAAAAGGATAGCGTGAATCCAAATCTTTTAAGTGTTTAATGGCGGTAGAAGGAAGGTTTTCAGACAAAGCTTGCTGAGCTTTATCGTAATAAACGCGCTCTGGTAGATCGGGGTCTTGTACTTTTTGGCTAGAACAGGCAGCAGTCAATAAAGAAAAACCGACTATTCCTGTGAATCGGAGTAATGAGTGGTAAAATCCCATGTATAATCAAAACCTTGATGTAGTTGATTGGCCTTGTTTGGCGTTCGTAGCGTTATATTGCGAATCCTAACTCGGTGCAAGGTGCTACACATTTTTATTCACTTTCAGACATCATATTTACATTGGGATGGACTGAAAATAATTAGTTAAAGTGTATTGTATGGCAGAGCGCATAGTAAAAGAAGCCCAAGTTTCGTTTGATTTGGGGGGAAATAGATTTGATCAGATTGCCACAGATTTATTCAGTGACTATTCTCGTTCTCGAATTCAAGCTTGGATAAAAGAGGGTGTCATCCTAGTGGATGGTCAACCAATGAAAGCAAAAGAAAAGCTTTTTGGCGGTGAAACCATCAGTCTGAATGTCGAGATTGAAGCGCAAGAAGAGCATCAAGCGCAGGAAATGGATCTTGATATCGTTTATGAAGATGAAGATATTATGATTATTAACAAACCGGCAGGTTTGGTGGTCCATCCTGCGGTTGGAAATCGTGATGGTACTTTAATGAATGCGATACTTCATCATGCGCCAGAAACAGCACACGTTCCAAGAGCAGGGATCGTTCACCGTCTTGATAAAGAAACAACGGGGTTAATGGTTGTTGCTAAAACTCTTGTGGCGCAAACGGATTTGGTTGCTCAGCTACAAGAGCGCAGCATGGGACGAGAATATGAGGCCATTAGCATTGGTGTAATGACAGGTGGTGGGATTGTGGATGAGCCGATTGGGCGCCATCCTCATAACCGTCAAAAACAAGCTGTTGAGCCCGTTAATGGCAAAGACGCTGTGACGCACTATCGTTTAGTTAATCGCTATAAAAATCACACCCATATTCGTTTGAAGTTGGAGACGGGGCGCACGCATCAGATTCGTGTGCACATGGCTCACATTCAATACCCTTTGGTGGGTGACCCGCAATACGGTGGTCGTTTAAAAATGCCCAAGGCTTGCTCGCCTGAATTGCAAGAAGCCCTAAGAGACTTTCGTCGTCAGGCTTTGCATGCGAAAAAGCTAGAGTTGGCTCATCCTACTACTGGTGAATGGATGGAGTGGGAAATCGATCTACCGGATGATATGCAGCACCTGCTGGACGCACTAAAACGGGACATGCAGGAATCCGGCAGTGAAGACTCGGAATACTATTAAATTTAAATAAAGCAGCTAAGGCTGCTTTTTTATTATGACATGAAAGGAGTTTTTTATGTCAGGAGCGTCCTATATTGCACCAAATTGGCCGGCGCCAACTTCTATTAAAGGTTTTGTGTCCACTCGAGAGGGGGGCGTTAGTCAGTCACCATTTTCGACTTTAAATTTAGGGACACATGTTGGTGATGAGTCGCAAGCAGTGGAGACCAATCGAGAGAGATTTGCTCAGCAAATCAATATGCCTGGTAGTGTTGTTTGGCTGAATCAGGTTCATGGAACTGAAGTGGTGACCTTGCCAACGAAAGAGCAAATTGATTCGGCAGATGCGGCGTATTCTAAGTCAATAGGGCAAGTGTGCGCAGTATTAACAGCAGACTGTCTTCCTGTCTTTTTTTGTGATTTGGCAGGTCAGCAGGTGGCGGTAGCACATGCTGGCTGGCGCGGTTTGTGTGCTGGTGTTTTAGAGACCACACTGGCTAAGTTTACTGATCCTAAGCAGGTTATGGCGTGGTTAGGGCCTGCTATTGGGCCGAATGCTTTTGAAGTGGGGCAAGAGGTATTTGAGGCTTTTTGTGAACAGGAGGCAAATGCGCATGTGGCGTTTAAGCCGACTTCAGAAGGAAAGTGGTTAGCGGATTTGTATACCTTGGCGCGGCAACGCCTAGAAATGGTTGGGGTTGAGCGAGTATACGGTGGCGATTATTGTACCTATACCGAGGAAGAGCAGTTTTTCTCGTACCGGCGTGATGGGCAGACCGGAAGAATGGCTTCCGTTGTTTGGATCGAGGCGTAAAAGTGACATTTTATTGATAGGTGTCAAAAAAATGACACCCCTGTCTTGAAAAGTGTTTTTTGATAACCATTAAGTCCTTAAATGAACTATTTGACCTTATTTATTTAAAGGATGTCAGATTATGCGTATTGACCGATTAACAAGTAAATTACAGTTGGCTCTTTCTGACGCTCAGTCCGTAGCGCTCGGACAAGATCATTCTTATATTGAGCCTTTGCATTTAATGATCGCTCTGATTGATCAGCAAGGTGGTGGCGTTCGTCCAATCCTTCAGCAGGCGGGTATCCCTGTCGCTAAGTTCCGTGATGGTTTAAATGAATTGTTGAGTCGCCTACCAAAGGTTCAGGATCACGATGGCAATGTACAAATGTCCCCAGAATTGGGGCGTTTATTAAACCTAGCAGACAAAGAAGCGCAGAAGCGTAAAGATCAATATATCTCTTCAGAGCTTGTTTTGCTGGCAATGTTTGATGGTAAAGATGATTTAGCGAAAAGCCTCAAAGATACTGGCGTTACCAAAGCCGACATTATTAGTGTGATAGACAGCATTCGCGGCGGTGATTCGATAAATGATCCTGATGCTGAGGAAAGTCGTCAGGCTCTAGATAAGTATACGGTTGATTTGACGGCAAGGGCAGCTGAAGGTCGTTTGGACCCTGTCATAGGCCGCGATGATGAAATTCGTCGCACGATACAGGTTTTACAGCGTCGCCGTAAGAATAATCCGGTATTAATTGGTGAGCCAGGTGTGGGTAAAACTGCCATTGTAGAAGGTTTGGCTCAGCGTATCATTAATGGCGAAGTGCCAGAAGGGCTAAAGAAAAAGCGTGTCTTGTCTCTAGATATGGGGACGTTAATCGCCGGAGCCAAATATCGAGGCGAATTTGAGGAAAGACTAAAAGCATTGTTGAATGAGCTGTCTAAACAAGAAGGGCAGGTAATCTTATTCATTGATGAGATTCATACTATGGTAGGTGCGGGGAAATCCGAAGGTTCAATGGATGCTGGCAATATGTTGAAGCCTGCATTGGCAAGAGGTGAGCTCCACTGTGTTGGCGCGACGACACTGGATGAATATCGTCAATACATTGAGAAAGATGCGGCGCTCGAAAGACGTTTTCAAAAAGTGTTAGTGGATGAGCCAAGTGTGCTGGATTCCATCGCCATCCTACGCGGTTTAAAAGAGCGATATGAAGTGCACCATGGCGTTGATATTACCGATTCAGCGATTATCGCATCGGCAAAATTATCTCAGCGTTATATTACGGATAGACAGTTGCCGGATAAAGCTATTGATTTGATCGATGAAGCAGCCAGTCGTATTCGTATGGAAATGGATTCGAAGCCAGAAGACATGGATCGTTTGGAGCGCCGACTCATCCAATTAAAAATTGAAAAAGAAGCGCTTAAAAAAGAGAAAGATAAAGCGTCTAAACTGCGTTTGGATGAATTGAATAGTGAAATAGAGCGATTGCAAAAATCGTTCTCTGATTTGGAAGAGATTTGGAATGCAGAGAAAGCGGCAGTGCATGGGGCACAAAAGCTAAAAGAAGAGCTGGAAGGCGTTAGACATGAAATGGAAGAGGCGCGTCGTAATGGTAATTTGGCGAAAATGTCTGAGTTGCAATATGGTGTCATTCCAATGTTGGAAGCGGAAATTGAAAAGGCGGGTCAAGAGGAAGAAAACACCGAAACTCGTCTATTGAAGCGACATGTGTCAGAAGAGGAGATCGCCACGGTGGTTTCTCGCTGGACAGGGATTCCAGTGGATAAAATGTTGGAAGGTGAGCGTGACAAGCTATTACGTATGGAAGAGGCATTGCATGAGTCGGTTATGGGGCAAAATGAAGCGGTTTCAGCGGTCTCTAATGCGGTGAGAAGATCTCGTTCTGGTTTAGCTGACCCCAACAAGCCAAATGGTTCTTTCCTCTTTTTGGGGCCGACAGGTGTTGGTAAAACCGAGTTGTGCAAATCCTTAGCCAAGTTCTTGTTTGATACTGAACAAGCGATGGTGAGAGTAGATATGTCAGAATTCATGGAAAAACATTCTGTAGCACGCTTGATTGGTGCGCCACCAGGGTATGTTGGCTATGAAGAAGGTGGTTACCTAACTGAAGCGGTTAGACGTCGACCATACTCTGTGCTGTTGCTTGATGAGGTCGAGAAGGCGCATCCGGATGTGTTTAATATCTTGTTGCAAGTATTAGACGATGGGCGTCTGACGGATGGACAGGGTCGTACCGTGGACTTTAGAAATACGGTCATCGTCATGACGTCGAACTTGGGATCGGATCTGATTCAAGAATATCAGTCTGATGATCAATATGATGAGATCAAAGCTAAGGTGATGTCAGTGGTGGGGACACACTTCCGTCCAGAGTTTATTAACCGGATTGATGAAACGGTTGTTTTCCACCCATTAATGCGTTCGCAGATTAAAGGGATTGCCGCTATCCAGTTAGCTCACCTTAATGACAGGTTGACTGAGATGGGTATGAGCTTAACTCTTACGGAAGAGGCTCAGGAGCGTCTGGCAGAAGTCGGTTATGATCCAATATATGGAGCGCGACCATTGAAACGTGCCATTCAGCAGTGGATTGAAAACCCATTAGCAAATGAGCTGTTATCTGGGCAGTTTGTTACGGGAGATCAGATCTTAGCGGATGTGGAGGGGAGTAATATCGTCTTTACTAAGGGTTAATTTTTCGTTGGCTTAAAAAAATCCCCAGTATCTTTGATGCTGGGGATTTTTTATATCAACGTCATGAATGAGCCTTAACAGCGACTTAGTTTAAAGTCGTTTTCAGGATTAGAAGTCGAGGAATGCGCCAATGAAGACACCAGTAAACTTGATGTCAAAAGCAGAACCATCAATATCATCAATGTCTTCTTCAACTTTACGGTAACCCGCTTCTAGGCCGCCAAAGTATAGAGCTTGATATTTGATTTTAAATGTTGTGTCCGTGATATCAGCATCGCTACCACCGCCAGTTTTGTATTCAGCGCCGACAGATAGACTAGTGCCTGGGAAAGTAACGTATGCCGATGCATAACCTAGAGGGTATGAATCACTCACATCCGTTGAGCCGATAGAGCCATCAATGCTGCGCAGTGTGATACCAGCGTCTAGGTCAAGCCAAAGTAGGCCATCTAGAAACTCGTAATAAAGCGTGTAGTCATTATAAGATGTGTCTACTGTTGTGCTACCCACTTTGCCTTCAAGGCTTTGGCTTTGCAGGCGGAAGTTAGGGATAACTGGAATTGGGTGTTCAACGGCCACACCAAAGTATGAGTTGAAGTCTTCACCGTCATTTGTCACGTAAGAGCCAGCTTCAGCCGTCAGTCCTAAAACATCAGCTTGTGCAGCGCTTGCTAGCAAAGCGGTGGAAAGTAAAAGTGCAGATTTCATAATCAGTATCCATATCTCGTTAGACGGTTAACGCTAATTATAAATTTTAGTGGAGTAAAATCCAGTAAAAATATTGCATGCTTTGTATAGGAGAGGGTATTCGAGTAAGAAATATGGCTGGGGTAGCTGGATTCGAACCAACGCATGACGGGATCAAAACCCGTTGCCTTACCGCTTGGCTATACCCCAATACTCTATTAAAAAGTTGGTGGCTATGACTAGATTCGAACTAGTGACCCCATCATTATGAGTGATGTGCTCTAACCAACTGAGCTACATAGCCTTTTAAATAAGAGTGGCTGGGGTAGCTGGATTCGAACCAACGCATGACGGGATCAAAACCCGTTGCCTTACCGCTTGGCTATACCCCAATACTCTATTAAAAAGTTGGTGGCTATGACTAGATTCGAACTAGTGACCCCATCATTATGAGTGATGTGCTCTAACCAACTGAGCTACATAGCCGTTTGTCTGTTGGCTGGGGTAGCTGGATTCGAACCAACGCATGACGGGATCAAAACCCGTTGCCTTACCGCTTGGCTATACCCCAACAGACAACACAGAAACAAAACACTTAAACAGATACTCTGTCTCTGTGGCGCGATATTATTCATATAACCCATTCATGGGTCAAGTGTTTTCTTTAATGTTTTCCAATTAATCAAACATTAAAACGGAAATGCATCACGTCGCCATCTTTTACGATGTAATCTTTACCTTCTAGGCGCCACTTGCCGGCTTCTTTTGCGCCGCTCTCACCCTTATATTGAATGAAATCATCATAGCTAACTACTTCAGCACGGATGAAGCCTTTCTCAAAGTCCGTATGGATCACGCCAGCGGCTTGAGGCCCTGTTGCACCTTGTTTTACAGTCCAAGCTCTAACTTCCTTTACACCCGCTGTGAAGTAGGTCTGTAAGCCTAATAGTTGGTAGCCTGCACGGATAACACGATCAAGGCCGGGTTCTTTCATGCCCATTTCGTCTAGGAAGTCTTGCATCTCTTCGGCATCAAGCTCAGAGATTTCAGCTTCTAACTGGTTACAAATTGGTACCACCATAGCGCCTTCGGCAGCAGCTATTTCTTTGACCACGTCAAGGTGTGGATTGTTTTCAAAACCATCTTCAGACACATTAGCAATGTACATGGTGGGTTTAGTGGTTAATAAGTGAAGTTGTTTAATTTCTTTTGCCTGATCATCACTCAGTTCCATAACGCGAACTGGCTTGCCATCTTCCAAGTGCTGTTTAACAGATTCTAAAAAGGCTTTATGAGCAATGGCATCTTTGTTACCACTTTTGGCATTTTTTGCGGTGCGGACGATTTGTTTTTCGATGGATTCTAGGTCAGCGAAAATCAACTCTAGGTTGATGACTTCAATATCGGCTTTCGGGTTTACGTGATTGGCTACGTGAATAACGTTGTCATCTTCAAAGCAACGAACAACGTGCGCGATGGCATCCGTTTCACGAATGTTTGCAAGAAACTTGTTGCCTAGGCCTTCCCCTTTGGAAGCGCCTTCTACTAGGCCGGCAATGTCTACAAATTCCATTGTTGTCGCCAGAACTTTTTCCGGTTTAACAATGTCAGCTAATGCGTCGAGCCGTGGGTCAGGCATTGCGACCACACCTGCATTGGGTTCAATGGTGCAGAACGGGAAGTTTTCAGCGCCAATGCCCGCTTTGGTTAATGCATTAAATAGAGTGGATTTACCAACGTTAGGTAGACCTACGATGCCGCAGTTAAAGCCCATAATGAAATTCCTAATATATGTGTGTTTATGCTTTGAAGCTATGCAGTTGGTTCATTACGGCATTTAAATTGCCTGAAACAATGTCATTTACATAGCGCAATGATTCGTCAATGGTTTGTTCTATTTTAGCGTATTCTACCGGTGCGGCTTTTTTAAGTACGTAATTCGCTACTTGACTGGCATGGCCAGGGTGCCCGATACCAATTCGTAAACGCCCAAACTCTCGGTTATTGCCCAGTTTTGCAATGATGTCTTTTAAGCCATTATGGCCACCATGACCGCCACCTTTTTTTAGCTTCACTGAGCCGGGTGGAATGTCCAGTTCGTCATGAATGACTAAGACTTCTTCAGGAGGGATTTTATAAAATTGACAGACAGCTTGAACCGCTTTGCCACTTAAATTCATATAGGTGGTGGGAATCAATAAATAACATTCTTCACCAGCTATAGAAACTTTTCCGAATTGGCCAAAAAACTTCTTTTCTAAACGAAGAAGACACTGGCTCTGACGAGCCAGTGTCTCAATCCATTGAGCGCCAGCATTATGGCGAGTATTCTCGTATTCGCTGCCTGGGTTTCCCAAGCCGACTAATAATTTGAAACCTGCCACAATACTGCCTTCAATGCTTAGCGTTTAGCTTTACCAATACGAGCGATTGGTTGGTCGTGATCTTCGCCTTTTAGCAAAGAAATCAACTCAACGCCTTCTGGAGCGCTAACATCAGATAGGTGGAAGATGTCACCAAGTTGACCTTTTGCAATATCGACTTCCAATACTTCTGGCAGATTTGCAGGTAGGCAACGAACTTCAGCAAGCTTAGCTTCGATAGTTAAACGACCACCTTGCTTAGCAACACCGTCGCTTTGAGCGGCATTAATGAAGCTTAGAGGAACACGGGTTGTGATCACAGTGTCTTCTTGTACGCGCTGCAGGTCCATGTGCATAACATTGCCTGTTGCTGGGTGGCGTTGCAATGCTTTAACAAGTACTTTTTGAGCGTTGCCATCAACGCTTACTTCAACAACAGATGTCAAAAAGCCAGGAGTAGAAACAGCTTTAAGAAGTTCGTTGTCTTTTAGAGAGATAGACGCTGGCTCAGCGTCGCCACCATAAATGACAGCAGGTACTAGACCTTGGTTACGAAGGCGGCGGCTCGCACCTTTACCTTCTTCAGAGCGTGCTACAGCATTAATAGATAATGACATGATATTTTCCTAATAATAATCAAAGTTTGTGCCCAAAACTGCGACCCGTTCCGAGCGTAAATGTTTGGTTTTAGGCCCCAAACATGGCACTGATTGACTCTTCGTTGCAAACACGACGAACAGCCTCCGCCATAATGTCAGACATCGACAGTTGGCGAATTTGAGGGCAGTTAAGCGCCTCTTGTGTTAATGGAATGGTGTCTGTGACAACCAATTCATCAAGCACAGAATTCTTAATGTTTTCCATGGCTTTGCCCGATAATACTGGGTGAGTACAATAAGCTAATACTTTTGCTGCGCCATGTTCTTTAAGTGCTTTGGCGGCAGCACACAAGGTACCACCTGTATCACACATATCATCGACCAAGACACAAGTCTTGCCCTCAACGTCACCAATCAAGTGCATGATCTGCGCTTCGTTGGCACGTGGACGACGTTTGTCTATGATGGCCAAGTCTGCATCTTCGAGCAATTTCGCAAAAGCACGAGCTCGAACCACACCACCTACATCAGGGGAGACAACTGTGATGTTTTCGTGACCTTGTCTTTGCAGGTCATCTAACAGCAATGGCGTTGCATAAACGTTGTCTACCGGGATATCAAAAAAACCCTGAATTTGGTCAGCGTGCAAGTCCACAGTCAGTACGCGATTGATGCCAACAGCTGAAATCATGTCGGCGACCACTTTTGCTGTAATAGGCACTCTTGCAGAACGTACACGACGATCTTGGCGAGCGTATCCAAAATATGGGATAACAGCGGTCACACGTGTTGCTGAGGCACGTCGCAAAGCATCTGCCATGACAATCAGCTCCATGAGATTGTCATTACTAGGTGCACAGGTAGACTGAATGATAAAAACGTCTTTACCTCGTACATTTTCATTGATCTCAACCGTAATCTCACCGTCGCTAAACTTACCAACGGTTGCGTTACCGATGGGTAGTCCCAGGCGGCGTACCACCCTGCGAGCGAGTTCAGGGTTTGCATTACCGGTAAAAACCATCAACTTGGACACTGTGTATACCCTTTGTTTTTCATAGCGATGTAATAGACTGGCCTGACAAAAAACGACTATTTGTCTTTGTATTGCTTTATCCACTGGTCTAGCGCTTCATGAGTAGGAGATTGATTACACCCACGACAAACCCAAGCTTGCCATTTTGAGGGTATTAATCGTTTTACTCGCTCTGCATCCTGCTGATTATCAAAGGCTATAAAGAGGCAAGCTCCAGTCCCGGTTAATTTCGCATCGCCATGGTTTTTCAGCCATAAATACGCTTCATCAACTTCGGGATTATGCTTTCTGACTACGTCCAAGCAATCATTGTGCCCACCCAGCTTCAAGGCGTGCGATATTTTGATGGGAGGGGTGTCTCTTGTCAAATGTTTATCGGTAAAAATTTGACCAGTTGTCACATGGCAATTGGGTTTTAAAAGCAAATAATAAGGAGTCAGTGGTTGGACCGCTTGTAGCTTTTCACCAATCCCTTCTGCGAAGGCCGCAAACCCCATGACAAAAATGGGTACATCAGCGCCTAATGTGACGCCAATGTCAGCCAACTGTTGATGAGATAATCCGCATTTCCACAATTCATTAAGCGCTAACAAGGTTGTGGCTGCATTGGAACTGCCACCACCGATACCGCCGCCTATGGGTAAGCATTTTTCTAGATGAATGTCGGCACCCCATTTGGAATTTTTGCGATAGGGACGCAACTGTTGAGCGGCTTTGTAGATCAAATTATCAAAAACAGGTAATTCCGATATAACGGGAGTGATTGCCACGTCATCGCGTGTGTTTAGATGAAACGTTAAGGTGTCACATAAATCGATGAACTGAAAAACAGTTTGCAGTTCATGGTAGCCATCGTCTCTTTGCCCTGTGATGTGTAAAAAGAGATTAAGTTTTGCAGGAGAGGGTAATTGCATAGTAATTACTGAATGGTCCATTGATTGATAATAAGGTTGACCTTGAAGGGCGGTTTAGCGACTTGGATTTTTTGTGGCAGTTCTAATCCGTCCACGTCGGTGAAGCGAGTATAGTTCACCAGCCAGCCATCTTGTTCGATCGACTTAGGACGTTGTTCCTCATCAAGTTCAATATGTGAGTCTGTGTTTGGGGATGCCATTCCTCGAATCCAATATGTCACTTGTTGAATCGGGAAATCCCAACCTAACTCGTTGTAAAGTAGCTGACTTGGGTCTTGGCCCGTAATGGTTTTATCTTCATACGTTAAGGTCACTTTGTTGTCTTGGCTTTGACTGAGTTTGGTTGCGCCTTGACCAAATGGACCGACAATATTTAATGAGAAAGTAGTAGGAGTATGGTGCCAATTAAAGTTACCTGAAATGGCATCATCAGGGGTGCGTATGCCTACTCGGCCAGCGGTTTCCCACTGCTTAATTGCACTCACGCTTTGTGGCGGCGGCACAATAGGTCCTTGTGGTTGAGTGCTACAGGCAGCAAGAACAAGACTCAAGGCCAATAGGCTGGTCAATCGGTACATCATGAATTTTCATCCTGTTGGTGGTTTTCAAGCAGCGACGGTGAAAGGCGCTTGATGGTGTCTAATAAAATGGTGGCGTTCGGCGACTGTTGTAAGGCCGTTTTCCAAATGCTAAGAGCTTGATCATAATGACGTTGTCGCCATAGTGATTCACCATAGTGAGCCGCAATTTCGGCATCTTGTAAAATGGACCAAGCTTTTTCAAGGTAATAGGAAGATTGCTCGTATTCACCCTTCAAAAACATGCCCCATCCCAAGCTATCTATAATAGCTGGATCATCATCTGAGAGTTCATAGGCTCTTTCGATATAGATCATCGCCTTATCTAGCTGGTCGGTACGAGTCAATAAGGTATATCCCAGCGCGTTTAGATACTGAGCATTGTTTGGGTGTTTTTCTAATAAATTGTTGAGTTCTTCAAGGGTTATGTCCCAATAGCCTAAATGTTCGGCAAACAAAGACTTTTGATAACGTAATTCGTCTGATTCTGGAAATAAGTCGACGGCTTTTGTTAACAGATCATAGGCCAGCATAGGTTGGCCTTTTTCTTGGTGAAGCTGACTAATGGTGGTGACTTGTTCTGGTAGGTATTCACGATTGGTTCGAGTGAGTACTAAATCATTAATGTCTTTTTGTCTGCCTTGCTCATAAAGCCACAAAGCCATTTGGTTGGTGGCACTGCTTTGTAACGTTCCATGAACTTGATTCATCCTTTCAATAGCATCGTTATGACGACCTAATTCATCTAGTGCAATGGCCTGCAAATAGTATATTTGGTTGCGGAAAGCTCTTTGTTGCGGGAGCCCGTTAAGTACATTAAAGGCTAAATCTGGTTGTTTGTATTCGAGTAGCGTGCGAGCTAAGTTTAGGCAGGCTTGAAGCTTGTCGTCTTCACTGAGTGAAGTGTTGTCTAACAGTTTAATGGCTGTCTGAGCTTGTTCGTTTTCGACCAGTAGGTTTAATAATGGGCTTAGGATGTTGACGCTTTGTGGATAGGTCTGATTAGCCGTTGTGAGTGTTGAGATGGCTTTATCTAATTGATTTTGATTCTTTTCACTGTACGCCAGTATCAAGTATAAGGCTTCACTTTTTTCTGTACTTGGATCTTCTATAAGAGCGTTTGCCTGTTGACGGGCTTGTTCATATTGACCTGATAGTAGCCACAAATGGGCTTGGCTCAAGCGTATAAACTGATTTTTTTGAGTTAAAGGAGACGCCATTTTGATGGCGCTTTCTAATGTATCCATCACCTGACTGTCACGTACATTGTCTTCAAGGTATAGAGGGAAAAAACGTAAGGGAACATGATTTAGCATTGCCGTATCAAGTAGCTTGGCGATGTCATTTGGTCGTTCACCTTGCGCATATACTTGCATGGCGAGTGAGTAGGCTTGTTCTGATGTTGGTTCAACAGAGCGCCATAGGTCGGCACTTTGCTCGATGTAGACTTTGTTTCTGGACGCGACGGCAATACGAACAAGTCGTTCAATGAAGGCAGGGTCTTTTGATTCTTGGGCTATGCTGTAAAAATTGTCGTAAGCTTTGTTGGGGCCTTCTCGTTGTAGAGTGAATTCGGCCTTGAGTAAATCACTGATTTGGCTTTCTTCATGGCGTTGCGTTTGGTCATTAGCTGTCTCTTGAAACACGTTACTTTCTGGTAGGCGAGTTTGGCTACAAGCAAACAAAAAGGGTAAGCAGAAAGACACTAGCCACCACTTAGCTCGAGTGTACGATGCCGTTGAGCGTTGAGCCGATGATGGGGTAAAACCGAATAGCATGAAATTCCTTAACAATATCGTTTTAAGCCACTTAATAGTATCCATGGTGAACTTGAATGTCAGTGGTCGCCAGGTCACTTGTGCTAACTATAAACTAATCCTATTACTTTTATTGACTTTTTGGGGTGCGAAAAAAAGCGAATTTCTCGTATAATGTGTCTTCTTTATGTAAAGAGTCATGTAGAGACGGTATTGTCCTGTCGTTATCTTAATATCTCGATTTTTGAGAAGAGTCCTGAATGCCGCTAATTACCGTAGGTGTCAATCATAAAACTGCTCCTGTTTCGATACGCGAGCGGGTGGCGTTTGCGCCGGAGAAAATGATTGAAGCGTTGTCTTCTCTGGTGGCAGAGAAGCGAGCGCAGGAAGCCGTTATTGTGTCGACATGTAATCGCACCGAGTTGTATTGTTCGGTTGAAGATTCAGATAAAGCACAAGACGTGGTGGACTGGTTGGGGCAGTATCACAATATTGACTTGGCTGACCTGAAACAATATTGCTATACCCATGTGGCGGATGACAGTGTTCGTCATATTATGCGAGTGGCGTCTGGACTGGATTCTCTGATATTGGGTGAGCCACAGATCCTTGGACAAGTGAAATCAGCATACGCTGTTTCTCAAGAAGGCGCATGCATAGGACCAGAGCTTGAGTCCTTGTTTCAGCGTACTTTCTCAGTGGCAAAGCGAGTCAGAACCGATACGGCCATTGGTGAAAATCCTGTGTCGATTGCGTTTGCGGCTGTTAGTCTAGCGCAACGAATTTTTGCTGATATTCAACGCAGCACAGCTTTACTGATTGGTGCAGGACAAACCATCGAATTAGTGGCGCGTCATTTGAAAGAGAATGGTGTCAAGCGAATTATTGTTGCTAACCGCACCCTAGCAAGAGCTGAAGCTCTTGCTAATGAGTTGAATGCTGAAGCCATTATGCTGGGTGAGCTTGGAGACTATTTGTCACAGGCTGATATTGTGATCTCCTCAACCGCCAGTCAGTTGCCGATCATAGGTAAAGGCATGGTTGAACGAGCCACGGCTCAACGACGCCATTCGCCAATGTTGCTGGTGGACATTGCGGTCCCTCGTGATATTGAAGCAGAAGTTGAAGACGTTAAAGACGCCTATCTTTATACCGTTGATGATCTGCATTCTGTTATCGAAGAAAATGTCAGGGCGCGGCAAGATGCCGCAAAAGCCGCTGAGGCTTTGATTGAGCAAGGTGTTGAGTCTTATCGTAAAACGTTGGAATCTAGAAAAGTATCAGACTTAATTGTCAGCTTTCGCCAATCTGCTGAAATGACCAAACAGGCTGAGTTAGAAAAGGCCTTAAAAAGTTTAGAAAGTGGTCAATCCCCAGAGCAAGTTATGAATAAACTTGCTCATGGTTTGATGAACAAGCTGATTCATGCTCCGACCCGTTATTTACGGGAGGCTGGTAGTGAAGCCGACCAAGAAGCATTAACCATTGCCGCAGATGTGCTCGGCATTAATGAAGAAAAAGATAATTAAAAATGAAAGAATCGATTAAGTTAAAACTAGAAAGCTTGGCAGAACGCTATGAGGAATTGGCTGCTTTATTGAGTGAAGCCGACGTGATCATGGATCAAGATTTATTTCGCTCCTATTCAAAAGAGTACGCGGAACTTGAGCCGGTAGTGCAGTGTTTTAATGAGTACCAGCAGGTAGTGGAAAACATCGAAGAAGCTGAGCTGATGATGACCGACTCTGACCCAGACATCAAAGAAATGGGTGTAGAAGAAATGAAAGCTGGTCAGGAGCAGCAAGAAGCTTTGCAGCTAACTTTGCAAAAACTCTTGTTGCCAAAAGACCCGAATGACTCACGTAACGTTTTTCTTGAGGTTCGTGCTGGAACAGGTGGTGATGAAGCCTCTATTTTCTCTGGTGATTTGTTCCGCATGTATTCTCGTTACGCTGAAACCCAGCGTTGGAAAGTTGAAATCGTCAGTGCCAGTGAGGGCGAACATGGTGGCTATAAAGAGGTCATTGCTCGTATTGTTGGTGACGGTGCCTATTCTAAGTTAAAGTTTGAATCAGGAGCCCACCGTGTACAGCGTGTGCCAGCGACCGAATCTCAGGGGCGTATTCACACATCTGCCTGTACGGTTGCCATCATGCCAGAAATGGATGAGGTGGAAGGCATTGATATTAATAAGGCTGATTTACGCGTGGATACCTTTCGTGCATCCGGTGCCGGTGGTCAGCACGTCAACAAAACTGATTCTGCGATTCGTATTACACACATTCCAACCGGTGTTGTGGTGGAGTGTCAGGATGAGCGTTCGCAACATAAGAACCGAGCTAAAGCCATGTCTTTATTAGCGTCTCGTTTGTTGGCTGCTGAGCAAGAAAAGGCTGCTAGCGAGCAATCCGAAGCACGTAAATCTTTGGTGGGAAGTGGTGACCGTTCAGAACGAATTCGAACTTACAACTACCCTCAAGGTCGAGTGACCGATCATCGAATTAATTTGACCTTGTATAAGCTAGACGAAATTGTGACAGGGGATTTGGATGTTCTGATTAATCCTTTGGTAAATGAGTTCCAAGCAGAACAACTTGCTACATTAAGTGGTGATCATTGATTTCGCCCATGCGTATAGATGAATCCTTACAAGGCGCTGTAGAGCGCCTTCGTTTTATGTCTGACACTGCATTACTTGATGCCCAATTATTATTGGCGCAAGTGCTAAATGTCGCAACGTCTTACTTTTACTCTTGGCCAGAAAAGATATTAACGGATAGCGAGCAGGCTCAGTTCGATGTACTTCTTAAGCGCCGAGAGCAGGGGGAGCCAATTGCCTATATTTTAGGTAAGCAAGCATTTTGGACCTTAGATCTAGAAGTATCACCTTGCACGTTAATTCCTCGAGCGGATACAGAATGTTTAGTCGAAGCCGCACTGGCGGTATTGGATGTTCCTAAAGGTAAAAGAATACTGGATTTAGGCACGGGCACTGGAGCGATCGCCTTGGCGTTGGCGATGGAATGTCGTGATGCAGAGGTGCTTGGGGTAGACCTGATTGCCGATGCGGTAGCGTTGGCTAAGCGAAATGCCGCCAGCCATCATATTAGCAATGCTCGTTTTGTGCAGAGTTGTTGGTTTGAGCAGTTACCAGAATCGAGTAAATTTGATTTGATTGTATCAAACCCACCTTATATCGACCCTGAGGACCATCATTTGTCTGAAGGCGATGTACGTTTTGAGCCAAAGACGGCGCTGGTAGCTGAAAACCATGGCTTGTCCGATATTGAGCATATCATTGAACAAGCCGCAACCTTTTTGAAGCAAGACGGTCATCTTATGTTTGAGCATGGCTATGACCAAGCGGAAGCTGTCCGTGGTTTGTTGATTGCCGCGGGTTTCCATGATGTTCAAAGTGTTCAGGATTTTGGCGGTAATGACCGTGTGACAATGGGGTGTTTGTCTCGCCCTGATCCTTCATAAGGACCTCTCAGTGATACTCAGGCTATTTAATTTGTCTTAAGTGTCACTGAGTCCATTTCTTGCTACGTTTACTTATTTGGTTGTGCGCTTTCCGGGCGGATAAACACAGGGATGTCGGAGGTTGAGCGATCAGCATCATAACGATAGCCAACCAGGTCAAATGCTTTTAACTCTTCTAATGTCTGACAGCGGTTTTCAATTAAGTATCGAGCCATTAAGCCTCGTGCTTTTTTGGCGTAGAAACTGATGACTTTAAACTGACCGTTTTTCTCGTCTAAGAAGTTAGGGCTAACCAGTGTCGTAGTCAGTTTTTTCTTATTGACGGCTTTAAAATACTCATTGGATGCTAGGTTAACCAATAGCTCATTTTCATCCAGTTCTTGGTTAAGCTTGTCGACAATAATGTCTCCCCAAAACTGATAAAGATTAGAACCACGAGGATTAGTGAGTTTGGTACCCATTTCAAGACGATAAGCCTGCATAAGATCAAGAGGCTTTAATAGGCCATATAACCCACTCAAAATCCTTAAGTTTTGCTGTGCATACTGCATGTCTTCTTCGCTTAGGGAGTAGGCATCTAAGCCGGTGTACACATCGCCCATAAAGGTATAAATAGCCGGTCGGCTATTGTCTCTGGTGTGGTTTTCTTGCCATGCTTGGTAGCGTGCAACGTTGAGGGTTGCCAGTTTGTCGCTGAGTTTCATTAAGCTGGCGATATCAGCGGGAGAATAGTTAGACAATGTCTTGATTAATACTTGAGACTCCTGCGTGAGTTGCGGCAAGCTAGAAAGCGTAAAGCTTGGTTTAGAGGTTAGGTCCAGAGTTTTTGCTGGGGAGATTAAACATTTCATAATATTCTCATCTACGTCGAGTTTGCGTTTTCTAAAGATTATCCATAGAGTGTCGATAGATATCCAGACAATGCATTAATAGAGATAATTTATGAATGATAATCTGATACTATTCCCGAGAGTAAATCAGCGTTCTAATGAAAGTCGATGGCCGGTTGAAAAGCGTGCTGAGTTGATTGCTCTACGTGAAGAGTTCGAGCGTGCTCGTGAGGACTGGTCATTAGAAATGGCTGAATTGCCTGAAAATAATAAACGATATTGTGGCTCGGAAAAATAATCGCACTTACGGACGAATTTTATCTAGGGCTGCCTAACTAAGGTGCCGTCATGTTGTCCTTTTTGGTTCGCCATTCTCTTCCTTTTATGTTTTTGTTTACCTTATTAGGATTTGTCTTCCCATCTCTCTCTCTGGCCGTTTTTCCTTATTTACCTCTGGTGTTATTTAGCTTAATGACGTTAACACTGCTTGGCATGAAACAGAGCGAATTACTGAAGCGATTGAGCCAGATTCGTGTTTGGCGATATGCTGTTTTACACGCGTTCTTTTTTATGGGGTTGGCGACGCTTTTAGGTTGGGTGTTTTCATTAACAAATGATTTGTTGCTGGCGATACTGGCTGTCGCAGCGACTGGTTCTTTGTTTGCTACGCCGGCCATCGTCAAAGCATTGGGCTTTGATAATATTGAAGCTATGGCCATGACCATTGCAACGACCTTGCTCTTACCTATTACGGTCAGTGTGGCGTTATTGAGTGCGCCTTTGAATGACTTGGGGCTTGATTGGATCAGTTACTTTGCTCGTCTTCTTATTTTTATTTTTGGTCCTATGGTGTTCTCATTTTTAGTGCATGCTTATTGCCCTACAGAGCCGCTTAATCGTGTTTTGTTGAAAATTTCTCCTTATACCATATTGCTCGTGTTTGCTTTTCCTTTAGGGTTAGTGGGGAGCTTTCGTTTGATGTTTGATGCTGATCCTATGATGGCGTTGCGCTACTTCATCATTGCGGTGGCATTGTGCATGGCGTTTTTCGTGACTACCTTTATGGTGTTTCGTAAACAGGGAGTAGAAATTGCGTTAACGGCGGCGATTACCTCAGGGAATCGTAATGTCTTGCTAACTTATAGTGTGGCAGGAGTCCTTTTAGGACCGGCCTTTTTACCCTTAGCCGGTGCATTACAAATCCCTACATATCTGTTGCCTGTCGTTACTCGCTGGCTACATAAAAACTTACTACAGTAATTCTTAATTCATTGTTTATGAATTTGATATCCTCGCTGTGCCTTAGGGTATGCCTAAGGTGAAGGAAATAATTGTAAACTGATTAAGGATAATGTTATGCGCAACAACACCCCAGTAACGGATCAAGAAAGAAGTTTTGATCCGAGTGTTAAACTGGTTTCCACAACAGATCTTAAAGGTACGATTCTTCATTGTAATGATGCTTTTATTCAAGTGAGTGGTTTTGATAAAGAAGAACTGATTGGCAGTCCCCATAACTTAGTTCGACACCCAGATATGCCGAAAGAGGCGTTTGAGGTGATGTGGCAAACCCTTAAACAGGGTAAGGCTTGGATGGGGTTGGTAAAAAATCGTTGTAAAAATGGCGATTTTTACTGGGTAGATGCCTATGTCACACCAGTGACGGAGAATGGCAAGGTCGTTGGTTATGAATCGGTGCGAACATTACCGAAACGTGAAGACGTGGCACGAGCGGAGAAGCAATATAAAGCAATTCGCCAAGGGAAGCAGGTCGTTCCTAGAATATGGCAATCGTGGCAGCTTCTTTTGCCTCTAGTTTTGGTGGCTGCGTCCCTATTGTCTGCGTTGCAAAATATTTACCTTGGTTTGGGCGTGTTGCTGTTAGCCAGTTTGCTAGCGAATGTCTTATTTTGGCGTTATCAAGTCAATTTGAATAAACAACTAAAAAGCCGATTATCTACTGCTTTTATGCATCCTTTAGCGGCCGTGACCTATTCAGATCAAGTACTTTCTATTGCTCAACTGGAAGTTGGAGCGAAGAGTCTGATGTCTCGTATTGATGCGGTGCTAACACGCTTTGAAGATGAGTCATCTAAAGTCTCTGAACAATCGAGAGTCGGGCTTTCTTTCACTATGGAAACGACCAAAGGCATGGTGAGTCAACAACATGAAACGCAAGATGTGGCTGCCGCTATGCAAGAAATGACATCAACCATTAATGATGTGGCGCATCATGTTCAAGTGACGGCCGACAGTGCGAAATCCTCGCTTCATTCTGCGCAATCTGGTCAGGTGATCATTACGGATGCACAAGCTTCAATTCAAGACCTCAGTGAAACAGTGAATGAGATCAGTACGACGGTTCAGGACTTAGCTCAGCATTCGGAAAAAATTGCCGATGTGGCTCAAGTGATCGATCAAATTGCAGAGCAAACAAATTTACTAGCACTTAATGCGGCGATTGAGGCGGCTCGTGCTGGAGAGCATGGTCGAGGCTTTGCGGTGGTTGCTGATGAGGTTCGTCAGCTGGCGATGCGTACACAGGGCTCGACTCAAGATATTCATAAGATCATTGAAACTTTGAGAGTGGGTGCTGGAAGCTCGGTAAAAGTCGCTCATCAGGGCAAGTTAGATGCCGAGCAAGGTTTGCAAAAAATCGTTGAAATGGCTCAGGCTTTTGAGGAAATTGTGGTTTCCGTGTCGAATATCACTGATATGTCGATTCAAATGTCTGCCGCAGTAGAAGAGCAAGCACAAGTGTCTGAAGACATTAATCGTCAAGTTGTCCGTATTTCTGATTTGGCTGAGCAAAGCTCTGAGAAATCGCAGCTCTCCAGCGACAGCATTCGTTTGTTACAAAGAGTGGCAGACGATATGCATGAGTTAGTGGTGCGATTTAAATAGTTTTGATCCATTTGATCTGAAACGCAAACGCAAAAATAGAAGCTGCCTTTGGGCAGCTTCTATTTTTTGCTTAATGAGGAGAGGGTAAAGGTAGAGGCTTTAATTGGTTACTGGCTTGATTTAGGTTGATCATCATCAAGTTTTGACTGGCTTTACTGTCGCCCATAGCATCAAGTAAGCGGCTTAACTCTGCCAAGGCCTCACTTTGTCCATCGAGGGATAGCGCTTGTTCGTAATAGTCTTTCGCCTTACCCCATAACATCATGGTTTGACTCAAACGTCCTGCTACTAGATATAAGTTTGCGCTAGCAGGTTCTTTCTTTAGCCAACCTTCACAGTTTGTTAGGCGTTTTTTTACATTGCCTTGTTGAATGTTAGCGTATTCATAGACGAGTTTTTCTGACCATTTTTGGTTTAGACTCTGACGAATAAAATGTTCGGCCTTGGTGTCATCGCCAAAGTGAATCAAGGTTTGTGCATAAAGCTGACGCATACGATCGTCTTGTGAGAGGGTGTCCAGCTTGTTCCATAAAGACTCTACTTCAGCAACCAGTTCTTTGCTGTTTTGGCCTAATTTATTGCGGAATTTTATTTTATCTAACAAGGCTAAGAATGCATTGCGCTCTAATTCTAGCATATTGTCTTCATCAAAAATGCCGTCTTTTTTAAGTGTCGGGGTTAACGCTAACAAAGCATCCCAATCTTTCAATTTGGTGTAAACGGACACCAGCATTTTGACAACTTGGCGGTGCTTGGGTTTCAGTTTGTGAAGTCGCAACAATGAAGCCAATGCTCCTTCGTAATGCTCTTGTTTGATTTGCAATTGGCTTTGTGCAAAACCAATTGCAAACTCGGCTTCAGGCGTTGACTTGTGAGCGGAGCGAAGAAGAGATTTAGAGCGCTCATGTTCTTCTTGTTCGCTGGCAGCATATGCGGCGCCAATATAGTTAATGAGTGGATAAGGTACACGGTCAGCGCTGTTGGTGAGCAACTTTTCAGCACGATGCCAGTTGCCGCCGACTAATTCCAACAGACCTCGAATGGTATTACGTGAGGCCCTTTTTTGGGCTAGGTTGCCTGTGACTTTCGCAATGGAGTTACTGGGTCTGAGAGTGATAAATAAAATGCGTTTAATCCAGCTCATCACAAATAACGTGACGATCATAGCGGCTAGTAATACCCAAAAACTCGTTTCGATTGTGACGCCATTGAACGCAATAAGCACATAGCCAGAGTCTTGGCGCATAAGGAGTCCTAAGATACCTCCAGCTGCCATCATGATCACCAGTAGAAAGAGTAGCTTTCTCATGAATTTTCTCCTTCAGAGCGAGCGTCATCCACAGCGTTTGCGTTTTCTTCTTGGTCCATTATTTTTGTCTTGTTCTCAACAGCGGATGGTTGTTCCGTGCTCGCTGGGTCAGCATTATTATCAGTGGGTTGACGCTGATTCCAGTCTTTCATTAGGTTTTTCATGGCTAATAAAGACGATCTTGGCAAAGGCAAGGTGGGTGATGGGTCGATTTGTTGCAATTCGGTTAAGCTGGCAAGGAAAGACGTGACTAGGTTTGATTGGGTGTCAAAGTGTTCCGTGATGGCCGTAGCGACACGGGATAAAGCTTGCTGATAAATGAGGCTTTCACCTTTCATCAGGGCGATCTGTGCCACATCCAACTGTAACTGTAGGCCTGTTGTTAGTTCTTGATATTCTGCTGGCGGTAGCAAAGCTTTGATTGGTTTGTGCTGATAGTTAATCACCACTAAAGAGCGCAATGATTGCCAGAAACTTTGCAGTTCTGACTCAATGCGACTGGTAGTTGCTGTGTCTTCGGAGCTGGTATCTTGCTGACTCTTTTGCCATTCTTTTGAGGGTTCTCTTTGCGGCAAAGTGATAATGCTGTCATGCAACGCTGTGAGTTGTAGGTATTTGCCTTCCAAATCAAATTGGCTGGTTGCACTCAACGCTTGAATGTCTTTCGCCAAGGCCTTGCGGGTGTCAAACGTAATTGGGTCTTGCTGTTCTTTTAAAATGTCATCGGCATTGCTTAATAATGAGATGGCCCCTTTGGTGTCGGCTTCAAGCAATAATCGCTGGTTGGCGAGGCGGATAAGGTATTCTGCTTCGGCCAGTTTCCAGTCTTCTTTGGTGGTATTGTTTAAACGCTGTAACTTAGCTTCTAAGGACTGTATTTTGTTGCTTTGCTCAATCTGTTTTTGTTCTAGCTTTGTGGTTTCTTGCTGAGCGGATTGTTGAGCTCGGATGACGTCTTTTGCCACTTGCTCGAGTTGGGTCTTGCTGGTTTGACTAGTCTGCAATGCCGCTGTGAGTGTATCTTGCTGCGTTTTAAGTTGCTGGATATTCTGAGGAAAGGGACTGATAGTTGACTGATAATACAGCCAGCCGCTGGTGGCGATTGCTATTAAAGAGACACATAGAGAGACAGACGTCAGCGTCATGGTGAAACCATGATTGCTCCCCTTGTCTTTGGCTGGAGTAGCAGAATTAGAACGAGTAACCTCATCAGCACTTTCGGTAGCGGCGTTGTTTTGCTCTGGGCTCTTTGAGAGGCTGGTGTCATTGGATTCGTGCTTGTTGTTATCAGTCATTCTAATGTCCTGTGTGAATTTCCGTCGTGTTGATTAGGCTTGTATCATCCGCTCCGTGAGCGCATATCGCCTTTTTCCAACCTAATTCAAATGCCAGTTGATTGACTCTTTCGCTGGGCGTAAAAATAGGCAGAGACAGCCATTCCGGTTTATGTTGCATCGCATACTCTGAAAGATGTGTTAATCCTTCACCACTGGTGACCCATATTAAATTAATATCGGGCAGCATGAAGAAAGTTTGAGTGTGATATAGAGGTTTTTTTCTTTCGTAAAGAGAAAGATAACTGACTTTTGCGCCTCTGTCTTCCAGTTGTTGTGCAAGTTCTGGTCGACCACCATACCCACGAACGATGAGGATTTTTTGATCGCGCATTTTAACCGGTTTAAGCCAAGCCAATAACGCCTCTGTTGTGTGGCCTGGATTCGCAATAGCGGGGACGCCTTCATCTAACAGTGTTTGAGTGGTACCTTGACCAATACCGATCCAGTTGATACTGACAGGTAGCATGGGCCAACATTGATCAAGCCATTCGCAGGCTAATCTCGCGGCGTTTTTACTGACAAAAATGACGTAATTAAACTCGTCAATATTGAAAACTTGTGAGCGAATTTCTGCGATCTTTTGTGGATCATTCACCGCTTCAATGCTCAGCATCGGTAAGGATATAGGTTGCCAACCATGAGCGAGGACTCGCTCACAGCTTAGCTGGTTTTCAGGTTCTGGACGTGTAATCAGAATATGATGATTGGGCACGGCGAAAAGACCTTAATTTATTGATAAATGGCATCAAGGATGGTGTTAGCACCACGAGCAAGTAGCTCTTCGGCCAGCGTTACTCCCAATTTTTTGGCGTCGTCTTTGTGTCCTCGGATGTCACTTTGGATCATGGACTTGCCATCAGGACTTCCTACTAACCCTCGTAACCAAATTTCATCTTGCTGAAGAATTGCAAAGCAGGCGATTGGTGCTTGGCAACCGCCATTTAATCGTTCGTTTAAGGCGCGTTCAGCGGTGACTCGGTAGGTGGTTTCCTCGTGCTGAAGTGGCGCAAGTAAGTCAAACGTAGGTTGATCATCGGCACGACATTCAATTCCCATGGCACCTTGTCCACCAGCGGGAAGGCTCAATTCCGCTGGCATTTTTTGACGAATCCTCTCCTGCATTTCAAGGCGAAGCAAGCCAGCGGTTGCCAAAATGATGGCGTCATATTCTCCCTCGTCCATTTTTTTCAAACGAGTGTTAACGTTACCACGTAAATCTTTAATGATAAGGTCAGGGCGCTGCATTTTTAGCTGGCAAGAACGACGCAAACTGGAGGTGCCGACAACTGCGCCAGCAGGAAGATCGTCTAAGGTGGCGTATTGATTAGACACGAAAGCATCACTAGGGTCTTCACGCTCGCAAATAACGGCAAGCCCCAAGCCTTCTGGAAAAGCCATTGGTACGTCTTTCATGGAATGAACGGCGATGTCCGCTCGTCCATCCAATAGGGCCGCTTCCAGTTCTTTGACAAAGAGTCCTTTGCCGCCAATTTTGGACAGTGGGGAGTCTAAAATTTGATCGCCTTTGGTGGTCATGCCAAGCAGTTCCACGGTTAAATCAGGGTACAGACTTTCGAGTTGAGCTTTGACGTTGTTGGCTTGCCAAAGAGCGAGTTGGCTTTCTCGAGTTGCGATCACAATTTTATCTTTCACTGTGTCTCCTAGTGCGTTGCGGACCGATGAAAATCCTTAAAATTTGTTGTTCATGATACTCGTTAAGCACTCCTTCGTCATCTTTCAATACTTTATAAGTGAAGGCGCATAAGGTACTCTTTGCAGCAAAATGAACCCAGTGTAGGAACTAACCGAATGACGGATACAAATAAAACCACAAACCAGCAATGGGGTGGTCGCTTTTCTGAGCCTGTTGATGCTTTTGTTGCGCGTTTTACGGCTTCTGTTGAGTTTGATCAAAGAATGGCGAAACAAGACATTCAAGGGTCCATTGCCCATGGCAAAATGTTGGCCAGTATTGGTGTACTAACAGAAGAAGAGCGTGATCAGATTATTCAGGGCTTGACTGAAATTGAAGAGGAAATCGCTCGAGGTGAGTTTGAGTGGTCAATTGAGCTAGAAGACGTTCATATGAACATTGAAGCGCGTCTGACTCAAAAAATCGGTATTACGGGTAAAAAACTGCACACAGGTCGTTCTCGTAATGACCAAGTTGCAACGGATATTCGCCTTTACATGCGTGATGAAGTGGACTTTTTATTAGAAGAAGTGACACGCTTGCAACAAGGTATTTTAAGTCTGGCGGAAAAAGAAGCCGACACCATTATGCCTGGCTTTACGCATTTGCAAACGGCGCAACCTGTGACGTTTGGGCACCATCTAATGGCTTGGTATGAAATGATGCAGCGTGATTACGAGCGTCTTGTGGATTGCCGTAAGCGTATCAATATTTTGCCGCTTGGCGCGGCCGCATTGGCTGGAACAACGTACCCAATTGATCGCAGCATGACAGCAGAGCTGTTGGGGTTTGAGCGTCCGACTTATAATTCCTTGGATTCCGTCAGTGACCGTGATTTTGCCATCGAGTTTACGTCTGCAGCGTCTATTATCATGATGCACTTGTCCCGTTGGGCTGAAGAAATGGTGATGTGGGCCTCAGCTCAGTTCAATTTTATTTATTTGCCAGATCGCTTTTGTACCGGTTCTTCCATTATGCCGCAGAAGAAAAATCCGGATGTACCAGAATTAGTGCGTGGTAAAACGGGTCGAGTTTATGGTCACTTAATGGGACTGCTTACCTTAATGAAGTCTCAATGTTTGGCTTATAACAAGGACAATCAAGAAGACAAAGAGCCTCTGTTTGATACTGTTGATACATTAAAAGGGTCTTTGCGTGCGTTTGCTGACATGATTCCGGCGATCGAATCTCGTAAAGAGCACATGTATGAAGCGGCGCGTCGTGGCTTCTCAACGGCCACCGATTTGGCTGACTACTTGGTTCGCCATGGTGTGGCATTCCGCGATGCTCATGAAATAGTTGGTAAAGCGGTTGGGTATGGTGTGAAAGAAGGCAAGGACTTGTCTGAGATGACCTTGGAAGAACTGCAGTCATTCGGCGATATGATCGAGCAAGATGTGTTTGATGTACTGACATTAGAAGGTTCTGTGGCAGCACGTGATCACATTGGTGGGACCGCGCCTGCGCAAGTGTTAAGTGCTGTAGAGCGCGCAAAATCAGAGTTAGCCGCTCGATAATCGAACAGCATTACTGACATTGTTGAAGATAAACGACGACCTAGGGTCGTCGTTTTTTTTTGGGTAATTAAAGCGCAAGATCGGTCATTACTCAGCAAGAGGGAAGGCACCGTCAGGGCCTAAGAAGGTACTTGGGGCAATGTTTAGTTCGAAATGGAAGGTTTCCTTTTGGCCATTGCAGCCAGCAAAAACAATCGCCCAAGCTGTATCGCTTCCTGGTTCAGGTATGCGCCAACAGACTCCTTCAATATTGACGTATTTTGTGCCATCAGCATCTTCAGTGATGGGGTAAGCGGTCTCTTCTTGTTGTCCTTTTAAATAGGCTTCTTGATCTTGTTTGGCTTTTTCTATTTTGGCTCTTAGTGCTGGGGAGAAGATTCCATCAGTCTCGCTGTCGTTTTGGCTTGATGAAGGGGGACTTAATTCTAGCAGTGGCGATTTTGCATGTAGGTCTTCGACAAGCTGAGATGACCGTTCTGTCGGTAAATCGGTTTGATGGTTAAACTCCGAAGAGGGCATTTCAGTTGCTTCTATTTGGGCGTCTTTGTTGTTCATAATGACTTCAGTTGGCTGTATGCGGTTGACGTCGTTTGATGTGTTTTGTTGTTCATCTCTGACAGAGCTTTCCAATGGTCGACTGTCCGTTGCCAATGATTGAGGAGTAGTATTTGTCTTGAGAATAAAAAGCTCAGGGTGAGTCACATTCGCCCGATCGCTTAACCAGCTTGCTGGTGCCGACCATTCTAGTAACAGTATGTGTAGAACAATGGCGCAACCTAATGCGATGCTCCATGGTAGGATTTTGTTCTTCATTCTGCTTTCTAAGCTAACCTCTGGTGAAAATGACTGTCTTTATCTTGGTGTTCTTGTAGGTAAATTCAAGCGTTCTCTGTTTTTCTTTAGGGTAAAGAATATCCCGCTATTTCGTGTGCTAGGGTTGGGAAACCCATGATTGGCAAGGTATACTAGCATCATCAAAAAATGAAGAGATATGACGATGTCTAAGTGGCTAGCAATTTTTATTTTGACCGGACTCATAGTTGCTTGTGGTAATAAAGGTGCGCTTTATTTGCCTGAGAATAATCTGCCGTCACAACTTACATCGTCACAAAATTGAGGATTCCCCTTTGGATTTATTTGCTTATTCAAATCAGACTTTACATGCAGAAGGCGTTGCCTTGTCTGATGTTGCCGAACAATTTGGCACCCCTTGCTATGTTTATTCACGAGCGATGTTTGAACGCCATTATATGGATTATGCGGAAGCATTTGCGGCTCATCCCACGCTGATTTGTTATGCCGTTAAAGCTTGTTCAAATATTGCTATTTTGAATGTTCTAGCACGCTTAGGAGCGGGCTTCGATATTGTTTCTATTGGAGAACTTGAGCGAGTATTAAAAGCAGGAGGCGATCCTGCGAAGGTTATGTTCTCTGGCTTGGGTAAGCAAGAAGTAGAAATGCGCCGTGCTTTGGAAGTGGGTATTCACTGCTTCAATGTTGAGTCAGAGGCGGAATTGTATCGTTTAGACAAGGTGGCCGGAGAAATGGGCAAACAAGCTCCGATTTCCTTACGCGTTAATCCTGATGTCGATGCGAAGACTCACCCTTATATTTCCACTGGCCTTAAAGAAAATAAATTCGGTATCGACATCAAAGAGGCGGTTCGTATTTATCAAATCGCCAATGAATTACCGAATCTTGATGTGATGGGCGTGGATTGTCATATTGGCTCGCAATTGACGGAATTAAAACCTTTCTTGGACACGTTTGACCGTTTAGTTGGATTGTTGGAAGAATTGGCCGCCGTGGGCATCAAAATCAAGCATTTGGATTTAGGTGGTGGTCTTGGTGTTCGTTACCGTGATGAAGTGCCACCAAAACCAGCTGACTACGCTAAATTACTGTTAGAAAAAGTCAAAGGCATGGACGTGACGTTGGCGTTTGAGCCTGGCCGTTCCATTGCTGCCAATGCTGGCGTGATGTTGACTCAGGTGGAATTCCTGAAATGTAATGATCATAAAAACTTTGCCATCATTGATGGCGCGATGAACGATTTGATTCGTCCTTCCCTATACAGCGCTTGGATGGACATTGTGCCAGTTTCTCAGCAGCCAACAGCGGAAGGTAAGCGCGTATACGATTTAGTCGGCCCAGTATGTGAAACGGGTGACTTCTTAGGTAAGGATCGTGAACTGGATATTCAGGCAGGCGATTTATTGGCTGTTCGCTCTGCGGGTGCGTATGGTTTTACCATGGCATCGAATTACAACAGTCGAAATCGTGCTGCAGAAGTGATGGTGGATGGTGATAAAGCTTATTTGATACGCGCACGTGAAACCATTGAACATCAGTTGGTTGGCGAACAAGTTCTGCCAGACTGAGGAGGCTGTTGTGTTATTGAAGTTTACAAAAATGCACGGTCTCGGCAACGATTTTGTGGTGGTAGATGCGGTTTCTCGTAAGGTGTTTTTTAATAAATCACAAATCGAGCGTTTAAGTGACCGTAACTGGGGAATTGGTTTTGACCAACTGTTGGTTGTTGAGCCACCTTCTAATCCAGACATGGACTTTCGATACCGAATTTATAATTCAGACGGCAGTGAAGTAGAGCATTGTGGCAATGGTGCGCGTTGTTTCGCTAAGTTTGTATTGGATCGCGAACTGACTCATAAACGCGTCATTAATGTTGAAACCAAGCGGGGTGCCATTCAACTTAGAGTGATGGACAATGGACTCGTCACCGTGGATATGGGAGCGCCTAGCTTCGTTCCGGCGGATCTGCCTTTTTCTGCGGAGCTTAACGACGGTTTGTACCCACTAACGGTTGATGGTGAGGATTATCAGATTACGCCAGTTTCTGTCGGTAACCCTCATGCGGTGTTAAAAGTCGATACTTTGCAGGATGAACAGGTACAGAGTCTAGGGGCTAAAATCGAGTCTCATGAGCGTTTTCCAAATAAGGTTAATGTGGGCTTTATGCAAGTGGTTAATTCATCTGAAATTAACTTGCGAGTGTTTGAGCGTGGCGTTGGTGAAACGCAAGCTTGTGGTACTGGCGCCTGTGCGGCCGTTGTAGCAGGTATTAAGCAAGGTTGGCTGGCACCTAAAGTGACAGCGCATTTACGGGGTGGTGATTTGCATATTGAATGGGCAGGTGAAGGCGAACCGATTCTTATGACAGGTCCGGCTGAAAAAGTGTTTGAAGGTCAAATTTACCTATAGAGGCGATATGAGCGAAGAGGAAATCATTCAATATTTATCCAATACGCCGGACTTTTTTGTGCGCAATGCAGATGTGTTGGATGGTCTCACGATTCCTCATCCTGTTAATGGCCGTGCGATTTCCTTATTGGAATATCAGGTCAACCATTTGCGAAAGTCGACGGCGGAATACCGCGGTCAATTTGAGCGCTTAGTCGATGTGGCTCGCGAAAATGAGTCGACCATGCAGAAAAGTCGTCGCCTGATTTTGGCTGGATTGAATTGCCGTTCGCTCGATGATTTAGCGGTGGCCGTTGATGATATGGTGAGGGTCGATTTTGACGTCGCTTTCCATACTTTGATTTTATTTGGCGATCATCAAGACAGTTCAATCAAATGTCATAATCTGGATGTTGATCAAGGTTTGATGCCTTTTACGATGAACTTAGATGAGTGTTTTTGTGGCATCTTACCTGAAAAAGAAATGGCCTATTTGTTTGCTGAAGAGGCGGGGCAGGTGAACTCTGTTGCTGTGCTGCCTCTTTTGTCTCGTGCTGGTGGTGACATTAAAAAGCGAGGTTTACTGGTATTAGGCTCGGATAAAGCCACTACCTTCGATCAGCAAAAAGGCACCTTCTTCTTACAGCATTTGGCCGATTTATTAAGTGCCATTTTACTAAGGCTGACACCATGACGGTACTCATAACCTTTGATTTGGACAATACATTGTGGGATGTCTCGCCAGTGATTGTCCGTGCTGAGTACGCGATGGAGTCTTGGTTTGAAGAGCGCTTTCCTGGTTTTTACTTGCAGTATGGCAGTGATGGTCAGCAGGCCATACGACAGCAAATTTTAGCGCAAGAGCCAACCCTGATCGCAGACCTAACGCGTTTGCGATTGTTTATTTATCAACGCGCATTAAAAGCATTTGGCTTGCCAACAGAGGAAGCCAATATGGTTGCTCAAGCGGCGTTAGTGCATTTTTGTGAGTGGCGTCAAAAAGTAGACTTGTTTCCACATGTGAGCGATGTGTTAGCGGAATTGCATCAGGATTATCGACTAGCGGTCATCACCAATGGTAATGCCGATGTATTCCATCCTTATGTTGGATTAGGACGCTATTTCGAATTTGCGGTACGTGCAGATCAACATGGTGTGGCGAAGCCTGCTCCTGAACTTTTTCAATATGCTGCTAATCAGGCAGGTGTGGCGGCGGAAAGCTTGATTCATATTGGCGATCATCCAGTTGATGATGTGCTTGGGGCAGCAAATGCGGGAGCTCGAAGCATCTGGTTTAATCGTCATGGTGCGCGTCGTTGGGGAGAGAATTGGGGTGCTCGTTCTCATGCAGAAATTCACTCTCTATTGGAATTACCTTCAGCTATTCAAGCCCTTACGCAATAGTGTTTTTCTATTGTGGAATTAAAGAGAATCGATTTTTACCCCAGTGATTTAGTGTTACACTAGCCTCATTCATTGAACAATATAGATTTTAAGGAATTTTTTATGAGTGAAAATATTAGCCAAATTACGGATGCTCAATTCGCTGAAGAAGTGTTGAGCTCAGACGTGCCAGTGCTTGTTGATTTTTGGGCTCCTTGGTGTGGCCCATGTAAAATGATCGCGCCTGTTTTAGAAGATGTAGCTGATGAGTTTGCCGGTAAGTTGAAAGTGGTTAAGTTGAATGTTGACGAAAACACTGAAACGGCGCCTAAGTACAATGTACGTGGTATTCCAACTTTGATCATCGTTAAAGGCGGTGAAGTAGTCGCAACAAAAGTTGGCGCTGTTTCTAAGTCTCAACTGATTGAGTTCGTAAACAGCGCTGTTTAAGCCTGTTTCGATAAGACATAAAAAAAGCAGCTTCGGCTGCTTTTTTTATGTCTTTATTTTATGTTATCGCTTCAATGCGGCTAATTTTCGAGCAAAAGCAGGTGAATGAGAGTTGGTTAGCGTGGCGACCACCTGTTGTGCGTAAGGTAAGTATTTTTTCAAATCGCTTTTCGGCATAGGGTCATCGTTGGGCAGTTTCACTGTCACTGGGTTCTTGTGAATACCATTAATGCGAAATTCATAATGTAAGTGTGGCCCAGTAGCCCAACCGGTTTGACCAACATAGGCAATGATCTTGCCCTGTTTTACGCGAGCGCCACGTTTGGTGCCTCGGGCAAAACCTCGTAAATGAGCATACAGAGTTTGGTAGCCTCGTCCATGGTCGATGATGACGACATTACCATAACCGTTCTGTTTGCCCGCAAAGGAAATTTTACCGTCACCAGCTGCTTTTACAGGAGTGCCACTGGAAGCAGCGTAATCAACACCTCGGTGTGGGCGGCTAGTTTTAAAGATTGGATGCAATCGATTTGGGTTGAATTTCGATGAGATGCGTGAAAAGTCGACCGGTGTTCGGATGAACGCTTTGCGCATTGCTAACCCATCAGGGGTGTAATAATGGGCGCCTTTTTTCGTTTGGAAACGAATGGCTTGAAAGGTTCGTCCATTGTTAATGAACTGTGCGGCAATGATGTTGCCATTGCCAATTTTTTCACCATCCAAGAACTTCTCTTCATATAATACGCTTAGGCTGTCGCCCTTACGGATGTCCAAGGCAAAGTCGATATCCCAACCAAAAATATTAGCAATTTCGATAATGAGTGGTTCACTAATGCCAGCCTTAAGACCATCAACAAACAGTGAATTATTGATTTCTGCTTCTTTATAGGTTTGAACGATTTCAGGGGTTCTAGATTCCGTTGTGCGAGTGAACTTGTTTTCTTCTCGTTCAAATATAACGCTGTCTAAACGGTTTTGAATGAGTGTCAATTTTGTTAGCTCACCACTTTTTTCGTTGGTGGTGAAGTTTAATGTTTGGCCAGGCAGCATTCGAACTAATGACTTCTGCTTCTTGTCAGCCTGTGAGACCTTGTAGATATCTTGTGGTGAAATGCCTCTACTAGAGAGTACTTTCGATAAAGAGTCACCGGACTTAACGATGACGGAATGGTCTTTGAACGTTGGGGCGCTGTTCTTTTTAACGAGATTGTCTGGTGTTGGTACATCGTAACCGGAGACGATCCCGGATGTTGATATAGATGGCATGATGTTGCTTTTGGGGGTTAATTCTTGCAACTCAGTTAACATAACTTGCGATTGATCTATCACCTGTAAGTTAGCATGGATAGAGATGGGTGTTTCGTCGGTAGCTTCGTCTGCAGGAATTGCAATCAGGACAATGGCTAGCAGGACGCATACCACAGCAATAAGAAGTAGATGCTTAGTGGGTATCAGTTTAATCAAAATATGTACCTAAAATTCTTTGTTAAAGCTCTGTAATCGTACCAATATTACTTTTATAATTGAATGCTTTGACGAAATTAACTCTATAAGAAGTGGATCTATAAAATGACAGTAAGCAGTAACGACCTTTTAACCGACTTGCAAGCTCGTGGTTTGATCGCGCAGATGACCTCAGAAGACGAGCTGAAATCTCATTTGGCGAGTGGCAGTCGTACGCTTTATTGTGGCTTTGATCCTACGGCTGATAGTTTGCATCTAGGTCACTTAGTGCCTTTGTTGGTGTTGAAACGATTTCAAGATGCTGGCCACAACCCGATTGCTTTAGTCGGCGGTGCCACAGGATTGATTGGTGATCCGAGTTTTAAAGCAGCAGAGCGTCAGCTAAATACCTCTGATGTTGTGGCTGGTTGGGCTGAGAAAATTCGTGGGCAGGTTAGTCAGTTTGTAAAATTTGATGATGTTTCCAATCCTGCTCGCGTGGTAAATAACCTAGATTGGGCGGGCAACATGAATGTGCTCGACTTCTTGCGTGATATTGGTAAGCACTTCTCAGTAAACGCCATGATCAATAAAGAGTCTGTGCAACAACGTTTGAATCGTGAAGGCGCTGGCATTTCGTTTACCGAGTTTTCTTATGCCTTGTTACAAGGTATGGATTTCGCTGAGTTAAATCGCGAGTACGACTGTACCATTCAAATTGGCGGTAGTGATCAGTGGGGCAACATCGTTGGTGGTATTGACCTTTCTCGTCGTCAGAATAAATCGCAAGCCTTTGGTATGACTGTACCTTTGGTAACGAAATCAGATGGTACTAAATTTGGTAAAACTGAATCGGGAGCTGTCTGGCTGGATCCTAAGAAAACATCGCAATATGCTTTCTACCAATTTTGGATGAACACAGCGGATGCAGATGTTTATAAATTTCTTAAGTACTTTACTTTCCTTGGTATGGAAGAAATTGATGCCATTGAGCAAGCGGATAAAGACAGTACGGGCAAACCGCAGGCACAGTCTATTTTGGCACGCGAAGCAACGCGCTTAGTTCATGGCGAAGACGGTTTGGCCGCCGCTGAGCGAATTACTCAAGCATTGTTTAGTGGAGAAGCGGATCAGTTAAGTGAACAAGATCTAGAGCAAATTCAATTAGATGGTCTGCCAAGCAGTTCTCTTGCTGAGGCTAATCTTGCGGAAACGCCTCTGACTAGCTTATTGGCAGAAGCGGGTCTAGCCGCTTCAGGTAAGCAGGTAAAAGACGCATTGCAGCGTAACTCAGTGTTTGTAAATGGCGAGGCAAAGAGCATGGACGATAACATGTCAGCAGCGGACATGTTTTCATCTGAAAAAGGTTACTACGGCAAATTCTTCCTAGTGAAATTGGGTAAGAAAAAGCATCATTTGTTCACCCTGTAATCGGGCTTAATTTGTGATGTTATAAAAGGCGCTACGGCGCCTTTTTTCGTTTTATCAGTGCCCGTTCGGGATGAATGGTGTATACAGAGTATGGAATTGATTGCGACACAGGAAATGCTATGTCTCACGATAGACAAACCTTAACCACCCCAAATCATTATATAGGCCGTTTATATCGGTTAGCACGAGAGAAAGACTTGGACGCGGACTCGCTTTTTAAACGTGCCAATTTGGACCCAGGTGTTATCGAAGATTTGTATGTTGAAATTGAAATCGAGAAGCTGGCAGGTATTGTGGAGGGGATTTGGGATTTGTTGCAAGACGAGGCCATGGGGTTAGCCAGCTCGCCTTTACCGGCTGGGGCTTTTTTTATGATGGGGCGTGCCACCGTACATGAGGTGAACTTGGGTAAAGTTCTGCAACTGGCGTGTCGCTTCTACAATATGGTGTCTGACGCTTATGAAATGACACTGAGTGAGGTGGATAATACGGCTGTATTAGCGTTTAAGTTGGCGGATACAAGTTTGGATGAGTCTCACTTGTTTTCAGATATGACCTTATTGGCTTGGCACAGTTATGCTTCTTGGTTGATTCAAGAGCGTATTCCCTTAGTGGCGGTGCATTTTCCATATGCGGAACCACAGCAACATGATTATGCCAAGCTTTATCCTTGCAAGCGTCGGTTCAATCAAGACGCCTTGAAATTGGTTTTTAGTCAATCTTATTTAGCTCGACAGAATGTGCAAAGTTTAGATGCTTTAAAAGCCTACATGAAGCGTTGCCCAATTGAATTATTTTTGAAGCAGCCGGGAGAGATTAGCGTGGCTAGTGATCTGCGAGCCTTACTTAATCGCTCGTTTGGTACCGGTTTTCCTGATATTGATGAGGCGGCTAAGAGCTTGCATATGTCCCGACGAACCTTGATTCGTAAGTTAGAAAAAGAGGGTACATCTTTTCAACAGATTAAAGATCTTATGCGTCAAGATCGAGCGAGCTACTGGTTATCGCAAGAAGGGGTTTCCATCGCGGCGGTCGCTGAAAAAGTTGGCTTCTCCGATGCGGCGGTGTTTGCGCGAGCGTTTCGGCGCTGGACTGGGTTGAGTCCAACTGACTATAGAGTGTTACATGCTCGGGTTTAGTTTTTTGTTTCTGTGCATAAATTAATAGGTTGGCACTATTTGCATTAATGATCGGCATCTTGTGCTATTCCTCAATATCTTTTCCTCGCGTACCTTTTCCTTAATCACTTTATTGAGGAATATTGTATGGCTCATGAATCTCCTACCTCGATTTCTGCTCAAGCTTTAAAGGCCGCGGGCGACCTTGCTCAAGCAGAAGACGTTGCCGCTTTAGAGCAAGCGGCAGATGCTGCGGGTCGACATCTTGCAACCACTCGATCTAGTTTAATTGAACGCATGATTTACGGTCCTCAACCTGATATCGAAGAGCTGATTTCGGGCGTCGACAATATGAAACAGTCAGTGACTTCTGAAGCTTCTTCTATATTGCAGTCCGGATTGTCTTGTTTGCAGCAGGGTGAGGCCTTTGGTGAAGATGGAAAAATAACTTCTGCATTGCGTAAGGCAGTGGCCAAAGAAGGAGGGTATGGGTTTACTGTGCCAATTCAATATGGCGGACAAGGTAAACGTTACAGTGAGTTTGCATGTTTAATGGAAAACTTTGCAGCTAATGGTTTAGGGGCTTTATCGGTTGAAATTTCTGGGCAATTAACCATAGGTTCCAGCGCTTTGCTTGGTTATGGCACAGAAGCGCAAAAAAACAAATATTTGCCCGTTATTAGTGGTGGACAACTTATTGCCTTTGCTTTGACTGAGGTCGGGGTTGGGGTGAATGCCAAACGGGTTAAGGCTTATGTGGAAAAGGATGAAGAGAATGCTTGCTGGCGTCTCTTTGCAGAAGGCGAATGCAATAAACTCTACATTACCAGTGCTACACATGGTGGTCTGATGGCGATCGTGGCACGGAAGGGTAAAGACAGCAAAGAGTTGGCGTTGTTTGTTACTGAGTTACCCGAAGCCGACATCGATGGTGAATTCTCTTTTCATTGTCAAAGCTCCAATGTAAGTGCGTTTCAACAAAATATTAACTCACGAATTCATTTTAAAAATTTCCCAATCCCTTATGAGCAGGAAATTTTAGGCAATGGCGTTGAAGTATTGTTTTACTGTTTAAGAATGGGACGTTGCATGTTGGCGGCACAAGCCGCAGGGTTTCAACGAATGATGGCAGCCGATGCTGTGCATTATGCGATTCAAAGAGAAGGTGTTGGTGGGAAGGTTATTAAGCATGAATTGCCTCGCTTGGCACTGGCAAAAATATTGGGTGGAGCGCTTACGGCACAAGCTCTATCACATTTAGCCTTAGCACAAGATCAGGATAAAGTAGATTTGGCGGGATTAAGAGACGTTACTAAATCGGCCAGTGCTCATTATTTATTGGGCTCTTTAATTGCCTGTGAACGGGTTATGGGAGGGCGCAGTTTGGATAAAGGTTCTCGTATTTCAGATATTAGAGCGACAGCACATGCCTTTGGTATTGTTGAGGGGGAAGATGATCTGATCCGGCTGGGAATGGTAAGGGACTTAACGAAGTCGTTCACTGAAAACTACATGGCTGGGCTGTTAAATCTTTTGCAACGGGCAAACACGGATAAAAATGGTCGACCAGTTGCTAAGGAAAAACGTATTCTAAAGCTCTCTTTAGGTCGCTTTATTAAATCGCCAATAAGAATATCTAGTCTTCTGTTATCTCTAACAATGAATACGGGATTCTGGCGCCTTTTAGGTTGGGTAACTCGAAATACGGTGTTGAGCCTGATTGATCGCTGTGTACAGTGGTTACCTAGTCGATTGATAAAACGGTACAAGAGTATACCGCCACCATTAAAATCGCATCTAAGATTTGCGGAGTATCAACTTCGACAATGTCGTTGGCATTATTTTAAAATGAGTGCCACTTATCAGTTGGAGTTAACGCAAGCGCAATTGCCATTACAACAATTAGGCAAGCGCATAGAGACCCTAGTGTGTATTGCTACACTCTGTGCTCATGCCAGTCAGCTTGATGAATCAACGCAAAGAATTGCATTAGCGCAAATTGAAATCTTACGTTCGGAGCTAGAGGGGAACACGATGTCGGTAAAGCGTATGGAATCATTGCGCATCGCCGTCAAAGGAGTTGCAAAGGATTTATCACAAGAAGAATGCAGTTTGATTCAGTCGATAAAAGCACAGCCTTTTGCTCACCCTTGGGATGAGTAAAAGGGTGGAAGAAACGCCGCAAAAGTATTTTTTAAAAAAGAATTAAAAAGTACTTGCTAAAAATCTGTAGATCCTTAATATACGCCCTCGCTGACACGGACAGGGCTTCACTCTCTAAGAGAAACGAAGCAGCTTAAGTGTAACGGCAACGCTCTTTAAAATAGATAATCAGATAATTTGTGTGGGCGCTCGCTGGGGCTTCAAAAAAGAAATTGAAGTCT
>NZ_JBHZSP010000018.1:0-53113 GCF_043643765.1 Marinomonas posidonica | reverse complement strand
CTCGTAAGACTTCAATTTTTTTTGAAGCCCCAGCGAGCGCCCACACAAATTATCTGATTATCTATTTTAAAGAGCGTTGCCAAGCCACTTAAGCAGCTTCGTCTCTGTTAGAGAGTGAAGCCCTGTCCGTGTCAGCGAGGGCGTATATTAAGGATCTACAGATTTAGTGCAACTCTTTTTTTCGTTTTTTTGATGTTTTGGTTAAGTTTTATTGTTTAGGCACTCTAAAACGCCAAAATCGTTTAAAAAACAAACAAAAAACACACTATCACAAGAAAAAGGCCACTCTAAATCTTTCTAGAGTGGCCTCAGTTCACTAGACGATCTTAATAATAGACGTCTTTACTCTGCAGTTTGTGCTTGCAGGCTTTCAAGTTGTGCTTGAAGCTCGTCATATTTAGCGCTAAGTGCCGCTTCTTTTTCAATTGGTGTTGCCGCTTCGTTCAGGTCAACAGTTGAATCAACTTCAGCGCCCATGCTTTCCAATTGTGATGCAATGGCATCCACTCGAGACTGTGCTTCAGCTAAAGCATCTTCATTTGCAAACGCAGCTGTTGAAAGTGCAGCAGCAGTAAATAGTGTCAGAGCTGATTTAGTGAATGTCTTCATAACGTAATCTCCATTTGTTGGTAAATTTTCAAGACCTAGTTTAGGGCTCGATCAGGAACTATCTCGTTCCATGGAAGTGATACTAGACAAGACAAAACCATAAAAAAAGCACCCGACACTAGCTTCCCAGTTTGATCCTGAAAACCCACAATCAACTTGCACTTCACCTCATAACGTAAAGAGCGGTAAGAGAATTTTGACAATACTCATCTTCAGCAGACAATTTACTGAAGCAAGGGTTCAAACCACTTATTTCATTGACGAGGAACTGACCATACTTCGCCACCATCGTCAGCAAACTGCAATGGCATGAGACACTTCCATCTTTTTGTTTGTGATATCCACTTTGTAAGCCAAAACTTCCACGCCTTTTGACACCGCCAACTCAAATGCATCCGCATACGCCGGGTCGATATGTCGAGCAGGTGACACTTGATCAATCCCCGAATGACTAACACAAAAGAACAACACAGCTCTATGACCTTGTTCCACCATCGTGATCAGCTCATTCAAGTGCTTTCGCCCTCTTTCTGTCACAGCATCAGGAAAATACCCCTTACCATCCTCTTCTAATAAGGTGACGTTTTTCACTTCTACATAACACTTCTCGCCATTCGTGCTGGTTAATAACCAGTCGATACGACTCTTCTCGCCATACTTCACTTCCGCTTTTTGCTCTGAGTAACCAGAGAGTTCTGTCATAACTCCTTTAGCAATGGCCTCACCCACCAGCTTGTTCGGTAATCCTGTATTGATACAAGCAAGATGTGCCTCATCGACCTCGACTAATTCCCAAGTATAAGCCAGCTTACGCTTTGGATTATCACTCTTAGATAGCCAAACACGAGCGTTTTCCTGCTGACATCGCTTCATTGACCCCGTATTAGGACAATGCGCCACCACTACATCACCATTTGGCAACAGAACATCTGACAAGAAGCGCTTATAACGCTTAAGTAAACGCCCTTCTATTAAGGTCGTAGGAAACTCCATCGACTACCCCTTCTATTGTATTCCTTGCAGAAACAAAAACGGCCCTCTTTATAATAAGAGAGCCGTTTCATTAAACCACTAACGTGACCAGATTATTCCCACTCAATCGTAGCCGGTGGCTTAGACGACACATCGTAAGTCACACGAGAAATATGTTCGATCTCATTGATGATGCGGCTGGAAACCGTTTCCAACAATTCGTATGGCAAGTGCGCCCAACGCGCTGTCATGAAGTCGATGGTTTCAACGGCACGCAATGCCACAACGTATTCGTAACGACGCCCATCGCCTACGACACCGACAGACTTAACGGGCAAGAAGACCGCAAAGGCTTGGCTGGTTTTATCGTACCAACCAGAGCGACGAAGCTCTTCAATGAAGATAGCGTCCGCGCGACGAAGAATATCGGCGTATTCTTTTTTCACTTCACCGAGAATTCGCACACCTAGACCCGGTCCTGGGAATGGATGACGGTAAACCATGTCATACGGCAGACCTAACTCTAGACCCAACTTACGTACTTCGTCTTTAAACAACTCACGAAGCGGTTCAACCAATTCGAACTGCATGTCTTCAGGCAAGCCACCCACATTATGGTGAGACTTGATGACATGCGCTTTGCCTGTTTTAGAAGCAGCCGATTCAATCACATCTGGGTAAATCGTACCTTGTGCTAGGAAATCGACATCGGTCAATTTACCCGCTTCGTCATCAAAGATATCGATGAAGGTATTCCCAATGATCTTACGTTTCACTTCTGGATCAGCTTCACCAGCAAGCTTACCAAGGAACAAATCTTCCGCATCCACACGGATGACTTTTACACCCATGTTATCAGCGAACATTTTCATCACTTGATCGCCTTCATTCAAACGAAGCAAACCGTTATCGACGAACACACAAGTCAATTGATCGCCAATCGCTTTATGAAGCAAAGCCGCCACGACAGACGAATCCACACCACCAGACAAGGCCAATAGCACTTTGCGACCACCTACTTGAGCCTGCATACGCTCAATGGCATCTTGCGCAATATTCGCTGGCGTCCACAGAGTGTCACAACCACAGATATCGACAACAAAACGAGACAGAATGCGGCCACCTTGAAGTGTGTGCGTTACTTCTGGGTGAAACTGAACACCGTAGAATTTCTTCGTTTCGTTCGCCATCGCTGCAATAGGGCAGCTATCCGTCGACGCCATCAGAGTAAAGTCTTCTGGCATAGCAACCACTTTGTCACCATGACTCATCCACACGTCTAATAAGGCAATGCCATTATTCGCCACGTGGTCTTGAATATCATCAAACAAAGATGGGCCATCGTGTTTACGAATCTGTGCGTAACCAAATTCACGTATTTCAGAACCTTGAACTTTACCGCCCAATTGCTCTGCCATGGTCTGCATACCGTAACAGATACCAAATACCGGCACGCCTAGATTGAAAACGGCTTCTGGAGCACGCGGCGAGCCTGGCTCAGGCACAGATTCAGGGCCACCAGCCAAGATGACACCTTTTGGGTCAAAGTCGATTACTTCTTGATCTGTCATATCAAAAGCACGAACTTCACAGTAAACACCGATCTCACGAACTCGACGCGCAATCAGCTGCGTATACTGAGAACCAAAATCAAGAATAAGAATTTTATGAGCGTGAATATCTTGCGACATGGTTAGCCATTCCTCTCACTCTAGCCAAAAGAGCCAATCTTTTATCTAGAAGTCATCAATTAAAAAATGAAAGCAGTAAATAAAGATGGGGCGTGTTGTACGCCCCATCTTAACCAGCCATTATCAGCGATTTAACCCGCGTGATAATTCGGCGCCTCTTTGGTGATGGTCACATCATGAACATGACTCTCACGCATACCAGCACCAGTAATTTTCGAGAACTGTGTCTTCGTTCGCATTGTCTCGATATCAGCAGAACCTGTGTAACCCATTGAAGAGCGAACACCGCCCATCAATTGATGAACCACGGCCACCATTGGCCCTTTAGAAGGCACACGACCCTCGATGCCTTCTGGCACCAATTTCTCAACACTACTAGAGTCTTGGAAATAACGATCACTCGAACCTTGAGCTTGTGACATGGCACCCAATGAGCCCATACCACGGTAAGCTTTAAATGAACGTCCTTGGAACAAGACCACTTCACCTGGCGCTTCGTCGGTACCTGCCAACAAACCACCCACCATGATCACGCTTGCGCCTGCTGCAATAGCTTTGGCAATGTCACCAGAGAAACGTACACCGCCGTCTGCAACCACTGGAATACCACGAGGGTTCATGGCTTCAGCAACGTTAGCCACCGCACTGATCTGTGGCACACCCACACCCGCAACGATACGCGTTGTACAAATAGAACCTGGGCCAATACCCACTTTCACACCGTCAGCACCCGCATCAGCCAAAGCAATCGCTGCTTCCGCTGTGGCAATGTTGCCACCGATTACTTGAATGTGCGGGAAGTTTTCTTTTACCCAACGAACGCGATCAATCACGCCTTTAGAATGACCATGCGCAGTGTCAACAACCACAATATCTACACCTGCGTCAGACAAGGCTTTTACTCGGTCTGCCGTATCTGCACCCGTACCAACAGCTGCACCAACACGCAAACGACCCTGCTCGTCTTTACAAGCATTTGGGTAAGTCGTTGCTTTGTTGAAATCTGTTACTGTGACCATGCCACGTAGTTCGAATTGATCGTTGACGATCAAGACTTTTTCGATACGGTTTTCATGTAATAGCTTACGAATAGAACCAGAAGAAGCGCCTTCCAAAGCCGTTACCAAACGCTCTTTTGGCGTCATAATGTTGGCAACGGTTTTTTCGAAGTCTTTAACAAAGCGAACATCGCGGCTCGTCACGATGCCAACAAGGTCAGAACCTTGAACAACGGGCACGCTTGAAATACTGTTTGCTGCAGTTAACGCCATCAGTTCATTGACTGTGGCTTCTGGATTAATGGTAACCAAATCACGAACAATGCCGCTTTCGAATTTTTTTACCTTGCGAACTTCGCGAGCTTGTTCTTCAATGGTCAAGTTTTTGTGCACAATGCCAATGCCACCTTCTTGAGCCAATGCAATTGCCATACGATGTTCTGTCACCGTATCCATTGCGGAAGACGTAAGCGGAATATTCAATTCGATGTCTTTAGTGATTTTGGTTTTGAGGCTAACATCCTTAGGTAAAACTTCGGAATAGCCGGGGATGAGCAATACGTCGTCAAACGTTAAAGCTTCTTGCACGATTCGTAACATAATGGGGAGTTTCCAATGCCAACAAGGGTGTTAAGATGGCAAGTAATTCTACTCCAATAGTTGCTGTCGGTAAATCAAAACCACGAGAGATTGATGAAAAAATTTACAACAACCCATTCCCAAGAAACCGCTTTTACCGTCTCACAGTTAAATCGACAAATTCAGCAACTTTTGGAAGCCAGTTTGCCGTGGATTTTAGTTGAAGGTGAAATTTCTAATTTAGCAAAACCCGGCTCAGGTCATTGGTACTTTTCCCTGAAAGACGATCGCGCTCAGATTCGTTGCGCCATGTTCAAAAGCAAAAATCTCGCCGTGCGTTTCCGTCCTAAAGATGGCGACCTTGTTCGCTTACGGGCTAGAGTGACTTTTTATGGCCCCAGAGGCGATTGCCAGCTGAGCGTAGAAAGCATGGAATCGGCTGGTGAAGGCGCTTTGCAACAAGCGTTCGAAAGATTAAAAGGGCAATTACAGCTAGAAGGCTTGTTCGACACCAAACACAAACAGACTTTGCCAACCCGACCAGAACGCGTTGCCATCATCACTTCACCAGCAGGGGCTGCCATTCGCGATATGATCATCGCCTTCCGCCGCCGTTTCCCTTTAACCGAGCTGACTATTTTACCTTCATTAGTACAAGGTCAAGACGCGGCAACCAATCTACTGAGACAACTGAATCGCGCCGATGCCAGTGGACACTTTGATGCCATCATCCTAGGTCGAGGCGGTGGCTCGCTTGAAGACTTATGGAGTTTTAACGACGAGGCATTAGCCAGAGCCATTTTTAATGCGAAAACACCGGTCGTATCCGCAGTAGGTCACGAAACCGATTTTACCATTGCCGACTTCGTTGCCGATGTTCGTGCCGCCACACCAACAGCAGCGGCTGAATTACTGAGCCCAGATAAAGCTCATCTGATTCGTCAGATTGAGCAACACACAAAACAACTCACCTCGCGTTTGTCACAAAAGTTGGAGCAGAGCCACCAGCAACTTGACTTTTTGATCAAGCGTATTCGCCACCCAAAAGAACGCATTGAGCAACAGCAGCGCCAGTTATCACAATTGCAAAAACAACTACAACAAGCGATGGAGAAAAAGCTAACACAGCAACAAGTACTTACTAACAATATTCATCAAAGACTGCTTAACCAAAGCCCAAACAGAACCTTAATTCAACACAAAGCCAAAATTAATGACTTAAATACCCGCTTGAGCCTTGCCCTACGCAATAACCTTACCAGCAAACAAACTCACTTTGCCCGTATCATAGACAAGCTCAATCTAGTCAGTCCGCTCAACACCTTATCGCGCGGTTACGCGATTGCCAGTAAAGACGAACAGGTGATTCGCTCTATTAAGGATGTTAAAAAAGGCGAAGCAATAAACGTCCGAGTTCAGGATGGGGAAATGACCTGTACTGTCGACATAACAAAAACCACATCACCTTAAACAAAGTGAAACGTTCTGATATCAAGTGCACCTAAAATGGTCAATCAAGCTTTCTAATAAAAGCAAAGTTGTCTTAAAAAATGAATAATTGTGCAAAACCTAGGGACTTCATAGTATCAATAATTGACATAATGACTAAATAAACTGTGGAGTCCCCCTCATGTCCGATACTTACTCAGACACAACAGCAAAAGCGGACAAACCAGCCGATAAAAAACTGGTTAAGCTGATCGTGGCATCATCCATTGGTAATGCTTTGGAATGGTTCGATCTGATCGTTTACGCTTTTTTTGCACGTACCATCTCTAAACTCTTCTTTCCAACGGATAACGAAACCTTATCTTTGATGTTGGCATTGTTCACATTCGCCATGTCGTATCTAATTCGCCCATTAGGCGCCATCGTGATCGGCAGCTATGCAGATAAAGTGGGCCGTAAGGCCGCTATGCTGTTAACTATTTGGCTGATGATGGCAGGAACTTTCTTAATTGCTATCATGCCGACTTATGAAGTAATTGGCTTACTGGCACCATTCGGCATTTTACTGGCGCGTTTACTACAAGGTTTCTCTGCCGGCGGTGAGTTCGGTAGTGCCACGGCGATGTTGGTAGAACATTACCCTGAACGCAAAGGTTTCATTTCCAGCTTCATGTTTGCCAGTCAAGGCATCAGTGGTTTGCTAGGCGCAGGTTTCGGCTTACTTTTAACAACGACATTAACAACAGATCAGTTAGAAAGTTGGGGCTGGAGAATCCCATTTTTCTTCGGTCTATTAATTGGCCCTGTTGGTCTGTATATCCGTCGTAACATTGAAGAAGCAAGTGAATTCAAAGAAACAGAACAGGCAAAAGTGCCATTATTTGAACTGTTTGACAATAACAAAAGCGCTATTCTTTGCAATATAGGCGCGATGGTACTGTCTACCTCTGTAACTTATTCCATCATTTTCATGCCAACCTATGCGACCAAATATCTAGGGCTAAGCAACTCTATTGGCTATGGCGGCACCTTGATTAGTTATACCGTCTTGACGCTATTAACGCCCTTTATTGGTATTTTGTCCGATCGCATGGGGCGTACTCGTTTAATGATGATTGCAGGTTTGCTGTTTTTCTTGACGGTTTACCCAGCCTTCGTATTGCTATCACACAATGCAACCCTGCTGATGCTTGCAGGCGTGCTGTTCTGGTTGAGCATTCTTAAAGCGATGTACTTTGGCGGTTTACCTGCACTCATGTCAGAACTGTTCCCCACTCAGGTACGTGCCACTGGCATGGCATTAAGTTACAACATCAGCACCACCTTATTTGGTAGCTTCACTCCCTTTTTGCTGGTGTGGGTCATCAGCGCCACGGATGATTTATTAGCGCCAAGCTATTACTTATTGTTTACCTGTATTATCAGTTTGCTCACTCTGGTTGCGATTCGTAAACACTTTAAAATTGGTTAACTACTTTTTAAAACAACAAAGCCGTGCATAGCACGGCTTTTTATTAACCTCCCTCATCCAAGGATGATTGGCCTTAAATTTTCACCAGAAAGCAGACCAATAATCCCGCATTTAACAATAAAAAAATCCTCACAGGGCGGCAAGCCGAATGAGGATCAAAAACTAAAGCACGCCAGGTAAGGCAAATGCTTTAGGAGGACAACAGATTAAAAACGGGCGCACGCCTTTTTCACAATAAAAAATTGGCGCCAACCAAAGCCAATAGAAGAGCAAACAATCGCTTTAACATAACAGGAGGCAGTTGATGAGCCAGTTTCGCGCCCAGACGAGCAAAGAAAAAACTGGTCAAAGCAATACCAAATAACGCAGGCAAATACACAAAACCCATACTGTATTGCGGTAACGTCGCTTTCTGCCAGCCCATGTACATAAACGACAGGGCACCAGAAAACGCAATCGGCAACCCACAAGCGGCCGAAGTCGCAACCGCTTTTTTAATGTCCACCCCTTTCCAAGTTAAAAAAGGCACCATTAACGAGCCACCACCAATCCCAAAAATAGCCGACGCCCAGCCAATGACGCCACCAGAAACGGTCATCACGGGTTTCGACAACACGGAGGGTTGCCCTGCAGGACGCCAACCAAAGAACATTTGTAACGACATAAGCACAGCAAAAAAGCCAATGATTTTTTGCAAGTAGCCGCCTGGAATATAAGCCGCTGTCACACCGCCAAACGCACTACCAAACAAAATCCCAGCGCCAAGCCATGTTACTTTTGGCCACAATACGGCTTGCTGTTTATGATGAGCTAAGACCGAATTAATCGAAGTAAACAAAATCGCCGCTAACGAAGTGCCCACCGCTAAATGAGTCAACACCTCATGAGCAACACCTTGCGCCGTAAAGCTAAACACTAAGACGGGAACGATTACCAACCCACCGCCGATACCAAACAATCCTGCCAGCACACCGGAACAGGATCCCAGCAGCAAATACATTAAAAAGTCCATTATTGTCCCTATCGTGCGGCAGGCCAATGTTCACCTAAATCCCAGAAAAGACCAGCGGCGGCGGCCAAACCTTGCTCGGCCACACTGACCAACAAATGCTCATCAGGTGCATGCTGCTTACAAGAAGGATAAGAATGAGGCATCCATACCGTTGGCAAAGACAATACATCGGCAAAACAATGATTTGGTATGGTTCCGCCTAAATTCGGCAATACTGTGACATCGTCATTCAAAGACAACGCCATGGAAGATTGAACAAAGTTCACCCAAGGATGACTGGGGTCCAAACGCGTGGCGTTATACCCGCCTTCATACAGGACTTCGATGTCATCAAAGCCTTGCTCAGACAAATAAGTTGATAAGTTGGTCACCAAGTTTTGCCAATCCGTGCCAGGCACTAAACGTAAGTGACAGACCGCCTCGGCCACATCCGGAATCGCACCAATCGGTTTCTGAATATCCCCCGCACCCAATGCAATCACTTCCAATGTATTACAACCAAATAACCTTTCCCCAACAGACAGTTCCGTTTCACCCCAATGAGCATTTAACTCTGGGTCACCGGGATATCCTCCCACAGGCAAAACTTGCATCATTTTAGCCGTTAACCCTTCAGGTTGTGGCGCACGCAAACAGTCAGGAATGAGCCGTCCATGAGGAGTAACCAGAGAAGACAAAGCATGCTGCAAACGAATCGCTGTATTGGTAATAATGCCCCCCCAGTTACCAGAGTGGCGCGCGCCATTAGCGGTTTCACAACGTAAACGGAACTGGCACACACCACGAGACCCTAAGAAAATCGTTGGCGTTTTAGCATTTAAACGAGGGCCATCAGAAGCCAAAAAAATATCGGCACTCAATGCTGCTTTGTGCTCTTCACAAAACCGCTCTAACCCCTTTGATCCAACCTCTTCGCTCATTTCGAACAGCACTTTTAGGTTGTAACCTAGTGCTCCGTGTCGTGCTGCTAAAACGGCTTCTAAGGCCATTAGGTTAATGGTATGTTGCCCTTTATTGTCTGCCGTGCCACGCCCAAATAATTGATCACCATGCTGGGTTAACTGCCAAGGATGTGTGCCATCTTGCCATTGCTCAGCTTGACCATTAGTGACATCGCCATGACCATAGGTTAACAACGTTGGTAAAGCAGGATCTTCAATACGCTGACCTATCAGCAGAGGAGGGCAACCTGCAATAGGGTTATCAAAGATCTCACAAGCAAACCCCATGCTCTCTAAATAAGGGAGAATCTCTTGGCTAAGGTAAGTCGCCAGTTCCGTCATAGCAGCCGGATTCTGACTTTCCGATTGATAAGCGACACGACGTGACAACGTCTCAAAAAAACGGCCATTTTCAATATTACGAACGGCACCTTGAAGAGCTGACTGGCGCTCTTCTGAGGATAAATGCTGCATTTTCTCTCCTAAATGGTCGATTTATCTGTTGGCTTTAGCTTAAGATGGAGACAGACTTACCACAATTATCAATTACGCAATCAATTATTCGATTTTATAGAAAGCTAATGCATGAACTTACACTAAAATATTTCCACTCCGTGGCGAAAACGGGCTCTCTCTCAGCGGCTTCTGAAGAATTACACGTCGCAGTATCAGCCATAAGTCGTCAAATCACCCAATTAGAAGAACGTCTACAGCTTAGTTTATTTGAACGCAAAGCCCGTGGTATGACCCTAACAGCAGCAGGTGAAGTGCTGTACACCTATTCATTACGAAATACCTTGGAACTGAAAAATGTATTAGCTGAAATGCGCGGAGTGACAAGCATTCAACAACAATCCATCGCCATTGCCTGTCCTGAAGGCATGGCATGGGATTTCCTACCGCAAACCATGACCCAATTTCGCCAAACCTATCCAAGCGCATTGTTTTCACTGCAAGTCGTCGAGTCAGCAAAAGCCACACAGCTGGTGAAAGAAGGGAAAGTAGACATAGCCCTAACGTTTAGCTTACAACCAGAGCAAGGCGTCGAGGTTGCCTTGCAAGTCCCCTCGCCAATTCGAGCCTTACTGCCGGTAACTCATCCTTTAGCAAGCAAAGCCATTTTGAGTTTGAAAGACTTAAGCGAGTACCCATTAGCCCTTCCTGAATCAGGTACAACACTCAGCTACCTTTTTGACATTGCCTGCCACCTTGACGGTATTAATATTATCCCCACTCTCAACAGTAATGCGATGGGAGCCATCTATAGCTTTGTCGCTACCAGCCCAGATGCCATTGCTCTATGTGGCAAGCTCAGTGTTGAACGTCGTGCTCAACATGACGACTTATGTACACGACCTATTCAAGCGGACTCTCTCGAACAACGCAGCCTGCAATTACAAGTAATGTCACGTCGAAAGCAGCCAACATTAGTTCAATATTTTTTGGACTTTCTAAGCCAAAAATTGAATCAACAAGCCGGTTAAAAAATGATGTGCTGTTAAAACGACTAAGGCAATTCGTTAGGTTGTGCTGAATTAGACTGAGTCAGAAACAATAAACACCGTCACTCCACGCGCCAGCGCGAAAAGCCGCTCTCTGTGTTTTTGTTTCTTTAATCACCCCCTGGATTTTTCACCTAGAAGAACATTGCGTACAAATACAAGTACAAGTACAATAATCAGTACTTATCTCATGGAGTCTATTATGGATACGTTAAGTTATTCTGCATTCAGAACAAACCTTGCCAGCACGCTCGACAAGGTAAACGACGATCACAAACCCGTGATCATCACTCGCCAAGGCGGAAAGCCTGCGGTATTAATAAGCTTAGAAGACTTTCAAGCGTATGAAGAAACTGCCTATCTTATGGCCAGCCCCAAAAATGCATCTCGTTTAAATGATGCCATTGCCGAAGTGGAAGCAGGTAAAACACAGATAAAAGAATTGATTGAAGAATGATTTTATCTTGGGCTGAAAACGCATGGAGCGATTACCTTTATTGGCAACAAAAAGATAAAAAAATACTGAAACGGATCAACACTCTCATCAAAGATGTGACCCGCCAACCTTTTGAAGGCCTAGGTGACCCAGAACCTTTAAAGCACAACTGGTCAGGCTATTGGTCAAGACGAATCGATAGAGAACATCGTTTAGTTTATGGCGTCCAAGGCAATACTCTCTATATTGTTCAATGTCGTTATCATTACTGAGTAAAACTAATATCTGAATGTACAACTCAATTAGCTAAAGCAATAAAACGATACAGATACAAACGCAAAATTTTGTCAGATAACATAACGAATAACGTGGTTAAACTGACGTTTTCACATGCTCGATAAACGCCACAATATGCGCAGGAAGAACTCGATCTTTCATAGTAACCAAATCGATTCCTGCTGAAATGGATTCGGCGTTCGGTAATATTTCTACGACCTCTCCATTAGCCAGTTCTTCTTCAACTAACATTTTTGGCACATTGGCGATACCAAGACCCGACATGACAAATTCTTTTATCAGTCGATCATCATTGGCCGATATAGATGCCGTTTTCACTTCTAGCAATTTCACCAATTTTTTATCGTTTTTTCCTAACCAGGTTTTCATAGACGGACAGTCCATTTGATAGTCTATGATATCAAGATCAACAATCTGTTTAAGATCGGTAATGTCTTCATGCGCATCTAAAAATTCATGATTCGCAACCGTAACAAATCTCTCTGTTCGACATGGCTGAATATCCAATAATTGTGTATCAGAGGAAAAGACCACCACCCCAATATCCGTTTTGCCATGTACGATTTTATTCACCGTCATAGCATCATCGTGTAGCTCAAGTTCAATCTTCACTTGAGGGTGCTGTTTCTTAAAAGTCACGATCACCGGAGCCAGTAGTAAAGTTGCCAATTCCATCGTACAGCCAATGGACAAGCTACCAAATAAGCAACCTGAATCTTGCTTAATCTTAAGCATTTCTTCTTCCAACCCTGAAAGATACTTTCCTGCTGTGACCAACAACTTCCTACCTTCTGGAGTGAGATAGATTTTTCGATGTGCTCTTTTAAATAACAGCACACCAAGTTCCTCTTCCAGCTTCTTTATTTGATGAGACACCGCCTGTTGGGTTAAATGCAGTCGAGCGGCAGCTTTCGTCACACTTTCATATTTGGCCACTTGGATAAAAGTCGCAAGATTATTTAAATTCCGCATGATGTCCCCGAAATGATGCCATGAGTAAAAAAGAAACTATAAGGTCACAAATTTATTTTAATAATTTTAAAAAATAAACTGTTTTTTATTTGTACATAGAATACACATACTGACACTCTCAATCACGACAAACAAAGAGAAACAGTTGCAATGAGAACTCACACGCTTTTCCTGAGCACCTCCATTTTACTAAGTCATCAAGCGATGGCTTTCGATGTGGAAATTGACCCGCTTGCCTATGCATTGTCTGGACATTCAGTCCACTTCGGTTTCGGTCAACAAAATTACCGATTTGATATAGGTTTATTTGGCTTAGAGATGCCAGAAGCGTTTCATGGTGATGAAAACTACGATGTAAAATTTGAAGGCTTCGGCGTGAAGCTGGACTACTTATTTGGAAACTATGCTGGATGGTTTGTTGGCGTGGAAGCCAACTCATCGAACGTCACCTATACACGAACATCCACTAAAGAAACCGCCACACGAACACAAATATCATTAGGTCCAAGAATCGGGTATCGCATCATGTACACACAAAACATCACCATCACGCCTTGGTTGGGAATCGACCTAAATTTAGAACATGACGATGTGATTCTTGATGGAGAGCGTTTTGAAAGTGATGCTGTGAGCTTTTTCCCAGCGGTTCACCTTGGTTGGAGGTTTTAAATGATGATTAACAGAAATATCAAAGGAATGTTACGGCTCGAAGCCGCGACAATATTGACCTTATCCAGTATCGCCTATTTTCAATACGGCCAAAATTGGCAACTGTTCGCTCTTTTATTCTTACTGCCTGACTTGGCGATATTAGGTTATACAGTAAACAATAAAACAGGCGCGGTTTTGTACAACATGACCCACTCATTAATCGGTCCAGGCTTGTGTCTTGGCATCAGTTGGTTAGTACTCAAGAGTGAACTGGGCATTTCTATTGGACTCATTTGGTTCGCGCACGTTGGCTTTGATCGCACCTTAGGCTACGGACTCAAATACGCCAGCGGCTTTAGACACACACACTTGGGAATCATTGGCAGATAAGCTTTTCTAAATGTCGACTTTGGTGCATGAGAAAGAACCAAAACACGTTCGCCCCACGCGCCAGCGCGAGAAGTCGCTGAACGTTGTTTTGGTTTCTTCTTGCCTAAGAGCGTTACTTCCCTTTTTCATGATCGTGCTCTTTTAATGTCGGATGTTTCTTTTTATTTTCAGGTGTCACTCGGCGTCGTTTGTCTGTCTTCCCTGTGGAATCTGCTTTTGGCTTTGGTCCAGGTTTAATGCTCATATTTTTCCCCCTTACCTTTATGAAATAATGCAAAATAAGTATAGAAGAAAGCATTTGATTCACTTGGTTATTAAAAGGAAGCAATAACATGTCTGAAGAATTCACTCTAGATTGGTCTGGCCCTACAATAATAGACGATGAGGCCTTTCCACAAGACACGCTCGTTCGAGAGAAATACGCGCGATTCTTAACACAATTTTTAATCGGTCAAGCTAATGGCTCAACCCAAGAAGGTATCGAAGGTAGACGCAACTACGTACTGAATCTCAATTCCGAGTGGGGTTCAGGGAAAACCTATTTTCTAAAGCGTTGGTCAGCAGATTTGAAAAAGTCTTTCCCGACTGTGTACATTGATGCATGGCAACAAGACTACTCCGACGATCCATTGATGACAGTGATATCGTCTGTGATAAATCAGCTTAGAGAACAAGCTGGTATAGATGTAAATAAATCTGATTTTGCAATTCCTAACAAGGTTGTTGGCTTATTAAAAGCCGCCGCACCAGCCCTTATAAAAACATTTTCTAAGAAGTACTTTGGTGACGAAGACTTTATCGATTTAAGTGATGTCGCAGCAGATGCGGTGACGCATTTACTCGATGAGCATGAAGAGAAGTCGCAAGCAATTGATGATTTGAAAAGTAGTGTCGCTGAATGGGTTTCTTTCGTTGCAAAGAATCCACAAAGCCCAAAACAATACCCAGCCTTTATTTTCATCGATGAGTTAGACCGCTGTCGTCCAAGTTATGCCGTAGAAATGCTGGAAACCATCAAACATATTTTCGATATTAAAGGTATTGTCTTTGTTGTCGCAACCGACACGGAGCAACTGCAATACGCGGTCAAAGCCATTTATGGTGAAGGTTTCGATGCGCGACTTTATCTTGGTCGATTCTTTAACAGCCGTTTCAGTTTAAAAGCACCAGACCTAAAAAGCTTCTTGGAAGTCCATGTTGATCACACGAAGTTATCGGGTGATTTTTTAGACAAAAAAGGCATAAAGATTCTACCTCCCAACCCAGATGGCAAGGTCACTCTACGAAACATTTCTGTGATTTTAGATGCGTTTAAAATGCAGCCAAGAACGGCCATCCAAATAGCAGATAGAGTCATCGCCACGCTATCGAATATGCCTAAAGACTCTAAGATCGACATTTTAATGCTGACCACATTACTGTCCATAAATGAACAAGATAATGAATTATTTAGAAATATTATTTCGGAAAACTTTAAATACAAAGATGGAAACGACAAAGATATCAATTTAGAGAAGTTTTTCGAAAATAGGTTTAAAGACAATAATGAAACACTTCAAATAGCAATTAATATAGAAAGTTATGAAACGCTGTTTGGTCGCTATTATGAAGAAATAAAGCGAACTCTACCTCAAGTTCCAAGTAAGCTGAATTTGATAGATTATTTTAAAAGTCCATTTCTTAATAATTTAGGGTTCCAACAAACTGTTTTTTCTCTTGATTCTCACTCTAGCAAAAAAAAGAGAACACCAATTGATGAAGCAATTGAAAAGATACTCCAGAATAATAATTCTTTGGTCATAAAAGACGGTTCATATGGCCTTGCGTGGTGTGAGGCTGAATATTACAGAGGTGAATTCAACGAAATCAAAAAAGAAACCTACCAAGACTACGTCGAACTCGCTTCTGCTTTAGATTGGATAGATGGCAATTCAGATGACACTTAAGTAAGTGCCTTTAAAAACAAACACTTGGCTAGACAGGAACATCGCACAGTTCAGCGACTTTTCGCGCTTGCGCGTGGAGCGAACGTGTTATGTTCCTGTCTAGCGCCCCAAATCAGTCGCAATCACAACCCATATCTTTCTATCTTCTTGATCAAGCCCTGCCGTGAAATTCCCAGCTGCTTTGCGGCTTGAGTTCGGTTGTCTTGGCAAGTTTCTAGCGCTTGATGAATCAGTCGAATCTCAAGCGCTTTTACTTGTTCATCCAGTGTACCTTCGGTATCAGGAAAACGGTTTTGCGCTTGGTTCGTTCGCTGAACATTGGGGTACAGTAGCTGAATGTCATCCATGGAGATCATGCCTTTAGGGCAAATAGATGCCACGCTTTCAAGGGCATTTTTGAGTTCCCTTACGTTACCGGGCCACGCTTGGTCGCGAAACCATTGCACAGCGTCAGGGCTCAGCTGTAAATTCTTGGCTTGCTGACTTTGCAAACGAGATAAAAAAGCTTGCAGCAAAACCGGCACGTCCTCTAACCGCTCAACAAGAGATTGCGTTTCAATGTTCACACCCTTGATTCGATAATACAGGTCTTCTCGGAAGCTACCCTCACGAACTTTCTCCAATAAATCCGCATTAGTTGCTGAAATAACACGAATGTCGATGTGTTTTTGCTCTCGTCCGCCAACAGGGAAAAACGTGCCTTCTTGCAATACTCGCAGCAGTTTGACTTGCATCGCCAGTGGCATTTCGCCAATTTCATCAAGGAATAATGTGCCGCCATCCGCCAAGCTCAGTAAGCCTACTTTGTCTTTTTCCGCCCCAGTAAACGCGCCTTTCACATAACCAAACAACTCACTTTCTAATAATTCGGCCGGAATCGCGCCACAATGGACGGAAACAAACGCTTTGCTCGCTCGGTGGCTTAAGTCATGCAAGGTACGTGAAATCACTTCTTTGCCCGTGCCCGATGGCCCAGTGACTAAAACACGCACGTCTGTTGGTGCAATGCGTTCGATCAAGGCGCGAATTTTTTGCGAACTGGCGGAATGCCCAATATAAGACGCCGCGCCTTGGGTTTGTTGCGTGGATTGTTTGAGCTGGTTTAATTCCCGCTCTAACGTGGTTTTGGTAATCGCTCGGCGCACCACGACCGCCAACATGTCTGGATCAATGGGTTTGGCGATAAAATCCCATGCGCCAAGTTCGATGGCTTTAAGTGCCAAATCCCGATCCGCATGGCCCGTGATAATAATGACAGGGCGACCCGCAAAATCATCCATGGCATCAAGCGTTACTTGCGGGTCAAAATGCGGCGGCATGGACAAGTCTAATAACACCAAATCCGCATCAAACGACGCCAACGCTTTCCGCGCTTCGTCCAGGCTACCCGCCGCTTTCACATGATAGTCTTGATTGGCCAACCAGCGACTCGCCAATTCACGAAACGCAGGCTCATCGTCGACTAAGAGAATTTTATTTTGTGTCATGGGAGTCTTTTCCTATAGGTGCCTGTTGCGGCAAGATCAATTCAAAGGTGACGGGCCAATCCGAATGTTGTCTATGATGAATTTCACCGCCATGCGCATCAACAATACGACGCACAATGGCGAGCCCTAAACCACTACCGCCTGCCCGCTTAGTCACAAAAGGCTGGAATAACACGTCTCCCTGTAACGGTTCATCAATGCTTGGACCATTGTTATGTACCTGAATCACCACCTTGTTGGAATCCGCTTGCGCGCCCTCTTCAATACGGGCTTCAATAACAAGCTTAGCATTCGCTTGGTTACGCAAAAACGCCACCGCGTTATCGATGAGATTGATAAAGACTTGCTGCAAGCGCTGCGAATCCGCTTCCAGCTCAATGTCGTCATCTATGTTGAGCTGATAGTGAACACCGTCTAACTGAGCTTGTGATAAAACCGTCGTCACTAAGGAACACAATGGCACCTTGCTCCTTTGTAAAATCAGCCCCCCCGAATACACCAACATGTCGCTGACCAAACGATCCGCTCGTTGTAATTGGGTTTGAATGTGTTGTCGTGTTTCAGCAGGCGCATCGTAGGTGGCCATGGCAATAATATTCAATGGGTTCCGTAACTCATGAGCCATCGCGGCTGATAGGCTTCCCAATTCAACAAGATGCTGTTGATCTAGGCGTTTTCGCTCAGCTTTTGCCAAGGCTAAGGAGTGCTCTAATAAACCGCAGCTGGTTGAGAACAATGAACCAAAGACTTCAGCGGTTAGTCGCATACCAGGACTGGCATCGTCCCAACCTAATAAAACAAAACGCCAGTCCGACGCCACTTTATAAACCTGTATTGCCAACCGAGACTTGCTCTGTGAAGACGATTCCTGCGAATTCTGTTCATCCTGGATAATCAGCTGAATGTGAATACTTTGGCGGGTCTGTTTTGCTAGTAAGTGCTCACCAATGCTGATCAAATGAGACCAGCTTTGCGCTTCTTTTAATTGACTCGACCAGGTTTCCAATACCGCTTCATTCAGTTGTGTACCAGGATAAATAAGACGTGAAATGGCTCGATTTAGTGGCTGGTAAATCACAGCGGCAACCAACAACATCAGCAAAGAATATAACCACAATTGCCAACTCGGTACATTCGCCAACGCTTGCAGTCCAAGCCGCCCAGACACTACGCTGATCACCGCAATCAAACACAAAATCACCAAGGTCATCGCCAGCCAAAGCAAGGCCCGATTAGCGAACGCATTCACCGATAAAATCTGATAGCGCACCACCGCGTAGACCAACAACAGCAAATAAGTTGGCAGCAAGAGCATAGGATACGGAAACCAGCTAATGCCAAAGGAAGGAAACACAAAGCTTGTCGCTAGCAGCAAGCCCCAAGCCCCAACGCCAAACATGGCTAAGATAGAGCGCTTTTTATTACCAGAATGACAATACCAACCAAATAACAAGACACCATGGGCCAACATACCAATCAATACGGTATAAGCTAGATTCCAAGTACCTGCCTCGGTAAAGATAAAAAAGGAACGCGTGTCGAGCGTACTAATCGCATCTCCAGCGCCGATCCACCAGCTTTGTAATACCACAGCAAGACTGGTGAGATAAAACCAAGGAATCACTTGCAGTAATCGATCTAACATGACGTCATGCACAGAGCCGGAATTCACAAATCGAATGGCAAAATGCAGAAAGAAAGTTGGCATAAGAGGATTCGCCAAAATGATATAAATCCCGATCTGCTCATAACCTTGAAACAGCACAACATGACCAAAACACCATATCGCCATCATGATGGCAAAACCGGCCAAGGCCTGTAAATCACCCTGTTTACGAGCGCGCCACAACAACCAAGCCGCCACCAGCACACCACACACACTGGAAATCAGCATGGCCACTTCAAACATGAGAGAAAGGGGCAAATCGTAAACCTCGTTTACACTTAAAGAGTCAAAAATCGTAAACCAATTTTACACTTCGTGCAAAGTTAAAAAATAATTCTTAAAAATCATAAACTTAAAATCAACCAAAAACTGGCCCACGGATTGCTATTTAAAAGGCAATCAAATTGATCTATCTCAATATTTTTCGCATTAATGGGGCATACACAATGAATACTGTTTTTTTCATGACCGAAATCATCGCACTTTTTAGCATTGTAGGCTTAGCACTATTACCTCTGGCTTTACAGCAAATGCGTACGCGAAGCGTTAAGAGAAACGCCTAATTTTTACCAATGTCTCTTAACGCTGACTTACACCTAAGGGAGCCATTATGGACCTCGACGTCGCCATCTTATCTCGCATACAGTTTGCTTTTACGGTGAGCTTTCACATTATTTTCCCCAGCATCACCATTGGTTTGGCGACGCTGATTACCATTTGGGAAGGCTTATGGCTTAAAACGCACAACCCTTATTACTTACAGCTGGCCAAGTTTTGGATCAAACCCTTTGCGATTACCTTTGGTATGGGCGTGGTGTCTGGCATCGTCTTGTCCTATGAATTTGGGACTAACTTTTCCAAGTTCTCGGAAATTACCGGGGCGGTACTTGGGCCATTGATGGCCTATGAAGTACTGACCGCCTTCTTCATGGAAGCCGGTTTCCTTGGCGTCATGCTGTTCGGCTGGCAACGAGTGGGTCGCAAATTGCATTTCTTCGCGACGCTCACCGTGATGGTAGGTACTTGGATTTCAGCCTTTTGGATCATTGTGGCGAACTCTTGGATGCAAACACCAACAGGCTACAAGATCATCGACGGCAAGTTTGAAGTCGAAAGCTGGATGGCAGTGATCTTCAACCCATCTATGCCGTATCGCCTTACTCATATGGTGGTGGCGTCACTCATTACCGCGACTTTCGTGGTGGCTGGTATTAGCGCTTATTATTTGTTGAAAAAGAAAAACATTCCTTTTGCGAAAAAAGGTCTGTCCATGTGTATGTGGTTTGCCTTGGTGTTAACGCCTCTGCAAGCTTGGATTGGTGATATGCACGGTTTGAACGTAAGAGAACATCAGCCAACTAAATTGGCGGCGATGGAAGGCATTTGGCCAGCGGAAGAAGAAAACGTTCCCTTATTGTTATTCGCCATGCCAAATATGGAAAGCGAGTCGAACGATTATGAAGTCGGTATTCCAAACCTAGGTAGCTTGATCCTGACTCACTCTTGGGATGGCGCTGTGCAAGGCCTAAAAGCGGTACCACCAGAAGACAGACCGAACGTGCCATTAGTGTTTTGGTCTTTCCGTGTCATGGTCGGTATTGGGTTTGGCATGATCGGCATCGCGTTACTCGCCCTGTTATTACGTCGTAAAGGTCGCTTGTATGAAAACAAAGCCTTCCTGTCTCTTGTAACATTATTTACCCCTATGGGTGTCATAGCGGTGTTAGCTGGTTGGTATGTAGTGGAAATCGGTCGTCAACCTTGGATTGTCTACAACCTCGTTAGAACGTCTGAGATCGTATCGCCGCTTCCTCCAGAACGTGTGCTGTTTACCTTGACCATGTTTGTCATCATTTACAGTTTGCTCATTGGCGTTTACCTCTATTTCATGCGCAAGCTGATTAAGAAAGGGCCGCCATCAATGGAAACATTAGAGCAGCAACTGATTGGTATGAAAGCGCCGGGCTACGCATTGGCTTGGGTTAAGTCGCTAAAAACAAAAGATCAACCAACAATAGAACAAGGAGATAAATGATGGATTTGGCTCTTTTCTACTTCCTTGTCTTAGGCTTTGCCATCTTTATGTACGTGTTACTTGATGGCTTCGACCTAGGGATTGGCATTCTCTACCCTTGGTTTAACCAAGAAGGCGAGCGTGATCATTTAATGCGCTCTATTTCACACGTATGGGATGGTAACGAAACTTGGTTAGTCTTTGGTGGTGTGGTGTTGTTTGCGGCATTTCCAGCTGCTTATGCTGGCATTACCTCAACCTTTTACTTGCCTATCATGCTCATGCTGTTTGCGTTGATCTTTCGAGGCGTGGCGTTTGAGTATCGCTTTAAGTCCGATACCTCTCGACCTTATTGGGATTTCGCTTTTAGCGCTGGGTCTGCCATCGCAGCATTTTGCCAAGGCATGCTGCTTGGCTCAATTGTTCAAGGCGTGCCCGTCGGTGTCGACAGCCTATCCAGTCTGCATTGGTTAACGCCTTTCTCTATATTAACGGGTTTTGCTGTCATGGCGGGTTATGCTCTATTAGCCGCTTGTTATTTGTTTATGAAAAGTCGTGGGCGTATTCAAAATCACGCCGCGAAACTCGGCAAACAACTCTTGTTGATCACTATCCTAGCCATGGTGATCGTGAGCTTATGGACAGTGGCAAACCAAGTAGACATTCGTCAACGTTGGTTTTCTGGTTTGAATTTCTTGTGGCTGTCGCCCTTACCTATCATCACCTTGGTGGTCGCGGTTTTGGCTTGGAGAGATTTAAACCGTCATTCAGCTGGCGTCGTTCATCATGAAGGGCGACCATTTTGGTATGCCGCCACGCTATTTTTACTGGGTTTTGCTGGTCTTGTCGTCGGTTTGTTTCCATATCTGATACCAAGACAACTCACCTTTATGGAAGCCGCATCGCCAGACAGCAGCTTGCTCTTCTTGCTGCCCGGTATCTGCATCTTCGTGCCATTAATTTGTGCTTATACCTTATGGGGTTATCGCGTTTTTTCTGGCAAGGTGGAAGATTATCAGGAGGGTTACTAATGCCATTAAAAAGCCTGAAAGAAAAAATCGCCAAATTCAAGTCGTGGCAGTGGTTTTTACTCTTCTACCTAGTCGGGTTTGTGACCTTAGTCAGTGTCTCATATGGTATTAAACTACTGATGACGGGATTGCCTTAGACATCTTCACTCAGACAGATACACAAACTGGTCTGTTTTTGTATCTGTGTCCTTCATTCTTCCTTGATCTGTCCATGTGCAAGCGTATCGAAAACACGTAAAGTGGTTGGCTTACTTTTCGCCTCACCATGGTACGATTAAGGACTCAACATGATTCGCAAAGATATGTTTTTGGCGCTGATTATTATCATCGCTTGGGGCTTTAACTTTATCGTCATGCGTTGGGGTTTAGATGAACTTACACCGATGATGTTAGGCGGATTGCGTTTCCTCGTCATCGGTATGATTGGCTGTTTCTTTTTCTCTCGTCCCAACACGCCACTACTTTGGTGTATTGGTTATGCCTTGTCATTGAACTTCGGGCAATTTGCGTTTTTATTCAGCGCCATGTCATTTGGTATGCCAGCAGGGCTTGCGTCTTTGGTCCTGCAATCTCAGGCGATTTTCACTCTGCTGTTCGCTATTTTATTGTTGAAAGAAACGGTTCGGCCCTACCAAGTACTCGCAATTGGCATCGCCATTGGCGGTTTAGCTGTAATCGGATTAGACAACGAAGACACCACCATGACCGCACTTGGTTTTGGCTTGACCTTAGCCGCAGGATCTAGCTGGGCACTGGGGAATATTTTTACCAAAGTCATCAGCCGAAAAGGCTACGATGCCAATTTAAACCTGATCGTTTGGTCTAGCTGGGTGCCGCCCGTCCCCTTCTTTATCTGTGCGTATTTTATCGACGGTGGCGATGTTATGTGGAGCAATATCGTCAATTTGAATCTAAAAACCATCGCGACGCTGGCGTATTTATCGCTGTTTGCAACCTTAGCGGGTTATGGTCTATGGAGTTATTTACTGTCTCGTTACCCTGCGGCAACCGTGGCACCGTTAACTTTAGGCGTACCCGTTGTCGGCCTCACCTCAGCGGAGATTTTTCTGTCTGAAACCGTCAGTATGATGCAATGGATGGGGATTTTAATTGTACTGCTTGGATTAATACTCAATACATTCGGTGGCCGCTGGCTCAAGAAAGTTAACCAGCGCGCCACTTAACGATCACCTTGAAATGAACGCCTAATCTTTTCGATCTTGTTGCTCGTCGATTTTATCCGCCAAGCGAGCGATTTGAGCCTGCAATTCGGCTATTTGTGTCACCAAAGCCTGATGATGGTTTTCCTGGTTCTCGTGCTCTTCTTGCGCGGTTTCCCGGGTCATTACATCCAACACCACACCCACCATCATGTTTAAGAACACAAAGGCCATTAGGAAGATAAAGACAATATAGAAGATCCAGCTGAATGGGTACACTGTCATGGTTTCGTACATCACATCCGTCCAGTCTTCGAACGTCGCAACACGGAACAAGGTCAACATGGAAATAGCAATGTCTCCCCATAACTCTTCATTCACTTGATGAAAGAAAATAGAACCAACCGCAGCAAAGATGTAAAAGATGATGAACATCAATAAAGCAATGTATCCCATTTTTGGAATGGCTTTGAGTAGCGCATTGATCAAAAAGCGCAGATCCGGAATGATGGAAACCAGACGCAAAACACGAAATACTCTCAACAGACGTGCCACTAAGATCATTTCCGTATCAGACACGGGGATTAAACTGCCCACCACAATGACAGTATCGAAAATGTTCCAAGGGTCACGGAAAAAGCGTCTTTTATCGTCGCATGCAATAAAACGCAAACTGATCTCAACGAGGAAAAAAACGGTAATAAAGGCATCTAAATAATTGATGGCCGCTTCCACGCCATAAGGCAACGAATAGGTTTTTGCCCCAACCGTGAGCGCGGCAACAATAATAATACTGATGATAAAACCTTGGAACCAGACACTGCGCTCAATTCGTTTCATCAACGCTAGCCAGTTACTCGAACGACTCATTTCCATGACACTTACACCTAATAATCAAACTAATGTACCCGCTTCAAAGACAAGCGCAGTCATATTAAGTTCATATCGTTAGGATTTAAAGCAAAAATAAGCGCTCACACGAGCAAGTTAGGTACGTTTGACACGAACTACTTTCATAATTTCAACGGGAATACCAGCCACAATCTCCTGCGCGGGATAGTAGGTCAAGTTGACACGAGCACCGCGAAGCGTTCGATATTTGCCTTGGCGCTTAAAACGAAACGGCACATCATAACCCTCGATCATCAAGGTGTGGAGAATCCAATCTTCTTGTGATCTTTGCACATGGGACTTCACTTTTAAGGCATCAGACTGTACGAGCTCTCCGTGACTTTTTAACAAAGTTTCAGGATCTGATTTCACTTTAGCCTCCTTTCGATAGGGTGGAAGCCTCTAAGTATGACACAAAACCAACTCAAGCATGAAAAATTGAACACTTTTTAGCCAGATGCGCTATTTTTTCTTATTCTACCTTATCTTCTGTGGTGAGCGTTTTCTTTTTGTCTTGATGAAATTGACTGGCTGCCATTGCCGCTTCTTGTGATGAAAAGCGTATCACTGCCTTTTGCAAAATCAGGCTATTTGGGTAAGTGACAACATCCCCAGACAAGCGCTGAATGATGACATGAAAACTAGAGATTTCGAGTATCTGACCCAAAACTTCATCGTCTTTATCCACAACCTTGACCCAATCTCCGACGCGATAAGGAAAGCCAAAGAAAATGATTAAGCTCGCCGTAATGTTGCTTAAAATAGACCACTGGGCAAACAGGGCGACCCCCACAACGGCAAACACAGATGAAAAGAAGATGGCTAGCTGACCATAACCTATGCCTAACACCAAGCAAATCAGCAACACAAAAATCGCGGTAAAGCCGAGATGTAACATCTTCGATACATAAGACACTCTCACGTCACTAACCGACTTACTGCGCCCTAATAATGCCACACTGGATTTTAAAAACCGCGACAAAATAAAATAGACAACCACCAACAATGCAATCAAGCCAAGCTGAACCATCATGTCTTTTACTCCCGCTCAATAAGGCTACACAACGAAGGATCATTAAAGCACATAAAACAAAACACATGGCACGATCGCCAAGCTCATTAAATTACTGATCAACACAATCGACGCCACTTTATGGGGTTCTTGTTGATATAACTCAGCCACCATGTAATTCAATACTGCAGGAGGCAAGCACGCGAACAAAAGTAAATAACCAAAGTATTCCTCTGACACGCCCACCGTGGCTTGCCATACAAAAGCCACAATCACTCCACTCAATGGACATAAAAATCCGCTAATGACCCCTAGTCGCCACTGGCTAAGATCCACACTAGTCATGCGCACACCCAATGCAAACAACATTAATGGGATGGCAATTTGCCCCAACATATCTACTGTGACCTTCATCGCCGGCATCACTTCCCAACCCTGTAAACTCCAAACCAGGCCTAACATGGTCGCAATGATCATCGGCATTTTCAGTACATTCAGCGGGTTGGACCTTGGATTAAGGAGGTATATACCCACGGTAAAATGCAGTAAGTTTTCAGTTAGAAATAGCACCACGGCAATTGGCAAAGCCGATTCACCGAAGGCCAATAAAATCAGCGGGATTCCTAAGTTACCACTGTTATTAAACATCATTGGTGGCACCAAGGTTTTTGGCGACACTTTTAACCACTTACACAACGGCCACACCAATAACCCTGAACCGAGTACCACCACGGCTGCCGCCAGCATCAAATCTAAATAGAGAGCAATATGGAACTCTTTGGAAGCCATAACAGAAAAAATCAGCGCAGGTGCAAACACACTGATGTTGAGTCGATTCGCGACCGTCATGTCTGTTGGACGGACACGCGCATACAGAAAAGCAATGACAACAATACAGGTCAGAGGAAAGACCGTATTAAATATTTGCGTTACGACAGATGAGGAATCCATTTTTTGCCCTTTATGATGAAGAACAATAGCTTACTATTGTTACATTGAAAGGCCAATCAGGTCGTAAGCTAGTTTTTCTCGACCAATACTGCTGGGATCAAAATAAACCGTTGAGGAACGTCTTTACCGGCTAACAAGTCCATGCCAATTTCAATGGCTTTTTCAGCCATTTGTACCGGACGCTGAACCGCCGTAGCAATCCAAGGATTATCCGGCTGCTTAATCAGATCTTCGGCAAAAGGAGCACCATCGACCGAGGCCAATAAAAATTCATCACGCTGGGCTTGTTTCGCCGCCCTGAGTGCGCCCAAGGCTGTAGGATCATTAATACTGAATACTGCATCGATATGGTCATACTCTTCCATCAGATAGGTCATGGCTTCCATTCCCCCCTCTACACTGCCTGTCCCATTCATACGGTCACTGAGAAGACGAATATTAGGGTACTTGTTCAAGGCAGATTTACACCCCGCCACACGTTCAATCACGGACGACACCAACACACCATTGATGATTACAAAGTTACCTTGGTAACCGGTTTTCTTCGCTAGCCTTTCGCACGCGATCACACCTGCTTGAACATTGTCCGTAGTGATAGTGGCATCCGCACCATCGGCATTCACATCCACGGCAATGACTTTAATCCCCGCACGCTGAGCCTTTGCCACAACCGGCGCCACCTTGTACTCATCGGCGGCGGTTAACACAATTAAATCCACATCTTGTTCAATGAAGTCGTTTAGTTGCTCTATCTGTCTTTGCCAATCATAAGCATCGGAACGAATCAGCATTTTCACCGGACCGTTCGACAAAGCTTGAGCTTTGCTGGTTGCAGCATCCACTAACTTAACAAAGTAAGGGTTGCCTAAATCCGCCACACTAATGCCAATGGATCTAAGCGGTTGTGGCTCAGACGATTGAGACGAAATAGGTAAGACCAAGGTCGCACAAAGCAATACAGCCATGCCACTCGGCAATACGCGCCGCATCATCCAGCTTGTACGCAGCTGAACAAAACCACAGCGAATAAGGTTGATGATTGCTTTCATGAAATGCCCTCTACCATGGCAGGATAAAATAAGCCCCTATTTTGCCTTACTCACCATAAGAACAAAACAGAGGCTTAATGTTAATCTGACACGCTTTTACCTTTTGTCCTTTGTCATCACAAATCACATCCGACCCAACGGATCAAATTAAGCTGCACTCTCTGATTCATCGACTTCCATGGCCCCAGTCATAATCGCGACGGCATCCGACATGGAATGTGATTCGGGTGTCACCACTGCGGTACGTTTACCCAACCGATGAATATGAATACGGTCAGCGACTTCAAACACATGTGGCATGTTATGACTGATCAGAATAATGGGCAAACCACGGTCTCGTACCTCTTTGATCAAATTGAGTACGCGACGTGACTCTTTCACACCCAGCGCTGCCGTTGGCTCATCCATGATCACGACCTTGCTACCAAACAACGCGGATCGAGCTACCGCAACACCTTGACGCTGACCACCCGATAATGACTCAACCGCTTGACTGATGTTTTGAATGGTCATCAGGCCTAACTCTGCCATTTTTTCACGGGCGCGCTTTTCCATTTCTTTCTTGTCCAGCATGCGAAATACTGACCCCAAGATACCCGGTTTGCGCAACTCACGACCTAGAAAAAGATTGTCGGCAATATTCAACGCAGGCGACACAGCTAAGTTCTGATAAACCGTTTCGATACCCAGAGCTCTGGCTTCCATCGGTGAATTGAAGTGCACAGGTTTGCCATCCAATAAGATTTCCCCTTCATCTGGGGTGAGTGCCCCAGACAAGGCTTTTATCAGAGACGATTTTCCCGCTCCGTTATCCCCAATGACGGCGAGAATTTCACCGGGATAAAGCTCAAAGTCCGCATGATCAATGGCCGTGACACTGCCATAGCGTTTCACTAGATTTTTGGTTTGCAAAACCGGTGTTTGGTTGTAATCGACTGTCATTATGCTGTCCCTCTTCGAATCCACTGATCGACACCAACGGCGACGATAATCAAGATACCCACGGTGAACTCTTGCCATAAGACATCCACACCAGCGAGCGCCAAGCCATTCCGAAACACACCGACGACCAAGGCTCCGATCAAAGTACCGTAGATAGAACCCCGCCCGCCAAACAGACTACAACCACCTATCACTACCGCGGTGATACTGTCCAAGTTAGTGGTATAACCCGCCTGAGGACTGACAGAGCCAATACGACCAATCAATACCCAAGCACCAATTGCACACACCACACCTGCTAAGATGTATACAGATAATAAAATACGATCCGTACGAATACCGGCCAATTTCGCCGCGGCAGGATCATCTCCGGTGGCATAAACATGGCGTCCCCAAGAAGTCCAATTCAAGGCATACCAAATGACAAAAAACAGAGCTAACATCAGCAGAGAACCATAGGTTAATCTGGCACCGAAAACGTTAACCGTCTCGCCTAACCACTGTAATAAAGGCGCAGCGGCACTGATGTCTTGTGAGCGAATAGTTTCACTTTTGGAATACCAAAGATTTAACGCAAAAAATACATTCCAAGAGCCTAAAGTGGCAATAAATGGCGGCAATTTCATGCGAGTAATCAGCAAGCCATTAATAAATCCAGTAACGGCACCCACACCAATACCAATCAATAATGCCAACCAGGCTTCAAAGCCATAGTCCATTGCCATCCGTCCCATCACCACAGACGACAACACCATAATGGCACCAACTGAGAGGTCGATGCCCGCGGTTAAAATAATCAGGGTTTGTGCAACACCAATCACACCAATGATGGTCACTTGCTGCAAAATCAGTGACAAGTTAAATGGGTGTAAGAAGCGGCCACCAATAATCATGCTAAAGGCCACAATAGCAAGGATTAGTACAATGCTTGGTGCGGCAACAGGGTAATGATGCAGAAACTTTTTAAAACGCTCTAATAAGGTTGCACGATGTTCGAAACTGGCAACATACGTTTGCGCTTGATCCGCCACTTTATCGTGCTCAAGCACAGGCGAAGAGGGTTTTGTGTCGGTTGAACTCATAGACTACTCCAGACAGGAAAACAGCCGTTAGCCCATGACGGCTAACGGCAAAAGCGGGCACCTTCTTTTTGCCCAACTATCATTGAAATGGGGTTAGCCCCAGCACATACTCAAACCAGTTTTCGAACTGATTGATTGCACGCCTTTGGCTGGTTCATCTGTAATAAGTTGAACCCCAGTATCGAAGAAGTCTAGGCCATCAGAAGCAGTTGGACGTGAGCCCGACTTAGCGAACTCAACAATCGCTGTTACCCCTTCGGAGGCCATTTTGAGAGGGAATTGCATAGAGGTAGCGCCAATCACACCGTCGCGGATGTTACGTACACCAGGACAACCACCATCGACCGAAACGATCAGCACATCTTTTTCCAGACCGAAGGATTTCAACGCTTCATAAGCACCGGCTGCTGCCGGTTCGTTAATGGTGTATACCAAATTCACTTCAGGGTCTTTTTGAAGTAGGTTTTCCATCGCTCGGCGACCACCTTCTTCTGACCCTTGAGTTACATCATTACCAACAATACGAGGATCCGTTTCATCACCATTACGACGCGGGTCTTTTAGATCAATACCAAAACCTTTCAAGAAACCTTGGTCACGCGCTACATCAACAGTAATTTGACTGCTGTTCAAATCTAATAAAGCAATTTTCGCGTCTTTGGCCTTATCGCCCATTTTCGCTTTTGCCCACATGCCAATCATTTCACCGGCTTTAAAATTATCAGTGGCAAAGGTCATGTCAGCAGCGTTCGCTGGACTTAAAGGCGTATCCAAAGCAATGACCAACAAACCAGCATCACGAGCTTTTTGAATGGCTGGCACAATACCAGAGGTATCACTTGGGGTGATCAATATGCCTTTCGCACCCGCTGAAATTAGATTCTCAACAGCTTGTACTTGGGTTTCATTGTCGCCGTCGTAACGGCCAGCGAAAGTACGCAACTCCACACCAAGCTCTTGTGCTTTGGCTTGTGCGCCTTCTTTCATTTTAACGAAGAATGGGTTGGTATTGGTTTTGGTGATCAAACCTATGATAGGGGTTTCGGCTACCGCTACGCTAGATAAGCTGGTTGCAGCGATCAAGCACGCCAATTTTTTGGCAGAAAATTGCTTCATGAATTTCATTGTTCTGTAACTCCAATCTTTTGTTTTTATTATTGGCATTGATGCCACTCAGGAACCTTTAGTTCCTTGCCAATAATATGAAGTGTAAAAACTAACGAATAATTTCAATTTTCATTTTTTATTGTAATATTTGTAATATTTCAGCGACTGATCTGGATAATTTTCTCTAACTGCTTGATTGTAAAGGGCTTAGAAATAAACAAATCATTACTTTTTAGGTGATATTTTTGTTCTAACTCATCTTTTGGCAAACCAGACATTAATAAAATATCCCCTTGGAAAGCGCACTCCTGCTCTTTGATGTGATGCGCTAACTCAACACCATTCATCGCACCCGATAAGTTTACGTCCGACACGATAGCCTCTGGCAAAATCGCCTTCTGTAACGCCATTAGCACGGTTTCAGCGCAATCAAACGTTTGCACGATGAGCCCCATTTTTTCCAATTGCTCGCGCATCACTCGACACACTTCTTCATCATCTTCCACTAGCCAAACTAAACTCTGTTCTAGCAGATGGATTCTTGCCAACTGCGGCTCTATGGTTTGATCAGCAATCGCCACAGGCTGTATTTGTTGTGGTAGAAATAAACACACTCGAGTCCACTTACCAGGTTCCGAGGTGACTTTAATTTCACCACCGCTTTGCTTTACGAAGCCATAAATCATACTCAAACCTAAACCACTGCCCTTGCCCACCGGCTTAGTGGTAAAAAAGGGTTCAAAGATACGACCTATTACTTCTTCGGAAATCCCCTCGCCCGAGTCTTCGACACGAATACGGATAGCAGGCGTATCGCTGTCTGGCAAAGTGCAGGTTTTGGTCGAAAAAGCCAAACGCCCACCGTCCGGCATAGCACTGGCACTGTTTAAAGCCAGATTTAAAAGTGCATTTTCAAGTTGCGATGGGTCTATCAAACTAACCACATTTGGGCATTGCAAATCGCTGTCAATCTGGATATGAGACCCAACACTGTATTCCACTAAATCCAACATACCTTCAATCAAATCATCTACAGCAATCAACACAGGAAAGAGCTGCTGACGCCGACTGAATGCCAATAATCGCTGCACCAAGTTACTGCTTTTCTCCGCTACCACCAAGGCTCTGTCTATGTACCTTGCCTGATCAGCTGATTGTGGTTGAGAATCGGACAACATTTGCAGATTGCCCATGATCGCCGCCAGAAGATTGTTAAAATCATGGGCTACGCCACCAGTTAATTGACCAAGCATCTCCATCTTTTGAGCCTGTCTTAATTGGCTTTCCACACTTTTACGCTCCGTTAGATCCGTATACAAGGTCACAAAACCACCTTCCGGCATAGGCTTAGAGCGAAATTCAATAATCTTGCCGGAATCAAAATGACGCTCAAAACTTTGCACTTTAAGATGACGAGACAGGTTTACCTCATCCATGTGTACTTGCTGGTTTTCTAAATTAAGGTTTTTATGCTCTCCTCGGTTAATCAGGTTTTGTACATCATTAATCGGCATTCCGATGTGCAAATCATCATCGGATAAATCAAATAACTTTTGATAGCCTAGGTTCCAAGCCACCAGCTGACCTTTGGCTGAGAACACACTCAAACCATCATTCATATTGTCAAAAATGGTTTCGAGCAAATGCTTCTGTTCTGACAGTTCCGCGGTCACCTCAATGCGTCGTAAAGCATCTTGGCGAAACACATCAAAGGTGTCTGCCAAGGTGCCAATCTCATCATTACGACGAATCAAAGCTCGCTCAGAATCTACTTTTCCTAAAGACAATTGCTCCATATTGTTGGTCACCACACCTAAGTCTTTGGTCATACGCTGGCTGTACCAATAAAGTCGTGCCAGACCTAACAATAAAAACAATGAAATACCCATGATCCAAATTTGCCCTGTGGCCACAAAAGACGAGACCTCCTGACGCTGGCGACTCACTTTTTTCTGTAACCCCCCCACAAAGTCACTCACTTGCTGACTCAATTGTTCGGACTTCGCCCGTATGGCAATGAGCAAATAATTCTTTCTTTCTTGTATCTCATTTAAGCGCTGATGAGCCTGCAACAAATCCTGTGCAATACGAGTCACATCAGCACCCTGCTGGGACAGTTTTAAGGTATTGGCAATACGCTCAGGTAACAAACTAGGGGCTTCTAATAATTGCAATAACCAAGTTAATCCCTGTTGATTGGAGATATCGACTGTGTTGGTAGAGGGCAATAGCTGACGAATGCGAAATTGTTGTGCTAAGCCATCTTCTCGCAAGTACAACTCTTCTCGGACCAACACCACCAACTCCTCTAGGGTTGCCTGCAAGTCATCCAAACGCTTGTCTATGTCCACCTGAAACTCTGAGTTCATTAAGCTATCGGCGACGCCACGTAACTCAAGAATGCGACGGTGGATTCGCTCAGATTCCGTTTGCAGTTGAAAAGGACGTCCAGAACCGGCGGTATAAGGCGCAATCGCGGCCAGCTGCGCCACGCCTTCCGCTAAGGTGAGCGAGGTGCTGATTTCAGGGAGCGTTTCAGATTCGAATTCAGACAAAGTAGCTTCACTGACTCGCATAGATTGCCAGCCAATGCCAACCATGAAAAAGGCCACCACACTGATGGCCAACATAGACAGAGAGGCTTTTTGACGAATACTGACAAAACGCATCAGCTCACTCGCACTGGGCCTTGAAAGAAATACCCAAGACCACGTTGTGTTTTAATGAATTCAGGGGTTTTCGGATTGGATTCGATTTTACGTCTGAGGCGCAAAATCAACACATCGACGGTACGATCAAACACTTCCGTTTCTAATCCTCGACTTTGTTCAATCAATTGCTCACGAGTGAAAATTCGATCTGGGTGACGTGCCAGCACTTCCAACAAAGAAAATTCCCCCAACGTCAAAGTGACCAATTTGCCCTCTTGATCTTGCAACAAACGCGCGGTGAGATCCAATACCCATGAACCAAAACGCAAACATTCGTGATCTTGATTAACCGCATGAACGTCGGCGGGAGGCGCTTGAAACGAACGGCGCAATAAAGCATGAATACGAGCGGTCAACTCACGCAAGTTGAAGGGCTTCATCATGTAATCATCCGCGGCCAGCTCTAACCCCAGAATCCGATCGGTTTCATCTCCCTTCCCAGTAAGCATCATGATGGGCATGACAAATCGCTCTCGAACCTCACGCGCTAAACTCAACCCATCTTCTTCTTTCAAGTACAAGTCCATTAACACCAAGTCCACAGCTTCCGCTTCTAGATGCGCCCACATTTGACGACCATCTTCGGCCTCTCTCACTTGATAGCCTTTCTGTGATAACGCATCACACAATAGCTGACGAATATCTTGGTCATCATCAACCACCAATAAGGTTTTTTTACTTGGCTCTGTCATTGTATTGATTAGGATCCGTTGTCATTATTATTCGATGCACAATCGCCTCATGGCACTGCAGCATTTTTATCATGTTAAAGTTAATAGAAGATTAACAGAAGGAAAAGCATCTTGCCCCAGATGAAACGCATTCAGCTCAGTTTTTTGCATCCTCCTCGCTACCTAGAGTGTGCTTTAGAAGACACAATTCTCACAACCTTATTGGCTCAACAAGTCCCCATTAGACACGCCTGTGATAATGGCGTCTGTGGTATTTGCTTAACGAAGTTATTAGCCGGAGAGATAGACTATGGCGCAAAAATACCTCGAGGTCTCACTACACAAGAGCAGGCCAAGGGTTACTTTTTACCCTGCATTGCCATCTGTAAAACGGACATTTGCATTGCACAACCTAAGGTTAGGATACGCTAACAGACTGATCTAGCCGCTTCCACTCGTTCACCTCTTCTCTTGTTCTTCCCTCTCATATTTTGATCTATCATGGCTTGAACAAGCCGGCTTTGTCTTTTCCTATCAGGCCACTGACAAACTTTTTTATATTTTTTTGCACATGGTTGCAAAATGTCATCTTTCTGACATAGAAGGTCTCTATCTTAGGTTTCAACATTCGTTTTTTGAACTTGAGGATAACATGACCGAGATGTCCCATTCGACCCATTTATCACCGCTACAAAAGTGGCGACATCGGCTTGTGATCGCAAAATGTGACCCGACTTTACTTATGGGTCTAGGGCTATTATTTATCTTCGCATGGTTAATTGCAGTCCCTATCATCAATGTTTTATTTGAAGTCTTTACTGTTCAAACAGGTGATGAAATGCGCACTGGCGGCGACGCAGGTCAAGTGACAAGCTACTACCTAGAGCGCGTCTTTGCATCCCGAATGTCCTCAATTATTTTCTGGAAGCCCCTATGGAACACCTTACTGGTTTCCATTACCTCTATGCTGCTTTCCATGGTCATTGGTTCTATTTTGGCTTGGCTGCTTGTTCGGACAAATCTCATGGGGCGTCGCTGGTTATCAACCGCCTTGATTGTTCCTTTTATGCTCCCTGCTTGGACCTTTGCTTTGGCTTGGACCACGTTATTCAAAAACGCCACCATTGGAGGTCAACCAGGTTGGGCCGAAGCCATGGGCTATCAGCTACCAGACTGGGTGTCCTATGGTGCTTTTCCAACCATCGTCATTATGACGCTCAACTACATTCCGTTCGTTATCCTGTTAGTCGGCAATGCCTTAAGACGCCTAGACAGCCAATTAGAAGAAGCCGGACAAATGCTCGGAGCCAGTCGAGGAAGAGTGGCCCTATCGATTGTTTTCCCCTTAATGCGTCCGGCACTGATGTCATCGGCCTTATTAATTTTTGCCGACGCAATTGGTGAATTCTCCGTACCCTACGTTCTTGGTCTACCAGTACAATTTGAAACCCTCGCCACCTCACTGTACCGCGCCATAGGCACACAACAAAATGGGGTCGCGGCGGTGTTTGCTGGCGTCATTTTAGTGGTCGGCATTGCGACCTTAGCACTGGATACTTGGATGATGCGCGAAGCCAGACGCTTTGCCATTATCGGCTCCAAAGGAGCCATGGAGCGTCGACAGTCACTTGGTTGGTTACAATGGCCTGCCAGCATATTGGCATTAATCATGGTTTTTATTGGTGTCATTGCCCCGCTAGGAGCACTGGCATTATCCACTGTCATGCATTTGCCAGGTCGCTTCGATTTATCAAACTTCACTCTTGATTATTGGATTGGCACCAATCTAGATACAGTGGCATTACGCAATGGCATTTTATTGTCCTCGGAGTTTTGGAACGCCGCTTGGAGTTCCATCAGCATTGTCGGCAGTGCGTCAATATGCGCTGGAATATTAGGACTTTTAACCGGATACATTGTGCTACGCTCACCGCTAAAATTCGTCTCCGTATCATTGCGCCAAATTACGTTCTTCCCCTATTTGGTGCCTGGAATTGCCTTTGCGGCGGCGTTTTTAACTCTGTTCGCCGTACCACATGGCCCTATTCCAGCCTTGTATGGCACACCAATGATCCTTTTCCTTGCCCTCATTGCTGACCAAATGCCCTTTGCTAGTCGAGCAGGCATTTCCGCCATGACACAACTTGGCAGTGATGTGGAAGACAGTGCACGTGTCGCTGGCGCAGGCTGGTTACGACGCATGTTTTCTATTATCTTGCCCATTCAACGCAATGCCCTAGTGACAGCCGTTTTAATGCCTTTCATCTCTGGTATTAAAGGGGTCAGCCTGTTCATTATCCTCGCCGTACCGGCGACCGACGTACTCACGACGTTCTCAATCCGTCTTATTGATTTCAACTACACCCAAGCCGCTAATGCTGTCGTTTTGATGATTGCCTTGATTGCCCTATTCGGCACCATACTCATCAACCGCCTCACTGGGACAGGCTTAGCTCAAGGTCTGGAGAGCTAATACTATGTCAAATATTACCTTAAACAATATTTCCAAATGCTATAGCAAGGGTCATCCACCTGCAGTCGATCAGGTGTCAATGGAGATTCAGGATGGCGCGTTTATGTGTGTACTGGGGCCTTCTGGCTGTGGCAAATCCACCATTCTGCGCATGATCGCAGGGTTAGAACACTTAACGGATGGCGAGATTATGGCCGACGGAAGAGTGCTTGATAACGTCGCGAAAGGCCTCTTTGTTCCGGCGGAAAAACGCCATATTGGTTTGGTTTTCCAATCCTATGCCTTGTGGCCTCACATGACCGTCGCACGTAATATTGAATTTGGTCTGCGTTTAAAAGGCTTACCGGCCAACGAGCGTAAAAAACTCGTTGCTGAGATGATCGTGATGCTCAAGATCGAAGGGCTAGAAAACCGCTACCCGGCGCAGCTTTCTGGCGGACAACAGCAACGTGTCGCCTTAGCACGAACCTTAGCCATGAATCCCGGCATCTTGTTGTTAGATGAGCCATTATCCAATCTCGATGCATCCCTTCGCCTATCCATGCGAGCTGAATTAACGCGCCTACACCAAGAGTTCGGCACGACCATTGTCTTCGTGACCCATGACCAATGGGAAGCCATGACATTGGCAACACAAATCGCTGTCATGAACAAAGGTACACTCCAGCAAATCGGCACACCAAATGATATTTACGAACGCCCCGCGAATCGTTTTGTGGCGGAATTTATTGGTAATCCGCCCATTAATATGATCTCAGCGGAAACAAAATCTGCACAGCAATTAATGCACCAAGCCGGCTTTTCCACTTCGGTCAGTAAAGGAACACAACTTGGCTTACGCCCAGAAGGTTTACTGTTAAGCCAAGAAGCTTCGCCATCCTGCGTGCCTGTCACAATAAACGACATTTTGCCGACGGGTGGTGCTTGGATTATTGAACTAACCATCATCCAAGAGAAAAACAGTCACTCGCCTATCAATCTGGTTCACACCACCCAAACGCCACCAGCTTGGCAACGGGGTGATCGAGCCAATTTGCAAGTTGCCCGTCACGCCATGCATTTATTCAATGCAGACGGTCATCGCCAACCCTTTTCCATAATCCCTAAGGCTGCGATCTTCCGCACTTCTGCAGACGTGGTTTCGCCTGATTTTAATCAATCCAAAATTGAGGACATCTCATGATTCGTAACATCCCTAGCTTATTACTAGTCAGCACGCTTGCTTCGACATCAGCCTTCGCGGAAGATTTCGATCTTAATGCCTTAATCAAAGCAGCCCAGTCGGAACCAGCCCTTTCTGTCTACGACTCGACGGGTAAAATCAAAAAACAAGCCAAAGCCTTTGCCCAAAAATACGGCATTGAAACCACTGGTACTAAAATCAAAGCAGGCGCTAACATCAAGATGGTGCTCAGTGAAACTAAAGCCAATAACGTCAAATCCGACGTGGTCATTATTTCGGATGTACCCGCGGCCTCCGCACAATTATTGTCAACCGGCTATACCTACAGCTATTTACCCGAAGACATGAAAAATAAGATACCAGCACAATTCAGCAATCCATTAGTGGTATCAAACTCACCTGTAGTGTGGTCTTACAATACGGCACTGAATGACAGCTGTCCGGTCGATAATATTTGGGCTCTGACCGACCCTAAATGGAAAGGTCATGTCACCATGCCAGACCCTCTTAACAAATCTATGTACACCGATTTCTTCAACCAATTTGCTATGCACCATGACAAGGTGATTGCCGACGCTTATCAAGCTCACTATGGCAAACCCCTAAAAACGGATCTGGATAGTGCCACAGCAGCCTTTGTGGTGGCCCTCGCAAAAAATCAACCTTTGCTGACCAACTCAGATGGTGATGTCGCCTCTGCAGTAGGCGCACCAGATACCAAAGAAAACTTCATTGGCATCATGTCTTCAGCGAAATACCGTGAAAACAAAAATGGCATGAAATTGGGCATCTGCGCGTCAATGAAACCCATGGTTGGCCTGCTTTACCCTAAATTTATGATGATCACCAAAGGCACAGATAGCCCTAATGCCGCTAAGTTATTTGTGCATTACATGTTGACCAGCGAAGGCTTTCATCCTCAAGCCATTGACGGCAAGATCTCAACCAATATGGATAACCAGATACCTTCTGTCGAGCCTTCTGGTGTGGCGGCATACCTTGATCAACTGATGAAATACAACCCAGCAACCGCACAGAATGACTGGGAGAACCGCCAAGACTGGCAAGACCTTTGGGCGCTGGCCCGTGCCGGACAACTGTAAACACTTTTGAAATACCATGAACACCCGTTCATCTAGCATCACCGGTAAGACACAGGCCAATGAATGAGCCTGTGTCAACGTTATAAAGGATTACCTTGAACACATTTAATGATATTGAACCACGTGCCAACTTCCTAAACACATTAATTAAAAAAGCCTCCGCGCGCGCGCTGGAGGGCTACTTAAACAGAGAAGCAGGCTCCTATGATTTAAAAGGCCCACAAGATTTTCTGACCGAAACAGACTTAGCCGTAGAGACCATGATCCGAGATGAAATATCTCGCCATTTTCCTGAGGATGCCATTTTAGGAGAAGAAGGCGGCGGAACGCCTGAGTCAGCTACCTGGATCATAGATCCCATTGATGGCACCGCGAACTTTGCTCGTGGCATCCCTCATTTTTGCGTCATTATTTGTTTTTGCATCGATGGCAAAGCTCAACTAGCAGCCATAGCCCAACCCGTCTCACAGGAATTGTACTTTGCTCAGCGCGGTAGAGGCGTCACCAAAAACAACCAACCCATTAGTGTCGCTACAACATCAGACATGACCCAAGCCCATGTTGAGCTTGGCTGGTCGCAAAGAGCCACAACGCAAGCCTACTTAACGGCTCAAGACGACTTACTCAAGCAAGGCGCCAGCATTCGCCGAGGCGGTTCAGGCGGCTTAGGGTTAGCTTGGGTTGCAGAGGGTCGCACCGACGCCTATCTAGAAATCTCGATGAACAGTTGGGACTGTATTGCTGGCATGTTGATGGTCGAAGAAGCTGGCGGGCAAGTCGGCACTTGGCCAAACAGCTTACCTGATCTATTAGAAACAGGCCCTGTACTCGCTTCGGCCCCCGCCATTGCAACATGCGTTTGCCAAGTTAATTTCCCAAATTTAGCCCTAAAGGAACCATCATGAGTCAATCAAATGTCACCGATATGAAACAAATCTTCCGAGAAGCTGAAGCAAAGCGTGCCCCTCTTCATCTGATCCATAAAAATTTTCTTGGTCGCAACATCGATCTTTACATTGGGAATAAGCAGGCCGCTTCTGATCCGGAATTACTAAACCAACATGGCATAGGTACGGTTTTTAACTGTGCTGTCAATCTCGACATTAATCTGGTCACCATGCAAGATCCGTTGAGCCAAGCCTTAGCCTTTGGCTGGTCACCTGTGCGTTACTACAAACTGGGCATAGTAGATGGCCCAGGAAACCCTCATCCTATGATGCTGGCTGGCTATTATCAGCTGCGCAGTTTGATCGACCAAGAATTACCAAATAAACCAAGTTACCCTTGGAAAGAAACTGGTAACATACTCATCAACTGTCGTGGTGGCCGCAGTCGCTCGGTGACATTAACGGCACTTTTGCTACATTTAGATGAGCCTGAAACTTACCCTAGCTTAGAAGACGCCATCAATCACATACGCGAAGCCAGACAATTGATCAAAGAAGAATGGCCTGAGGCGCCTAAGCAAATACTGGTCGATGCCGCCCATTGGGCTGCGGAACAAGTAAAACGTTTACAACCCTATTTGCCCAAAGAGAAAGTGTAAATGCCAAAAAACAAAGGACCTGAAAAGAACAAAGCAACGTCGGCCGCCGAAGTTGCTCGTTTGGCAGGCGTATCTCGTTCAGCCGTTTCTCGAACCTTTACTGACGGCGCCAGTGTCTCGGCCAAAACCCGAGAAAGAGTGCTGGCGGCCGCAGCCGAACTCAATTATCACGTTAATCATTTAGCCCGTAGTATTTCGAAAGAACAAAGCCGACCGGTTTGCCTACTGGCGGCCAATTTAGACAAGCCCTATCACAATCTATTGTTAGACGCCCTCACCAAGCAACTACAACAAGATGGTCGTATGGTGATGGTAATCAATGCCAGTTCGGATCCCAGCAGTGCCGATGATGCCATGCGTCGCGCTCTGCATTATCGAGCATCAGCCAGTGTGGTTATGTCGGGAACCCCACCACCAGAACTGGTTCAAACCTGTGTCGACTCAGGCCAAAAAGTCATCATGATCAACTGTAATGATGAAGTCGAAAACGCCCACCACATTCAAATCGACTATGCCGATGCCATGCAACAAGCCGTTACTCTGTTCCAACAAGCAGGTTGCCAAACGCTTTCCCTGGTTAGCTCGAACAAGGGCACGCCTAGTCTGTTAGCTCGAGAACACTTTTTTATTAGCGCGGCTCAGGCCAAAGGATTCGAAGTGACGGTCTGGCGAGGAGATAACACCAACTACGAAGATGGACAACAGGCGGCCCAAGCCTTATTGCCCAACCACCAGCCTAACCATGCCTATTTTTGCATTACCGATTTAGTCGCATGCGGCTTTATGGATACCGCCCGACATCCGTTCAATCTTTCGATCCCAGATGACATTAGCATTCTTGGCTTTGACGATATTCCTCAATCCGCCTGGCAGGCTTATCAACTCACCACCTTTGCTCAGCCTTATCAAGGCATTGCTCACCGAGTCAGCGATATTTTGGGCGAACGTGAAGACGCCGATTTAACCTCACGATTGGCCGCCATCCCAAAGCGACGTAACAGTATTCGCTAAACGAAAACAAACAAAGGAAGCAATCTTAATAACGCACGACCTCTCCCCTAATCGCCTACGCGAAACTGCTCGGTTAACCAGTCTATGAACACTCTGACTCGCAATGACACCTGTTGATTCTGTGGGTAGAGTACCGACACGGGCATGTTAGGAGGTGGGAATTCGCTCAAGACTGGCTTGAGCACCCCGCGTTTTAATTCTTCTTCGATACGATAACGCGGCACTTGAATCAAACCTAATCCACTCAACGCCGCACCGGTATACATATCCGCCCCATTGACGGTCACCATCGACGGCAATGTCACTTCCTTAATGTCCTGACCAAAAGTGAAATCTAAGGTCGTATCCAATCCAGTAGCAGACGATAGATAACCAATGACTCGGTGATGCTTAAGTGACGCCAATGTGGTTGGAACACCGTATTGTTTCAGATACTTAGGACTGGCAACGGTCATTTGCTCCATGTTCGCCAACGGCTTGGCAACCAATGATGAATCCTGTAATGGCCCAGCTCGTAAAACGCAATCTATGCCTTCTTTGACTAGGTCAACCAGCCGATCATCTTCTTCGATATGCAACGCAATATCTGGGTAACGAGCAACAAATTCGTCGATAACAGGCATCACAAAATGTTTTGCTAACGTTCCTTGTAAGTTAATCCGCAATAAGCCTTGTGGTTTGGTGTCTTTAAAGGCGGTATCGGCTTCCTCTAGATCCGCTAAAATGCGCAAACAACGTTGGTAATAGTGCTTGCCCTCTTGCGTCATACTGACTTGGCGCGTCGTACGCTCCAGTAACCGCACGCCAATCCGCTGCTCAAGTCGTTTCACTAAATTAGATACGGTTGCTCTGGGGATGTGTAGGTCTTCGGCGGCTTGTGAAAAGCTACCACACTGGGCAATACGGACAAACACATGCATTTCTTGAAAGCGATCCATAAGGCACTCTTACTTAAAAAAATCAGTGATCAAAAATGAGAGAGAAACGCGCTGACATAAAGCTTGTTATGGCAACTATTGTTGTCGCAAATGGAATTATCTTATCAAATATAGGCAGATTATCTTTAAAATCAAACCAACTATTCTTGCTCTCATTGGTTTTCACATCACTGAGAGGGTAAAAAATGTCGACATCACATCAGAAAATTGCATTGATAACAGGTGCATCACGAGGCATTGGGGCCAGCATTGCTCGACGACTCGCAGCCGACGGTTTCGCCGTCGCCATTAACTATTCATCTAACTCTCAAGCCGCAGACAAACTGGTTGAAGAGTTAGCCTCTAAAGGACAAACGGCGTTCGCCGTCAAAGCAAATGTGGCCCATTCTGCTGACGTGAATACCATGTTTGATCAGGTTGAACGTCGCCTTGGTACCATTGACGTTGTAGTGAATAACGCTGGCATTCTGAACACCTTACCTCTAATGGAAACCTCAGACGAATTGTATGAACGCTACTTTGCCATTAATACACAAGGTGTTTTCAATACTCTACGAGAAGCAGGAACACGCCTAAACAGCGGCGGCCGAATCATCAATCTATCCAGCACCACTCTGGCTTTAAATATGGTGGGCTATTCCATTTACAATGGTACAAAGGCCGCGATTGAAGCCTTCACTAAAGTATTTTCTAAAGAGCTAAGAGGACGTCAAATCACCGTCAATGCGGTGGCACCTGGCCCAATCGCTACCGATTTGTTCTTAACTGGAAAGACTCAAGAGATGATTCAAAGCTTTGCCAAAATGCCGCCGTTGGAACGACTTGGCCAGCCAAACGACATTGCTCAAATCGTTTCATTCTTGGCCAGTCAGGAAAGTGGTTGGATCAATGGACAAATACTTCGCGCTAACGGCGGGTTGGCCTAACTTTGATGAGGGTTTGTCAGAAATTAAGCTCAATAATGGTCATGTTGGGCGCTTCCCTCATGACCATCACTGGGTGTATCAGACCGATGGAAGCTGACGCAATAGGACAGCTGACCATGAGGCCTTCGGTAACCTATCTGCATTTACTGCGTCATACGCCATTTTTCACCGTACTGAACACCTCGCAACAGCAGTGGGTGATTAATCACTCAAAAGAATGGCAAGTTAACCAAGGTGGAGTGATCGCCACGGCATCAAGTGCAAAGGATTATTGGGTTCTATTGGATGGCACATGGCAACTCGAATGTGGCGAAAGGCGCTACCCAAGCAAACACAATGATCCCGCGAAATGGTTTCTCGCTAGTATGGTAATGCATGACTGTAAATTGGTCGCCACCGAAACCAGTTACGTCATGCGAATTACACAAGCGGACATGCAAACCATGCTTCATAAAGGTTTCGCATTTCAAATGCACCTAGACATAGGCCAGTCTTACTACCAACAGATCTTGCCATCCGATCATCGCCATGAGTAGCGGACTACCTTTCAAGCAGTCTCACCAGAGCTTATCAAAAAGCTAGTCCGCCTCTTTATTAGACCAATTTGTCTGAGTTTAAAAGCTCTCTTCGAACAATGTCGGCACCGGCGCTTAACGCCTTTAGCTTAGCCCTTGCTACGGAGCGAGATAACGGTGCCATGCCACAATTGGTACAAGGATAAAGTTTATCGGCATCGACAAACTGAAGAGCGTTTCGTAACGTATTGGCAACCTCTTCAGGGGTTTCAATGGTGTCGGTTGCCACATCAATGGCACCGACCATGACTTTTTTTCCGCGAATCAGTGCCAGTAAATCCATTGGTACATGTGAGTTATGACACTCCAATGAGATAATATCGATATTCGATTGCTGTAACTTAGGGAAAGCGTCTTCATATTGTCGCCACTCTGATCCTAACGTCTTCTTCCAGTCGGTATTGGCCTTAATGCCATAGCCATAACAAATGTGCACCGCCGTTTCGCATTTTAGCCCTTCAATGGCTCTTTCTAATGTCGCCACGCCCCATTCATTAACCTCATCAAAAAACACATTAAAGGCAGGCTCATCAAACTGAATAATATCAACACCAGCGGCCTCAAGCTCTTTGGCTTCTTGATTGAGGATTTTGGCAAATTCCCAAGCAAGTTTTTCACGGCTTTTATAATGATCATCATACAGTGTATCAATCATCGTCATCGGGCCTGGCAAGGCCCATTTAATCGGCTGTTTGGTTTGCTGACGTAAAAACTTAGCGTCATCAACAAAAACCGACTTTTGACGACTCACTGGTCCAACCACGGTCGGCACGCTGGCATCATAACGATCACGAATTCGAACCGTTTGACGTTTTTCAAAATCAACACCATTAAGGTGCTCTATGAAAGTGGTGACAAAATGTTGGCGCGTTTGCTCGCCGTCACTGACAATATCAATACCAGCCTGTTGCTGCTCTTGTAATGACACGCAAAGAGCGTCGAGCTTGCCCTCAATTAATGACTCATCTTGTAGCTTCCAAGGTGACCAAAGTGTCTCAGGTTCAGCTAACCAAGCTGGCTTTGGTAAGCTGCCAGCAGTGGACGTAGGGAGTAATTTTTTTTTAGTAACTGTGTTCATAATAAAGTCTGCCGTATTGTAGACGTACATTTAAAACCGGATTATTGAGCCAACCATTGGGCAAGTTCTGTTTGATAAGGTTTGATGAAGTGCTCCTCCGCAAACTTACCTTGTTCATTGGCTAATTGACTTCGTTCTTCTCGGTCATACACTATTTGAGTAACTGAATGGTCTGCGTTCTTCAGGTTCGGTTGATAGCATTTCCCCGCCACCGAATTCGCATTATAAATTTCAGGACGATAGATTTTTTGGAAAGTTTCCATGGTGCTAATAGTGCTGATCAGTTCAAGATGCGTGTAGTCATTCAGCAGATCACCAAAGAAATAAAAAGCCAAAGGAGCAACACTGTTTGGCGGCATGAAATAGCGCACCTGCAGACCCATCTGCTGGAAATACTGTTCCGTCAAGGAAGCCTCATTGGCTAAGTATTCCGTCCCCAAAATAGGATGCTGGTTATCCGTTTGACGATACACTTTGCTGTCCGACACGCTCAGGCAGATTACCGGTGGTTTATTAAAATGCGCCTTGTAATCACTTGAATTCACAAAACACTGAAAGAGCTTGCCATGCAGCTCACCAAAATTCTTCGGAATACTAAATTGGGGCTGATGCTTATTGTGCTCCAATAGCCAGACACTAAAGTCATAATCACGCACATAAGAGGAAAAATTATTGCCGACAATGCCTTGGATACGTTTATTCGTATGGTGATCAAGAATGGTCGTTTTCAGTATTTCAATCGCCGGAAAAGCGTGTCCATTATTGGCAATGTCCATATCAACCGAGACAATGTCTAACTCAACAGCATAACGATCGCCATTAGGATTATCCCAATGTGCTAACGCATTAAAGCGATTATTCACCATCTTTAACGCGTTACGTAAGTTCGCTTGACGGCGCTCACCTCTTGCTAAATTCGCAAAATTCGTCGTAACTCGAGTACTTTCAGAAGGCTGATAATGTTCATCGAGACATTCGCTGTTAATCGTAAAAATAATGTCTTTACTCATGGTGATCGAATCCTGTTTTGTATTTTGCTTAATGGCCTCATTAAGCATCCATTGCTATGTTGTTTAATCTCAGAACAAGACGCATCTTATACCGGCATAACAACTTGAGTAAAATTAATTAAATTTAGAAATGCGTGAAATATATTAATGAAAAAGATTTTCATTCTTTTGCTCAGAAGATGCCTTCGCCCCCCTAGCTGAAAAGCAACGTAAAAATCGCTATGATGTGGCCACCATTACAAAGGTTCTAACATGACATCTTCTTTACCCATTCACGCCATTCTGCCGGACTTATTGCAAACCTTAGCCGAGCAAGATCAAGCTATTTTGGAAGCGGCTCCCGGTGCTGGCAAAACCACAGTAGTACCGATTGCTTTAATGAATGAAACTTGGCGGAAAGGACGTAAAATCATCATGTTGGAGCCCCGTCGTTTGGCCGCGAAAGCCGCCGCCAAACGTCTAGCGGACAGCTTGCTAGAACCCCTTGGTAAACGCATTGGTTATCGTATCCGCCACGACACCAAAGAAAGCAAAGACACACAAGTTTTAGTGGTGACTGAAGGCGTTCTCACTCGCATGTTGCAGGACGATCCCTCTTTAAGTGACATTGCTCTGGTTATTTTCGACGAATTTCACGAAAGAAACCTCCACTCTGATCTGGCCTTTGCTTTGTGCCTGCAAACCCGCGAACTCTATCGTGATGAGGACCCTCTCAAGCTTCTGGTGATGTCTGCCACTTTAGACACCCCGCTTCTCGAACAACGCCTTGGCAGCTCAACCCTAAGCAGTGCTGGGCGCAGTTACCCAGTAGACGTGATATATGACAATAAAGCGCTGAAAATCGCAGAAGTCACTGATGAAATCAGCCGCTTAGTCCTACGCGCATACCACCAACAAATCGGCAATATTCTGGTGTTTCTGCCAGGGCAAAAAGAAATCCGCCAAGTTCATCAGAGTTTGCACAAAGAACTAAAAGACCAAGTCCATTTATCTATCTTGCCTTTATATGGAGATTTAAGCCTACAGGAGCAGGAAAAAGTCATTTCCCCGACCAATGAACCTGAACGCAAAATCGTCTTAGCCACGGCCATTGCACAAACCAGCTTAACCATTGAGGGCATACGTGTCGTGGTCGACAGCGGACTGAGCCGTGAAGCCAGATTTGATGCCAATACCGCCACCACCCGCTTGCACACTCGAAGAGCCACCCAAGCGGAAACCATTCAACGTGCCGGTCGTGCTGGGCGCACCCAAGCAGGGGTTTGTTATCGTTGGTGGAGCGAAGAGCAACAACATAGATTGGCGGCCCAAGCACAACCACAAATTGAATGCTTAGAACTCAGTTCCTTGACCTTAAATCTAGCCCAATGGGGCATTCAAGACAGGTTAGAACTCGACTGGATCACGCCACCGCCAGAAGGTCATTTCCAGCAATCGTTAGATACCTTGCGTCAATTACACGCCATTGAGGCAGAGGGGCTAACGCTCACCACCCACGGCGAACACATGAGTCAACTCAACCTAGAGCCGCGCTTGGCGCACCTGCTACTCTTAGCGAAACAATGGGGGCACAGCGACCTAGCTTGCCAAGCATGCGCATTACTTAGCGAAGGCGACCCTATGTCCAACGTAGGCAGCGACTTTACCATGCGTCTACAGTGGCTGACTCAGAGTGACACGAAGCTGACCGCTCACAAGCCAAAACATTTTTACCAACAATCAATTAAACAATGGCGTCATCGCTGCGCCTCAATAGACGTGCCTACTCGAACGAAAAACATCAGTGAAGAGGACGCATTAGGTTTGCTCTTGGCCGCGGCGTTTTTTGATCGCATCGCACAGCGCCAAGGCGACGCTAAAGGGAAGTCTGATCAAAAAGTACGCTACAAACTGGCCAATGGTCGTCTCGCCAGCTTAGACAAAACCGACAACAATGCGCAATCCGACTATCTGGTGGCGCTCGACATTGGCGGGCATCAAGGCCATGAAGAGGACCAAATTTACTTGTCTCAGCCTTTAAACTTAGCGGCTTTGGCTGAGCATCAGCCTTCCCTATTGCAGACGAAAAACCACCTTGCTTGGTCGAAAAAAGACGCTCGTTTGATCAGTGAACAACAAGTATGGATTGGCAAGCTCTGTGTGCAACGCCAAGCATCATCACAACTTCCTGCAGAGGCCGTCACCACCGCCGTTTGCCAATACATCAAACAAGCAGGACTGGCGGTGTTACCCTGGCACCAAGACTGTGATCAACTGAGAGCCAGAATCCACTTTGCCGCCCAACATGATCATCAAGCCGAGTGGCCAAACTTGAGCGATGAAGTATTATTGCAAACATTGCAGGAATGGCTCGCGCCCTATTTAGCGAACGTGACGACACAACATGCACTGGATAAGCTGGATCTCAAAAGCATTTTATTAAACACCTTAGACTGGCAACAACAAAACCGCCTCCAGAAGATGGTTCCAGAACGCCTCGCCGTGGCATCAGGCCATCAGCATAAAATTGATTATCAACAATCGCCTCCTAAGCTCAGCGTGAAGCTGCAAGAAGCCTTTGGCATGACACACACACCGCAAGTATTAGGACAAAACCTCACCTTAGAATTACTGTCCCCGGCCCAAAGGCCTTTGGCTGTGACACACGATCTGCCTTTCTTTTGGCAAAACGCTTACCCTGAGATAAAAAAGGAAATGCGCGGTCGTTATCCTAAGCACCCTTGGCCTGACGATCCTTTAGCAGCCCAAGCCACAGCCAAGACGAATCGCGCCTTACGAAGTTCGTAATGAGGCCAGAGCTCGTTCGGTCATCATTTGACTGAACGGCGTGTTCTTGATGTGATCTGGGCTCCAACCCAGAATAAAGCGATGAAAATCAGCCCACGCAAGCTCAAACAAAGATCGCCATTCCGCTTCAACCTTAGAGGCAAAATCGGGCGATTCACCTTGTGCAACTAAGCAGCGCGTTAACTCGGCAAAATAGTGCTCTAACAAAAAAGCGAAATGGTCTGCCAAACTGACTTCCTCCAAACAACTGCCAAGAAAATACGCCACATCTTGCACGCCAATTCCTTGCCCCGTGTATTGAAAATCTACCGCTGCCACGTCTGAACCTGACGCCGAAAAGCAAAAGTTCGCCACCTTAGCATCACCATGTATTACGGTCTGAAAATTCGCCTTTCTTAATGTTTCATCAATCACACTGGCCTGACGTTTTAACTCGCCTTCCGCCATGGCTTGCCATTCATCTGGGCGAGTTTCCAGATGCCAATAACTGCCTCGCGCCCACAACCCCTTATCGTCCACCCGTTCGTCATTGTTAGCCATTCCGGTTGAAATGAAAGCACTGTGAAAGCTCGCTAACCAATCCAAAACAGGCAAACAAGCGGACCAAGTCAGCTGACGATGACGATGGCTAAAACCCGATGCATCCAAGTCCTCTAGTAACAGCAAGATTTCAGTATCGGACTCTTGCACGGCATAACATTTCGCCACACGCACCGCGTCTAACAGGCGAGGCGCCCAATGGCGATACCACCTTGCTTCCACCTGATAAGAGGTTTGTTTACGTTGATGGGACAAGTCTGATAGCCAGCCTCGCGGATGCGCCATGACTTGATCTAAACGAATCGATTTCACAATCACCGAAGTAAGATTGTCCTGCGCCCCAGACACTTGGTAGCGCACAATCTCACCATAGCCGCTCCACAAGGATTGGATTACCTCAGCACGCACGACAGACTTAGCCGCCAAGCTGCGCTTAACAAATATTTCTGGGGACATAAAACGCCTCAAGCATCTATTTTACGCGGAGCAAACCAATAACCAATCAATCATCGTCCTGCATGGGAATCGAACTGGCACCAGAACAAAGTATAGACAGCCGTTGCGCAATACTCAGCCTTTCCGACTCAGTTAACGACACAGACGCATTATCGGGATGAAAAGCATATTCCTCCTTCACACCATCAAACTTAATCTTGCCAAGAATCAGACCTTGCTGACTGATGCAGTCCAAATCTTGCTGTGCCGGAAAGAACAAAACCATTCGCCGTACCCTACTCATTTTCCTCAAAGAGCCATGATATTAAAATCAGACACTCCCGTGATCAACCTATCCTTGTGAATAAGCTAGGGGTCACGAGAACGTAAGTTTAATAAGTTGAGAAGAAAACAGATCGAAAGAAGGTGAAAACAGAACGGCTTTCACCTGTCATTAAAGCCATTGTTCAGATTTAGAGAGATAGGGGTTCATAAGGCCGCCTACACGGGCCGAGCGAAGCGAAGTCCAGCCCGCGTTTTTTTGCGGGCGAAGTGCTTGACACTTGTTAAATTTTAGTCACGCCTTTTACCAATAACAACAGCTCCCCTAGTTATTGAGAAGCCAACATCACCAAGATAATTAGATTGAGATATTAGCTCTTTAGTTTTAGCAATTGATTGTTCAGATTGCCCCATCTGAATAGGAATTACATTTACTACATCATAACCTTCTGAGTCATAATCTTCGTACATTTTTCTTAATTGCTCAGAAAATTCATCGAAGTCCACGTATCTTTGAGAGTGGTGCTGCTCAGTCGTTTTCTTGAATATGCCTTTTTCGACATCGTATTTCCCTAATGAAGAATAAAACCAATTTGAAATAAACTTATTGCTCATTTTTACTCCTTGTAAATTTAACGCCGCCATAACGGTGAGAAACAGTTCGCTAAAATGTGTAGCGAAGCGGAACCGAGCCAACTGTTACGAATCCGACTTTATGGCCTTGTTATGTGCTGATTACGAATGTGTTTATCCAGCATAAATCACAGATAGCGACCTTTCTACAAAGCTTAAAAGCTCACCATCTGTAATTTGAACTTGGTCTGCCGCTGGATTAGTATCGTGATGAAACTGTCCGGCGTAACGATTTATCTCATTTAGTTCGTTAGTAATGTTTTGAGCATTAACTAAAGGACTTGGTGGTTGAGCATGACTTATCAAGTCAATAACTTGCCCAAACAAAACGCCGCCATTTATCAAGTTGGGAAAACGTCTATGTAGATACCCTTCAAGCATTGGCCGAATTGATCTAGCTATTTCCATACTGCTCTGAGCATTCCCAACTAAATATTCATCAAGCATGCGGTGGCATTTGAAATATGCACTTTCACATTCTTGATCAAGATTTATTACATCAAAGTCACTATAGCGATTAATGACTGATTTTAACTTTAAACATTTAATTTCGTTCGGGTTTCCTGTTCGCAACACATCATCACGAAGATTACGAAGAAAATGAACATCATGAGCAAGAACAATTATTTGCTTGCAGCTGTCATGCAACCTCTTCAAAACAGTACGTGTTTGCTGCTTTCTATTAAGGTCTAAGCTACACATTGGGTCATCTATTACAATAACCTTGTTGGCTAAATCAGGATCAGATTCAGCAGAGGCTATGAAGAAAGCAAAAGCTAATGTGCGTTTATCACCCTCACTCAGAGAAGTCTTAAAATCTGGTACACCACCACTTAAAGCAATGTTCGCACCGCGCATTTGCAATACATAATCACTTCTCAATCCACCCCGATAATTAAAATCAATATTCGGAATCAGAAATTGAGCACCAAAACCGCGCAAAAGCTCATTAATACGATCTTTATAGCTTTCTAGAGTTGCCTGCATGATTTGATTCAAAGCATCTTTTTTTGTTTGTTTTTCAGATTTTGCAGTTTCGTCCTGACTTTTTTCCAAAGCGAGCTGTGAAAATAAATCTACAACATCTTGCCTGTAACGTATTTTAGCCCACTCTAAATCACGGATTTGGTTTTGTAAATTCTCAATACTTAGAGCTGCCAAACTGTTTTTGTAGTTTGTTATAACAGCTGTAGCATTTGAAATTGAATTGTTACATGCAACAACAATCTCTATAACTTCCTGCCAGTTTCTAGCAACTTCATTTTTATTATCTTCAGAGCCAACAGCGTCGAGCAAATTAACTTCTTTGCTCTCTCTCAAAGCGTTTAACAGAGTTTCAATATTAGAAAGAGCATCTCTTGCGGAATTTTCATCGAATGTTGGAGGTATTACCTCAACATGCTCCTGCCAACCATCAATGACTGCACTGGCAGTTTCAAACCGTGACTTTAATCTGTCAATGATCTCATTAGAGCAGCTCGCGTTAATGAGGCCTGTCAACCGAGAAACATCCGACTTAAGCTGATTATAATCTTGATTAAAATAACTGCGATATGCTTGTATTAATTCGACACCATCGAGAGGTTGGTTGCAATACAAGCAATTACCTTCTTCACCGTATGCATGCCCATCACTTATCCATTTCTCTAAACGATTTTTGTTGTGAGTATTTAAGTGTTCTTTAACTTGCTTCTCTGCTGCTAGATCAATATTTTCGAGGGATGTACCCAAAATATTAAAAATATCATCCACATTAAGTGTCGGCAATGCTAACTGCTGAGGCAATGCCTTAGCTTGAATAAGACCTATATTTTGGGCTTCAACGATTTTGCCGTTAAGAGCGGATATTTGATCATCGGCATCTACAACTTCGGCGATTCTTTGAAATTGAGTTTGCGTCAAACCTCTATGCAGCACTTCTAATTGATTACCTGTTTCTCGTATAGAATTGGCTGCTGCTCTCGCATTATCATCTGCGAGATCATATTCTTGTTGCGCCACAACAGCATTTTCGCCAAGTGCAAATTGTAATAAGTTTTTTCGTTGGTCGGCTGTAACTTGTCCACCTGCATAAACATTTTGTTCAACGAAATCGGCATCAAATACTAAAAGCTCTGGGCGCTCAACATCCCAACTACCATTTTGAAAGGTAGAACGCTGCCCATTAGAAAATTGAAGAATTGCTTCTGGTTCGTTATTACCATCAATAGTTCGGCGGTTTAAGAGGAGTTCAGGTTTGTTCGTCGAACAAGAACGAAATAATGAAGCTAGTGTTGATTTACCTCGTCCATTATCTGCATAGATAAAGCTGGCTTTCTGTAGTCCATGAGCCCTTGCATCAGTATCATGTAAAAGCCCTATACCTTTTATTCTATGTATTCTTTCTAACATTTAAATCCCTTTCGCCATTCGTCAATTAAAGATGCCTGTGCTCCGAAGCACATAACATTTTAAATAATACCCATGTGCGTTTGTAATTTTGTATTGCGCGTTATTTCAGTAACAAGTGCTCTATCCGTTTGATAGTAGTACAGTATTTGGTCAGGTTAAAGGACAAAACGAGCTAGGCTAACAAAATAACCGAGTCTTGCAGTTAATGTGATTTAATAGAGGTTGCTGGACTAACCCCATCCCTTCCCCTTGAAGACATAAGGGGAAGGAACAAGATACTTGATTTGTCGACAAAACATCATATCGGATAGCTTGAGCCCATCTGACTTGTGCAGGTGACTAATACAGTAATTGATTGGGTAAAAGAACAAGATGGACTAGGCTAACAAAATAACCGCGTCTTGCAGTTAATCTGATTGGATAGAGGTTGCTGGACTAACCCCATCCCTTACCCTTGAAGACATAAGGGGAAGGAACAAGAGACTTGGTTTGTCGACAAAACATCATATCGG
>NZ_JBHZSP010000017.1:0-53474 GCF_043643765.1 Marinomonas posidonica | reverse complement strand
TTTAAATTCTCTGTGATATTTGGACATAAAAAGACCCCCAGTAATTGGAATGTCCAACTATTGGGGGTCAGTTCATATACGGGGCTTTCAAGGATATTTTTTTACATTTTACTTTTTGTCTTTGGTTAGAACGGAATGTCGTCGTCGAAGTCGTCAAAGTTTGGCGCTTGTTGTGGCTTTTGCTGCTGCGGCGCTTTTTGTTGCGGAGCCTGTTGAGGTTGGTTGCCCCAGCTACCGAAAGATTGTGGCTGCGCTTGTTGTTGCGGAGCTTGTTGGTGTTGCTGAGGTTGTTGACCATAACCACCCTGCGCTGGCTGCTGGTTAAAGCCGCCCTGTGGCGCACGCTGTTGAGGTGCTTGTTATGGCTGCTGAGGTGCTTGGTTGAAGCCACCTTGTGGCGCTTGCTGCTGAGGTTGCTGACCGTAGCCACCACCTTGACCTTGCATGCTGTCGTAGCCGCCTGCAGAAGGGCTGCGCCCGTCTAGCAATTGCATTTCACTGGCGATGATTTCTGTGGTGTAACGCTTAATCACGCCTTTTCCCACTCACGGGTGCACAATGATCTTTCTATTTAGACTTTAGAGCCTTTTCCGCTTGCTGACTCAATTGAAATAAAGTCAGAGAGCGAGCAATAAAAAAACCGCTAAAGACACCATATAAAAATGACAAACTAGCAATCGCTTCAGGTTGTTCCAATACGGGGTTATGCATAGCCGTCATGACACCAACCGTATATTTGGTGATGAAGATCCCCATGATGATCAATAAGGGCACCCAACTGCCAGCAATATGAAATGTGTTATTGACCGTATCATAGCTTGCGCTCTGAAAGGGAAAGATCAGCTTACACAACAGCAAGGTACAGACCAAGCCCGCTCCCCAGAACAATACAGGTTCACTGCCGCTAGAGAAGCTTGACATCGCACCATGTAAAGAGAGCAGCACCATAATGATAGGGACTAATAGTACTCGTTTCTTAGGAACGTCTCGATCACGGCTTTGCTTCCATCCCAAGTAAACTAAGCCGGCAAACAAAACCCATACCCAAACGGGAGTGCCTGCCAAAATAGACAAAAACATACTCTTATACTCCTTCTTCTAAAAGATCAAACTATGGGTAAATACACGTCAGTAATCAGTTCATGTTCAGCTACTTCTGGGAAGTGGTTGTGGTGCTGCAAAAAACAGGGAGCATCTCGTAGCTCTTCACCACTATCTGGTAACCATTCGCCATATAAGAAGTACAGGCAGCGACTGATGTTGTGATAAGGGCCTAAATGACGAACCACGGCGTAGCGGCCACCAGCCAAAGTGCCATTAATCACACCATAATCGTTATCAGCCACCTCACTCTTAACTTCTGTCGCAATATCACAGCGAAAATCCTCAGGCATCACCTCCGTAGGATCCTCATAGATAATGTTGAACCTTCTACTTTTCGTGATTGGCAATAACCCCGTTGCCTTTCGCCACTCTCTGAATGTTGAGACCGATTCCATAATCCGGTCAGGGGAAGCTCGGTGTTTTAATAATGCTATTTTTGTCGTCTCAAAATGAACGACATCAACCTTCATGTGGCTCTCCAGCTGATTGTCAAACTTATGAAAATTCAGGCCCAATTTCTGTAAATCGGGCTGACGACGAAACTCACTAGGGGATTGTGAAAAGGCCTTCTTGAAGGCTCTGGAGAAGGACTCAGGGAATTCAAATTTTGCATCTATAGCAATATCGGTAATACGTTTTTCAGGCTGGAACACTAACTCATAAGCAGCACGTTTTAAGCGCAGTTGCTGAATAAATTTGAATACATTTTGCCCCATGTAAAGGGAAAACTGGCGGTGAAAATGATACTTAGAAAAGTGAGCGATTTGGCTAAGATCCTCAACCCTGAGATCATCATCAAGGTGCGCATATATATAGTCGCATACCACCTGCATTCGCTTTTTATAGTACTGTTTAGCGCCCACGTTTTAGTGCCCTTTCATGCTTAGTATTCGAGGAAGCTTCAGTATGACATTGATAGACACAAAAGCCTGACCAATATTGCTGATACCTCAAACCGACCAGAGTGACATTAAAGCCTCTCCATTACATCAGCATGCCTCAAAGTCCCCCACTCACCAAACAAAAAGCCCCGCATGTGCGAGGCTTTCTGGTCTATCTGACTGAACAACAAATTTTCCTCAGAACGGAATGTCGTCGTCGAAGTCGTCAAAGTTTGGCGCTTGTTGTGGCTTCTGTTGCTGCGGCGCTTTTTGTTGTGGCGCTTGCTGCTGAGGAGCCTGTTGCTGTGGCGCATTGCCCCAGCTGCCAAAAGACTGTGGTTGAGCCTGTGGTGCTTGCTGTTGTGGTGCCGCTGGTTGCTGAGGCTGTTGACCGTAGCCACCTTGAGCTGGTTGCTGGTTAAAGCCACCTTGTGGTGCTTGTTGTGGCGCGGCTTGTTGTGGTGCTTGGTTGAAGCCACCTTGTGGCGCTTGCTGCTGAGGTTGCTGACCGTAGCCGCCACCTTGACCTTGCATGCTGTCGTAGCCGCCTGCAGAAGGGGCTGCACCATCGTTGCGGCCGTCTAGCAACTGCATTTCGCTGGCGATGATTTCTGTGGTGTAACGCTTAATGCCGTCTTTTTCCCACTCACGAGTACGCAATGACCCTTCGACATAGACTTTTGAGCCTTTTTTGATGAAGTCACCGGCGATTTGACCTAGACGGTAGTTACCACGGTCCATGAAAGACACTCGGTGCCATTCGGTACGTTCTTGCATCTGGCCTGTTTGCTTGTCACGCCAGCTTTCGGTTGTCGCCAAGCTCACGTTTGCCACAGCGCCACCAGACGGCATGAAACGCACTTCGGCATCGTTGCCTGCGTTACCCACTAAAATTACTTTGTTTACTCCACGTGCCATGACGTTCTCCAACTAAAATAAGTTCTTTCTTTATACATTAGCTTGTGGCGCAAGTTGCACCAGGGCTGCTTTGTCTAATTGCTTTTTATCCACTTTGAGATAAGCGGTTTGTTCATCTTCGAATATTTGCATGCCTTCCACTCCTTGGACGTTTGCAAGTTGTTCGGCCAGCTCAGTGACTTCTGCGCTGGTCATATTAGGTAAACTGAAAGCCAAGCTGGTCAATTGACGTGGCGCGGGTTGCACCATACAAACCAAAGACCAAGCCAAAAAAATCGCACCCACGACAAAAAACACACCTTCATTTGCATGGTGCTGTAGTAGCCATCCACCGCCCACACCGCCAATAAAGGAACCGATAAATTGGTGGGTGGAAAATACGCCCATGGCCGTGCCGCGATAACCGACTGGGGCAAGTTTGCTAACGAGTGAGGGCAATACCGCTTCCATGGCATTAAAACCAATAAAGTAGCCCCACAGTAACACAGCAAACAACCAAAACAAGGATGCTCCTTGCAGACCAATGGAACAGATACCAAGCAAAATAAAGACGCCGATCAGCACTTCTTTCATCTTGCCTTTCGCTTCCGCGATAATCACCAATGGTAACATACCCACAAAGGCAAAACCCATGATTGCTAAGTAAAACCAACTATGTTGTGACAAGGCAAGATCAAACTCATTGATCAAGCGCCCTGGCACTACCACAAAGATGGCAGTTAAGCTGGCATGAACAAATAATACGCTAATATTCAGGAAGCGCAGGCGAGCGTTTTTCATCACCGAACCGAGTGCGGTGAGGCTCGGAGTGGTATCTCGTCGAAAGGTATGTTGTACGCTATTCGGCACCGCAAACAAAATAAGTGCAATGCCGACAAAGGACAAGGCCAACGAGAGGTAGAACAAGCCAGACAAGCCAACCAGTGCAAATAGCCAAGGTCCGAAGACCAGCGATAACATAAACGAGGCACCAATACTGATGCCCACACTGGCCATGGCTTTGGTACGATTTTGCTCTCGCGTGACGTCACTTAATAACGCCATTAAAGTACTGGCAATGGCGCCTGCTCCTTGCACGGCTCGCCCAATGATCAGCGTGTTAATGTCGTCGGCGTTAGCACAAATGAGACTACCCAACGCAAACAACAATAAACCAATGACAATCACACGTTTACGGCCGATTTTATCGGACCACATGCCCATAGGAATCTGCAGACAGGCTTGCGTTAATCCGTAAATCCCGATCGCGGTTCCAATTAACGCCGCATCGGCTCCCGTTAGGCCATCTGCTGCCACACTTATAACAGGCATGATGAGGAACAAACCCAACATGCGGAACAAATAAATCAGTGCTAGAGCAATAACTGAACGTCGTTCGAGTAGATCCATAAGGAGGTCACAACCACTTAACGTTGGGGGTTAAGAAAAAAAGATGCTAATTTTACCGAATTTACCGTTGAAGCTCCATTTCAACTACTGTAAAAATAGACAGTTATTTTATTAAATGCAGATTTACTTCTGTCGATCCGTTTTTATTGGAGACCCATGGATACTATTACCATACGCGGGGCCCGCACCCACAACCTGAAAAATGTGGATTTAGACATTCCAAGAGACAAGCTTGTGGTCATCACGGGGCTATCAGGCTCTGGTAAATCTTCTCTCGCTTTTGACACCTTGTATGCTGAAGGACAACGTCGCTACGTTGAATCTTTATCAACCTACGCGAGACAGTTTTTGTCCATGATGGAAAAGCCCGACATTGATCACATTGAAGGTTTGTCACCCGCCATTTCCATTGAACAAAAGTCCACGTCTCATAACCCAAGATCAACGGTCGGCACGATCACCGAAATCTACGATTATTTGCGTTTGCTGTTTGCCCGTGCTGGTCAACCTCGTTGTCCAGACCATGGCGAACCATTAGAAGCACAAACCATCTCGCAGATGGTGGATAAAGTCATTTCCTTGCCTGAAGACACTAAAATGATGTTGCTAGCGCCCATCGTTAAAGATCGTAAAGGTGAGCACTTACATACTATCAGTGACCTATTATCAAAAGGCTTTATTCGCGCTCGTATTGACGGCATTGTGGTCGACCTAGACGATGCGCCAGCGCTGGAAAAAAACAAAAAACACACCATTGAAGTGGTCATCGACCGCTTTAAAGTGCGTGCCGATTTACAGCTGCGTTTGGCGGAGTCTTTCGAAACCTGTTTGGAGCTGTCGGATGGCATTGCCAAAGCCATTAATATGGACGAGCCGGAGGAGGAATACATTTTTTCCAGTAAATTTGCTTGTCCTGTTTGTGGTTACAGCTTAACGGAACTGGAGCCTCGCCTGTTCTCATTCAACAACCCAAACGGCGCTTGTCAGACGTGTGATGGCTTAGGCACGCATCAGATGTTTGATCCTGAGCGTATTATTCAGGATGACACCCTAACCTTGGCAGAAGGCGCCATTCGCGGTTGGGGACGACGCAGTATTTTCTACTATCAACAGCTGACGGCAATGGCGAATCACTACGGCTTTGATATCGAAGCGCCTTACAAAGACATTCCTGACCATTTTAAAAAGCGCATTTTAAATGGCTCAGGCAGCGATAAGATCAGCTTCGTTTACATTAATGAGCGTGGCGATAAGATGACGCGCTCACACGCGTTTGAAGGTGTGATTCCGAATCTGCAACGCCGCTACCATGAAACTGAATCCGATAGTGTGCGTGATGACTTATCTCAATACATCAGTGTACAACCTTGTCCTGATTGTCACGGTTCACGCTTGAACCGTTCAGCACGCAATGTCTTTATTCAAGAACAAACCTTGCCTGAAATCGTCACCTATTCTATCTCTGACTGTTTGAATTACTTTGAGAACTTGCAGCTAACTGGCGCGAAAGGCGAAATCGCATCAAAAATCCTAAAAGAGATCCGTGACCGTCTGACCTTCTTAGTAAATGTGGGTTTAGAATACCTCACCCTAGATCGTAAGGCGGACTCCTTATCCGGTGGTGAGGCACAACGTATTCGATTAGCAAGCCAAATTGGCGCAGGCTTGGTCGGCGTTATGTACATTCTCGATGAACCTTCTATTGGCCTGCACCAACGAGATAATGAACGCCTTATTGCCACACTCACCCGTTTGCGAGATTTGGGCAATACCGTCATTGTGGTAGAACACGATGAAGATGCAATACGCATTGCCGACCACGTTGTGGACATTGGCCCCGGTGCTGGTGTGCACGGTGGACAAGTGATTGCCAGCGGCACACCACAAGACATTATGGATTGTGAATCGTCCATTACCGGCAAATTCCTAACCGGTGAACGCAAGATTGAAGTACCCGCGGTGCGCCATCCAGCAAAGGATGGCAAACACCTGAAACTCTTGGGGGCCACTGGCAATAATCTAAACAATGTGGATTTGAGCATTCCCCTTGGCGTCATGACCTGTGTCACTGGGGTGTCTGGGTCAGGTAAATCCACTTTAATCAATGGCACACTTTATCCATTGGCGGCGACGGCATTAAACGGTGCAACGACCTTAAAGCCAGCGCCACACAGTAAAGTGGAAGGCATGGACGAGTTTGACAAATGTGTTGATATTGACCAAAGCCCTATTGGTCGTACTCCGCGCTCTAACCCAGCGACTTACACGGGCATTTTCACGCCAATGCGGGAACTGTTCTCGGCCACTCAAGAAGCGCGCTCACGGGGTTATAAGCCAGGTCGTTTCAGCTTTAACGTCAAAGGCGGCCGCTGTGAAGCCTGTCAGGGTGATGGGGTGATCAAGGTGGAAATGCATTTCTTACCCGATGTGTATGTGCCTTGTGATGTGTGTAAAGGCAAACGCTATAACCGTGAAACCTTAGAAATTCATTACAAAGGTAAGAACATTCACCAATGCTTGGAAATGACCATTGAAGACGCACGCGAATTCTTTGACCCCGTTCCATCCATCGCTCGTAAACTGCAAACCTTAATTGATGTGGGTTTAGGCTATATTCGCTTGGGTCAAGCCGCCACGACCTTGTCTGGCGGTGAAGCACAGCGCGTTAAACTGGCCAAAGAGCTATCTAAGCGTGATACAGGTAAAACCTTGTATATTCTCGATGAGCCAACAACCGGATTGCACTTTGCCGACATTGAGCAACTATTAAAAGTACTGCATCGCTTACGTGACCACGGTAATACCATAGTGGTGATCGAGCATAATTTAGATGTGATCAAAACAGCAGATTGGATCGTCGATCTTGGCCCAGAAGGCGGCAGCGGTGGTGGCTACATCATTGCCGAAGGGACGCCGGAAGAAGTTGCTAAGAAAGACAACTCTCATACAGCACGCTTCCTAAAAATCATGCTTTGATAAAGACATAGTTATTGTTAAAAAAGCGCTAAGCAGGTATCTGCTTAGCGCTTTTTTTTTGTGGACAAGTCAGTTACTTATCCACTGTTTAAAACCATTGAAAGCCTGTCACTGTAAGCAACCGTGCTTTGATGGCACAAAAAAACCGGACTCAAGAGTCCGGTTTTTTTATTACATACTGATATTACTCAGCGGCTTCAGTTTCTGGTCGATCGACCAATTCCACGTAAGCCATAGGTGCGTTGTCACCTGTACGGAATCCACATTTCAAAATGCGAATGTAACCGCCAGGACGAGCTTGGTAACGAGGACCAAGTTCTGAGAACAATTTACCTACTGCGTCTTTGCTACGAGTACGAGCAAAGGCTAGGCGACGATTCGCTACGGAATCGATTTTCGCCAATGTGATCAAAGGCTCTGCAACACGGCGCAATTCTTTTGCTTTAGGCAACGTTGTTTTAATAACTTCGTGCTCAAACAAAGAAGCAGCCATATTTTTGAACATCGCTTTACGATGCGAGCTAGTACGGTTTAAGTGACGTCCACTCTTACGATGACGCATTATACATTCCTTACCAAACTACGGTGGTCAGGGAACAATGACCTAGCGAGCTAGAACTTTGCTATCGTCTTTCAAACTAGCTGGTGGCCAGTTTTCTAGACGCATTCCCAAAGACAAACCACGCTGTGCTAAAACATCTTTGATTTCAGTTAACGACTTCTTACCTAGGTTAGGCGTCTTAAGAAGCTCAACCTCAGTACGTTGAATCAAATCACCGATGTAATAAATGTTCTCTGCTTTTAAACAGTTAGCACTGCGAACGGTCAATTCAAGATCATCAACCGGGCGTAGCAAAATTGGATCAATCTCATCCTCTTCTTCTTCAACTGGTGCTTCGCTTTCGCTTTCAAGCGCAACGAATACCGCAATTTGTTGTTGAAGAATAGTCGCTGCACGACGAATCGCTTCTTCAGGATCGATCGTACCGTTGGATTCGATGTCTAGCACCAATTTATCCAAGTCTGTACGTTGCTCTACACGAGCATTATCGACACTGTAAGCCACACGACGAACAGGGCTGAATGAGGCATCCAGTTGCAAGCGACCAATTGGACGAGTCTCATCGTCGCCAGCAACACGAGCATCAGCAGGCTCATAACCACGGCCACGAGCGACTTTGATCTGCATAGTTAACTCTGCAGTATCATCCAAGTGCGCAATAACGTGATCCGGGTTAGCGATCTCTGCGTCAGCAACTAACTGGATGTCCCCAGCCGTTACGACACCAGGACCTTTTTTACTTAGAGTAAGAGTTGCTTCATCTTGCCCGTGTAGAGCGATCGCAACTCCTTTCAGGTTAAGAAGAATTTCAATTACATCTTCTTTAACCCCTTCGATTGCACTGTATTCGTGTAATACACCGTCGATTTCGACTTCAACAATCGCACAACCTGGCATAGAAGATAAAAGAATGCGACGCAACGCATTACCCAAAGTATGACCAAAACCACGTTCTAGCGGTTGTAGTGTAACTTTAGCGCGCGTTTTGCCTAATTCCTGAACTTCAATGTTGCGTGGGGTTAACAATTCGCTCACTGAACGCTGCATAGATCCACCTATTTCTTAATCCCAATCACCGACTTACTTAGAGTAAAGTTCGACGATCAGGTTCTCATTAATTTCAGCTGATAAATCGGCACGTTCTGGAGCAGCTTTGAAAGTTGCTTCCAATTTAGTTGCATCAACTTCGATCCAATGGATCGGCGCGCGATTTTTAGATAGCTCTAGTGCGCTTTGTACACGCAATTGCTTCTTAGCTTTTTCACGGATAGACACAACATCACCAGCTTTCACTTGGTAAGATGGAATGTTAACCGTTGCACCGTTTACTAGAATGCCTTTATGACCTACTAGCTGACGAGCTTCCGCACGTGTAGAACCAAAACCTGCGCGGTAAACAACGTTATCTAAACGTGATTCCAAAAGTTGCAAAAGGTTTTCGCCAGTTGCGCCTTTTAGACGAGCTGCAGATTTGTAGTAGTTACGGAATTGTTTTTCAAGAACACCGTACATACGACGTACTTTTTGTTTCTCACGTAATTGCAAGCCGTAATCAGAAAGACGTCCGCGACGTGCACCGTGCACACCAGGAACTGTTTCTGCTTTACATTTAGACTCAAGAGCGCGTGAACCGCTCTTCAATTGCAAGTCGGTACCTTCACGACGAGACAACTTACAAGTTGGACCTATATAACGAGCCATATGTCTGTCTCCTCAATTAAACGCGACGTTTCTTAGGTGGACGGCAACCGTTGTGCGGGATTGGCGTCACATCTGTGATGTTATTGATACGCAAGCCCAATGCATTCAATGCACGAACTGCGGACTCACGACCAGGACCAGGGCCCTTGATCATTACGTCTACGTTTTTAAGGCCGAATTCTTGTGCGACAGCACCGGCACGTTCCGCTGCTACTTGAGCTGCGAATGGTGTACTTTTTCGAGAACCGCGAAAACCAGAACCACCGGCAGTCGCCCAAGACAATGCATTGCCTTGACGGTCGGTGATAGTCACGATCGTGTTGTTAAATGACGCGTGTACATGAGCAACACCGTCGACAACCGTCTTTTTGACTTTTTTCTTGGTATTGCGCGTAGCTGGCTTAGCCATATTGCACTTTCCTATTTAATGCTCAGCTCTAGCGATTTTTTCAGCTAGAGCGAAACGCGTTTATATTACTTACGAATAGGCTTACGAGGGCCTTTTCGTGTACGAGCGTTCGTTTTGGTACGTTGACCACGAACTGGTAGGTTGCGGCGATGACGAATCCCGCGATTACAACCTAGGTCCATCAAACGTTTGATAGACATACTGACTTCACGACGTAAGTCACCCTCTACAGTATACTTAGCAACTTCGCCACGAAGTTCATCAAGGATATCATCACTTAATGAACCAATTTTCGCAGTTTCCGCAACACCTGTAGCGGCGCAAATAGCGCGCGAACGTGTGCGACCAATTCCGAAGATGTAAGTCAGAGAAATGACCGCATGTTTATTGTCAGGAATATTGACACCGGCTATACGAGCCATTCACTTTACTCCGTTGTTATTGATGATTAATTCATCACTTTACTTTCATGAGGGCGGCTGATTATGCCTACATTTGTAGGATAAATCAACCACCCATTCCCATCGTCGAGAAATCTCGTTATTAGCCTTGACGCTGCTTGTGACGAGGCTCAACACAAATCACTCGAACTGAACCGTTACGACGAACGATTTTGCAGTTACGACAGATTTTCTTTACAGATGCACGTACTTTCATGTTCAACTCCAACCTACGCTTAACGCATTAGGCCATTTGGACCATAACCAGTCAGATTAGACTTCTTCATTAATGATTCGTATTGCTGACTCATCAAATGACTTTGTACTTGCGACATAAAGTCCATAACAACCACCACTACGATTAACATAGAGGTGCCGCCAAAGTAGAACGGAACGTTCCACGCAACAACAAAGAATTGAGGCATCAGAGACACTAGCGTGATGTATAAAGCACCAAACAGTGTCAAACGAGTCATTACTCCATCAATATATCGAGCAGTATGATCGCCTGGACGAATACCCGGTAAAAAAGCACCGGATTTTTTCAAGTTATCTGCCACATCTTTAGGGTTGAACACTAGGGCTGTATAGAAAAAGCAAAAGAAAACAATTGCGATCGCAAACAACAGCACATAGAGCGGTTGCCCAGGAGCCAGTGCCAAAGAAATATTTTGCAACCATTCCATGCCTTCACCTTGACCGAACCATTGGCCGATCGAAGCTGGGAACAACAGAATACTGGAAGCAAAGATTGGCGGGATAACACCAGCCATATTTACTTTAAGAGGCAAATGACTCTTTTGTGCAGCAAACACCTTTTTGCCTTGCTGACGCTTAGCATAGTTAACCGTAATACGACGCTGACCACGTTCGATGAAAACAACGAATGCAATAGTCGCAATAGCTAAGATACCAATTAGCAACAAAGCCAATATATTAATATCGCCTTGACGAGCCGACTCAAATGAGCGACCTAGAGCAGAAGGCAGACCAGCAACGATACCAGCAAAGATCAGAATGGAAATACCATTACCAATGCCTTTTTCAGTAACTTGCTCACCTAACCACATTAAGAAAACTGTACCAGCGACCAAGGTCACAACAGCAACCGCATAGAATTCCATGCCAGTACTGAATGAGATGCCTTGACTCGCTAAGCCAACCGCCATAGAGGCTGATTGGACCAAAGCAAGTAATACGGTACCGTAACGGGTGTACTGGGTAATCTTACGACGACCCGCTTCACCTTCTTTCTTTAATTGCTCTAGCTGCGGACTCACGACCGTCAATAACTGCATAATAATTGAGGCAGAAATATAAGGCAGGATCCCAAGCGCGAAAATACTCATACGCTCAAGAGCGCCACCTGAGAATACGTTAAATAAACTCAGTATTGTGCCTTCATTTTGATCAAACAGTGCTGACAATCTATCTGGGTTAATACCCGGAACCGGAATGTGTGCACCAATTCGATATACAATAATTGCCAAGAACACAAAGCGGATGCGAGCCCAAAGCTCGCTCAATCCATTTTGCATACCGGCAGGTAGTGAGCCACGCTTTGCCATTTATTCCTCGACTTTTCCGCCAGCTGCTTCGATAGCGGCACGAGCACCTTTAGTCACTTTAAGACCACGTACGGTAATCGCTTTGTCGATAGAACCAGACAAGATTACACGAGCAGTTTTAATCTGATGACCTAGAATGTCGGCGCTTTTCAGAGCAGCCAAATCTACAACTTCAGCATTTACAGCAGCAAGCTCGTTTAAACGAACCTCAGCAACATACTTTGCCTGACGCGAAGTGAAACCAAATTTTGGCAGACGCTTCTGCAAAGGCATTTGACCGCCTTCAAAACCAGGTTTTACTGAGCCACCGGAGCGAGACTTAAGACCTTTATGGCCACGTCCACCCGTTTTGCCCAAGCCGCTACCAATGCCGCGACCTACACGTTTAGGAGCATGCTTGCTACCTTCGCCAGGACGAAGTGTATTTAAGAACATGTTACTCTCCTACCACTTTAACCATGTAATAAACTTTATTAACCATGCCACGTACAGATGGAGTATCTTCCAACTCACGTGTTTGGCCAACTTTACGCAAACCCAAGCCTTTAACTGTTTCACGGTGCTTTGGAAGACGACCGATCGGGCTACGGGTTAGTTGAACTGTGATGGTTTTATTCGCCATGACACATTACCCCAAAATTTGATCGACAGACTTGCCGCGTTTAGCCGCAATTTGCTCAGGCGCTTTCATGTCCTGCAGACCTTTAATCGTAGCGCGAACTACGTTTACTGGGTTTGTAGAACCGTAACATTTCGCCAATACGTTGTGTACGCCAGCAATTTCAAGAACCGCACGCATAGCACCACCGGCGATGATACCTGTACCTTGAGAAGCAGGTTGCATGTATACATTTGAAGAACCATGCGTTGCTTTCACAGGATACTGAAGAGTATCGCCATTTAATTTAACAGAAACCATGTTGCGGCGAGCCTGCTCCATTGCTTTCTGAATAGCTTGAGGCACTTCGCGCGCTTTACCGCGACCGAAGCCAACCTTGCCATTTCCATCACCAACGACTGTCAAAGCTGTGAAAGAGAAGATACGACCACCCTTTACAACTTTAGCAACGCGGTTTACTTGAACTAGCTTCTCTTGGAGGTCGCTAGTTTGTTGATCATTAACTGCCATTTGCTACCCCTTAGAACTCTAGACCGGCTTCACGTGCAGCATCAGCAAGAGCTTGAACGCGGCCATGGTATTTGAAGCCAGAACGGTCAAATGCGACCGAAGTGACGCCTGCTTCTTTAGCGCGAGTAGCAATCAAAGTACCAACTTGTGTAGCTGCTTCTTTGTTACCAGTCGCTGTAGCACGTAGAGTTTCTTCCACTGTAGAAGCGCTTGCTAGCACTTTAGTTCCACAAGGAGAAATTACTTGAGCATACATATGGCGTGGTGTGCGATGTACAGTAAGACGATTCGCACCTAATTCACGAATATGCAAACGCGCACGACGTGCACGACGAATTCGAGATTGTTTTTTAGTGTTCATGAATGCCTACCTACTTCTTCTTAGCTTCTTTACGACGAATAATTTCGTCAGCATAGCGAACACCTTTACCTTTATAAGGCTCAGGCGGACGGAAACCGCGAACTTCTGCAGCTACCTGACCAACGGCTTGTTTATCAATACCTTTGATCACGATTTCTGTTTGCGAAGCACATTCAGCTGTTACGCCTTCAGGTAGTTCATAATCTACTGGGTGAGAAAAACCCAAAGACAGGTTAAGTACTTTACCTTTTAGGGCAGCACGGTAACCAACACCTTGAAGAATCAATCGTTTCTCGAAACCTTGGCTTACACCAACAACCATGTTGTTAACCAGAGCACGAGTCGTACCAGCTAGGGCACGGCTTTGTTTAGCACCATCGCGTGCAGCGAAAGTGATAACGTTATCTTCTTTAGACACTTGTACGCTTGTGTGAACGTTAAACTCTAGAGAACCTTTACCGCCTTTTACAACAACGTTTTGGCCATTTAGAGTCAAATCTACACCACTAGGAAGCGTCACCGGACTATTAGCAACTCGAGACATACTAACTCCTAGAATACTGTGCAGATTACTTCGCCGCCGATACCAGCAGCACGGGCTGCACGATCTGTCATCACACCTTTAGAAGTAGAGATGATCGCAACACCAAGACCAGCTTCTACCTTAGGTAGGTTGCTAGTAGCTTTGTATTGACGCAAGCTTGGACGAGAAGCGCGTTTAATTTGTTCGATAACTGGCTTACCTTCGTAGTATTTCAACTCGATTGTAAGCGTTGGCTTAACTGCCTCATCTACTGAGAAGTTACCAACGTAACCTTCTTCGCGTAGAACTGCAGCAATTGATGCCTTCATTTTTGATGAAGGCATGCTCACAGATGTTTTTGAAGCCATCTGTGCATTACGAATACGTGTAAACATATCCGCAAGGGTATCTTGCATACTCATTTAAGAGCTCCTAATTAAAAAAACCATTGTGCAGCAAATAGAGCTCGCGCATAGTACACAGCAGCGAGCGGAATGTCCAGCTTTTAGACACCCCACTCACTGCCATGTATTATGATCGTGCTCTACTTGCTTACCAACTAGCTTTCTTCAAGCCTGGTACGTCGCCACGCATCGCTGCTTCACGCAACTTGATACGAGACAAACCGAAACGACGGTAAACACCGTGTGGACGGCCTGTTACTTGGCAACGATTACGCTGGCGAGAAGAAGATGAATCGCGTGGAAGCGCTTGCAATTTAAGCGTTGCTTCCCACTTTTCATCGTCCGATGCATTAACGTCGCTAATGATCGCCTTTAGAGCAGCACGCTTTTCAGCGTACTTAGCTACTAATTTGGTGCGTTTTGCTTCGCGCTGAACCATTGAAACTTTTGCCATGATTCCTACCTCTTATTTCTTGAAAGGGAAATTAAAGGCGGCTAACAAAGCACGACCTTCTTCGTCGGTACGAGCCGTTGTTGTGATAGTGATATCTAAACCACGCACACGATCAACTTTATCGTAATCGATCTCAGGGAAGATGATCTGCTCTTTAACACCCATGCTATAGTTACCACGACCGTCGAAAGACTTAGGGTTAAGTCCACGGAAGTCACGGATACGTGGGATAGCAACATCAACCAAACGGTCGAAGAAATCCCACATACGCTCACCACGTAGTGTCACTTTACAACCGATCGGGTAACCGTCACGGATTTTAAAGCCTGCTACTGATTTACGCGCCTTAGTCACTACAACTTTTTGGCCGCTAAGTGCTTGAAGATCATTTACCGCATGCTCAAGAAGTTTCTTGTCTGCGATAGCTTCACCAACACCCATATTTAAAGTGATTTTAGTGATTTTAGGCACTTCCATCACGTTACCGTAACTAAACTCTTCAGTTAGTTTTGCTACGACCTGATCTTTATAAACTTGCTTAAGTCTCGCCATGGCTATAATTCTCGCTCTTAGGCGTCGATCGCTTCACTGTTTGATTTAAAGATACGTACCTTAGTACCGTCTTCATTCAATTTAAAGCCGACGCGATCCGCTTTACCTGTAGCATTGTTAAAAATGGCTACGTTAGAAACCTGGATAGGTGCTTCTTTTTCAACGATGCCGCCAGTTGAACCCTTCATAGGGTTTGGTTTTTCGTGTTTCTTGACCATGTTAATGCCAGAAACAAGAACTCGGCTCTCGTCTAATACCTTAACAACTGTACCGCGCTTACCTTTGTCTTTACCGGCAATTACGATTACTTCGTCGTCACGTTTGATCTTACGCATAAATGTCCCCTCCCTCTTACAGCACTTCAGGTGCAAGAGAAACAATTTTCATGAATTGCTCAGTACGCAACTCACGTGTTACAGGGCCAAAGATACGAGTACCAATAGGCTGCCCAGACGCATTCAGTAGAACCGCAGAGTTTACATCAAAACGGATTACAGAACCATCAGGACGACGAACACCTTTCTTAGTTCTAACGACAACAGCGTTTAGAACCTGCCCTTTTTTAACACGACCGCGAGGGATCGCTTCTTTCACTGTGACCTTAATAATGTCACCGATAGCAGCATAACGACGATGTGAGCCACCCAGTACTTTAATACACTGAACACGCTTAGCGCCGCTGTTATCTGCTACATCAAGCATCGATTCCGTTTGAATCATTACTGCTCTCCAATCAAATTAGATAACAAGTCTCACGATGGAAGGAGCAGCTTAAACAGCTGCTGCTTTCTCAACAACCTGAACCAGATTCCAAGTCTTAGACTTAGAGTAAGGGCGTGTTTCTACGACCTTAACGGTATCACCGATCTGACACTCATTGTTTTCATCGTGAGCGTGTAATTTTGTTGAACGACGTACAAACTTACCGTATAGAGGGTGTTTTTCTGTACGCTCAACAAGTACTGTAATGGTTTTATCCATCTTATCGCTTACTACTTTACCAGTAGCTGTACGCGCTTTTGTTTCTGCCATCTTAGTTACCTGCCTTATCATTTAGCACGGTTTTCACACGTGCGATATTGCGGCGAACTTGCGAGAGCAAATGAGTTTGCGCTAACTGACCAGTGGCTTTCTGCATGCGCAGATTAAATTGCTCACGTAGTAGTTCGATCAAGGTCGCTTGTAGCTCAGCTACAGACTTTTCTTGCAGTTCTTTTGCTTTCATCTACATCACCGTACGCGTTACGAAAGTTGTGGACAGAGGAAGCTTAGCCGCGGCCAATGCAAATGCTTCGCGAGCCAACTGCTCAGAAACACCCTCAACTTCATAAAGCATCTTGCCAGGTTGAATTTGAGCAACCCAGTATTCTACGCTACCCTTACCTTTACCCTGACGAACCTCAAGAGGTTTCTGAGTAATCGGCTTATCAGGGAACACACGAATCCAAATCTTACCACCACGTTTGATGTGACGAGTCATTGCACGACGCGCCGCTTCAATTTGACGAGCAGTAATACGACCACGCTCGGTCGATTTCAATCCGAATTCACCAAAGCTAACCTGGTTGCCGCGAAGAGCAAGACCGCGGTTACGACCTTTTTGCATCTTACGGAACTTAGTACGTTTCGGCTGTAACATGACTTACCCCCTACTTAGACTTCTTCTTTTGTGCGCCTTTATCAGCACGCACTTGCTCAATACCGCCCAAGATTTCGCCTTTGAAGATCCACACTTTGACACCGATGATGCCGTAAGTTGTGCTTGCTTCATAAGTAGCGTAGTCAATGTCTGCGCGTAGAGTGTGAAGAGGTACACGACCTTCACGGTACCACTCAGCACGTGCGATTTCAGCACCGCCTAGACGACCACTCACCTGAACCTTGATACCTTTCGCGCCGGCACGCATAGCGTTTTGTACTGCACGCTTCATTGCACGACGGAACATAACACGACGCTCTAGTTGGCTTGCAATGTTTGCAGCAACCAATTTCGCGTCCATTTCAGGCTTACGAATTTCTTCGATGTTGATGTGAACAGGAACGCCCATCATCTCAGAAACTGCATTACGTAGTTTCTCAACATCTTCACCTTTCTTACCAATCACAATGCCCGGACGAGCTGTGTGAATCGTAATACGAGCTGTTTGAGCAGGACGCTGAATCTCAATACGAGAAACAGAAGCCTGAACCAATTTTTTCTCCAAGTACTCACGTACCTGAAGATCATTTAATAGCAGCTTAGAGTAGTTTTGATTGTTCGCATACCAAGTAGAAGTATGATCTTTAACTATCCCTAGGCGTATACCAGTTGGATGAACCTTCTGACCCATTGGGTTTCTCCTAATTAGTCAGCGACTTTAACTGTAATATGGCAACCGCGTTTTAAAATACGGTCAGCACGGCCTTTGGCACGTGGCATAATACGTTTCAGAGTCATAGCCTCGTCAACATACGCCGTAGATACACGCAAGTCATCGATATCAGCACCTTCGTTATGCTCTGCATTCGCAATAGCAGACTCAAGTACTTTCTTGACAATTACTGCCGCCTTCTTAGGACTGAACGTTAAGATGTTCAGTGCTTCGCTAACAGATTTGCCGCGGATTTGATCTATAACCAAACGGGCCTTCTGCGCAGAGAGGCGAGCACCCTTTAATGAAGCGCTTACTTCACTCATGTTAATACCCCTTATTACCGTTTGGCTTTCTTGTCCGCAGCATGACCACGATATGTACGGGTCGGAGCGAACTCACCCAATTTATGACCGACCATGTCTTCAGTTACTAGAACTGGAACATGTTGGCGACCATTATGGACAGCGATAGTCAACCCTACAAAATCAGGGAAGATAGTAGAACGGCGTGACCAAGTCTTAATTGGACGGCGTTCTTTTTTCTCTACCGCAGCCTCTACCTTTTTCAACAAATGAAGGTCGATAAAAGGACCTTTTTTTAGTGAACGTGGCACAGTCTATTCCTCTTATTACTTAGTACGACGACGTACAATAAGTTTATCAGTACGCTTGTTACTGCGTGTTTTGTAGCCTTTAGTTGGCACACCCCAAGGCGTAACTGGGTGACGACCACCTTTACTACGACCTTCACCACCACCATGTGGGTGATCAACTGGGTTCATCGCCGCACCGCGAACGGTAGGACGAATACCACGCCAACGCGTAGCACCAGCTTTACCAAGAACTCGCAAGCTATGCTCAGAGTTTGATACTTCACCCAAAGTAGCGCGACACTCAGTTAGGATCTTACGCATCTCACCTGAACGTAGGCGAAGAGTAACGTAACGACCTTCACGAGCGACTAGTTGAGCAGAGGCACCAGCTGAACGTGCAATTTGTGCACCTTTGCCTGGCTTAAGCTCAACACAGTGAACTGTGCTACCTACAGGAATATTTTGCAGTGGCAAAGTATTACCTGCTTTGATTGGCGCGTCAGCACCACTAAAGACAACATTGCCTGCCGCCATACCTTTGGAAGCGATAATGTAACGACGCTCACCATCAGCATATTTAATCAATGCAATATTTGCAGAACGGTTTGGATCATATTCCAAACGCTCAACTACCGCTGGAATTCCATCTTTGTTACGACGGAAGTCAACCATACGGTAATGCTGCTTATGACCACCACCTACGTGACGCGTAGTGATGCGTCCGTTATTGTTACGTCCACCAGATTTGCTTTTCTTATCAAGCAAAGGTGCATATGGTGCGCCTTTGTGCAAATCGTTGTTAGTAACTTTAACAACGTGACGACGGCCTGCAGACGTTGGCTTACTTTTTACAACAGCCATTGACCTATCTCCCCTTATTCAGCGACCATGAAATCAATGTCTTGACCTTCAGCCAAACGAACGTACGCTTTTTTCACGTCGCTACGCTTGCCAAGACCACGAACTGTACGCTTAGTTTTACCTTTATGGTTCAACGTGCGAACAGACTCAACTTTGACTTCAAATAGTGCTTCGATAGCTTGTTTGATTTCAGGTTTTGTTGCATCACCAGCTACACGAAAAACGTACTGACCATTACCTTCGGCAACGATAGTCGCTTTTTCAGAGATGTGTGGACCCAACAGAACTTTATAAATACGTTCGCCGATCATGCTAGTGTCTCCTCAACTTGTTTCAGAGCACCAACTGTCACCAACACTTTGTCGTAAGCAATCAAGCTAACAGGATCGATAGACGCTGCATCACGTACATCCACGTTAGGGATATTACGAGCTGCTAAAAACAGATTGTCGTCCAATTCGTGAGAAACAACCAAAACGTTTTCAACATTCAATTCTGCCATTTTTGCCGTGAAGAGCTTAGTTTTTGGAGCTTCCAATTTAAGTTCTTCAACTACAACAAGACGGTCTTGACGTACTAGTTCAGACCAGATGGTGCGCATTGCTGCACGGTACATCTTCTTGTTCACTTTCTGAGAGTGATCTTGTGGCTTAGCTGCAAACGTTACACCACCAGAGCGCCATAGAGGGCTACGGATAGTACCTGCACGCGCGCGACCAGAACCTTTCTGTTTCCAAGGTTTGCGTCCGCCACCGGCTACTTCAGAGCGTGTTTTCTGAGCACGAGAACCCTGACGAGCACCAGCCAAGTAAGATGTTACTACTTGGTGAACTAGCGCTTCGTTGTATTCACGAGCAAAGGCTACATCAGAAACTTCTACCGTTCCCTCTGCGCCTGTAAGATTCAAGTTCATTGTCTACCCCTCTTAGCGAGCTTTAACAGCTGATTGAAGAATAACATCACCGTTTACTGCACCAGGAACCGCACCTTTCACAAGGATAAGGTTACGTTCAGTATCAACACGAACCACTTCTAGTGATTGAGTTGTTACTTGAGCAGCGCCCATGTGGCCAGCCATTTTTTTGCCTTTCCAAACACGACCAGGTGTTTGACATTGGCCAATGGAACCAGGAGCACGGTGAGACAATGAGTTACCATGTGTTGCGTCTTGCGTACGGAAATTATGACGCTTAACGGCACCTTGAAACCCTTTACCCTTTGATTGACCAGTTACATCAACCATTTGGATAGATTCGAAATCAGCAACAGTTAGCTCATCACCAACATTGATTTCTTTTTCATCACCAGACAGGCGGAACTCCCACAAACCACGACCCGCTTCAACGTTCGCTTTTGCATAGTGTCCAGCAGCAGCTTTGTTTACACGGTTTGAACGGCGAGAGCCAACAGTAACCTGAACAGCTTGATAGCCATCAGTTTCTGCAGTTTTCACCTGAGTAACGCGGTTCGGTTCAACCTCGATGACGGTTACTGGCACGGATACACCGTCTTCATTGAAGATACGTGTCATTCCGGCTTTACGTCCGACTAATTGAATAGTCATTTTCTACCTCATTTGCCAGTTGTGTATGGGGCTATCACCCGCTACGGCTGACCATTCCAGATCATTCCACTAATGTGCATAAGCCGACTGATAACCAGCCGGTTCTCGCACCCCAAACTTTGAGCTATTAACCCAAAGAAATTTGTACTTCCACGCCTGCCGCAAGGTCTAGCTTCATTAGAGCATCAACAGTTTTTTCTGTTGGCTCAACGATGTCTAGAACGCGTTTATGTGTACGGATTTCATATTGATCACGCGCATCTTTGTTTACGTGTGGAGAAATCAATACTGTATAACGCTCTTTGCGAGTAGGAAGTGGAATCGGTCCACGCACTTGCGCACCTGTACGTTTCGCTGTGTCCACAATTTCTTGTGTTGAAGCATCAATCAGACGGTGATCAAACGCTTTCAGACGAATACGGATTTTTTGGCTTTGCATTTCCAACTCCAAATACAATGTTGTCATGACTTAACTGTACATTTATTAAGCCACAATCCTTTTTTAAGGACGGCGAATATTAGCCACTCCAAAACTGGTTGTCAAGTAACCAATTTCAAAGTAGTTAAATTAACCGCAAAATAAAAAGGCTGCCTGAAACAGACAGCCTTTTTCAAAAAGTAAGATTTAAAAATCGATTACTTGATGATTTTAGCTACAACGCCCGCACCAACTGTACGACCACCTTCACGGATCGCGAAACGTAGACCTTCGTCCATCGCGATTGGGTGAATTAGTTCAACAGTCATTTGGATGTTGTCACCAGGCATAACCATCTCAACACCTTCAGGTAGTGAACAAGCACCAGTTACGTCAGTTGTACGGAAGTAGAACTGTGGACGGTAACCTTTGAAGAAAGGAGTGTGACGACCACCTTCATCTTTACCTAGTACGTATACTTCGGCTTCGAATTCAGTGTGAGGTGTGATAGAGCCAGGCTTAGCCAATACTTGACCACGCTGAACGTCTTCACGCTTAGTACCACGTAGCAAGATACCACAGTTCTCACCAGCACGACCTTCGTCAAGAAGTTTACGGAACATCTCAACACCAGTACAAGTTGTTTTAGTAGTATCAACGATACCAACGATTTCAACTTCTTCTTGCACCTTGATGATACCGCGCTCAACACGACCAGTTACAACCGTACCACGACCTTGGATAGAGAATACGTCCTCGATAGGCATGATGAATGCACCGTCGATTGCACGCTCTGGCTCAGGAATGTACTCGTCTAGAGTTTCAACAAGCTTCTTAACCGCTGTTGTACCCATTTCGTTGTCGTCTTGACCGTTCAATGCCATCAAAGCAGAACCTGGGATGATTGGTGTATCATCACCCGGGAAGTCGTACTCAGATAGAAGGTCACGCAATTCCATCTCAACCAACTCTAGCATTTCAGCGTATTCTTCAGAATCCGCACCGCCACAGTCTTCAGCAAGAAGGTCAGCTTTGTTTAGGAAAACAACGATGTATGGTACACCTACCTGACGAGAAAGAAGGATGTGCTCACGAGTCTGAGGCATAGGACCGTCAGTCGCACCACATACTAGGATAGCGCCGTCCATTTGAGCCGCACCAGTGATCATGTTTTTAACATAATCCGCGTGTCCTGGGCAGTCTACGTGTGCGTAGTGACGAACGGTAGAATCATACTCAACGTGAGAAGTTGAGATAGTGATACCACGCTCACGCTCTTCAGGAGCGTTATCGATACCGTCGAAAGCAACGGCTTCACCGCCAAATACTTCTGCACATACGCGAGTCAGTGCTGCAGTTAGAGTTGTTTTACCGTGGTCAACGTGACCGATAGTACCAACGTTTACGTGTGGTTTATTACGTTCGAACTTTTCTTTTGCCATGATACATACACCTTAAGTATTAGTAAGTATGATGATTAATCTTCATTTTTGATGATCGCGTCTGCCACACTAGCTGGTGCTTCAGCGTATTTCTCAAACTCCATTGCATAACTTGCACGCCCTTGCGACAAGCTACGCACGTCAGTTGCATATCCGAACATCTCCCCGAGAGGAACTTCAGCACGAATAATCTTCCCTGACGGGGAATCGTCCATCCCCTGAACAATACCACGACGACGATTCAGGTCACCCATCACATCACCCATGTACTCTTCAGGAGTTACAACTTCCACTTTCATCACAGGCTCAAGAACGCAAGGGTCAGCATCTGCCGCACCTTTTCTCAAGCCTTGAGAAGCTGCAATTTTAAAGGCCATTTCATTAGAGTCAACATCATGGTATGAACCATCGAACAATACCACCTTCATACCCAACAAAGGGTAACCAGCGATAACACCGTTCTTCATTTGCTCTGAAACACCCTTTTCTACTGCAGGGATGTATTCTTTAGGAATAACACCACCAACAATCTCGTTGACGAACTCAAGCCCATCTTTATCCGATGGAATTAATTTCATCACGACGTGACCGTATTGACCACGACCACCAGATTGACGCACAAATTTGTGGTTAATCACCACTTCTTTGCGAATTTTTTCACGGTAAGACACTTGTGGCTTACCGATATTTGCATCCACCTTAAACTCACGCTTCATACGATCCACGAGAATATCAAGGTGCAGCTCGCCCATTCCGGAAATAATGGTTTGCCCTGTCTCTTCATGCGTTTCCACACGAAAAGAGGGGTCTTCTTGAGCTAATTTCCCTAGCGCCACAGCCATCTTTTCTTGGTCGGCTTGAGACTTAGGCTCAACCGCAACGGAAATAACCGGCTCTGGAAACTCCATCCGCTCTAGAACAACAACATCATTCATATCGCAAAGCGTATCACCCGTTGTCACGTATTTCATACCGACCGCAGCCGCTATGTCACCCGCCAACACCTCTTTGATCTCTTCGCGATTATTAGCATGCATCTGCACCATTCGACCAACACGCTCACGCTTCTGTTTAACAGAATTATAGACGGCATCACCCGATTTTAATGTACCCGAATACACACGAATAAAAGTTAATGTCCCAACAAATGGGTCTGTCGCTATTTTAAAAGCCAATGCCGAAAACGGTGCATCATCATTTGCTTCACGAGCAACGACTGTCTCACCATCTTCAAGCGTACCTTCAATCGCCTTTACTTCCAGCGGTGAAGGCATGTATTCAACAACGGCATCAAGTACCGCCTGAACACCTTTATTTTTAAAAGCAGAACCACACGTCACTAACACCACTTCATTATTTAGGGTGCGCGCTCGCAAACCTGCTTTTACATCCTCAACGGACAAATCCCCTTCTTCAAGGTATTTATCCATCAATTCTTCATTCGCCTCTGCTGCGGCTTCCAACATCTGCTCACGCCATTCTGTGGCGACATCAACAAGATCGGCAGGAATGTCTTCCAAACGGTAAGTCATCCCTTGATCTTCTTCATTCCACATGATGGCTTTCATCAGCACCAAATCCACCACGCCTTTGAAATCTTCTTCAGCGCCGATGTTAATTTGGATTGGAACAGCATTAGCCCCCAAACGAGACTTTAATTGCTCAACAACAGAAAAATAATCAGCCCCCGTACGGTCCATCTTGTTGACGAACACCATACGCGGCACTTCATATTTATTTGCCTGACGCCAAACTGTCTCAGTTTGAGGCTGAACGCCAGAAGAACCACAAAGCACAACGACCGCACCATCTAACACACGCAATGAACGCTCTACTTCAATCGTAAAGTCTACGTGCCCAGGCGTATCAATAATATTGATACGGTGCTGATCAAACTGCTGACTCATCCCACTCCAGAAGCAAGTTGTTGCTGCGGAAGTAATCGTAATACCGCGCTCTTGCTCTTGCTCCATCCAATCCATCGTTGCTGCACCATCGTGCACTTCACCGATTTTATGAGACAGACCCGTATAGAAAAGAACGCGTTCAGTCGTCGTCGTTTTACCTGCATCAACGTGCGCACAGATACCGATATTTCGGTAGCGGTTGATCGGGGTTTTACGTGCCACTGTGTATACTTCTCCGGACGATTAGAAACGGTAGTGAGAGAATGCTTTGTTCGCTTCTGCCATACGGTGAACGTCTTCACGTTTCTTAACAGCAGAACCTTTATTCTCAGCAGCATCTAGGATCTCGCCTGCTAGACGTAGAGCCATTGATTTTTCACCGCGCTTACGAGAAGACTCAACCAACCAACGCATAGACAATGCTGCACGACGAGCTGGACGAACTTCTACAGGTACTTGGTAGGTAGCACCACCAACACGGCGAGATTTAACCTCAACCATTGGCTGGATAGACTCTAACGCTTTTTCGAAGATAGCCATTGGCTCTTCAGTTTTAGCGCGCTCTGCTACAGTATTTAGGGCACTGTATACAATGTGCTCTGCAACAGATTTCTTGCCACTAACCATGACGTGGTTAATGAATTTTGCAAGTAACTGACTTCCATGCTTAGGATCTGGAAGTACTTCACGCTTAGCGACGACGCGTCTTCTAGGCATTTTTATATCCTCTTCAGGTTAGCCCGAGACAATAGGATTACTGCTCGGCCTTACTGTATTAAAAAATTGTGTCTAAACGATGAACTAAGTAATGAAACTTACTTAGGACGTTTAGTACCGTACTTAGAACGGCCTTGCTTACGATTTTGTACGCCTGAAGTATCCAAGCTACCACGAACTGTGTGATAACGAACACCTGGAAGGTCTTTTACACGACCGCCACGAATCAGCACGACGCTGTGTTCTTGCAGGTTGTGACCTTCACCACCGATGTAGGAAGTTACTTCGAAGCCGTTGGTCAAACGAACACGACATACTTTACGCAAAGCTGAGTTAGGCTTTTTAGGCGTAGTAGTATATACGCGTGTGCAGACACCGCGGCGTTGCGGACAAGCTTGTAACGCAGGAACGTCACTCTTTGCCACTTTACGTTTACGTGGTTTACGAACCAACTGGTTAACGGTTGCCATTAGACAAGCTCCAAAAATCCAATTCTTATGACGGAAATCGCCAAAATTAAGGAGGCGCAAGTTTAATTTGCGCCTATAAAACAGTCAATAGGGAGGCGACTAAAAAATCACCTCCCTATCGATTTAAAGCAAAGAATTAGTCTTTTAGTGCGGCACTTAATGCTTCTTCCACATCAGATGCACTTACTGTAGGACTTCCTTCATTTGCCATTTGCGCAGAATCTTTCTTCTTCTTACGCTCACTGTGGTAAGCCAAACCTGTACCCGCTGGGATCAGACGACCTACTACAACGTTTTCTTTCAAGCCACGCAAGTGGTCTTTCTTACCTGTTACCGCACCTTCGGTCAAGACACGAGTTGTCTCTTGGAAAGAGGCCGCAGAGATGAAGGACTCAGTTGCCAAAGAAGCTTTCGTGATACCTAGAAGCACACGCTCAAACTTAGCAGGGAATTTGCCTTCTGCTTCCGCTTTCTCGTTTGCATCTAGCAGTTGAGTCAACTCAACTTGGTCACCTTGGATCAGATCTGTATCACCAGACTCACCCACTTCTACTTTACGTAGCATTTGACGAACGATAACTTCAATGTGCTTATCGTTAATCACAACACCCTGTAAACGATATACTTCTTGCACTTCGTTAGTGATGTAGTCAGCCAGAGCCTCTACACCTTGAAGACGCAAGATATCGTGTGGGCTTAGAGGACCGTCGGCGATGATCTCACCTTTAGCCACTTCCTCACCATCGAAGATGTTGATTTGACGCCATTTCGGGATCAAAGTCTCGATTGGATCACTGCCATCTTGTGGTGTGATAACCAAACGAATCTTGCCCTTAGTTTCTTTACCGAAGCTCACCACACCAGTCGCTTCTGCCATCACAGCAGGGTCTTTAGGACGACGCGCTTCAAATAGATCAGCCACTCGTGGCAGACCACCGGTGATATCCTTGTTACCTTGCGATTCTTGCGGAATACGCGCCAGAACTTCACCAGACTTAACCGTTGCACCGTGATCCAAGCTCAATAACGCTTTTTCAGGCAACATGTACTGCACTGGAGAGTCGGTACCAGGGATGTGCACTGGGTTACCATCCGCATCAACAACAGAAATCATAGGACGAAGATCTTTACCTGCCGAAGGACGGTCTTTCACTTCCATGACTTCAATGGTAGTCAAGCCTGTCATTTCATCAGATTGGCGACGAATGGTAACATTCTCTTCCATTCCGCTGAATTCCAGGCGACCTTTCATCTCTGAAACGATTGGGTGAGTGTGTGGATCCCAGTTCGCAACGATCTGGCCAGCTTCAACAGCATCACCTTCACGCACGCTCAACACTGCACCATAAGGCAGTTTGTAACGCTCTTTCTCACGACCTGCTTCATCAGCAATCGCCAATTCAGAAGAACGAGATGCTACAACCAAATGACCCGTATCACGCTCGATACTCTTCATTTTGTGGAAACGAACGGTACCAGCACTCTTCACCTGCACACTATCAACGGCAGACGCTCGAGACGCCGCACCACCAATGTGGAAGGTACGCATGGTTAACTGTGTACCAGGCTCACCAATCGATTGTGCTGCAACAACACCGATTGCCTCACCAATGTTTACTTGATGTCCACGAGCCAAATCACGACCATAACACTTCGCACACACACCATGGCGGGTATCACAAGTGATAACAGAACGGATAAGCATCTCATCAACACCCGCAGCCTCGATATCGCGCACATCGTGCTCATCAATCAAAGTACCAGCAGCAAGCACTAGGTTACCTTTAGAATCATTTACATCTTGTGCAACCACACGACCAAGAACACGCTGACCTAGAGGGACAACAACATCGCCACCCTCGATCATTGCATTCACGACGATACCATTGGTTGATCCACAATCGACTTCCGTGATAACCAAATCCTGCGCAACATCAACAAGACGACGAGTTAGGTAACCCGAGTTAGCTGTTTTCAATGCGGTATCGGCTAGACCCTTACGAGCACCGTGAGTAGAGGTAAAGTACTGAAGTACAGATAGCCCCTCACGGAAGTTCGCTGTAATAGGTGTCTCGATGATGGAACCATCTGGTTTCGCCATCAGACCACGCATACCACCTAGCTGACGCATCTGAGCTACACTACCACGGGCGCCGGAGTCGGCCATCATGTAGACAGAGTTGAAAGATTGTTGCTCAACCTCTTCACCGTCTTTATTGATGGTGGTCTCTTTTGCCAAATTATCCATCATGGCTTCAGTCACGGTTTCGTTAGTACGAGACCACAAGTCAATAACCTTGTTGTATTTCTCGCCCTGCGTTACCAAACCATCAGCGTACTGATATTCAATTTCTTTAACTTCTTCTTCCGCTTTCGCAATGATTTCTGCTTTTTCTGGCGGAATTACGAAGTCATCCACACCAACAGAGGAACCGGATGCTGTTGCATACGCGAAGCCTGTGTACATCAACTGATCAGCAAAGATACAGCTCTCTTTCAAGCCCACTTTACGGTAACACTCGTTGATCAGGTTAGAGATCGCCTTTTTCTTCATTGGTTGGTTAACCACTGAGAACGGTAGGCCATCTGGCACGATATCAAACAACAACGCACGACCAACAGTGGTATCTGCAATGAAAGTAGAAGCGACTTTCTCGCCTTCTAGCGTGGTATCAACTTGGTTAATACGTACTTTTACTTTGGCATGCAAATCAACTTGTTTCGCGCCGTATGCACGGTGTACTTCTTTGATGTCAGAAAACGCCATGCCTTCACCTTTGGCATTGATTTTCTCACGAGTCATGTAGTACAAACCCAATACCACGTCCTGAGAAGGCACGATAATCGGCTCACCGTTTGCTGGTGATAAAATATTGTTCGTTGACATCATCAAAGCACGTGCTTCAAGCTGCGCTTCAATCGTCAAAGGAACGTGAACCGCCATTTGGTCACCGTCAAAGTCAGCGTTGTACGCCGCACAAACTAACGGATGCAATTGGATCGCTTTACCTTCAATCAACATAGGCTCAAACGCCTGGATACCCAAACGGTGAAGTGTTGGTGCACGGTTAAGCATTACTGGGTGTTCGCGGATAACTTCATCAAGAATATCCCACACCTCAGGTGTTTCACGCTCTACCATTTTCTTCGCTGCTTTGATGGTTGTCGCCATACCGCGCAACTCAAGCTTAGAGAAGATAAATGGTTTGAATAGTTCCAATGCCATCTTCTTAGGAAGACCACACTGATGTAGACGCAAGGACGGACCTACTGTGATTACAGAACGACCAGAGTAGTCTACACGCTTACCAAGTAGGTTCTGACGGAAACGACCTTGCTTACCTTTGATCATGTCTGCCAAAGATTTCAATGGACGCTTGTTAGAGCCTGTGATGGCACGACCACGACGACCGTTATCAAGCAAAGCATCAACAGACTCTTGCAACATACGTTTTTCGTTACGTACGATGATGTCTGGAGCCGATAGCTCTAGTAGACGCTTCAAACGGTTGTTACGGTTGATGACTCGACGGTACAAATCGTTCAAGTCAGATGTCGCAAAACGACCACCTTCTAGTGGCACCAATGGGCGCAAATCTGGTGGTAGAACGGGCAATACATCAAGCACCATCCACTCTGGGTTGTTACCCGAATGATAGAAAGCTTCAACCAATTTCAGACGCTTAGACAGCTTCTTGATACGAGTTTCAGAATTTGTGCTATTTAACTCTTCACGCATTCTGTTGATTTCTTCTGGCATGTCCAAATCGCGTAGTAGCATCTGAACCGCTTCAGCACCCATACGGGCATCAAACTCGTCACCAAACTCTTCCAGTGCTTCAAAGTACTGTTCGTCGTTTAGCAATTGGCCTTTTTCAAGCGTTGTCATACCTGGATCAATCACGATGAAAGATTCAAAGTACAAAACACGCTCAATATCACGCAAGGTCATATCCATGATAAGACCAATACGAGATGGCAAAGATTTCAGGAACCAAATGTGAGCCACTGGCGATGCAAGCTCGATATGCCCCATGCGTTCACGACGCACTTTAGACAGAGCCACTTCAACGCCACACTTCTCACAAATAACACCACGGTGTTTCAAACGCTTGTATTTACCACACAAGCACTCATAGTCCTTAATAGGACCAAAGATTTTGGCACAGAACAAACCGTCACGCTCAGGCTTGAACGTACGGTAGTTGATGGTCTCAGGCTTTTTAACTTCACCGTAAGACCATGAACGAATCATATCTGGTGATGCCAAGCCAATGCGGATCGCATCAAACTCGTCAGATTGTCCTTGTGATTTTAGAAGACCTAATAAGTCTTTCATGGATATTCGCCCCACTCATAAGGCTGGGGAAGTGTCTTCCCCAGCAGGTCAAATGTGATTCGTGCTTATTCGTTTTCCAACTCAATGTCGATACCAAGAGAACGGATCTCTTTTACCAACACGTTGAAGGACTCAGGCATGCCTGGTTCCATGCGGTGGTCGCCGTCTACGATGTTCTTATACATCTTAGTACGACCATTCACATCATCCGACTTAACCGTCAACATTTCTTGTAGCGTGTATGCTGCACCGTATGCTTCTAGTGCCCATACCTCCATCTCACCGAAACGCTGACCACCGAATTGCGCTTTACCACCCAGCGGCTGCTGAGTAACCAAGCTGTAAGAACCAGTAGAACGTGCGTGCATCTTGTCATCAACCAAGTGGTTCAATTTCAACATGTACATGTAACCAACCGTTACCGGACGCTCGAAAGCATCACCAGTACGACCGTTGTACAGAGTTACCTGACCACTTTCGTTCAAGCCAGCTAGACGCAACATACGTTTAATTTCTGCCTCTTTCGCACCATCAAAGGCACCAGACGCCATTGGAACACCACCTTTAAGGTTGGCTGCCAAGGTTAGAATTTCTTCGTCTGTAAAGCTGTCCAGATCTTCCGTACGCGCACATTGCAGATCACCTTCATAGCCATTGTAGATTTCATTTAAGAATCCACGTAGCTCAGTCACTGCTTCTGCTTTTTCACGCTCTGCCGCAAGCATTTCGTTGATCTTACGACCTAAACCTTTCGACGCCGCACCTAAGTGAGTCTCAAGAACCTGACCAACGTTCATACGTGAAGGAACACCTAGCGGGTTCAACACGATGTCCACAGGATCACCATTCTCATCGTATGGCATGTCTTCTACCGGCATGATTTTAGAGATTACACCCTTGTTACCATGACGGCCGGCCATTTTATCACCAGGCTGAATACGACGCTTAATCGCCACGTAAACTTTTACGATCTTAAGAACGCCAGGTGCTAAATCATCACCTGTTTGTAATTTACGTTTCTTGTCTTCAAATTTCGCATCTAGTTCTTTACGACGCTCGATCAAAGCCGCTTGCGCTTTCTCAAGCTGCTCACTTGCTTCTTCGTTTGCCACACGAATTTTGAACCACTCAGGGTGATCAAGATTCGCTAGGTAATCTTCAGTGATCACCGCATTACGCGCTAACCCTGGACCACCTTCGGCTTGCTGACCCACTAGGGCTTCAGCCAAACGTTCGAAAGTCGCTTTTTCAACAATACGGAACTCTTCGTTCAAATCTTTACGCACTTGATCCAATTGAGATTTCTCAATGGACTTCGCACGCTCATCTTTCTCGATACCATCACGAGTGAAGACTTGTACGTCAATTACCGTACCGCGAGTACCTGTTTTAACTCGCTGAGACGTATCTTTAACGTCTGATGCTTTTTCGCCGAAGATGGCACGCAACAGCTTCTCTTCAGGCGTCAGTTGAGTTTCACCTTTAGGGGTTACTTTACCAACCAAAATATCACCAGGCTCTACTTCAGCACCGATGTAAACGATACCGGAGGAATCCAGTTTAGACAGCGCACCTTCACCAACGTTTGGAATATCAGCGGTAATCTCTTCAGGCCCAAGCTTAGTATCACGAGCCACACACGTTAGCTCTTGAATGTGGATAGAAGTGAAGCGATCCTCTTCTACAACACGCTCAGATACAAGGATGGAATCCTCGAAGTTAAAACCATTCCAAGGCATGAAAGCGATACGCATGTTTTGGCCAAGTGCTAAGTCACCCATATCAACAGAAGGACCGTCCGCCATGATATCGCCAGACGCTACCTTTTCACCTTTCATCACCAAAGTACGCTGGTTAATACAGGTATTTTGGTTAGAACGAACGTATTTCGTTAAGCTGTAGATATCAACACCGGCTTCACCTGCTATCGTTTCTTCCGAGTTCACTCGAACAACGATGCGGCTGGCATCAACCGATTCAATTTCACCACCACGACGAGCAACGATACAAACGCCAGAGTCTTTCGCGACGTTTTTCTCCATACCGGTACCAACCACTGGCTTATCAGCCTTAAGCGTTGGTACGGCCTGACGTTGCATGTTCGATCCCATCAAAGCACGGTTGGCATCATCGTGCTCAAGGAACGGAATCAAAGACGCCGCAACCGATACAACCTGACGAGGTGATACATCCATCAAGTTTACTTTTTCTTTTGGAATCAGAGTGGTTTCGTGCATGTGACGAACCTGCACCAACTCGTCAACCAAACGCCCTTCTTCATCTACGTTTGCAGACGCTTGGGCAATAACATATTTCGCTTCATCAATCGCCGAAACGTAAACTGTTTCATCAGTGATCTTGCCATCAATTACCTTACGATAAGGCGTCTCTAAGAAACCGTAGCTGTTTGTACGAGCATAGGTAGACAAAGAGTTGATCAAACCGATGTTTGGACCTTCCGGTGTTTCGATAGGACAAACGCGACCGTAGTGAGTAGCGTGTACGTCACGTACCTCAAAGCCAGCACGTTCACGAGTCAGACCACCGGGCCCTAATGCAGAAACACGACGCTTGTGCGTGACCTCTGACAACGGGTTGTTTTGGTCCATGAACTGTGACAATTGGCTAGAACCGAAGAACTCTTTGATAGCAGCCGCAACAGGCTTAGCATTCAACAAATCCTGTGGCATTAGGCCATCTGCTTCTGCCATAGACAGACGCTCTTTAACCGCACGTTCAACACGTACTAAGCCAACACGGAATTGGTTTTCAGCCATTTCACCAACAGAACGAACACGACGGTTACCAAGGTGGTCGATGTCATCTACCATGCCGTTACCGTTACGGATATCCAGCAAGGTTTTTAGTACAGCAACGATGTCTTCGTTATCCAGAACGCCAGAACCCGTATCTTCATCACGACCAAGACGACGGTTGAACTTCATACGACCAACAGATGACAAGTCGTAACGATCTTCAGAGAAGAACAAGCCTTGGAATAGACCTTCAGCAGACTCTTTGGTTGGTGGCTCGCCTGGACGCATCATGCGATAGATCTCAACCAACGCCTCTAACTGATTGCTGGTCGGATCAATGCGTAATGTATCGGAAATGAATGGACCATTATCCAAGTCATTTGTATACAGGGTTTCCACTTCAGTAATGCCTGAAGAAACCAAAGCTTCTAGAAGATCAACAGACAACTCAGTGTTGGCTTCTGCGATCAATTCACCCGTTGATGGATGAACTAGGTTCTTCGCCGTAACTTTACCAAGCATGTATTCTAGTGGCACAGAAAGACGATCCAAACCGGCCTTCTCAAGAATACGAATGTGCTTAGCTGTAATACGACGGCCCTCTTCAACAATGACTTCGCCATTGCCGTCAGCAATATCAAACAATGCGGTATCACCACGAAGGCGATTCGCAATCAACTCCATTTCAAAACCATCACGATTCAAATAGAAACGTGTTGTTTCAAAGAAAGTATCTAGAATTTGCTCAGTACCATAGCCCAACGCACGCAACAAGATAGTTGCAGGCAATTTACGACGACGGTCAATACGAACAAAGACACAATCTTTTGGATCAAACTCGAAATCCAACCATGAACCACGGTATGGAATTACGCGAGCTGAATGTAGCAATTTACCTGAAGAGTGTGTCTTACCACGATCGTGATCGAAGAACACACCAGGAGAACGATGCAATTGAGAAACAATTACACGCTCAGTTCCGTTGATAACAAAAGTACCATTGTCTGTCATGAGCGGAATTTCGCCCATGTAAACTTCTTGCTCGCGGATGTCTTTGATGGCCTTGTTAGAGGACTCTTTATCATAAATGATGAGTCGAACTCGAACACGCAAAGGTGCCGCGTAGGTAACACCACGCAACTGACACTCTTTAACATCAAATACTGGCTTGCCTAAACGGTAATCGACGTATTCTAGCGCCGCATTGCCGGAAAAACTGACCATTGGAAAGACAGATTTAAAGGCCCCATGCAGACCTAATTCCCCACGCTCTGCAATCGCTTTACCTTCTTGCAGAAAATTGCGATAGGATTCAAGCTGAATTGCCAGCAAGTATGGCACATCCAAAACGGGCGGCAGTTTACCGAAATCCTTACGGATACGTTTTTTCTCAGTGTATGAGTAAGCCATCAGCATTCCCCAGCTTGTGCACATTGACGCAAAAGGCCCAAATCAGGCCTTACCATTGAATGAGAGAAAACTCTCTCATTTTAAAAAATTCTTTTCGGTTTATTTGAGTTTCAGAAACCCAAAAAGGCCGGTGACAATAATGTCACCAGCCATTTCGACTAGCGGTCGAAATCTGGAAATGCAAGTATCATTACTTGATTTCGACAGATGCACCAGCTTCTTCAAGAGCCGCTTTAAGTGCATCAGCGTCTTCTTTAGAAACGCCTTCTTTAACAGTCGCTGGAGCGCCGTCAACCATACCTTTAGCTTCTTTCAAGCCAAGACCAGTTGCTGCACGAACAGCTTTGATTACGTTAACTTTCTTATCGCCTGCAGCAGTAAGAACAACGTCAAATTCAGTTTGAGCTTCAGCAGAAGCACCCGCTTCAGCCGCTGGGCCAGCAGCAACAGCAGCTGCCGCAGTTACACCGAATTTTTCTTCCATTGCTTCAATCAGTTCAACAACGTCCATTACAGACATTTCTGCTACTGCATTGATGATATCTTCTTTAGTTAGAGCCATGACTCAGATTCCTAGCATTCTTTATAATCACCCGTAGGTGATAAAACAAAATATTTATCAAGAAGGGATACGGTAAATCGTATTAAGCCGCTTCTTGCTCTTTTTGATCGCGTACTGCTGCAAGAGTACGTACAAACTTGCTGGTTGCGCCCTGCATAACACTCATCAGTTTCGCAATCGCTTCGTCGTATGTAGGCAATGATGCCAAACGATCAATGTCGCCTGCCGCGATCAACTCACCGTTGAACGCCAATGCTTTCACTTCAAACTTGTCGTTTTGTTTCGCGAAAGATTTCAACAAACGAGCCGCCGCACCTGGGTGTTCGTTTGAGAAAGCAATCAACGTTGGACCAACAAAGCTCTCAGTTAAGCACTCGAAGTCAGTACCTTCAACTGCACGGCGAGCCAAAGTGTTACGTACGACACGTACGAATACACCTGCTTCACGCGCTTCTTTACGAAGTGCAGTCATGCTGCTCACGGTAACACCGCGAGAATCAGCAACTACCGCAGACAACGCAGTTTTAGCTACTTCACTAACTTCGGCGACAATGGCTTTTTTGTCTTCTAGACCTAATGCCACTGGTTTTCTCCTGGATTAGCAGGGAACGAATTCCCCTATTTTTACCAACTCTCCGATAAATCGAAGTACTTGCTGGTGAGTTAGATCCAGTATATCTGAATCGGGCCACACCATCTGCGCAGGACAAATATTTTTCAACATTTGATTAAACGTTTCGTTCCTGCGGTCTTTGACGGCCTGCTCAGTAAACGAATACTAGGCAGACCCCAAAGCGCATGATCTAGAAGCTTACTTAGCTGAGCTAAGTGCACCTAAATCAATTTGTAAACCTGGTCCCATTGTAGAAGACAAGGTTACTTTTTTCAGGTAAACACCTTTAGCAGACGCTGGTTTAGCACGACGTAAGTCCGCCAATAGCGCCTCTAAATTACCTTTGATAGCATCCGCTGCGAACTCAATAGAGCCAACACCTGTGTGGATGATACCATTTTTATCAGTACGGTAACGAGCTTGACCTGCTTTAGCGTTCTTAACCGCTGTTGCAACATCAGGCGTTACAGTGCCAACTTTCGGGTTAGGCATTAGACCGCGAGGACCAAGCACCTGACCTAGTTGACCAACGATGCGCATTGCGTCTGGAGAAGCAATAACCACATCAAAATCTAGGTTGCCAGCTTTAACTTGCTCAGCCAAATCTTCAAAACCTACAACGTCAGCACCCGCTTCTTTTGCAGCTTCAGCATTTGCACCTTGAGCAAATACAGCAACACGTACATCTTTACCTGCACCGTGCGGCAATACTGTAGAACCACGTACAACCTGATCAGATTTACGAGGATCAACACCTAGATTAACAGAGACATCAACTGACTCTTTGAATTTAACAGTAGATAACTCAGACAAAAGAGCAACAGCTTCTTCTACAGAGTACAACTTAGTTGCATCTACTTTTTCTGCGATCAAGCGAGCGCGTTTAGTTAACTTAGCCATTAGTTCACACCCTCAACATCTAGACCCATAGCGCGTGCACTACCAGCAATAGTACGAACTGCCGCATCCATATCTGAAGCAGTCAAATCTTCCTGCTTAGCATTAACGATCTCTTCTAGTTGAGCACGAGTAACCGTACCCACTTTCTGAGTGTTAGGACGTGGAGAACCGCTCTTGATGCCAGCCGCTTTCTTAAGAAGCACTGCAGCAGGAGTAGATTTAGTTTCAAATGTAAAACTACGGTCGTTGTAAACAGTAATAATTACAGGTGTTGGAAGACCAGGCTCAACGCTTTGAGTTTTTGCGTTGAATGCTTTACAGAATTCCATGATGTTCACACCGTGCTGACCCAATGCAGGACCAACTGGTGGACTTGGGTTCGCTTGACCCGCTTTAACTTGTAGCTTGATATAAGCTTCGACTTTCTTAGCCATTTTTAAACTCCAGATGGGTCACAGCCCCGAAGGCTACCCGTTTATAAAATCAGGCCTTTTCAACCTGACTAAATTCCAAATCAACTGGTGTAGAACGCCCAAAAATAAGCACCGCCACTTTGATTCGACTTTTATCGTAATCCACCTCTTCGACCACACCATTAAAGTCAGCGAATGGGCCTTCGTTAACACGAACCACTTCACCCACTTCGAACAATGTTTTCGGACGAGGCTTATCGACACCGTCGTTAACGCGCTGCAAGATTGCATCCGCTTCACGATCAGTAATTGGTGATGGCTTATCCGCTGTACCGCCAATAAAACCAAGTACACGAGACGTACCTTTCACCAAATGCCAAGAGTCGTCATTCATATCCATCTGCACTAAAACGTACCCTGGATAGAACTTTCTTTCGCTCTTGCGCTTTTTGCCATCTCGAATTTCAACCACTTCTTCAGTTGGAACCAAGATATCGCCAAAATTTTCTTCCTGCCCCATAACCTGCACTCGCTCTGTTAGCGAACGCATTACGTGCTTTTCGTACCCTGAGTACGCTTGTACTACATACCATCGTTTGGTCACGAGTAACTCCTAACTAATTACCGAGGACACAATCCAACTAAGGAGCGAGTCCACTCCCCATAGCACGAGGGACATAAAAACAACCACCGCTAATACTATCAAGGTTGTTTGAACTGTCTCTTGCCTAGTTGGCCACACTACCCTACGAATCTCAGTCTTAGCTTCTTTCGCCAAAGTGAAAAAAGCCTTACCTTTCGCAGTCTGAAGCGCGACAAAACCAGCAACAACAGCCAACACCAAAATAGCAATTAAGCGATACAATAGTGATTCGGTCGCATAATAATTATTACCAATTACGCCAACCGCAACCAACAAAACAACAATCGCCCACTTAAACACGTCTCCGCGAGACGCTTGAGCTTCAGCACTCGAACTCATACTTTAGGTGATCCCTAACTAAGAAATAGGATACGATTAATGGCAGGCCAAGAGGGACTCGAACCCCCAACAGCCGGTTTTGGAAACCGGTGCTCTACCAATTGAACTATTGGCCTACATTCGTATGGGCGGAGGATGATACCTAAACAAGCTTGATTAAGCAAGGGTATCTGCCCAAAAAACAGACAATAAAAAAGGCGGTCAAACCACCCATCTTTTGCGAAGAACTGGAGCTCATGAGCAGACTTGAACTGCCGACCTCACCCTTACCAAGGGTGTGCTCTACCAACTGAGCTACATGAGCATTGGAGCGGGTAGCGGGAATCGAACCCGCCTCTTCAGCTTGGAAGGCTGAGGTAATAGCCACTATACCATACCCGCAAATGGTGGAGGGAGGTGGATTCGAACCACCGAAACTTTCGTGGCAGATTTACAATCTGCTCCCTTTGGCCACTCGGGAACCCCTCCACTTACTCAGTGCTATAACGCAACACCCCAAAAGGTGGGAGCCATTATATGAATCACTTTGCTAATTGCAAGTACTAACAAGGATTTTTTTCTATTTTTATCATCATCTTGCTTAAATCAAAGCGTGAGATGAAAACTTGCCAATCTGCCGGCCTAACCGGCTGCTTAATATCAATTTGATGCAAAGGCACATTACGAAGATGTTCATAAGTATCGACCGAATACCCCGTCAGCTGCTCAATACGCTGACTCGCTTGCTCCGCTCGAGCTTGTGAAGAATACAATCCAAGCGAAATACGATTTTTCATTTCCGCTCGATTAATCACAAAACTGTCAATCGATTTACCAGCAAGGTCTTTTACAATTGCACTGGCTTTCTCCGGTGTTTCTGGTGCCGCGATGTATAACCAAAACTTAGGGCGCTTGCCCGTAATTTCATCATCATCATAAGACCAGCCCATCTCAGCTAACCCTGCTACGACCTCTTTCAGACTCGACTGGTGCTCTATTTCCATACGAGGACACAAAAGCGCCTCTTTTGCTTTCGTGTTGTTCTCTACAACCTTGTTTAACGCATCAACCAAATCGTCATTTGACATCACGCCGGCATTATAATCCTCTTCCGTTACCGCAGGTGCTTCTGACAAGAGGTGAATTTTCTCGCTGACAGGCGGGCCATAAACACTTTCCCTGTTTTGTTCAGGCTTATCCTGAACAAAACTATGCCAACTTAGAAAAGCGGCATTAAGTAATACAACAAATAGAAAAAGCCACTTCATTTACTGCCTCTTTATTAACTCATCACCAACTCGTTTAGCCCCTAGAGCCACTAAGTTTGGCTGATATTCCATTTCAATCTGCAAAGAATCCAGTAAAGCTCTACTGTCGCCTCCCGTCGCCACCCATTTAAAACCTGGATGCTGACGATTCATTCGCTCAACAAATGCCAGCGCCATCTCATGCACGCCTTCCGTCACCGCACGAGCCGTCGAATCCGGCAAACCTTGCGCCTCAATCACTTCCTTAGCGTCATAGCGAATGCGTGCTGTGTTTGCCAGCAACGCCGATTCCATCATATTCAAACCAGGCGTAATGTACCCACCAAGGTGGACACCTTTGCCATTAATAAAGTCGACTTTAATTGCCGTACCGGCATCTAATACCATGACATCACCCAGTTCCAGATGATAAGCCCCCACCACAGCCAGCCAACGATCCACACCTAAACGTTCAGGCTCATGATATGCATTGGTTACACCACATACTTGCGAAACACTCGCCAAAGTTAACCATTGGGCATTCGGATAAGCCGCCTGAATATCAGCATGCAACAATGCGCTTTGTTCTTTCGAACGCACACTGGCGAAATAAATTTGCTGTGGCTGAAACGCGTTATCCAATGGCGCACTTTCTCCGCGCTCAACCCACAACACTTGATCGCCTGCAAAAGCAGTAAATTTAATGCTGGTATTACCGGCATCGACCACCAGCAAATTAGACTCGTCGGACACTGACTTCCCCTCCATGCAAGGTCACCAGCTCACCACCCTCTTCCTCCATAAGCAAGGCTCCCTTCTCATCAATGCCTTTCGCAATACCTTGTCTTTGTTGCGAGACAGACATCACGTTAATAGCCTGATTATAGAGCACATCATAGGCTTGCCAATGAGACTGAAAATGTTTCATACCATTACCATCTGCGAACAACTCACAGACGCCAACTAACTCTTTTGTCAATTCCGCTAGAATAACATTTCGACTGGGACGCTGAGACAACCTTGATACCAAGTCGGTCCAGGGTTGGTCAACACTGGTCATAAAGCTTTCTTCCATTTCGACATTGAGACCAATGCCAATAATGACGTCACAAACATCTTGATCCGCCACCATTTCTAACAAAATGCCGCAGACTTTTTGACCATCGATTTGCGCATCATTTGGCCACTTCAAACCTGGGTTAGGAATCCCTATCTTTTTCAAAACGCGGGCCACCGCAACACCGGCAGCCAAGCTCAACCCTTCTACCACACTCGGGCCATTTTCGAAGCGCCAAACAAAGGAGAAGGTCAAATTCTTAGCCACACCCGATTCCCATTGACGGCCACGACGGCCACGACCATTGGTTTGTCGCTCTACCGAAAACAGTGCCGGTAACTGCCCCCCTTGTGCAATATAAGCTTTCGCGTCACCATTAGTAGACTCCGTCTCAAAGTCGAGGGCAATGCTAACCTGCTGGGGTACGCCATGATCTCGTAATGCTTGTTCTGACAGAAGCTCTAGAGGGCTTGGTAAACGATAACCTCGCCCCTTAACGGAATGCACTCTCACGCCAATCGACTCAAGTTTCTTTAGCTTTTTCCATACCGCCGCACGAGTCACACCTAACGCAGCGCCTAATTCTTCACCCGAGTGGAATTCATTATCACTAAGCAAGGCCAATACCGCTTGCATCTACGAACCTCTATTTAGTCTTTTCTGTATTAAGCCATTTTTTGAAAGGCAGGAAAGTTGTTACCAACACTTGGCTGAAGCCAATTCACCTCAGGGTAATCACATGCATTATCGACCGCGTGCACCGCATAAGCATGACGCGATTGCGTCGAACGGTTTGCATAACTCAAGTGTGGAAACTCACCGTTTAACAAAACTAATGACCCTTTTGGTACAGGCAAGGCAACCAATTCCTCTGCCTGCCACTGATGCTCTTTCAAAGTTACCATTTTGGTCTCTATCGATCCTACAGCATTTCTTTCAAAACGTTTTAACAAGCCTGTTGAGTGCCCCTTCGGCACCCCCCACAAGCAACCGTTTTCAAGCGTGGCATCCTCGATCGCAAACCATAATCCGATCACACTCATTGGATTGGTATACAAAAAGGTACTGTCTTGATGGCAATTCACCTCACCGCCAATGCTAGGCTGCTTGAAAATATACATGGATTGAGCCGCTCTTGGCTCTCGCATTCCCAGTTGTCGAAGCATACTCCCCCACACGGCCGATAATGAAAAATCACGAAACACATCATCCTGCGTATGCAAACCGTGGCCGACTTTATTAATAGACAAATCAAGGGACTGTTTTAATTCCCCTTTATCATCAAAAGCCTCCTCTTCAAAGAAAAACGATATTTTACCTGCCGAATCTATAAAATACTGATCGGTATGACGTGACTGCTCATTAGTGGTAAAAATACTACGATACTCGCTTGGGTCAAACGATGACAATAAAGACGACATTCTTGCCTTTAAAGCATCACAGATCGCCTCTGACACGAGCGACTCTAGGACCAAATAGCCGTCTGTATGATACTGCTCCACTTGCTGTTTTGTTAAAACAACAGAAGGTAATTCAATCGACATCCTCTTCACCTCATTTAACAAATTCAGGTTACGCTAATTCGCATTAGCCTGAAGAAAAAAGGCCACTTCTTTCATCAAAGACAAAAAATTAGGATTCCAAGACACTCTTGCGGCATGCAGACTTTTTTTAGTTAATTCATCAGAACCTTCACCAAACCAGTTGTCGGAATCATTTCGGCAGGTTTGGTAGCGTTCAGGGTCAGACAAGTACCAACCACAAATGCGATATTCACCGTGCGCACCATAATACGGGTTTTCAGGGCTGCCATGAACTGCCATATGCGAAAGGCCCAAAATATTACTTTCCGGCCAACGGGTATTATAAATCTTTAATCTATCGGTATTGGTACTTCTTTGATCCTTACTATAAAGCACCATTTGGCTTTTAGGACTAATCATCGCTTTTTGAAAAATAGCTTGTGTAACCTCCGAATCAACCGTTTGGTCCTCTGCTGATAACGCAATAAAGACAGGCAACTCCTTTGGGTTGTCAGAGACGTACTTACGCACTTCTTTTGCCAATTTGTACACCTCTGCTATGGCAGGAACAGGTATCGAGGCGTATTTAGCAAAGTCATCACTCGGATAATTATCTAGCCAATCTTTAAAAGGTGCTAACAATGGCGCGACCCAATCAATCGAACTATTTACTTTAAACAAGGGCGAAAACAACACCACACCTGCGACACTGTCGGCGTGTTGCCATGCATACTCAATGGCTAACGCTCCCCCTGTTGAAAATCCACCAACATAAAGTACATCAACCTCTTGTTGAAAGGCATCTGCAGCATGCCGAAAAGAGTCTCGCCATGTTTGTCTTGAAATAGGAATTAAATCCGCAGACTGAGTGCCATGCCCCGCCAACAAAACCACTCGAACTTGATAACAAGCTTGTTGTAATGCCCACGCTGGATCTCTCATGGAAAAAGGTGAGTCAGACAAGCCATGAGACAATAAAATCCCTATTTTTTCTGTACCACTACACTCCTGATCATCAGGCATCAATTCAAACGGAAGAACTGCCTGTAACTCTCGATCCTGTTGGCTCTCATCAACCCAAACTTTATGCTGCCTGACATAGTCTTTGGCGCGCTCAACATACTGTTGAAATGGCTCACTTTGTCGGTATTCTAGCTCAACTTCACTGCCAGCAGCCCAGATAGGACATAACCAACAACAAAAACCGAACATTAGAACTTTAGGCCACATTCTCATCCCCTTGAATTGTGTATTTGCATTATTCACCCGCTAGTCATAGCACATTATGCTAAAATGAGATATCCATCAGCCAACTAATAACTGTTATGCTACCACCATTTCCGAACGCTGAACTTGTCCCATCGTTATGGTTTCCATTAGTCAAAAAATTCTATCAAGCCCATTATCCGAGCGGCAAACCGAATAAAGCCGACCCAATTTGGGCCATTAAAGAACATGGCGTCATATTAGCCGCAGCTCGACTCAAGCAAATAGACAACCACCAGTTACTGACCGGTATGGTGACCACGCCGAACAAACGAAACACAGGGATAGGACAGCATCTTCTCCGCAATTTACAGCCCATCTTAAAACAAAAAAGCAGCTACTGCTTTGCCCTCGACCATCTAACTCATTTTTATCAACGCGCTCATTTTCAGGTGATTAACGAAAACGACTTACCAGATATTTTAAGAACCCGTTTTAGAACCTATCGATCGCAAGGGCGAAATATTACTCCTATGCAGTATTTTTCTCCTTAAAATGCGCTTAAATAATCTTAAATCACTAAATACAATCTCGCCATATTGACCTATTTCAACCCACTCCAGTACCTTAGTCCGCACCCAGAAATTACTTAATAACACTATAGACACTCGAGGTTCTCATGACCATCAACCTTCCCAAACATTCTAAAATGCTTGCGCCAGATTTTACCTTTGGCGTGGCGACGGCCTCTTTCCAAATTGAAGGAGCCAATACTACAGATGGTCGTTTAACCAGCATTTGGGATACCTTTTGCGCCACCCCTGGCAAAGTTTTGAATGGTGATGACGGCGCTATTGCCTGCGACCACTATCATCGTTGGGAAGAAGATATTGAATTAATCAACCATCTTGGAGTGGACGCATACCGACTGTCCATTGCTTGGCCAAGACTGATGGATGAAAAGGGGCAAGCTAATGAAAAGGGGTTGGCTTTTTACCGACAACTACTAACAGCATTAAAAGCCAAAGGGCTTAAAACGTTTGTGACGCTCTATCACTGGGATTTACCGCAATACCTTGAAGATCGTGGCGGCTGGGTAAACCGAGAAACCGCTTACCGTTTCATAGAATACGTAGAACTGGCAACTAAAGAATTAGGCGAATGGGTAGATTCTTGGGCCACCTTCAACGAGCCTTTCTGCGCCGCTATTCTAGGCTATGAGTATGGCATTCATGCGCCCGGGTTAACGTCACCACGATTTGGACGCCAAGCGGCGCACCATATATTACTGGCACACGGCTTAGCACTGCCAGTCATTCGCAAGAATAGCCCTAATAGCCAAGTAGGTATCGTACTCAATATGAATCAAACCTACCCCGCATCAATGAAAGCGGAAGATCAGTTTGCGGCGTTAGTGCGTGAATCTTTAGACAACCAGTTTTTCATCGAACCTCTGCTATCTGGCCAATACCCCAAATTATTAGAGAAAGTCTTACCCGACCACCTGCCCACCGTCTTACCGGGTGATTTAGACATCATCTCTCGACCAATCGATTTTTTAGGAATGAACTTCTACACCTGCAATCACAATGAGTACGATGACAAAACATTGTTCCGTGATGTCAAAAACACACAAAAAGTGGAATATACCGACATAGGATGGGAGATTGCCCCGCAGGCGTTTAGTGAACTGCTTATCAATTTAAACAAGCAGTATGATTTACCGCCTATGTACATTACTGAAAATGGTGCCGCCTGCGCGGATATCATGGAGAATGGTGAAGTCAATGATGAACAGCGTGTGCGCTACTTAAACGGCCACATTAACGCCGTTAATGATGCTATCGAAGCCGGTGTAGACATTCGCGGCTACTTTGCTTGGAGCCTAATGGATAACTTCGAATGGGCCGAAGGGTACAGCAAACGCTTTGGCTTGTATTATGTCGACTATGATACTCAAAAACGTACGATCAAACGCAGTGGCCATGCCTATAAAGCCTTACTAGCTAGCCGCTAATAAACCAGATAGACAAAATGACAATGCCTGCCATAGATTTACTCGGCAGGTAATGTCATGCCAAACATCACAAAATTCATCTATTACCGCCACCATTACGATCTTCGAATACGAAGCAATCATTAAGTTTTATTAACTCTATTGCAAATTAACACCCAAACCTGTAATTATTAATGATAAGCATTATCAATTGGGATTTACAGGCATGAACGCAAGTACTCAACTTGAGATTTCCGAGCTTTATAAATTGCACAAGAATTGGCTGAATCATTTTCTTCAAAAGCGATTAAATTGTTCACACAAAGCCGCAGATTTAGTGCAAGACACTTATTTAAGAATTCTAATTAATGGCACGCCTCCGCCGAAAGAATACGCACGTCAGTACCTAACCAAGATCGCCAAAGGACTTGTCATTGATCAATATCGGCGCTGGCGAGTCGAGCAGGCATATTTGGAGTCTCTAAAGGAATTACCGGAACAATTTGCCTCCTCTCCAGAAAGTCAGCAAGAGGTTGTCGAGACATTATTGTATTTAGATCGCCTCTTGTACAACCTCTCGAGTAAAGCTCGTCAAGCCTTTCTATTACGACGTATCGACGGACTTTCCTATCGCGACATTGCGATACAGCTCAACGTTTCCATATCTTCTGTTGAAAAATACATCGCCAAAGCATTACAAACCTGTGCCCTTGTAAGATTACAGGAGCTTTAAGTCATGCAGAGAAAACAAATTGAGATAGAACGAATCCAACAAGCGGCCACTTTAATGGCAAAACTTTGGGCCGATTCGCCCTCATCACAAGACCACAAACGTTCTGAAACTTGGCGCGCGGCTGACCCAGCCAATGAAAAGGCTTGGCAATGTTTAATCGAAGCGCAAAGTCAATTTGATGATGCACCAACAAAAACCACCAGCATCATCACGCACAGTGATAAATTAAAACGTCGACAATTTTTAAGTCTTATCGCGTTATCCGCAGGCGGCATCTTCCTTTTTAACAATGACACGATCAATAACTTAATATCCCAATCTGAACAACAAAAAATAGCCACTACAACAGGTGAAATAAAACACATTAAACTAGATGAACACACTCAGTTATCACTCAACACGAATACTGAAGTTAACTTTTTAACAGAGCGGCATCTGGTTATAGAAAGTGGCGGTGAATGCTATTTAAGCGCAACGAAAAAACACCCTTTCCACCTCACCACACCCAATGGAAAAATTCTCTTCACTCAAGGTGAAATGAACATTCGGTGTACGAATGATGTCACCAAAATAAGCGTATTTTCTGGCCAAGAAATACAGTATATGGGGCAAAAAATGCTCAATTTCATAGCCCTTTCCGCCGGCAACAGTGTGTCCTTTAACCACCAAAACGCCTCTCAAATAACCCACTCCAACATCAACTCGATAGGCTGGTTAACAGGAAGACTCATGGCTCAGAATATGCCTCTCGGTGACTTCTTATATGAGCTTAATCGCTATCGAAAAGGCCTAATGCGCATCTCACCGGAACTAAATACGCTGAACGTTTCTGGTGTTTTTTCACTAAACGAACCCGACATCATCTTGCAACAATTAGCAGCGACCTTTCCTATCAAAGTGCAGTTTTTCACACCTTTTTTAGCCAATATTTCGATTTCCTAAAAACAAACAGAAATAGTTTTCATTTTTATTTGAGGGTTTTGGCGTTCTGTTCGGTATTGAAGTTAGACACAACATTTATCGAGCAGTAACCATGACAGCAAAACACATTTTAAAACCCTTATTATTCACGATTCCAATCAGCCTCGTTAGCTTACCTTTTAGCCAAACCATTTTGGCTGAGGAAATCAGTAGCCGAACTCAGACACAGTCTTATTCGATACCAGCAGGCAGCTTGGATAGTGTGCTTAATCAATTTGCCATCACTGCTGGCGTTTCTTTGTCCATTGATGCCTCCGCGACTTCTGGGAAGCAGAGCAATGGATTAAAAGGCGAATACACCACTGACGAGGCCCTAAACCAGATACTAGCCACATCGAATTTGGTGTCGCAACAAATACAAAATGACAATTACATCGTAAAGTCACAGCTAGACAATGATGGTATTAACCTTTCCACCATTACCATAGAAGACAACACCGCGATATCAGACATGAGCGCCCGTGATCAAAAGGGCTACGATGACGTTTATGACAAGGACACATCCACTACCTTTATTGGTAAAACAGAAGTAGAACGCTATAAGGGCACCACGCCATCCGATTTACTGCAAGGTGTGCCCGGTGTATTCAGCGGTGAAGCTCGTAATTCAGGGGCACTTGATCTGAATATTCGCGGGGTTCAAGGCCCTGGCCGTGTTCCGGTAACAATAGATGGCACAGAACAAGCCCTCACTGTTTGGCGTGGCTACAATGGCGCCACCAATCGTAATTACATCGACCCGAACCTGATTGGCAACGTGCAAATTTACAAGGGTGCCACCAATGAGCGTGACGTACACAGTGGCGTTGGTGGTGCCATGGTGGTCAAAACCCTTTCCCCTGATGATTTAATACGTGACGGTGAAACCTTTGGTGCAGAATTTAAAATAGAAGGCAGCAGTAACGCCGTTGGCGAGCGAGTCCCCGCTCTTTCTACGGGTGAAAATTACAATGATGTGCCAGGCTACCCGACCAATAGTGATTCTAGCCCTAGTATTTATCCCTATGGCGACCCAACCTTGCGCGTCAATTTAAAAAGCAAATCCGCCAGTGACGACAACCCATTAAATGGTGGCGACTATGCCTACCGAGTCGCGGCGGCCAAAAAAAGTGAACACTTCGATGTGCTCGCTGCCTATGCCTACCGCGAACGTGGCAACTATTATTCAGGCACCAACAACACAGAGTACTACAACAACCCCAGCGCAGATGACACCCGAGACTACATTACCTCCCTCGCCCAATACTGGCAGCCCGGCGACGAAGTGACCAATACCTCCAGCTTAATGGAGTCTTGGTTATTCAAAACCACATGGCACATTGATGATGACCAAAAAATTAGCTTCAATTTCCGCCAATCTGATTCGACGTATGGCGAAATCATGCCATCCAGAATCAATAACCAAAGCGACCGCAGTGCCATCCAATGGCCACTCAGTGACGTCACGGCAAAGGCCTATAATATTGAATACAACCACAACCCCATAGATAACCGCTGGATCGATTTTAATGCTAACCTTTGGCGGACCGACACCGTCAGTGACACCTATACATCCGGTGGCTTCCCTAACCAAACATTGCCTGATGACACTTCTGGTATTCTTTATAACAATGCCATTGCCAACGCCAACAGCACCCGCGACGGTATCACCCTTAGTAACAAAATGAACCTTACCGATACTCTAGACCTAACACTGGGTGGGCGCTTCCAGCATGAAAAGCTCACTTCCGATGACGAATATGATGAAGCGGCCAGTGCTGGCTGGCGAATGCTACCCCGTGCTGGTCGACGGGAAGAATGGGAAACCAACTTTGATTTTGCTTGGCGACCTACCGATAAGCTTAAACTCAATGCTGGCATGACCTATTCCGCTTATTGGGCGTTTGATGACTTCCTCGCAGCTCACCCAGGTGAGTTTAGCCAAAGTACTACTGATTATTACAACATAAGCTATAGAACGGAAGAAACCATTACTAGAACAGAAGCTGAAATACAAGCAGAACGTGATGACCTCATTCAGAATGCAATAGATATTGCCGCTTTATTTGCAATGTTCAATCCAGCTTTTGCTCCAGGCGGTAGTGAATATAACACCTTAGTTAATAATGCGACCAATCAAGTAATAGAGCCCACTTATGTCGTATCTAACACTTTCGATGCAGGCACCTGGGAGCCAGATGCCGATGGCAATTACGACCGTGCTGACAACCCTTGTCTAAATGGTGAATTGGCTGATGAAAATATTGCTTCATGTAATACTAGCCGAGTAGCCAGTATAACGACGGCGGAGGCAGAAAAAGTAAAGGACCATGGTTGGGTGCCCCATGCTGGTGTCAGTTATCAATTCACCGATTACAGCCGAGCTTATCTAACCTATGCAGAAACCTTGCGCTACCCAAGCATGTTTGAAAGCACCATGGCCTTTTCGGCATCTCAAAATCCTTATGGCGTCAAACCAGAACACGCCCATAACTGGGAGCTGGCTTATGTACATGACCTCACCCAATGGTTTACCAGTGCCGAACATGCCGACATCAAAATAGCTTATTACGATAACCTCACTAAAGACGTTATCGAACGAGACAACAATTTTAAATTTAACAATGTTGACGAGCAAAAAATTCGAGGTATAGAACTCAGTGCCCGTTATGACAATGGTCGATTTTTCACCGGTTTAGGCGTGAATTACACCTTGCAAAATGAAATCTGTGATGAAGACACCGCGGCGATTCTGTCCACCAATGATATAGCACGAGCTGTTGATAATCCGATTCCTCGCTGTTTCAAATACGGTTTTCCTAATGGTTACCAACTCGCCCAAGCCACCCCAGAGCTTTCCGCCAACTTATCACTAGGAGGCCGTTTTATGGAGCGTCGTTTAGAAATCGGCGGACGAGCCACCTATTATAAAGGCTACGAAAACAGCGACTTAGATTGGTATATAGAGAATGCTGTTGGCTATGGTGGCAACACCCAAGGCTATGTTTATTTCTATAACACGCCTTATAGCTGGGGCGACACGCTCATCTTCGACGCCTACGTACGCTACAAAATTAATGACTTCTTTGATGCGGAGCTCACCGGTTCAAATCTAAGCGATCAATACTATGTCGACCCCGCAACTCGATCCGCCGTGGCCGCGCCGGGACGTACCTTTAAACTGGGTTTAACAGGCCGCTTCTAGCGACCCGTTAGCAAGGATGGCGTCGCATAAGCGACGTCATAGCAACCGTGTTTTCATTGGGAAAACACACAATACAATGGAGTAATACAATGAAAAAGTTACAACTAGTAAGCGCAATGTCTCTCGCTCTTGGCACTTTCGCATTCTCTGGTATGGCAAGTGCAGCCGTTGTTGGTGAATCCAGCAATACGAACTATGTAAAAGTAGGGACAGCCACCGTCAATGGTGGTCCTCATACCTCTGGCGGCGCCGGTATTGGTGTGAATGCAACCGGTATTGACAATCTAGTGAACTTTCAAGGTTTAACCGTCTACGGAGCAGAAGATGCTCAAGGTGTTTACAACTTGAACTTCCCTTACACTGGCTCACCTACCAGCCACGATAACCTCGGAGTATTCAACTTCGCTCAAGTAGGTACCAGTGATGTATGGGTCGGTGAATGGTCTGCTTATGGCACAAGCGGCGATTCGACTCGTACCGTTTATTATTCAGGAGCAAATGCGGATACGTCTGTACCAACCTCTGGCACGGCCACTTATACGGTCGTGGGTATCAATAACTACGATGGCACAGCAGCAAGCTTGCTAAACGGTACATTAACCGCTGACTTTGGCGCGGCAACCTTAACTGGAGCAATGACTAATAGTTCCTTCAGTAAAATCGTCAGTATTGGAACTGCCAATATCAACAGTGATGCTTCAGTTACTGGCTCTAATGCAGCCGGTATCTTTAACGGCACAAATGTCTCTGAAGGTACTGTCTCTGCTCAGTTCTACAATGGCCAAGCGGATCTAGCGGGGTTGGTAGACTTTGCTGGAACGGAATACGACACCGCATTTGGTGGTACACAAGACTAAATCATTTTGATGATTTGATCTTAGTCGAGCATGGTGATCATGCTCGACTACCCTCTTTACCACCAATAACGAGCGATTCACATGGGTTTCTCTAACGACAGACATCGAAATACTCTCAATTGCGTTACTTTCGGATTGACCACGCTGTTTCTGCTCCCATTCTCTGCACAAGCAGACGATCACGACCTAGACACACAATTACGTTTAAACCAAAGCATAGAACAACAAAACAATTCAAAGGAAAGTGAATTACTCAAAGATGAAGATTACTTGCCAGGAAAACGCCCAGAGTTGATTCTTGATGGCAAGGCTTATCCTGTCGGGCACAATGCTAATGATTTAGGGCGTGCGCTCTACGTTTCCATTAAACAAAAACAATGGAGTGCCGTTGTTTATTTTCTCGATGAATATCAAACACTCCCTGATGCTGACCCACTTTTACTGGCTTATGCGAAAGGTGCATTGGCTCGAATCCAAGGAAACATGGCGCAAGCTGCAATCGAATATCAGCAGCTCCTAGACCTGAACCCTGATTTTTTACCTGGTCAATTAGAGCTGGCGAGGGTCTTATTTGAAGACCATCAAGACAAAGAAGCTGAGATAATTTTTACGCAAATATCGGCAAAGCTTGATCCAGATAACGCGCAACAAGCGGGCGTAAACCGCACGGTAGAAAGTTTTTTAACCGCACTAGATCAACGCAATGATTGGTCTGTTTCTGTCGCGCTTGGTGCGGTATGGAATGATAACCTTAACCAATCTTCAGAAAGCAGAACGTGCTTACTTCTCTACCAAGGCCAATGTATTTATGAACGTAACATCCCCGACGCCATTTCAGCAACAGGGCTTGATTACGAACTGACACTCAACAAGTACACACCTATTTCTGGTCATAATGGACTGTATTCTCGCGCTTTGCTGTACGGTAAAAGTTATGACGATTACCCTGATTACAATGAAAGCACACTAGTAACGCAATTAGGTTATCGCTATCAAGACCTCGATGATCAAATACAATTTTCGCCTTCTTTTGAGTTTTCTGCCTATGGAAATAAAGCCATGTACAGTGCCTTAGGCCTGCATGGCGAATGGACTCGTCGCTTTTCTAATAAGCAAATGCTCAAACTCCAAGGCGATTACAAAGAACTGCGCTATAAAAAGCAAAACTACGAACGTTATAACGGGCCATCCTACTCAGCAAACGCGACCATGTGGCACGTCTTACCAAACAGCTGGACGTTATTTGGAGGCATCGATGGGTTAGATAGACAAGCGGATGATAAACCCTATGGTTATTTACAACTTGGCGTAAGGCTGGGTGTATCAAAATCATTTTCTGACACTCTAAATGCAACCTTTTTCACCTCTTTCCGCGAACAGACCTACAAAGCCTACAGCAACATTCTTGGCGCAAAACGCAATGATCATGAAAGTAGCTACACACTGATTTTGAAATCACCAACACTGTCCATATTAGGCTTTACCCCAAACCTAACCATCAAACACACCAACATAAACAGCAATGTAGATTGGCTGTATAGCCGTGAAAGCAACCAAGTCAGCCTAAAACTGGAGAAAAACTTCTAACATGAAAAAACTGCATCACTTAGCCACTTTTGTCACTCTTTGCGCCCTATTATTCAGCTCTGTGTCTTTGGCGGCAGGTAACTGGCAATACTACCAAGATAAAGCCATGGCACTTTACCAAAAAGGCGATTACATCAAGGCAGAAAAGAGCGCCAAATATGCCCTTAAGTTTGCAAAAAAAGCCGACAACGGTACCGCGTTTCGTGCCAGCAGTCTTAACCTATTGGCTTTTATCCAAATTGCAAAAGGCGAACCTGACACGGCACTTCTATCAATCAATCGCGCTATCGAACTAACGAAAAACGCCTACAATGACGAACACCCTCAAGTAGCCACTCTGCTATTTAATAAAGGTAATTTTCTTGAGCAGATAGGTCAGCCTCAACATGCTATTGACGCTTATTCCCAAGCTTGGCAAATACAACAATTTGAGCATGTTCAAGCGAATGACGTTTTAAAAACCGTAAACGCGTTAACTCGTCTTTATAATGAATCGAAGAATTATGCCGAAACCATATCCATCGTCGAAACCTTGCTAAAAAGCAAAGGCCAGCAAGAATTCAGTGATCTGTTTCGTCACATAAATTATGCTTTGGCTGATGCGCACATACAACAAAACCAAGCAGAAGCTGCGCAACGTACATTAGAAAAAGAACTCGAACGAGAACAAAACACATTAGAAAACAATGATGTTCGTCTCGCTGAAACACTGGAACACCTCGCTGCGCTTTACGATGAACAAGGCCTACAAAATTTAGCCATATCCTCTCGTGAACAAGCACTGAATATTCGAGAAAAATCAGGACATTCATCACTCGCCAACGTAATGAATTTAAATGAATTAGCTCTGAACAGCCAACAAAAAAAAGACTATAGAAAAGCAGAAGCGCTTTACCAAAAAGCGTTAGTGGGGTTGCGTGAACTGAATCAAGACAAAGGTATAGAACAAGCCCTTATTCTGGGTAATTTAGGTAGCCTGGAAGATGAGCAAGGCAATACAAAAAAAGCCCTAACACTTTATCAACAGAGTCTAACACTTCATGGCAAGATCCCAACACAGCCATTACAAGCCGCTTATACTGCAGCAAGGGCGGGGGCTATTTTCTATGGTGAAAGAGACTACCTACAAGCAGAGCCTCTCTTTCTGCAATCACTATCCTTAATGGAAAAAGCACAAGCACCAGCAGCATCCAAAAAAATTGCATTGGAAAATCTGATAGCGCTCTACGACGCTTGGAATAAAAGCAGAGAAAAATCGAAGTTCCTAAGGCAATTAAAGGCATTAAATGAGTAATTAAAGCAAACTGCTTATAGCCATCTGCTACGCTATCTATACTTCACCTGAAGACATAAGAGGTAGAAAAACCCTAATGCACGCCACCTTGGCATTGGAGTCGTGCTGACGCGTTGAACTTGCGAAACAGGCGCAAGCGAAGGCAATGGTAAGATGGCA
>NZ_JBHZSP010000016.1:0-76316 GCF_043643765.1 Marinomonas posidonica | reverse complement strand
TCCGAATAGATGGCTGCAAAACGCTTCTTGTTAGATCTTGATTTTGCTTGCAAAAATCGGGGTGTCCATAGATGTTATGCAAATCCGTGCGCGGTCGTAATGAGATAATAAGCATCAAGAATTAGGCATCGATATGAGTCTGTCGAAAGGAAGATACCAACAGCTCTCAGTTGCAGCTATTGAGCGGTCAGCAGAAATTCGAGAGTGGCTCTCTCAATTCAATAATGAACAGCAGGCAACTGCAAAGACACTTTTGAGTCATTTAAAGTTCATATCACGCGATGAGTATTCGAACTGGCTTCGTCGCTCTGTAGAGCGACTGCCGTCGAAAAAAGAATACGCGTTATATTCGGTGAGAAAGTTGGGTTCGGAGCCAATAGGCTACTGGGATTCTTCTGGTAAACCAGTGGTAAGGCCGGCTACATCACAAGGTAGTGAAGATCTAGTATATTCAATCATCTCAAACCTTGTTCGATCTAGTAATGGTCGACTAATTGACCATCCTTCGCTACAAGACTTAAAAGATAGAAATGTACGAAGCATTGTCCTTATTGATGACTCAATAGGAAGTGGCGACCGTGTTTCTAGCTTTGTTAACGCAATGTTAGAAAATCCAACATTTTTAAGTTGGTGGAGTTTTGGTTGGATTAAGATAACGGTAATTTCTTACGCAAGGCCAAGGGATTCAGAAAGAAAAATTTTAGATAATATTCGAGGATCAGATCATGGATGCCGGAAGTTTCGAAAATCTATCAAAGTGGATTTTGTTAGCGAAGTTGTTTACGAAGAGAGGTGGCTAGAAGAGCGTTGGGGTACTAATTACAAAGAGGTTTTAGAACTTTGCAAAAATCAAAAAAAAGTTATGAGATGGGCACGCTTAGGTTATGGTGGTGTTTTATCAAATGTAATATTTTATCACAGCGTTCCAAATAATATCCCTGGAATATTATGGTTCAGTAATACAAAGTGGCAGGGACTAATGCCTGATCGAGCCTTACCCGGATGGCTTATAAATTTACTGAATAAAGATGTTTATGATGAACCCTTAACACAAACTATTTCTAATAATATGCTAAGTCTACTAGTAATGGTGAAGAAAGGTGTAAGGAATAATACTAGCATAGCTGCTAGGTTAAATGTGGATAATCATTACGCAAGCAAATTGATTGAACATGCCACTAATCTTGGTTTTTTGACACTTAATCTTAGGCTAACAAAAGTTGGATTGGATACACTTAAGAAGACACAAAAACATAAAGGTCTTCCCACATGGGATTATGGTCTGTATATTCCAAGCTCTTGGTGTGCTGGCCAAGCTAACATTCAGCCGTTGACAGGTGCATCTCACCTGTCGACTGATTCTGTAGAAGCCTTTACTTTTACGGATGGGGATGTCGGAGAGGCATCTCTGGAAAGATCTGACGCTAAGGCGGCTGAGCCGCCCTTTAGTGTCATGCCTCAATCACCTTCGGTGTCTCGGAAGAGCCATGACACTAATGGCCCCTTGGGCTCAAAGGAGAGGTGAATGGAAACTTGGTCAGTACACCAACTCTCAACGGCTGCTAAATCTACCCTAGATGAGTCGTCGGTTGTCCATTTAAAAAACTATGCTCAAAGCCTCAAGCGATCAGGGCTTCCTGTGATTTTTACCCTTGGACATCTGTCAAAGATCATAGACATAGATTACTCATTTCTACGAGCAACAGTTGAACGGCGCAGGGAATTCGCAAACTACCGTATGTTTGCCATCAAAAAGCGCTCAGGAGGGAGGCGTCACATACATTCGGTTACTGGCGGGTTGTTACAGGCCCAACAATTCATTAACTCAGAAATTTTGCAAAAAGTTGAACCTCATTCCGCATCTTTTGCTTTTCATAAAAAAGGGGGAATTAGGCTCTGTGCCTCAATGCATTGCGGGGCAAGATGGATGTTTCAATATGACTTGGCAGACTTTTTCTATTCAGTTAATGAAGCTAATGTATATAAAGTTTTTTCAGAATTAGGATACCGACCTTTACTAGCCTTCGAGATGGCTAGGATTTGTACAACTCTTAGACTTCCCAACCACTTAGGCCATCTATTAATTGACCCCCGAACCAAAGAGAAGGAAAAATTTTATAATTTATATCAGCGTTACATGGAAGTTCCTGGATTTGGGACGATGCCGTACATGTCTTCTATGGGCGTCTTGCCACAGGGAGCACCGACGAGCCCAATGCTAAGTAACCTTGCAGCTCGTAATCTTGATGTTGAATTAACAGATTATGCTGATCAACATGGTCTGATTTACACACGATATGCAGATGATTTGACTTTATCTTCTAATGAGAATTTTCCTAAAGGTTTATCAATTGGTGAAATTCATCGCTCTATAGTTGGGATTATCCGCAGGAATAAATTTAAAGAGAATAGAAAGAAGACTAGGGTTGCAGGGCCTGGTTCAAAGAAATTAGTTCTTGGATTATTGGTTGATGGTGACTCACCTAGATTGTCGAAAGAAACCTACAAGCGTATTGATAGGCATTTATATTCCATTCAAAAATATGGAATTGTATCTGTATCTAAACATGAGAAATTTGATTCTCCTCTTGGGTTTTATAACCACCTTTCTGGATTAATAGCCTATGTTAAGGATGTGGACACTAATAGATGGAAAGAGTTTCATAGACGTTTATTGGAAATTAGTTATCCGATAGAAATGAATTATTAGAATATTCACCAAATTTTAGGCATAACAAACGCATGTTGTCGGACTGGCATTCCGCTACGCTCCATACCAGCCGCAAATGCGGGCGTTAGTGAGCAAGGAGAAATCTGTGACATCTCAAAGCAATAGTGATGACTTATCTTATGGTTGGGAGGCAATCGCGCAAGATTTTATCTCTTCCCGATCATCTATAGGATTGGCCACTATTGAACGATGAGAACAGAGAAGTAAAGCTATCCGTGATGCTGTTTCATATTCCGTAGCAGTTTACTTGTAACAAGGCGCTGTTGTCGGACTATTTTTCCGCTGGCGCTACAAAACAGCCGCAAAGCGCGGCGTTATGTGGTTAGGAGAGTTTGGAGTATATGGAAGCAATTATTGGAACAGCATTAGGAGCAGTTATTGCTGGTAGCGCAATGCTTCTTAATGCGTTTATAACTTCAAAAAACGCAAGAGAAAGGCAAGAAAGAGCTGATCAAGTTAGACTTTTAGAAAAAGAGCTTAATGATTTGTCCGCTTTATATGAAGAGGTACTTCATACTAGCGACCGATTAATCAGAAATAAAGGTCGCGATACTGACGCACAATTGGAAAAGTTTTATAAAGTAGAAGTAAAATTAAGGCTTCACTCTACAGAAGATATCCGAAAAGCATTCAAAGCCGTGAGAAGCTCAATAGTCGATATGGTAAGTAATTTACCGTCACCGCCGGAAGAGTTCATTCCAAAGTTTGAAGAAGATCATGAGAAAAAATGGCGGCTTGAAAAACGAAAGGAATGGGAAGATGAAAGAGATCAAACAGCTAAAGAATACATGCCAAAGTGTTGGGAAAAGCACTCTGAATTAGCGGACTTACTCAAAAAAGATTTAAATTCCAAAAAACTAAAAAGTGAATAAACCACATAACAAGCTGTTCAAGACGGGACTGCTAAAGTTTGGCTCGGTTTCGCTTCGCTACACAGTTTAGCCAAACATTATCAGCCCCTTAACAGGGCGTTAGTTTTACAGGAGAAAGTTGTGGCAAAACCTATTTCATTTGGTCAATTTAAATTCGGTACCCGAAAGGCATGTGAAGAAGATGCTCGTCGTCGTATTAACTCATATGCTCCCGGCTCACTAATGACTTTGGATGACAAAGCTTTTTTTGAGGCTTTGTTTACATTGCATAGTGAGTATGATGAGAAGGTGGGTTGTGGTATTAAAGACATTGAAGTGGGATTAGATTTTCATCGTAATAAATGTTTGTTCATAATCCGAAACGATAACTCCAGAGTCGTAATTAGCTGGAGACATTGCGTTAAGCCATATACAAAGAAAATGGTTGTTTCTTACGCTTTTCGAAGGGCTGTTAAAAACACAGTAATGACGTTCAAAAATGAAGCTATTTCTAACGGAGCTATATGTCCAAAGCTAGGTATTAATCTGACATTCGACAATAGCCATGTTTCTTATGCTTCGATTTCCTTTGATGACATGCTTACCAATTTTCTTACTGAAAATGGTCTTACTTACGAGTCAGTCGAATTGATTGACCCAGAATATAGTGATACAGATCAGCGAGGAAAGCTTGCCAATCATCTGGTCATGGAAAATTGGCAGAAATACCATCAATCAAGAGCAAGCTTTGAGTTACTTAGTATTGAGGCTAACTTAGGCAAATAAAACTAACAAACGCTTTAAGACGGATTCGCAACGCTCGGCGGTTTTAGTTTGATTCGGCTTTTGTGTTTACGGCCCAATAATTGAGTATTGTGGTAGCGTTGCTCACCACTTAAGCGGGCGTTATGCCTCATGCCAGCTCAGAAGATATTTTTCATATCGCGATAAAAATTTTCATGAGAACCTAAAGCCATAAGTTCGAGAGTAACGGTGCCATCTTCGTAACTATAACCAAGTAATGTCGGTTGTTTCACCATTTTAAATTTGTACACGCGAAGAAAGGATAAATCGCCTTTCTTTTGCTGTCCTAGAAGCGGATCTTCAATCAGGTCTTTGATTGCGTTATCTAGATCCGCTTTTTGGTTTTTGTGTAGTTTTTTGACTGCTTTTTTAAATGTGGCTGTCTGAAGAACTTGGGTAATCTTAGCCAAAGTTGTATTCCTCAAGCTTTCCGGCTTCTTTTTCGGCTTTGGCAATGATAGCTTGTTTTACGAACTCATAAGGTAAATCGGGGTTATCTTCCATCATTTCACCGATTTTAGCCCAATGTTCAATTTGTTTAGGTGTTGTGCGGTTTAGGGCTTTAGCCATAATAGCCGCTTTATCAACTAACTCTTGGTCAAGTCGAATACTTGCGGTAGACATAATAAAATCTCCTTAAGTGTGGTATAGGAAGTGTAGCGAGTTGCTACAATTGTCGCAAGATGATTGATGCTGGGCCAATTCAATTGATGCCGTTAAGTGCTGCGCTTTTGGATCGGTGTTTCTCGGACTAGAAGGTATATTTGTGCTGTTTCTTGCGTATTGTGAGTGGAAATATAGCAATGAGTTAACTGTGAAGAGTAGAATCTAGGAGGAAGCCTCAATCCTTAGGTTCGGTTAATACAGTCGTGCTTAAACAGTGAAGTAAAACCAATCAAAAGGACTGACACGCCATCACGGTGTCATTCAGTGTTTCACCAAAATTAAACCATCAACAAGGAAGACTCATGGAACTGATTCAATTCGATACGATACAGGTTGCTGGCCTGTCTGTTCGCACCACCAATGACGCAGAAATGACACCAGACACAGCCAAGATTAGCGCTTTGTGGGCAAAGTTTTACGGTGATTTATCCCCCATGCTTGATCCGCATTCTCGCGTATTTGGCCTCTATACCCATTATGAATCCGATCACACAGGCGCCTTTGATGTGGTGGCTTGTGCTGATTCGCTGACAGGCAAAAATCTAGAAGAGCATCAAATACCCGCTGGAAACTATGTCAAATTCCAACATACTGGTGAAATGCCGCAAGCGGTCATCGACTTGTGGGGAGAGGTTTGGGCCTATTTCGCCTCAGAAAAATGTGCACATACTCGCGCTTTCACAACGGATTTTGAATGCTATAAGAGCGAGCAAGAAGTCGAGATTTATATCGCTGTGAAATAAGGATGTTCCATGAGTCTTGAGCAAATGATCTACCTTGTGATTGCTATGTTACTGCTACTGGTGCCTTTGCTTCTTTGTTATTTGTTAAGAAAGCGGTCTAAAGGCGCATTGGCTTTTATGATATTGGTCGGCTTGTCTGCGTTTATCATGAGCAGCGTGGTGATTGCTCAATGGGCTGCATTCAATTGGTCTCTGGAAAGTAAAATCGAAACACTAGATAGAGACGGCAATGGCGTCTGGTCTCAACAGGAAACTGATACTTGGACTGAAGAAGATCACAAAAATATGGATACCTACATCGGAGACGGCGGTCGTAATGTTTTTGCCGTCATAATATTCCCCATAGTCGCTCTCATCTATTCTCTACTCATTGTATCCCTGTACTGGATGTTCGCTTGGTGGGTTCAAAAACGGCGCTAAAAGAACGAAACAGCGTGGATGACACCTGTGCTGGTTTTCATCATGTTCTCATATAATCCTAGCTTGCTTATTTGATTTAGCCGCCAGGCTAATGCGTATGCAAACTGAAAAAACACTCTCACGTGTAGCACTACAGCGTAAATTTACTCATAGTTTTTCTTGGCTTTGGTCACTTTTTCCAAGTAGTTACGGGACTCTTCTCTTGGGTGATTGTATCTGAGCTTTTGATACACAGAGCTAGAGGAGTTTTGGTTGATTTTGTCCATGGCGACCGAGCGGTTGCTGTCGAAGGTTTTTAAGACGTTGCCTGTACCGCCGTTGTAAGCCGAAATCATGGAATATTCTTGGCTGGTTTTATTACTGACTTTTACAAGATAACGGGTTTGTAATATGTGCAAGTAGGCGCTGCCAATATCGATGTTTTGTTCAGGTGAGAAGAGCACGTCTTTGGTGGGTTCACCGGACTTTTTCTTGATCAGGTTATAGACGTCACGACCAGCGGTGGCTGGCACCACTTGCATGAGTCCGTAGGCATTGGCAGGGCTTACCGCGTAGGGATTAAAAGAACTCTCGGTTTCGATAATGCCGTAAATCAATGCGGGTTCTAGGTTATATCGTTTGGCTGCAGCCAGAACGTATTGGCTGTATTTCTTTTGACGCAAGTGTTCGTGTTTTTCCACTAGATCAAATTCAACGGAGTAGACGAGGTTGCCGCTGCTGGTACTACGTTGCAGTTTATTGGCAACTAAGTATTGTGCATATCGGCCAGCTCGCCAGCGGTATTTTACTAGCACGCCTTCGTTGTCCATGACTTGCGGATACAAGAAGGGTACGCCGTCTGTGTTTGGCGCGGAGCTTGAGAAAATGTCGGTTTTGGTTGGGTCAGCTGTAGTCAGTAGGGTGGTGGTGACCGCTTTGGTTAGTGTGTCTCTTGGGTTGCGGCCGTCAACGGTTTCTACTCGTACTTTGCCATTGTCAAAATCTACAATGGCACGCGCTTGGTAGTTGTTCACGTATTTGACGTACTTTTTCTTGTTGGGCAGCTGGCTGTTATTTTTGCCCCATTTTTTATTGACCTGTTGATCGAGATTTTTGTACAAGGCTTGGATGGCTTTTAAGTCCGCACGTATGTAATCACGAGTGACTTTCGCCTGCTTAGCGATGGCTTTTACATCTTCTAAGCTGTCGGCGTCTTGCACCTGTTTGGACAACTCTTTTACGGAGTCGACCGAATCAAAATTCAACATAGATTGGCAACCACTGAGCGATAACAGCAATACACCACAAGAAGACACTGCCGTACGGCGACCCCAATTTTTGTACATCAATCCTTGCTCATCAATCAAACGCTTGCTGAGTGTATCAAGATACTGTCAGTTTTCCCATTTCACTAATGAAAACAAGCCTTAATCTTATGACGCCGAGGACAAAGGAGAATCAAATGTCGTTGGTTGCCACTTTGTTCTATCACTTTATTTGATGGGCAAATTCTCCCAATTGACTGAGTCAGTTGTCTCGTCTTATGCCTGATGATCTTGTCGCCACTATGTCGATGTCTTTTTCTGCTTACTGAAAAGTCGCTTTTGGTTTGTCTCTAGTCGTTTCCAGCCAGCTTCCGGCGCTATTGAAAAATTACACTGGGTTCATCGCTAAGATCCTAAAGGAATCCACCATGACCCCAGCAGAGCTACATGATAAAGCCATTGTGATTGATGGTTTGATTTGCGCGAAATGGAATCGCGAATTGTTTGAAGACATGGCAAAAGGTAAGTTGACGGCCGCGAACTGTACTGTGTCGTTTTGGGAAAACTTTGAAGGCACGGTACGCAACGTGGTGGAAATGAATCAATTGATCGAAGCCAACAGTGATTTGCTCACTAAGGTTTACACCACGAAAGACATCCATCGAGCCAAGGCAGAAGGCAAAACCGGTGTGATGATGGGGTTTCAAAATGCCCATGCGTTTGAAGACCAAATTGGTTATGTGCAGATCTTCAAAGACTTGGGTGTTGGCATAGTTCAAATGTGCTACAACACGCAAAACTTGGTGGGCACAGGTTGTTATGAACGCGATGGCGGTTTATCTGGGTTTGGTCGCGAAATCGTTGCTGAGATGAACCGTGTGGGCATGTTGTGTGATCTGTCTCACGTTGGCCCGAATACCGCCAAAGAAGTCATCATTGAATCAACCAAGCCTGTTGCTTATTCACATTGTTTACCCGCAGGTCTGAAAGAACACCCTCGTAATCGTACTGACGAAGAGCTTAAGTTTATTGCTGATAACGGCGGCTTTGTTGGTGTGACCATGTTTGCCCCCTTCTTAAAAGCGGGGATTAACGCCACCGTTGATGATTACGTCGAAGCCATTCAATACATTTATAACATTGTCGGTGAAGATGCCATTGGTATTGGTACTGACTTTACACAAGGTCATGGATACGACTTCTTTGAATATCTAACCCACGATAAAGGTTACGCACGTCGTTTGACTCGCTTTGGTGAAATTATTAATCCGCTCGGAATGCGTACCGTGGGGGATTTTCCTAATTTGACCGAGGCACTATTAAAACACGGCTTTAGCGAGCGTCAGGTGATGAAAATCATGGGTGATAATTGGGTGAATCTACTAAAAGAAATTTGGGGTGAATAATCACTTTTTGACCTCATAACGCTTTATAAATTTTATCTGTTGTTTGATTTTAACGAAGAAATGTAGGGAATTGAAATGAGTTCACACACGCCAGAAATGCCAATCACCGTAGATGATGAAACCGGTGTTTGGACGACCGATGCTTTGCCTATGTTGTATGTGCCACGTCACTTTTTTGTCAACAACCACATGGGCATTGAAGACGAGATTGGAGCAGAGCGTTACGCCGACATTCTTTATAAAGCGGGTTATAAGTCGGCTTATTTTTGGTGTGAGCAGGAGTCTGAGTGTCATGGTATTTATGGTGCTGACATCTGGCATCACTATTTGAAGCGTTTATCCCAGCGTGGTTGGGGCTTTTTCATTACCGAGGAATTGGATATTGAAAAGGGCACAGCAAAAGTGCGATTGGAAAATTCCGCTTTTGTTTATCACTACGAAAAGATTCACGGTAAAAAGGTCAATCGCAAAGTGGATTACATGTTCACAGGTTGGTTTGCAGGCGCGTTAGACCAGATTTTAGTCAGTCAAAAATCGTCCCTTCGTACCCAAGCCACACAGACTCAAAGTGGCGCGGAAGACGGTTGCGATGTGGGGTATTTTGAAGTGAAACCTATTTAGCGTCAGTCAGGAAGGTCTGTCAGTTTTTAACAAAGTCAGTTAAGCCATGCGGGCCGGCATGGCTTTGCTCAACCCATTTCACGTATTTTCCAGTAAGCGGGAGTTCTTTATATGTCCCAGTATGATGCGCTGTTTGAGCCTCTCAATATTAATAAGTTAACCATTCGAAATCGCATTGTGAGTACGGCGCATGCGGAGGTGTATGCCACCGATGGCGGTATGACCACAGACCGTTACGTGAAATATTACGAAGAAAAAGCCAAGGGCGGTTGTGGCTTGTGTATTTGTGGTGGTTCCAGTGTGGTGTCGATTGATAGTCCACAAAGCTGGTGGAGTTCGGTGAACTTGTCGACCGACCGCATTATTCCCCATTTCCAAAATCTTGCCGATGCAGTTCATAAGCATGGCGGCAAAATCATGATTCAAATTACGCACATGGGACGCCGTTCCCGTTGGGATGGGGAAAACTGGCCGAACCTGATGTCGCCATCTGGTATTCGTGAACCCGTGCATCGTGCTACCTGCAAAACCATCGAAGAAGAGGAAATCTGGCGCGTCATCGGCGATTTTGTGCAAGCGGCACGTCGTGCTAAAGAAGGTGGTTTGGATGGTGTCGAATTGTCGGCCGTACACCAACACATGATAGATCAGTTCTGGTCGCCACGAGTAAACAAGCGTACCGATGAATGGGGCGGCACTTTCGAAGGTCGCATGAAGTTTGGTATGGAAGTACTCAAAGCAGTGCGCGAAGAAGTGGGCCCAGATTTTGTGGTGGGCATGCGCATCACGGGGGACGAATTCCACCCAGATGGCTTGAACCATGAGGATATGAAACAAATCGCGCAATACTATGATGCCACTGGCATGGTGGATTACTTTGGTGTCGTGGGGTCAGGTTGTGATACGCACAATACCTTAGCCAATGTGATCCCAAACATGAGCTATCCACCTGAGCCTTTCCTGCATTTGGCGGCGGGCATCAAAGAAGTGGTGAATGTGCCGGTTATCCATGCGCAAAACATCAAGGATCCCAACCAAGCGAAGCGCATTCTCGAAGCGGGTTATGTGGACTTTGTCGGCATGACTCGAGCGCACATTGCCGATCCACACTTTATTGCCAAGATTAAGATGGATCAGGTCGATCAAATTCGCCAATGTGTGGGGGCGAACTATTGTATCGACCGTCAATATCAAGGTTTGGATGTCTTATGTGTGCAAAATACCGCGACTTCTCGTGAGTACATGGGCTTGCCACACATTATTGAAAAGACCACTGGCCCGATTCGTAATGTGGTGGTGGTTGGCGGTGGCCCTGGCGGTTTGGAAGCCGCGCGTGTGGCGGCGGAACGTGGCCATAAAGTGACCTTGATCGAAAAAGCATCTGAACTGGGCGGCCAAATCAGCTTGGCAGCGAAAGCACCACAGCGTGATCAAATTGCGGGTATTTCTCGCTGGTTGATCATGGAAGTTGAGCGTCTTGGCGTTGAAGTACGTTTGGACACGGCAGCCGATGCTGACTTGATTCAATCTTTGAATCCAGACGTGTGTGTCTTATGTACTGGTGGTCGTCCTTTCCTTGAACAAAACCCTGAGTGGGGTGCAGAAGAAGGTCTGGTAGTGTCGACTTGGGATATTCTCAACGGCTCTGTAGAGCCTGGTAAAAATGTGCTTATCTACGACACTATTTGTGAGTTTTCTGGCATGTCCGCAGCGGATTACTTGGCGTCAAAAGGGTCATTAGTGGAGTTGGTGACAGACGACATCAAACCGGGCGTTGGCATAGGCGGGACGACTTTCCCGACTTACTACCGATCTTTGTATGAAAAAGAAGTCATTATGACGTCCGATATGCTGCTTGAAAAAGTCTATCGAGAAGACGGCAAACTGGTCGCGGTATTGGAAAACGAATACACAGGTCAAAAAGAAGAGCGCGTTGTGGATCAAGTGGTCGTGGAGAACGGCACACGACCAAATGAGGATCTTTATTACGCGCTCAAAGCCAACTCAGTCAACAAAGGTCAGATTGATAATGAGGCCTTATTTGATATCAAACCTCAACCTGAGTTGTTGGCCGATAAACTGGACGGCATGCTGTTGTGGCGTCTAGGGGATTGTGTATCGCAGCGCAACATTCATGCCGCCATGTACGATGCTTTGCGTCTTTGTAAGGACCTATAAGAGCAAAGGCTGGCTGAGCTTGTTAATAGGTTTTGTTGTTTTAAATACGCTCAATATTGAGGGTAAAAAATGATTTTTGATTGGTTAATTCCTTCTTTGATTGCCACCTTGTTGGTGTTGGCCGCCATAGGTGCGCTGCGTCGTGTTAATTTGTGGCGTGGGGGGCAAGCGGAAAAAGTCGATATGTGGGCCGGTTTACTGGCTATGCCAAAGCGTTATCTTCACGATCTCCACCATGTGGTAGAGCGAGATAAGTACATGTCTCGCACTCATGTTGCCACAGGGGGCGGTTTTGTTTTAGCCATGGTGTTGGTGATCTTGGTGCATTTGTTCGACATTCAAAGTCGTATTTTGGCTTGGATGCTATTGGCTGCCCTTGGCATGATGTTTTGTGGTGCTTTGTTTGTCTTTAAGCGCCGCCTTAATCCGCCTTCGCGGCTTTCAAAAGGGCCGTGGATGCGTCTGCCGAAAAGTTTACTCACCTTTGCCATGACCTTTTTTGTACTGACTTTACCTGCGGCAGGCATTCTGCCGGAGAGTTTTAGTCTAGGTAACATAGGTTTAACCCTAGTGAGTTTGCTCTTGGCCTTATTGGTGATACTTAGTCTAGGTGAAATGCTGTTTGGCATGACATGGGGTGGCCCGATGAAGCACGCTTTTGCGGGGGCTTTGCATTTGGCTTTCCATCGTCGTCCTGAACGCTTTGGCGGTGGTCGCTCTACTGGTTTAAAAGCGGCCGATTTAGGTGGCGCTTCCCATGGTGTTGCCAAGCCGAGCGATTTTAAGTGGAACCAGTTATTAGGGTTTGATGCCTGTGTGCAATGTGGTCGTTGTGAAGCAGTTTGTCCTGCGTTCGCCGCGGGTCAGCCTTTGAACCCCAAAAAACTGATTCAAGATATGGTGGTCGGTTTTGCTGGTGGTACGGATGAAAAATACGCAGGCAGTGCGTATCCGGGTGTGGAGGTTGGTCATGCCAAAGGCGGCGCAGACAATATTATTACTGATGGTTTAATTAGTTCAGATACTCTTTGGTCTTGTACGACTTGTCGTGCCTGTGTGGAAGAATGCCCTATGATGATCGAGCATGTGGATGCGATTGTCGATATGCGTCGTTTTTTGACCCTTGAAAAAGGCGACACACCAAACAAGGGCGCTGAAGTATTAGAAAATATCATAGCGACGGACAATCCAAATGGCTATTCCCCATCCAGCCGTACCCATTGGGCGGCGGATCAGAATCTAGCTGTGATGAAGGACGTTAAAAAAGCCGAGGTGCTGTTTTGGGTCTCGGATGGTGCCTTTGATATGCGCAGCCAACGCATACTCCGATCCTTTGTGAAATTACTTAAAGCCGCTAATGTTGAGGTAGCGATTTTAGGTGACGAAGAAAGAGACAGTGGTGATGTGGCGCGTCGTTTAGGGGACGATGCGACTTTTCAAAGTTTGGCAAAACGCAACTTGGCGACCTTAGCTCAGTATGAATTTAGCACCTTGGTGACCACGGATCCGCATGCCTTTCATTGCTTAAAAAATGAATACGCAGACTTTGATCAAGCTGGTGCTTTGCAAGGTGTTGAGGTCTTGCACCATACGACTTTCCTAAATCGCCTGATTGAGCAGGGCGTGTTACAAGTCGATGCTTTTAAAGGCGGTAAGGTAACCTATCACGACCCTTGTTATCTCGGTCGATACAATGGCGAATATGAATCGCCGAGAGCGTTATTGTCCAGCTTGGGCATTGAAATAGCGGAAATGGAACGCTCTGGATATCGCTCGCGCTGTTGCGGTGGCGGTGGCGGTGCGCCGATTACCGACATTCCCGGTGAAAGACGTATTGCTGATATGCGCATGGAAGATGTGGTGGCAACGGGAGCGGAATTGGTTGCGGTGGGTTGCCAACAATGTACCGCTATGCTGGAAGGGGTGGTTGAGCCCCGTCCACAAGTTCGGGACATTGCTGAAATCATGGCCGAATATTTGATTGAGGGAGCAGCATGACAGAACATGAAGATATCCTACGTCGTGATCCCAGAGCCGAATGGATAGCACGCAATCGTCTTCACCCTTTGCATCAAGCCATGACGCAAGTATCGGCTGTGGTTCGAGGACCATCTGGTTTAATTCGCAAAAATCCTCACCAAGTGGGTTTTATTGGCCCCAATGGCATGAAACGAATTGATCGTTTAGTGGGGAATGGTCAAGCCACGGCTGGCGCGAAACGTCGCAGTGTTGCTTCACAAGAAGTGATATTGCCATTGCATCAAGTGGTGGAACCCAATGCTTATATTATGGTGGTTCCGGACATGGCAGGTGGGCGTCTGACGGCGCAAGATAAAGACATATTGGGCTTGGCTCATGAGCTGGCGAAGCAGCGAAAAGCTGTCAATGCCGACGAGAATTTGGCTGTGGTGGCGGTATGTTTTGGTGAGTCCAAAGAAACTCAGTTTGATGAAGCGGGTGTGGATCGTTTGGTTCACTTATCGGCAGCAGAGTACGAAGGCTTTGCTCCAGAACAACGCCTTCAAGCTTTATTACAATTGGAAACCAGGTATCAGCCGAAGCATTGGTTGTTCCCTGACAGTGTGCATGGTGGTACTGACTTAGCATCACGTTTGGCGGTGAAATTGGATGAGCGTCCTGCGGCACAAGCTTGGCAGGTGTCGATCGATACGACGACGTGTCGTGCTGCATCCGGTAGTCAGGATATTCAACGTGATACGCCGCGTATTCTGATGTTGTTAGAAGAGTGTGGCCAAGCAATAGATGAAACCCGTCATGAAGTCTTGCCATTAGCCCTACAAGTGGAATTCGCATCAGAGGTGCGACTGGAAGATAAAGGCTTAATTGCGGTTGACCCAAATGCCGTGCCTTTAGCGGAAGCGGAATTCATCTTATCGGCGGGCAATGGTATTCATAATTGGCAACAATTTCACGATTGTGCCGCATTGCTTGGTGCAACAGAGGGTGCCAGTCGTGTGGCGGTGGACGATGGGTTTATGCCGAGAATGCGCCAAGTCGGTGCGTCTGGTACTTGGGTCACGGCGCGAGTTTATGTGGCGGTGGGTATCTCGGGTGCGATACAACACATGCAGGGCATTGGTCAGTGTGACAAGATAGTCGCTATCAATACGGATGCGGGCTGCGATATGGTGAAACGGGCGGATTTAGCCGTGATTGCGGACAGTGAAGAAGTGTTAGCCCAGTTGTGCCGTCTGGCAGAACAGCACACGGGCAAAACATTGCAACAGAATGAAGCGTCGTCGGAGGTGAGCCATGTTGCCTAAAGTATTGGCTCTGGTTTCAATTGGTCGTCATCCCCAATCAGGCCGTGAGCGCCGCGCTGAAGAAGATGGTCGGGCGGTCGAAATGGGTCTTCGTCTGCAAGAGCGTCAATTAATGAGTTTGTCTGTGGTGCACGTAGGTAACGCAGATTCTCCGGTATTGCGTCAATATGCGGGTATGGGCTTAGCGAAATTGTCGGTGCTAGCACAGCAAGCCAATGAGGATGTTTTATCGCCCTTAATGGACTATGTTAAGCAGCAAGAAGCCTCATTGTTGTTGATGGGCGTGCGATCTGAAATGGGCCAATCGTCCGGTATGTTGCCGTATCTATTGGCGGAAAAATTAGGTTGGCCGCTGCTACCTAGGGTGGCGGAAATCCAGTCTATTGAGGATGGCGTGGCACAAGTTTTGCTCGCATTACCGAGAGGTCAAAGGCGCTTAGTAAGTGTGGCATTACCTTTTGTAGCAACCCTTGATAAAGCAGCGAAGGGGCCTCGCCAAACGGCTTTTGGACCGGGGCAGAGAGCGATAATTGAGGTCTTAGAAACGCAGGTCGCTGAAGATGTTGAAACGACTCAATGGCAGTTCTCACCCGCAAAAGCAAGGCCAAAGCGTATGAAGGTAGTAAAAGCCAAAAACGCAGCGGATCGTTTTAAAGCGGCAACCGCTAAACCTACTGGTGGCGGCGGTAAGGTGTTGAAAAACGAAACGGTGGAAGAAAAAGCGCAAGCCATTTTTGACTTTTTATTAGAAGAAAAGGTGATTCGTTAGTGGGAAACCGTGAAGGAGGAGACATGGTATGATGATTGTTGATTTAATTGATGAAGTGGATTTTAAAGAAAGACTCATCGCTCTAGGAGCACCTGTTAATCAAGAGCAAAGTTTGGCAGAGGTTCAGTCCTCAGTGTTGTCTTGGTTACAGTTGTATCCAGAGCAAGTGTCTTTTGTAAAAGATCTTTGTGTTGAAATGCAAAAAGACACTACAACAGTATTGCCAGAGGTGTCTAAGGTCATGGCTGCGTTCGTTTAACTTTTCGACTATTGTCTATTTAGTAAGTGTTAAGTTTCTTACCAATACGTTCAATATTGGCAGGTGAGACTTATTTTGGGCAGAAAGTCGTTCGTCTAATTCCAAAAAACATCCCTTCGTTCTAACGCCACTGCTCACTCCTCGAGATACATTTTCGTGGCCAATTCTGTTTCTATATTTTGTAAGTTATGTGATTTGCCTGTTCTTCGTTTGGTTCCTCTTTTTTTGAGTTTTGTCCGGAATTTCTAAAAGCAATAATGCATTTCACTAGGTGAAACACATTGTTTTGTTGTTAAACAATTTTGATAGTCTTCAGATGTTCTATAAAACAATTATTAAAAAAAGGGCGTTTTGATGATGAAAAATTCACGTAATTTGTTAGCAATGACTTTGTCAGTACCATTTTTAATGTCTCAAGTTGCTTTTGCCGCTGATGATTCTGAAGTGGTTGTTAATAAGCCAAACTTTACATTTTTAACCAGTCTTGGGGTACTAAGTGTAGAAGACAAAGACTTTGATCCAGAAGCGTTTGAAGCAGAAGTTGGTATCAACGGGGTAGTCAAGGCCAAAGAATTTACGATGGTTTATAACCTTAAAGCGGACTTATCTGATGCGATCAACAGTCGCGATACTAATGGTACAGAGGGTGAGGCGGATATACATCTAAAAGAAGCAAATGTGGTTTTTCCAACGGCATACGGTGCATTTGTCTTGGCACCACGAATTACCAGTGGGCAAAACCGCGAGCTTTATTCTAATGTAGACCTGTTTGAATACAATGAAGCGCATTCAGGCGGTGCTGCTACAACGGGCAATACACTTTTCGGACAACCTTCTGAAGGGGATGATGTGATTGCTTGGGCGTCTCCTAAATTTATGGGCGTCAAACTGGTTCTTGCGACCATTTCGTTAAATGAGAATAACGGCGATGACATTGATGCCAAAGCGTATCGCTTTGTTTATAACGAGGGTAATTTGAACTTAGGTGCGGGCCAGGTCATTGTCAGCAAAGGCATGGCTGGGGCATCTAAAAATTACATTCGTTCTGCGCTGACCGCTGGCTATAAATTTGACAAGCTTGATCTTGGTGCTACCTATGAAATGAATGCCGACACATTTGGTACAGCAGGAGATTACAATACTTTAGGTGTCACGGCTCGTTATTATCTTAACAGTGGCTATTCTGTTGCCGCTGGTTTCTATAATAAGGACTCTGATGTCGATGCGAATGACAATGATGGTACGGTTGTGCAAATTAAGAAGCAGGTTGGCAAAAACATTGCGTTTTGGGCAGAAGCCGCTAATTATGACATCACAGCAGATAATGTCGCGTTAGGTGTCAATATAAGCTATTAATTATTGGTTGTTTTTTAATCGTTTAAATTGATCCTGAGAAGCCGTTCAAGTATTACTCCCCTTTTACTTGAACGGTTTTTTTATCTCAAAAACCACGAAAGATTCCTATTTTTTGAATGACCTTGTTTTGCGCTAAACGATTAGTATTAATTCTAATAACAATAATAGATGAGATGTTTAAACGTGTTATTAAGCACTTAAATAATCTCTCCTGATACTTGAATGGTTAGCCCTATGGTGAAAGCAATTGATTCTGTTACTCGAGCAATGCAAGTGTTGGAGAAACTACAAAAGACTTCTCCTCTCTCTCTTTCTGAGTTGCAACGTTGTACTGGTATAAACAAAGCAACATTATTGAGAATTTTAAAAACGCTTAGCTTGAGCGGTTGGGTAGTAAAGTCCCTTAGTGAGAATAAATACAGCTTATCTTCTTCTGTTCTTGAAGATACCCAGCCTAAATCCCAAGAAGCTCGCTTGGCTGAAGCGAGCGTTCCTGTTTTGGATGACCTTTATCGGAGACTGGATTGGCCATCCGATATTGCTATTCGTGATGGGGATAGGATGAAACTGGTCGAAACCACTCGTAATCGTACATCGTTTCTGATTAACCGTTCTTCCTTATGTCGGCCAGAATTTCTTTATTCTGGTGTGGGCCGTTGTTTCCTCGCTTTTTGTGAAGGAGCTGAAAGGTCCGATGTCATTCATTCCCTGAGGAAACAACAAAATAAAGAAGGTAAATTAGCTCATGATAGCCTCTGGTTAAGTAACATGATTGAGCAGACAAGAACCCTAGGTTATGGTGTTCGACAAGTATCATATTACAATAATCGAAGTGTTAATGGGTTGCCCATTGAGTCTATTGCTGTTCCTATCAAACAAGACGATGGTGTGCTTATCGGGTGTTTGTCATTGAGTTGGCCACAGGGTTGTATTGATCCCCCTTATTTAGAAAAAAATGTGCTACCAGTGTTGAGAAAGGCGACGATCAATATCATCAACAACATGCCTTAAGTCCGTTTACAATAAGAAATCATTATCGATCCAGAAGACCATAAGATGTGGTCTTTTTTTTGGCTGATTGGTGGGGCTATATTCGTTATGTTTTGTAACTAGACTATGGTTTGTCTACTAGTAATACAGTATTTTTGTTGAGTGGGAAGAGTAAATAAAGAGGGATGAAGAGTTTTAAAGGCGCTTTCAATTAGTTGAAAAATGTCAGGCGTTCTGTCGTTAAGATGTGAGTTAGTGGTTAGGCCATTGATATTACTTGATTCTGATGGATGATTGTTTTGGCATGTCTTAATGTTATCTAAAATAATATTTGGGTCTATCTTTATGAAAATTAAAACGAAATTATTAATTGCGTTTTCACTTGCCACTTTATTACCCATCCTAATAGTGAGTTCCATCACAGGTTATCTTGCTTCTAGCCAAGCACTTGAAAACTTTTCCAAAAACAGCGGACAAACCTTGGGCGCTGTGGAAAAGACCTTTGACCAATTTATTAAAGACATTAAATACACGGTAGGTTTTTTGGCTGACAGTGATGAAGTGACCGATCCACAAGCAAAACCGCTCACAACGTATTTTGAGACACAAGGAAAAGCGCCAAAAGACGTTGCCAATAGTAATGGTGGTCGAGAGGCTGAACTTTACCGTTTATTTGAGGCAGTGGGCACGAATAATCCCAACTTTGTTTATGTCTACATGGGGGATCAAGGAGGCGGTTATTCTGAGTGGCCTGGAACCTATGGCTACGCTGAGTGGCATCCAAAGAAACGCCCATGGTATTCGGTTGGTATAGAAAATAACGGTAAAACCGTATTACGTGAGGCTTATTACTGGGAACCGGACGACGCGGTTTACGTTTCCGCTGTGCGTACTTATCAAAGAGGCAATCAAGTCGGCGGTGTGGTGGCTGTCGATGTATCGATCAAAACCCTGACGGATATGGCAAACCAAACTCAGTTGGGTGAGTCTGGCAGTATTATGGTGATCGAAAACACAGGTACTGTATTGGTGGACGCCATCCATCCGGAAAACAACTTCAAGAAAATAAGTGAGTTAGAGGGTGATGCTTATAAACAAATTGCCCAAGCTTCGACTGGTATGCTGCACTTTACCTTAGACGGTAAAGACTATTACGCCAATGTGATCACTTCGCCTAATTTACAATGGAAATTTGTCGGTTTGATGCCAACGGCGGAAATTTACTCCAGTACCAATGAGCTGATTACCACTACCATCATTGTGTGTGTACTGCTTTTGTTGGTGTGTATATTAGTTGCTTTTGTGATTTCTAAAGGGTTGGTAACACCGATTGAGTCCGTTTCAAATCATTTGAAAATTTTGGCTGAAGGGGAAGGCGATTTAACATCGAAGATTGAAACTCAATCTAAAGATGAAACTGGGGTGTTGTCGAATTGGTTTAATCAATTCATTGATTCGACTCGTCAGTTAATCGTCGGAATTAAGCAGTCCAGCCAAAAAATGGATAAGGTTTCAGCGGAAACTTCTCAAAAAGCCAGTGAGGTAGCCACTTCAACGAGCGAACAGTTGCGTTCCATTGAGTTGATTGTTGAAGCAGGCCAGCAAATGGTGATTGCTTCTAGTGATGCGGCGGAAAGCTGCACGCATTCCGCCGAGTTTTCGGAAAAGGGATTGGAAACCACGGTAGCGGGTAAAGATTTACTGAAAGGCAGTGCTGATGGTGTGAATCGACTCGGTCAACGTCTAAAAGAGTCGAATGACATCATTACTGAGTTAACCAAAGAAACCGCCAATATTAATCAGATTCTTTCTACGATTCAGGACATTGCTGAGCAAACTAATTTATTGGCTTTGAATGCTGCCATTGAGGCCGCCCGAGCGGGTGAACAAGGTCGTGGTTTTGCCGTCGTCGCGGATGAAGTGAGAACCCTTGCTGGACGAACGCAAGAATCGACAGAACAGATAGGCAGTATTTTGAACTTGTTGGCCAGTCGGACGAAACAAGCATCGGATTCTATGATGACGAGTCTGAATGAATCAGAAACGGCCATTAGTTTATCGGATCAGGCATTGGAATCTTTTGAACAGATTGAACAAGTGGTTAAACAAATGCGTGATATGACCATGCAAACTGCAGCGTCAGCAGAAGAACAAAGAGCGGTTACGGAGGACATTAATAAGAACATTACTGATATCAGCTATTCAGCACAGCAAGTGTCAGCAATTTCAGGAGATGTGGCCAAGCTTTGTGCGAGTCAGGATGTATTAGGCAAAGAGTTGCATGAGATGGTAGCGAAATTTCGCACTGAATAAAGCTTAAGGAAAAATAGACGGTCTTACCCAGAAGCCACTTAAGCAGATTAAGTGGCTTTTTTTTAACTTTGATTTTAAAGCTGTTTTAGCTAAGAAAGACAGAAAGGAGTATTTAATTTAAGTAAGAACGATTATCATAATCAAAACTATTGATGAGACAAAAGGTTCTATTATGATTAAGTTGTTCATAACGCTTCTTTTCGCTGCGGTGGCAAGTGTAAGTTGGGCTAAACAAGTGACAGTGGATGATGTGTTGGGTCGTGAAGTCACGTTCAACAGTCCTGCTGAGCGTGTGATTGTGGGTTTTTACCCAGAAGATTACATGGCAATCGGGACGGAAGCGGCTTATGACAATGTGGTTGGTATGTCCAAGTACATTTGGCAAGCTCGCCCTGCAAATTGGGATATGTATGTTAAACACCGTCCATCTTTAGCGGACATTCCTGGTATTGGCCGTGTGGATACGAAAACGTTTTCAGTAGAAAAGGTCATCGCGTTACGCCCTGATTTGTTGTTATTAGCGGATTGGCAGTTTAAAGGTCTAGGAACGGATGTGGAGCGCATTCAAGACGCTGGAATTCCTGTCTTAGTAGTGGATTACAATGCACAAACCTTAGAGCGTCATCTGAAGAGTACGGAGCTAATTGGTGTGGTAACTGGGCAAGAAGCGCGTGCCGCCAAAATTGCCACAGAATATCAAGAGCGTGTTGAAGGCATTAGCAAACGTTTGGCCGAAGCCAATTTACCAAAACCTAAAATCTACACCGAGTTTGGTTCAATGGGACCCAGTGAGTTGAGTTACACCTTTGGTAAAAACATGTGGGGTGCCATTTCCACTATGGCAGGTGGTGATAATATTTCAGCACCATTCATAGAGTGGTGGGGCAAGCTTAACCCTGAGCAAGTCATTGCTTCCAATCCCGATGTGATTGTGATGACAGGTTATGAGTCGGCAAACTCTACTGACGCGATGATTATGGGCCAAGGCGTGGATAAAGAAGAAGCCCTGAAGCGTTTGGAAGGTTTTAAACAGCGTACTGGCTGGGCAAGTTTGTCTGCGGTGCAGAACAATCGCATGTTTGGTGCTTATCACGGTGCATGCCGAACTATTATGGACAGTGCTATGATTGCTTTTTATGCCAAGGCGATGTACCCAGAGTTGTTTGCTGACCTGAATCCAGAGCAAGCCTACTTTGATTTTTATGAGAAATACTTGCCTGTTACACCGGAAGGGACTTTTACACTAAGTCTGCAATAATCGGATGTGTTGAGGGACGCTAAAAAGGGGCCAATGTTTGGCCCCTTTTTTATGGTGCTTTGCGAGTGGTCGAGCGTCTTCAGTGCCTAGCGAAAGAGGTATTGTGTGATTTGCTCATAAGTTTCTTCTGCGTCCAGTAAAATGGGCGGGAAGTGGGAATGATGAACCGCATCGGGCCAATGTTGCGCTTCAAGCGCCAAGCCTGAGTAGCCTGTTAAGGCCACTTGATTAATGCTGTTGCTTGCTGGTAGGGCGATATGGCGACCATCGTATATTTGAAGACCTGGTTCGGTGGTTTGCAGTTCTAGTTCTATGCCTGTCAAAGGGGCTTTAAGCGTCGCGACTTTTTGGATCGCTCTTGGGGCCAAAGACAAGCAAAAGTTGGTATCAAGGCCGGGGTAATCGTCACGACCGATTGTGCGTAGATGGGTGAAGTCGAATTGACTGCCAGCAGTGGGGCTGACTTCGCCGGTTGGGATTAGGTCTTGATCGACAGGGAGATAATGGTCTGCATGGACGCAAAGTTTGTGGTCCAGAATAGAGCCATGGCCATCTAGATTAAAGTAGCTGTGGCCGGCTAGGTTGCATAAGGTAAGTTGGTTGCTTGAGGCTTGGATCTTCATTTCCAAGCCTTGTTCCAATAGTTGGTACGTGACCGCAATGATAAGCTTACCAGGGAATCCCATCTCTTTATCTTGTAGCGTGACTTGAAGGGTGACCCTGTCATCGGATTGTTTGATGATCTGCCAGTTTTTACAATCGGTCCCATTTGGACCACCGTGTAGTTGGTGTGGGCTAGGGGAAGAAGGGGTGAGTTGATAAAGATGATCCCCAATTTTTGCCTGGCTATTGGCAATTCGATTCGCTACTCGTCCCACAATGGCGCCAAAATATCGACATGGGCCTAAGTAATCCGCAACTTGCTGAGAACCGAGCACCATGGAGTGTTGGTAGCCTTTTAAATAGACGGCTTGAAGACTCGCGCCAAGCGTTAATATATCAACGGTGATCTGGCGATTACTGAGACGAACTGTTTGCACTTTTGATAAGTCAGTGAGTGACATTGATTACCGTCCTTTTAGGGCAGAAAGATAGTTTCTGCTGAGCGAACATTTGTTGTTATTGTGTTCTTTTCGGACTGATGCTTTGTGAGCAACTTCCCTAAACAAACATGAAAGAATCATTATTTACTAATCGGGTAACGAAAGGCAAATTTGCGACGGGATCAATCGACTGTGTTGGCAGGTAAAAAAAGCCCACTCACAGTAGTCACTATGAGTGGGAAAACAAACCAGCAAGCATACTGGGGGAGGTAATCGGGTTGAGCTAGGCCAGTGGCCCACCGACTATGGTATTGCGCAAGCCTTCGATGATGTTGTCACCTTTTTCTTGGCGTAGTTCATCGTACCAAGCTTGAGTTTCCTGCATGTTTTTTCCATGAGTAACATCACAGCGTTTACGTGCTTTTAGAACCAGATCTTTCACGCGGAATCGGCGTTCGGATTGATAGTCGAGCAAGGCGGCTTCTATGTCTGTGTTTTTGGCGAAGCATTGTCCCAACACTACGGCGTCTTCCAGTGCGGAGCAGCCACCTTGGCCTATGTCCGGTGTGGTGCTGTGCGCCGAGTCACCCAGCAGAGCAATCTTACCTTTTACCAAGGTGTCGAACGGTTCAATGTCATGAATTTCGATGCGATTAGTGGTTTCAGGGTCGATGGCCGAGATCAGCTTTTGCACTGGCTCAGCCCAGCCTGCAAAGTATCCTGTTAAATCTTGTTTAACGCTGTTTCTGTCTTCATCCAGTCCTTTTGGTAGTGGCACATCGAAGAAGAAATAAAAACGACTATCGGCGATTGGCATAATGGAGACGCGTTTGCCTTCGCCCACAAAGGTTGTCCATTGGTTTGCTGGGGCAATGTCTTCGTCTATGTCCACCAAGCCATTCCAATTAACATAACCCGCATAACGACGTTCGGTTTCATAACCTAAGACATGAGCGCGCACTTTTGAGTGCGTACCGTCGGCAGCAATGATGAAGTCGCCTGATGCTTGTGTTCCATCGGTGAAGTAGGCTGTTACGCCATCCTCTGATTGTTCAACGGATTCAATGCGTTTGCCGAATTGAATTTTCTCTTTGCCCCACCAATCGATCATTTGGCTTTGTAGATCGGCGCGAGACACTGGGCAAGGGCGTTCACCCACCGCTTCGACTAATGGCGTTAAGCTAAATTGCGTCATTACTGTACCCGTTAGGCCATCCTGGTAGGCTAAATAATGCATGGGGCCACCCAGTTGATCCATGATGTGGCCCATGCCGAGATGATTCATACATTTGACGCCATTTGACCAAATAGACAGTGCAGCTCCGACCGGTTTAATTTCTTTTACGGCTTCAAAGATGTCACATTCAATACCTTGTTGTTTAAGAGCCGCTGCAGCGGACATACCACCGATACCAGCGCCAATGATCAATGCTTTCATCTTGTTATTACCTCATTGCTAAATACAGATGTTGATTGTTTGTCTAATTTGGATCGCTTATTGCTGTCTTTAGTCGCAATAAATGTGCCACGAAACAAATGATCCTAAAAAATAATTTCTGAAACCTTTGTTTTATTGGCTTTGAGTGAAAGCGTTTGTTGAACAGGTGGACAAAAAAATGACTCACCAGAGTGAGTCATTTTATGTAGAAGGATGAAAGTAGTGAGTTAACTTGGTGCGGATGCATTTTCTTGGTGCGATGGCGTGGCGGTAAATCGCACTAGCTACCGCGATACGTGCTGTAAGAATAAGGCGAAACCAGCAATGGAATGTGATAGTGCGAAGAGTCGTCACTGATGCCAAAGCGAATATTAACTAGGTTTAAAAAGCTTGGGCTAGGCAATGGAACGCCTTGCTGTCGGAAATAGTCTTCTATGGCAAACTCCAGTTCATACACTCCGCAGACAAAGTCTTGCTTGTCTAGTAGTGGCGCATCACAGCGCCCATCTTCGTTGGATATCGTAGAATGAATTAGCTCTTTTTGACCATTATGATCATGTCGAAATAACTGTATTTTCACACCGGCTGCTGCCATGCCTTTTGTGGTGTCTAGAATGTGTGTTGTGAGATAGCCCATTTTGTCTCCTCAATAAAGTTCAATAGGTGAAGTTAGCCTATTTTTTGCAGATCAAACGTCCATTGGTTGAAATGATGATGAAAGCATTGTTTCATAGTAGTCAATAAATGTGCCATATGTTTTATGGTTTTTAAACGATGTTCCTATCACGTCTTGTTTGTGGTGGGTGGTTGGAGAAATGAAATGTCTAAGCGAGAAGCCGTACTAACGACCACAGATGAAATGGAATTCGTAACACTACTTGGTAGTATTTATGAGCATTCCTCTTGGGTTGCGGAGCAGCTTTGGCGACTTAAATTGCAGCATCCAACGGGTTCTTACGATGATATATCGAACATTCAACAGGCGATGCGAGGCATTGTGGATGCCAGTACAGAGGAGGAGAAATTAATCTTGCTTAGAGCACATCCAGATCTCGCTGGTAAAGCAGCGCTTTCAGGTGAGCTGACTGATGCGTCTAAATCGGAACAAGCCGGAGCCGGATTAGATCAATGCGGTGAAGATGAGTTAGCTCACTTTTTACAATTGAATGATGCGTATCGCAGTAAATTTGGTTTTCCTTTTATCATGGCAGTAAAAGGGGCAACGAAAGCACAAATTTTGGCTGGGTTTATGGAAAGAAGTCCAAATGATTGGCGAACCGAATTTGATCGCGCGATGCAAGAAGTTCATAAAATAGCTGGGTTTCGATTGGCCGAGTTTTAGATATTTACAAGGTAACAAGCCCACTTATTTATACGGAGTAAAGTGGGCTTGAGAATAGGATGAGTAACGTTTCCCCTGAGTATTCTGGTTATTTTTTAGGGAAGAGTCGAACGACAACGTGTTCAAAACCATTGGCTTTAATTTTTCGTTTTGCCGCATCGCCGGTTTCCGTCCAAGTCATTAACTCACCTTTTTTGTCGATGTACACATAGTGTTGAATTTGGTCTTTTTGAGGGCCGGCACCTTGCGCTTTCATGATGCCATAAATGCCTTCTCCTAGGTGCTTGGTGGTATTGCTCCAAAGCTCGTCAATGGTGGGATATCGATTGAATATTTGGATCATCATTGGAAGGCGATACTTACGTTCTAGGTAGTCACAGATGGCTTCGGGAACCAGCGCAAAACCAGGACGTTTCGTCCAATCCCAATGGGTTACGCCTAATAATTTCTCGAGTGTGATGTTACTGTATTCACCACCAAAGTCCCCCGTAAAATTGAGCGATTGATTCAGTGCGGTGGCCACTTTATCTGTACCAATTAAGTGATCGTGCTCGATCTGTGTTCTGAGCCAATGTTCAGCAAAATTGGTGCTACTGCCGTAAAGTCGTTCGAAGTCCTCCAGTGTCATTTTGTTGTTGTCGATCAATAACTGAATCATATGCGTGAAACCACAGATTCCCTTACCGTCCTGAGAAATTTGTGATTTGTCTGTAAAATTCCTGCCCATAAATCTTCTCCACAATTGCTTTGATGTCTGTTTATTGTCTAGTAAATGATGTGGACTCTCTTGGTCAAAATTAGGGGGATTGCGGTGTAATTAATGGAGTAATTTACGGAGTAATTCATTGTCAATAAGCCTATTGAATGTGACGGCGATTAAGTGTCTGGCTAGTATGGAGAGGCTTAACTTTGAGAAGGGAAGAGTGTCTATTTGAGCAGGGCGAAAGTGATTCGATGCGAAGATATAAAAAGGCCAGCATGTCTGCTGGCCCTGCTATTCACAAAGAATGGCTTATTGTGCTGTGAGTTCTTCTTTCATGTCTTCCACTAAATCACAAGACCAGCCCCAGGCGATTTGTTTTTCGACAAATTCGGCCGCTTTGTTTTCACAGTATCCTGCTTTATTTTTAGCGTTCCAAAGTGTCTTAGTGTTTCCCGCTTTAGTGTACTGAACTTCACAAGGTAGACGATTACCTTCTGGGTAAACCACTTCAATTACGCGGTTTTCATTACCATGCACACATAAGGTTTTTCTGTTTTCGATGGCGTTTGCTGACGTCGCAAGGCCAGCCAAAACAAAGGTCAGTACAAAAGCAAAAGACTTATGTAATTTAGTCACAGTGAATTCCTTTCAAATATCATATTGGGTTTGGGGATAGCTTGATCAATCATTTCCAGTAAGGTAAATGATTTGTAAATAAATGTAACTGATTGTTATGGCAGGATCAATGTAAAATCTTTACAGAGGAAACAAGTAACAATTCGCGCTGAGTCGAATTGCTACTTATCGTTTGTGTTTCATGAGACGTGTTGTGCTTGTTCTACGGCGTCCTGGCGAATTTCTTCAAACTTATTGAATGCCTGAGCCACTTTTTGTGTTTCCGAGAAAGAAAGGGAAATAGAGGTGTGACATTTAGGATTGGAACACTTAAAGCTTTGCCCCGCTAGCAGTAAATTGGATTCAATAACGATAGGGGATTGGCAATCTGGGCAGTTGATTTCAGTTTTAACACTCATCTTGTTTCTCCTTATTAAGGTGATGCTAATCTTTTGCTGGAAGTGGGGCCAAGTTTTTGGTGAATATATCCAAAATCGCTGTCATACCTTTGGGCAATGGCAATTGTCCTGCGGTCAGGCTGACTTCGTAATTAGCGCCCGCGGAAGAATTACCAGAGTCTTTACCTTTACTCGATAAGGTTCCATGTAGTTCGGTATCAAATTCATGAGACTTATAAGCGTCTGTCATGCCTTTGCTAGTAGAGCGTTGTTTACGTTCTGTTGAGGTTTCTTTGGTAAATTCTCGTGAGCTTTTGACTTCCATTTGAAAGGAAATTTTCAGCGTCTCAATTGCCAGTGAATTAATCGGAATTAAGGTCATTAACGGGATCGCGAAGTCCATTTTTATTGGCTTCGCACTAGGGGTACCTTGCGTTGTCAGTACCTGCCTCTCTAATTGAAACTTAATCATCACTGGACGCAGGTCGTTGCTTTCCTCAGAAGCTTTTTCAAAGCAGTTGGAGATGATGAACTGTGTTTGAGATTGCGCAATCATTGCATTGGCATCGGTGGCGGCTTTTAAGGGCGCACCAATGAGTGCTTTCATCGGCAGTCCCGAAAATTGATTTGCGATACTTTTAGTGGCCATTGGGTGTTCCTTCTAATCATACATTAAGCTGAATTAGCCTGGAATTTGTGCTCTTAAGGTGCGCTCATAACCTTCGATTAGGCGTTTTAAGCCTTCTGGCGGTTCGCTTCCCGTTAAGGTGATTTCAATTTTGGTGTTGGCTGAGTCAGAGCTGTCTTTATTCCCTCCCATGAGACTGCGTTTCTTATTTGGATCTGGGAAAGACACCATGAGTTTGTCGTCTTTACTGGTGGTCACTTCCAATTCCGTTGAAAATTTCACTTCAGTGATCCGTGGGGAAGAAATAGGGCAGAGTGCCAAAATGGGGATTTCGGCCGTGACATTTTCAATGCCATCCGCGGTACGACTGGGAAACTCCATAGCACAGGTTTTGGGGCGCAATACGGGGGTCGTATTGTGTGGATCTTTTGGGTCGTCTCTTTCTTCTTCATCAAAAAAACGTTTGATGAAATCGATGGTTTCACCTTCAACGGATTTAGCAGCATCCTTAACGCTCTTATGGATAGCACGCATTAACGCTTGAAATTCAATCATTCTCTTTTCCTTTTTTATATAAAAAGCGGAAAGTGGAAGCGAGATTAACTCGCTTCCACGCTACTCACTAGGTTGAACCGTTATTGAGCGGCTGTTGCTTCATCTTTCAACATGATTGGATCGATGTTTTTAGTGAAGGCATTGATAATGGTGGTCACACCCGTTGGCAGAGGCAGTTGTCCAGCGTGCACATCTACTTCGTACTTGGCCTGGTTAGACGCTTCGTAATGCTCTTTCTGAGAAGAGGAAGACTTACTGTTATGGGAAACTGAGCCATGTACTTCAACGGAGAATAAGCCCGCATTGTATTTGGCTGTGATATCCGCTTTAGCAGCCGTTTCTTGCTCTTGGCTGCTTTCATTGTCTTTTGACGTAGAGCTTTTGACTTCCATTTCAAAGTGTACTTTCACGTCGTCTACTGCCAAAGAGTTGAGCGGGATCAATGTCAGCAAAGGTAGCGTGAATTTGACTGTTGCGGTTGGGGGCGTCGCGGCCGTGCCATCCGGTTTAACAATTGAGCGAGTGATGTTGAAAGACACCATAATGGGTTCCAAATCATCGCCTTTTTTGTCGAAGCAGGTACTCAACATGAACTGGGTTTGAGTGCGTGCCATCATGCCGTTGGCATCGGTTGCTGCTTTCAGAGGGGCACCGAGAAGGGATTTCATCGGTAAGCCGCTAAATTGTTGTGCCATTGAAGCTAATCCAGACATTATTGTCTCCTTGATTATCAAAAATTTGAGCGTTTTTAGAGCGAATTTCCTGCTCTGCTTATCATCTTTCTCAACCTTTCTTATTGCTGAAATGTCCAATCCCCTGATTTCATAACCGTTTGTAGACGACTGGATGTCAGCATTAAAAATTTAAGTCATTGCATAACAGGCTGATGAGATGACTGTGTCAGGTTAGATAAGTGTTTTGTTTAAAACTTGGTCAAATGAGGGGAATCATCATGCGCAATTTGACTGTGTTTTTTTGGCGCTAATCGCTTGCAAATATGCCGTTTTTTGACGCGAAAAAGCCGAACTTTCGCCGATCCCTAAGATTCATGTCCGTTTAATGTTGAAAGACTTATTCGTTTGTTTGGGGGGAATTGAAAACGGCTTATAAATCAATGTGTCGGCTAATTTTAGTCACAGTCAATGACGATGTGATACGTATTCAGAAGACGCTAAATCTCATTCTAAAGCGGCTGGAAACTAGCGGATGTTTGTTAATAAATCTCTGACGCTTGCGTCAGAGATTTTTTCATCTAGTGGTTATACCTTAGACACGATGACTTTCTTGTTATGAAGCATAAGCATGTTTACGTTTCTTACGCTGCTGGTTTCGGTATTCTCTGGGCGTGCAGCCAGAATAACGCTTGAACATTTTCTCAAAATGACTCAAATCACCAAACCCAGATTGTAGACAAATATCCGTAATACTGTGATTGGGATATTCAGCTATTTTACGTTTAGCAAACTCAATCCTCATTTGATTGAGTAAGGGTTTAAACGAGAGGCTTAAATGCTCTCTGAACAGAAAGGATAGGTGGGATGGGCTAGTAAAGGCAGCGGCGGCAACGCCTTCTAAACATACTTCATCTAGAAAGTTTAGACTTAGAAAGTTTAATGCTTTTTGAATACTGGGGTGAAGGTGGTCATAACCATCCAGTTGGTGACTGAGTAGTCGGTCAATGAGCTCGTCTTTGAAAGGCGGTGAGGTGATGTCAATAATGCCAAGGTCAAGAATGTCTTTGGCGGTTATTTTGGCATCACAACACGACGCCAAAAATAAGATCAGTCTATGTAATTCGACGATATTACCAGGCCAATCGTATTGTTTTAGCAGAGATAGGGCGGAGTCTGTTATGTCTAAGTTCAGTTCGAGGCTAGATAAGATAAAGCCTATGTGTTCTTGGATGTCTTCAGGTCGTTCTCTTAACGGCGGTAGATGAAAGTTAAACTGAGGGGTAGTGACGCCGAATATTTCATTCATCCATTGTTGAGGCTGACAGGAAAGATCCATTTTTGCGCATGAGATGATGAGATGAATCTGATTTTGCTTCAGGCCCATAAAAAAATCGTCATCTGAGAAAAGAGAGATTAAGACATCTTTGTTGGCGTCACTTAAATAATCAATGTCTTCGATATAAAGCGTCCCCTCTTTTGCTAACTGCATGCTTTTTAATAAGTGCTCTTTGTAAGAGATCGCATCAATTAGATTGGCTGGAACGCAGATAAATTTGCCTTTTTGTTTCTTACTAAGATGATGAATATGCCAAGCGGCTGCGGTTTTTTCACAGCCATTTTCACCGGAAAGAAAGATGGCAAAAGGGAGGCGAGAAGCGAACTCTATCTGCTTTTTTACTCGAATGATGGCATCAGAATGCCCAAGAATAGGGTAATTCTGATAACGTTGAGAAGTAAAACTGTATGGTGTAACGCGTAAATCATTAGGGGGTATATAACTATAGGATAGCTCATTTATCATAATTTAATTCCTTTTATGATTTCGGTTTGAACTTTAATCCTAGATCTCAAATTAGGTTTTTTAATTGGTGGTTCATACTGAGTATGCGGTGAAATATGCGAATGGACGGTGAATCTGATTGTAAAAATGCGATTCAGGCCGTTTATAACCATGGAAAATAGCATGGTGATAGGGTTGGGTTGCAGATTATGTTGAGCTAACTATTTGTTATCTTTTGTAAGTTTTTCGATTTCAATGTTCTTGTTTACTCTATGTCTGAATGTTTCACCTTCTCTAGATAAAAGGGATTTGTTGTTTGACTTAGCGGTTGAATGGAAGCGATAGAAAGTAATACGAAAATGCTATTTGTCTATTTTATAAGATGCCTATGCTGTTATCGTTATTTTTATATTTTCTAATTGTTTTCATAGTTTTATGAAAATATATATCGTGATGTTATAAATAATAAAGTCGTATTTTTTAAGTGTTTTCACCAAGTTATATCGTTCGTTATTTAAGAAGATGTTTTATCTTTTTAAATAATGATTAGAGCGTATTATATGAACGATATTCTTGATAAATCCGCTTTGGAATCGGCTGAAATAAATTCCAGTATTAAAAATGAGGCACTTTTTAAACTCATTGGTTGGCTGGTGACGTTATCTCTCCCCTTATTTTTGTTCTTCAAATTGCCTCAACAGGTTGTTGATCAGTCGGGTTCTGAGGGCGTGATTTTTTTGGCGCTCATTGCAGGTGCTGTGAGCATGTGGGTGTTTAGACTCACACCTAATTTTGTGCCTTCTCTCTTGGTCACTGCGTTATCCGTAATATTGAATTTAGCGCCACGAGATGTGGTGATGGCTGGGTTCGGATCAAATGTCATTTTCTTGGTGCTCGGCATGTTTTTATTCGCCGCCATGATAAGTTCTTCCGGTTTAGCAAGAAGAATTTCTTTATGGCTGATCACCAGCTTACCAAATAATCGTTTTACGCAACCCTTTATTCTATTTGGTCTGGGGGTGTCACTATCTACTCTTATCCCTTCGCCATTAGGACGGTCTGCCATTATGACGCCTTTGGCATTAGACCTCGCAAGATTGTCCAGCAACCCTCATCGTCAGGCGACGTTGCAAGTGAGTGCACTCCAAGGTGGTTTCTTGCTTTGCACCGTATTTTTAACGGGAAATCCTCTTAATTTTGTGATGCTAGGCTTTTTGGATATGCAGACGCAGTTCTACTTTCAGTGGGGCAATTGGCTGCAAAGCACTTTTATAGCAGGTTTAGTTTTATTGGCCTTTTATCTGTTATGGCTGTTATGGCGTTGTCGTCATGAAGAGACAGTTTCGAGTCATGAAATAGAGAGGTTAAAGCAAGAATTTAAATCATTGGGCGGCCTAGACAATAAAGAGAAAGGCGCCATGGTCTCCATGATGATCTTAGTCGGCGCTATTTTAACCATGTCTTTTCACCATATCGAATTGGCTTGGATTGCCTTATTCATTGCTATGGCGGTCTTTTTGTTTGATGGTTTAACAGTTGCCGATATGCGCAGTCGAGTCGATTGGCCTACCTTGTTGTTTATTGCCTCCATTGTGTCTTGGGGCCCGATGATCCAACATTTGAATTTAGATTTATTAGTATTTGAACACTTAAAGTGGCTGGGAATATACATCTCAAACCGCCCACTTGAAGGTATTTTATTGCTTAGTCTGGTGGTCTTTGGCACTCGTCTGTTTTTCCCAGGCGCGCCTACTTTTGTCATTTTAATGAGTGTCTTGATTTCTGTTTCAGGCAGTTCTGCTTTGTCTCCTTGGGTTCTGGGCTTTTGCCTGTTATTACTGAGTGAATCTTTCATATTTTCCTATCAACACGGTGTCGCCGCACAGGTCGGTTCAGCTTTAAACGATGAAAAACTATTGCACAAAGACATGCAGAAAGCCTTTCTGACATCCAATCTTTGGTTCTGTTTTGCTCGGGTGGTCGCATTATGTGCCTCTTTAACTTATTGGACGCATCAAGCATTGATTTAAGGAGATTGAAAACATGAAAATGATTAACAGTGCCATTAAATTGACCATTCTGTTTGTCGTATCTATTGCTGTGGTATTGGTTTGGCAGCATAAAAAGAACGAGCCTAGGGTGTATGTGATTCATTCCTATAACACGGATTTGAGTTGGGTTAACTCAATCGATGAAGGCATACTAAATAAACTTAAAAGCGACTTTCCGTCTACACAGGTTCGCTTTCATTACATGGATTTAAAAAACCATAATGGGTGTAATTTTCGTCGTCGTGCAACAAGGGACGTTTTGTATGGCATTAACGATTGGAAGCCAAACTACATTCTTTTGGTCGATGATTTGGCGCAACAGCTGATTGGTGCGCATTATCTTGCCTATGAGGATAAGCGTTTCCCTGAGCAAAGTCTGGCAGAGCAGCTATTCAGTCAGGATTGCCCTGATCAGAATATCGATTTCTATCAACAAACGTACTTAAAAGACTGGGACGCTTTGCCACAAATTATCTTTGCCGGCGTGAATTACAGTGTGAAGCCATATGGCTACTTTGAGGCCGTCAATACCCAAGGAATCTATGAGCATAAGAATTTCGTTTCCCTGTCTGAAACCTTATTGGATTTGAGTCTTTATTGTGGCGACGAAAGAGCAACAGCCGTTTTACCACTCAATGATAATTCTCCAACGGCACAGCGAGAACTAGCTGGTTATCGTCAATTTAGCTGGTTTCCTTTACAGCTTATTGAGCCTGCTACTGTTGACACATTTGCACAATGGAAGCAGCAGGTTGAACAGGCTAACGAGAATAAAGCCATGTTATTGATAGCCAATTATCAGCAAGTGAAAACTCAAGCTAGGAGTAATCAGTTTGTACCCGCTAAACAATTGATCCATTGGACGATTGCTCATGCTAAATACCCTGTTTTAGGGGCTGGTACCAACTTTGTCGACGACGGCGGTATGATGACGGTTGCTATCGCAGGTCAGGAGCAGGGCAAAGAGCTGGTGAATTTGATGAAATTTGACAGACAAGAGCTGGCGCTTGTTGATAGTAGCGTTAAACGAGCGGAGCAGTTTTTAGTTGGATTGGCGGCTCGCAAAACCAAACAGTTTTGTAATAACCGCTTACCTGCTATTTATCAGGCGTATGCCAAAGAAACAGGGCTTTATCTTTTTGACGATGTGTCAGAGGTTTTGTATGCCGAACCTTGATACTCACAACGACCATATAGTGACTCAAGCAGCAGAAGATTATCAATTACTCATTTTTGATATGGATGGGGTAATAGTCGATAGTTTAATGGTGATGAAGATGGCGTTTAGAGCTTCTTTATTTGATTATTTTGGATTTTCCGTAACAAGTCGTTCTGTTGAGGCTTTATTCAGTGAATATCAGAAGCATTTGGGGAAAGGTTTTAAGCAGATTATGAGGGAGTTGGGGCTTCCCGAAGAATTGTCTCCCTATTTCGTTCGTCACAGTCGTTATTTGGCGGCTTATGTGCAGCCATACCAAGGCATGGATGAGTTATTAAAAACCTTAAAAAAACAAGGGAAAACCTTATGTGTTGCCACAGGGAAGGACGGCCAACGAGCAGGGGAATTATTGAATCGTTTGAGCCTGTTGCAGTATTTTGATCAAGTGATGGGAGCGGATCAAGCGCCTGCAAAGCCTGACCCCACCGTGTTGATTGACTACATGAAGTACTATGACGCCTGCGCTGAACGCACTTTAATGATAGGCGATGCCCCAGCCGATTTACTTTGTGCTAAGCGTGCTGGTATCGCTTCTGTTGCGGCTTTGTGGGGCTACAACAAATTCGAAGATTTGGTGAGTTACCAGCCGAAATATTATTTTCATTCTCCTGCTCAAATGAACGTGTATTTTTCTGGCAGGCAGCCATGAGTCTCATTCGTTTTATTCTCGCTATGGGACTGTTCATACTCGCGACTGCTACGGTTGCCCACGCCGAGTGTTTGGACGTTGCCAAGACGGATAATACGAAACCCCTTATCGTTGCGGTGAAGTTTTCTCCTCCTTTCCTTTATGAATCAAATGCTACTGTGATTGATAATGCTGGTTGGTCTGGCATTACGGCCGACTTGTGGCGAGAGATAGCAGACTGCCTACAGCTTTCGTATCGATTTACAGAGTTTGTGGATGATCAAGACATAGTCAGCGCGCTTAGTCAGCAAGAGGTTGATGTGGTGCTTGGGCCTTTTGTCCCTAATGCTGATGTGGAAGGTGTGGCAGACTTTTCTCACAGTTATTTTAAAGGCCACATTGGTGTATTAGTGGCAGAAGAGTCTGGTTGGGCAAGTCTTGTTCGTTTGTTGCAAAACTTCCCTTTTATGGAGACTCTTTTCGTTCTACTGGTGCTCTTATCCATGATGGTTTGTACTGCTTTATTGTACTGGCAAGCAGAACATAAAAGCCTCAATCCCCTGTTTACCGATGGCCCATTAAGGGGGTTTTACAACGCCATGATATGGGCAACCTTATTGGTGTTTTCGGGGCAGGGAAGTCCCTTTGAGGTGAAGCATAGAGTAGGGCAAGTATTGGTGATCATTTTGATGTTTTTTGGGGTGAGCTTTGTCTCCATCGTGACCGCATTATTGACATCCGCATTAACCCTGCAAGGCTTAGGGGCGCAAATAAGCAATGTAAAGGATTTAGACGGTAAGAAAATAGCCTATCTGAATGCGCTTGATTCCGATTTAAAAGGCCAGAGTGTCGTGGACTTTTTACAGGAACACGGTCTTCAAGATAGTCAGCAATTGTTCTCGTGGAGTCAAGTTATGCTTGGTCTACAAGAAAAACGCTTGGATGCCTTTATACACAGTAAAGAAGAAATGCAGTTTCTGATTAGCTCAGGCTATTTAAAAGGTGTAACGGTTTTGCCGCTTGATTTAGAGCAAAAGAACTATTCCATCATAATGACAAGAAACAGCTCACTCACCAAACCCATCAATAGACAAATACTCACCACAGTGAACAGTAAAGCTTGGCAGATTTACTATGAACAATACCTAAATTAACTTGTGTCGCTCGTCACGATTTTCCCCGTGAATATCCGCTTTGAGGCCAATCTCTATCGCTTGCAAATTTATATCCTTGTTTAAGAAGAGACAAAATCCACTTCGTTTGATTATGGAGTGGTTCTTCTAAATGGGAGACGACAGGTAGTTAAAGACGTTTTTTATATGTCTGTATACCACCCTGATTTTATTTGGTGAATTTAAACTGAAAGGAGCAATACGATGACACAAAGTATCTACATGGTCAGATCTGCTTTTTGGGGGGCAGCAATATCAGCCTCAAAAAATTCGACCCTCGATGTAACGGCAGAGCTGCAGGACATTTTAGACCAAGGGCACACTCAAATTTTTTTCTCAAATGGTGGGATTTCTAAGCAGTATTTTAATGCTGCTTTCGCTGATCCTGCTCCAGGACATACTAAAGGCTTTGGTTGTGCCGTTTTGGTGAATGGGGAAGAGTTTTGTTTTGCTTGTGCAGAAGGGGGAACTATAGATTTTGCAGGCGTACCTAATAACACATCAGCATAGTATGAATGACGACTGATGCGCTGACATTTGGATGGATGTAGCGCATTAGACTCTTAACGATTATTTGGAATTGTGGGCCACACACTGATAGTCGAAGACACACCATTATCCTGCAATTGTCGTTTCGCTTGTTCAGCGGTGAGTTCGCTAGAATAACGACCTACTAAAACAAAGAACCACTCTTTTTGATTGTCTTTAGCTTTTATTACCAGAAGAGGTGCATTGAATTGGATGCTTTGTGCTTTATTTGTTGCTTGCTCTAATGTGCGATACAACCCTACTCGTAAAGTATATTCAGCATCTTGATGTGAGCTTGGTAAGCGCATGTTACTCAGCGAATAGGGGAAGATTAGAGAATCTCCGTCTATAGTGTAAAGGGCATTATTGGTTTGTTTGGTATTACTATAAGTGGGTAAGTAGAGAACTAAAATAATCCCCACTAGCAAAATATTGAAATAGATAATGATGGTTTTACGCATGTTAGTTCAGCTTATAAAGTATGTTTATAAAGACAACCTCCTACGATATTGAGTATAGATATGTTTTAAAAACTTGTGCGTTTTTATAAACGAATTTTTAGTTTAATAAAGCCAAGCTACGTTTTATGCAACTTGGCGAATGGGGTTTATTTGCTTTCAACAAAGTTGGCTTGGATACGCTGATTGAGAAAGTCATCAGCACGAATGGCCTGATAGCGTTTATTTGGCCCTTGGATAAGTTGCGATTTATTGGCCTGACAAAAGAAAGCGATAGAGTGGCGACTGCCACAGTACTCATCGATTCTTGGTTGGCGAACTCGGTGTAAATTTGATTTGAGTTGATCGTCGCTCCAGCGCATTAGCATGTCACCGATATTGCAGGTAATGACATCGCCACGAGGAGGGATGTTCGTCCAACGCTGGCTTTGGGCTTCTTCTCCTGGGCAGACTTGTAATCCTCCATGACCTTCATGCTGGAAGAGCAGAGTCAGGCAATCAAAGTCGGTGTGCGCGCCAGCACGCCATATATTGCCTTGCTCTGTCACTCCATGGGTTGGGTAGTAATGCAGCAAGCGCAAGGTACTTTGATAATCCGTTTGTTGTGGATCATGCGCTTTACTGAAGAAATCTTGTTCGAACCCAAGCTTTTCGGCAAAGCAAGACAGCACCTTCATGCCAAGCTCCCAGCATTGTTTTTCGAATGCCAGAGTATTGGCTTGAAAATCGGGCAACTCTTTCTCCGTTGGCCAGAGACCATCCATATGATACTGAGTAATTTGGTAGGATTCTTTTTGATCTTGCGTACCAGTAGAAGGACGAATTTGGCTTCGACTTTCCCAGCCTGCATTGACGCCTTTGGGTCTGGGATATTGGTTCTTAATGCTTTCTGGTAACGCAAAGAAGCGTTCAGATTCCACGAAAGCAGCGTCAATATCTTGCTGGGCAATGCCATGATGACTGAGTTGGAAAAAGCCAATTTCTGTGGCAGCGAGCCAAAGTTGTTCGCGTATTTCATCGCGACGATTTTCAAAATCGCTCATATCGATGACGCGAACTTCTCTGTCGTCGGCGTCTTGTCCGGCACCACCAAAGGTAGTTTCACGATTGAGTTCTTCAAGTGAGTATGAAGCGGTCATAACATCTCCTAATCTTACTGTTGGGAAATGGAGCAATGACCTAGCGAGACTGGTTTGAATCGCCTGACAGCTTCTACTCCGAATTTTATAAAATCTTGGTATTACCAGAAATCTTCATGCAATTTTGCGGCCTCTTTTTCCAAACAAGGGCCAATCACTTTAACTTGGCGTTGACCAGAGTCAAACACAGTGCGACAGGGAAGATCCAAAGTTGGGTTTTCAGGGTGATTGCCAGTAATGTCTTTTAGGCTAGCTTCGCTGAGTCCATAGACCAATCTTCCCAAGCCTGCCCAGTAGGACGCTCCGGCACACATAGCGCAAGGTTCTGCTGAAACATACATGGTGCAATCGGCGAGAAAGTCGGGGCGATAAGCCTTGCTGGCTCGGGTCATCAGTTTGCGTTCTGCATGACCTGTCATATCAAAGTCAGGTAAATAGCCATTTACCTGTGTCATGAGGATGTTGCCTTGTGCATCTACTAAGAGAGCGGCGAATGGGTGAATGCCTTGTTGTTTGGCTTCCTCCGCCAAAGCAAAGCTTTGGCGGAGGAAGATTTTATCTTGGTCGGATAAGGCTGTGTCCTGTTCTACAAAGGTCATGCTTATTCTCTAATTAGTGTGCTTAATATGAGTTAAATATTGTTGTCTGTCTTTTTTGTTACCTGCCTTAACTGCGCTTTTTAGGTAAGCTCCAAGGAAACAGCCAAGCTTGAATCCACTGCACAGATTTAAACAACAATAAGCTTATGATGGATAAGAAGATCAAACCGGCAAAGGCTTGAGGAATCTTAAAGAAAGAGGTGGAGAACTGGATGAAATACCCCAGACCTTCTTCCGCGGCAACAAATTCCGCCACCACAGCACCAATAATCGCAAGGGTAATGGAAACACGTAAGCCACTGAAAATATGTGGGATGGCATAGGGAATTCGAATTTGCCAGGTTTCACGGTAGCGAGGGGCGCGCAAGGACTGGCTAAGTTCGATCATTTCAGGTGGCGTTTCCAACATACCTGTGGTGGTCGAAACGACTAATGGGAAAAAGGTGATTAAGCAGGTAATCAGCACACGTGAAGGGTCGTCTGTGCCTAGCAAGACGATGATCAATGGTGCTACCGCCACCACCGGCGTTGATTGAATGACAATCAAGGCTGGGTAAAGGATACGATTCATCAGTTGAGAGCGCATCATGCCAATGGACATCGGAATGGCAATTAAAATAGACAGGGCAAAGCCCATCAATGCCACTCTCAATGTGGCCCATAAATGCACCATCCAGCGTGAAAAATCCACATTGAAGAAAGCCGTGATGATGGCAGAGGGCGAAGGTAAGATGTAATTCGGTACCTTACCAAGCTGACAAACGAGCTCCCACAATACCACTAACCCAATAAAGAAGAGTGCAGGAGCAAAACGGTTTGCTTGTTGCGCAAGCCAAGGTTTATGCTGGGACATCTGGTTCATAAATATAGCCTCGAATTAGGTCGGTTAACTCTGCAAAGCGGGGAGAATTGATGGTTTTAGAAGAGCGAGGACGAGGTAGATCCACTTCGATCAAATCCAACACCGTACCAGGGCGTTTACTCATCACCAGAATTCGGTCAGACAGTAATACGGCTTCGCTGATGGAGTGGGTGATGAAAAGGACCGTTTTAGGGTGCTCTCGCCATATTTTTAAGAGATCAAATCCAATTTGTTCTCGTGTTAGGGCATCTAACGCGGAAAAAGGTTCGTCCATTAATAAAATGTCGGGGTTCAACAGCAAGGCGCGCACTATGCCAACTCTTTGCTGCATACCACCAGACAATTCATCGGGCATTTTATCCGCAAACTGAGTTAACCCCGCCATCTCCAATAATTCGTTAGCGCGTTTCTCGTCCGCGGCAGAATAACTGCCATATTTGTGTTTGAGCGGAAATAAGACGTTTTTACGAACCGTCAACCAAGGTAATAGGTTGGCCTTTTGGAACACAATTCCCACGTCGTCTCGGGGTTCCGTAACCGGGCGATTGAATACCGAAACCTGTCCTTGAGAAGGAATAAGTAAGCCAGATACCATGCGAAGTAACGTAGATTTACCGCAGCCGGAAGGGCCAACCACCGCCACAAATTCGTGGCGATGAATATCCAAGTCTATGTCTTTTACGACCAGTGGGGCTTGAGAGTCGTATTGGTGGCCGACGCCTTGCATACTGACGTAGGCAGAGTTTTTTGCTTGATCCATGTAAAGACTACCTTGATTTATAACAGTTGAATTACTTGAAGAAACGGCTGTTTACTGCTGTTTCAGGGGTAAGGGCGTCTTGGCTTAGACCATTGGCCTCAGCGGCATATTGCCACGTTTGTTTGATACGCTCAGAAGTGAAGTGACCAAAGCCATCTTGCTCTGTGACATCGTTAAAGACTAAGCCTGTAATGCTTTTTATTTGGGCAGCCACTATGTCGGCATCCACTTCTGGCACCATCTTGTGAAGATCTTCCCCAGCGACTTGCGGATTTTCATAGGTAAATTTAACGGCTTTAGCAAAGGCTTTAATGAAGCGTTTCGCCACATCGGGACGTTCCTCTAGGAAGCGCTCGGAAGCGAGTAGAGATGAACTGTATAAAGACAAGCCAGAATCAGACCAAGGCATTTCAACAATCTCTTTGCCCGCTTCTTTTGCTTGTGCGATAAATAATGCCGTGTTGGTCACCCAAGCTATGATGGCGTCGGTATTCCCCGTGATCATCATAGGTGCCAAAGCGCCTGGATCGGACTTCACCAGCTTGATGTCATCTTCTGTTAAGTTGTTTTCTTTCAATACCAAAGGTAAGAAGGCGTTTGAAGAAGTAAAAGGAGAGGTGGCGACTTTTTTGCCTTTTAGATCTTTGATGGAACGGATACCACTGCTTTTTAAGGCGAAGAAAGCGTGCGGTGCTTGCGTGAAATAGGGCATAACGGCAACCACTGGTACGTTGTCTTGTGCTTTTGCTGCCATTAAGGCACTGATGTCTGAACTGCCTATGTCTGATTGTCCTGTGGCCATTTTGGTTAAGGCATCGGTAGAACCTCGCCCGCTGGCGATGCTGACGTCCAAATCTTCCTCGGCAAAAAATCCTTGTTGAATCCCTACATAGACAGGTGCTTTATCACCACCTGGTAACCAATCTAGCTGAAAAGTGACTTGGTCTGCTGCAATGACAGAAGTACTTGAGATGAGACTGGCTAAAAGAGTCAATCGGATTGCTGTTTTTTTTGCCGCTTTCATAAACATGCTCCATACAATTAATAGGGATTTAAGACCCGTTTGTTTCATATTGATATGATTTAGCAACATTTGTTCCATTTTTTCATATAGGTATGAATATTTTTGTAAATAATTGAATTTATAATAAAAAATTTAAATTTATGGCTTCAATTAATTATCCTTGATAAGGATATTTATAGGGGGAGTGACGTAAAATGGTGCGTTGTTAAGAGTAGGTAGGTTTGATACTGTATATTTCTAATTGATTTTGGACGCTGACTCTTTAGTTTAGGATGTGAAGGTCAATTTGAGAGTTTGGTTAGTTACCATAATTTAGCCTAATCGTATCTAATCAAATTAATAAAGTACGCTAATTCAAATAATAAGGAATAATCATGAGTAACAATACGTTATCGTTAAAACACCTTCCTGCTGGTGAACATGGGTTTTTCCGAGCTCCAATTCTAGTGTCTGGCGCGACAGAGGCGGTTCTTATTGATGGTGGCTTTACTCTTTCTGATGGCGCGGCAGTGGTTGAAGAAATCAAAGCAAGCGGCAAACAATTAACCACTATTTACATTAGCCAAAGTGATCCTGATTATTACTTTAGCTTAGGTCCAATAAAAGCAGCTTTTCCAGATGCTAAAGTGATTACCGCTAGCGCAACGCTGGCTGCTATTAAAGCCAGCGTAGAGAAAAAACTGGCCGCATGGGGGCCACAGCTTCAAGACAATGGGCCAAAAAACTTGGCTGATGTTGTTATGCCCGAAGCGTTTGATGGTGAGTCTCTAACGGTAGATGGCGAAACGATTGAGATCGTTACTATTGAGAATTTGCCCAACCGTCGTTACTTGTGGATCCCTTCTCTAAACGCTGTTGTTGGTGGCGTATTAGTATTTTCTGATTTGCATGTCTGGACGGCAGATACAGCCACTGTAGAGTTGCGTGAAACATGGGTGAAAACGTTAGATTCTATTTTGGCTCGTAACCCTGACATTGTGATTCCAGGTCATATGACGCTTGATGCAAAAACAGGTAAGGAGGCAATCATTTATACTCAAACTTACCTTAGAGCGTTTGAAGCAGAGTTGGCAAAAGTTGATAACAGCGCAGACTTAATGGCAGCAATGACGGCACTATATCCAGATGCTGGATTGGGTGTCGCCTTGCAAATTGGCGCTAAAGTGAACACTAACGAAATGAAGTGGGGTTAATTAGCATGAAATCTCCTCTTGAGATTATTAAAGCGACATACGAAGGCTCATCTGAAGAGAATGGCAAAAACTTACTGGAAGTGTTGGCACCTAATGCCACATGGACAGAAGCGGCTGGCTTCCCTTACGCTGGTACTTACACGGGAGCAGAAGACATTGTAGCCAATGTATTTCATCGACTAGGAACGGAATGGACAGGTTATCAAGCCAAGGTTCATACCTACCTAGCGGACGGTGACCGAGTAGCAGCTTTTGGCGTGTATTCTGGTACTTATAATGCGACAGGAAAGTATATGACAGCGACTTTTGCTCACCTTTACCAGTTAAAAGATGGCAAAATACTTAGCATGGAACAATACGTAGATAGTGCCATGGTACAAGAAGCGCTTAAGAGTTAAGCAAATGACTCCGCTACGACATGAGTAGCGGAGTGGTTTTTATTGGCCATTAATTAACCGTCCTATGATTGAGTTTTATGAGAAAATTCACTTATCGTCGTCATTATTATCTAAAAATAGCATTTCCGTTACGTCTCATCCCGTATCTCTGTCAATAAGCTTTTAAGAATTCTCCAACCCGTAGCTTAAAGCTGCCGCTCAATTTTTCGTAATGCAAATAAGTCATGGATGACATGGTCTTTGATGAAAGACAAGTCGGTTAATTCTTACCGTTTCAGAATACTGATATTTATCCAGACAATTAAGCATGCATGAAAAGATTCTGTGCCGTTCATTTTTCGATTATGGCTCTGCCTTCGGCATTAAAAATTGATTGTTCAGAGGGCTATATTAGTTTTTAATTAAAACTTTGAACGATTGGTCAGTTTTTTGCATTTCAACTATCATTACAGCCATCATAGACATTTTTTTAAATAAGGAGAGCGCTTTGAAATTTATACTAAACGATGAGCTCATTGACGATAACACGCTCCCTAGCGACTTTACCGCTTTGCGTTACCTAAGAGAAAAGCGTGGTTTAACGGGGACGAAAGAAGGTTGTGCATCGGGCGATTGTGGCGCATGCACGCTCCTTGTTGGTGCGCTAGAAGCGGGTGACGTTACGTATTCCACCTTAAATGCTTGCATTACTCCTGTGCAATCATTAGCCGGCAAGCATGTGGTGTCGGTCGAATATTTAGCCGAGTTGGGGGAAGGTCTTCATCCCGCTCAGCAAGCCATGGTTGATGCTCATGGTTCTCAATGTGGTTTTTGTACGCCAGGTTTTGTTTTGTCGTTGGCTGGTTTGTATGAGAATGCGGCGGTAAAAGAACAGGGTCTGGATCGTGAATCTGTGTGTGATGCCATCTCCGGAAACTTATGCCGCTGCACCGGCTACCGTCCCATTATTGAAGCTGGGTTAGCGATGAAAGGGCAGCAAGGGCATCTATTGAGTCAGCAAGATTGGTTGAAAACGGTATTAGCCGACCTAGATAACCCAGCGGCTAATACAAAGTACTTGCGACCTACAAGCTTAGCGGAAGCCTTAGCGGCGAAACAGCAGTATCCAGATGCAGAATTTATCGCCGGTGGTACGGATTTAATGCTGGAAAATACCCAGCGTTATAAAGACTTTGATGTATTGATTGACCTCAACAATGTGGCTGAGATTCAGCAGTTAGAAGAACAGGGTGGGCATCTTATCATTGGGACTGGCGTAACCTACAGCCAATTGGAAGACTTCAGTCAAGACGCTTATCCGCACCTTTATCACCTGTTAAGTCGGATTGCGTCACGACAAATTCGTAATCGCGGCACCATTGGCGGCAATGTGGCAAATGGCTCTCCGATTGCGGATATGCCACCAATTTTGTTGGCGTTTGATGCCGACGTAAGGTTGGACAAAGTCGATGGTTCTAGCCGTATGGTGAAGATGTCAGACTTCTATTTAGGCTACAAGCAAACCCAATTAGTAGACGATGAATGCATTGTCGCGTTTCATCTCTCGCTTGATAAGCTCGCGGAGTTTCATCGCTTTTATAAAGTCTCGAAGCGCATGGAAGACGATATTTCCAGTGTTTTATTAGCCGCGCGTTTTACCGTGAATGGAGACCAGATTACTGAGGTTCGCCTCGCGTTTGGCGGTATGGCGGCTACGCCCATTCGTGCGCAAGCCGCTGAGGCGTGTTTGCAAAATGTGGCGGTAACGGATGAAGTGGCGCTTCAACAAGTTTTACAGGCGCTGCGCGAGGAATTGAAGCCAATGAGCGACATGCGTGCCAGTGCGCAATACCGACTCGACATGGCGTGTAGTTTAGTGCGTAAAGCTTGGTTAGAGCTAAATGGTCATTCTGTACCAACTTTTTCAGGTCACCCAGTGCCAGAATCCTGGTTGTCTCTCGGTCAAGAAATCGGTCAACAAGAAGGGGCAAAGCATGCGTAAATTACCAGACAATCTCGTCACCGCACAAGAAGCCAAAGCTTTGCCGATCCACGAATCTGCGATGAAACATGTGACCGGTGAAGCGGTTTACATTGATGACATGCCAGAGTGGCCTAACGAGCTTCACGTCGCCACAGGCAAGTCCACCGAAGCCTTTGCGGACATAGTGTCGATTAATTTGGATAAGGTAAAAGCCTATCCAGGTGTAGTGGATGTGATTCTACAAGCAGACATTCCCGGAGACCCAGATGTTTCACCTGTTCTAAGCGGTGATATGTTGTTGGCGGGGGACTTTGTTCATTACATCGGCCAGCCTATTTTCGCCGTGGCGGCCACCAGTTTGCGTGCCGCGAAACAAGCGGCCGAGCTGGCGGAAATCACTTATCAAAGTAAAGCCGCGACCTTGCATCCGAAAGACTCATTGGCGCGACAAGAATTTGTGTTGCCAACCCACACCATTCGCTGTGGAGACAGTAAAACGGCGTTAGCACAAGCTGAGCATACCTTGTCGTCGGACCTTTACATTAAAGGTCAGGAGCACTTTTATTTGGAAGGCCAAATCAGTGTCGCTGTGCCGAATGAAGACGGTGGTGTTCAAGTGTTTGCTTCCTCACAACACCCAGCGGAAGTGCAAAAATTGGTGGCGCGGGTGTTGGAGTTGCCGGTTGCTCAAGTGTTGGTGGAAACGCGACGTATGGGCGGCGGTTTTGGGGGTAAAGAGTCACAAGCGGCGACACTCGGTTGTATGGCGGCCGTTCTGGCGGTGCGTAACCGTTGTCCGGTGAAATACCGCATGCCACGTCAAGACGATATGGTGCAGACCGGTAAGCGTCACGACTTCTGGAATTCCTATCAAGTGGGTTTCACTCAGCAAGGTGAAATCGTCGCAGCAGAATACGACATGGTGGGCAAATGTGGCTGTACCGCAGACCTCTCGGACGGTGTGGTCGATCGCGCCATGTTCCACGCTGATAATGCTTACTTCTTACCCAATGCCCGTATTAGTGGTTATCGAGGCAAAACTCATACGGTTTCTAATACCGCTTTCCGTGGTTTTGGTGGACCAAAAGGCGTGCTGTTAGCCGAAAACATCATCGAAGAAATTGCCTGCAAAGTCGGCAAAGACCCGTTGGACATTCGCAAGTTGAATTGTTATCAAACCGGCAAAGACAGGACGCCTTATGGCCAGCAGATCGAAGAAGATGTGCTACTAACCTTGATCGAAGAATTGGAAATGAGTTCGAACTATCGTGCCCGTCGTGAGGCCATTAAAGCCTACAACAAACAAAGCCCGTTTTTGAAAAAGGGCTTGGCCTTAACGCCAGTGAAATTTGGTATTTCCTTTACTTCTAAACACCTTAATCAGGGCGGGGCTTTGGTGCATGTGTACACAGATGGCAGCATTCATGTGAGTCATGGCGGTACGGAAATGGGCCAAGGTTTGTACACCAAGGTGGCGCAAATTGTTGCGAGAGCCTTTGGTATTAATTATCAACGGGTCAATGTGGGTTCTACGCGAACTGACAAGGTACCGAATGCGTCACCAACGGCGGCATCCGCGGGAACCGATTTGAACGGAATGGCGGCCTTAGACGCTGCTAATACCATCAAAGAGCGACTGCGTGAATTCGCCATGGAGCATTTTGCTATCGCAGCGGATGCCTTCGCTATTGAAGACGATCAAGTCATTCTAGGCAGCGAGACCATGGGCTTTCCTGAGTTCATTAAATTGGCGTATATGAATCGAGTGTCTTTGTCGTCGACGGGATTTTATAAAACGCCGAAAATTGGTTATGACCGAAAAGCCGCGAAAGGACGACCTTTCTTGTATTTCGCCAACGGTGCGTCGGTATCGGAAGTGATTGTCGATACCTTAACGGGCGAATACAAGGTCACGCAAGTCGACATTCTGCATGATGTGGGGGATTCCATTAACTCGCACATTGATATTGGCCAGATCGAAGGAGCCTTCGTACAAGGGATGGGCTGGCTCACCTCAGAAGAATTAAGCTGGGACGATAAAGGCCGCATTACCACCAACAGTCCGGCGAATTATAAGATTCCTACGTCTGCCGATGTGCCAGAAAAGCTCACCGTGAAACTGTTTGATCGCGCTAACAGTGAAGACAGTGTTTATCGTTCCAAAGCTGTCGGTGAGCCGCCATTGATGTTGGGGATTTCCGTTTGGTGTGCGTTAAAAGACGCTTGTGCTTCGGTGTGTGATTATCAGCTGTCACCACCTTTGGCAGCACCAGCAACGCCAGAAGCGGTATATTATGCGCTGCAATCGGCAAAGGCTTATCAAGCTGGCGCGACAGCGTCAGAACAATAGGTGAGAGGAGGTGACGCTATGATGTCTTCATTAAACTGGATTCAAGCGCTGGCAGAGGTGGAAAAGTCAGGACAAGCTTGGGTCATGGCCACTGTGATCGGCACCAAGGGGTCGTCGCCGCGAGAATCGGCCAGCAAGATGGTGGTTACTGCTGAACACAGTTTTGACACCATAGGTGGTGGACAGCTGGAATACGCTGTCTGTCAAAAAGCCCGTGCCATATTAGAAGCGGGTGATGGGCCTTCTCACTTGTTGGAAAACTTTCCGCTCGCCGCCAAAACCAACCAATGTTGCGGCGGAACAGTGTCTGTTTTATTGGAATATTTTCCTGAGCCTGCGGCGAAAATCACCATTTTCGGTATGGGCCACGTGGCGACCACCTTGGTCAATGTATTGGGGGAAATGCAAGCTAAAATCAGTTGGGTAGACAGTCGTACCAATCTTGTTCAAGACAAGAAAACGAGTGATTTGCCAAGCAACGTAACGCCCTTGGTATACGATTCCATGCTGGAGCATGTGGATGCCATGACAGCCAATGAAGTGGTATTAGTCATGACTCACGACCATGCCTTGGATTATCAGCTGGTGGAAGCCTTGTTGGATCGCAAAGATTGTCGCTTTATCGGCTTGATCGGCTCTCAGACCAAAGCCATGCGCTTTAAAAAGCGTTTGGCCAGTGCGTCATTTAGTAAAGCGGAGATTGAGTCGGTACACAGCCCTGTTGGTATTCCTGAAGTGGCGGGGAAAAAGCCCTTTGAAATTGCCATTTCCATTGCTGGGCAAATCATTCAATTGACCCAAGGTGATGAGCAAAAGGCACAGAAAAAAGCCACAGGGTTAACTTGGAAAGATATTAATAAGGTGTTGGATCAAGCTTAATTGCTTTTCTTAGAATATCCTGCGTAAAAAAGGGAATCGCAATGAGGCGATTCCCTTTTTTAATAGGCTAGATTAGCTTTGAGAAAGCTTTAAGCAGGTCTGAATGTCAGCAACTGGAATACTAGGTGTAATGACAGCACCGAAAATATCTTTTACGTTGAGGCTTACACTATCCTTTTGGTTAAAGTCACTGTTCGTCTTAATGATCTGGTCGGTTGTCGTGAAAGGAATGACTTGATTTGCGTCACTAAAGGTAATGTTGGTGATTTGTGGGAGTTTATCCTCACGACCTTCTTTAGGGGTAAGCACAAGTTGGTAGCTGGTGTTGTCGGTATTAGGATGACAGCTAAGTGTAAAATCCCCATCGGCCAGTTTGGAACGTACCAAATAGGATAAATTTTGAACGTTGACCGTGTCATTAACGTCATAGTTGACAATGAAATCTCCCTCACCTTGAGTAAAGGTTGTGCCCTCTGGTGAAGCCATTACTGTGTAGCAGCTTCCTTGCTTTGATGAACTTACTTTTTTATAAAGGAAGGTTTGATTAGTATCTGTTGGCCTTGAAGCCAGGTTAATAATGGTGACATTCTCTGGATGATGTAAGCACAAACCGCTGGTTTTAGTCTCTTCACTTGCCTCGATAAAGTGGATGTTATTTTGACTCATTTCGGAAGTCAGTTGAACAACCGCTTGTTTTGTCGCATCCGTTAAGCTTTTTTGCGCGTCATTTATGCCTTTTAAAATAGAGTCGATATTGTCTTGGTTGAGTGAATATGGATTTTTTAATAGCTTTTCAACTTCTTCTGCCGTTGGGTAGAGTTTCTTTCTAAAAGACCATTGTGATGCATCGCCGCCTTTCACAATGTTTAGTCTGAGCCAAGTTTTATCTTTGTAGAGTCCTCTCGGTTTTTTTTGATCATCTACTTCAGTAATGCCGTCCTTGGTGACGATTAATTTCTCGTCGTTAAAATCCTTTAGACTCGAGTGGTCGGGAGTATCAACAAACGCTCTGTTTAGTGTGGTTGGTATCAACATAAAGAAATCTGGAAGGAGTCCAGGGAGGTTAGACCAATCTTTACTAAAATAGTCATAACATGTCATCACAGCGCATCCTTCTTGTTTGACCATAATGACTTCGCCATCTTTTAGCGGTACAACATTAGAATGATTGCTAGGAGTGTATTTACTGTTCCCTGCAACAAAGTCAATATCCATCTCCATGACTAAATCGTTTTCGTTTGCGAGCAATAAGGTATTTGCAATTTCTTTCGCGAGTTTGATTTCGCCAAGTGTAATAGGGTTGGATAAAGAGAAGCTTTCGGCGGTGGCGGCAATGAATTCCAGCATGGCCGAGCTTCCGTCGTTTTCATCCAAGTCATATTCATAGACTTTAATGTTCATGCTCAGCAGGTCACTTTCCATTTTTTTCGGGCCATATAACGCCTTATTGAGAAAAGGCGCTTTGATGCCATCGGCCAATTTTTCGTATGGACCTAAAATTTTGGTAGTGATGTCTGAATCTGTTTCTCCGGTAACGGCTTCGGTGAATTCGACGACAAAAATTACCTCATTCACTCCCCACCAGTCGGCTAAGTATTTTAAATAAGCATCTGTAAGATAGATGGCATACACATCATTTCCATCGGTAGAGCCATCGGCTTCGGTTTTAAAAATGGTATTACCATCTGTAACAAGACTTGCAGTGGAAATGAGAGGTTCTTTCAGGGTGCCATCTGGCTCAACTGAACGAACGCTTACGGTGCCTGTAGGATTACTGGAACACGCAATTAGCACAAAACTGACGAGCAATAAAATGAAGGCCTTCATTGTTATTTCCTTGTCTGTAGTTGGATTATCTAGAGGAAGCTTCTTTAAAGCTAGTATCTTTTGATTAAAAAATAAACAAAAAATAAATTTTAGCGAGGTGTTAGTACTGCTAGTTTGACTAAATGGGTTTCTGAGCGGTTTACATTAACATGGAAAGATCCGACCCGATGTCACAGGGTCGGATAATGATGTAGTGCAATAAGATTATTTCCATAAAGGTTTGTGTACTTCTTGATATACATCGCTTGAGGTTAAGCCCAAGTCTTTCAGTTGCGAGTCATTCAATCGATTCAACTGACGACGGGTTCTCCAGTTATGATGCATTTTAGCGATCAGTATTCGCCAGTTTTTACTGTTTAGTCTGGCTAATGCATTTTGCTGTTTTTCAACAATCGTTGAGCAAACTTTTACCAGTTCGGATGATTGGTTGGAATGCGTATTCATTGTGATCTCCTGATGTGTTTTTGTCGATTGGTGATTGAATAATGGTTAATTTAGCGTGTGGCGACAAACGAGAAAAAAACGTCTATGATTAAGAAAAACTTAAGCATGGTATTGTTATGTCCAGACCTAGAAGTTTACCGCCTTTAAAATCTATGCAGGCATTTCGATATGCCGCTGAGGCTTTGAGTTTTAAGGCGGCAGCGGATCAATTATTTGTCACCCAAGCGGCGGTGAGTCAGCAGATCAAAACCCTTGAGCAACACCTTGGCGTAGCTTTATTCGAGCGACATACTCGACAAGTTGCATTGACATCGGAAGGTCGATACCTCTTTGACTATGTAGAGAAAGCATTTCGATTGATGGAGGAGGGAGTCAGAGGTATATCAGAAGACACGAATCCAAATACCTTGGTGATCAGTGTGGTTCCGTCTTTTTCCAGTCGATGGTTGGTGCCGCGTTTAGGGCATTTCCAGCAACAAGCAGAGGACATAAATTTACGTCTAAGCCCGAGTATTGGGTTGTCTGACTTTGCTAATAGTGATTTGGATCTTTGCGTTCGTTTAGGGCATGGACAGTATGAAGGGTTGCAATCTGAATTGTTATTTGAAGAATTTTTAATCCCAGTTTGTCACCCAGACCTGTTTCATGAAAAAGAACCAGTTGAGCAACAGTTAAATCACATTCCTATCATTACAGATACTGGGCCAGATATGGATCATGTGTGGCCTAAGTTACAAACCTTCTTGAAAATGTATGATATGACTTTGAAATCTCACCTTCACGTTGCAGACTCTACCTCCTTAGTAGAGGCTTTGCTGTCTCGACAAGGGCTCGCCATGATGCGGTTTAGTCTGGTCTATGAGTTGCTTCAGAAAAAGCTGCTCATTTGTCCATTGCCCGTTTATATGAAATCTAAATACGATTTTTATTTGGTCGCACCCGCGCCGCATTTTCGGTATGACAAGGTTCAGAGCTTTCGCCACTGGATCAAAGGGGAGGTAAAGAGTATTGATGAATCTTGGTTGGCATATCTTAAGGCGAATCAGCGCTTTAAAGAGATTAAAATGAGCTAATCATTGATAGGCTTGAATTTAAATGTAAACTTTTGTAATCTCGTAAGGAATTTAAGTTTATTTAGATTCAGTGCACTTTAATTTTAATTATCTTGTCGCTTTACGAGCAAAAGCTAGGTTGTTTTGTTACAGTTCACTGTTTTTTTATTAAGGTCGAATTTCAGTATCATGCCACAACCCTCTTTATTTGTTTCTTTACCGGCTTTTTCTGTTCATCCAGATAATTTCAATATTCTTCATTCTGCATTTGAGTATCGTGAGTACCTTTTAGAGGCCATTCGAACGGCAAAGTCGAGAGTTTTCCTGGTGGCACTTTATTTGGAAAATGATGAGGCTGGTCGAGAAATTCTGACCGCAGCGTATGAAGCGAAACAGCGTAGTCCAGACTTAGATGTTGTGATTTGTGTTGATTGGCATCGTGCGCAACGAGGGTTAATTGGTGCCGAAGCGTGCGAGGGCAACGCGGCGATGTATCAAGAGTTTGCTCAGAAATACAAAGAACAAATCGCCATTTATGGGGTGCCGGTTCGTCATCGAGAAGTCTTTGGTGTGTTGCATTTAAAAGGCTTCATTATCGATGATACTGTGATTTATAGTGGTGCGAGTCTGAACAATGTCTATTTGCATCGTCATGACAAATATCGTTTTGATCGTTATCACGTCATTGAGAACCAAAAGCTGGCAGACAGCATGACCAGTTTTATTGAACAGATGATGATAGGGCACATAGTGGTAAAAGATTTTACCAAAGGTGAGTGGCCAACGACGAAGAAGCTCAAGCCCTTAATTAAGCAATACCGAATGTCTTTGTCGGAAGCGTCTTATCCGCTAGAAAGTGAGCTGATTGACGACCAACATGTTGGCATTACACCCTTGGTGGGAATCGGTAAAAAAGACAATCAATTGAATCAATGTATTGTCGAAATGATTGCCGAGGCAAAGCATGAGTTGTACCTCTGTACCCCTTATTTCAATTTACCTAAAGTGGTTTTGAGAGAGGTGAAGCGAGCCATTAAACGAGGGGTGAAAACGCATATCATTGTGGGCGATAAGGTCGCAAACGATTTTTATATTCCACAAGATCAGACGTTTAAAGCCATTGGTGGCTTGCCTTACTTGTACGAAATTATTTTACGTAAATTTGCGCGTGCGAATCGCAAATACCTCGCTTCCGGCGATTTATCCATTTATTTATGGCGTCATGAGGCTAATAGCTTTCATCTGAAAGGTTTGTGGGTGGATCGAAATAAAGCCTTATTGACCGGAAATAATGTTAATCCAAGAGCCTGGGCATTAGATTTAGAAAATGGTTTATTGGTTCAAGATAATCATCAGCTTCTTGAAGAGAAGTTTCTGGCTGAATTTGGCAACATATTTGATCACACGAAAACCGTTTCTAATTACCTTCAGCTTGATACACGTCGCGATTATCCAGTGGCCATTCAGAAGCTACTGAAACGGGTGTTTCGAGTAAAAGCGGATCGCTTGTTAAAACGCATTTTGTAAGCCTATTTTGGGCATTTCATGACACATTAAAAAAGCGAGCAGAGTGCTCGCTTTTTTAATGCTTTACTGTTGACCTTATTGGGATATTACACTGTTAGGTTTTTTTGCATTGTATGGGCATACCAGTTAAGGAAATTGATCACACCAAACTCGTAGGTTTCAGAGTAAGGACCTGGTTGATAGCCAATGGAATTAATCCCTTGTTGATTGCGTTCACCAAGCACCTTGTCTTGCTCGTTAGTCGCGTCCCATACCTTTCTGAGGTTATCTGGGTCGTAATCCACCCCTTCAACGGCGTTTTTATGTACAAACCACTTGGTTGTCACTAAGGTTTCTTGCGCAGAAATCGGCAGCACTCTGAACACAATAAAGTGATCTGATTGCATGTGGTTCCAGGAATTCGGTAGATGCAGAATGCGCATGGAGCCAAGTGAGCGGTTTTGGATTCGCCCTAATAATTTATCGGAGGCTGTTGTGCCGTCAATGGTCATAACGTGTGTGCCTTTTTTAAGAGGCATTCGCACAATGCGGTTCCGTTGTACTGTGCCAAAACTTTGGTGTTCATGTGGGATACCTTCGGCGTCCCATTGAGCCGATTGTTCTGCATAATGATCAAGAAATTCTTGTGGGGCTCGAGGGTCTTCGGTGTCATCCCATTCAAGTAAGGTGTTTAACAACTCTGGGTGACTGGCAGAGCAGTGGTAGCATTCGCGGTTGTTCTCGAGCACCAGTTTCCAATTGGCTTTTTCATACATGGTGGACTCGACAGCAAGCTTGGTGTTTTCGACATCGTAGGGTTCCATGTAGGTTTCCAGTGTCGCTAGATAGTCATCGAAACCATCATCTGGTGCCTCTTTCGCTAAACAGATAAAAATGAAACCGCCCGCGTTTTTGCAGTGGGTTGATTTTAAACCATGTTCTTTTAACTGAAAATCTTTGTTCATTTCTGTGCCAGCAAACAACAGGTTGCCTTTTAAGTCGTAAGTCCACTGATGATAAGGGCAGACTAGATTCGCTACCTTGCCCCTGTGTTCGGTACAAATGACGGAACCACGATGACGACAAGTGTTGTGAAAAGCGTTCACCTTGCCTTCGGCGTCTCGAACAATGAGTACCGGGTTCTGGCCAATTTCAACCGTAAAATAATCCCCTTTTTTTGGGATTTCGCTGGTCATGCCAACAAACAACCATTCTTTTTGAAAAATTTCTTCCATGTCGATGCGAAACATATGTGGATCATTATAAAGTGGCGCCTCTAACGAATAGTGAGTTGGACGAGACTTTAGTAGATCGCTCATGGCGGTTTTGGCATCAGCTAACGTGGCATGGCGAATATTGAGTAAATCTTGTTGATTCATCTTTCTGGACCTTACTGACAAAAAGATTAATGGAGTTGGATGGCATTAATGTCGCCATATTGTCTCAAATAGTGGATGCGAAAATGCCCAATCACGACACGAGATGGTATTTAAATCGACGCTCAACAGTCGATGAATCATACCCTTGGCTGCCATGAGCAAGTTATTGTCGTTTAGGGTTAAATTGACTTTGAGCATAGCCACCAAAATGGCTCGAAATGGTGATAACGACTTCTTTACTTTGAAGGACAGATGCGATGACAGACATGAACAATGCTCCAGCCGATTACTTTACTCCTGTTAATACCCAAACTTGGGTGAATGGTCGTCATAATGTACGTTGTGTGAAAGTGATTCATGAAACATGGGACGTGAAGACCTTCTGTTTTATGGCACAACAACCTGTCATGTTTTTCTTCAAACCGGGTCAATTTGTCACTTTAGAATTGGAAATCGATAACAAACAAGTAATGCGTTCTTATACTATCTCCAGTTCTCCATCCGTGCCTTACAGTTTTTCCATCACAATAAAAAGAGTGCCTGGCGGTGAAGTGTCCAACTGGCTGCATGACAATATGAAGGTGGGTGTCGAGCTCGCAGTGCATGGACCTGTTGGGCAGTTTAACTGTATTGATTTTCCGGCGGAGAAAGTGCTCTTGTTATCCGGTGGGGTGGGCATTACACCGCTGATGTCCATGGCGCGTTGGTGGTTTGATACCAATGCAGAAGTGGACATGACGTTCATTCACAGTGCACGTTCCCCGAGGGATGTCATTTTTTCTCGTGAGTTGGATCACATGGCAGCACGCTTGGATAATTTTGGTTTGTATCTGATTGTCGAGCGTATGGAAAACGGTTTGCCCTGGCAGGGCTATCGTGGTTATTTGGACTCAGCCAAATTAGACATGATTTCCCCGGATTTTATGGAGCGAGAAATTTTCTGCTGTGGCCCTGCACCTTATATGCGAGCTGTGAAAAACCTTCTGAAAGAAAGAGGGTTTGATATGTCTCATTACCATGAGGAGTCATTTGGTTCGACTCCTGTGGATGTGGTGGAGGATGCTATTGAGTTAGCTGAAGTCGCGCAGGCTGAAGCGGATGCTGTTAGTCAAGCCGATCTGTTGAGAGTGGAGTTTGAAGGCAGTGGTAAGAGCATTCAAGTTGCCGCAGGTGAGACCTTGCATAACGCAGCGGCCAAACTGGATTTAATGATTCCAAAAGCCTGTGGTATGGGGATATGCGGGACCTGTAAGGTGATGATAAAAGAGGGCGAAACCCAGATGGACCATAATGGTGGAATCACCGATGAAGATGTTGAAGCTGGCTATGTTTTATCTTGTTGTACTGTGCCGAAATCGGATGTAGTTATTGAGTACTAAAAAGCAGCTTTAAATAAATTGAATAGAAAAGTGTTCATTTTTATTAAATAAGCGTTCAATAAAAGAGCAAACTTGGTCTATATTAGTGCAATGATGTCTTTCTTTGGGTTGGGCGAAAAACGGGTCTTCCCCATTGAAGCACATTATCTGTAATGAGGAGGGGCCTATAAGCCGCTGGTGACTTCGTTACTTCCTTATAAATGACAAAGTTTTAGCAATTGCTTTTGTGTTTCCTTAAAAAAATAAAAAGCACAACCACAAACATGGTCTGTATTTTGCTGTGTAGTAGGGAAAGTGCATAGATGAGGGCATTAATATGGTAATGGCAACACGCTCTAGCGCAACCACCACGCTTGGCTCGAAAAAAACCACCAAAGTGGGTTTTTTGCTACTGGATCATTTTACAATGATTGCATTAGCTTCTTCCATTGAGCCATTACGCATGGCCAATCAACTATCGGCAGATACGCTTTATAATTGGAGCCTTATCTCCGAGGATGGTCAACCTGTTACCGCCAGTGATGGTTTAAGTCTGTCACCGGACCTGTCTATTTATGACACCGCCGATTTTGACTTAATTATAGTGGCGGGTGGTGTCGACATCACCCGAGCTTATACGGCTAAGCAAGCTTCCTGGTTATCAAAGCAAGCCCGTAAAGGGGTGACCATAGGTGGCATATGCACTGGAGCCTATTTGCTGGCGTATGCTGGTTTGCTGGATGGCTATCAATGCAGTGTGCATTGGGAGTGTCTGACAGCACTGCAAGAAATCTTTCCTAAGGTGAAATGCAATAATCGACTTTTCTCTTTGGACCGTGACCGAATTACTTCCTCTGGCGGTACGGCGGCTATGGATATGTTGTTAACCATGATAGGGAAGCAGCATGGACCGCGTTTATCCAGTGCCATTTCAGATATGTTTATTTGTGAGCGGATTCGCCATGAGTCGGATCAACAGCGTATGCCAATGCGCCAGTTTAATGCTGGTGGCGCAGGTGCAACCAAGTTGGTCGATGTGATTGAGTTGATGGAGAATAATTTAGAAGAGCCTATTGAATTGGACGAATTAGCGACATTTGTCGACGTTTCTCGTCGCCAAATTGAGCGTATGTTCCATCGTCACTTGGATTGCTCACCATCCAAGTACTACTTAAAGCTTAGATTGGAGCGAGCTCGAAAATTGCTCAAGCAATCGAATATGTCCATTGTCGAAATTTCCATGGCGTGTGGTTTTATATCGACACCGCATTTTAGTCGCTGCTATCGTAAACACATCGGTGTATCGCCGCGAGACGAGCGTAAGCAAGCATGGAGTAATTCATTACAAGGCGATTTTCAATTACCAAATAGTGGTGATGTGTTGAAGATGGCGCATGCTCAAGAAGCCTTAGTTCATTCTCATGCTGAGCCAAGTTACGGTTCTGTTGTGATGTAAGGCATCATGTTTGTTTCCATGATTGGATTTGAAAAGAGCGTCATTACCTAGTGACGCTCTTTTTTTATGTCTAGGGGTGGCAAAAGAGTAACGTTTCCGTTTTAGATTGACCTCTTTCCTGACATGACCAATCTAGATAGTCAGTGCGGTCCTTTTTGGCTTGAATAATGAAAAATGCGTTTTGCTGATTTGGCAACCAAGTATGAATGTCTGCTGAGCGTTCTTTTGCACGGCCAGCTGAGTAATATTGTCCTGAAAATGGGCGTTTATGAAGATAAAATAAATCGCTATGTTGCGCTTCCACTTGTGCTTGCCACTGCGTGAGCAGATCACGTTCAGATTTTACCTTGACCCATTGAAAATGCAGCGCACTCACTAAGCCAATTAATAACAGCGGTGTAACGAATCCAATCTGATAAAGCCGGTAGGGTAATGGTCGTTGCAGGTGTAACTGCGTCAGCAATAATGCCATCGCTGGTAAAGCTGGCATAACATAACTAGCCAGAATATTACCGGAAAAGCTAAACAGCAGCATGGGGGCCAGCATCCATAGGAGTAGAAAACTCGTCATGCCATTTTCGCTTTGCTCCACATCACGATTTTCTTTGAGGTTACGAAGCCATTGCCAAATAAGTATCGGACTCCAAGGAAGCATGGCTAAGAAAGCGTAAAGCCAGATGGTACCACGCGTTCTTTCGTGAGCTGAACCATACAAATCGCCCTGCCAACCACTGACAATAAAACGCTTAATGTGTTCGCCGACAATAAAATAATTTAAGAAACCAGGTGTTCTATGTTCAGCAATGAGATACCAAGGTAACGCAATGGCGATGAATAACATGCTGCCATAACCCCAAGGTAGACGCTGCCAAAGTTGCTTCCATCGACTTTTCGGTAGTAACCAAAGGGTAAGGCTGATACCGACAAGTACGATGGCAAGGGGACCTTTTGAAAGCATGCCAAGTGCTAAGCCAATGAAGAACAAATAGCCCCAAATTTTGTGTTTTCCATTCCAAGCTTGCCAGAAGCTGATCATACTAAGACTGATCGAAAACGTTAGGACGGTGTCTGTCATAACGGCACCGCTTAATAGAATGAAGGAGGATGTGGAAGCTAAAACGGTGGCGCAGAGTAAGCCAAGTGTTTTGCTTTTATACTCATCGCGAGCAAATTGATAAAGCAACGCGATAATGCCAAAACCGACCAGTAAATGTGGTATTCGTGCGCCGAACTCATTTACCCCAAAAACAGTAAATCCTAAACTGCTTAACCACGTGAAGAGGGGCGGTTTCCCCCAAAATGGAATCCCATAATCAAACATAGGGGTCACCCAGTTTCCGGTTTCGAACATGATTCGAGCCATTTCCCCATACCTTGCTTCGGTGGTATCCATCAAAGGGTAAAGGGCTAAAGAAGCAAAGCGCAGACCGACGCAAAGGGCCAAAAGCCACATCAGAGTTTTATTAAGAACGGAATGAGTGGGTTTTATCATTTTGTTGTTTCCGATTGGGCAAAAGTAGGTGTTGAGATGGTTTCTTCCATTAGTACATACAAAGGGCGTTGCTTGGATTCGATAAAGAGGCGACCGACATATTCCCCCAAAACGCCAATCGATAGGAGTTGAATGCCGCCTAAAAATAAGATGATCAAAACGGTTGAAGGATAGCCAACTACTGGCTCGCCCCATACTAAGGTTTTGGTCAGCACGACCATGGCCATGACAAAGGTAAAAAACGATGTGGTAAGTCCTGCTAGGGTCGCCCAACGTAACGGTTTGGTGCTGAAAGAGGTAATGCCCTCTAAGGCAAGGTGGACGAGTTTTGGGTAATTCCATTTTGTTTCGCCAGCCAGTCTTGGGTCCCGATCAAAGGTCATGACTTGGCGAGTAAACCCGGGCCAAGCTAACAAGCCTTTCATAAAGCGGGTTCGTTCAGGCAAGGTGTTGATGACCTCAACGACTTTCTTGTCCATGAGACGAAAGTCTCCCACATTTTCTGTGATGGGGGAGTCACTGATATACGACATAAAGCGATAGAAGCAATGGGCGGTTGTGCGTTTTAGCCAATTTTCACCGTGTCTTTCTCGGCGCTGCATTTCGACGACTTGAGCGCCTTGTTGCCAAGCATCAACCATATCGGGAATGTATTCGGGTGGATCCTGAAGGTCGGCATCCAATAATATCACGCATTGTCCCAAGGCCGATTTTAATCCCGCGCTTAACGCGGCTTCCTTGCCGAAGTTTCGACTGAGTCTTAAGCTGCGGATGCTGTGCGTTGGGTGTTGGAATTGGCTGACCAGTACCCAGCTATCATCTTGACTGCCATCATCCACATAGACGATTTCACAGGATTGATTTAGAGCGGATAACGCATTACAGACTCGTTGATGGCATTGCTCTAAGACATCTCGCTCGTTTAAAAAAGGGATGATGACGCTGACGAGAGGTACTTGTTTTTCTATTCTGTCATCGGCTTTAGTGTGCACAAAGTGCTGATAGGCGACCGCACTCATAGTGTTTCCTCAGTTAAGTTTATAATGAGGTCATACTAGCGAGAGGTTTGTCGCAAAAAGATGATTCACTTTTTTTTCATCTCTTTGTGTCACAATAATATGAAATGCAAAGAGGCCAGAAATAAAATTGTATGAAGTTACTGTTGGTGGAAGACCATAAAGACATTGCGGGGGTTATTTTTGACTATTTCGAGCTCAAAGGTGACGAGTTGGATTATGCCAATAACGGCCAGCACGGTTTTAATCTAGCGATCGCTGAGCCTTACGATGTGATTATATTGGATGTCATGCTGCCAAAAATGGACGGCTTAACAGTGTGTAAATCCTTGCGGGAGCAGGGTGTGGACACGCCTGTTTTGATGTTGACAGCACGGGATACGAAAGCGGATATTTTAGCGGGCTTCGAAAGCTTAGCGGACGATTACCTAGTGAAGCCCTTTGATTTGGACATTCTGGACTCTCGAATTCAAGCTCTAGTTCGACGACAAAAAGGCAAAGTGGCAAACCGTGAATTGCAATTCGGGCACTTAAAACTCGATATGAATACGCGTATTTTGCAGCGTGAGGGGAGTCGCTACGCCTTAAATCCATCCCAGTACACTATTTTAAGAGTACTCATGCAAAATGCCCCTGATGTGGTGAGTAAAAATGACCTCTCGGATGCCTTATGGGGGGATGAAGAGCCAGACAGTAAAGTATTAAGAAGCCATATTTATCAGTTGCGCAGCTTAATTGATCGTCCGTTTGAGCATGCCTATTTACAGACGGTGTCGAAAGTGGGCTACCGACTTGTTGCGGAAGACCAAGAATGAAACGCATTAAAACCGCTAAACAATTAACCTTTACCTATTTTTCTATCGTTGCCTTTGCCATCATTGCCTTTCATTTCTCCATGTTTCAATCAGTGATTGAAAATGTGGAAATGATATACGCTGAAAATCGTATGTTGAAAGATAAAAATACTGCCGTAGAGCGTTTGCAAGGCACACATTTAACACATGTTTCTATTCCCCCTTTTTCAGAGGTGTATGTGGGTGAGGATAACCTGCCCTTGGGCGTCGTTCTTGACCCTCATATGAAAGATGACTTGCCCTATGAATTGGATGAGGCCTCGGATACGGATTTGGAAGTTTTTTCGATGCGTTCACAGGTGACCATCAATGGTGTACAAAAGACCTTATATATTATCCATTACGACGAGATTTATGAGATTAGCGAAGCACAGATGTTTCAGACTCAAAGCACTCAGCTCATACTTTCTTTGCTTTTGTTGGTTGTCAGTTTATGGGTTGTTATGCGTATTTCTATGCGCTTAACCAAGCCATTATCACAGTTATCTCAATTTTTAACGGCAAGACGTCCCAGTGATTTGTCGCCGATTGCCTTGCCTGAAGGCGCGGCGACACGTGAGGTTCATCTGCTGGTGGCTTGTTTCAATGATTATCAACAGCAAATTCAAGGATTAATTGAGCGTGAACGAGCGTTTAACCGCTATGCAAGTCATGAGTTACGAACCCCTTTGATGGTGATGAAAGGGGCGGTTACCTTGCTTGGTAAAACGGATTCTCCTGAGTTTATTCAGCGTCAGCAGGTCAGAATGCGCCAAGCTTGTCAGGAAATGGAGGATTACATTTCAACCTTGTTGTCTTTGACTCGAGAAGAGGATCTTTCCAGTATTCCTAAACGTCTAGTGACATTGGAGGAGCTGGAACACATCAAGCAAGCACACATGGTGTATTTGGTGGATGATCAAGTGTCAGTGCAGATTCAGATGCAGAATGGTTTAGAGACCAAGATGCCTGAGCCTATTTTTCATATCTTGTTGGGAAATCTTCTTAAAAATGCCATGGCATCCACTGAAAAAGGGCGAATAGATATCCAAGTGGTAGGTAATCAAATTGATGTGATTGACACTGGTTGTGGTTTGAAAGGGAAACCGGGTGGTGAGAGTTATGGGTTAGGCTTGATGATTGTGCGTGATATCTGTGTGAAATACGCATGTGAATTTAGTCTGCAAGATAATGCTAATAAGGGCTGCGTTGCTAGTGTGATCTTACCCTAGTTGTATTTAAAAAATCGATTGATTGGATTCGGTTTTAGCATAAATCAATCGAGTTTTTTGATGTTATTATGGTGCCATATTATCCATTGTTCTTGAAGGTGAATGTCTTTAAAGAATGAATGAAATTGTTTTGGGAGAGACAATATGAGCGCCGCAATCCTTAAAAAAATGCCATTAGAGATGTTTTGGCCAACCTTTGATCCCTTCTTATTTTGTGCCTTTCACAATGATAACTACCCTCAAGCAAATGGTGAAATGGGACCAGATGCTCCATTGAATAATCGTCCTATTGGGCAGGACTTTTCAGGTATTGATGGTTGGCGTATGTATCACGGCAGTAAAGTTCCAGGTTTCCCAGCTCACCCGCATCGTGGTTTCGAAACGGTCACCATTGTTAACCAAGGTTTTGTGGATCATGCGGATTCTATAGGCGCTGCTGGTCGTTATGGTCAGGGCGATACTCAGTGGATGACTGCCGGTCAAGGCGTGCAACATTCGGAAATGTTTCCCTTGTTAAACGAAACAGATCGCAATCCCGTTGAATTGTTCCAAATTTGGTTGAATTTACCAAGCAAGAATAAAATGGTGCCTCCCCATTTCACCATGTTATGGAATGAGGACACACCCGTACTGACAGAGAAAGATGCACAAGGCTTTGAAGCCAGTGTAAAAGTGATTGCTGGCCCGATTAGTGGTGTGCAACCAGCACCGTGTCCTCCAAATTCTTGGGCGGCTGAAGAGCAAAATCACGTGGCGATTTGGCTGGTTGATTTGGCTGAAAAGGCGGAATGGACGTTACCCGCGGCTATGGCTGGACTCTCGCGAACCTTGTATTTCTTTGAAGGCGATCAAGTTGCGTTAGATAAGGAAGCTGTGTCTGTTGATCAGGCCTTTGTGCTGAAAAGTGATGCCAGTATGGTGTTAAAGAATTTGGGCAAGGCTGCTCGTTTTCTAATGCTGCAAGGACGTCCTATCAATGAACATGTTGAACAGCATGGTCCTTTTGTTATGAATACTCGTGCTGAGTTGCAGCAAGCTTTCCAAGATTATCAGCGAACTCAATTTGGCGGTTGGCCTTGGCCACGTCACGATCAAGTGCATGGTAAAGATAAAGGGCGTTTTGCTGAGCATGGTCAGTTGAATCAAGGTTCTTGAGGTTTTATTCGCTGGTCACGGAAGACCCAATAGCGCGATAGTGAATAGTTAATACACATGCTAATGACGACTCCAGGTATCATGGCAAAGTAAGGCCAAAGTATCGTGAGTCCTTGGTATTGTGTAGAAGGTTGGACATGGAGGAGCAAGAGATAGATGCCAAGGTTTGGAATGAAGGCCATTAATGAACCGCTGAGGAATTGTAACCATTCCACCACAGCGGTTTTTTTATGTCGGCCGTTAGAAAAAGTAAAGTGTCGATTCCACCACCAATTTGAACTGGCTGCGACCCAAAAGGATAGTCCTCTCGCAATGGGATAAGGCACGCATTGTGACAATAGCATCAAGCTGGTCAGATCAACGACGAAGCCGAAGCCGCCGACTAAAGCAAAGCGGCAATATGGGTGTTTTAAAATTCTGTTCATCGTGCGATTCTAAGGCGGTAGTTGTCAAAAAAAGATGAATGCACTCTCGTGCTCTAATGATGATAAAAAGGAGAAATGGCATGCCATACGTGAATATTCGCATCACCAATGAAGGTGTCACAAAGGAACAAAAGCAGGCTTTGATCAAAGGCGCGACAGATTTATTGGTGGATGTATTAGGCAAAAATCCATCGACTACTGTGGTGGTAATTGATGAAGTTGAGACCGATAACTGGGGAATTGCGGGTGAGCAGGTGACGGAGCTGCGTAAGAAGAACACATAAAATATTCATGCAGCGTGCTCATTCCTAAGTGGAATGAGCACCATTAGTTTAATTCCTTTTACAAATAGTTGAGATCATCGCATTCTAATGCTTCGTGTCTTTTTTCTACTCAATATCGAGCGTTATTATGTGGATTTTCATCACTCTTTTTGCGGCTTCATGCCAGTCTGCTAGAACTGCCTATCAAAATACCTTAGCTCGTGAAGCCGGATTTTTACATGCCACCATGGCGCGTTCTTTGTACGGTTTGCCTTTGGTGACGCTCTATTTATTAGTGGTTTGGTGGCTATTTGGAGGTGTATCTCTGAATGGCACAATGGCGTTTTGGTGGGCGGCTTCTGTTTGCGCCTTGGCACAAATATTTGCCACCTACTTTATGCTGCGAGCGTTTCAGTCTGGAAGTTATGCCATTGGCACACTGCTGGCGAAGACGGAGGCCGTATTGGCCGCATTGATTGGTTTGCCTTTGTTGCATTACACGCTCACCTTGGGGTCTTGGATGGGGATTGGGTTAGGTGTGCTGGGCGCTGTGGTGATGACGGTAAAGTGGCATAACCTTCGTCATGCCCATCGCGATGCTTCTTTGTTGTTTGGTTTGGCAAGCGGCCTGTGTTTCGCCATGACTTCTGTGATGGCGTCGATGGCAAGTCACTCCCTGTCTGGTTCGATCATTACTTCGGCTGGAGTGACCTTATGGTTTGTTTTGGTTATTCAATCTATCGTTTTATGTTCGCTGCAGATGGTTAAGATGCGAGATGTTAAAGCGCCTTTTAGGCGGGCGTTCCGCTTGAGTTGTCAGGTAGGTGTTCTAAGCTCATTAGGGTCAATTGGTTGGTTTACAGGCTTCGCTTTGGTGAATCCTGCCTTGGTCAAAACCCTCGGTCAAATCGAAATTCTGGGGACTTTGTACTATTCTAAAGTGCGTTTTTCCGAGACGCTTAGTAAGCAGCAGTGGCTCGGCGGCACAATGATAATGATTAGTGTGATTCTCGTCGTGGCATCAACCGTAAAGTGAGACCGTTATGCAATCAACAAAGATAAACTATGTGGAACTACCAGCGCGAGATCTTGAGCTCAATAAAGCCTTCTTTCGGCAAGCGTTTGGTTGGGATTTTGAAGACTATGGTCAAGAATACAGCGCGTTTAAACATGCTGGTCTAGACGGTGGTTTCTTTCAGGCCGACTTTTGTTCACGGCCGCAAACAGGGGCGGCATTGGTGGTTTTATACAGCGACGATCTTGAAAGTGCAGTGAGCCATGTTGAAGCCGCAGGGGGCACCATAGAGCAAGTGATTTTTGAATTCCCAGGCGGTCGTCGTTTTCACTTTTTGGATCCTTGTGGTAACGAATGGGCTGTGTGGGGACCGCTGGTTTAAGTTGCATTGTCTAAGTGAAATGATCAATAACCTAAGTTTTTAATGTTCATCGTGTCATACCGGATACCTTGACATGCTAGGGTATCCTTGAGTTGGTTATTGTGTGGTAAATTCATTGGCGTAGTTGATTGGCCATTTCGTCATCAGACTATGGTAGCTTTCGCCCTTGGCAATTAACCAATGTAGCTTACAAAAAGCGGCCTCTAAAGTCATGTCCTGCCCACTTAGTACATTCATGGATGACAGCATTGAGCCAGCAGCGTAAGTGCCTTGAGATACCCCGCCATGCAGACATTGGGTGAGATTGACGACGATTTTCTTTCGTAACATGGCCTCCGTCAAGAAAGATAGAAAAGCTGGGGTTTGGTCCGGCACGTTGCCAGCGCCATAGGTCATTAAAATAATGCCATGGCAATCTATGTCATCTAATAGGCTCTGATATACGCTGATCGGTTGACTTGGATGGAGTGTTACGACGGCAACAGCGCCAGATCGAAAGGTGGTTAGCTTGTCATCTAAGTTCGAGACCTCATGTTTACATGACCATTTGCTCATACGTTCAGGGTAGAGTTGAATATGAATTGCTAATTCACCGAGCAGGTCATCGTTTGGTGTGTGAAAAGCCTCAAACCGTCCGCTACTGATCTTTTGAATTCGGTTGCCACGCATGAGTTTGCCATTAAACACCAAACTGACGTCCGGGATCGATTGCAACACAGCCAGAGACAGAGCCGCCTGTAAATTGGCTGTAGCGTCTGATCGGTTCATTCCTAAGGGAATTTGTGATCCTGTTAGAATGACATTTTTAGGGCTGGCCCCGAGCATAAATGATAAGGCTGAAGCAGTATAGGCCATGGTGTCTGTGCCATGCAAGATGACAAAGCCGTCATAGTCTTGCCAATGAACATTGAGAATGGAAACAAGCTTAGTCCAATGAGCTGGGGTGATATTGGCGCTGTCGATGAGCGGCGAAATTTCCAGTACTTCAAACCTCGGTAGACTATTCAAGCTATCGCCTAAAGTACGTTCAATGCGATCTTGTAACCCCGATGCTGGAGCCAAGCCTTGCGCTGTTTGAGTCATGCCGATGGTGCCACCAGTATAGATTACTAAAACCTGCGCACTCATAAACTCACCTTGCTTGGGGATAGCATAGACTCTGGACTCAGTAATAGATTGACTTGTTCTTCCGTTAATAGCTGCTCCTCTACAATGAGTGCTTTGACTGTGTTGCCTGTGGTTAAGGCTTGACGAGCAATGCGCGAGGCATTGGAATAGCCAATGTGAGGGACAAGCGCAGTGATAATACCAATGCTATTTTCCACATGACCGGCACAAACAGCTTCGTTCGCGGTGATGCCACGGATGCAGCGGTTTTCTAGCATCTGACAAGCTTCTTTAAGCATTTTTAAAGAGTTTAGCAGGTTGTAAATAATCATAGGTTCCATGGCGTTAAGCTGTAATTGGCCTGCTTCAGCAGCCAGTGATACCGCTAAGTCGGAGGCAATGACCTGATACGCGGTTTGGTTCATTGCTTCAGGAATTACTGGGTTGACCTTGCCAGGCATAATAGACGAGCCCGGTTGCATCGGAGGCAAATTAATTTCTCCTAATCCGGTGCGAGGGCCACTAGAAAGTAGGCGTAAGTCATTGCTCATTTTGCTGAGTTTAATCGCGAGACGCTTCAAAATCCCGGAGAAGAACACAAATGCGCCCATGTCTGAAGTGGCTTCTACCAGATTGCTCGCAGGTACCATGGGTTTGGTCGAAATGGTGGCCAGCTTTTCAACCACCCGGGTTGCGTAACCTTCTGGCGTATTGATGCCGGTGCCAATGGCGGTACCGCCTAAGTTTACTTCGCACAGTAAGGCGCAGGCTTCGCTGATTCGGTCGATGTCTTCTCCTAGTGTCACAGCAAAAGCGTCAAACTCTTGCCCAAGTGTCATAGGCACCGCATCTTGCAACTGAGTTCGTCCCATTTTGACGATGTGAGCAAACGCTTTGCCTTTTTCTTCTAGCGCCGCTTTAAGCGACGCTAAGCTGGGAACGAAATTGTCCGCCGCAAATTGAATGCCCAAGCAAGCAGCAGTCGGGTAGGCGTCGTTGGTGGATTGTGAACGATTGACATCATCGTTAGGGTGTAAATGTTGGTAGTCACCTAATTTGTGGCCGAGTTTGGCTAGGGCTAAATTGGCAATGACTTCATTGGCATTCATGTTGGTTGAGGTGCCAGCGCCGCCTTGAATAACGTCAACAATAAAGGCGTCATGATGTTGTCCAAGAATCAGTTCTTGACAAGCCGCTACAATCGCATCGGCCTTTTCATCGGTTAATAAATTCATTTCCTGATTGGTGCGTGCCGCTGCGGCTTTGACCATTGCCAACGCTTTAATTAACTCTGGAAAGTGTGAAATGGGCACACCAGTAATGGCGAAGTTCTGTGCGGCCCGCTGTGTTTGAATGCCATACAGAGCATCCGAAGGAAGGTCCATTTGGCCAAGTAAGTCGTATTCAGAGCGCGTATTCATAAGGTTTCCTAGAACCTCACTCCCTAGGAGTGAGGCTACATATTAGCTTGAGTTAATGGTTGTCTTTGTTTGGCCAAGAAGTCGTGTCCAGATCTAAATCATCAAAACGTGCGGCCTCAAACGTCGGTGTTTCTTTGCCTGATTGGCGTTGGCCGTCGAAATCTTTCATGATGCGTTTTGCCACTTTAAACAGCAGTGCGAGGGCAACTAGGTTGGCTAAGGCCAGCAGTCCCATGGTGAGATCGGCGAAGGCAAAGACGGTACCCAGATCTAAAATAGCTCCAGTGCAGCATAGGCAAATAATGATTACGCGAAACGAGTTCATATAGAAACCGTGATTATCTGATTTGGTTAAGTAGCTGACGCTGTTTTCACCCAAATAGTAGTTGTACAACACCGTGCTGAAGCCAAATAGCAGCAAGGCAATACTGACAAACATGCGGCCATAGTCTCCCATGTGAGTAGCAAGGGAAGCCTGAGTTAACGCGACGCCCTGAACAGTGTCTGTGCTAGTAGGATCATAAGCGGTACCTAATAGGATGATTAGGGCAGTGCAAGTGCAAAGTACAATAGTGTCAATAAAGACAGAGAATGCCTGTACAATGCCTTGGTTTGCTGGGTGTGGAATGTAAGCAACGGCCGCCACGTTTGGTGCACTACCAAGGCCTGCTTCGTTGGAAAATAAGCCACGTTTAACACCCATTAAAATAGCGGCTCCGATACCGCCACCAATCGCGGGTTCAAGTCCGAAGGCACTTTTGATGATCAGCATTAATGTTTCTGGAATGAGGCTTAAGTTCATGGCGATGACAATTAAAGCAATCAACAAGTAGCCGCCCGCCATGATAGGAACCAGAACTTCGGCGACTTGCGCGATGCGTTTAACCCCGCCAAAGATGATGAGGCCAACGACGAAAGCCATTGCAATACCACTGTAATAGGGCTGAATGCCAAAGGCATCTTCAAGAGAAGTGGCGACAGAATAAGATTGCAACGTGGTAAAGGCAATGCCGAAGGTTGCCAATAATAAAACAGAGTAAATAATCGCAAGCCATTTCCATTTTTTACCCAGACCACGTTCAATGTAGTAAGCCGGACCGCCACGATAGGTGCCATCGTTTTCAGCCGTTTTATAGGTTTGTGCTAGCAAGCATTCAACGAAACTGGTGGCCATCCCCATCAGGCCAACAACCCACATCCAGAATATGGCGCCAGGCCCGCCTAGCGTGATAGCCACCGCCACGCCGGCAATGTTACCACCACCCACACGACCAGCAACCGATAGGATTAAAGCCTGAAAAGAGCTTAAATGTTTACCGTCAGCTTCATGATGTTTGGCGGTCAGGATTTTGAACATATTACCAAAATAGCGAAATTGCACAAAACGAGTGGCGACCGTAAACCAGATACCAATACCAATTAAAACGGCAATTAATACCTTGCTCCATAATAGGTCTGTAAGAAGGGATAGCATAGAAAACTCCTACTGTTTTTAGATTTATTATTGAGTGTCTCTTGGACGAAGATTCGCCGCTAATTGGAACCAAAATTGTCGTAAAAAGGGAGTTTGTAAGTCGTTGCTTGATGATGCTAGTTGATGCTTTGGTAGCGTCTACTAGCATCATTTTAAAGTGTGTTTCTAAAGGGTAATCGATTACACTGCTGAGAGTTGGGCTTGAGGGAGTACGGATGTGTCTGATGGTTTTGTTGGTGGGGAATGATCATGTCTGAAAATTTTGCAAAGAACTTGCGGCTTTTGTGTAGTTATTATAAGTCTGTTGCAGAGGTTTGTCGGCGTCTTAATATCAATCGTCCGCAATTCAATCGTTACCTGAATGCTACGACCATGCCGAACCAAAATACCTTACGACGTATTGGTGAATTTTTTGGGGTAGAAGCAGAGGAAATGATGCTGTCCCAATCAAAATTTGCGCTCTTAGTTCAGTCTCGTCCGATTCGTCAATCCACCATGCAGTCCAGTCTGACACCCGAACAAAAGCACATTAATCGGCTAAATGAATCAGGTCAGTCTGGCTTGTCAAAATACTGTGGTTATTATTATGAGTATTATATGTCCATGGCGTGCCCAGGTCAGGTATTGCGCACCTTGGTAGACATTCGTTCACAAGGTGATAAAACCTATTATCAGCGTACTGAGCGACTAAATCCAGATGGGGTGATTAAAGCGTTTCATGGCGTCTACACAGGTATGGTGCAACTACTATCAGATCGGTTATTTTTAATGGATTATGAACAAGAGACGCATGTAGAAGTGACACAGACAATTTTATACCCTTCCTTTCAAAATCGGGTGGTGCGCTTAACCGGGTTGCGTTTAGGGGTGTCTGGTAGTGGTGAAAGAGCGCCTTGTTGTGCTCGAGTGGTGTACGAATACCTTGGTAAGAGTATTCAAAAGAAGCAAGTCTTAAGTCGCTGCGGCTTGTTCGAGCTTGATTCAAGTGAAATGGAACAGAGCATTGTTAGTGCAATTCGCAACGATATGAAAGAAGGAGATTGGCATTTTAGAGCCAAGTTTTAATACAGGCGCCATTAACTGTTAAAAAGGCTATTGGTTGTCTTCTTGTGTTGTGTCGGGTTCGCTCGATGACATCGGATTAGCTTCTGCTTCCAGCTTTGCTCGCTCTGCTTTGGAAATGTATTTTGGCTTATTCTTCGGGTTGGCTTTCAGGTTAGCCTGCTTCGCCTTTTTGGTCAGAATGCTTTTGATTTTTTTACGACGATTCATGTCATTACCTGAAATAAGTGAATAATAATGTTGTTGAGTATAAACGAAAAAAGCCCTGATCATTCGATCAGGGCTTCTATGTTGGTACCAGTAGGCGGACTCGAACCGCCACGCCTTTCGGCAACGGATTTTGAATCCGTCGTGTCTACCAATTCCACCACACTGGCCTTGAAAAAGGTGAGGCGTATTCTAGGTTAATTTGAAAAGATGTCAACGATTGGTTGAATTTTTTTTTATCTTTTTAATATCTAGTGGGTTGGAAGTACCTTTTTATCTGGTTTTTCGCTAGAATATCGGGTCGTTTTTTCTAGGTAGCTTTCATTTCATGCTCGTTTCCGATTATCACTTTGATTTACCCGATTCTCTCATTGCGAATTACCCAACGCCGGACAGAACTGCAAGCCGTCTTTTGCATCTCGATGGGCCAAGTGGCGAGGTTGTTCATCGTCAATTTCCAGATGTTTTGGACTTGGTTCAAGCTGGCGATTTGATGGTATTTAATAATACCCGAGTCATTCCTGCCCGAGTGTTTGGCCAGAAAGAGTCAGGTGGTAAAGTTGAAATCTTAGTCGAGCGAGTGACTTCGAGTCACGAAGTATTGGCGCATGTTCGTGCCAGTAAGTCACCAAAAGAAGGCACTAAGATATTTTTGGGACAAGATAAGGGAGAGCAGATTGAAGCGACCATGTTAGGTCGCTCAGGTGCGTTATTCCATTTGGCATTTCAAGAGCCTGTTTTGGATATCTTGACCCGTGTTGGGCACATGCCGTTGCCGCCTTATATTGAACGTCCTGATGAAGACAGTGACCAAGAGCGTTATCAAACGGTGTATAACGAAAAACCGGGGGCGGTTGCCGCACCAACGGCTGGTTTGCACTTTGATGATGCTTTGTTGACTAAATTAAAAGACAAGGGCGTTGAGGTGGCTTTTGTTACCTTGCACGTCGGTGCGGGAACCTTTCAGCCAATGAAGGTGGATAATGTAGAAGACCACATTATGCACGCGGAGTATGTTGAGGTAGATGAGCAGGTTGTTCAGCAGGTGCAAGCAACGAAAGCACGAGGTGGTCGAGTGATTGCGGTTGGTACGACGAGCGTACGTAGTTTGGAGTCCGCCAGTCAATCGGGGCAGATTGCGCCAATGCAAGGCGATACCAGTATTTTTATTTACCCCGGTTACGAATTTAAAACCGTTGATGCTTTGGTAACCAATTTTCATTTGCCTGAATCAACCTTGATTATGTTGATCAGCGCCTTTGCTGGCTATCAGCAAGTCATGTCAGCTTATCGCGTGGCGGTGGAGCAGAAGTATCGATTTTTCAGTTATGGTGATGCCATGTTTATTACACGAAATGCGCAGGCGAAAGGCCCGCAAAGTGAGGAATAAGACGTATGTCTGAGAAACGTCCAGAATGTTTTATGGATTTTGAGCTGCATACCAGTTCAGGTAAAGCGCGTCGCGCGACTTTGACTTTTCCACGAGGTAAGGTGGAGACTCCTGCTTTTATGCCAGTCGGTACGTATGGCACAGTGAAGGGTATGTTAACCAAGGACATCGAGGAAATCGGTGCGGATATTATCTTGGGGAACACATTCCATCTTTGGTTGCGCCCAGGAACCGAGGTGGTAAAAGCGCATGGGGATCTGCATGACTTCACGCAATGGAAGAAACCTATTTTGACCGATTCGGGTGGTTTTCAGGTGTTTTCTTTAGGGGAAATGCGCAAAATCACGGAAGAGGGGGTGAGTTTTCGCTCACCCATTAATGGCTCTAAAGTCTTTTTAAGCCCTGAGATCTCCATGCAAGTTCAGCGCGATCTTGGTTCAGACATTGTGATGATTTTTGATGAATGTACGCCTTATCCTGCGACAGCGGATGTGGCGGCAAAATCGATGCGCATGAGTCTGCGTTGGGCGAAACGTTCTAAAGAGGAGCACGGTGACAGTCCGTCTGCTCTGTTTGGTATCATCCAAGGTAGCATGTACGAAAACTTGCGTGATGAGTCTCTAGAAGGCTTAGAAGAGATTGGTTTTGACGGTTATGCCATCGGCGGTTTGTCCGTGGGAGAGCCAAAAGAAGAAATGATCAAGGTGTTGGATTACATCACACCGAAAATGCCAGAAAACAAACCGCGTTATTTGATGGGCGTAGGCAAACCAGAAGACTTAGTGGAAGGGGTTCGTCGCGGTGTTGACATGTTCGACTGCGTGATGCCAACTCGTAATGCCCGTAACGGTCATTTGTTCACCTCTGAAGGTGTGGTGCGCATTCGTAACGCACAATATCGCCATGATATTGACCCACTTGATAAAGAATGTGACTGTTACACTTGTAAAAACTTTTCTCGGGCTTATCTACATCATTTGGATAAGTGTCAGGAAATGGTGGGTGCACAATTAAATACCATCCATAACCTTCGTTATTACCAAACACTCATGGCGGGATTGCGAAAGGCGCTCGATGAAGGTAGATTTGACGCCTTTGTTGATGAGTTTTATGCAAAGCGCGGCCTAGAAACGCCTGCTTTGAGTGAATAATAAACAAAATATGACAATTTTCTCTTTTCAGGGAATTGTAAGAGTTTCATAAACCATTGGAGAGCTAAAACCATGATCGCATTGATCTCACCAGCTTACGCTGAAGGTGGCGCACCAGCGGACGCAGGTATTTTTAACCTAGTCCTACTTGCTGGCTTTGTCGTTATTTTCTATTTCTTAATGTGGCGCCCTCAAGCAAAACGTGCGAAAGAGCATAAAAACTTGATTGCTGCACTAGAGAAAGGAACTGAAGTCGTAACTGGCGGTGGTGTCCTAGGTAAGGTAACAAAAGTAGACGATGCTTATGTCGCTTTAGAAGTATCGGAAGGTGTTGAAATGAAATTTCAAAAGTCTTCTGTTGCGGCTGTGTTGCCTAAAGGAACATTAAAGTCGATTTAATGTTGCTGGAAAAGCGCCCGAAGAGAGAATCTAAGGCGCTTTTCTTCTTTCTTGCTCACTCAAATTTTTAGGTGTAAAGGATTTTTCATGCTTAACAAGTACCCCTTGTGGAAGTATTTGCTAATTCTTCTTGTTTTGGCTTTGGGGCTACTCTATGCCTTCCCAAACCTTTATCCGGATGATCCAGCGTTACAACTCTCTACTCAAAAAGCGACTTCCGTGGTTGATCAGCAAGCTTTGCAAAAAGCAGAGCTGGCACTCAGTAAAGCAAATATAGAATTGAAAGAAGCAGAGCTAACCTCTGCTGGTGGTACCTTGCGTTTCAATAATGGCGAGGACCAATTGGCTGCTAAACCTGTCGTAGCAGCGGCCCTTGGGGAAGACTATGTGACGGCGTTGAACCTAGTGCCAACCACACCAGAATGGCTGGCTTCTTTAGGTGCAGGGCCAGCTAAGTTGGGCTTGGACTTACGTGGTGGAGTGCATTTCTTGCTAGAAGTGGATACACCTGCGGCGCTAAAACAGCGCTTAGAAGTAAGCAGCAGTGAAATGAAAGCCGCTCTGCGTAAAGACCGCGTGCGTTACCGTAGTGTTAACATTGCTGATGGTGTGATGTCGATTCGCTTCTTAAAGGAATCAGACTTAGCCTTGGCTGAAGATCTATTGAAAGGTGAGTTTGCTGAGTATCGCTACAGCACTCGCCAAGAAGACACAGATTACTTTTTGGATGTGAGTTTTACCGAAGCAGAAACCAAAGAAATCGAGTCTTATGCATTGCAGCAGAACTTAACAACCTTGCGTAATCGTGTGAATGAGCTTGGTGTGGCCGAACCTTTGGTTCAACGTCAGGGCAGCAATCGTATTGTGGTTGAGTTACCTGGTGTTCAAGATACCGCGGCAGCAAAACGTATTATTGGTGCAACAGCCAACCTAGAGTTCCATTTGGAAGCCGGTTTGGATGACCAAGGCGCGGATGTTGAAACCTTGTCTTTTCGTGATGGCAGTGGTCGTACAGCGCGTTTAGAGCGTGACATCATCATTACAGGTGATAGTGTAGCGGATGCAAGCTCGTCGTTCGATGAAAATGGCCAGCCTCAGGTGAATATCAGCCTTGATTCCAAGGGTGGTAAGCAGATGACTAAAGTGACTCGTTCTGCCGTGGGCCGTAATATGGCGGTGGTGTTTATCGAACACAAATCCCGTAGTCGTTTTGTTGAGAAAGACGGCAAAATGGAAGAAGTGCGTCGCAGTTACAGTGAGAAAGGCATTATCTCTTTGGCGACTATTCAAACTACCTTGGGGAACTCTTTCCGTATTACGGGATTAGACAGTCCTCGTGAGTCTTCTGAATTGGCTTTGTTGTTACGTGCCGGTGCTCTAGCCGCGCCAATTTACTTTGTTGAAGAGCGTACCATTGGGCCAAGCCTAGGGGCAGAGAACATTCAGTTGGGTGTCACTTCTGCGCAGATTGGTCTATTGGTCGTGATGCTGTTCATGTTGGTGTATTACAAGGTATTTGGTATTTTTGCCAATGTCTCCTTGGCGCTGAATATTGTATTGCTAATGGCGTGTATGTCTTTGTTGTCGGCCACGTTAACCTTGCCTGGTATTGCCGGTATTGTGTTGACAATGGGGATGGCGGTGGATGCTAATGTGTTGATTTTTTCCCGGATAAAGGAAGAGTTAGCGAATGGTGTACCCAGTCAGCAAGCGATTCATTCCGGCTTTAATCGTGCATTCACGACAATTTTTGATGCCAATATTACCACTTTGTTGGTGGCAGTGATCTTGTTTGCTGTCGGGACTGGCCCTGTAAAAGGGTTTGCAGTAACCCTATCGCTGGGTATTTTAACCTCTATGTTTACGGCCATTGTGGTGACGCGTGCACAAGTCAATCTTGTTTACGGTGGTCGTAAAAATAAGAAACTGTTTATTTAAGGAGAGAGCCATGAAAGTGACAACTATTCCGTTTATGGCGATGCGTAAGGTTGTAGCGTGTTTTTCTGTTGCCCTTATTCTCATCTCCTTAGGGTCGTTGGCCGTAAAAGGTCTACAGTTTGGTCTAGATTTTACCGGTGGTACTTTGGTTGAGGTGGCTTACGATCAAGCGCCTCAGTTGGATGATGTGCGTCAGTTACTGGCCGACAATGGTTATGACGACATAGTCGTGCAAAACTTTGGCTCACCGACGGATGTTGTGGTGCGTATGGCCAATGCTTATACACCAACCTTGGGTGACGAAGTGTTAGCAAGCTTGCAAAATCACGGTGAAGTATCGGTGACTTTGCAGCGTTCAGAGTTTGTTGGTGCGCAAGTGGGAGAAGAGTTGCGTGAGCAAGGCGGCTTAGGAATGTTGTTGGCGCTATTGATCGTGATGCTCTATGTCGCAGTGCGATTCCAATTTAAATTCTCTTTAGCGTCTGTTGCGGCTTTGGCGCACGATGTCATTATCACACTCGGTTTCTTTTCGCTTTTCGATGTGGAATTTGATTTGACGGTGTTGGCGGCCTTACTGGCGGTGGTGGGTTATTCCTTGAATGATACCATTGTTGTGTGTGACCGTATTCGTGAAAACTTCCGTATTATGCGAGAAACGGAACCTTATGATTTGATTAATGAATCCATCAATCAAACATTGGGCCGTACTTTGATCACCTCTTTAACGACTTTGTTTGTGTTGGTGGTTTTATTCTTGTTTGGTGGTGAGGCTATTCATAATTTCTCTATGGCTTTGCTTGTGGGGATTGTGATTGGTACTTATTCGTCTATCTTTGTGGCGGCAAACTTATTGCTGGCATTGAATGTCACAAGAGAAGATTTGGTGCCAACGCCAAAAGAAGAGTTGGAAGACGAGTTGCCTTAGTGGTTGTGCTTCATTCTTAACTAAAAAAGCCTGCGATTTGAACTGACCCCCAATAGTTGGACATTCCAATTACTGGGGGTCTTTTTATGTCCAAATATCACAGAGAATTTAAACT
>NZ_JBHZSP010000015.1:0-81338 GCF_043643765.1 Marinomonas posidonica | reverse complement strand
TCGAAGTAGGCACTTGTATAAGTTAAGGACCACTCATTTTCATGCATCGCTTTAAGCACTTTGAGCTTAAAGGATTGGACAGGCTTTTTTAATGGGAGTAGATATTATTTTAACGCCGCTTCAGGTACGACTACACTCAGGGATTTTGGTTGTACGGTCACTTCTAGGTAATCCGCTTCACGGGTTTCGCCATCGATGACGTAATGACCGATTTGGCTAATATCGACGCGGACTTTTTGCGCATTACGATGAAACACACCAGAGTCGTTTTGTTTACCGCTCTCGTCTGTTTCATGGTTGCTTAATCCCAACATAGCCAGCTCTGCAAGATTGAGAATTTGCATGCGTTCTGGGTCTAACCAAGTTAAATCGAGCTCTCCATCTTCAATATCCGGTACGCCTTTGCCTTGTGCTAACAGCGTAGTAACAGGCGATGCATTGGCGATGGTCAAACTGGGGGTTTCTATTTCAAAGGCATCATCGTCATTGAGGGAAATCTTAAAAGTATGGACATCGTTTTGACTAATGGCTTCCCATAAACCTTGTAAATACGCGATCTGTCCGCTGCTGTTCTTTTTTTCACGGTCGGCTTTTTCAATCATTTGTTGTTCAAAGCCGACACCTGCTAACAACAGCATCAATTCATCGTTACAGGTTGCTGTATCAATGCGTTGTTCACAGCCATCAATGATGTTTAAGCATATGGTCTCGGTGGACGCCACTTTCGACATGGTTCCGCATAAGGCATGGCTAAGGGCATTGGCGGTACCGAATGGGATAATGCCAAGCTTTACTTTGGTACCAACCAAGGCGGTTGCCACTTCCGTGACAGTGCCATCACCGCCACAAGCAATGATCAAATCCGGCGAGGCCTTGAGTGCCTGCTTGGCCAATTCCGTTCCATTGACTTCTGGGGTGGTGGTTTTCACTGTTAGATTATAATAGCCAGACAACAGCTTTAGAATCTCGTCTTTTTCTGCTTCCCACTGACGTTTGCCTGCGACTGGGTTGGCAATAACCCATGCGCTGTTATGTACCACTAGGCGATTGTTTTCAAAGGCTTGGTTGAGGTGCTTAAACTGTTTGTTGTTGAGTCTAACCGTGGAGCGAATTTCACGAATCTTGTTCATGATTTCTTTCGGTTTGGCCTCTGGGTATTGGCTTAATAAGTAGGCCGCTACCATGAAAACCGAACGTCCACGACCAAGGGCGCAATGTACAACGACTGAGCGGTCGTTCTTTTTATGAGTGTGTATCCAATTTAATGCTCGTTGAATTTGTGTGTCTGTCGGTACGGAATGGTCCAAAATGGGAATATTCAAATAATCGATATTGCTCTGCAAAGCCATCCAGTTGAGCGAGCTGAATTCCGCTGTTACGTCCAAAACACCGCTGATGTTTTCACTTTTAATGGCATGAATGTCAGAAGGAAAGAGTCGTCTTGCGAGATAAATACCATCGTCTATTTTTTGCAGGGCGGGTACTGGGTCGTTACTGCGAGCCCAGCTATTATAAAGCTGAGTGCTCCATAAAAACGGCATGAACACCCAGCGAATATAAAAGGGAACTGTGCCATCAGAGCGTTTACGAAAGATGGTCGGCTTGTTCAGTAAATAGGCTAAGCTGACTGTGAAAAACGATAAGGCAAACCAGGCCCAAGCCAATTTGAAATAGATATGACTAGTGAAAATGGCCAATAAAATAAAAGCGGCAGTCACCAATAAAAAATAGTTTGGTTTAAACAATTCTGCTCTCCTAGCAAACATCCATAGGTTAAAAGAGTAGCACATCACCTTTTAATTTAAAGCCAACGAAAAGCCATAATACTGTAAAGGGGACGTTGAAGCAGTATTTGCTTTTTTGGGCTTATACTTTGACAATTAATTTTCCGATGTTTTGTCCTCGGAATAATGACATGAAAGCTTCCGGTGCATTATCTAGGCCTTCAACAATATGCTCTCTAAAGGTTATTTTTTCGTCCTTCAACCATTTTATCGCCTGTTGATGATATTCCTCTTTCATATCTATTAACTCATCAAATATGAAGCCTTGAACTTTGAGCCTCTTAATAAGTAGCTGGGCAAAGGCATTAGGGAAGCGGTCGTGGCTTTTGTCCTGAGGGGCGTTACGATCAAAAGATATGGTACCGCATACGAGAAATCGTCCATGAACTGCCATATTATTTAACGCTTCAAACGCGATATCTCCACCGACATTATCAAAGAAAATATCAATTCCTTTTGGAGTTAGTTTTTTTAGGTTTGTAGAAAAGTTGGAATCTTTATAATCCAGTGCCTTAATGTTGAGTTCTGTTTCAAGTATTTTGCACTTTTTTTCCCCTCCTGTAATGCCTATTACATTACAGCCAAGATTACGTCCTGTTTGTGCCACGATGGACCCAACACCGCCATTTGCCGCCGAAACAACTAATGTCTCGCCTGCTTTAGGTTGACCATGGCGAATTAATGCACCGTATCCAGTTAACCCAGTTAAGCCCAATATACCAAGGTAAGCACTTGGAGAAACATCATATTTAGGCAATGCCACTAAATCGTTACCATCAGAAATCGCATATTGCTGCCAGCCGTGCGGAGACGATACTAGTTGACCAACAGCGAAGTTTGCATTGTTGCTTTGGATTACCTCGCTGATCGTTTCACCAATCATCACATTTCCTAACTTAACTGGAGCGGCGTAAGACGTAGCGCCATACATTCTTCCTCTCATATATGGATCCAAAGATAGGTAAAGGGTTTTTAGTAAGACTTCACCTGCTTGTGGGAGTGGCATCTCCGATTGATGCAAAGAAAAATTCTGCTTGCTGATACTGGCTTTGGGACGGGATTTTAAAATGATCTGTAGGTTTTTGTTTATCATGGTTTTTCCTGTCATTAGCTTGCTAAATTTTATTCATTTGGATGCTTAAAAAGCACTGATAAAGTGGCTGATATTATTTATAGGTTAGCAAATAAAATATATTTTTATATAAAAATATATTTTACATGTTTAAAAATATATTCTAGGATTCAAGTGAATTAGAGTTATTTCGTGGGAGTAATTGGGCCTTGAGTGAAGCCAAATCAAAAGCAATGACAGCATATAAGCAGTTACTAAAGGATATTATGTACGGTAAATATCATCCACTAGATAGATTACGTATTGATCCGATTTGTGACGTGTTGAAGGTAAGTCCTGGAGCAGTTCGTGAAGCCTTGTCTCGTTTGGTTTCTGATGGATTGGTTGTTGCTGAGGAGCAGCGTGGTTTTATTGTTGCGCCAGTATCCGCTATTGAAATGATTCAATTGACAGAAGTTCGTATTGAAATTGAGTCCTATTGTCTTAGTGAAGCGATTAAGGCCGGAGACTTAGATTGGGAAGCTTCTATTTTGTCTAGTCATCATAAGCTTCTGCGTACTCCGATTGGTAATGATACTTTGTCTATTGAATGGTTGGAAGTTCACTCTGAATACCATGATTCATTGGTTTCTGCCTGTGAAAATCGTTGGTGGCTTCGTTTCAGAGAGCAACTGTTTGCTCAAGCCGAACGTTATTTGAGTCTGCATAGGGTTAAGGAAGATATTTACATTGATGTACAAGAAGATCATCAATGTCTTATGGATGCGGTTTTAAATCGAGATGAAAAAAAAGCTTGTGACATTATGAGTGATCACTTGCAGAAAGCGGCAGATAACTTATTGAAGTCAGGAGTTCTGAATAGTTGATTTATACTCGTTTTAAAATTTTATAGATGAACGAGCCATTATAAAAAGTAGGCAATATAAAAATAATTATTTAAGAGTACTTTTTAATACTCCATAGCAATCTGGAGTGTTATTTATTGGAGATGTTTAATGAATAAAAATAAAAGTGTTATTGTTACATGTGCGATTACAGGCTCACTCCATACTCCGTCTATGTCCCCTTACTTGCCTATTACACCGGATGAAATTGTCGGTGAATCGATTGCTGCGGCGGAGGCAGGAGCCTCGATTTTACATCTACATGCCCGGGATCCAAAAGATGGGCGTCCGACTGCTAATCCTGATATTTTTATGGATTTCCTTCCTCGTATTAAGCAGCAAACTAATGCTGTACTGAACTTGACCACTGGCGGAGCGCCAGGAATGAGCATTGATGAGCGCTTGGCTGGTCCTGAAAGAGCAAGCCCTGAGATGACTTCATTGAATATGGGGTCGATTAATGGTGGTTTATTTCCCGCAGCAGAAAAAATCAAAACATTTAAATACGATTGGGAAAAACCTTTTCTTGAAGCCAGTAAACGAACATTGTTTGAAAACTCCTTTGAAAACATTGAGGCGATTTTGAATCGTATGGGTAAAGGACATGGATCACGGTTTGAATTTGAAATTTATGACTTATCTCATCTCTATAACTTAGCCAATGTTCTTGATCGAGGTCTATATGACGGCAAGCTTTTTCTGCAGTTTGCATTAGGGATTCTTGGGGGAACTGGTGCCGAGGTAGACAATTTACTCTTAATGCTTCGTACGGCCCAACGCCTATTTGGTAATGATTTTGAATGGTCAATCTTAGCTGCTGGGCGTCATCAAATGCCGATGTGTACTCATAACACCCTTTTGGGTGGCAATGTTCGTGTGGGTTTAGAAGACAGTTTGACTATTGGGCCAAAGAAACTGGCGACGTCAAATGCAGAACAGGTTTTGAAAGTTCGAGGCATTCTTGAAAGCTTAGATTATACGATAGCAACACCAGACGAAGCCCGAGAGCGTTTACAGCTTAAAGGCGCTCATGCTGTTAACTTTTAGAGCACATGTATATTAATTCCCTTGTAATTTTAGATGAATTTTGAGTGTTTTAACGAAATTATAGTTATTAACTTTAAACATAAAAAAAATAAAAGATTAGGAGTTATTAATGAAAAAAATAGTGATGACTGCAGCTATATTAGCCTTTGGTGTAATAAATTATGCCCAAGCAGATACGATTAGAGCAACTAGTGCGTTTGGGCCTAAACATGTTATGGCCCAAGCCGGTTATCCGGCCTTATTTAAAAAATTAAAGGAGCTCACGGATGGTCGCTGGACTGGCTATGATACGCCATCTGGTCTTGTCGGTCCGGGAGAAATGAACGCAGCATTGCGAGAAGGTATCACTGAAATGGGGCCTGTTATTTTCCCCTATTTCTCGGCTGATTACATAGAAAGTGGCATTGTTGGCGACCTCTCTATGCTAGGAACAGATAACCGAGCCATTGCATCTGCTGTTACTGAATACATTGCTACTTGCCAGGAGTGTATGAAGGAATTCTCTAAAAATGGTCAAGTCTACCTAGGTTCGGATGCAACAACTGCCTATCAGCTTTTATCGACCAAAAAAATAGAGAATCTTAATGATTTAAAAGGGTTACGTGTCCGGACAGGCGGCGCCATGTACTCTTACATGATGGCGAAAATGGGGGCTCTACCAGTTTATTTTCCAGCTAGTGAAGTTTTTGAAGCCTTGAGCTCTGGTGTCGCTGATGCAACCTATAGTTCTGTAGCCGATTTGAAAAACATACAGCTTTATGATGCTGTGAAGTATGTGACTTTAATTAATAAAGGGGTTTTTAATGCGGCCGCAATGACGAATGTTAGTGAACGAGTTTGGGACAAGATGAGTATGGAAGACCGAGCTTCCATGGCTCGCGCTGCTCAATATGCACAGACGATTGCCATTTATTCATGGCGAGATACCGCCGCTGAAGCAGAGAAAATCGGTAAAGAAAAAGGCATAGAATTTATTCATCCTGATAAGGCGTTTGTCAAAAAAGGTAATGATATTCGAGAAGAATACATGGCAGGTATTACTGAAGAGCTGTCTAAAAAAGGCATAAAAAATGCGGCAGCTAAAGTGGAACGTTACAAAGCATTGCTTACAAAGTGGGAAGGTCTGGTTGCAAATGTAACAACATCTGATGAGCTTGCTGAGCTTCGATACCAGGAAATTTGGAGCCACATTGATATGAAAACGTACGGATCACATTAAAATGTCTAGTTTCGAACGCATTTTGAAAAAGCTAACGATGGGCATTGGGGTTTTTATCCTAGGTGTTATGCCTGCTGTTATTGTTGCTGATGTTGCGATGAGAAATCTATTCGATGGTGGTTTTCCTGCCACCATTGAACTGGTTTCTAGATATTTCATCTTGGTTATTAGCTTTTTGCCTATTGCTTACGCAGAAGTAAAACGCAGACATATAGAAGCCTCCATCCTTACCGATCGCTTACCCAATTCAAGTCAGCCTTTTATTCACTTTTTGGGCTTTATTCTATCATTTTTTGTTTATGTCGCTTTGACTTGGGGGACGATCCTTGAGGCTTATCACCAAACGCAAAGTAACGCCTACATTGAAGCCGGAACTGCTATTTTCTATGTCTGGCCTGGGTATTGGATATTGCCGATATGTTACGGGTTAATGGTGCTAGTTTTAGTTATGCGGTTAGTGCAAGTGGTTACAGGTCGGTTTAATCAGGAGAGTGCATAATGGAGCCTATTACGATTGGTGTTGTATCTCTTACGGCTGTTTTTAGTTTAATTCTCTTACGAGTACCCATTGGTGTGACATTGATTGCCGTATCTTTTGTGGGTATCTATGCCATTATTGGTGAGCGTGCAGCATTTAGTATGCTTTCTACTGCGCCTTATAGTTTTGCTGCAAATTGGACTTTAAGTTCTGTTCCAATGTTCCTACTCATGGGATACGTTTCTTATCATGCAGGGCTGACGAAAGGGTTATTTAACGCTGCTCGTGCTTGGCTTAGTTGGTTGCCAGGAGGGCTGGCTATATCGTCTCTTGCTGGTGCCGGTGGTTTTGCAGCGGTTACTGGATCGTCGATTGCGTGCTCTGCAGCCATCGGCCGTATTGCTGTCCCAGAAATGCATAAAACGGGGTATGACATTCGCCTTGCTACAGGCGCTGTTGCTGCAGGTGGTACTATTGGGGCGTTAATTCCACCTAGCTTGATTTTGATTCTGTATGGAATTCAAGCTCAAGTATCGATTACCAAGCTCTTTCTTGGTGGATTGATAATAGGTCTTGTCTCGCTTTCTCTCTATATTCTTGTCGTCTTGGTGGTCTACTTTCTAGCGCCTAAATCAATGCCTCGTACAAAACAAGTAAGTTTTGAAGAAAGAAAGGCGGCACTAAAAGAGGTGTGGCCTGTTCTTCTGATGGTTATGGTAGTTTTTGGAGGCCTTTTTTCTGGCATATTTACGGCAACTGAAGCTGGGGCTGTCGGTGCAGTAATTTCTTTACTGATTGGTTTCGGCAACAAATCTCTGTCTATGCAAGGAGTTGGAGAAAGTTGTCTTGATACATTGTTGGCAAGTGGCTCGCTTTTTATTATTGCTATTGGCGCTAATTTATTTACACGACTTGTTTCCCTTAGTGGGTTATCTCATTTTATTGGTACAGGGATTGAGAGTCTAGATTTAGGTGTTGTAGCTGTTTTATTACTGATCTCATTTGTGTATTTGGCGCTAGGAATGTTCTTGGAACCCGTCGGTGCGATGTTATTAACCTTGCCGTTATTTCTTCCATTGATGGCTACTTACGGTGTTGATGTAATCTGGTTTGGTCTTCTTGTCGCTAAATTGCTTGAGATGGGAATGATTACCCCTCCAGTAGGCTTAAATGTGTTTGTTATACATTCAGTGGCACGGGATATTGTTCGATTAGAGCAAATATTTTATGGCATTATGCCGTTTTTAATTGCAGATTTCATACTTGTAGCCATTATGATTATGACAGGAGACATCTTTATGGGGCTTATAACTTAGTTTTATTATGATACTGTCTCAGACGTGTTCCATACGTCTGACTCTAACGACTTAATCTGATCGTCTTTGATACATGCATTGTATCAGTATGGTTTGCTTTATTGCCTATTTAAAATAGCCAACTGTGCAAGATAGAGCAGATAAACTTAAATAGTTTTTCGGCGGCGTCGTAATCTTGTTACTGAAAAAGATTAGCCGCATCTTAAAACTGTTGATCAAAAGACATTTTATTTACGACTCAAATTATACGGTTAGCACCACACAGTATAATAAATCTACTGATTAGAAGACGAATTTAGCAAAGAACAAATACTAAAAATGTCTAGAACTGTGGTCTCCTGAACAATTTAACTACTAACAGTAAAGTTTTATTCACCGCCTTGTTTAAATAGAAAAAGCGACACGGTATGATCGAGTGTCGCTTTTTTTGTTCTTGGCGGTTCATTTATGACGCATTAGTTTTGCAGAATAGCGGTCAAATAGTGGCTGCCCAGTTGACGCATCTGCAGTTCAACCCAGACGGCGCGTTTGCGCAAATAGCGAGTAAGATTGACCGGATCACGCGTACGAGGGCTAGGTAACAGTACCGCCAAACGGGCGGCTTGATCTTTGGTTAAGCGCTCAGCCGAGCGGCCGAAATAATGTTGGCTGGCGGCTTCGATACCATAAATGCCTTTACCAAATTCGGCAATATTCAAATAGACTTCAAGAATACGTTTCTTGCCCCAAAGCGCCTCCAAACTAAGCGCTAATCCTGCTTCCAGACTTTTACGCAGAAAGCTTTGCCCTGGCCATAGAAAAATATTTTTAGCCGTTTGTTGGGTAATCGTACTGGCGCCTCGTAAACCCTCGCCATCAAAATATTGCTTTAGTGCTTTACGAATGGCCGCGAAGTCCACGCCATAATGTTCGGGAAAACGTTGATCTTCAGAGGCCACCATGGCCAATGCCACATGATTAGGCAACTTATCAATGCTGATCCATTCTTGCTTTACTGGGTAATCACTTTGCAGCATAAAAGCCGTTGTTGGCAAAGGAATGAAACGGAAAAGAAAGATCACTAAGATAAACAATAACGACAATCGCCAGAAAATCGACCAGAGTTTGTTCATCCAACGACGCCATCGTTTATGAGATTGTGTGCGTTTACTTTTTTTCGGCATTAACCCATTGTCCAACGGCTCAGTACTTCGACTGCTGTACATAAAGTAAACCACAAGCGCATGATGGAGTCATCTTAGTAGGCAATTCGTTATTCGTATTTAAGGTCGGTTTTGCGCCTTGCTTCTTACAGCGAACGGAGCAGTATTTGACGTGTTGCCAATCTCGCTCCCATTTTTTACGCCAAGTGAACGGGCGCTGACAAGCGAGACAGATTTTTTCTGGTAAATGGGGTTTCTTGTGGGCCATGCTGATTTATACGTATGAGGGGGATTACAAGATCTTATCAATTCACCATATATGGTAAGTAAACACGATGTAAAAGCTGACTTACCGGCTGATATTACTTAATGCATTTCGATCATGCTCCGTTTGATGCTACCAGGTAAAAATCCAGACCTTCACTGAAACGAATACCAAGCTCAGCTGAGTCGTTAGCCCGCCATTTATCAAAAATGATAGGGCTTTATTTTGAATTAAATACCAGTGCCCTTTTTAATAAGGGTATCAAGTATTTGATCGCCGCATAGTGATGTTTTTTATACCTTCAATGTCCACTGATAGGCGCATTTTCCTGGTATTTGAAGCACTTAATGGGTCTTGTTTCTGTTGCCATCAACGCTCCCAGTTTAGGCAAAGCATCCATCAAAAAGGCAACAAATAAACGTCAGACCAATTTTTTGCACCTATGTGCAAAATTCATTTTTATGCCATCAGATTGTCACATTTAGTGGTTACTGTTCCGCTTGTTTTATTAAATGCATCACACCTGTTTCACTTTCATTTTTAGGAAGAGTCATGAATCGTTATTCTCTCATCACTTCAGCAACGATCGCCTTGTTGAGTGCGTCTGGTAGCTTTGCTCAGTCTGTTGAATATCAATACAGCAGCAAGGCAACTTACGTGCCTAAACAAGATTTAAAGAGCTACGAAGCCGCACCTGACGGCTACAATATTGCTTATACGCAACTGGTTGAACGCCATGGGGCACGCGCGCTATCAAGCCCCAAATACGACGTACTGACAAAACAAGTATGGGCACTGGCGAAACAACGTGGCCAATTAACGGAGCTGGGGGAAAAGCTTGGGCCGATCACAGATCAAGTCACCGTAGCAAACCAAACTCTAGGCTACGGTTTACTCACAAAAATTGGTGAAGAAGAGCCTTCGGGGATTGCCACACGCATGGCCGAGCGTTTGTCACCACTCATGCAGAATGCATCCCAACAGCCCGTCTGTATCCAAGTGCAAACGTCGGGTAAAGCGCGAGCCAACCAAACGGCCCATTTCTTCATGCAGTCGCTTGCAAAAGACGTTAACTATGTAAGTGATGATGCAGCGCAGTGTTATCAAGAGCAAACGCAAGCCAATAAAATTGATAAGAAGATGGTTAATAAATACGAGCTTTACTTTCATAAAACCAACCCAGCGAAAAACGCTAACTATCAAGAGTATAAGGACAATTATAAAGCCTATAAGGCGTTTAAAAAATCAGACAAGCTAGACGCGGCCTTGGATGAGCTTGCAAGACTGCCGCAAACCAAATTATTGGCTCGTGAAATGCTAGAACGCATTTATACCAAAGAGTTCGTCGATTTCCTTGAACACCAAGTGTCCGGCGACAAAAACTGCGATGTGTCGGCCGGAAATTGCTTTAAAACCAATACTCGTAAACCAGATGAAACAGAAGACGATTGGAAGTACGTGCAAAACGAAGTCGATGCGGCATCCAAACTTTATAATATGTTTATTATCGCGCCTGGGATGTTGCGTGAGGCCCAAGCACAAGGTGGTGAATGGGATCTGAAACAATTTATTACGCCAGAAGAATCCGCTTGGTTCGCTTACCAGTCTGATGCGGAAGACTTCTATGAAAAAGGGCCAAGCTTTGCGGATGGTCATGGTGTGACTTACAACATTGCGAAACCCTTGCTAAAAGACATGTTCAATGAAATGGACGCCGTTGCGAACGACCGCCAAGCGGTCAAGCATGTCGCCAAACTTCGTTTTGCCCACGCCGAGCAAATTATGCCATTGGCGGCGCTTCTGCATGTCGAAGGCAGCCAAAAATCCGCGACCACCGATGAGCTTTATAGCCAAGAAAATAACGCGTGGCGTGGTGGCTGGGTAACGCCTTACTCTGCAAACATTCAATGGGATCTGTTTAAAAGCAACAAGCCCAATAGTGCCACCTTGGTGAAGATGCTCTACAACGAAAAAGAAATCGGCTTTAAAGACGATTGTGACGTCTTTCCAGGCACTCAGTATTTCTACAGTTTAAGCGAACTAGAACGTTGTTACCGGGATGAACTAAGCCCTCACTAGCGGTACATCACCGCTTTCAGTACTGAATGAACTCTTTATTAAATCATAAACACGTTTAAATAAGGTGGGGCGGCTGTTGTCTAGTGGCACGGACAAACCTCACCGAGGAACTTAAAATGAAAAAGACAATTCTAGCAACGGCAATGCTTTCTTCTCTTACGGCCACATCCGTTATGGCCGCCACCATGGTTGATCATGACGGCTTTAAATATCAATTGAATGGAGACATCCAAATTCAATTGCAAAAAGACAATGGTGAAAATAAAAACCTTTATGTGAATTTTGATTCGTTGAAATTTGATAACAAAGTCTCTTATCAACTAAGCAAGGATCTGAGTGCGTTTGGTCGAATCAAATTCGACTTTGACGACGCGGCAAATGATGACGATGATCAAAACAGTGCCGCACTCAAAGACGCTTATGCCGGTTTTGCTTACCGTGATACTGCGCTGTCGATTGGTAAGCAAGATTACGCTACAGATGGATTTGGCATCGCAGAGGACTATGAAATGGACTCGGACGATGTGGCCTTTGATGAAACGGATGGCGACGACGTGATCTTACTGGACTTTGATCTAGACAAAGTGAACCTTGTGCTCTCGACAGAATTACGAGCAGAAGGCGAAGACAGCGAAGACGAACAATCATTTGATGCGTTTGCATCGTTTAACGTTTCAGACTTGGAAATTGCCGTCGCTTACCAAAATCGCGAAGTGGCAATTCATGGTGAGAAGATGGACTCGTATGGGGTGAGTGCCAAATACGATGCCGGCTTTGCGACCTTCGCAGCAGACTACTCGGAAGCGGAAGACACGTTAAAAGTCTATAACCTAGTCACCATGTTTGACGTCGCCGATTCGACCACTCTGGTGCTTGGTTATGTGAATAATAAACCTGAATCGGATGAAGAGACTCGTGAATGGTACACCAACGTGACGTATGCGTTTCCTGAATTTAAAGACGTAAAAGTCTTTGCAGAGCTTTCTAACACCAACAAAGAAGGCGCGGAAATGGCCTACGTTGCAGGCACAGAAATCGAATTTTAACCGCGGACACATGCCCTACTTTTCGGTAGGGCTAAGAAAGCCAAAGGAATCATACACTGCAGTAGGATTTATAGGGAAAGTGGATAATGATTCTGTCTCAGGTAGTGTTAAAGATGGTTTTTCAGTCCCGTACGACAGCACAACTGTCCCAAGTGAAATGAATTTTTATCTAGTAAGACTTTCTGTCAAGATTTTTATGTTAAACGAGTAACGTGATCCTTTATTAAGAGCTTTTTGCTAGTTGCAATACGTTGGAGTCAGTACTAAAATTGACCATGTAGAAGGGCTTAACATATGACTCATTACTGGATTGTCCATATGTTCTCACGCTACCAATGATTCGCCAGTGATATCATTGTTGATGGTTAGACTAAACATTGTTTAGTCACCCTGACCCCAAAGAGCTAAAGGGTTGCCACGAACTATCATTTTTCATTTTAAAAAAGAGCATTTGTCATGCTCTTTTTTTATGCCTGCTTTATCATTGCGATGACAGTCCCTGGATGGGGTTTTCTGTCGTAGGCACTTATAATGTCGTAATAGGTTTTGTCTTTGGATAATCTTAAAATAACCAGCCCCGTCTTGGACTCAATAACCAGCACAGCGTTTTCGTCTTTCACCGTGTCAACAATGACGGTTGCTCCGTCAGTGATGATAGATTCTATATAGCCCGATACTTGGCTTGGGCAGGTAATGCCAATCTCTTTGCTATGTTTTTCATAGATATGTCTAACACCAAATGCCCCAGATCTTGCTCTTCCAAAACCAGCAAAGCCGACCTTTAATCTAATCTCTAGTTCTGGCCAGTGAGCGTTGTTTTTAGGAAAGGTGCCAAATGAAAGTGAAGCGTTTGTTGTCGTAACAAAGGCGTTTTTACTTCGTTTGTGCGACATCCACTCGACTGAAAGGTCGCTATGTAGAATGGTGGTTTCCATTTAATCCCTTAAGTTTAAAGCAGATTCTTCCTTGAACCTTGCTTGTATGCCGTTGCTATTTTAGGCGCTTAGTGCGCCTCGTCCCAGTTGTCTCCAACGCCCGCTTCAACCAATAATGGCACATCAATCTGGCTACTATTCTGCATGATGTCGACGATTTTTTCTTGTGCTGCGTCTAGGTCTTTTTCGGCGACTTCGAAGATGAGTTCATCGTGTACTTGCATGATCATTTTCACGTCTAGGTCGGTGTCAGCCAGCCAATCGTGCATCTTGATCATGGCGCGTTTGATGATGTCGGCGGCGGAGCCTTGCATCGGTGCGTTGATGGCGGTGCGTTCGGCAGCTTGGCGCATCATGGCGTTTTTTGCTTTGAGGTCAGGCAAGTACAAACGACGGCCATAGATGGTTTCCACAAAGCCTTTTTCTTTGGCGTTTTCACGCGTGTTGTCCATGTAGGTGCGCACGCCAGGGTAACGTTCAAAGTAACGCTGTACGTATTTTTGCGCTTCTGGGCGGCCAATGCCAAGCTGTTTGGCTAAGCCAAAGGCCGACATGCCGTAAATCAAGCCAAAGTTAATGGCTTTGGCGCGACGACGTTGCTCTGTGGTGACTTCCTCTGGCGTGGTTTCAAAGACTTCTGCAGCGGTGGCTCTGTGTACATCGGCATTGTTCGCAAACGCGTCCAGCAAGCCTTTGTCCTGTGACAAGTGAGCCATAATGCGCAGTTCGATTTGTGAGTAGTCGGCCGCGACCAGTTTGTAACCTTCTGGTGCGACAAAGGCTTGGCGAATACGACGGCCTTCGGCGCTACGAATTGGAATATTCTGTAAGTTCGGATCGGAAGAGGACAAACGCCCTGTAGCCGTTACTGCTTGATGATAGGAGGTATGAATGCGGCCAGTTTTTTGGATCATTTCTGGCAGTTTGTCGGTGTAAGTCGACTTCAGTTTCGACAAACTACGGTGTTCCATGATGATGCGAGGCAGCTCATATTTTTCGGCTAGCTCCTGCAAAATCGGTTCCGCGGTGGAAGGTTGACCTTTTGGCGTCTTCTTGATGACCGGCAATTCCAGCTTTTCAAACAAGATGACTTGTAGCTGTTTCGGTGAGCTTAAGTTAAAGCTCTCCCCTGCTTCTTCATGGGCTTTGATTTCCAGTTCCTGCAGTTTGGCTGCGATTTCGCTGCTTTGTGCATGCAATAGTTCTGGGTCAATCAGTGCGCCGGTTTGTTCCATTTTTGCTAATACTGGCACCAGCGGGCATTCGATGTCGTTGAAAATGCTGATCAGTTCAGGCGTCTTTTCTAATTGTGGCCAAATAGCTTGATGCAAACGCAGCGTAATATCTGCATCTTCAGCGGCATAAAAAGCCGCTTGCTCTAAGTCGATTTGATTGAAGGTCTTTTGCTTCGCGCCTTTGCCGGCAATGTCTTCAAAGCTGACGCATTTATGGTCGAGGAATTTCTCCGCTAAACTGCCCATGTCATGACGAGAGCTGACCGAGTTAAAGACGTAAGACTCCAACATGGTGTCGTAAACAATACCACGTAGGGTTATGCCGTAATTGTTCAGTACATTGGCGTCATATTTTAGATGCTGGCCTACTTTCGCCGCTGTTTCGTCTTCTAGCCAAGGTTTAAGCTGTTCTAATACCCAATCGCGATCCAGTTGTTCTGGCGCGCCTTCATAATCGTGGGCCAGTGGTAGGTAAGCGGCTTTACCTGCTTCAACAGAAAAAGACACACCCACCAATTCCGCCGCCATGTAATTCAAGCTGGTGGTTTCTGTATCAAAGGCCACTAAGTCAGCTTGTTGAATGGTTTCAAACCAGCTTGTGAAGCTGGCTTTGTCTAATATGGTGTCGTACTGCACTTGGATGTCAGATTTGCTGGCAGTGGCTTGTCCATCCAAGTTACCTAGGGTGTCACTTGGGCCGTCCACGCTTGGCGCTGTGTCCAAATCTTTTATCCAGGTTTTGAATTCCAGCTTAGTGAACCATTCACGTAGCGTTTCTTTGTTGGCTTCGCCGTTTTTCAATTCTTGTGGATTGAAGGGCAGTTCCACGTCGCATTTGATGGTCGCCAAGGTGTAAGACAGCTCAGCCATCTCTTTGTTGTCTTCCATTTTTTGCTTCATGGTTTTGGAACCACGGAAGCCCAAAGCGGCAATGTCGTCTAGACGTGTGTAAATCTCTTTGATGCTGCCTAAGCCTTGTAGTAAGGCTAAGGCGGTTTTTTCGCCAACGCCTGGTACGCCCGGAATATTATCAACTTTGTCGCCCATGAGAGCGAGATAATCGATGATGAGTTCGGGCGGAATGCCGAATTTGTCTTTGACGCCTTGGATGTCCATGACGGTGTTGTTCATGGTGTTTACCAGCGTGACTCTCTCGGTGACCAGTTGTGCCATGTCTTTATCGCCTGTGGAGACAATGACGTCGCGTCCGGCCTCGCCCACTTGTTTGGCGATGGTGCCGATCACGTCATCCGCTTCGACGCCATCGATGATAACGAGTGGCAAGCCCATGGCTTCGACCATGCGGTGAATCGGTTCGATTTGCGGGCGAAGATCGTCCGGCATGGGGGGACGCTGTGCTTTGTATTCGCTGTAGATTTCATCGCGGAAGGTTTTACCCTTGGCGTCGAAGATGATCACCATGGGGGAATCAGGATAGGTTTTGATGAGACTACGGATCATACTGATCACACCGCGCGTGGCGTTGGTCGGGTGGCCGTCGCTGGTGTGCATCGGTGGAATTGCGTGGAAAGCTCGGTAAAGATAAGACGAGCCGTCTACCAAAATCATTGGGGGTGTTTGTTGTAATGAATCCGTAGCCAAAATGAAACCTCTATAAGAAATGGCAAAGTTGGCTCTATTCTAAGCGGTTGCGATTGTTTTTACATCAAAAGGCGAATTAATCTGTGCTTTGTTATTCTGCTGAAAGGGAAGGTTCTTCGGCCAGCGCGTCTGAGTATAAGACAACTTGGTCGCGGCCATTGGCTTTGGCAAAATACACGGCTTTGTCTGCTTCTTCGACCATGGCAATGAAGTGTTGAGCTTGGTTAACTTGGGAGATGCCGATACTGGCGGTGATTTTTCCTATGTCTTTGTAGGGTTGTTGGCTAATGGTGCTTCTAAATTTTTCACCAATAGAGGACATGCTATCGGCACTGGGGTTGACGATGACGACAATAAACTCTTCGCCACCCCAACGGGCCAGGCCGCAATCTTCGAAGTACGCGGTGCGGAGACGGGAAGCAAATTCGACCAGTACATGATCGCCCGTCGCATGGCCAAACCTATCATTGACGCTTTTAAAGTGGTCAATATCGATGAGCAATACACTTAAACTGGTATTAGGGGCTAGGTCGTTTAACCAACTTTTTAAGCCTCGTCTATTATAAACATCCGTTAAAAAGTCTCGGTCAGCCTCTTGTCTGGAATGTTGTAAATCCACATTGATTTTATCCAGATGGCTTCTGACGCTACGTTGATAAGGAATAATAAGCAGTATTAAGAAGCTGGCTGGGCCGAATAGAAATAAGAGATCATAGCCTCGGGGAGTCTGCAATTCTTCTGGGTGTGTCGCTAAAAGCAGTAATACTGGGACAGCGTTTAGAGTCCAAGTCAAAATGACGAACTTATTGAGCTTCTCAGGCAGCATTAGCATAATCAGTGTGGTGGTTAATATGATCATGCCGGAAATAGGTGGAAACATCTCAATAAACAGCCACTCGCTTTGCCAAGCTCCGATAGTGAAATATAAGGTATTTGGTACGGAGGTGAGCAGCAGAATGGCGCCATATGCATTAATCACTTGGCTAATTCTTTTTCTAGGATTTTTATACAAATAAGCAAAAAGTATTAAGTGAAGTAGAGCGATAATACCGGGTTGAAAGGCATGAAGCGCAAATGGTGTCGAATAAACATTGAATAAAACAGTATAAATGACGCTACTCAAGATAGTGACAATCAGCAGTCGATAGGTGGCTGGAATCAAAATTTTTGCTTGGTCATTTCTGTTGTTTATCAAAATCAGATGCCTTGCTTGTTTTGTTGTGCACAAATTATACACAATTTGACGCCAGATTTTGTTGTCTCTTTGTGTAGAATTGTCCTCGTTTTTTGGGGTTATGTAATGGAATATGCCGGAATATACGACGTATTTCTTCGGAACGAATTGACCTTTCCTTGCTTATTGTGGAGCATAGGCGTTTTCTTATTCGCGTCATCGTATTGATAATAAATAGGTAGTACAACTTGGCTGTTTACACATCCCTTTCTGAATCCGACATGCGGGCCTTAGTGGCCGATTATTATTTAGGCGAGCTGGTCTCATTCCAAGGCATTTCTGGTGGCGTTGAGAATACAAATTACTTTTTGACCACCACCACTGGGAAGTATGTTTTAACCTTATTTGAAGAATTTGAGTACGATGAAGTGCCGTATTTTTTGGATGTGGTCGCGCATTTGAAACACAAAGGATTTAATGTGCCTGCGGCGCTAATTGATATTCACGGTGAACGCTTGAGAATGGTTAAACAGCGTCCGGCGATTATTGTGGATTGCTTTCCGGGTGAGGGTTTGGAACAAACCTCTGTCGAGAGTTGTCGTCAAATGGGCGCAGTCTTGGCTAAATTGCACATAGCCGGCGAGGACTTTTCAGATCATCGGGAAAGTCACCGAGGCATGGCTTGGTGGCATGCCACTAGTAAAGCGATTTTGCCTGAGCTAGAGCCGCAACAAGCGGCGTTACTGACCTCACAAATTGCTGAATTTGATGCTTTTATCGCCGAACATGATGATTTACCGAAAACCACCATTCATGGGGATTTGTTTTTTAACAACACCTTGTTCGATGGCGATGTATTATCGGCTATTATCGATTTTTACAATGCGTGTTATTCATGGGTTATGTATGATTTAGCCATTGTTGTAAATGATTGGTGTTCAGACATTGAGACCGGTGAATTGGATATGGCTAAGTATCGCGCATTGTTAAAAGCCTATCTTTATGAGAGAGAACCAAGTGCGGATGAGATCAAAGCTTGGCCATATATGTTGCGAATTGCGGCAGTGCGTTTTTGGCTTTCTCGTTTAGAAGCGTGGCACGGTGCGAAGGATGATCCTGAACGTCTCGCTCAACAACATGACCCGCGTGAGTTACAGCGTATTTTAGAAGCTAGGCTACGTTATACACCAGCCTTGATGGAGTTCTGATGTTTCGATTTATTCTTGCTGCTATTTTAGGTTTGACGACCTTGCAAGCCTTGGCTCATCCGCATGTTTGGGTGGATTCTCAATATCGTGTCAAAGTGAACTCGACCAGTATTGACCAATTAGAAGCGACTTGGAGTTTGGACTTATTTACTTCTACAAGCTTGATTGCTGAATATGATATTGACGCCAATGGTGAGCTAGAAGGGCAAGAGAAGCTCGATATGCTGGAAGTGCTTAAGAGCTTTGAAACTTATGGTTATTTCATCAAAATGAAGCGTGATAGTGCAGACTTTGTTCCTGATGAAGTGCATGTCATGGATGTGCGTATTCGTGATCAAATGTTATGGATTCGCATGGCCATACATTTACCTGAAGCGGTGAACTTGGAAACGTCGACTTTGAGTTTAGCGTTTGGCGATGATGAGTTGTATTTTGCTATGGAGCCTGTGGAAGAAGGTTTGGTCCGTTTGACGGGGCGTTACGCCGAAATTTGTACGCCTGCGGAACGTGAAGCCGAAGAAACGTCTGTTGCCTTCTGGGTTGATTTAACCTGCAAACCTTAATCATGTCTTTGGAATAACGTTTATGTTAGAGCACTTTCAATGGTTACCTTTCTTATTGGCCATTAGCGTATTAACCATGAGTCCTGGTGTCGATACTATCTTGGTGATGCGTAATGCTGCGTTGGGTGGTTGGCGTTTAGGCTTTCTTACCAGCTTAGGTATTTGCATGGGATTGTTCGCCCATGCCACCGTGTCTGCGTTAGGTTTGTCGGTGATATTGCTTGGCTCAGCCGGTTTGTTCACGGCGTTTAAATTGCTGGGCGCGGCCTATCTTGTTTATCTCGGCGTTCAGGCCCTACGTAGTGCGGCGAACCCTGTTGGCTTGAGTTTTAGCACCAAGGGTAACCAGTCGGTTAATGCTTGGGGAAGTTTCCGTCAAGGCATCTTATCCAATGTGTTGAACCCGAAACCCATTATTTTTTACATGGCATTTTTACCGCAGTTTATTGATCCAACCCATTCCGCATTGGCTCAATCTCTGTTTATGGCTTCCCTTCACTTTATCATAGCGATGGTGTGGCAAATGTTTCTTGCGTTGATGATTCATAAAGCGCGAGTTTGGCTGGCGCGACCAAAAGTGGCGCAAGTTATGGATGGCTTAACTGGTGCATTGCTGGTGGGCTTTGGTTTAAAACTCGCATTAAGCCAACGCTGATCGCGTGGTGTAATGCTTTTTAGTAAGGCGATCAATGAGTCTACTCATTTCTACTTGGATTAAGTTCTTTTTCCTGTTTGCACCGTTTTTTGTGTTATCGATGTTTCTTGCGTTAACTCGTGGCGAAACGGCAACATCCCGCAAACAAGTAGCCAACAAAGCCATCATCGCGGCAGTGGTGATTTCTTTGGTGTTGTTGTTTTTTGGTAGCAGTTTATTTGCTGTGCTGGGCATTACCTTGGATTCGTTTCGAATTGGTTCTGGGATTTTGTTGTTTATGTCGGCGTTGAGTTTGGTGCGTGACGGTACGCGAAATCATGCCGTGGGCATGCCCAGCGAAGAGCGTGACGATGTTTCCGTTGTGCCGCTAGCCGTACCGACCATTATCGGTCCTGCCACCATAGGTACTATATTGGTGTATGGTGCTGAGCTGCAAGGTTGGGATCTGGTGATCGGTATTTGTGGCTTGTTGTTGGCACTCGGTTCGTTGGCGGTGATTTTGTATTCTGGTTCTTTGATCGAGAAAATGCTTGGTCGTACCGGTTTGAATGTCTTATCTAAGATCACCGGTCTGATCTTAGCAGCAATGGCGGCACAGATTTTCATGAGTGGAGTGACGGGCTTTTTGACGCCCCTGCTATCTCAATAAAGTCACATAATGTGGTGATTTTGCGCAACGACTTCTCCTGAGGTTAGACTTGTTATACCATAACAAAATCAGTTTAACCTTAAGTGAGTGCCAGCATGGCGAAGAACGTAGTCATCGTCTTTTTATCTTTCTTCTGTTTTATCTCACCTTTGTATGCAGCGGATTTTTCTCTGTATCAGGATTTTATTCAGTGGGTTATTGCACAACAGGCTAGTTTTCATCGTGAATTAGTGTCATTAGTTCGGGCCATAAGTAAAGGTGGCAGTGTCGCTTTGCTGTGGAGCTTAGTGTCAGTGAGCTTTTTATATGGGGTGTTTCATGCAGCAGGCCCTGGACATGGTAAAGCGGTTATTTCGTCCTATATGTTAGCCAGTCGTGCTTCTATGCGTAAAGGCATTGTCATTGCCTTTTTGTGTGCGGCCGTGCAAGGCATTATGGCGGTGGCTTTGATTCTGGTATTAGGGCAGATCTTTTCCTTAGCCGGACGCGCTATGCAGATATCTCGCTTTTTTGAGATCGCCAGTTTTGCCGCGGTTGGCTTAATTGGTGTGTGGATTTTATCGCGCTTATTGCGTGGTAAATCTGGCTGTGGACATGATCATTCAAAAGATCATCTTCACCACGACCACGACCACGACCACGACCACGACCACGACCACGACCACGACCACGACCACGGTCATCATGCGTGCTGTGATCAGCATGATGAAACGGAGCGTAAAGTGGCGAAGCGAGGAGTCTGGGCGATGATTTTAGCGGTTGGCATTCGTCCTTGTACTGGCGCTGTTCTGGTGCTGCTTTTCTCGATGAGTGCTGGGATTTTTCAGTGGGGCTTAGCGGCCACCTTTGCGATGTCTTTGGGGACTGCGATCACGGTGTCAGGACTTGCCGCGGTGAGTGTATTGGTTCGAGATACCGGTTTTATGTTGAGCCGTGGACAAAGCGTTTGGCGGCAACGAGTGTCAAGGGGCTTTGGTTTTGTAGCTGCCTTGGCGTTGATTCTCATTAGTTGCTCAATGATTTGGAGTTATTTGAGTAATGCGGGCAGGGCATTTTGATGAGCGAAGAAAACGCACATAACCATAATGATTGTATCGATACGGCCTTGGCAACGGCTGAGACCTTATGTTTAGAGCAAGGGCAACGACTCACGAAAGTTCGTCGTCGTGCTTTGGAGTTGATTTGGGAGAGTCATCGTCCATTAGGGGCTTATCAGTTGTTGGCAAAGTTGGCGGAAGAAGGCTTTAACTCCGCGCCACCAACCGTTTATCGAGCATTGGATTTTTTATTGAATGCCGGACTGATTCACAAAGTGGAATCCATGAACGCGTATTTGGGGTGCGCCCATGCCGATAAAGAACACAAAGGCTATTTTTTGATTTGCGATGAGTGCCACAACGTTATGGAGTTTGATTACCAAGACATACACGCTTCGTTGGTTGCTAAAGCCGCTCAACATGGTTTTGAATTAAGATCGGAAACCATTGAGTTAACAGGCTTATGTGCTGATTGCCGTGGTTTAGCTGCTGAGGCCCGAGCATGAGTAAGTGTTTGGTGGAGTTTGATAAGATCGGAATCGCGTTTGATGGACGAGCGCTCTTAGACAGCATCAATATGACCATTAGTGAAGGGGAAATCGTGACCTTGATTGGCCCCAATGGCAGTGGTAAAAGTACGCTGATTCGCACCTTGTTGGGTTTGCAGACGGCGACAACGGGTCGCGTTGTTCGTCATGAAAGCTTACGAATTGGCTACATGCCTCAGAAGTTGCATGTTGATCCAACCTTGCCTCTAACGGTAAAGCACTTTCTTGCCTTGGTTCGTGGGGTCAATAAAAAAGCCATTGAGCCAACCTTAGACAAATTGGGTATTGCTCATTTACTGAATTCTCAGGTTCATGTGTTGTCTGGTGGCGAGACACAACGTGTATTGTTAGCTAGAGCCTTATTAAATCGGCCGAATTTATTGGTGTTGGATGAGCCGGTACAAGGCGTCGATGTGAATGGTCAGGTTGAACTTTATAATTTGATTGAAGGCATCCGTGATGAGCTCGGCTGTGGTGTGTTGATGGTGTCTCATGACCTTCATTTGGTGATGGCGAAAACCGATACCGTGGTTTGTATTAATCAACATGTGTGCTGTTCTGGTACGCCTCAACATGTGACTGGGCACCCTGCTTATCAGGCTTTATTTGGTGTGCCAGGAGCAGATGAGTCCATTGCTATTTATTCTCACCAGCATGACCACGTGCACGATGAGCATGGGGATATTCTTGCGCAAGACGAGCACACACATTGCCATCATTAATGACTGAACGAACAGCGCTTCCTGTCTATTGGAGAGATAAAACAACATGCTAGATCTTTTATTTAGAGCCTTGATCGGAGGCTTAGGTGTGGCTTCGGTCGCCGGTCCTCTTGGGGCATTTGTGGTGTGGCGTCGCATGGCTTACTTTGGCGACACTCTAGCGCACTCTGCTTTGCTAGGTGTGGCACTTGGTTTGCTTTTGGAGATCAACCTTAATCTCGCTATTATTGTGTTGTGTGTGGGGCTTGCCGCGGTCTTGGTGACCTTGCAGAAAAAGCACATTATTGCCACGGACACTTTATTGGGCATCTTGGCGCACTCCTCTTTATCACTTGGCTTAGTCGCCGTGAGTTTTTTAGACGATGTTCGCATTGATTTAATGGCGTATTTGTTTGGTGATTTGTTGGCCATCAGCCAACAGGATGTGTATTGGATTTATGCGGGTGGCTTAGCAGTGATCGCGTTATTGGTGATCTTCTGGAAGCCTTTGCTTGCTGTCACGGTAAACGAAGAACTGGCGAAAGTGGAAGGTTACCCAGTTGAATCTATCCGCTTACTCTTGATGTTGCTGGTCGCTTTGGTGATTGCTGTGGCGATGAAAATCGTTGGGGTGCTCTTGATTACGTCACTGATGATTATTCCGGCTGCGACCGCAAGAAAGCTATCCAAAACGCCAGTGCAAATGGCGTTTATTGCCAGCGTTATTGGTTGCCTCGCTGTGTGTGGCGGGCTTTGGAGCTCGTATCGCTGGGACACACCTACTGGCCCGAGTGTGGTCGTGTGTGCTGCTTTACTGTTTTTAATCGCTTATACCCTACCGTTCAAACGCTTTGCCAAAGCTTAATGTCTGTTCACCGAAGCCAACATAAAAATATGTTGGCTTTTTTGTAAGAAATTACCGCCATCAACGTCTAATCTTTAAAATCGACTGGCCAAAGTCTAGTCGCATTTATTAATTGTGTTTAGGGATAATCATAGGGGAGACTTTTCTATGCTGGGATTTGCGACGATTAAAGGAAAACTGAGAACCAGTTTTTTGGTATTACTGGCTTTGTTGACGCTGGTTGTACTCTTGTCTGTAACACGTTTTCAAGCCTTGTCTGGCAATATTCGCAGTATTGTAGATGAAAATGCGGCGCTGGTTGAGCTCAGTGGCGAGTTGAACTTGGATGCGGAAAGTTTGGCTAGCCGACTTTTGTTGTTGTTCGTTTTAGAAGAGAGAGACGCACGAGTTGCTATTTATCAAGAGATAGATGCTCGGAATAAAAGTCTTGATAACAACTTAGATATCATGGCTGGGTTGGTTCGAACAGAGCAAGACATGGTATTGATTACAGCGTTGAAAGAGCAAAAGGTCATTTATCAAAACGCTCTACAAGAAACGGTTGAAGCGCTTGAGTTTGGCGAACTGGCGCAAGCAAAAGCTTTGATGTCAGGCAATACTCGTACACAATTACAGACCTTTTTGAATGAGGCCGATACGTTAGCAGAGCGACAACGCAGTGAAATGCAGTCACGACAACAAAGCGTCTTAGCAGACTCAGAGTTGGCGATTTATCTCATGATCGGGTTAGGGCTAGTGGCCTTATTGGTTGGGGGCGTGATGTCGACTCTCATTACTCGCAGTATTGTGAATCCTCTTAACCATATTATTGTCTTCCTCGATAAAGTAGCTCATGGTGACTTGTCGAATGCTTTTACTCAAACGTATTCTGGCGAGCTTGGTCATCTAGTGACCAGTTTGAATCGCATGCGTGCCAGTTTGGCTGATTTGGTGCGTAAAATTGATTCCAGTGCGAAAACCGTGGTGCTGGCGGTGGACGACATTCGCGGTAGTGTTAATGATGTGCAACAGGGATCATCCTCACAAATGGACATGGCTGCTGACATTCAAACCGCGGTGAGTGTCTTGTCTGAAGGGGCAAGTACTATGGTTGAGCATGCCACGGCGTCACGCCGGCAAGCAGAGTCTGCCCATGATTTAGCTAAGCATGGTAAAAGTGTCATTACCCAAGCGTCTACAGACATCACGGATGTGGCTGCCTATATTGAAGAAACCGCTCGCTCGGTCGCCAAATTAAATGAAAGCTCGGCGCAGGTAACCGGGTTTGTGAACAGTATCCGTGATATTGCCGAACAAACTAATTTGTTGGCTTTGAATGCGTCGATTGAAGCCGCTCGTGCAGGCGAGAGTGGCCGCGGTTTTGCGGTGGTGGCGGATGAAGTGCGCAACCTTGCTAATAATACCGCAGAAGTAACCAGTTCAATTGACACCATCATTACGCAAATCAGTTCGTTATCCACTCAAATTTCTACCGAAATGTCTCAGGGACAAGAAAAAATGCGTTTAGGTGTGAGGCAGATAGAAAACGTGGTGACGCCTCTTAGTCAGCTTGAAGTAGACGCAAAAATGGCTAAGCAACGTTTGGAAGGGCTGGCGGAGTTGGTTGCTAAGCAGGCGCAAGAAGCAACTGGCATTGCACAGCATGTGGAGCAAATTGTGAAGGTCTCTACGAGTAATGAGGCAACGTCGAATAAGTTAGGGGCATTAACCGGTGACTTATTCGGTGCGGCGGAACAAACTTATGAGGTGACATCGAGCTTCATCTTAAAAGACAGGTAAGGTTATAAAGTATAAGTTGATTGATCTAGGTTCGAGTTGCTTACAGATTTTTACTTATGCTGATACTGGGTTTCTAGTATAACTTGAGAGGGTGACCATTGTTGTTTGTGACGACAATGGCCTTAAAGAATCTGTCAGTCGTTTGACGTTTCTTTTGTGGATGTTTAAAGCAGAAGGTATCTGGGTCTATGAATAGGTTTCAAAAACAAATTTTTGGCACACTGGGTGCCATTATTGTAGTCATTGTTGGCTTGTTTACAGCCATTAACTATGTGTCTTTTAGGGGCGAATCCGTGACCTTAAATAAGGCCATATTAAAGGCACAGAATCAAACTATTGCCGCCGAGCTTACCGCTCGCATCAAGGGTTATCAAAAAATGTTGACCTCGATCGAACTCAATTATGATGACATCGAGGGTGATCGCCTATCTGACTATGCTTTGTCTCAATTGAATGCACTGACTCGTTCCCAGCAAGATATCACAGACTCTATTGCCATTTTGAACAAAGAAGGTGAGTTGTATGGTGGTCCTGAAGGTAAGAGATTTAACTTCAATGCTAAGGCGCTCAATCGTTCTTTTTATAATGCGATTTTTCGTGAAGGTAAAACTGAATTTGTTTCCAAACCGTTCAAATCACAGTTAACAGGCAACGAAATCGTGGCCATGACGCAAAAAGTAAACGACAGTTTTGCCGTTGTTTCGACGGTATTATTAAGTGCCGTATTAGAACAGTATGCCGAGCGCGATGGTATGTACTTATACACGTCGGATGGGACCTTGTTGGTGTCGCCCAATCCAAATGATATTGGTAAGAACCTGTTTGATTTACGCCCATACTACAAAGATTTAAATAAAGATAACCGCGAACTGAATTACAGCACATTTGTGAAAAGCTTTGGTCATGACGTGTCTTTGACGGGGTTCTGGGGTGAGTTGGATACGGTGGGTTGGCAGTTTGTTGTGTTGGCTGAGGACGATAACATTTACGCGGCAGCCAATAAACAGCTGATCTTTGCGTTGGTGCTAGGGGTAATCAGCATGTTGCTTGCCTTGGGTATTTTGTACGTGGTGATCAATAAACTGGTGCTCAGACCTGTTGGCGGCACACCGGAAGAAATCGCGGAGTTAATTGAAGTGATGGCGAAAGGGGATCTGACTCAGCGTTTTGCTAAGACAGGTAAAGAAACCGGTATTTACCAGTCCTTTGTGGATCTGTCTGAACAACTTTCTCACTTGATAAAAACGTCTCATGGGATTTCAGAAAACGTTGCCGCCGCCTCGTTGCAACTGAATTCAGTGATGGAAGGGACACAATCTAATGCGCAGCAAGAACTTTCTCAAATTGAGCAAATCACTTCATCGTTAAAAGAGCTCAACTCAGCTTCACAAGAAGTCAGCGAAAAAGCCGTTGTTGCGGAAGATGAGGCGAAACGAGCACAAGAAAATGCCGCCAGTGGTAAGCTGACTCTAGACAGAAACATTGAGTTAACGGACCGAATCAACGCATCTTTCTCAGAGACGGCGCAGATTGTTGACGAATTACGTCAATTTGCCATTGAGATCGGAACCGTGACGGAAGTCATTAGCGGTATTTCTGAGCAAACTAATTTGTTGGCACTGAATGCAGCTATTGAAGCGGCACGTGCGGGCGAGCAAGGTCGAGGTTTTGCCGTGGTGGCTGACGAGGTGCGTAATCTGGCCTCGAAAACTCAAGAGTCGACGGTAAATATTCAAGAGATCATCGAAAAGCTGCAGTCGCAATCAGAGCGTGCTAATAACAATATGGGCAGCAATGTCGAGCTGATTCAAGAGTCTGTTAGCTTAGCGACGCAAGTGAAAGAATCGTTTGAGGATATTTCTCATGCGGTACAGTCCATTTCAGACGTGAACACCTTAGTCGCAGCAGCGTCACATGAACAATTAAGTGTGACTGAGGACATTGCTCGTATTACAGATCAGACCTATCAATCTGTGAGCCAAAACATGACCTCCATTAACGAGACTCTGCAAGCTTCTCATGAGTTGTCTGAACTTGCGGAGTCTCAGAAACGATCCCTTTCCTACTTTAAGGTTTAATCAAAAAATAGATTTGAGCTAAGCGAAAATCTTGCTGTTATGAAGCCTCTTTGATCGCCTGATTAGAGAGGCTTTTTTTATACTTGATAAATATTAATGATTATTAATAAAGCCAACCCGCCAATTTGTTGCGAATAGTTATCATCTTCATTAGCATCTCTCCATTCTATTTACTGTCAGTCAATGAAAGCGAAAAATGAAAGTGAAGCCAGTTAAAGTGTCTCTATACCAATCTAGTGCTGTGATCTTTAGGCAGGCTGTATCTCATATCCGTAAACACTCTATTTCTTTGATGAAAAATGAAGTGGGCGCTGCCGCGCCTTTTGCTGTGCTTGCTTTCGTTGGGGCGCTGATGGCGATTTCTTATGCGGTAGACACAACCCGTATGGTCAATAGCTCAGCGCAAATAAAGCGAGCAACGGATGCTGCCGCAATGGCGGTAGGGAATAGCGAACTACTAAATAATAATGAAGGTAAGCTTTCTGAGCTTCAAAAACTCGCCTATGGCTATGTACGAAGTAATCTTGGAATGGATTCCGAGTTAGTTGAACAGATTGCTCAAGGGCAGATAAACGTCACACGAGGTAAGTCGGAAGATGGTGTCACGTATTCCGTTAGCGTCACACTAGACGCCAAATCAGACTTATTGGGTGTGGGAGAGCAGGAGCAGGTAATTTCGTCGACTGCTGAAGTGGTTACTCAGGATACTGAGGTGGCTTTAGTAATACCTAATTCTGCGGGGGCAGCGTCATCCGCTAACTTGTCTGCTTTACGTGAATTAAGTATAGATTTCATGGGTGAGCTAGATGTGGAGGAGGGGAATGTATGGTTTTCACTTGTTCCTTTTATGTCATCCGTTAATGTCTTTGACTCAGAGGATCCTGATCGTATTTTTCGCTGGTCTAAGGAGGGAGCATTAAATCCTCTTGAGCTAAATAGTCTGTTTCGGTCAGGTAGTTTAAGACATCTGGCTGACCCAAGGTCCCCAGATGTTATTACTGATCGCCTTTGTATGTTTCGAGGATTGGGCGAAGAAGAAAATTTTTTCTGGGATGAGTCACCGACGAGTCAGTTTGGAGTGTATTACAGTGCTGGCAGTGCGGTAGGTGCTCCAGCACCTGTAATTCGCTGGAGAGGTCCTAATCCTATCCTTTGGCCTGATACTGGTGGCATAGACTTTCGTGAAATGTGGCCACAGCGAGGTTGCCCCATCGCACCTTTGCTTCCCCTCACAAATGACGTAGATAAGCTTGAAGCTCGTTTTGACCAAATGCAGCCAGTAGATGCAAGTTATAACAACCTTGCAATTGCAATGGGGTGGGCTGGTTCGACCTTAGCGCCGAATATGCGAGGAACGTCTGGATGGGGGGACAGTGAGTTGCCACTAGATTTTGATGAGGGTGTCAAAGCAATTGTTTTGCTGTTTGATGCGGATGATTATTCTGGAGATACGAATGGCTACAACCGCAGAATTGGAGAGAGTAGCGGTAATGGTACAGAGGGACTTTATCAGTTTGCTAAGCGACGTTTTGAGGACTTGTGTCGAGATTTTCAAGCTAAGAACATTAAATTTTTTATGATTGCGGCTTTTCCTTCTGGCGTAGTTGATGGCGTGGTTGGTAATACAACGTCAGATTATTTAGATGGCAGATTTGGGTCTGATGTGATTCCAAGCCTTCAAATTTGTGCTGGAAATGGTGGTGCTTTGTATGCGGTAGAGACGCCTAGTTTTTCCGACGGTCGCAGCCAGATTAAACAATATTTAAAAGATATTGCTGGCAAGATTCGCAGTAACTATTACGTGCGCTTAATCAAATAAAGAGAGTCATAAGTCGGCTCAGTCGAATAGGGGTGTTATATGTTTTTAAAAAGGAAGTCGTCATCTTCGCTGAGCTTGATGCTTGAGCCTCGCTTGATGTTTGATGCGGCAGGGGTTGCTAGTGCTGATGACGCAGTTTCTAGTGCGGAGTCGAACTCTACTGAGGCAAATGAAGCGCCGGAGGTTGCTGCGGAATCAACTTCATTTGAGCTTGTTGCTGATGTCTCTGCAAGTGCTAATGATTTGATTTTTAGTGCAGATGGTAAATTTGCGTATTCTGTTAACGCTGGTAATACCGATGCGTGGGATATTGAAGAATATTCTTCATCTGTGGTTGTTTATAGCGTAGAGGAAGATGGCTCGTTAACGTCTATTGATACCGAATATAACCTTAGTGGAGAGTTTAATTGGGATACGTTTGAATTTGATTCTACCGTCGCGATTGATGGCCTAGCTGGTGCTTCTATTGTACGTCTATCAGAAGATCAAAGCCTCTTATATGTATACGGTGAGACAGACAATAGCATGGTGGTCTTTAGTCGGGACGCAACAACCGGCGAATTGAGCTTGTTGGGCAATACTGATTTTAGTGAGTTTGGTATTGATAATATATCCACTTTTGTGGAAGACGTGACGGCGTCCAATGGTTATTTGTATGTTGCCGGAGCAGATAGTGTGTTTGTTTTGGCGACTCAAGATGATGGTACTTTAAGTTTAGCGCATAGTTACAGTAACGAGACAGATGGTGTTGATGGTCTAACCGGTGCGCGACGTTTATTCGTCAGCGAAGATGGCAACACCATGTTTGTTGGTGGCAATGGGGATGACAGTGTTTTAACGCTATTTTCCATTGAAGAAGATGGTGCACTGACTTATATCAGTTCCGTAGAAGGCATCGCAGACGCTTATTATATTCAATCCATTGCTGTGTCTAGCGATGGTGAAACGGTTTTTGCTTTAAATGAAGATAATGGCACAAGCTTACTGACCATGGTCTTTGATGACGAGGGCGCGCTTGTCTTAAAAGATAGCTATGAAGTGTCTGCTGATGCACGAGATATTCTTGCGACATTAGATGGCACTGGGGTTTTGGTGTTGGGTAACAGTATCGACACCTTCTTACAAGAAGGGTCAACCTTAAAAAAAGTAAGCACATTGGTTGGTGAAAGAGGTATTAAGACCGCTGCATTAAATGCTGATGGTTCTACCTTTATTCTGGTGGAAGATAGAAGTATCAGTACCTTTAAACTCTCTATTCCTTCAGTAAGTTATACCGAAGGCGGTGATGCTTCTGTTGTGCTTCCTAAGGGGGTAGTGAGTGATGCTGAGTTAGGTGCTTTAGAGGACTATAATGGCGCCAGTTATACCTTTGTCCGTCAGTCAGGTGCTTTGCCAGAAGATTCTTTTGGTTTTATCGACGCAAATGGTTTCGAGCTAACACGAACCGGCTCGATTGAACTGAACTACCAGGAAGTTGCGACCTTTTCGGTGGTCGACAATCAGCTGACGGTGACCTTTACATCGTCTGTCTCTCAGCAAGTAGTGACCGATGTTTTGCGCCAAATTACCTATAGCAGCACCAGTAATGATCCTGTTGTTGGAAGTCGTTCTGTTGAGTTTGTTGTGACGCTTGACGACGGCGCTGGAAATGAAAGTACCCTTAATGTGACTATGCCCCTTGAAGTTGTCTTGCTTCCTACCGGTGTTGTCAGTGATTCTGAGTTGGATGCGTTAGACAACTACAATGGTGCTAGCTACACCATCGCTCGGGAATCTGGCGCTTCACCAGAAGATGCTTTTGGTTTTTTAGAGGTCAATGGGTTGACCCTTTCAGATGACAAGATTTTCTTGGATAACAGTGAAATTGCAACCTTTGCATTAGTCAATAATGAGCTTACTGTAACCTTTACTTCTTCCGTTTCTCAGCAAGTCGCGCAAGATGTGCTTCGTCAAATTACCTACTTTAATACCAGCAATGATCCTGCTGCGAATGATGGTTCTCCCGTTTTTGTTATTACTGTGGATGACGGTGATGGAAATCAAAGTAAGACGAATGTCACGGTTGATTTAGTCGGCGTAAATAACCCAGCTACGCTAGAGACAACACCGTTAACGCCAACCTATCACTTAGGTGATGACTATATTCCTCTATTTCAGAATACCTCCATCGATACCATAGAGGCTGATCAGCCCGTCAACCAAATTGTGCTCACGTTCGATAATGCAACCAGTGACGATGTTTTGAAGGTCGGTTCAGCAAAAATTAGTTTTGATTCAATGGGCTTTAAAAATGTTAATGGCTTTCAATATCGTTTAACGCTTTTAGATAGCGGTGAGACAGAGGTTCTTATTTATCTTTCAGCCAGTACCACGGCAGAAGATGCTGCTAGTACTATAGATAGCATAACCTACAAATATAATGGTAGTGAGGTGGGCGGTCAGAAAAATGTAACGCTCACCATTAATGAAAGACTTGCTTCTGGCGACACAGGTGAAAAGTCAACTACCTTCCGTGAGGGAAGTGCCGTTATTACCTTGGCTGCTGCAGAACAAGAGAACGAAGCCCCTAGCGTGGCTAGTAGTGTTGATTCTGTCTCTTATACAGAGAACACTGCTGCTGTTCCTGTATTTACGGGTACGACGATTTCCGATACTCAAATGGACTCCTATAACGGAGGGCTAGGTAACTATCATGGGGCGACTTTGGTGGTCTCTGTGGACAGTGATTCATTCGATCATGTTTTGGAATTTACAGAAGAAAATGGTCTTTCCGTAGTAGGTAATGATTTACTTAAAGATGGTGTAGTGATCGGGAGCTTCCTAAACAAAGACGGTACGTTGACCATTACGTTTACAGAAGACAATGGATCAATTCCGACCACGTCGGATGTGCAAAATGCATTAAGCCAAGTTCAATACCTTAATGAGAGTGATTCCCCTGACGCTAAGGTTGATATAACAGCCACTTTAACAGATCAAGCCGGTTTGTCCGGTGAACTGGTGATGCAAGTAAATGTTGTGCAGGTAAACGATGCACCAACGGTTGCGGAGGACCCTTTACTTTCAGTAGGTGATATTGACCTCATTGACTCGCTGAGTGAAATAGATGGATTAGGTGACATAACATCGTCTACCGTAACGAGTGATGGTAGTACTCTTTATGTCTCTGATAGTACAGGTAATATCGCTGTTTATTTACGAGATGCTGAAACTGGAGAATGGGTCTATCAAGCAACACATGATGCGTTTAAAGATGTCGCTCCTGAAGTATTTGAAGGGCTTCCTACGACGGTGAGTGAAGTGGTCGTTTCATCGGATGGTCAATCGCTTTATGTGCTCTCTGCTAATAGTAAAGGCAGCATTCTGACTGTATTGAGTGTGACTGAGACGAATGAGCTTAGTTTTGCTCAAACTCTCACTAATGGAGATGAAACGGGTTACGCTTTTAGTGAGGTAAAAGAACTGGTTATTTCAGAAGATGGTAAAAACCTTTATTTTCTTAATTCCTCAGCATTAGGAATAATGAACCGAGATAGTACTACCGGAGAGTTAACCTTTGTTGAAACAATGAGTGCTTCATGGAGCGAACCTTATTTGTATCAGCCTAGCAGCATCACCGTAACAAATGATTATGTGTTTGTAGCGGCTACTTTTACTGACAATACGTTAATTGTATTAGAACGAACTGATTCAGGGCTGGATTGGACTGCGTATATCCGTAATGGCTCGACCGATACTTTGGGCAGTAGTGTCTCCATGAGTTCAATAAATCACAGTGTCGTAACTGAAGATGGAAGCACTGTTTATCTGATGAGTAATGAAGGTTTACAGACCTTCTCTTATGACGCTGATAATAAGCAATTGACGTTTGTTAGTGTGCAAGAGCTTGCCGTCGATAATGTTACTGATGTTGCTCTTAATGAGGAAAACGATCAGCTTTATGTGTTGGCATCTGATGGTTCATTGGTACGTTATTTAGTGGGCGAAGATGGTGGACTGATTCTCATAGATACTGTTCAGCAAGCACCTTTGGAAAATGATGGAGCGCTTTCTGTACTCGAAGATGGAAGCGTATTTGTAAAGGATGCCAGCCTTAGTATTTATAAAGTCGAAACCTTAGAAGCCCCTAAATATGATATTGCTAAAGGCCCGGCCATTATTTTCCCAACTATCGATCTATCTGATGCGGAATTGGATGCTCAAGATAACTACAACGGCGTTAGTTTGACAGTAACTCGTATGGATGCGAGCGGAGAAGATCTTTATAGCCTGAACGAAGGCAGCGATTTCACGCTTGAGGGTGAAAGTGTGTCATATCAAGGCGCCGTAGTCGGAAGCTTTACTCAGCAGAGTAATGGTGAATTAACGATTACTATTACAGGCGATCTGACTCAATCTGAAGCGGATGCTTTATTACGAAGCGTTGCTTTTCAAAATGAAAGTTTAGCGGAAGATGGGGTGCTAAATTTCTCAGTGACAATGAATGATGGTGCTGCGATTAGTGAGGTCTTTAATGGTTCAATAGAGGCTCTTGTTAATGGTTCTCCTATCATATCCGGTGGTGTTGTTATTCCTGATATGCCATTGGGAGATGAGTTGCTCTTAACGCTTCCAGAAAACCTAGTAACCAACCCATATGAAGGCGGCGAGTTAATTTTGTCTTTGTCTGGATTGCCTGATGGCTTCTCGTTTGACCCTGAAACTCGGATTCTATCTGGTACAGCGAATAGTGCTGGTGAATGGACGTTAGTGTTAACGGCTACGAATGATCTTGATAACTCGGTGCAGCTAGACATTTCACTCGTTGTATACCAAACGACCTCTGTGGTAGATGTGGCGACGGATCAAGGTGGTTCGGACATCGTCCCGAGTGTCGTGAACGATGTTGTGAATGATGTTACGACTTCAGGAGTTGGTGAACCTGCCTCCGCGATAGAATCCCGCTCTTTTGATATACCGTCCAGAGTTGCTCCGTCACCTGCTTTTAACGTTTTAGATAGCGTACTTGGAGATGCTTCTAGTTTCAGCACTTTACCTGTTGAGCCTTTCGTCAGAGCGTCTATCTCTTTTTCTGCATCCTCAGACAGTGTTCAGTTTTCTTTAGCGGACAGTGTGATGTCATCAGAAGAAAAGCAAATCGTATCAGTTTCACTTGCTAATGGGGCGGCTTTACCAGAAGGGGTGACGCTAGACCCTGACACCCTGGAATTAAGTGTGTCTAAAGACACGTTGAAATCTGGCGAAGCATTGGAATTACAAGTATTGGTAATCGACAAAGACGGTAATCAATCCGTGGTTCCTGTGATATTGGATATTCAACATGACGATTCGGCCGATTTGCAAAGTGATGGATCTGAAAACGAAGGCGCTGCCGACAAGGGTTCTTCTGCTCCCTCGTTAACCCAACAAGTAAAAGAAGCAAGCCAATTGTCTGTATCTGAGAAGAGCCGAATTTTACTTACTGAATTTTCTGCTAACTAAATTTATCTACTTAAAGATGACGTAGAACACAATTATTAAGGTTTTGATGTGAACATAAAACAAACAAAATTTAAGGGAAAAAGCGTAACTCGTTTGGTAACAGGTGGCGCTTTGATTGCCACGTTAGCGGCGTGTTCTGTGACACCGACACCAATTACTCTTGATCAAAAAATGGCGTTAGTGGCATCTGATCGTGATGCTATGTTTAAAAATCAAGAGCCAGTTACGAAACCGATTAGCTTAGAAGAAGCGATGGCTCGTGCGGTTAAATACAACCTTCAAGAGCGTCTTTCTTTGATGGAAAAACTTGCTGAAGAGCATGTGTTAGATCTGAAGAATTTTGATATGTTGCCTCAAGTTGCTGCCAGTGCAGGCTGGACAACTCGTAACAATGAAGCCGCCTCGTCTAGCAAATCGCTTGCTACAGGTACACAATCTTTAGTGTCGTCTACTAGCCAAGATAAATCGTCTAGTACGGCTAACTTGAGTGTGTCTTGGAATATTTTAGACTTTGGTGTTGGCTATTTTGGTTCGAAAGCCCAAGCAAACAACATTCTTGCAGCGGAAGAGCGCAGACGCAGTGTTATTGCCGATATCATACAAAAAGTCCGTAGAGCGTATTGGGATGCAATGACGGCTCAACAATTACAACCTGTGGTGAAAGAAACGCTTAAAGAGGCTTATGCAGCGTTAGAAAATGCCAAAAAAACAGAAAAAGAGCGATTGATTGCACCACTTGAAGCGCTTAAATATCAGAAAAGTTTGTTAGAAATGATCAGTCGATTAGAAACATTAGAAAGTGATCTTTTAGCCTCTAAGTCGACTTTAGCTTCTCTGATGAACTTGCCGCCAGCGACGCGCTACCAGTTAGCAGAAGAAAGAGTATTGCCAACGAACTTGCAGTATTCGTTAGAGGATCTGGAGGCTATGGCGATGGTGAATCGTCCAGAAATTAATGAAGAAGCGTATCGTGCGCGCAATGTTGCTTTAGATACACGTTCAGCTCTTACACGCTTAATGCCTGGAGCTTCATTGTTTGTGGGTACTCACTATAGTAGTAATAGTTATTTAGCAAATAATGATTGGGCTGATGCAGGCGTACAAGTTAGTTGGAACTTATTAAATGTTTTCTCTTATTCCGATATCAAGCGTTTAGGGGAAGCTAAACAGTCTGTAGCGGATTTGCGTCGTCAAGCTTTACGTATGGCTGTGCTTACTCAGGTGAACATTGCATGGCAACAACATGAGCAGGCTAGAAATCAATTTGAACGCATGTCAGAACTCTTAAGAGTGCAAAATGCCATTCTTAAACAAACCTCTGGCGCTTATAAGAATAACGCACAGTCTTTGGTTGAAAGAGTTCGAATGACGACGGAAAGTGTGTTGGTTATGCGCAGTCGTGACTTGAGTTTTGCACAAATGCAGAGTGCTTATGGCTCGGTCTTTCAAGCGACAGGTTTAGATCCATTGCCAGCAAAAGTAGCGAGTCATAGTGTGCAAGATTTGACGGACGCAATTACGTCTCAAAGTCGTCTTTTGGATTCTGGAAAATTACCCGTTTCTGCTGTTGTTCCTTCAAAGAGATCAAACTTAGCTAAAAAGACAGTAATAGCAAGTCAAACAGCGATAACAGGCGTGGTGGCACCCGTTGAGTTGCATTTTGTTCGTGATTCTGAGGGGGGCGGTTCCTTGCAGAGTGTTGAAGTAAACGACTACACCAACTATACGGGGCAATAATGTTTTATCGTTTCCCAATAGCCGCAGCTTTATTATGCAGTGGCTTTATTCTTTCAACAGGACTACATGCTGAGGCTGAACACTATCCAATTCGTGTTCAGCTCAAAGCGAAAGATCAGATGGTATTGTCGAGTCAATTGACAGGGCGAATTAAGCAACTGGATTGGCGTGAAGGTCAAACCTTCAAAAAGGGTCAGGAATTGGTGAATTTTGATTGCGAAATTTATCGAGCCAAGCTGAACTATGCAATAGCCGCCGAAAATACCGCACAGAAAAAACAAGATATTGCTCAACGTCTGGATAACCTTCAATCGATCAGTGTAATGGACGTTAGTCAGGCTGAATCTGCTCTTATTATGGCGAAAGCGGAGCGAAATATAGGCGAAGTCATGGTAAAGCGTTGCGCTATAAATGCACCTTTCTCTGGTCGTATCTCTAAGCGTTTGGTTGAGCAAGGTGAATTCGTCTCAGAAGGCGAGCCACTGTTAGAAATTTATGACAACCATGCTTTTGTCGTTGAATTAATTGTGCCGTCAAACTGGGTACGACGCATTAATATTGGTGATGGTTTCAAAGTTAGGCTAGATGAAACCGAGCAAGAATATGATGCCAAAGTAACACGGCTTGGTGCGGTAATAGACCCTCTTAGTCAGTCGTTCTCCGTATTTGGTCAGATTACTTCAAAGCCGCAGAATCGTTTGCTTCCTGGAATGAGTGGCAGTGCTGTGTTTGCCCATAAAAAAGTGACGGCACCATGAGTAAAACCTCCCCACAAGAGACAAAAAAATCGCCAGATAATTCGGTAGAGCATGCATTACTTGATCTATTGCAGATTGAAGAGAAAGCGCGTTTAGCCAATACCTTAGACGAACTGCAATTTATTGTCTTAAACGAAACTCGCTTGTTATTGGAATATCGTCAAAGTCTATTATGGCGAAGTGATAGCAAGGTGCTTGTTGGTGCGTCTGGATTGGTGGATGTCGACGCGAGCTCGCCTTTTTGTACTTGGGTGAATGCTTTGTGTAAAGGCGTTTTACAGACAGAAAAAGCGGATCGAATACATCGAGTTGATCCCCAGAAAATGGAGCAAGAAGATGCGATTCGCTATGCTGAATACTTCCCTTCTCATCTAATTTGGCTGCCAATCAAAAACACTCATGGGGAGATTGTCGCGGGTCTACTCTTAGCGAAAGAAGAGGAGGTAAACCTAAGAGAAAAAAGGTTACTGACGTTTCTATTGAGTAGTTATGGACATGCTTGGCAGGCATTCAGTCGTAAATCGCGTTTACTACCGAGTAGTCAGAAGCGTGGTCGCTGGTGGTTAGCAGGCATTGCTGTCATGGCATTAATTTCGATGATCCCGGTACGACAATCGGTTGTTGCATCAGCGGATATTGTACCTTCGCAGCCAAATATTGTTCGTGCGCCAATGAACGGTGTCGTAGATAAAATTTTGGTTAAACCGAATGAATTGGTGGCCGCAGATCAAGAAATAGTGCATTTAGATTCCCGTGAGTTACAACAAAGATTAGAAGCCGCTAGACAAACCTATGCCGTCAGTCGAGCGGAGTTGAGGATGGCGCAACAGCAATCTTTTAGAGATGAACGCCGCAAAGCGGCGCTGGCGGTTCTTGAAGGCAAGCAAGCACAGGCTAAGCTAGATGTGGATTATCTACAGCAACAATTAGAACGTACTGTGTTACGAGCGCCTTATGACGGTGTGGCAATCTTCGATAGCCAAGGGGATTGGATTGGTAAGCCTTTGTCTTTGGGTGAATCCATCATGACCATAGCTGATCCGAACGACACGGCTTTAGATATTCGTCTACCACTACAAGATGCTATTGATTTGGAAATCGGCTCCCATGTGCTGTTGTTTTTAAACAGTGATCCGTCCAACCCGATTAAGGCGACATTAGAAAGCATGGCTTATAAGGCAACGCCGACACAAGAAGGTCAATATGCGCTTCGGCTCAAAGCTAAGTTCGAGCAAAAAGATGAGCGGATTCGCCTTGGTAAAAAAGGCTTAGCGAAGCTTTATGGTGAAAACACCACGGTATTTTATTATCTGTTTAGAAAACCGATTTCTGCATTACGTATTTGGCTGACATGGTAATGTCTTCATGAATGTTGGGGCGATGGCTATTCCTCAAGTTAACAGGCCGAATCAGCAGAATGGTGCGCCATTGGGAGAACTTCGTGATGAATTGCGTTTACACGAAGGGCCTGCCGACTTTTCTGGTGCACCTACTTGGACGTTAGAAGATCCGTTAAGTGGACGGTTTTATCGTTTAGGCTGGCTGGAAATGGAAATGCTGGCGCGCTGGCATCTTGATAGTGCGGAAGCCATCCAGGAAGGTATTCAGTCTTCCACTACCTTAGAGGTTGATCAACAAGAAATTCAGAATTTTGCACGGTTTCTGAGTGGACATCGTTTGCTTAACGTTTATGGCGAAAAAGACTTAGCGCGCTTATCTGAAGAAAAATCACAACGTAAAACCAGTCCTTTAAAGTGGCTTCTTAAGAACTACCTCTTTTTACGTGTGCCTATTTGTAGCCCAGATCGTTTTCTAGATCGTACCTTACCTATTGCTAAATTCTTCATCAGCAAATTCTTTATTTGCCTGACCCTTATGGCCGCTGTATTAGGTGGCGTATTGGTGAGTCATCAGTGGGATGCTTTTACTCATACTTTTTTATATTTTTTCTCTTTTGAAGGTATTGTTCTGATGGGTGTCGCTTTGTTTTTAACAAAGCTACTTCATGAGTTGGGGCACGCTTATTCTTGCAAGCTTTTCGGCGGTCGGGTGGCAACCATGGGGGTGGCGTTTCTAGTTTTATGGCCTGTCCTTTATACGGACACCTCTGGCTCATGGCGACTAAAAAGCAAGCATCAACGTATGGCGATTGGCGCAGCGGGTGTACTGGTAGAAATGATAGTCGCCGTTTGGGCTATGTTCATTTGGAGTTTTCTAGCGGATGGCGTTTGGCGCAGTTTAGCCTTCATGTTATCGACCACTTGGGTACTTTCCTTATTGATTAACCTCAGTCCTTTTATGCGCTTTGATGGCTATTTCTTGTTTTCCGACTTCTTGGGAATGCCGAATCTACAACAAAGAGCATTTGCTTATACTCGTTGGCAGCTAAGGGAGTGGCTATTCGGATTCAAGGAAGCGGCGCCAGAATACTTTTCGTCTACTATGCGGAAAATATTGCTGTTTTATTCAGTCGGTACTTGGGTTTATAGGCTGTTTTTGTTTATTGGTATCGCTCTCATGGTTTACCACTTTGCTTTCAAAGTGTTGGGTATCATTTTGTTTACAGTGGAAATGCTGGTGTTTGTGTTACTGCCAGTGTTCAAAGAATTAAAAGAGTGGAGTGCGAGAAGGTCAAACATGTCTCTTAATAGAAACGCGATGTTGAGTATGGGGTTATTGGTTGTTCTTATCTGCTTGGTTTTTATTCCATGGCGAGGCGAGGTGTCTGCTTCGGCGATTCTTAGAGCTGAGCAGCAGTCTTTAATGTTTGTACCTGAAAACGCGCAGTTGGTAGAAATCGCGGTTGAACAAAATACGTCAGTAAAGAAAGGGGAAAGATTGTTTCGCTTTTACTCTCCAGAATTGGAGAAAGAGGCACTTGCACTTCGTCAACAGCTCATTGCGTTAGAAAAACAAAACAAAGTAAGCCAATTTGATAAAGAAGCGTCTTCTAAATTGAGTATGGTAAGAGAAGAATTGGTTTCAGTGCAGTCGCGTTTGCTTGCCTCTTCACTCCGAATCGATGGTTTGACTGTGGTGGCACCGTTCGATGGTTATGTGGCGGATCTATCAGAGCAGTTTGCAGTGGGGAGTTGGCTGTCGTCAGGAGAATGGCTAGCTACTGTGGTTGGTCAGCAAGGCAATCTAGTAGAAGCCTATATTGAGGAAAGGGATTTATCTCGTATAAAAGAAGGAAGTCTTGCTCGATTTATTCCAGAAAATTCAGCGTACTCTGACGTCACGTTACGCCTTAATAAAATAGAAGAAACGGCAGTAAGTAGAATGTCTTCTGCACCAGAATTAGCGTCTGTGTATGGTGGTGAAATCGCTTCTAAAAAGGAGCAAGGTGATATGGCACCGCACCCAGAAAAAGCGATATATCGCGCCTATTTTTCACCAATAGGTGATCAAAATACGCAAACGTCTAGTTTCGTCATACGTGGAAAAGTGGTGGTCGATGGCGAACCGCAGAGTGTGGTGAGTCAGTTATGGCGAAGTGTGTATTCGGTTATTATTCGAGAGATGTCATTTTGATCGTAGTTTTTTTGTGATGAGTTTTAGTTAATTTTATCAGAGCTTAATTTAATGCCAACGGTTAAGCCGGGTGAGGTATTTTTAATCATTAATTCACCGTGATGAAGTGTTACGATGGCATTAATAAGGGTTAACCCTAAGCCGTGACCAAACACGTCTTCTTTGGTGGTTAGTCGTTTAAATCGTTGTGTGACTAAGGTTTGGCTGTCTTCAGGGATGCCTTTGCCTTGATCCGATACACTAATGTAAGTGTCGCCGAGTTGAGATTCTATACTCAGTGTAATGAGATCACTTTCTGGTGCGTATTTGATGGCATTGTCTAATAGATTCGCAATGGCTTGAAATATTAAGATTTTATCAGCATAAAAGAAGTATTTTTTGTTGGCGTTAATTTGAATCTTAATATTATGAGCCTCCGCTAGTGGCGCATAATATTCGTATGCATCATAAAGGATATCATGAGCGTTTATTTTGTCTTTTGTCAGGCTTACTTGGCCCGTTTCAACTTCGGAAAGTCGCATGATGGAACGGAACAAAAGTTGTATTTGTTCCGTTTCTTTAATGGCTAAGTCCAGCTCTTCTAGCTCAGTGCCATCAACCTTTTCTGAAATATTAATTAATCGATGTTGCAAGCGTGTCATTGGTGTTCGTAATTCATGTGCTACATGGCTAGTGATGGTTCGAACTTCTTCCATGAGCTTTTGTGTGCGTCCAAGAACTTGATTGGTTTCTTTGCTTAATCGTCCAAATTCATCTCCATTGTTTTTGTAATTCACCCTAACGTGATGCTTGCCGCTGGCGTAAAGCTCTAAGGTTTTGAGAATATGGTTTACCCTTGAAAGATTATGCAAGCTGAAAGGTAGGCTGATTAGCAAAATAGAGAGTTGGATCGCCAATAACCCTGCACCTGTCATCAGAGGGATGATGCGCGTTTGTTGGATCATCGGACGAACATCATAAGCATTAAAATAGAGTTTTCCGCCAGCTAATGGGAGAAGTAAACCAAGCAGTTCAACATGTTCATTTTTTAAGGTGATGATGGAGGAAGTTTGAAGGTCTTGGTTTATAATATCTTTCAATCCCTGTTCAGAGAACTGGTTGCTATCACCATATAAAATGTGACCAAATTCATCGAAAACGAAGGAATAATGGTCTTTTCGACTATCTTTTGATTGGTTTTTTTTGAGTTTTTCGATCAAAATATGGCTATTGTTTTCTAGCCCATGTAATTCCTGATGCTCTAGGTTTTCAAAAATCATGCCTCGGACATGACTTTTCATGATGTTTTCTAAAATATGATCACAAACTAAAATAGCCGCAGAAGAAATTAACAGACAAATAAAGGCGATGGTTGCCGCCTGTCTGAAACTGCTGCTATGCAATAAGGATTTGATCGACACAAATCTATCCTAGGGCGTAGCCTACTGAACGTATGGTACGAATGATGGGGTTCTTGGAATTGCCATCTAGCTTGTTTCTGAGTTTGGATAAGTGCACATCGAGCACATTGGTTTGAGGGTCAAACTGATAACCCCAAGCCTTTTCTAACAGCATACTTCTGGTGACAGTTTGCCCTGGGTGCTCCGCAAGCACATACAATAATTTGAATTCTTTGTTCGTTAAATCGATGCGTTCGCCAGATCTTGTCACTTCATGAAGTTCAAGGTTGATCATCATGTCTTTGATTTTGATTAGGTTACTCGACGCCACTTTTTTGGTGCGATGGTAAAGCCTTTCTAAACGTAACAGCAATTCTGTAAAGTCAAAGGGCTTTCCTAAGTAGTCGTCTGCACCGGCTTGTAAACCTTCTATTCTGTCTGATATCTGGTCATTAGCTGACAAAATCAATACTGGAGGATGGGGTGCTGATCCGAGAGTGTTTAGCACCTCTATGCCGTCAATTTTAGGAAGAATTCGGTCTAATAGTACAACGTCAAATACTTCACTTTTAATTAATGTTAATGCGTCTTCGCCATTGTCGACAAGTTTACAGCTATGCCCAGACGCATGAAGTTTGCTGCTAATCCAGTGACTAACGGATACATCATCTTCAACAATTAAGACTCGCATAGGGTTTTATCTCTCTTTAATTGATCCTAGATGTTTGACTTTCAGGTAAGCAAAATATACATGGTATTGATAACCATTATCAATACATTAATTTACATAGAATTATATTTCCTCATTATCGGATCTATTTATTTCCCTATTTCTATGTCGCCAATCCTAACAATTGAGCAATAAAGGGCTAGCTTTCTTTCATTAAGCATTCTTAATGGTTCGAGTGTTGAATAGTTAATGAGAATCAATCTTAATACACCCTTGAATAGTATCCGCTCCGTGGATGTTTCTTACAATGCTTTGGGAATTAAGAAAGTTATGAAAGACAATCTAAAACGTTTTTTATCTGACGAACGTGGTGTAACCGCCATTGAATATGGCATTTTAGCCGCAGCAATGGCTGCTGCAATTGGCGTTATTTTTGGTTCTGATGGTGTTTTTGTGACGGCATTGAAAGACCGTTTTTCATCGATTGCTGACCAAATTACCAATACGAATAATCCTGGTTCCGAGTAAAGATCTAATGATGTCAGGTGTTCTTGTCTTTGTTGTTGCTGCTTGGGTGACGGTGACGGATCTTTTTTACCGACGTATACACAATGTCTTAATCATTGCGTTAGTCATCAGTTGGTGCTTATCCGTATTGGCGTCCATATGGTCTGTTGGGCCTTATGGTCACCTGAATAATATAGCGTTATGGCATGAGCTTGGCTTGTCCTTGTTAGGTGCGTGTGGTGTTCTGTTTGTTGGTTTTGGCTTGTTTACTATCGGACAGATGGGGGCTGGCGACGTTAAGTTAATGGCGGTTTTATGCTTGTGGGTTGGGTTTGATAATCAGTTGGTCTTCTTGATTGTGACGGCATTGGTGGGGGGCGTTTTGGCCTTGTTTATGCCGCTTGTATCATTGTTAGAGCTGTATGGCGCTAAGTTGATTACACAAGTATCAGATCGATTTCCACAGCTAAACATTCCAACTCCCCTTGTGTTTTCTTATGAAAACGTTAAAGGCCTTCCTTATGGGTTGGCTATTTCTGGAGGGGCTTGTTTTTCATTGATAAGCCCAATTCCATACTAATTCACGGTTATTGATATGAAAGCTTCATCAGTATTTTTTGTTTCTGCAGCTTTGTTATTTGCTTTGGGTGGTGCGCTTTTAGTTCGCGTATTAATGTCTGCACCACAAGCACCTGCAGTAGTGGAAGAGGCCCCAGTAATAAAAACGGAGTCTATTGTTACACCTATTTATTCTCCTGTGTTAGCCGCTGCGAAAGATTTAAAACCAGGTGACTTTTTAGATGGTTCGGCGGTTCGTTGGATAGAAGCAAAGGAAAAACACTCTTCTCTTATGTATTTCTTAAAAGACGAAGATGAGTTGAGTGTGGTGTTTGGTGCAACGGTTAGAGAATCGGTCAAACAAGGTGAATTACTCGACAGTAATGTTCTAGTGCGAGCTGGTGAACCGGGTTTCCTCGCTTCTGTTCTTAAATCAGGTATGAGAGCGGTCGCGATTCCTACCAGTGCGCTAGCAAGTAATGCCGGTCTCATTACAGCAGGAGACCGTGTTGATGTGATTTTGGGGCTTAAACGAGATCAAGAGTTGAAAGAAGATGATGAATCTACTGGTAGTGTGTTGCCAAAAATTGCATCACAGACTTTATTGACGAATGTTCGAGTTTTAGCGTTGAACAATGTTGCAAGAGGGTCGTTGAGATTAAGAGGTGATGAGGAAGCCTTACAGAAGGATGCTAAGCGAGCATATTACGAAACGGTGACTTTGGAAGTGTCTGCGTTAGCGGCTGAACGCTTGGCTGTAGCACGAGAAATTGGCACGTTGCAGTTGGCTTTGAGAAGTGTTCAAGACGCAACTGATGAAAGTGGTTTGTATGCCATTGCAGGAATGGAAACATCGAATGAATCAGGCGTCACTATGTTGGATCAAGTAACCACTATTTATAGCCGCTTGTATCCAAGTGTGGATTCCAGAACCGTGATGATGTATCGCGGTGATACACCTGCCGAAGCCTCCCAATAGAGCTTCTGACGGTGAGGCCCTTTAGTTTACCCAGTTTGGAAATTATGTAATGAAGTCTATTCGATATTTTACCCTAATGTCTTTATTTAGTGGTGCTTGTCTTCTTTTTAATCAAGTAGTTGCCGCAGCCGATTACATGACAGAAGAGCAAAACGCCCAATTAAATGGTGGTCATGTTCAGGGGTTTCAACAAGTTAAAGTGACTCGCACCGTTGATTTAAATGTTAGTGAAGGCAAATTGCTTACTTTGACAGAAAACGTAGCAAAAATTTTAGTGGCGAATCCAGCGATAGCGAGCTTTCAAGCACCTTCTCTGAACAGTGTATTTGTGTTCGCAAAAAAGCCAGGTAGCACCACGCTATATGCTTTAGATGAAGACGATAAAGTGATTCTTGCCGTTAATCTGAGAGCGGGCTACGACCTAGATAGGCTGGGCAAGTATATTAATGCTGAAGTGCCAGGAGTGAACATCAAACTTGGCCCAACACAAGGAGGGTTAATTGTTAAAGGGTCAGTTAAAACACCACAACAAGCGAAGGCTGTTATTGGCAGTTTGGAGTCTTATCTAGGTATTTCCCCAGCCAGTCAGGGGGCGCAAAGTGGTGGGCAGGGTGGGGCGTCGCTGCGTATTGTGAATCAGATGAAAGTCGAGTTGTCAGCACAAATTAATATTAGTGTCCGTATTGTTGAAGTGTCTCGTAATTTAAGTCGCTCACTCGGTTTTAGCTGGGAGGCTTTATTCGATAACGGGCAGTCCTTTTTCCGTAACGGTAGTAGCTTATTTGATGCGAGTAGTGGTGCTTTTTCGAATGGTCTGGGGATTGATAATGCGATTCTTGGCAGTTCGTCGAGTAATATTGGTGGCGTTTTATCTGCTCTTTCCTCTGACGGTATGGCAAGTATATTAGCTGAGCCAAACTTAACCGCTATGTCTGGCGAAACAGCAGGCTTCGCTGCTGGTGGAGAAGTTCCTATTGTCATTAGAAATAATAACTCTGTTTCAATCGAATACAAGCAATATGGCGTCATCATGAGAATGACCCCAACGCTACTTTCTCAGAATCGTATTAGCTTACATATTTCGCCTGAAGTGAGTGATTTGAGTGATGTTGGCTCAGTGATCTTAGAAGATACCGTTATTCCTGCGTTTAAAGTACGACGGGCTGATACCACAGTGGAATTGGCTAGCGGTCAGAGCTTTGCCCTTGGTGGTATGTTGCGTAGCACTATTAATCAAACCGTGACAGGTATTCCTGGTCTAAGAAGTATTCCTGGATTAGGACGTTTATTTGAATCCGAGGTGAATGAAAAAGAAGAAACCGAGCTGGTGATTATTGCGACGGCTTATGTTGTGGCGCCAACCTCACCAAACGACCTACAAACACCGGGACAGGGTATTAAGTCATTAGATGAAAACCTTCCTGCAATGGCGTCTGCCGGTTACTTATATTAATTATTAGGTGGTTTAGTTATGCGTTTTATCGCTTTTTCTGTGTTGGGGTTAATTCTACTAAGTGGCTGTGACCATACAGTCCATCAGTTAAGGGAAGGTCCTGTTTCATTTGATAGTGATGCCAACCGATCTTATACGGTGAAACCAACGGCATCATCTATATCTTTAATTGTAAAAGATAGTGGAGGCTTAGATAAAGGGTCTTTACGAGGTTTGAACGCTTTACTTAATAATCAAGGTCGTATTTCAAATCAAAAGATACGAATTCAAGCATTAACGGAGAAAGGTGAGTCGTTTACTTTACGCTTAAAGCAGTCACTTATTGAAGCCGGTTTGATTGCCCAAAATGTGACGATACTACCGTATGTTTATCGGGAAAATATTGGCAAATGGGATGTGAAACTGACCTCTGAGGCACTGGTGGTCGTGAAGGCTGATTGCGCTATCGCTGACGATAAAACTTGGACTGTAAATCCTTATGAAGGCGTTGGCGTGTTAGGTTGTGCAAATCGTTCAAATATTGCTCAGATGGTGGTTAACCCAAGGGACTTAATGCGGCCAGGAAGTTTGGATAGTGCTGATGCGGTGACCGCAGTTGGAGCTATGACACGTTATCAAGAAGCAAAGACAATTGAACTGCTTGATATTGATTTTAGTAAAGATTAAACCGGGGAATGCACGATGAGTGATAGCAATCATAAAGAGATCGAAGGGCTGCAACCTCTTGTACTTTTTACAACAGATCAAATTGCTGTAAAAGAGTTTGCAGACAACTTAGTTCGACTTGGTTTTTCAGAAAAACTGGCCCTTTCTGGAGGCGTGGCCAAGGCCATTGATTGGGTGAAAAATCATCCAGTTCCGTCGTTGTTGTTTGTTGATATTGATACGGAATCATCACCACTGGAAGCATTAGCAGACTTGGCGTCTATCTGTGGTCCTGCGTGTAACATTGTCCCATTTGGTACGAAGCAAAATGTCGATCTTTATCGAGCCTTACTTGCCAATGGCATGTTTGATTATTTGGCCAAGCCGATACCGCTGGATATGTTGGCCAGCACGATTCAAGGGTCTGAGAAAGGGGCTCGTGAAGAGTCGCTAACAGGAAGGACCATTGCGGTGACAGGTTCTTCTGGCGGGACTGGGGTGACCTTAGTAAGCGTTGGCTTGGCGAAGCTTTTATCTGAGAAGCGTCATCTGATGACTTCTTTAGTCGACTTCGATCGAAAAAATGGCAATGCGGCTCTGATGCTTGGCCATGAAGGCGATGCTGGGTTAGCTGGCGCATTAAGTGCTGATGTTATTGATACAAGATTGCTGCGCCGTTCTATTGGAAAAACAGATGAGCGTTTGTTTATGGTTGCTCAGCAACCAGACTTCTATGCCCAGAAACTTGAAGAAAGCGTTCAAGTTTTAGAATTGGGTGGCTGTTTGTGCCGTATGTTTAATCAAGTGGTATGGGATCTTCCTGCCGCCAAACCTTATGGTTCTCTTGAGGTTTTATTACATGCACAGACTCGAATTATCGTTACTGATTTTACAGTGACAGATGCTCGTAACACGCTTCGACTGCTGAAAGAATTGGGTGACGAAAGTTCAGGTCAGCGGATTTTATTGGTACATAATGACGCTCGTAATATTGGAAAGCCAGTTATAACGCAAAAAGCATTTGAGGATTTTATTGGTCGTAAGATCGACGTCACTCTTCCAAATGTGGGTGTGAAAATTAACGCTTCTTTGTTGGAAGGTAAAGTCTCTTTTGCTTCTAGTCCAGAGCTAGAAGTGCCTTTGTTAAAGTTGGCGGATTTGGCGTGCGGAAGAACGCCAGATGTCGATCATAAAAAATCATCGAACCTATTTCAGCGCATTATTGATGCTCTAAAGCCGAATAAAAACCCCTCTTTGACGTTTAGGAGGCATTGACGGTGATTATTAAAGCAACGTCTAAAAAAACGCATGTTCAGGCAAAGTCTCATTCTCAATCGAGTGATGCTCAGCCGAAAGAAGATACTGCACGTAAAGTATCTCGCGCTGCGTTTGTTGATAATTCAGATACTTTAAACGCCAAGAATAAGCGATTGATCCGTAATTATTTGTACGAGCAAATCGACCCAGTGAAAGCGGCTTCTTTGAGTCATGATCGTTTGCGCAATCAGATTGATATTATGATTCGTAGCATTTGTGATGAGCACCGTTTACAGCTGTCGCTTGAGGAAGAGGCATCTGTCTGTAAAGACATGTTTCATGAAATGGTGGGCATTGGTCCTATTGAACCTTTGCTTACGGATGATTCTGTTAATGACATATTGGTGAATGGTGCTGGACAGGTTTTTGTTGAGCGTTACGGTAAGTTAGAGCTGTCAAATGTACGCTTTATTGATGAAGAGCATGTTTTAAATATTGCTCAACGTATTGCAGCTGCAGTTGGTCGTCGAATCGATGAGACGCAACCTATGGTCGATGCGCGTTTAGCAGATGGTAGCCGAGTTAATATTATTACTTACCCACTGGCAATTGATGGTACAACGATTTCTATTCGTAAATTTATGCGTCGTAGTATGTCATTAGAAGATTTATCCAGTCGTGGCGCTATGTCCCGTGACATGGTGGATGTATTGCGTCGGGCTATGCAGAGCAAGTTGAACATTATCGTGTCTGGTGGAACAGGGTCTGGTAAAACCACACTTTTAAACGCGTTGTCTCAGAAAATAAGCGACGAAGATCGCATTATCACAATAGAAGATGCTGCCGAACTACAACTTCAACAGATACATGTTGTTCGCCTTGAGACTCGCCCAGTCAGTGCTGAAGGGACAGGCCAAATTGATCAGCGGGATTTGGTTCGTAACGCCTTGCGTATGCGACCTGATCGTATCATCTTGGGTGAGGTTCGTGGTGGTGAAAGTTTCGATATGCTGCAAGCTATGAACACAGGCCATGATGGCTCACTTTGTACTGTCCACTCGAACACTCCCCGTGATGCCATTATGCGTTTGGAAAACATGGTGATGATGGCCAGTATGCAACTGCCTATTGAAGCCATTCGTCGCCAAATTGCCAGCGCAGTTAACTTAATTGTTCAAGTTGAGCGTATGCGTGATGGGTCGCGTCGAATCGTCTCTATTACCGAAGTCTGTGGGATGGAAGATGACGTGATTCAGACTCAAGAATTATTCGCTTTTCGGACTGATGCGGTTGATTCGCAAGGCAAGGTTATTGGCGAGTTTGTTTCTTCTGGTCAGCGCCCTAACTTCTATACTAGTCACGCTCACTTTTTTGAGGAGACTGTATAGATGAGTGACGCGGTTAATTTACTTTCCTTAGTGGTGTTTCTCTCGATTGTCTTTTTCTTTTTGTTTCTAAGAAGTATCAATGGCAAACGTCGTAAAGAAAAAGAAGCTGTTGCTTTTTTGCTTACCTTAAAAAGCCAAGTATTAGGTGATACAGCGATCGTATCAGCAGCATCTGATGATCTTAGTCGTCAAATTGATGAATTACGGCTAGCAAAATTGCCAGTAGTTGGTGGCTTTATTGACCGTTTCTGGGTGAATTTATCGCTGCTTGGCTGGCAAAAAAATTGGTTATCTAGGGGAGGGCTTTTATTGGCACCGTGCCTTTTTCTTGGCTTCACCCTAGGTAAAGACAGTGATTCTCCGGTGGGTCTTAGCTTGTGTCTTGCTGTGTTGTTCTTTGGGCTTTTGGTCTTTTTAATTTATCGCAGTGCGATGACGAAGCATTTAACTGAGTTTCGGCAGAACCTACCTCAGGCTATCGATTCCATTGTGCGTATCGCAAGAGCCGGTGTGCCTGTGACGAATGCCTTTAATTTAGTATCTGATAGTTTACCGGGACCTTTAGCAAAAGAATTTTCGCTTATTGATAGTTGGCTGCAATTGGGTGTTCCTATGCGTCAAGCTATGCAGGACTCAGCGAAGCGTGTGCCGCTGAATGAATACCGTTTCTTTGTGGTGATTTTAATTATTAACCAAGAAACAGGTGGCCGCTTGAGTGATACGTTAGAGCGTTTGTCAACGACATTACGTGAGCGCCAAGAGCTTGCTCTTAAAATTCGGGCTAAGACATCGGAAGTAAGAGCGTCGGCTATGATTGTGGCTACATTGGCGCCTTTGTCACTTGCTTATATGTATTTCAATTCTCCGAAAGACTTTCAATTTCTGTTAAACGATCCAACGGGAAACAGTGTTTTGATGTATGCCTTTGGTAGCGTGGCTCTGGGATTAGGGATTACACACTTTATGATTAGGCGAGTCATTCGATGAATAATGAAATCTTAATCTCGGCACTGATTGCTCTAATGCTGCTTGCTGCTGGCCTTGTTTTCTTAGGCGCGTACTTCCGTACGAAGCCAAAAACGCTTAATGAAATATTGAATAAAACGTCTTCTAAGGATGACAAAGAAACCCTAGACGTAGATGTTATCTTATATGGTAAAGATGCTAATAAAAGTCGGCTTTATACATTTCTAGCACCATTGGAAAAAGTGGGTTTAGAGCTATCTGGTACAGAAAATGACCGTTTCGCAACTCGAAAATTGCTTTCTATGGCAGGGTATCGCCGTAAAGAATCATTAGGGCTCTATACGATTAGCAAGTATTTGTTGGGTGTCATCGGAATTTTGACCTATCTATTTGGCGTTTTGGAGTCTGGTGAACGTATGGGCCTAAATGGCTTAGCTGGTAGTCTGATGATTCTTTTCCTCTGTTCTTTCTTGTCAGAAATATGGGTGAAGATGCGTGCCGCAAGTCGAGGGGGGCGTTTATCCAGTAGCTTACCTGATGCCTTAGATTTGATGGTGATTTGTGCTGAAGCGGGTTTACCTCTTGGCCGAATCTTCAACACGGTTTCTAAAGAGTTAGTGTTTTCTGCCCCTGAACTCGCTGAAGAAATCGGTTATACCTATGCCGAGTTTCAATTACTCAGTGATAGATCAAAAGCCTTATTAAATCTTTCCGAACGCTGCGGAGTGGATAATGTTGAGGCGATGGTGTCTACACTGATTCAAGCGGAACGATACGGAACGCCTTTGTCTCAGGCACTTAGAACCATTTCTGAAGAAAGTCGAAAAAGTCTTATCTTGGATTTAGAAGAGAAAGCTGGAAAGCTTCCAGCGCAACTCAGTGTCCCGCTAATGGCATTTATCCTACCACCAGTTATTGCCATGATGGGAACGCCAGCCATGGTTCGAATTATTCGCTTACTAGGCAGCTAGTCATGCTTGCCTTTTTGGAGTAGAAATACGTGAAAAAAAGTCGTTACCTTGTTTTGTTATCCCTTGTTTTTGTGCTTGTTGGTTGTGCTGGGAAAAACGTTTATCAGGCAGGCAATGCCTCATTTGATGAGGCTTCTCTTGAAGGCAAGGATGCGAATGAAGCATTAAAGCTTGCTCATCTTTTACGAGATAATGGTCGTTTAAACGCAGCTTATGAAGTCTATGCCACCATGGATGGAAAGGGGCAGCTTGAAGGGCCGTTTTTATTGGAATACGCGAGCATTGCAGCCTATGTGATTCCTGGATCTGATGTTATTGGCTTGTATCAAAGAGCGAAAGAAGAGTTGGGAGAAAAGGTAACTGAGTCTCAGCAGCAAGCTATATGTAGTGGGTTAGGTAGAGCGTACCTTGGAACGGTGCAGTTAACGAAAGCTACGGAACAGTTTAATTGTGCATTAGAGGCAAACGCTAGAAGTGTTCCAGCTCTTAATGGATTAGGTGTTATTGCCAGTATGAATGGCAATAAAGATAAAGCTCGCAGTTTGTTTCAACAGGCTCTAGATATCGCGCCGTCCAATGAATTAGTAGTGAACAATTTGTCTTTGTCTTGGATGGCCTCACAAGAGTATCAAAAGGCGATTAGTCTCTTAAAAACGAAACGTAATAGCGAGAATATTTCTACTCGTCTTAATCTGGCATTGGCTTACGTTTTGTATGATAGGGAAGACATGGCGAGGGAGTTGTTAGTGAATTCAATCGCTCGCGACAAAGCTGAAAAAATCCTATCACGCTATGTGTCTGCTAGAACACGTATTCAAAATGGTTCACCTGTAGCGGCTGAGATTTTATCTTTAACCAATACACCGCTTTCATTAAAGGATGACGTTTAATGAAGATGCCATTGCTTGATTTTATAAAGAGAAAAAATGCCGTTGTTTCGATTGAGGTTGCATTAAGCTTTCCTGTTTTACTATTTATTATTATGATGTTTTTCGAACTGGCAAGAATAGCATTGATTGTCTCTATTACTAGTTTTTCATTAGAAAAAGCAATGCAGAACTTTCGATCTGATATAGGTTTTTATTCGATTGGAGAAGAAAGAATAAAGGAAATTGTCACGGAGAATATAGTGTTATATTCTTTTGATTTTTTAGGTGATGAGAACATAGAAGTAGAATTGCAAGCCTTTTCAAATTTGAATGAATTTGCTGGGGAACAAGAAGAAGATAAAGACTCTAAAAAAATTCCCATATTAAATTTCACTATCTTTTTGAAGGAAAAATTTATGACGCCATTACCTTCTATGTTCGGATTAGGTGACTCTTTTCAGCATGAGTATCGATATATATTAGGGGATCTAATTGGAGTCGCAGATTCATGATGGTGCCATTTATCAAACAAGATAGAGGCAGTTCCGCAATTGAAATAGCGTTGTTTTTACCCCTCTTAATTGGAGTGCTACTGATTAGTGCTGACTTGTATAGTATTAATCGTATTCGAGGTCTTTTTGAGCAGTCTTCGCATAATCTTGCCTCAATATTATCCCAACAGTCAAAGCTCAACCAAAAAAGTTTTGATTACTTAATTGACTCAGTTTTGCCAGCTGATGTTCTAGGTGACTATAGCTTAGTGGTATCCAAGGTGAATTTAGATCGTTCGATGGACTGGAGACCTATCTATAGAGGCGAATTAGAGGATATTTGCACGGAAAACTATCAAGGGGGTAAGTATATTGGCGAAATCCCTGAGGAAGATGAAGACGTCAAAAGTCAGTCTTTTGTTGTTGTTCAATTATGTAGAATGACCACTGATTTAACGATGAATAGTGGTTTATTGGGTGATAAATTAGTGGAATCTATCGCAGTAAATCGCATGGTTCATCATTCAGTAGAGCTAGATGAAACGCTTTCCAAGGAAGTGGGTGTTGATGATGAAAAGGAGTATTAATAGTTGGCACAAACATCGTGGTGAAATGTTAGTTAGGATAGTTATGTAATGATTATTAAAAAAGGAAGAAACCTAATTTATCAAATTATAGCCGTCCTAAGTTTGGTTATGGCTTTTGTTGGTATCCTCTTGCCTGGGATTCCGGCTGCTGAATTTATTTTACTTTGTGCTTGGGCTTCTGCTAAAGGCTCTCCAAGAATTAATTCTTTTTTACATTCTAATAAATATACTGGCCAGATTTTATATAATTGGAATAATGGCAAGGTGATCTCAAGGAAAAGTAAATTAATATCAACAGGCAGTATGGTTTTTTGTGCTTCTATTATTATCTATCATGATGTGAATGAATTTTTTTTGATATTTTCTTTGGGTGGGATGCTGATAGGTTTTTTATGGATATGGTCGCGTCCTGAAAAAGTTAAATCAATATGATTTTTTCTTAATAATTCTATTGTTGATGTGCAGGATGCAGATTTATATCATCTGTTTGATGTTTTTTATAATTGAGGTATTTATAAATGGAAACAGTAGAAAATACGAAAGAAGCCATATCTTTTGCTAAGAATTTGAAAGCTTCAACTCGTACAGACCATGATGGCGTTGATAAAATGGTGATGTCTTCAAAACCTTTTGAAAATGAAACTAATTATGCCAAGTTCTTAAAACTTCAGCATATTTTTCATTGTACAGTTGCTCCTCTATATCACCGTAATGAGCTACAAGAACTGTTTCCTGGACTAGCTGACTTACCTCGTTTGTCTGCCGTGGAATTAGATTTGATGGATCTAGGTATGAAACCAGAAGTTGATTCTTCAGTATTGGCGAAAGTAGAAGATATGTACGAAGCAATTGGTTGGTTATATTGCAGCGAAGGCTCTAATATCGGCGCGGCTTTCCTATATAAAGAAACACAAAAGCTTAATTTTGATGCAGATCGTGGCGCAAGACATCTGGCAGCTCATTCGGATGGACGTGCGCCACATTGGCGTAAGTTCGTGGCTCAGCTAGATGCTCTAACTCTAACCGAAAGCCAACAAAGTGCGGCAATTAAAGGTGCGATAGATGCCTTTGATTTTTATAAGAAAGCTCTAAAAATGACAGGACTTTCCGCTAGCTAGTGGGCGATGTAACTTTCAATTGTTTAACTTTTTTCTATAAAGTAATCGAGAGAAAATGCACCTGCTCCACGATTCATTAGCAGCATGGCAATAGCGAGCCAAGTACCATGTGTGGCATAGGCATCTGGATACACAAAGAGTTGAATCACCAAGGTCATCAAAGCCAACCCGAGTGCCGCATAACGGGTTAGGAAGCCGATCAGAACCAACACGGCGAGCACGTGTTCCGCTAGGGTTGCTGTTATCGCCGCAAAGACCGGCGGTAACAATGGCAAAGCGTATTCATGCTCGAATAAGAAATAGGTTGTATCGGTAATCTGCGGCCATCCGAGTTGAAATTGCATGGTGATAAAGTTAATGGCAAAGCCATCTATTTTTGTTTGGGCCGATAACCAGAAGACCGCCGCCAAGGAAAAGCGCGCGATGAATAAAATCAAAGACTCTGGGATGTTTTTAAAGGTCGTTTCAACCATGTTAAATAATCTCGATAGCATAGCGTGGTTTCTCTTAGTCAGTCTTCAGAGCAATATTACGAATGAGCTTCCATTCAATGAGTTTGGCTAGGCTGCCACCAAGGTCAAAATCGTCTGACTCCGGAATGGCGTTTGCTAACGTTATGCCTTCTTGTAAGGCCTTGATAAAACAGGCTTGATCAAATGAGATGATACTAAGCTTAGCGTACAAAAAGCTTTTGTGGAGAAGTATGTACTCACTTTCATTAATGTCGATGAGACTACTTGAGACATCCTGTTGATTCGCAATTATTAAAGAACCAACCGCGAACGGGGCATGCAAAAGCTGACAGTTTGGTGTGAGCTCAAGCAAGAGTTGGCTTGGGTCTTGTGTCTTTTCAAAGGTTGTCGAAATCGATTGGTGATCTAATGTCTCTATCTCGGCTGCATGAGTCAGTTGCAGCAATTGATATTCTAAGCTAGCTACGTCCGGTAAAAAGCCGACACTTTGAGCTGGCTCAAATTGCCTAATAAAATCTGAAAAATTCGCGCCATACTCGCTGATAATCGGCGATGTTGGGGGCTGCTGAAGCAAAAACTCCCGAGCCATGGCGCGAAAAAAAGTCTCACCAACGAGTTTTTGCGTGATGGGGAAAATATCCGCCAAGGCATCTTGCAAAGATACGACGAGATTATTTTGATAGACTCGAAAGCGCACGGCGTTTTCCGCCGATTCACCTTTGAGTTTAGGATGAAGCTGGTTCAAATCCTGCGATAATAAGGCGTGGATAAAATCATTATGCATTCACCAACCCTCCCCGTTTAACCGCTTGTCGAATGCGATCCGCAAATTCTGCTTCGGCGATCAATTCCACCAATTCGGGTAAATTATCGTCTCGCTCGATTAGGGTTGGGCAATCACCGAGTCGTTGTAAGGTATATTGATACAAGGACCAAACGTCTTGGCTAACCGCTTCATCATGACTGTCTATTTTTAAAGCAACGACAGGATTGTCATCCAATGTATGACCAGCCAAATGAATCTGCTTCACGGCTTCTAATGGGAAATTTTCAAGATAATCGATCGCTTTTTTGCCCTGATTAAAACACGATACTTCGACATTATTAATGTCTAGTAATAGACCACAGCCAGTGCGTTTTACCATTTCTCTAATGAAATCCGTTTCGCTGAAGTCGCTGTCAGCAAACGTCAAATAGGTTGACGGGTTTTCTATTAAAATCGGTTGCTTCATTTGAGTCTGAACTTGGTCTATGTGCTGACAAACTCGATCTAAACTGTCTTTATCATAACGAATGGGCAGTAAATCGTTATAAAAGTGTTGGTCATGAGTCGACCAAGCTAGGTGTTCAGAAAAATAAGCCGGTTGAATCTCCTCAACGAGCTGTGCGACTTTGTTTAGATGCTCAATATCGAGGGGATTTTCACCACCAATCGACAAACCAACGCCGTGGATTGTCATGTCGTATTCTTGGCGAATTTGGCGGAGAAAATAGGCAGCAGGGCCACCTTGGCTAAGATAGTTTTCCGCATGAATTTCAAAAAATCCCGTGGCTGGTCGATGCTCTAAAATCGTCTGATAATAGACCGGCTTGAGACTGACGCCAGAGTGAGACGCAAAACAAGAAGTTGAACATGGCTCTTCTTGCTTTGCTTGAGTCTCGTTTAACAAAGAATTGGTCATCTTCAGTCGTGTCGTTTAAAACGCTTTCAATTGACCATGGCCTGTTGGGGAGGTTTTTGATTCCATATCATTACAAGTGCCTGCTGGTACTAGTTTCCAGGCATTTGATTGGTAATCTGTTTTTGAAGTACCTGCACAAGATGTACCTGGACCAGCTGCACAGTCATTCTGACCTGCTAATGCCACGCCGTAGCATTTTTCTTTGCTAGCCGCCTGAGCTGGCATCGCTACAGCAGATAACGCAATGGCAGTACCTAGAGCAACGGATAAAGTAGCAGTTGAATTTTTCATTGTTAGAGCCTCATAGTTTGTTTTTAAAAAGACACATGTCTTTGGGTTACAGTGTTTTGACGTAGACGGCTTTTTATTTCTTACACTCGAAACACAAAATTATTTTTTTTCTTCTGTTTGTTTGCCTTTTGAGTATTGTTTGGCGAGGCTGCGAATGTCTTCCATCTGTCTGCCGAACTGTTTGCAAGATGAGCACATGGCGGTATGAACCCCTAACATGACTTTTTCTTTAGTGTCTAAGGGGCGGTCGAGCTTTTCGGACAAGAGTTGTGTGGCCTCTTTGCAATTCATCATGATCCAGACTCCTTTGCCTGATACCAGTTATCTTCTAAACATTCACGCAAGCGCAAACGGGCACGGTATAAGGTGACATTGAGACTGGAGACACTGATGTCTTCGTTGTGACAAATTTCTGGTGTGGCCATTTCTAAGAATTCGCGCATCATAAAGAATCGACCGTACTTTTCTGGCAAAGCCGTCAGACAAGCATCAAAAACTCGCCAGAAATGTTCGTTTTCCACGCCATGATCAGGGTCATCCCATTTCTGTGGACGCTCACTTTTTTGCCAGTGACCATTCTCTTTGAATAAATGATCCATTAGGGCATCACCGTGTAAATTTGGTCCGTTTTCCAGCTGGCTGGCGACTGTGGTACGTTTTTCCTTCCGTAATAAGTCAATGAGCTTGTTTTTAAGAATGGAAAATACCCAAGTCTTTAATGCGGCCTGACGACCAAATTTGTCGATATTTTGATACGCAGATAACATAGCTTCTTGCACTGCATCCTCTGCTAACTGGGCATCTTGAACCTGTAATGTAGCGAATTTCACCATTTGGCTTCGTAGAGCTTCCATGAACTCCTGATCATAAAACAAGGCCGCATTTGGCGCCTCAGATGCACTTAACGAAGGGTTTGCCTCAATCATTTCAACCTCTTTTCCGTAGCTATTAGACGTGGTTAATTCACATTTCTTACAAGTTTAGCAGATTTATCAAACGCTTTATTTTGCAGCTTGTTTCGCTTCGGCCAAGTATTCGTCTTTTAATTTAACGTAGTTTAGGCCAGCGTATTGAAAGTACTCAATTTCTTTGACCTTAAGAGGACGAATTTGTTTCACCGGTGAGCCCATATACATAAATCCAGACTCCAAGACCTTCCCCGGTGGTACTAGAGAACCTGCGCCAATAATGACTTCATCTTCAATAATGGCGCCATCCAGAATCGTGGTGCCCATGCCAACCAAGACTCGACTGCCAATGGTACAGCCATGCAACATAGCCATATGGCCAACGGTGACGTCATCACCAATGGTCAGCGGGTGACCTTCGGGTTTATAAGTGCTGGCGTGGGTGATATGCAGGCATGAGTTATCCTGAATGCTGGTGCGCTTACCAATACGAATACGGTGCATATCCCCTCGGATGGCCACCAAAGGCCAAATTGAACTGTCATCGCCAATAATCACATCACCAATCACCACGGCGTTGTCATCAACCCAAACTCGCTCACCTAATTGTGGCGTATTGCCACGAAAAGATTTCATCACCATTTGCTCACTCCTACGTACATAAACTGCATAATCAAGGTAACTATTAAGGCAATCGTCTTCTATGCATTGAAAAAAGCAAAAGACTACCTATCTTATTAAGCATTAGTTTTATTTGTACCTTATCGCTGAAGAGAGGATGTGTTCCCTCAGTCGAAGGCCTAATTACATTGTCAAAAGGATACCATGATATGTCTCAATCCGTGTGGGATGCGACGAGTTTGCCGAACTTCTCTGGCGTGGAAGTATCTCGTATAGAAACCGATCTAGACGCGATTTTAGTGCGCAATAAAGAACAAATTGATGCTTGTGTGAAAGCGAACCAAAACCCGAGCTGGGAAAGCCTAGTATTGCCTTTGGATCAGTTGGATGACGATTTGAACAATTTTTGGTCACCGATCAGCCATTTGAATGCGGTGCAAAATACCCCTGAATTGCGAGCGGTCTATAATGCTTGCCTACCTAAATTGACTCAGTACTACACAGAATTGGGTCAAAACAAAGCGCTTTATCAAGCTTATAAATCCTTAGCAGAAAGCCCAGATGCGGTAAATTTATCCGTCGCTCAACAAGAGACGTTAAAACAAGCCGTGCGAGATTTTGAGCTGTCTGGTGTGGGGCTAGAAGGCGAAGCGAAGCAACGCTATGGTGAAATCAGCCAGCGTTTGTCTGAGCTAAGCAGTCAGTTCAGTGAAAACGTATTAGATGCTACGCAAGCTTGGAGTAAGTTGATTACTGACGAAGCAGAGTTAGCCGGGCTACCAGAGTCAGCTTTAGCGCAAGCCAAACAAATGGCACAGGCAAAAGAGCAAGATGGCTGGTTGTTTACCTTGGACTTCCCTTCTTACTTACCTGTGATGAGTTATTCAGACAATGCGGCTTTGCGCGAGGAAATGTACCGAGCCTTTGCCACTCGTGCGTCGGATCAAGCGGATGCAAGCTTCGATAACGCACCATTGATCGATGAGATTCTGGCTTTGCGTCACGAGATGGCGGAAATCTTAGGCTTTGAAAACTACGCAGAATTGTCGGTGGCGACTAAGATGGCAGACAATGGTCAGCAAGTGATCGACTTTTTGGAAGACTTGGCTGAAAAGTCTAAACCTGCTGCAGAGCAAGATTTGGCTAACCTACAAGCCTTTGCTAAAGAAGAGAATGGTGTAGCGACGTTAAACGCTTGGGACATGATGTATTACGCGGAAAAGCTGCGTCAGCATAAGTACAGCATTTCCCAAGAAGCGTTGCGCCCTTACTTCCCAATGAACAAAGTCTTGTCTGGATTGTTTCACGTGGCACAAACTTTATTCGCGGTAGACATTCGTGAAGAGCAAGAATTTGACCGTTATCACCAAGACGTCAAACTTTTTACCATTAGCAAAGAAGGCACAGACATCGCGCGCTTTTACTTAGATCCGTATGCTCGTGAAGGCAAACGCGGTGGCGCTTGGATGGACGCTTGTCGAACTCGTCGCCGTTTGAGCGATGCACGTTTGCAATTACCGGTTGCCTACTTAGTGTGTAACTTTACGCCACCAATCGGTGAACAAGCGGCCTTGTTAACCCATGACGAGGTGACCACCTTGTTCCATGAGTTTGGTCACGGTTTGCATCACATGCTGACCCAAGTCGAAGAATCGGCCGTATCGGGTATTAATGGCGTAGCGTGGGATGCGGTAGAGTTACCTAGTCAGTTTATGGAAAATTGGTGTTATGAACCAGAAGCTCTGGCCTACATTGCTGGTCATCACGAAACTGGTGAACCTTTGCCACAGGATTTGTTAGATAAAATGCTGGCGGCGAAAAATTTCCAATCAGCCATGCAAATGGTACGTCAGTTGGAATTTTCATTGTTTGATTTCAAATTGCACAAAGAATATCAGGCCGGTGTATCGGTTCAGTCAATATTAGATCAAGTTCGTGATGCGGTCGCTGTGGTCATTCCGCCTGAATTTAACCGCTTCCAGAACAGTTTCTCGCATATCTTTGCGGGTGGTTATGCTGCGGGCTACTACAGCTACAAGTGGGCCGAAGTTTTGTCAGCGGATGCGTTTTCGAAATTTGAAGAAGATGGCATTTTTAACCAAGATACGGGCGCGCACTTCCGTGATACCATATTGGCGAATGGTGGTTCGCGACCGGCTGCAGAATTATTTGCCGCTTTCCGTGGTCGTGAACCAAGCACCGATGCTTTGTTAAGACACAGTGGTATCGCCGCATAATCTAAAACAAGGCAGCATTAAGCCGCCCAAGCGTTCACTTCGGTGGCTTTGATGAGGAATCAAAATGACAGTAAAACGCTTTATTGCTGGCGCGGTTTGCCCTCGTTGCAATGAGATGGACAAGATCCGCGCTTGGCGTGATGATGATGCAGAGAAGCAGCACAGAGAATGTGTGGCTTGTGGCTATCAAGATGAGCAGTCGACCAATGTACAGGCGCAAGCCCCTGAATTGGCAACTCGCGTTAATCAACCTCACGCCAGTGCGCCACAAGCGGAAGAAATGGTGATTAATTTCATCCCTAATCCGGGTGACACCAAACACTAATCAGCGAGGCAGTACACAAAAAATGGACTCTAATGAGTCCATTTTTTATGGGGTATTGTCCACATAACCACTGCCGATGGCGCTAAAGGGCAGTTTGAGTCCAAGCTCAGGTACTTGCTGAGCAATCCAAGCAGGAAAAGTATTGCTGTTTGGCCCAGGAAACACCTTGTATTCATTTTTCCAAGGGTAAGCATTCACGGCTTGCGCTATTTGTGGAATAAGCGTTTGAGCTTGTTCACCTTGTATGGATAAGAGTTTTTCTGGTTTGGCGCCAAACCAATAACGGTCCGGTGTCGGCGTTTGGTATTCCGTGAGCGCAGGTAAGCCTCGATTGAGTCGCCAACCGACCACTTCATATACCTTATAACGATCAGCATTTTGTTCTTTGGTGGCAATCCAAGTGTGCACGGCAAACCAACCTCGCCAACTGTATGCATCGGCCGCATAGACTTCTATAACAGCGTCTTTTTGCACTTCTGGAGAAGGCGCAATGCCAGCAGGCTCTCGGCTTGCTGTACGCCAGCCATCACTAGAACAGGCACTGATTAGGCTGGCTAACATCAATAAGCCAAATCGCTTCATCATAATGATCTCCTTAGTATGCGTTTTTTGTTACTGGAAATAGAGTCTTTCATTTGGAAAGAGTTCCGTGGAACCTTATTGATGAGTGCTATTTGTATCAAAAATAAAAACGCCGACTCATTGGTCGGCGTTGCGTAACATTCGCTTCATTATAAAACATTGTTATTACGTATGAAGTAATAATTAGTTCATCTCAGTGATGAAGTCTTGCTTGGCACGACGTACTTTTTTCAAATCTTTAAGCCAATCACCTTCGTCTGCACGGTAACCTAAAGGTAACAAGATCACAGAGCGCAACCCTCGTTCTGTCAGACCAAGAATTTCGTCAACCTTAGCTGGATCGAACCCTTCCATTGGTGTGCTATCAACTCCTTCTTCTGCGGCCGCGATTAAAGCCGTACCTAGGCCAATATAAGCTTGGCGTGCGGCATGTTGATAGTTAGTTTCGGCATCACGAGGCGGGTAAGTGCTCAACAACATTTGGCGGTAATTTTCCCAGCCTTCGTTTTTGAAACCGCGCTCGTCATTAACTAGATCAAACATAGTATTGATACGTTCTTCAGTGTAATTGTCCCATGCAGCGAATACTAGCAAGTGAGAACCGTCGGTAATCTGTGTTTGGTTCCAGGCATGTGGCACAATTTGCTCACGCAACGCTTTATTCGTCACCACAATGACTTCGTAAGGTTGAAGGCCGCTTGAGGTAGCAGTAAGGCGGATGGCTTCCAAAATGCGATTGATTTTTTCTTGTTCAACCGCTTTGCTTGGGTCCATTTTTTTGGTCGCATAGCGCCAGTTCAATTTGTCTAGCAAATCTGACATGAGAAGTCCTTAGTGGAAATATTATTGATTCTATCAATATGGGTCTTCTCTAGAAGGAGTTCAATATGTTCTTTATGGACAAAGTGAGGAAGTCACGAATAGGCTAAAGCAGATGCTGTGGCATTTCTTGCCATTGCTCAATTTTTATGACAAAACGCCCTAAAATGGTTCATTTTATCGTCACGATACAGTAAGGTGCCCACTTCAAAAATTCAGTGGACCTCCCTCAGATGATATTTGATGTATTTTCAACGCTGGCGAAGCGTTTCTTTAGTGGTAATTTGGTACTGCAAATTGCGGTTGGTATAGTGTGTGGAGTGCTGGTTGGGCAGTTTGCTCCCGATCTGGCTCTATCAAGCAAATTGTTGGGTGACTTTTTTGTCAAAGCGCTGAAAGCCATTGCGCCAATTCTGGTGTTTATCTTAGTGATGGCAGCCATTGCGAATCATAAACAGTCGCAACATACTCATATTCGTCCTGTATTGTTTCTCTATGTGTTGGGCACGTTTGTCGCTTCCCTGACTGCGGTCGTGTTCAGCTTTTTGTTCCCAACTCAGTTATTACTTTCTGCATCAGACATGAGCCGAGCGGCACCTCAAGGTTTGGGCGAGGTATTACAAACCTTGGTCTTCAATGTTGTGGACAACCCCATCAATGCGTTAATGCAAGGGAACTATGTGGGGATTCTGGCTTGGGCGATTGGCTTAGGCTTCGGATTACGTAACGCCTCAGACTCAAGTAAACAATTTCTACAGGAAGTCGCCGACAGTGTTACTAAACTGGTTAATGTTATTATCCGCTTAGCGCCATTTGGTATTTTTGGTCTGGTCGCCAATACCATTGCCGAAACGGGCTTTGATGCTTTGTTGGGTTACAGTCATTTATTGACCGTGTTAGTCGGTGCGATGGTATTCATTGCTTTGGTAACCAATCCATTATTGGTGTTTTGGAAACTACGTCGCAACCCTTACCCATTAGTCTTTAAGTGTTTAAAAGAGAGTGGCATAACGGCGTTTTTCACGCGCAGTTCAGCGGCCAACATTCCTGTGAACATGTCTCTTTGTAAGCGTCTTGATCTGGACGAAGACACCTATTCTGTCTCGATTCCTCTTGGTGCCACCATCAACATGGCGGGGGCAGCCATTACGATTACTGTATTGACCTTAGCGGCAGTGAATACCTTGGAGATTTCGGTGGATTTCGGTACGGCATTCTTGCTTAGTATCATTGCCGCGGTTTCTGCATGTGGTGCGTCTGGTGTCGCAGGTGGTTCTCTATTGCTGATTCCGTTAGCTTGTAGCTTATTTAACATTTCAAATGAAGTGGCCATGCAAGTGGTGGCGGTTGGCTTTGTTATTGGTGTATTACAAGATTCGGCGGAAACCGCTTTGAACAGTTCTACCGATGCCTTGTTCACGGCCGCAGCGTGTTTATCTGAAGATAAAGCGTAAATTCTCAGGATGTTGACGAAGGGAGCATGAGCTCCCTTTTTTTGTGCGGTAGGATGTGCTCTGCTTAGTCTTTAATCAATGATGATTTACCCTTCTCAGGAGAGCCAGTTGCCCAATACGTTTCGATCCCTTGCCAATCCTAATTATCGTCTTTGGTTCAGTGGTGCTGTTATTTCCAATATTGGTGGTTGGCTACAGCGCACGGCACAAGATTGGTTGGTGATCTCAGAATTGTCTGATAAAAATGCCGCGGCGGTAGGTTTAGTGGTGTTTCTGCAATTTGCGCCACAAATCTTTTTATTGCCCATCACGGGCTGGACGGCCGATCGAGTGGATCGTCGGAAATTGTTGTTTGTGACGCAATCTCTAATGGCCATACTGGCCCTTATTCTCGGTGTATTGGTGCTTTCTGCACAGGTTGAACTCTGGCAAGTATGTCTGTGTGCGCTTGGCTTAGGTTGCGTCGCGGCATTTGATGCGCCCGCTCGCCATGCCTTTGTTTCTGATATTGTTAGTGAAAAAGAGCTGTCTAATGCGGTTGGGTTAAACGCGGTTTCTTTCAATAGTGCGCGTTTAGTCGGGCCCGCTGTGGCGGGAATGTTGATCGCTTTGGTGGGCAGTGGTTGGGTTTTCATGATCAATGTGGTGTCATTTTTACCCTTGTTAACGGCCTTGTATTTATTGAGGCATCGCTTACCAAAAGTTGAGGCTGAACACGCACCTTCAGGCCCAGATTTAGCCAAATTTTTAGATGGTTTTCGATACATTTGGCATCATCGAGAAATGACGGTGATCTGCATTATGTCGTTTTTAATCTGTTGTTTTGGGATGAACTTTCCCGTGTACTTATCGTCTATGACGGTGCATGTGTTTGAAGGTCAGGCTGACCAATATGGTTTTCTTGTGTCCATGATGGCGATCGGGTCCATTACAGGAGCAATCATTACAGCGAGTCGTAAATCTTCCCCCTCGTTTCATTTTATGATGTATGTGGCAGGATTTTATGCTGTGAGTTGCTTTGCCGTTGCGTTGAGTCCAAGCTTTTGGTTGTTTGCCATTATGTTGATTGCACTGGGGTTAGGTACTCAATTATTTACCACTTCTACCGCCTCCTACATGCAGTTGGCGACGGAAAAAGCGTATCGCGGTCGTGTCATGGCGGTGGTGTTGGCCATTGCCATTGGCGGGACGGCGTTAGGCGCTCCTATTGTTGGCTTTATCGCCGATCATTACGGTGCAAGAGCGTCGATTTTATTATGTGGTTTTTCAGGTACCTTAGCGGCTCTGTTAGGTTTTTGGTTTTTTCATCGTCAACAAGGTACTAAACACATTGAATGATGGCGAATCAAGGACTTTCGCCTATGCTAAGGAAAGCCTTATATTTAATTGATTTATTATCAGCGGAGACGAATATGTCGCAACATCTTGTATTGAGTTTTATTGGAGAAGATAAGCCGGGTATCGTTGAGTGTTTGTCTGATGTGATTGCCCGTCATCAAGGTAATTGGTTGGAAAGTCGTATGGCTCATCTGGCGGACAAATTTGCTGGTATTTTAACGGTCTCGGTTCCTCCTGCTGAACAACAAGGGCTAATCGAAGCCTTGCAAGGTTTGGTCAGTTTAGGGCTTCATGTGACGGTTGAAACCGCCGTTGCCAAAGCGGCAGAAGGCTCGACATTATCCTTGTCTGTTGTCGGCAATGACCGAGCAGGCATTGTTAAAGAAGTATCGCAAGTGTTGCATTCTTTGATGGTGAATGTGAAGGAGCTGACCACAAGCTGTGAACCTGCTCCGATGAGTTCGGAAATGTTGTTTAAGACCGATATGGTATTGTCTGTGCCAGCGAACTTACCGTTAACAGAGCTAGAAGCGGCATTAGAGAATATCAGCAGTGACTTAATGGTGGAGTTGTCGGTTAATCAGTTCGGCTAGCCTAGGTTTATTACAGCGAATCAATATGTTGCAAACACCAATCAGCCCTGTCTAATATGGCTTGGCGCTGATCGGCTGTTTGCTTATCCCAATTGCCATATATCATGCCAATGCGTGGGTTCTTACTCAGCCAGTCTCGATGTTTGACCATAAAACGCCAATATAAGCTGTTCAGTGGACAAGCTTGTTCGCCTGTTTTTTCTTTCACCTTGTAATGGCAGGACGAGCAATAATCACTCATTTTATTTATGTAGCTGCCACTTGCTGCGTAAGGTTTAGAGGCAATCCAACCGCCGTCGGCAAATTGACTCATGCCACGAGTGTTCGGTAACTCCACCCATTCAATGGCATCGATGTAAATGCCCAAATACCAATCGTCTACTTGCTGGGGCTCAATGCCTGTGAGAAGACAAAAATTGCCTGTCACCATGAGGCGTTGAATGTGATGTGCATAAGCAAAATCGAGGGATTGATGAATGGCGTGCGATAAACAATTCATCTTCGTCTCCCCAGTCCAAAAATACTCAGGTAAGTCTCGCTGAGCGTCGAGGGCATTTTGTTGGCGATAGTCCGGCATGTTTATCCAGTACATGCCGCGTACATACTCGCGCCAACCAAGGATCTGTCTAACAAAGCCTTCAATTTGCGCTAAGTCTATTTGAGGGTCTTGGCGAAATTTGGCGACAGCGGCTTGTATGACGGCCTTTGGGCTAATTAATTTACTGTTGAGTGCAAAGGATAAGCGTGAATGATACAGGCTCCAAGCGTGTTCAGATTGGTCTGTCATGGCGTCTTGAAAGCGACCAAAACAGACTAACAGGTGTTGGCAAAAGTAATCCAGTAATTGATGGGCTTCACGACGGGTTACTGGCCAGGTAAGGTGTGAGCCAATTTGTCCAAAACAAGGCACTTGGTGCTGGTGGAGGCGCGCAACAATCTCATCTACAGGGTGCTGAAAACACAATGGCTGTGGTATATGGGCTAAGTCCTGCTTTTTCAGTTTGTTGCGATTGTTCGCGTCATAATTCCATTTGCCGCCTTCTGGTTGACCTTCTGGGGTCATTAAAACATCAAAGCGCTTACGCATTTTGCGATAGAAGTGTTCCATGCGCACACTGTGCTTAGCTTTGAAATGAGTTGAAATTTCTGCAAAAGGCAGCAAAAAATGCTCACTATCAAACCATTCAATGTTAAGAGTCGTGGTGCTTTGAAAGCTTTCTAACTGACTGAGTAAGCGGTATTCATCCGGTCTTTGGAGTTGAATGGTCTGTGCACCTATTTTGTCTGCTTGCTGTGTCAGCAAGTCGCTTAGGCTGAGCCCTTTTGTATCGTCCAAAGTGAGATGGCAGACCTTATGTCCTGCTTGCTGCAAGGCATTCGCAAAACCCTGCATGGCCAAAAAGAAGGCGGTGATCTTTTGGATGTGGTGTTTCACATAATGGGTTTCAGAGTGCAATTCGGCAATCAGATACAACACACCAGAATCGGTTTGTTTAAACCAAGTGTGGTTGGCATTGAGCTGATCGCCCAATATCAAACGAAGGGTGTGAAATTGGCTCATGAAGACCTCTTGTTTTGAGTTTTGCTCTTGGTTTTACTATTAGGCGAACGAACATGAGTGGCTAATATTCGTTGTTTTTCTATGCGCACTTCTGGCAACTTTCGAAACCCCCAAAGGCGATCGCGAGCGGATTTGGCTGCCTCTTCTAAATTGAGTATAGGTTGCGGATAGTCGCTGCCAAGTTGGCAGTCATAGAGGGTTTCCTCCATTGAGGACATTTGCCATGGGGTGTGGATCAGTGGTGCAGGCACCTGACTCAATTCAGGTACCCAGCGACGAATAAAGTCGCCCTCTGGATCTTGCTCCTGTGACTGTTTCACCGGGTTATAAATGCGAATGGTATTGGTCCCTGTCACCGAGGCCTGCATCTGAAACTGTGGATAATGAATGCCGGGTTCAAAGTCGAGGAATAGTCTCGCTAATGGCTTCACGCCCATTCGCCAATCCAGATTCATGTGGTGACAAAGAAAGCTCACCAGCATGGCACGCATACGAAAGTTGATGTATCCAGTCGTGTGCAATGCGCGCATACAAGCATCGATCATTGGATAGCCAGTATTGCCAAGATACCAGCGTTCAAAATCGCCCCCGACCTGCTCGTCTTGGCGATAAGGAAAAACCTGATAAGCCTGATTCACGGGTTGAAATTCCATGCGGCATTCGCTTTCAAACTTTTGCATAAAATGGCAATGCCAATGCAGTCGTGAACTCAAGGCAATCAAGGTGCGTCGCCAGCCTTTGGTGTGCCAGCGAGTTAATAGATCTTGATAGATTTCACGCAGACTGATGTTACCCCATGCCAAATAGGGTGAAAGTCGCGTACAAGCTGAGCGACTGGTTAGTGGGCTGGATAAGGAGCAATAATAATATTGCCCTCGTTTTTCATAGAAGCTGGCGAGGGTTTGCCAGGCAAGAGTGCTGCCACCGGTTTGCATGCCCTTTTGGCTAGTTTGCCAAGTATCCGGAACCGTTACCTTGGGTGTGTCTATCGGATACCAGTTGGCCTGTTCCAGTGCCGTTTCTGCAATGGGTTGTCGCATGATTTGTTGCCAAGCCTTGTCCCAAGCTTCTCGGTTTTTTAAACCTCGAATCACGGCGCCAGTGGGGAACTCATGCCAGCTTATTTGCGCCTCTTGGCACCATTTTTTTACGGCAATATCCCGTTCAAAAGTCCGTCCTAAGCCAATCTCTTCACTGCTGTATAACGCCTGAAAGGAGGTTGTTTGGTGAAGGCTTGTTAAGGCTGCTAACGCTTCTTGATAATCAATGTAGAGCTTGGCTTGGTGAGGTGTTAGCTGAGTTTGCATGTCCATTAAGGACTGCCATACAAAGCGCCAGTGGCGTTCATCATAGTGTTCGTCAGCGACCAAACTTGGTTCAAACACATAAAACAAAATGATTGGACGCTGGCTGTTGATGGCCTGTTGTAAAGGCTCGTGGTCGGTTAAGCGTAGATCACGTTTAAACCACACCACGACCGGAGCTTGAGTTGTGTCCTGTGAAGCTGCTTGAGTCATGAATGGTTAAGAGGTTGGGTACAGAGGCCAGTCTGCCGCATCAACAGAATCCAACTGGTGGTCAAAGTGATCACCTTGCCATTGACGGATGAATGCACCGTCAGGATCGTATTGGGCGGTTTGTTTGTCGAGATTAAATCGACGGCCTCCGCGAGGGTCAGCACCAACCCCCGCAATGTATTGCCAGTTTCCCCAGTTTGAACCCACATCATAATCAATGAGTTGTTGCTCAAAATAGGCCGCCCCATAACGCCAGTCCACACCCAATTCGTAAATCAAACAACTGGCAACCAATTGACGACCGCGATTGCTCATGAAACCGGTTTGATTGAGTTGCTTCATACAGGCATTGACGATGGGGTAAGGTGTGTTGCCTTGGCACCATTTGCGGAAGCGTTCGGGATAATAAGACAGCTTAGGAGCCTGTTTGGCAACGCCATGAGGCATGAACAAATGTTTGCCGTGGCAAGCAGCATACCAATGGAAATATTCGCGCCACAAAAGCTCAAAGTAAATCCAGTAGGTCGATTCGTTGGCGCCACGGTCTGCTTCGTATTGGCGTAATGACGCCAAGATTTGCCTTGGCGAAAGGCTACCTTGTGCTAACCAAACAGAAAATTTAGTCGAGTTTTCCCAACCAGATAAGGCGTTACGGACTTCTTTATAATGTTTGGGCAAGTCTGTGGTGAAATAGTCGGTTAATTGCTGCTTTGCTGCATCTTCACCGCCAATAAAAGGCCCTTGTGATGATTCATCTTGCGCTTGCCAAGGCGCGATTTGAGCCAAAGAGAAAGCCACCGCCGTGGGCAATTCTTGTACTTTTGGCATCGGCTCAGCAATGTCCATGGATTCAACGATACGGCGAAATTTAGAAAAGGTGGACGGTAGATCCGCAACGCTAAAAGGAAACTGCCAAGGCTCAAACAGAGTTTGGCCATGATCAATATGAAATTGCACATCAGAGAAAGTTTTTGCTAGCTGGCGTAAGCTGGCTTGTTCATTCCAGCCGCCATGATGATTCAAAAAAACATGAGAGATGGGCAGTTCGTTCAGTATTAGGGTCAGACTGTTGATGGGGTCCAGTTGGCTAACATAGAGAATTTGCCCCAAAGCTTCTAGTTCCTTGGCAAGATTGTCCAAGCCTTGTAATAAAAAGCGACGACGTTGGGTGGACATGCCTTGGGTTGCATAGCGTGTTGGGCGTTTGTATTCAGGCGCATCACAATACACACACACCAATTGATCCACTTCTTGTGCCGCTCGCCATAACATTTTTTGGTCAGTGTAACGCAAGTCATTGCCGAACCATACCAATCCCATTTTCATCCCATACCCTCACCTAACGTGTAATTTCGATACGCAGAGAGAGGTTGTTTGGATTGCTTTTTAAGGAGTAGAAGGACATAAAAAAAGGAATTTTTACTGACAAATAAAAACCTTAGTAAAAATGGGGGTATAATGCAGCGAAATTTATTATGTCAAATGTAAGGTCTTAACAAGTATGAGTTTGCCAAATTGCCCTAAATGTAATTCCGAGTATGTTTATGAAGATCAGGCCATGTTGATCTGTCCTGAATGTGCCCATGAATGGAACCCAAATGAAGTGGAAGTGGACGAAGATGCTTTGATCATCAAAGATGCTTCCGGTAAGCAGTTGCAAGAAGGCGACAAGGTAACCCTGGCAAAAGATCTGAAAGTGAAAGGGTCATCACAGGTGCTTAAGATTGGTACTAAAGCGACCATCAAACGCTTAGTCGATGGCGATCATGATATTGATTGTAAAGTGGATGGTGCGGGTGACATGATGTTGAAATCTCAGTTTGTGAAAAAAGCGTCAGCCTAATTACTTTAGGCAGCAAACTTATTTTTAAAATGGGCATAATAATGCTCATTTTTTATTTCTGAAGAATAAAGTGAGCAATTATTTTCCCATTTGTTCAGAGTGGACTATATTTTGAGCATAAAATTGCGCATTGGGGGCTTGATGTGAAATCGACTTTAACAGACGAACAGAAACAGAATTTGCTCATTGATCTGCTTAGGCAACACATGCTGGGAGAGCTGAGCCAAGGGCAGCTACTGAAGTACCTCCGCAAACAATTTTTGGGGATCTCGCAAGGTGAATTTGCGGAGACAGTTGGCGTGAGCCGTCGTACTTTAACGGATATAGAGTCAGACAAGGGGAGTCCAGCGCAAGCTATTATCAATAAGGTTTTTGAGCCCTTTGGGGTTCAAGCTAGCTTGGCACCGATCGAACCTCATGTGGCTTGCTATTTATTGGTTGGCAAAACCGAACGCTAGCGTGTTCATAAATGCTTGTCTTTGGGGCGATATTGCTGAACAAGGCACCGCAATAAGCTTTACTCGACCAAGGGACGTAACCAGCTTTTGATTATCTGCCATGATGTTTCATTCCCGTTCAGTACTCTTCCGAGTAGGCTACCAAGCAAAATAACGTAAGCTTGTCTGGCGTTTGTTTCCCCTACGTATCCTGCCACGAGATCCAGATATTTTTTTTCCACTAGTTTCATGTGTTGGTTGTGCTGAATTTGCTCTGCTGTCATTCCTCTGGTGAAATCCATTACCAAATTAAGCTCCCCTCTAAAGCGCTCATCAATGTGCTGTATTACCTCAAGTAGGGCGTCAAGTCGCGCTTCATGGTTGGCGTTTGATGGGCAGGGAGAAAACGCCATGTCTTCTGATGTGATGTACTCAATGCACGCGGTGAAAAGAGACTCTTTACTGGCAAAGTAATGATACAGAGCACTTTTCGAAACCCCGAGTTCTTTTGCGAGTTGCCGCATGCCAAGTTGTGAGTAGCCATGTGCTAAGAAAACATGGCAAGCTTTCGAAACAATAAGCTGTCGGTGTGCTTGATGATCAATGATCTTTGGCATAAAAACCTCTTTATTCGTCCATTCGGACTATAAAATAATGGCAAAGCATTAAGCAAGCTGCTATTTTTATAGTCCACTTGGTCTATGAAATGAAAGGAGACAATATCATGCGTATTAATTGGAATTATCCGCCAATCAGGCGTGGCTTGGCTGGCTCGATAGATCGATTTATTGGACCTGGTGCGACATCAGCGGAAGTGCTTTTGCAAACTCTATTATCTGTGGTGGCAGCGTGTGTTGCTGTCGTGTATGCCATGCTAAAAATGCCTGAATGGGATGGTCTGCAATTGTTTATATGTGGCTTGTTGGCGTTAGACATATCTGGCGGGATTATCACCAACGCCACCTCGACCGCAAAACGCTGGTATCACCGAACGGGTCAATCAATCCATCATCATATGAAATTTATCTTGTTGCATTTTCTACAGCTGTTTTTAGTGGCGTATTTTTTTCTGTCGTTTGATTGGGTTTGGTTCATGATCGCGGGGGTTTATCTAGTGGTGTCGGCCTTGATTATTTTAATGACGAGTTTGTATTTGCAGAGGCCTGTTGCCATGGCGTTATACAGTGTTGCGTTTTTGATGTCGCTGTATGGTTTGGCTCAGCCAGAAGGAATGGAATGGTTTTTACCACTCTTTTATTGCAAGCTGTTGGTTAGCCATTTACCGCATGAAGAGCCATATCGACCTAATAGCGAACTGTGATCATGGCATGGGTTTTATCCGACAGGGCAAAGGATGTGTTTAAATTCGTCCTGTCGGTTTCTAGATCATCGTTTCACGTTTAAGCGCCAATAAGCTTTGGTGTGATTGTTCTTTCCCGTCACGTTTCGTTCGTTGCGTAAAAAATGACGAACTTGTTTGGCTGAATCGGATTCAAAAGCCGCCCAAACAGCATCAATGTTAGTGACGTTATCCAGAGCGGCTAACACCTTTTCCCCTTGTTGTTGAGGAGCGCAAACAAGGCGTTCTATGTGAGCACCATCAGGCAAGTCCGTGACCTTAAAATACGCTTGTTCCGTTGCTTTCTCGCTGAGTAGGATGATGTAAGGTGTGATGGGGTTCTGCCACTGCTCTAAAATGCCGGCAAGTGCTGGGTAGGCTGTTTCGTCAGCGACGAGTAATGCTTGCCCTTGATGCAAATGTGGGTGTTTGTCTTTTGCTTCTGAACGACTGGAAATAATATCACCTTTGCTAAGGCTTTTTACCCACTGACTGCCGGCCGTGTTGCCATGGGTGAAAACATCAACATGCGCTTGATCAATAAAGTCAGACCCTTCTGATTGCCAAGCGTTACGCAGGGTGTAAAGACGTACGTCCTTATTAGCGCTCATTAGGAGTTTTTGACGATGCTTAGTGGAGAGATGTTTCATTAGCCAGATAAAGGCTCGGTCAAATAGATTTTTTTGCCAAGATTTTTTACCTTGAGATGAGGCCACTAACTCAGGTTGCTTCTGCAAACTTTTTAACACAAAAGCAAAGGCGTGGCCTGGATAGTAATCTGGTAAAGGCGTTGAAGATTTCAGCGTTAATCGAGTGATGTTTGGCGTGACCTTTTGTGTATTGATGACTTCAAAAAAGCGTTTCCCCGTACCGCTAAAATCACGGCCTTGTTTTACAATCGCAGCATAGGCAAGGTATAAAATTTTATCTTCCAGACTACCGTTGATGACAAACGGCGCAAAAATGTCCTGCTGACTCTCTGACGTGCTGTCTTCTGATGGCTTTGCTTCTAAGGTGTTAGCTTGAATCAAAACCCCTTCTTCAAAGAGATCCACAATCTTAGCTGACACTATCTTTAATGAGCGGCTTACATGGCTTTCGGCGATGGCCAATACTTCTTCACTGTGATCTTGATTAACGTGTTCAAGGATGTCGAGTTTGTGATCTAGGTCTTGGATGGGGGAACGTGATTCCATGTTACCTCTGGTGAGCTGGTGGCGAATACTTTAAATAACCATAGGGGCAAGCAAGCCCCTATGGTGAGTTATGTTGTTGTGATTAATGGTTGGGGACTATAAACGGTACAGAGCACTGATACCAATGGTACGAGTTTGCCCAACGGTCGCGATGGTCCCTTCACGGTAATACACTACGTCTTCGTCTGTAAGGTTTTTAACATAGCCTGTTATGGTCAAATCCCCTAAAAGATATTGAGCACGAGCATCAAGAAGAGTGTGATTGCCTGCTTCATTGGCTTCACTGTTATCAAGAGTAGAGTAATACTGGCTAACATAATTTGCATCAGCACCGAATGACCAATGGTCACCTAGGTATTGTGTGAAACCTAATCCAATGTTGGTTTCTGGTGCACCGGATAACTGATTGCCTTCATTGCTATCATTTTTATCGATCTCGGAGCGCAATAAACCAACGGAGCCACGTAATTCAAAGTTGTTCGTCAACCAAGTGCTGGTTTCCAGTTCGAAGCCATAAGTATGGGCCGCATCAACATTGACGACGGTAAAACCACTTGCGGCTTGATAGTCCGTGTAGTCATTATAGAAAAGGTTAGCGTTTAATCGAGTGCCGTTGGCAAAGAGGCTCTTACTGCTGATCTCGAAGGCTGTCACGGCTTCACTGTCGAATTCATAAGCTTCATTTGTTGATGTATTAATACCAGTACCAGAAGGGCTATAGCCTTTGCGAATGCTTGCCCCAAGCGTGGTGGTGTCTGAAATGGCATGAGTAAGGCCGATCTTAGGCAGGTAGTGAGTTTGGTCTAGGTCTTGGTTTACATCGCTGCGTCCAAAGAAAGAGCCTATTTTATCAACGTCTTCACGCTCGATGCGTAATCCTAGGCTGGCTTGGGTTAGGTTGGATAAGGCATACATGGTTTCGCCATAGGCTGCGGTGGTATTCGTCGTGTAACTGGTATCAATGTTCAAGGCACCTTGTGTAGCATCAATCACAGAATCTTTGCTAGAAGCATAAAGCCCTAACACACCGGACCAGTCAGATTGCTGATCGTTAAAGATCAGTCGGTTTTCTAATGAGCTAGTATCTTGTTGAATGTCATATGTGTTAGTGGCGGTTGCAACGGAATAGCCATCGGCGTATAAATCTGAATTGCTATGACTGATGTGCAGTGAGTTGGTTAGGCCGCTACGGATTTGGTAATCCACATCCAGTGCAATGGATTGGTCCGTTGAATCTTGTTGGCGAGAAATGGTTCCGCTGTCCAAGGTAAGCGTTTGGCTATCAATGCCTTCTTCTGTATTACTGGCGAAGCGGATGTGTTCACCGTCGTTTTTATGATGGTTGACGGTCAATTTTGCGGAGAGCTCTGGGATACTAGCTGGTTGCCAGAGGAGTTTGCCTCGAATATTAAGGCTCTCTGATTCGCTTAAGTTCGGCGTGTCGTCATAGCCATTGGTATCATAGTTCAGCCAGCCTTCCCCTTTGGTCTCATCGATGGCGATACGATACGCCAATTCATCTTCAATGAGGGCGCCAGAAGACATGGCCGCCACATTGTATTTTAGGTTGCCATTTTTGTAGCTTTCTACACCCGCTTGGACCGCCGCTTCACTTTCAAAGGTTGGATCATTGGTATTGATAACAAGAGCGCCTGCTATTGCGCTAGCCCCTTGTGTTGTGGATTGTGGTCCACGTAACACTTCCACTTGTTGAGCATCCCATAAACCGATAGGCGAAAAATTGTACCCCGACCAGTCTTGAGGCGTACCGTCAACCACGGTGGCCACTCGAGCACGAGAGCCAGTGATCAACGCCAGACCACCGGTCGCAGCGCCACCACCAGAAATACCTCGAACGTTAATGTTACCAAAGGAGCCAGGAATGACGTTGGGTGCTTGTGTCGCGATGTCTTTAGCTTGTTTTGTTTCGCCTGTTTCAAGGTCAGCAGACGTCATTACCGTGACGGCGGTGATGGTATCTTTTAAGTCCTTATCCATCTTTTCACCTGTGATGACGATGGTGTCGAGATCCACTTCAGCCGCGAAGGTAGGCTGAATCATCATGGCGCTAATAACCGATACGGCGATCAAGGTGAGCTTGTAAGGGCTGTGAAGAGACATTTGTATCTTATTCGACATTGAATGTTTTCCTTTTATGAAATATGGCTAACGAGTGGTATGACTGTATGGCGAAGAAGCCTGCATGAGACTGTCTTTTAGTAGTGGGCGAATAATACAGGCGACGAGTAGTGTGATGACCGCTCCGCCAGCCACAACACCGCTGTATTGCAGTGGCTTTGCTAGAGCCAGACTGGCTGCGGAATAAGCGAAGCCAAGTAGAGATGCCACGCTAAACTGAAGCGTGAAGAAGGTGGCTTTTCTTAACGTGAGTGCGGCTTTGTCCATCATGATGGTGGAAGACACCACCAGCATCGCTGGAAAACTAATGAAATGTAAGGTAATGGCAGCATAAACCATGACTTTACTGGTGGCGCCTAATGTTAGACACAGCACAAATATCAGAGAAGTGAATTGTATAAACGTCACCGTCACCAGGGCATTTAAGCGGCCAATTTTATTAATCAGTGGTGTCGCAAGCAGCGCTGAAAAGAGACCTATGATAGAACCGTAAATTTTCATTACGAAGCCAATCTCATCGAGTGGCCAGCCTAGATCGACAAGAAGCGGGTTGAGTAGTGCGAATCCACAGGTTGAGCCAATTGGGTACAAGCTCAATAGTAGAAACCAACGTTTGTGTTTTAGAATGAACGCTTTAATGTCTTTAAGAAGGTGTTGGCCGCTTTCGTTTTGTTGTGCTGGTTCAGCCGCTTGGTCTGGCTCTTTAAAGAACAGCATTTGCACAAGGGATAGGGCGGTCAATCCAGCCAACAACCATAAAGATCCTTGCCACTCTAGCCAAGGGTAAAGCATGAGAATCACACCACCACCAATGATGTTACCGAGTAGGTTCCCTGAAAACTGCACACTGTTAGCGAACTTACGGGTGTCAGCATCAAATAATTTGCAAGAGAGTCCATCAATCGACACGTCTTGTATGCTCATGAAGAAAACATAACAAGCCAATACCAGCAATATCCCACTAAATTGGGTTTCGAAGTCTAACGCGCCCGCTAATACAAGCAATAATGCCATGGATCCTTGCGCGAGTATGAGCCAACTTCTGTATCTACCTTGTAGATTTACTAAACATATATATCGTAAGTTTACGTGAAATTTGTCAATTATTGGGGCATAGAAAACTTTACCTGCAAGCGGCAATACGGCGAGGTTTAAGAGCGCCAATTGATCCAGTTCAGCGCCCTGCTGGCGCAAGATCGCAACGGCCGCAGAAAGGATAAAGGCGACGCCTATATATTGCGTCACATAAGTGCTGGCTAACATGAACCAAGGGTAATGGCTGCTTTTCATGAACGAATCCTAATGGTCATCTTATGCAAATCATTAAGGCGCAAGAGTGCGACATAGGTGGCGTTTGCATAAGGGATTAACAGTCGAAGTAAACTTCTGAGGGAAAGAGACAAGCCAACTAAGACGTTTTAGAAAGTCTATCGAGGAAAAGGAAAGCATTCTTTCGAAAGCAGACATGTCACTTTTGAAAACGGAAAAAAGCTTAGGCTGAATGTCGTATGCACAGCGCTTGGCGATATTCACTTGGAGTAACACCCACTTCGCTTTTAAACAAGGTGGCAAAGTGTGCTTGGCTTTTGAAGCCGACATCGTGAGCAATGTCGGTGATGGGTTGGCTGCTAGCGAGTCGTTTTTGAGCCGTTTCGATACGGGTTTTACGTAACCAGTCGCGAAAGCTCATGCCCAGTAGTTGTTTGATGTCTTGCTTGACATAAGTACGATTACTGCCTGCGAGGCGTGCCACAGCGGACAATGGCCAGTCTAATTGTAAGTTCATCTGTATGTGGTTTAAAGCATGATTTAATTGGTCGATACGTGTGTTCTGGGTGGCTTGGTTTTTTAGACGATGTTGATGAAGAAACAAGGCCAGCACTTCTTGTGCTTTGGCTTTAATAAACAGTTCTCGTTCAAATCCTTGTAACTCGCAATTCCAAACCACTTCGCAACATTGCAGTATGTCCACTGGAATCGGACCAGCTTCTGCTAAACGTACCTGAGGAACATTGTGCGGCACATTGGTTGTTAATTCAGGCAGGATGCTTCTTTTCCCTAGGTGCTCCAGGGACAAATGGATGGAAAAGGTTTGCCAGTTACTGTCGCTTGGAAAGTTCATATAGGAAGGGCATGATTCGTCCACTAACGCTACCATGTAGTTATGACTGTAGTCTTTTTGTCTGTCCATGCCTTTGTTTAATGTTTGGCACTGGCACTTACCAATCATAGAAATATACAGGCCAGGTTGGTGAACATTCACAATGGAAGTCTCTTCATCAAAATGGTGGTTAACCGTCCGTACCCAACTTGATGGATCGAAATCTAAATTAAATTGTTCAAACGTCGCAATTTGCTCAACAGAATGAAAAGACACGATGTTTCTCCTACAAAAAGTCGTGTTAGCGAGACTAACAACAGATAATGTTTATACTATTAATAATCATTATCAATTGCGAAGGTTATTTTCAATAATCTTTTGTTCTGGTTAAGAGGGCGGGTGGTACGCGCTGTGGTTGCGTTTTTTTTAGGAGTTAAACGCTAGATTAGGTTTCTTTCTAGGTGAAAACGAAGTCGGTGTTGATTGCATTATGGCGGGACACACGGAAACGGAATCGTTGCTAGGCTTTATCTAGTCAATAGTCATGAGATTATAGGGGATGTTGGTATCCCCTTTCCGTTTTTATTACAGGTTGGCAATCTCCCTTCCTGCACCTTTGAAATGCATTAAACAATATATTTACGGCTAAATTTACGGCGTAGCATATGGATTGGAGCATTCCCAATTAAGGTGCCTAGCAAAATACATGTCAAAGCAATGCTTAGTCCTATGGTCCAATTTTCTCCAAATAAGGGGACCGCTAAGGCACTAGCAAATACGGGTACTAATGCCATCAGACTGCCCATTCTGGTGGCGCCGATTAAGTGCACTGCTCGACCATAACACACCATTTGCACCGTCGTTGCCATCACTCCTTGATAAAATGCCTGTAGGCCAATCATTTCCCAGGACGCTTGAGTGATCTGGTGTGGTAGAAAGAAACCATAAATTGGGGTGAATAAACAAGTTGTCACCGCAATAATGCCGAGTGTCGCTTGCCATGGCGCAAATTTCCATCGGCGTAATAACACGGTAAAAATGCCCCAGAATACGCACGCAAGGATAAAGCTCACATCGCCAATCCAATAAGGGGCTCCGGTCATTAGGGTTTCTGATATGAGTGCGACAATGCCTAGGCTGCTGAGTAATATGCCAAACCAAGCGGCATTCCCATGGCGTTCATTTGCCAGAAAGTACGCAAATACGGCAATCATGATAGGCATTAGGCCAGGCAGTAATAATGCCGCATGGGTGGCGGGCGCATGGTCAAAACCATTGAATACAGACAACGCGTACGCGAGTCCACCAATGCTGCCTAATGCCAACATACGCCATTGAAAAATAGTATGACGATGTTGCCAAATGAAAGGGGAAAATAAGATAAATGCGGTACCGAACCGAACCATCATCATATCGGGTAATGCCAGTGCCGCCAGTGAACCCGCCTTCGAAACCAAGATAAAGCCCGTCCAAATTGCGACCGCGGTGAGTGCATAGCCAATGCCTGCAATCGATAAAGGGGGCGTGCGTGTGTTGCTCATGTGGATGCCTTATTTTGTTTATCTTTTAATCAGTCTAGACTATGTTATTGTTCATTAATAATGAATAATAAAGAAAATAACATTCACTTTAAGTGAATGGGATCTAATGAAAAGAGGTGTCGTGTGGAGATTTCAGATCTAATTGTGTTCAAAGCGGTGGTGGAGCATAAAGGGGTCACTCGTGCTGCTGAGGCACTGCATCGTGTGCCGTCTAACGTCACGGCACGGCTGAAAAAATTGGAAGCGGAACTGAATGTGGGGTTATTCTTACGTGAACACAATCGTCTTTCTGTGACCTCTGCCGGTCTTAGATTGTTGGACTACACAGATAAAATACTACAGTTGCAAAAGCAAGCGATTGCCGAATTGACGCACCAAGAACCATCAGGGCTATTTCGTTTAGGCTCTATGGAAAGCAGTGCGGCGTCGCGTTTGCCGAGCTTATTAACGGATTACCACACGACTTACCCACAAGTTCAGATTGAGTTAATGACGGCTGCGTCCATGCCATTGGTCGAAAAAGTGTTGGATGGTGAGTTGGATCTTGCCATGGTGTCTGACCCTCCCGATGATCCGAGATTAATCTGCCATCCTTGCTATGAAGAAGAGTTGGTTTTAATCATGCCTGAGGCTTGGTCAGTCGTCGAAGAATTGCCCAATGTATTAACCATGGTGGGTTACAACAAGGGGTGCTCCTATCGTCATCGCTTGGAAAAATGGTTGAAACGACAAGCTCGTACTTGTGAGCGGGTAATTGAAATCCCCAGTCATTACACAATGCTTGGTTGTGTGATTGCAGGTATGGGCATTGGTATGGTGCCTAAGTCTTTACTCGCATTGCATAAAACGGATGGTTTAGCCTATCGTCATGTGGATGAAGATATTGCTAAAGCCACGACCTATTTAGTCGCACGTAAAGATAACCCTACCAGTGCCATTAGTGCCTTTGTTGTGCTGGCAACGAGCCAGAAAAAATCGTAACAAGGTGGTGTGTTAAAGGAAAACGATGAAAGCAGGTCTAAATTGATTCATAAAGTTTCAACTATTCCTGCATGGCCTCACATGGTCATTATCTAGGTGACTTGTTAGACTGAATTTTAGTCAACTTAATTCATTGATGTCTAAACGGAAGAAGGAATTTGTCATGTCAGTCGATTTTTATTCGCCAAGTGAACTGCTTAAGCAAGCGATTCAAAAACATCAAACCATGCTGAAAATCATCGCAGGTGTTTTTATAGTATTGGGCTTTTATGCTTTGCTCGCGCCAACGACGTTTGCCTTAGGCATTGAAAAAATCCTAGGCTGGACATTGTTTATTGCCGCCGTGGCCAGCTTTGCTCATGCTTTTTTTATGCGTCAATGGCGCGGTTTTACCTATGATGTGGTGAGTGGACTCATCTTTGCTCTCATCGCCTTTATTCTGTTAACCAACCCTCTAAGCGGTGTGATCAGTTTAGGTTTAATCATGGCAATCATTTTTGGTGTGGATGGCGCGATTAAACTCATTCGCCTCTTCACAGGGAAGCTAACCGGCAGCTATCGCACCATGGTTGCGGTGTCGGCGATCTTATCTCTCGCCATAGCCTTACTTATGCTGTGGGATTTACCGAAAGCCGCCCCTATTTTTTTAAGCGTCATCGTCGGTGTTAATCTGATCATCAACGGTTTTGGTCTATTGGCATTAGTGAGAGCGTATCGCCATTAATTAGTATTCATAAAAAAAGGGCGACACAGTCAATGAACTGACCCCCAATAGTTGGACATTCCAATTACTGGGGGTCTTTTTATGTCCAAATATCACAGAGAATTTAAA
>NZ_JBHZSP010000014.1:78162-89535 GCF_043643765.1 Marinomonas posidonica | reverse complement strand
AGTTTAAATTCTCTGTGATATTTGGACATAAAAAGACCCCCAGTAATTGGAATGTCCAACTATTGGGGGTCAGTTCACGAAGGTGGCTTTTTTATTTGGTGTCTCATATGAGCACCGACTTCATTTTTAAAAGTGCAAACTCTTTTAAAATCAAGCGCTTGATTGGTGGAGATGGGGGGAGTCGAACCCCATAAATAATGCCTTTAAAATCAGTAACTTATTGGTTTATAAAGATACATATACTGTATTTTTGTACAGTATTTTTGGGCGTTTTTAGTGGTTCGGTGTGTCGGATGTGCGTCGGATTGGTCTATTTGATAAACTCTGTTATATTAAAAATCAGCTGCTTATCGTTTTTTGGTGTTTATTAGTGTTTGATAGTGTTTATTGGTGTTTTATACCTTTTCGATTAGTTTTTCCAATTTCAATTTTGACGACACCGTCAGTACTATAAATAGTGAAAGCGAGAAGCAAGTTGGCCTTACTGCCTATAACTTGTGGAAGGACCCCATAGATAAGTAAGTGTCTGTGTTAGGGTGGGACCTTTCTCCATTGCCCATGGATAATTAGGGCACATATTCTGAAGGGTAGCGGTTCATTCTGTTACCCTTTTTCTTTGGTAAATCACTTCTCCTGACCTGTGTTTATTGAGACGCTTTGCGTCTATCTGCATGAAGTTCCATAGAGTATGGGTTTCATGTTGAGCAACGACAACCAGCATTTGATATTGACTGGTGTAGGTTCCAATAAACTGAAATTTAACTGAATTATTATCATACCGAGAACGCCAAATTTCAAAAGGGTCACGGATTGTTGTTAGGGCATAATGAATATAGCGCTCTCGTGCATCTCTTCGCTTTTCGACTATATGGCCTAAATGCTTAGCATCTATGTCAATTAGTCCAATGGGTGTTTTAAGTTGTTTTACATCATTCTCATGCAGTAAACCAAATTCACGCATTAAAACATTGATTGCCTCATCATGACTTTCTGCTTCGTCTATGACTTCGGGACTGTGTAGCCTATGCTCAGGTGGCAGACTTCGTAAGTCTTCTAGCCCTATTTCGTTCCATTGAGGTTGATCTGTTGTTCTTTTTGCCATTCTGTTTAGGGCTCTTTTTTTTCTGCAAGCGGATTTAGTCTCGTAGCTTCTTCCAGATAGTCCGGTGCTAGGTGTGCGTAGCGCATGGTCATTTTTATGTCAGTGTGGCCTAGTATCTTTTGTAAGGTCAAGATATTGCCGCCGTTCATGATGAAGTGGCTGGCGAAGGTGTGGCGTAGTACGTGACTGGCTTGGCCTGCTGGTAGTTCTATGGTTGTTCGCTTTAGTGCGCGACGAAAGGCGGATATTGAGAAGGTGAACAGGTTATTCCCTCGTGTTCGCTTGGCGTGTTCTTGCAGTTCTTCGAACAATTCAGGGGTAATAGGTACGCTTCTGTTTTTGTTGCCTTTGGTGTCTGTGTACAGCACTTTGTTGTTATGCACCCTTTGAATGGTCAGGGCTTCGGCTTCTCCCCAACGTGCGCCCGTTGCCAGGCATACTTTACTGATTAGGGTAACGTGTGGATTGTCGCATTCGTCCGTGGCCGCCAGTAATTCATTGATTTGATCGTGGGTTAAAAAGGCCAGTTCATTGTCTGGCACACGCACGTTTTGCACTTCTTCCAAGGGGTTGGGGTAATAGATTTCCTTGGATTTGATTAGGGTGCTAAACATGGCGCTTAGATAGGTCAAATCATTATTAAGCGTCTTCGGCTTGCGCCCTTCTTTGGCTCTTTTGGCTCGCCAGCGTATGTACTGGGTGCTGCTTAAGCTCGACCCGACCGGATCGCCGAGTTGGTCCGCAATCATCAGCATTTTAGCTTTACGGCGTTTGCCGTCTTTTAAAAAGTGGCCGTGTATGTCGTCCCAGATATCAATAAGCTCGGATAGCTTACGGTTGTCCTTGGGTTTCTCTAACCAAGGCTTTTCATCGGATTGAGTCTCATGCTGGGCAATGGTGTAACGCATAAAGCGTTCACACTCGCCTTTGGTGGGAAAGGTGCGCTTGTATTCACGACTGCCACGGCCAGCCACACGGAAACGAACTTCATATCCAGAAGGTGCTTTTTTAATGCCCATAATTTTCACCATCAATATTAGGACAAAATTCTTGTGGTGTTTCTGGCATTGTGATTAACGGATAAGGTAAAAATAATCCGGATTCTTGTTCTTGATAAAACCAGCTAACATTTAGTTTGGCTGTTTCGTATGAGCCTTTATCATCAATGTAATTAATCCAAAAGACATCATTTTTATGTTTTATCTCATAAAAACGTATATAGGTTTTTATTTCTATTACATCTCCTGTATTTGCCTCATGTACTACATCTGAGATGCTTTGAAGATTTTCTAGAGCCATCGATATTTTTAAGGCCTTTGCTCCAACATTTATTATTCTGAGAGTGCAGAAAAACTCACCACTTTCATTTTTATATTTACCAAACGAAGGGTTCCAAAAATTTGGCTGTTTTTCTTGAAATCTATTTAAACTCTGAGTTTTAAAAACTTTCTCTTGAAAAGAAAGTGATCTTTCGGAAATCTTAATTGTTTTTTTAAATTCTTCTATTTGATTTTTCAGCTCTCTGTTTTGCATTAAATAGCCAATTATCAGCCATAAGAAAGCTAATGGGCTAAAGGCTCCTGCAAGATAATCACCTATTTCATTTAGCCTCATTGGAGGGGAAGGCGGGCTGTAATATAAATTCATACCTAAGATGAAAATAACGGTAATGAAATACAATAGTGAAGCCCATATGCCAGCCTTCATTTTACAACCAAGGCCACTTCCATCTTTTTTTTCTGTTTTATTAGTCATTCCCTTGTACTCCTGCCCTAAATCATCGGATGGCCTGACCACACGACACGGCCAATTATTTTAAGTTTGCTTAGACCTTCTAACGGTATCGTCATTGGTTGGTAGTTCTTGTTGTCTGAGGTGATCGCCACCAATCCATCAAGCTGCTTCTGCACACGCTTTACGAACAGTTCCCCGTCATAGTTGATCACGTAAATGCCGCCGTCACTGGTGACTGTGTTTTTGGTTTTGTCGATCACCAAGGAATCACCAGAATAGATGGTGGGTTCCATAGAATCCCCACGGGCATAAATGGCGATTAGGTTCGCTGGGTTGATGCCGGACTTTCTCAACCATGATTCTTTAAAGGCCAAATGCTGGTCGATATTTTCCGCTTCCACCAATGCGCCTTGTCCTGCGCTCGCTTCAATGCTGTATTGGGAAATATGGCAATAGTCGTCTTTCTCTGGCAAAACTTGGATTTTGTCAGTTTGGGGTTCACCGTGTCCGGTCAAAATCCAGTCCATTGAAAAACCATTTTTCCTAGATAATTCATACACTTCTTTATAGGGAATCGTGTCCCTTTTCTTCCAGTTAGCAATAACAGAAGAAGTTACGTTTAGTAATTTTGCCAGCTCTGAAGCATGTTTAGCCCCTGCCGCAACAATCATTCTTTCAATCACATCCGAAGCAGATAACAACATTGGTTCCCCTATAAAAGTGTCAAATGACAACTCAAATACTTGACTAGTCTTTTTGCTAGGTCTAATATCCGTTTTGTGAGTTGTCAAAAGTGACAAAAAGGCATAAAAGCCAACAAAAAGACAAATTTAATAGGAGTATAGGAAGATGAGTTCCACAAAACCAGAAGGAAAGGCAAAAAAATACAATTCTGTGACTAACAATCATGATGCTTCGTCAGTTGAAATGATGAAAATTCATTTTCCTGACGGCCTTATTGTCGAGGTTTCGGGTCCTTACTGCACACCACAGGAGTGGGCTTCTCGCACTTCTATGACTGAGGACGAAGTTAAACAGGCGCTTTATGACCGCCGCATGGCTCGCCACCAATTTTCCCCACGCGGTGATTTGTTTGTGAATGTCGTTATGGAAACACGCCGCCTTCTTGATGCGAAACCTTGGAACCGATAGGAGGCAGAGCATGGAAACCATATTCGAATCAATGTGTGTTGATTGTGGATGGAAGGGGAGCGAATCAGAGCATCTTTTTCTAAACGGCTGGCACGTCTGCCCACAGTGTCACCAACCAGATTTTTTGGTGACAGGGGAAGAAGTGGACGAAATAGCAGAGGACGACTCAATCCCATTTTAGGAGGGGCAATGTCTGCATTAATCCAAAGCCGCTCACAGTTAGCGGCCTTTCTTTCTACCACGCCACCAAAGGCGCTTTTTTACCACTTATTTCAAGCTATGAAGGAAGAAAAAGCCATGATCAACCAAGAAGCCCAAAACCGCTTTTTTAACATGCTGAATGCCGCCCCAGAACTCAAACAGTATTGGGATATGGAAGAAGGCGCGGCAAAGATTAAATCTATTCAAATTGCATTGGACCGTAAAGCCAAAGAGGATGCCATGTTGCTGCGTTTCTTAGGCTCTGTCTGGTTTGGCAACTCGGATATGTTCGATTTTGATTTTATCCATGCAATCAAGCACATGAGCAAACGAGATATCAAGATCGTTCGTAAGTGGCTTGTTGATCCATTCTTTTGTTAGGGGGTGACTATGTTTGCCCCAACTCCCCAATGTATCACTTGGCGTAATGAACTTATTTCAGGTTTAAGCCCTCAAGACGAGGGCTTTGTGCGCTCGCGTCTTGACGAGTTAGACCAGACGAAAGGCCATGTTGCTGCGAATACGTGGCTACGTGGTGCCATTGCTCGTATCGAATTGATTAGTCGATTAGATAAAACGGGAATGCGTAATATCGTTTTGAAAGAAGCGGAACGCCGCCAGAAACGAGACAATCAAGACATTGCTATGGCTTGGCTGCGTAGTGTGGTTGACCGTTTGTATTTTTGTGACGAATGGATAACTGACCTTGTGGGCGACAAGCTGCAAGAATGGGCAAAGGAAAAAAGCCGCCGGTTCGAAATGTCGGCCAATGGTTTCTTGCTTAAACAAAACGCCCATTTCTTCAATTACATTCAGCGTGAAGCCGAATCGGTTAATGCCTTGTTTGATCAATGGGACGATAACGACAAAGTGCATTCGCTTATGCTGCGCATGTTTACCCCTGAATGGTGGATGCGACAAGCAAAGCGCCACTATCGCGCCGTTGAAAACATTCGCCGTGAGTGCGGCCAAGTGTGCAACCAACAATCCCCTTATGTGTCACGTTGGGGGATTAATCGATACCGCAAGCAGCGACAAGCAAACCGCGCCTTTTTGGAAAGCTGGGAAGCAACCAACCAATACGAGCAGACGTTTTTACTGTCTGACCTTGCAGATAAGAGCATTTCCAATCCGATACACAACAAAGCCGAGTTAAGTGTCAGGATTAAAGGGCTTCAATACTTGGCGGTGCAGTATGGTCACATTGGCTTGTTTATCACCATGACTTGTCCGTCTAAGTACCACCCCGTGCATAAAGAGTCAGGCTACCGAAACAAAAAGTTTTATGATTTTGGTTGCCCTTCACCAAGGGATGCACACCACTATTTGAATAACCAGTGGGCAAAGATTCGCGCCGCCTGTAAGCGCGAAGGTATTCATTTTTACGGGGTAAGAGTGGTAGAGCCTCACCATGACGGCACGCCACACTGGCACCTTATTCTTTTTGCGGATCGTAAACAAAGCACGCGCCTTATCGACATTGCCAAGGGTTATGCCTTTGAAGTGGATGGAGACGAAAAGGGCGCTCAAGAAAGTCGCTTTGATTATTCCTATTTAGACCCCGCCAAAGGTGGCGCGGCTTCTTATGTGGCTAAGTACATTGCCAAAAACATAGACGGCTTATCTGCGGACGGTAAGCCGCTGGACATTCTGGACGAAGAAACGGGACGCACCTTTGTAGATTCTGCAGAACGGGTCCAGGCATGGAAAAGCCGCCACGGTATTCGCCAGTTTCAATTCTTGGGCTCGTCTTCGGTCACGGTGTGGCGCGAAATACGCCGCCTAAAAGATGCCATTCCTAAAACCTTTATTGATGTTTACAACGCTGCCAAGGCGAACGATTGGAAGCGTTACACCGAGTTAATGGGTTCCGGTAAAAACCAAGCCTTAAGGCCGCTTTATGAACAAGGTGAAAACAATCAATTCGGTGAACCAAGTATCAAGATCAAAGGGCTTGTTTCGATTGTCGCGGAATATCTGCCTACTCGTTTGTATGAGTGGACGATTCAGCGGGTCGGCTCTTTGTCTTTAGGAGCGGCGCAGCCGTTCCCTAGAAATCGTGTCAATAACTGTACGGGGGGCAATTTTAGCCCCCAATACCAAATCCACTAGCAACCACAAAGGACGAAAAATGGAGAACCAAGAACTAGAAGCACTACTGACAAAACGAAGCGAAGCACAAGCCAGACTGAAAGAGGCGTTTAAGGGGTTAAGCGGTGTTAGCCCTATGTCACTTATGACTGGCGGTTTTAAGTCGCTTGAAGGCGTAGCCGCGCAGTTTGAAAGCGTGGCGTTTCTCAATGACCAAGTAATTAACGAACTAGCACGGAGGGCTTTAAACAATGGCTGACACAATCGGGTATATCAAGTGCACAGAACCAAGCTGTGATTGCATAGCTGAAGTTAGGCAAGCGGGTGGTAAGCGTAAATCGCTTTATACCCATTGCCCAGACTGTGGCACCAACCAAGCAAGCGGAGTTAATCGCCAAAAATACCTTAAAGAGAATCTAAAGGGTTCTCGTGAAGAATTAACCGTACCCGTAAATAACTTAATTGACGGGTACAAAAGCGATACCGAAGAAAAAGCCGCTATACCAACACAGAATGCGGCTTCCAGCGTTTCGGACGATACCGACCAGATACCGAAAGAGAAGCCGAAAGCGGATACCGAAACCAAGCCTAAAGGCATGGCAGAAGAAAGCCCAGCGGCTCCCCCTGTTTTGTTGGGTGCCTTGGCGCTTTTCGCAACCTTAATCACGGCTATTTTTGCCAGCCGTAAACCGAAAACCAAACCTAAAGGACAAACAGCATGAAAATAGATTTACCAGCGACAAGTGCAAAAATTAAAAACTTTGGTCCATTGTATTTAATTGATAACGAAATGATGACGGGGGCGGTGTTGTCTTTGCCTTGGCCTTTTCGTGGCGTACAAATTCAAATCATAAAAGTAAGAGGTAATGAGCAATGAGCAACGAAAAACAAACGGAATTAGAAACCGTGGAAGCGGCGGCAATCTCAGAAGAGCAGGCCGATTTTTTGAAAGCGCTGGAAGCGGAAGAAGCGCAAGCCGACTTTGACCCAGAACAAGCCAAGGCAGAAGAACAGGCCGAGGCAGAGCAAGCGGAAATGGACGAACAAACCGCCCAATTAACCGCAATGGGCGGCTTAGGCATGATTGAATTTGCGCTTAAGCGATTCATTCACAAAGACTTTGAGTTCACACCAGATACCAAGTCTTACGCAATCGAAAACCTAAGCCCTGTTTTAATCAAATACGGTGCCTTACTTCCTGCTTGGCTGGCGGCTTATGATGCCGAAATCAAAGCGGCTATGGCCGTGGGTAAATTGGTATCCGAGGGTGTGGACACTGCCCAAACCCTAAAGGCTCAAGAAGCCGAAAAAGCCAAGGCTGAAAAAGCCGCGCAAGAAAAAGAGCGCGTAAGGGTGGCGGCATGATCCTACAGCCTAAGAACCCTAACAACCAACTAAGCGCAGAACATGCGCTTTTCGTTGGTTCCTCTGGTTCCGGTAAAACAACAGGCGTTAAGCAAGTAGGCGTTATCAAGGCCACCGATCAAGTGGCCTTGTTTGACCCCTATTGTGATTATGAGGTGCTGTGCGGTCGTGAGGTGCGCCGTTATACGTCATTAGCGGCCTTTGCTCGTGCTCTGTTTGCGGCGCGTGCTGCTAAGGGTGGCCGAGGTTTTAAGATTGCCTATAGCCCAAAAGACGGAGCCAACGCGAAGAACCTAGAAGCCTTTTCAAAGGTGGTATGGGGTGCGGGGAACGGCCAACATAAGAAGCCATTAAAAATCGTCTTTGAAGAACTTGCCAAGTGTGTGACGACCAGCGGCGCGGCGCGTGGTGCCTTTGGTGAAATTCTAACGGGTGGCCGTAAGTTTGGCTTACACGCTATTTGTATCTTTCAGCGTGGGCAAGAAGTGCCTAAAACGGTTATGGGGCAATGTTCGATTAAGTGGGTTGGCCGACAACAACGCAAGCAAGATGCGGTGTATCTGGCGAACGAATTGGATTTACCCGTTGATGACATTATCGCCCTGCCAAAATTCCATTATTTGATGAAAACAGATGACCACAACATAGGCCAATTTGATAAAGGTAAGCTGAAAAAACTGGCCGCTTAAATTGCCGAATATTGCAAGAAATAAGGAAAGAACAGCCCGTTATACCTTTAGGTATCTGGGCTTTTTTTTGCTTGACGGATACCTAAAGCGATTTTGTATGTTTCGTCCTGTTCAACACACATTCTTTCAATTAACGAACAGGTAAAAAAACATATGAACGTCAAAAAATATATGCCTATTGCCGTGGTTGCGCTTTTAGTCGCTGCTGCTGTGGTGTGGGCTTCAAATAACGTAGATGCCGTTGAAGACGCAATCGGCTAAGGGGAATAAATCATGCTTTTAATTCCTAAACGATTAAACGGCTTTAACGGTGTGGGCTGGGGGTCTAAGGCTTCTATGTCTTTGGCTACGGGTCCAACTTACAACGAAATCCAATTGGTCACGTCTTTAACGGCGGCTCAAATTCGCCAAGTGTCGGTTATTTTGAATGGTGACACCATCATTCAGGTCACGGGTAAACAGCTTGTCATGATGGAGAAATACAAAAAACATCATGTTCAAGAAGCCCAGTTTGACGGTGACGGAAACCTAACTCAAAAAGGTATTTTCGTTATTCCGTTCACCAATCCGAACGCCAAAAACCAAAACGGCGCGTACTTTGGCGGCTTGGTCACACTGCAAGGTGAAAACATCACGCTGGAAGTGGAGATTGAAAACGGTTCTGGTGCTTTGTCGCTTGAAGCCTTTTCTTATCAAGCACCCGCACAATCTCGCCGTATTTTTGAGCCTCGTATCAAAGAGCATATTTTCCAAGCCAATGCGACTGGCTGGAACGACTTTACCACCTTGCCAACGGGCGCAGACATTAACATTCGCCGCGCTTACTTCAAGGGCGATTTGAAACGCCTAATTATGGAACGTGACGGCATTACTTTGTTTGATGTAACCGCCGAGGTGCAAGCCTTCCAGCAACAGCGAACAGGCCGAGCGCCACAAGAGGGTTATTTCATTCTTGACCCGACCATGTACGGATTTGAGCAAGCGGATATTTTGAACACGGGCAAAAAGTCCGAGTTTGTATTCCGTACCGAGCTAGGTAAAGCGGAAGCGGTTCCTATTTTGGTGGAGTCGGTGAAGCAAGTCGCACAAATTGCGGCTTAAGGGGTATGTATGGGTCTTTGGGACGATATTACAGACAAAGCAACAACCGCTTATGAAGCAGCGGAAAGTGCGGTAACGAACTGGTGGGAATCAGGCGAAAGCGCCCCGCAGAGTTACGAGCAAACCGCCGCTTATGAGGCCTCGGCCTCTGGGGCGTATGCAACAACGGTTCCCAATGCACAAAGTAACACGGGTGAAACGGTCGTGGTGACCAGTTCGCCCTTGTCTACTCAAACCCTTTTGATCGGGGGCGGTGTTTTGGCCGTGGTTCTGCTGGTTGTTGTCTTGATGATGAAAGGGGGTCGTTAATGCCGTTATTGATCCCCTTAGCGTCTGTCGGTTTTGGTTTCGTGGCTGGCTTCTTTACTGGTAGCCAGTTTGGCTGGATTAAATGGCTTTTGATTGCACTGGCGGCATGGTTTGTGGCTAAGAAAATGGGGGTGGTGTGATGTCTTTTATTTCGTATTTATTCCGCTCTCTTATCGTGGCCGTTGTGTCTTTCTTTGTGTCTAAAAAGTTGGGGGTGGTGTAATGAGTGGCATTCCTGGCATCAGTTCGGGCGGTGGTGACATTAGCCCAGACTTAAGCGCAACAGCGACCAACACGGGCGGCACCAATTCACTGGGCGGCTTTTCATTTGGCAACTATAACGCCTCAACCAACTACACGCCTTATATCATCGGCGCGGTGGTGTTGGGGGTTCTCTGGTATTTATTGAAGGGTAAGAAAAGACGATGAAAGTATCTCGTATTAGTTGGCCTTACCCGCATCAAATGCCTGAAAAGCTTTTAAAAGCGTGCGGCGATGACTTCGCCAGCATTCGAAATCAGGTACAAGACAGTCTAGCGCATTTGTACTTGATCGAAGGTGAGAACACGCATGTATGGGTGGTCACTCGTGGCGAAGAACTCCCAGAAGGTAAAGAGCTGGTGATTGTGTGCGCGGCGGGTCATGGCATGAAGGACGTGGGGCAACTCTTAATTGATAACGCCAAGCGTCTTGGCTTTGACTCCATTCGTTACCACGGTAGCGCAGCGACACACCGCCTTTACTCTGGTTATGGCTTTGGCGGCGTGGAAGTTGAGCGCGTCTATAAAGTCGCGTTAGGGGGTGTCTAATGGGCGGTAGTTCTAAAAGCTCAAATAAAACAACCAACAATGTAACGAATTACTCGTTGCAAGGTATGGAAAACGCCGAAACCGTAGTTGCTGGTAATGGAAATACGGTTACCACCACTGACCACGGCGCGGTAGAAGGCGCGTTTGATTTTGGCGAGTCGGCTTTAGAGTTTGCGGGGAACGTGGTTGATTCAAACGAGCGAGTCACCGAAAGCGCAATGAATAAAAACTCTGAGCTGGCGGGGCAAACTATTGGCTTTGCCTCGGATGCCATCGAAAACAGCTTAGATTTTTCCAGCGACTTGGTAAACAAGAGTATTGCCAGCCAAAGTAGTTCGACCAATGCCATTAAAGACTTGGCGCAATCCTTGGCAACGGGTGGCGCTGCAGATGCAGCGGCCAGCTCAACACGAACCGTTTACACCATGGGCGCGGTCATTGTGGTGGTCATGTTGGGCATGGTGTTTATGGTTAAGGGGCGTTAGTCATGCAGTTAAAACTAAAACCATTAGAGCGAAAAGAAATCTCTATCACGGGGGAATCGTTTGTTTATATCGATGGGCTGCACCCTATCGAAATTCAAACGAAAGAGCAGCGTGCGGAAATCCCCAGCGGGTCACAAGTGCGCTTTGACAAGTTCCATTCAATCACAGTGCAAAACAAAGGTGATACGGACTTAGAGGCCACCATTGTGATCTGTGAGGGGGAGTTTCGAAAGCTTTTTGAAGGCTCAACTATCAGCGCGGAAATTATCAATACGGTTGATGTGTCTGGTTCAAAGGTTATTGTGTCAGAGATGCCAAAAGTGGACGTGTCAGGT
>NZ_JBHZSP010000014.1:0-78062 GCF_043643765.1 Marinomonas posidonica | reverse complement strand
TCGGCGGTGGCCGTGTCCGGTTCCGTGGATACTTCTGGTTCTACTGTCATAGTGTCCCAAATGCCAAAGGTGGACGTGTCAGGTTCAGCGGTGTCTGTTTCTGGCTCAAGTGTCAAAGTGTCTGAAATGCCAAAAGTGGACGTGTCAGGTTCGGCGGTGGCCGTGTCCGGTTCCGTGGATACTTCTGGTTCTACTGTCATAGTGTCCCAAATGCCAAAGGTGGACGTTTCAGGTTCGGCGGTGGCCGTGTCCGGTTCCGTTGATGTGTCTACGGCTCAACGCTTTGCGACACAAGAGTTTTCACTTGCTGCGAATGATTCATTAACTATTACGGGGCGTGCAAACCGTAAGCGTTTGGTGGTTCAGGGCTACTCGGAAGCAGACGAAACCGCCTTATGTCGCATTAGCCACAATGGAGCCAGCGCCAATACAGGGGCAATTTTGCCTTGTGGTGGTGGCCTAATGGGCGAAGTCGAACAGTTCCACAGCGCGGCCATTAAGGTCTGGAACCCTTCGGGTCAGGCCATTTCTATTCATGTAATGGAGGAATATTAATGGCGGTTTATTTTGTCGGTGGCGCAAAGCTAATCAAAGACATTAAGAGCATCAATGCCGAGATTGAAATTCTTCGTTCTATGGAGTTTGGCGGGGTTGGCCGTATTGAAAAATACGCTGCCAGCACGCCGCCACAAAACACCATCAAAGCGAATGGCGCCACATTGAGTCGCACTGTGTTTTGGCGGCTGTGGGAGTATGCGCAAGCAAGCGGTAATTTAGTTGATCAAGGTAGTAAACAGCGTGGCCAATTTGGTACTGGTGACGGATCAACCACATTCACCATTCCAGATTTAAGAGGGGAATTTGTACGTGGTCTAGATGATGGAATTGGTATTGATGCTGGCCGTGAGATTGGTAGTTGGCAAAATGATGCGATCCGAAACATTACTGGCAGTATGTCAGGTGCAAACCGAGGTAATTTCTCTGGCAGTAGTGGCGCTTTTATTAAGGGGGGTAACACTGGGCGAGCAAGGTTGGATGACGGCTCTTATTACAGCGGTGGTTTTTCTTTTGATGCCTCTCGTGTAGTACCAACCGCCAATGAAAACCGCCCTCGCAATATCGCATTAATGTTTTGCATTCGCTATCAGTAAGGGGAACCCATGAACATATACAACTACCACCCAACAACCAAAGAATACTTGGGTAAAACCGTTCTTAATGACAGTGACAAAAACCCGCTTGTAGATGGTGAATACCTAATACCAGCAAACGCCATTACCCAATGGCCGACAGTCAAAGCAGGGGCAAATCAAGCCGTCATTTTTAACGGTTCGGGCTGGTCACTAATTGATGATTTTCGTGGTGTCCAATACTGGGATGAAAACGGCGAACAATATCAAATTGAAAGCATCGGTGAACGGGTGCCAGAAGGCGCAAGCCTAACCGAGCCTGTACCAATAGAAGAGCATATTTCTGAATTGGAACAAGACACAGCGGAAGAAGACAGCACAGAGGAAGTGCCAGAATGAATAAAGTCGTCCTAGCCGTGGGCGGCTTAGGGCTGGCTTACGCAATTTACAGGGGAAGCAAAATGCTTGCAGTTGATAACGTGCGCGGCATGCGCAACAAAAACCCCATGAACGTAGTGAAAACCAACATTCAATGGGACGGAAAAATAGCGGGTAATGATCCAGCGTTTGAAACCTTTAAAACGCACTCTTACGGCATCCGAGCGGGTGCCAAACTGCTAACGAATTACGAAAAACTTCATGGCATCAACACAGTGCGCGGCTTGATCTCACGATATGCACCAAGCCATGAAAACCCAACAGATGACTACATTAATTATGTTGCCAACGCTGTGGGGGTAAATGCTGATCAAGCTATCAGCGTAAAAGCGAACCTTTACAAGATCGTAAAGGCAATCATCAAGTTTGAAATTGGCGCGGTGCCTTTCTCAACTTGGTACATCAAAAATTCAATAAAGGAACTAACAGCATGAAATTTTTCAAAGGAAAAGCCGCTAAGTGGATTGCAACAACAGTGATCGGCGGTGCGTTGCTTTACATTGGCGTACCGCCACATCTAGCAACGCCGCTTGCCAACTGGGGTGGCGAACAAGCACAGGAGTTAATCGAGTAAATGGATTTAGAAGTATTAAATCAAATCACTGGCACAGGTGCGAATAGCTCTGTAATGATATTGAGTTATATATTGTGGAATTATCATATCCGTATTAAGCGCCTAGAAGACAGGCAGGAAAAAGAAGTGCGGAAAGAATGTCAAAATCAATAAAAAAGGGGTGATCATAAGATCACCCCTTTTAGGTTTTGATGACTTACATTTGTCACGGTGTGTCAAATGTGTGTCGTGTTGATCATAAAGTCTAAAAACTTCTTTAAAATCAAGCGCTTGATTGGTGGAGATGGGGGGAGTCGAACCCCCGTCCGTCAGTCCTCTGCCATTGGCTCTACATGCTTAGTCACTTCTATTTTTTGACCAACTACCGCCCGAAGGACAGGGTATAGTCGGCGAGCCTGATTAATCTTAGATCCTTATCCCCAGGCAGGGCATCGGATAGCATCTCGTAATTTATGATACTGCGGAATCCCGGGCTACAAGCAACCTGGGGGCAGCACACTAGCAGGTTATTAAGCTGCTAGAGCGTAGTTTTCGTCGTTTGCGACTATATAATTGATACATGTGGATTTACGAGATCACGTATCACTCTCGACATGCACCTCAGGTTTTGTAACCGGCGTCGAAACCATGTCATCCCCGAAGTTGCGGCCATTCTAACGAATCCTATGCGGTTACGCTAGTCAGACACAATGATTCCACACTTTATATTTTGTGTTTCATCAATCTTTCTTTATCACGAGACCAATCGCGATTACGTTCTGTGTCTCGTTTGTCATGGTCTTTTTTACCGGTTACTAAGGCCACTTCACATTTGATCTTGTTGCCTTTCCAGTAAAGTGCCATGGCAGCACACGTTTTACCTTTTTGCTCTGTCACTTGAATGATGCGATCAATTTCTTTGCGGTTAAGCAAGAGTTTGCGTTGGCGCAACGGTTCGCATACGACGTGAGTAGAAGCACTTAATAATGGGGTAATACGCGCGCCGACTAGCCAAGCCTCATTCTGGTGAATGATGACAAAGGAATCGACAAGTTGCGCTTTGCCTTCGCGTAAACTTTTGACTTCCCAGCCAGATAAGGCTAGGCCAGCTTCAAATTTTTGATCTACGAAGTAGTCGAACTTGGCGCGTTTGTTAAGGGCAATGGTGCCAGTACTGTTGGATTTTTTCTTTACTTTGCTCATAGGGAAAAATTATACGGTCGATAGAGGCAAAAACCTATGCTTTTCTTGAGGTATGCGCCTGAATGATGGAAAATTCACATCTGTTTACTAAATTTATTTGAGTAGAGTCATTATTCCTTCTAAGGTGGTCTCTTCTCATTCTCACTTTGTTGTTTTCTTAGAGCCTAAATTTATGCCTGAAAGTCGATGTTTACAAGGTATTTGGTCAAGTCCGTGGATATTTATTTTTGCGGCCAGTGGGTCGGCGGTTGGCTTGGGGAATATATGGAAATTCCCTTATGTGCTCGGACAAAACGGCGGCGGTGCCTTCTTATTAGTCTATTGCTTATGTTTGTTACTGGTCGGTTTGCCCGTGCTGGTGGCGGAGGTCGCTCTTGGCCGTACGGTTCGTTCTAACCCAGTAGACACAGTAAATGATTTAAGTGAGCGCCGTATTGTTCATAAGGCTTGGGTGATTGTGCCTTGGCTAGCAGGCATTACAGGCTTTTTGATACTGACTTTTTACAGTGTGATTGCGGGCTGGTCAATTGGCTATTTGGAGCGAGCAATCTCTGGGGATTTTCAACAAATCACTCAAGCTGGCGCCATCGCCATGTTTAAAGGATTGTTAGCGAATCCAAGTGAAATGCTGCTTTGGCATTCTGTCTTTATGGCGCTGGTGGTACTGACGGTAGGGCAATCTGTGACGCGAGGTTTGTCGGCCTTAGTACGAATTTTATTGCCCGCCTTGGTGATCAGTTTGTTAGGTTTGTCGGCTTACTCGATGACAGTTGGTGACATGTCTAAAACCTTAGAGTTTATGTTTGGTTGGTCGTGGCAAGACATTACCTTTGACGTGGTATTGGCTGCCGTGGGGATGGCTTTGTTTAGTTTGAGTGTGGGCATGGGGGCGATGTTTGCTTACGGTGCTTACATGAGCAAACGTATGTCGATTACTCGTGCCTGTGGCATTGTGGTAGGGGTCGATTTGTTAGTGGCGATTCTTGCTGGCTTGTTGATCTTTCCTTTAGTCTTTTCCTTTCAAATTGACGTGGAAGCCGGACCCAGTCTGACGTTTGTCTCTTTACCCATTATTTTTGGTGGCTTGCCAGGTGGTCAGTTTTTTGCCAGTGTGTTCTTTGCTCTGCTGGTGATTGCTGCGTTAACGTCGGCTATCTCCATGTTGGAGTTGTTTGTCGCTTGGTTGCATGAGAAATTTTATATTGCCCGTTTAAAAGCCGCATTGCTCATGGGGATTGCGGTATGGTTTATTGGCATTGCCGTTTTGCTGTCATTTAACCATTGGGACAGTAAAATCTTGTTTGGGCTGAATTTCTTTGAATTGTTAGATGAGCTAACGTCTTTGATTTTGTTACCTGTCGTGGCTATTTTACTGTCTATTTTGGTGGCTTGGTTTATTCCGCGTACCATGTTGCAGAATGAGATGATAACCAAGCAAATTAGCCATTTTGAATGGTGGTACGGTACGTTAAAATACATCAGTATTCCTGCCATGATGGTCATAACTGTGGCAGGTTGGATAGGAGTTTAGTTTGAGTCGTATAGAACGTTTTGCTCATGTTAATTTTAGTTGTGAGCAAATGTATGATTTAGTGAATGACGTCAATGCTTATCCTGAATTTTTACCGGGTTGTTTGGGGGCTAAGTTGATTTCACAAACCCCAACGGAAATTGTCGCTTCCTTGGAAGTGGGCAAAGGGCCAGTAAAGCAGACGTTTACGACGAAGAATTTTTTAACGTTGAATCGTCGTATTGAAATGACGTTAGTAGAAGGCCCTTTTAAACGCCTTCATGGTGTGTGGACCTTTACTGAAGTGTCATCAACAAGCTGTAAAATCGCTTTGAGTATCGACTTCGAATTAAGTGGTATGCTGAAATTTGCGTTTGGTGGTGTGTTTAGTCAGATAGCGAATACCATGGTAGATTCTTTCAGTAAGCGCGCAAAAGTCGTGTATGGTGAATAGTATGAGAGTGGAAGTGGCTTACGCTTTGCCTGAAAAGCAGAAAATTGTGTCATTGGAAGTGGAAGAAGATTGTACTGTGCGTGACGCTGTACGTCGCTCCAACATTGATGTATTTTTTCCTGAGTTAGACGTGGAAAACGTGAAAGTCGGTATTTTTGGCAAAGCGGTACGCAATGCTGACCAGCAAGTGCTAAAAGAAGGTGAGCGAGTCGAGTTGTATCGTGAGCTGAAAGTTGACCCTAAACAAGCTAGGGCCAACCGAGCAGCAAAAAGCACAAAATCTTAATGATTTTTAATCTTGGTTAGCGTGCCATTGTCGAAAGTAAGGACCAGATCGGTTACTTCGCTTTGTTTTGTCTCTGATGTCGCATATTGAGACGTGTATACATAGTGCCACTCATCTGGTTTGAACGTATCTTGAATCATTGGCTTACCGAGAAGATAAGTAACTTGAGACTCGGACATACCAATTTTAAGCTGTGAAAGCTGATCCTGTGTTACAAGGTTTCCTTGCGTTACTGGAACCTTGTAAGGCGGTGGAAATAAACTGCATGCACCTAAAGAAAGTGCGGCACATAAAATTAAAACTGATTTTTTCATTTGTATTATCCTTACTTTGGTATGCTAATGATAAAGTAATTATCAATAAGATCGAATAGAGAATGACTCATGACTAGCGAAAATCAAGAGCTAAAGAAAGCGGGACTCAAGGTAACCTTGCCACGAGTGAAAATTTTACAAATTCTTGAGAAAGCAGGTGACCACCATCTAAGCGCAGATGATGTCTACCGTACCTTGCTTGATCAAGGCGAAGACGTTGGCTTGGCCACGGTATATCGAGTTCTGACACAGTTTGAAACGGCTGGATTGGTTCAGCGCCATCACTTTGAGGCGGGCACAGCGGTATTTGAGTTGGAAAAAGGCGACCACCATGATCACATGATCTGTTTAGAAACAGGTAAAGTGATTGAATTTGTTGACCCAGTGATTGAAAAACGTCAGCATGAAATCGCTGAAGAACATGGTTATGATATTGAAGACCACAGTTTGATTATGTACGTGCGTCCAAAGAAAAAATAACCACAGAGCAATAGCGAAGGGTGCCTCTTAACGGTGGCTTCCTTTGTGAGCAAAGGAAGGGCTTAAACTTTTAGGGTTTAAGCCCTTTTTGCTGTCTACTTGGTAGAAATTTACTGGCTGATGATGAGGTTCTTATTAAAAATATTACTGCAGCTGCACATTACTGAGCATTTCTCGAGCGTGAGCGAGTGTTTGTTCTGTTAACTCAAGCCCGCCAAGTAAACGAGCGATTTCTTGCGTTCGGTCTTGCTCTTTCAACACTTTGACCTCAGATGAGGTGGCTTCATTAACGACTTTTTTGCTCACCTGTAAATGTTGATGCCCTTGTGCGGCCACTTGCGCTAAGTGCGTCACGCTGAACACTTGGCCGCGTTGACCAACAGAACGCAACATGCGCCCAACGACTTCGGCAATGCCACCACTGATGCCGACATCGACTTCGTCAAAGACTAAAGTTGGTATGGTTGAGGTGTGGGCGGTGACCACTTGAATACCCAAACTAATCCGTGACAATTCACCGCCAGAAGCCACTTTGCGAAGCGGTTGAGCGGGTTGGCCTGGGTTGGAAGCAATCATGTATTCGATGTCTTCAAAGCCATTGGCAGTGACTTGATTGAGTGGTTGGCATTGAATATAGAAACGGGCATGAGGCATGCCTAAACCGTGAATCTGTTCTTCAACCTTTTTCGCCAATTCGTCTTTGGTGCTAATGCGTTGTTCTGTTAGGTTGGTCGCTAAAGCGGTGAGCTTTTCATAGGCTAATTCTTCTTTTTCTTTGAGTGCTTCTAGGCTTTCTTCTCCGCCTTGCAGTTTAGACAATTCTCCTTCAACCGATTCTCGTAATGAGATGAGGGTTTCGGGTAAGCATTTATGGCGGCGTGCTGTGTCATAAATATCAGATAAGCGATTTTCGACACTGGTTAAGCGCTCAGGGTCTTGTTCAAGAGTGTCTTGGTAATGACGGAGACTGTCCGTCGCTTCTTGTGCTTGAATGAGTGCAGCGTTCATCATTTCTAGTGCACTTTCCAACTCCTGTGTCGGAGGGGTAATTTGACTGGCACTGTGAATGGCTTGGTTGAGTAAAGAGCAGATGCTGCCTTCTTCGTTGTCTGCGAGTAAATTGCTGGCTTGGTAGGCTTTGACCTGAGAGTCCGCAATGTTGGAAAGAAACGTTTGCTCTTGCTCCAAGGACTCAATTTCCCCTTCTTTTAGATCAAGCTGTTCGAGTTCTTGTGCTTGATACGACAATAACTGAATCTTCGCGTCTTGCTCGGCTGACTGATTCTGTTTGGCGAACAGTTCGTCTTTTAATTGACGCCATACTTGGTATTGCAGTTGAACTTGCTTGCTTAGTTCAGTGAGTTGACCATATTCGTCGAGCTGTTGGCGTTGTGCGTGTTTCTTTAGAAGCGACTGGTGTTCGTGTTGGCCATGTATGTCGACTAACTGGCCACCCACTTCTTTGAGGTCGCTCAAGGTGCAAGGGCGGCCATTTATGTAGGCTTTAGAGCGGCCTTCTTTGCTAATGACACGGCGCAGTATGCAGTGTTGCTCTTGTTCCAGATCTCTTTCCTCCAGCCATTGATGAACATGCGGGTAGTCTTGAATATCAAAGCTGGCGGAAATGTCGGCTTTTTTTTCTCCGTGGCGAACGACTCCGGCATCGGTTCTGTCTCCTAAGCACAGAGATAGGGCATCCACCATGATGGATTTGCCTGCGCCGGTTTCTCCAGAAATGACGGTCATACCTTGTTTAAACTCAAGCTCCAAGGACTCCACAATAGCAAAGTTGGATATTGCGATGCTGGTTAGCATAGTTGGCTCCACAAAGAGAAAATTTTTATATGGTTATTTATACAGTATTTGGTTGTTTTTTGACAAGTGGCAGGTGTGGAATTAATTCCTTAAATTTAATGCGGTCTTAGTGTTGAAAGGTAAAAAGCCGTCCCCATATACCCACCACAGAGAAAGAATAGTTTCTGTTATTTGGAGTTAAACAATGAGTGATCAGCAAAAAAATCCTAATCAAGAGGCGGAGCAAGATTTGAACAGTGAAGCAAAAAACGAAGCAGTGGAAGAGCTATTAGAGCCAGAAGCTGAGCTGTTAGAAGCGGAAGCTGAAAACGACGAACTTGCGAAAGCGTTGGAAGAAGTAGCCCAGTATAAAGAAGCGGCTCTTCGTGCCCAAGCGGACGCACAAAACGTTCGTCGCCGTGCGGAACAGGACGTTGAAAAAGCGCATAAGTTTGGTTTAGAGAAATTTGCCAAAGCCATCGTTAACGTCGCGGATAACCTAGAACGTGCTCTTGCTTCTGCGGCCGACACGGGGGAAGCGGATCCGGTTCGAGAAGGCGTTGAGCTTACGTTAAAAGATTTGCTTGAAACCCTAGCGCGTTTTGAAGTGAAAGCCGTTGATCCACACGGCGAACCCTTCAACCCTGAGTTGCATCAAGCGATGACGATGGTGCCAAACCCTGAGCTAGAACCAAACACTGTTATGGACGTTGTTCAGAAGGGTTATACCTTGCATGGTCGTCTGTTGAGACCTGCAATGGTCGTGGTTTCAAGCGCCGCATAATGTGACCGTCATTTTTTTGACACTGGACGCTTGAAAAGTGTTTAAGCGTACCCAAATACAGAAGTAACCTTGTTATAAACGAATTTATTGGAGAGACAAACGATGGGTAAAATCATTGGTATCGACTTAGGGACAACAAACTCTTGTGTTGCTGTTCTTGATGGTGAAAAAGCGCGTGTAATTGAAAATGCGGAAGGCGATCGTACAACACCTTCGATTGTGGCCTTTGCTGAAGACGGTGAAGTATTAGTGGGTCAATCTGCAAAACGTCAAGCAGTGACGAACCCAACCAACACTTTGTTTGCGGTAAAGCGTTTGATCGGTCGTCGTTTCCAAGATGATGTAGTACAAAAAGACATCTCTATGGTGCCGTACAAGATTATTTCTGCAGAAAATGGTGATGCTTGGGTCGAAGTCAAAGGTGAAAAGAAAGCACCACCTCAAGTATCTGCAGAAGTCTTGAAGAAAATGAAAAAGACAGCAGAAGATTACCTAGGTGAAAGCGTTACAGAAGCGGTTATTACTGTACCGGCTTACTTCAACGATTCTCAACGCCAAGCAACAAAAGACGCGGGTAAAATCGCTGGTCTAGATGTTAAACGTATTATCAACGAGCCAACAGCGGCGGCGTTGGCATACGGCCTAGATAAGAACTCAGGCGATTCTACGATCGCGGTTTATGACCTTGGTGGTGGTACATTCGATATCTCTATCATCGAGATTGCGGATGTTGATGGTGAGAAACAGTTCGAAGTATTGTCGACGAATGGTGACACTTTCCTAGGTGGTGAAGATTTCGACATGCGTGTGATCGAATTCTTGGCGGCTGAGTTTAAGAAAGACACTGGTATCGATCTACACAACGATCCATTAGCACTACAGCGTCTAAAAGAAGCGGGTGAGAAAGCCAAAGTTGAGTTGTCTTCTTCTTCTCAAACAGAAGTGAACTTGCCATACATTACAGCGGATGCGACGGGTCCTAAACACTTGAACGTGAAATTGACGCGTTCTAAGTTAGAAGCCTTGGTTGAAGAGTTGGTGATTAAGTCTCTAGAGCCTTGCCGTCAAGCATTGAAAGATGCAGATCTATCGGCTTCTGATATCGACGAAGTTATCTTGGTTGGTGGTCAGACTCGTATGCCTTTGGTTCAATCTAAAGTGACTGAATTCTTCGGCAAAGAGCCTCGTAAAGATGTGAACCCAGACGAAGCGGTTGCGATTGGTGCGTCTATTCAAGGTGCGGTATTGGCTGGTGACGTAAAAGACGTTCTTCTTCTAGACGTGACGCCTTTGTCTCTAGGTATCGAGACAATGGGTGGTGTGATGACGACCTTGATTGAGAAGAACACCACGATTCCGACTAAGAAATCACAAACTTTCTCGACAGCGGAAGACAACCAGAATGCAGTAACTATCCACGCTTTGCAGGGTGAGCGTAAGCAAGCGGCACAGAACAAATCACTCGGTCGTTTCGACTTGGCAGATATTCCGCCAGCACCACGTGGTGTGCCACAAATCGAAGTAAGTTTCGACATCGATGCGAACGGTATCTTGAGTGTGTCTGCGAAAGACAAAGCAACGGGTAAAGAGCAGTCTATCGTGATCAAGGCATCTTCTGGCTTAAGCGATGAAGAAGTCGAGAAAATGGTACAGGACGCGGAAGCGAACGCGGAAGAAGATCGTAAGTTTGAAGAGCTTGTACAAGTTCGCAACACAGCTGACGGCATGATCCACGCGACTCGTAAGACACTTGCAGACGCAGGTGATAAAGCGACTGAAGAAGAGAAAACGGCAATCGAAACAGCAATCTCTGAATTGGAAGAGGCGCTAACGTCTAACGATAAAGAGAAGATCGAAGAGAAAACCAATGCCTTGACGCAAGCGTCTGGTTCATTGGCTCAGAAGATGTACGCTGATGCAGAAGCCGCTGCCGGTGCTGCGGAAGGTGCTGAACAAGCACAACCTCAGCAAGACGATGCAGTTGATGCGGAATTTGAAGAAGTAAAAGACGATAAAAAATAATCGTCGATTCTGATGAAACCGCCTCATTGCGAGGCAAGCGATGGCGGGCACGGTTTACAACCGTGCCTTGCTGTTTAAGCCGCAGCGCTTGTTACGGCTTAAATGAGACATGCAGACTTTTACGATTCAGGAATACCTGCGATGAGCAAAAGAGACTATTACGACGTTCTTGGGGTAGCCAAAGGCGCGGATAAGAAAGAGATCAAAAAAGCTTATCGCTCTTTAGCGAATAAGTATCACCCAGACAAGAACCCAGATAACCCAGAAGCGCTTGATAAATTTAAGGAGCTGGCGGAAGCCTACGAGGTATTGTCTTCTGAAGAGAAGCGCTCGGCTTATGACCGCTTTGGTCATGAAGGTGTAAATGGTCAAGCTGGTGGCTTTGGCGGTGCTGGAGCGGGTGGTTTTAGTGACATCTTTGGTGATGTTTTTGGTGATATTTTTGGCGGCGGTGGCGGTGGTCAAAGTCGTACCCGTCGTGGCTCCGATCTACGCTACACCCTAGAGCTTGATTTAGAACAAGCTGTTTGGGGCTGTGAAGAAAAGATCCGCATTCCTACTTTAGTAGAGTGTGAGACGTGTGACGGTTCTGGTGCCAAGAAAGGGTCTACTCCTAAAACCTGTGGAACCTGTGGCGGTGCTGGTCAAGTACGTATGTCTCAGGGATTCTTCTCTGTACAGCAAACGTGTCCAGAGTGTCACGGTCAAGGTCAGGTTATTTCTGATCCTTGTTCAGATTGTCACGGCCAAGGCCGTAAGCAAGAATACAAAACACTAAACGTGAAAATCCCTGCTGGTGTGGACACGGGCGATCGTATTCGTCTTTCTGGTGAGGGCGAAGCGGGAACACATGGTGGTCCAGCGGGCGACTTGTTTGTTCAAGTGTCTGTGAAACCGCACAGCATCTTTGAACGTGATGGTGCGAATCTGTACTGTGAAGTGCCGATCAGTTTCACAACGGCCGCTTTGGGTGGCGAAATCGATGTACCGACATTAGATGGTCGTGTGCGTTTGAAAGTCACGGCAGAGTGTCAAACGGGTAAATTATTCCGTCTGCGTAACAAAGGTGTGAAACCGGTACGTGGTGGCCCAGTGGGTGACTTGATCTGTAAGGTTGTGGTGGAAACGCCAGTGAATCTAACGGCTCGCCAAAAAGAGTTATTGACGGAATTGTCTGAAACCATGGGCGAAGGTACGAATCACTCTCCAAAGCAAAAGAGTTGGTTTGATGGGGTGAAGCGTTTCTTTGATGATATTAAGAAGTAAGAGTTTCCCTCGTATTCTATGAAAGAAAAAGGCGCTATTTAGCGCCTTTTTCTTTGAGTAAGAAGTCAATGTGGCTGCGTAATAAATTGGCTGCATTGGTGAAGCTTTTATTATTGGGGATAATAAAGTCCGCTTTGTCGCGAATACCGATTGTTTTGATGGAGGCTTGACGAACATGACGCATGTAGCGGCTGGTGACTTCGTTTACATCTCGGCCTCGCTCAGCGATGTCTCGTTTTAAGCGACGTACGATGGCGATGTCCATATCCGTATCAACAAACAATAGATAATCCACAGCATCGCGAATGCCAGGATCTTGAAACATCATGTGGCCTTCAACTAGGACTATGTGAGTTGGCTCTAAATTACGATAGCCAATGCGTTTGTGTTGAGAGTGATCGTAGACTGGGATCTCATTTGGTTGCTGACGATTCTTACAGTTGTGAATCGCCAAGGTTAGGCTCTCTAGATCCAATGAATTTAAGTCGTCAAAGTTATAGACATCCGGGTCTATGCTGCCGCAGCCATTATAAAAGCTGTCTTGGCAAAGAACAGTGATCTTTGAATCTTGTCCTTCTGCTAGCAGGGAGCAAAGTCGACTTTTTCCACTGCCAGATACCCCAGTGATGCCAATAACGAGTGCCATGTATTACCTCAAATAAAATAAACTGTCTGTGCTCCTTGAGTTGTTGGAGCGATTCGTGTTGTATTATATATCAGGTTTGCTCGTTTTTGACGGCAAAAGTGGAATATCGATGTATGTAGGGATAGATTCATGCCTAGGGTGATTACTTCTTGTATCCTCGCCTTATTTGTTTTGGTGTCACAGCAATTATGGGCGAATACTCAGGCTAGCACCGCACGAGTATCTGGCCAGTCAGAATTGTTTGGTTTGCCCTTTAATAATCTGAAATTGTCAGATTTGGGTGAACAACTAAAATCCATGGGGGTAGAAAGTTATCCCTCATATCAAGATGGCATGCAAAGTTACAGCCTTGGTCCTGAGGGGATTCTAGGTGTGACCGATTTAACCATACAGAGTAACGAGTCTGGGTATTTAGTGCAGGCGTTACTTTCTGGCGTGGTGAAAAGCAGCCGTCAGCGCCGTGCTTTAGGCGATTTATTGCTGAAGAAGTACGGTACGCCAAGTTCTGGGCGTCTGGATAATGGTCTTGGTGACGTGGAATGGCGACTCAAGGACTATACAAAGATTCATTTAAACAATACCAGTGTCGATGTATCGGTCATGTATGTGGATGAGCGTCCTAAAGTCATTCAGAGCTCAGGGCGAATTGATGTAGAATCCCTGTCTCGTAATAATTAGTCTTGACCTAGCAGTAAATCAATCTATGTTTATTCTCGACCTCAATCTGCGCTTAGCGCACTTCTTGCAACCGCACTTACAGGATGTTGCTTTGGCATTGGTTGCCACCTGTTTGGTGATTTATGGTGATCGTATTAATGGTTACCTTAAACGCTTGGTGTCTTCGTGGATTTTTATCGCGCGCATTGCCGCCTTTATTCTTATGTGTACCTTTGGTTATGGTTTGCTGACGTTGTGGACTCAGCCCTTGGTGTATTGGGGGATCACGCAAGTGGATTTAATGTATCGCCCTGTATTGGTACTGGCGTGTTTTTGTTTGTTGGGTATTTTGGCGGAAAGAAAACGTCATTTGTAAAAATAATTGATGAAATTTCCTGTCTATTTTCGTTGCTAATTTACAACATAATGAGTTGGATTTGTTAATTTTTCGCTTCAATGCTTTGCTTCTGTAGTAAAGTTTCTAACTCTTCTTTTATATTTCGTTATTTCTATAAAATAATCCCCTAAATTACGGATTTTAAAGACTTTTCGTAGTCTTCTTACAATTTGTTTTTGCTCAAAACTGGCGGTAGACTGCGCCCATATTGATACGACAGCGTCATTTGGGAGCACAACATGACAAGCACTTGGTTACAATCTCTCTCGCAAGTAGAATCCATGATTCCACTTCTTGGTAAACTTGGCCGTGAAAAATCCATTAAAGTTCAGCTAGCAGGTAACACTCTGATGGCGGATTCTGTAACAGGATTAATGGCAATTTTTGATCAACATTCTGAGTTAGATCTAGTGCAAGTCTATAGTGTGTTAGAAGAATTGTATGCCAGCGAACTGCTTCAAACGAGTGTGGAACTAGAGGACTTGTTAGCGCAAGCTGATTTAACCTCTATGTTAGCCGCTCAGCCTTCTGATGGTACTGAAGTGCCTGTCGTGCTATATGGCTTTGGTCGTATTGGTCGTTTGCTTGCACGTCGCATGTGTGCGCTTGGGCATACGACACCAGGCATGAAGTTGGCTGCGATCGTGGTGCGAAATGCTGGACCAAATGATTTAGCGAAACGCGCTAGTTTGCTTAAATACGATTCAGTTCATGGTGCTTATGACGGTATTGTAAAGGCGGATGAAGCGAATCAAGTGTTAATGATTAATGGCAATGCGGTTAAAATCATTTACGCATCGGATCCGGCAGAAGTTGATTACACGGCTTACAACATTGAAAAAGCCTTGTTGGTTGATAATACGGGCCGCTGGCGCGATCACGATGGTTTAAGTGTGCATTTGAATCGCCCTGGCATTGAGCGTGTTGTGCTTACCGCGCCTGGCAAATCAATGAAGAATGTTGTGTTTGGTGTGAATGACTCTGATCTCACGGAAGAAGATAAGATTGTCTCTGCAGCATCCTGTACGACCAATGCCATCACGCCTATTTTGTCCGTGTTAGAAGACAAGTTTGGTATTGAGTCTGGTCACGTTGAAACGGTTCATGCTTACACCAATGATCAGAATTTGATTGATAACATTCATAAAGGTGATCGTCGTGGCCGCGCAGCCGGTATGAACATGGTGATGACTGAAACGGGTGCTGCTAAAGCAGTATCAAAAGCCATTCCGTCACTAGAAGGTAAATTGAGTGGCAGTGCGATTCGTGTTCCTGTCATTAATGTGTCTATTGCTGTATTGAGCTTGAATCTTAAAGCGGGCACGTCAGTAGACGAAATTAATGCCTTGTTAAAAGCCGCTTCTAACAGCGCTGAATTAGCCGGTCAAATTGGCTTCAGTGAAGAAGCCGATGCTGTGAGTTCTGATTTCATTGGCTCTCAACAAGCAGGTATTTTGGATTCTTTGTCTACTAAGGTGCGCGGCAACCAAGCGACCTTGTATGTCTGGTACGACAATGAGTACGGCTACAGCTGCCAAGTGGTTCGCTTGATGGAAAAGTTGGCGTTGGGTCAGTTCTCTAAAGCGCTGCTATTGGAAGACAAGGCGGCATAATGAGTCATTAACTGACCATTAGATATTCAGGAAGCGATGGTGAATGCCATCGCTTTTTTTGTTTTTGTCGGTTGTGATCAGCATAAAAAAAGCCGGACATAGGTCCGGCTTAAATAAAAGTAACTAGCAGCTTGAATAGCATCATCCTGTGGGAATGGTGATATTCGCCTAAGACACGACTGTGGGGGCATGCCTTAGGATTCATACAGTTAGGGCTGTATTAACACTCTTTAGATTGCTGTAAGAATCCAAAGATATGATGCTTATTCTAGTGAAATTAGATTAACTGACAAACGATATAAATTGAGTTTTAGCATTAGCAAGACTAATGCTAAACTCTTCGTTGTATTGTTTGTTTCGTGTTTCTTTTTAAGGGTAAGCAAATATGAAATCTATTCCGCTCACAGGGCTGAATACCTTCTCGATTGCGGCACGTCACTTGAGTTTTACTAAGGCGGCAGAGGAACTGCACCTTACTCAAGGTGCGGTGAGTCAGCAAATTCGTCAGTTGGAAGAGCGTTTGAAATTCCGTCTCTTTACTCGTCATCATAGGCGCTTGGAGCTGACGGTTGCTGGTGCCAGACTGGCTGTTCAGTTGAATCATAGTTTTAATGAAATCAGTGGTTTGATCAGTGAGTTGCAGGAAGAAGAAAGCTCAAACATTCTGTCTGTTTCGGTGATGCCCTCTTTTGCGACGAAATGGTTGATCCCTCGTCTGGGCAGCTTGCAAGAAACTTATCCAGATCTGCAGCTGCGCATCCAGGCCAACGATAGAGAGGTGAGCTTTCAGCGTGATCGTATTGACGTTGCCATTGTTCACAGTCATGTACACAATGCCAAAAGCCACTTGGTGCCCCTGATGAAGGACAAGGTGTTTCCAGTATGCAGTCCAGCCTTTCTCAAGCAGCGTGGCTTAACCCATGCCAATCAATTAGCCGATGTGCCCTTACTTAATGATGATTCTGAATGGCGTTTTTCAAGTCCTTATGCTGAGTGGGAGCGTTGGTTACAGCTAGCCAATGCAAAAGGTGTTAAGCCATCTCGAGGTATCAGTTTTAACCGTGGCGATTTGGCCGTGCAGGCAGCGATTGCGGGACAAGGTGTGGCGCTAGGCAGAACGCCATTGGTGATGGACGATATTCAGCATGGTCGTCTAGTGAAACCATTTGATGATATTTTAGATGAAAATCATGCCTATGTGTTTGCTTGTCCGGAAGCGCAATATCAAAGGGAGCCTGTTCAGCAGTTGCTAAAATGGCTGGTGGCGGAATGTTATCGATATTCACCAGACGATGCGTTAACGAAACCGGAAGCGTTAAAGATTACTGGTTGATAAGCAGTTTCACTGAAATGGCTAAACACATAATAATGACCATAGGACGGATTAACTTAGTCCCTTTTGTAATGACGAGACGTGAGCCAATTTGGGCGCCTAGCCATTGTCCCACACCCATCACTATGCCCAATGTCCAGATGATATGACCACTGAAGGTAAACACCAGTAAGGAGGACGCGTTGCTGGTGGCGTTTAGGATTTTGGTGTGGGCGGTTGCTGACACTAGGGTTAATCCCATTAGGCAAAGATAAGCCGTAGAGAAAAAAGCGCCGGTACCTGGACCAATTAAACCGTCGTAAAAGCCAATGCTGGTACCAATGATGACAGCAAATTGCAGATGACTTAGGGAAAATTTGCTGGCTAGATAAGGCTGAACTTTGGGTAAGAAGAAAAAGAAAATCGCGACGGCGATCAAAATAATGGGTACGGCTTTGAGCAGTAAACTGCTGTCGAGATAAGACACCAATAAGGTGCCCAATATCGCGCCAATGGCCGTCATTATTATGGCGGGTAGCATTTGTTTTAGATCTACCTGACCTTTTTTAATAAAGTGGTAAGAGGCGGACAAAGTGCCTGCGCAGCCCTGTAATTTATTAGTGGCGAGGGCTTGTGCAGGAGAAAGACCTGCGGCCAGTAATACAGGAACAGTAATCAAACCACCACCGCCTGCGATGGCGTCAATGGCGCCAGCAACAAACGCCGTAGCGAATAAGGCCGTATAGATCCAAATTGGTAAATCGAACAGCGTGAGATCCATATGGCTAGCTTCCATTGTTGGCGTCAAAGAGTGTTTAGGAGGTCGTTAGTAAAGCAAAAAAAGCCCGCCTAGACAATCGACTAGGCGGGCAAACGTACAGAAGAGCTGGCTGGTTAAAGCCGAGATTGAACGTACTCTTCTAGAGTAGTGACCTGGTCATCTGTGAACTCCAAACCGAGTTTGGTTCGGCGCCATAGAATGTCTTCCGCGCTGCGAGCCCATTCTTGCTCGATCAGATAATCGACTTCTGCTTGATATAACTCGTTACCGAAATCTTTTCCTAACGCTGCCACAGAATCCAAATTACCTAAGATTAATTGAGTACGGCTGCCGTAACTGTTGGCAAAGCGTTGTGCTAAATGCGCGCCAATGAAAGGGAAGTCTTGTTGAAGTTTCATGGCGTAAGCGTCCAGTGACATACCCAATTCACCACCTGGAAGTGGCTTGCTGTGTGTCCATTCCTCTCCCATTTGCTGATAGAAGGGCGCCAGTTTTTTCATGGCGGATAACGCCAGCTTACGATAGGTGGTGATCTTGCCGCCAAAGATACTCAGTAGAGGGGCTCCTAAATCATCATCAAGGTGTAAGGTGTAATCACGTGTCACGGCAGAAGGATCAGAAGATTCATCTTCTAAAAGCGGACGCACACCTGAGTAGCTCCACACCACATCTTTCGGTGTTAGGCTTTGTTTGAAATGATCGTTAGCCACTTGCAAGATATAATTGGTTTCGTCTTCCGAGATGGCGACTTTATTCGGATCACCCTTGTATTCCACATCGGTTGTGCCAAGCAATGTGTAGTCGTCACGATAAGGAATAGCAAACACAATCCGTTTGTCTGTGTTTTGCATAATAAAGGCATTGGAATGCTGATAAAGCTTAGGCACGACAATGTGGCTGCCTTTGATCATGCGAATGCCGTAAGGCGCTTTTCGTTCCACCTTGGTTTCAATAAAAGAAGATACCCAAGGACCAGCGGCATTGACTAAACCATTTGCAGTGACTTCAGTGGTTTCATGTGTGGTTTCATCGGTCAAAATAATGTGCCATTTGCCGTCCACTCTCTTCGCTGAAGAGCAACGTGTTCGAGCAAAAATAGACGCGCCATGTTGTTGTGCACTGAGCGCATTGGTCACCACCAATCGAGCATCATCTACCCAGCAATCTGAGTATTCAAACCCTTGTGTAATGTCGTTTTTCAGTGGGCTATCCGTGCCGTATTTGACGCGTTTTGAACCTGGCAAGGTTTCACGCTTGCCCAATGTGTCATAAAGAAACATGCCAATGCGTATTAGCCAAGCTGGACGTAAGTGAGGACGGTGAGGCATTTGGAAGCGCATCGGGGTAACTAGATGAGGGGCGACTTTTAGTAATACTTCACGTTCGTTCAGGGCTTCTTTTACCAGACGGAACTCATAATGTTCTAGGTAGCGCAATCCACCATGAATCAGCTTACTGCTTGATGATGACGTGGCGTGGGCCAGGTCGCCCATTTCACATAGGCCGACGGATAAGCCTCGTCCAGCAGCGTCTGCCGCAATGCCAGTACCGTTAATGCCACCGCCTACTACGAAGAGATCAAAATGTGTTTGAGTCATGCTTAGCCTCATAATCGAAAATAGATCATGTTCGAAAACGAACATTTAGTTTCGATACTAAACCTAGGCAGAGGGAATAGCAAGCCTGATAATGTGAAGATTTAGTGACCATTCAAAGCATGGTCACTCATAAAACCAGTGATTCAAAAAGAGTGAAGGGGGAGCGAAATTAGTGTTTTGGCTTACAAAGTTCGAGTTGAACCTTATGTTCTTTCATGAGTTTACTAATGGCTTTCGGTGGTTGCTCATCGGTAAAGAGGCGATCTACTTGAGTGATATTGCCTAATCTCACTACCGCATTACGACCAAACTTTTCGCTGTCAGCGGCTAAGAAGACGTTTCTTGAATTGGAAATGATACTTTGTGCTACTCGTACTTCTTGATAGTCATAGTCGAGTAGTGAGCCATCATGTGGATCAATCCCACTGATGCCGACTATGCCAAAGTCAACGCGAAATTGATTGATGAAATCGATGGTTGCTTCACCCATAACGCCACCATCGCGGGAACGGACAGTACCGCCAGCAATGATGACATTGAAGTCTTCTTTGCCACTGAGAATGGTGGCAACATTAAGGTTATTGGTAATCACCTGTAGGCCGTGATGGTTGAGAAGCGCTCGGGCGACTGTCTCCGTCGTGGTGCCTATGTTGATAAACAAGGAAGCATTATTTGGGATTTCAGCAGCAATGCGTTTGGCGATTTGTTCTTTTGCGCCCAGTTGTAAAATTTGTCGTGTGGCATAAGCGACGTTGGTGGTACTGGAATCGTAACTGGCGCCACCGTGGTGACGACGTACTTGACCTGCTTTTGCCAGTTCGTTGATGTCACGTCGAATGGTCTGTGGTGTGACGGAAAATTGCGTGGCCAGTTCATCAATGGATGCGTAGCCTTTGTCTTTTACTAACGCGACGATCTTGTCTTGGCGAGAAAGCTGCCCCATACCGTTTTCTTCTCCTCTTACAGGTTACTCTTGCTAAAGGAGTCCCCATTGGTTTTTAATATAGAATATTCGAATTTGAATATTCATGTTCAAAAAACAAAACAACAATTAAGTCGCTTATCGAAAGTGACCGATATCTCAAAGAGAATCTGCCATGACCCATTATATTCTTGCAATCGACCAAGGTACTACCAGTTCACGCGCTATTGTATTTGATGAAAAAGCCAATCGCATTGGTCAGTCTCAGCAAGAATTTCCGCAGATCTTTCCCAATGATGGTTGGGTAGAGCATGATCCAGAGGACATTTGGTCTTCAACCTTGGCGGTCTGTCAATCTGTGCTTAAGGATACAGGCATCGCTGCACAAGAGATAGCCAGTGTTGGTATCACCAATCAAAGGGAAACCACCATTCTTTGGGACATAGCGACAGGCAAGCCGGTTTACAATGCCATTGTTTGGCAGGATCGACGCACCAGTGTTTATTGCCAGTCCTTGGTCGAGCAAGGTTGGGCGAGCAAGGTTCAAGAAAAAACAGGGTTGTTGATTGATCCCTATTTTTCCGCCACCAAAATACGTTGGGTATTGGAAAATGTAGAAGGAGCGAAACAAAAAGCTAAGGCTGGCCAATTAGCCTTTGGCACGGTCGACAGTTATTTGCTTTGGCATCTAACAAAAGGTCAATCCCATAAGACGGATGCAACCAATGCAGCTCGGACAATGGCGTTCAATATTCATCAGCAAGCATGGGATCAAGAGCTGATTGAATTATTTGGTATTGCGGACGTGATTTTTCCAGAAGTGATGGATTGCAGTGCCGATTTTGGTGACATAGATCCTCAATGGTTGGGCGCCAGCATTCCAGTGAATGGTATCGCTGGGGATCAACAGGCAGCGCTAGTGGGTCAGGCGTGTTTTACCCCAGGTATGGTGAAAAGCACCTATGGGACAGGCTGCTTTATGATTCTCAATACGGGGGATAAGGCACTCAAATCTGAGCATAAGCTACTGACGACAGTCGGCTATCGTCTTAACGGCAAAGTAACGTACGCATTAGAGGGCAGTATTTTTGTCGCTGGTGCGGCGATCCAGTGGTTACGAGATGGTCTAAAACTGTTCAGTGATGCCAAAGAAACGCAAAGCTTGGCGCAAAAAGCGTTGAATGACGATTCGGTTTATCTGGTCCCCGCCTTTACCGGTTTGGGTGCACCTTACTGGGACCCTGATGCCCGTGGTGCCATGATAGGTTTAACGCGTGATACCAGTGTTGAGGATATTGTCAGTGCGGGGTTGCGTTCAGTGTGTTATCAAACACGGGATCTGGTGGATGCGATGGCGCAAGACGGAGCCAACTTTCGTTCCCTGAGAGTGGATGGCGGTATGGTGGTCAACGACATTATGGTGCAGTTTTTAAGCGATCTGTTAGATGTCACGGTAGAACGCCCTTGCGTCACGGAAACTACCGCGTTGGGTGTGGCGTTTTTAGCAGGTATGAAAGTGGGGATTTATTCATCTTTAGAGGGCATCAGTCAATTATGGGAAGCGGATAAAACTTTCCAGCCTGAAATGGATAAGGCATCAGGCGATGCCTTATATAAGGGCTGGCAAAAGGCAGTGAACCGAGTTCGTACAAACACTTAATGTGTGTTTACGTTTTTCTACAAGTGTGCCCTTGTGCCTTGTCATAATTATGGCTAACTTAAAGATATTATAAGTTTTAGAAAAGGTTTTTTGCGATGTCAAAACAGTTTGCCGAAGTGCAACAAGATGATTTTATGAAGTTCGGTGGCGAACGTCCTAGCTATTTACAAATAGAAGATGCCTTAATGGCGCTGGGCGGGCATGGCGTTGCTGGAAATAATTTTAAAAATGAAATGGTTAAGTTAGCGGGTTGGACAGGTGGCGCATTGACTACTTATGCTCAGCGTGCGGAAGTGGCCCAAAATGCGTTTAACCGTATTCGAGCGATCTTACCCAGTGTGAAAACAGCGGATGAGCTGAAAGCCAAGCTAGAAGCGGCTGTGGCGAAGTAGACCTTCCTGCGTTACTTAGAGAGTAAAAAAATGGCGTTGCAGTTACTCTGCAAAGCCATTTTTTGTTCTACTGTCACCTTTAAACTTACTCGGCATCAGCAATTTGGCGGATGTTATATTCTTCGTCAAGAATGCGACCAATCACATTATCGCCGACTAAATGATGGGCGTAATGCATGTGTAGGCAACGTACTTGATCCCAGTTGGCAATGCCACCTATCCCCAATTTATCGAACAAAGGTTTAAAACCTTTCTCTTCAATAATGGCTTTGTGCTCGTCGCTCATGACTTGCCAACGTCGAGTCACATAGTCTTGATGAGAGGCATGATGAGCTTCTCGTAATGCCTCATCTTCTTTGATTCTTTGTTCTAGCTGTTTTACAACGCCTTGGCTTTCAATTTTCGCCAGTGCTTTATCAATGGCTTTGCTTGAAAGCCAATATAAAGTAGGGAAAGGTTGATCGAAAACCCATGTTTCCATTTCAAGCACTTGTGGTGTGCCGTTAGGAGATGAGTGAGCGATTGCGTTTATACCACTTGGCGTACGGCCAAGCTGAGCTGTGATAATGTCAATATCCGCTTGAGAAAGTGTTGCTGTCATAATGTGATTCGTATTGGCTTAGGTTAGGCGGTAAATGCGGGGAAACTGGCGGCAAATTTCTGGATCCATTCGGCCGCGGCTTCGTTATAGTTTAAGCGTCGACCTTGGCTTTTCGCTTGGCGCCGATAATGCTCGATTTGCGAAAGTTGTTCTATCATACGCACACAATAACATTCTTCTTTGGTCGGGAATTCGATCGCAATCAAATAGCCTTCGCTTTCTTTATTGCACCAAGCTATGCGCCCAGAGACACAGAAGTTTGGGTCGATTTCTTCCAATGTTATTTCTACAGAGCAGCCATCGTTATACGGGTTTACGCTCAGGTAGGTTATACCGACAAAGCCATCTCTATTCTCACAAATAGAAGGAAAAGGCTGATCTTCAATTAGGGTGATCTCTAATGGAAGGTCTCTCGGATGTGCTACAAATTCCATCACAAAAAAGCCAGCTTTTAATTCATATAGTCAAGTTATCGGCCAAAATGGCTGAGTGTTTAAAAAAGAATGCGAATTGTACGCTTTTTGCTCTGCCTGTACAGACGGATTTAAAGATGCGTTGAGCCAAATTCATAACTTCTACTTATATACAGTTTGCCTAAGTCGTTTAACTCGATGCTACCCTATTTATTTGCGGATATGAACTTAGTTTTTGCTAACTTGTTGATGACAAAGCTGTCCTAACTCTTTTAGTGCAATATCTGTGTTGTAGTCCCAATTTAGGGCGTAGTTTAGGCGGAAGTGGTGAGCGAATTGACGGTGAAGGCTAAAGGCCAACCCCGGGAGTATGCCAATATTCTTTTCAAGTGCTTGAGCGTGCAACTGCATCGTATCAATATCAGCAGGGAGGCGAACCCATAATAAAAACCCCCCTTTCGGAGTGGATGTTTGAGTGCCGTTTGGGAAATGGTTTTTAATCTGCTCCTGACAACGAATTAAATTTTCTTGATAGGTGGCTCGGGTTTTTCGTAGGTGACGATCGTATGCGCCATTTTCTAAAAAGTTAGCTATGGCGGTTTGAGTTAGGGTGGGAATAGCCAAAGATTGCACGTAGGCGAAGTGCTCGATTGGGGCTTGAAAGCGTCCACCAATAATCCAACCAATACGAAAGCCTGGGGCGATGCTTTTTGAAAAAGAGCTGGTGTAGATGACTCGATTATAGACATCGTCGGCTTTTAAAGCGCGTTCACGTTTATCTTGGTAGCTTAATTCACCATAAACATCGTCTTCAATGAGAATAAAATCATAATCGTTTGATTGCTTAATTAAACGTTGTCGTGCTTGATGGTTTAAGGTGGCACCGGTTGGGTTCTGATTATTAGGGGTCACAATACAAGCTTTAATATCTTGCTGTTGATTGGCCATTTCTAATTGGTCGAGATCAAGACCTGTTTCGGTCGAGCAGGTTATTTCAACCGCGTTTAGTTTGAGTACTTCTATGGCTTGCAACACACCATGGTAAGCTGGACTTTCTATCGCAATGGTGTCACCAGCTTTGGTGACGGCTTGCAGAGCGAGCATTAGAGCATTCTGGCAACCTAACGTGATGGTAATATCACTGGGCTGAAGCTGACAGCCGCTGTCTAACATACGAATGGCGATTTGCCTTCGTAGCGCCAGTGAGCCAGGTGTGAATTCGTAAGCAGCACAAATCTCTGGTTCTAGACGCATTAAGCGACCAACGGAACGTTGCAGTTGTCGAATCGGTAAAAAGTGGCTTTTCGGAATGGCTGCCCCGAATTGAACAATGTTTTCATCTTGGGAAACGTGCAGCAGATGGTGAAGTAAAGCATGGACGCTTTGCTCTTGTTTGACCGAGTTTAATGGTGACTCGGTCTTAAGTTTTAGGTTGTTTTCCTGAACGAAATACCCTTTTTGTGGGCGCGCTTTAATGACGCCTCTGTCCTCAAGTAAGCTGTAAGCTTGAAGTACGGTTGCGACACTGACCTCTAGTTGTTTACTGGATTTGCGAACAGACGGAATTTTAACGCCTGGCAAAAAAATACCTTCTTGGATTTGTTGCTCAATCTGGTTAGCAATCTTTTCGTAAAGAGGAAGGTCCATAATGGCTGCGCAAGGTTCTTAAATCATTGAAAGAGAGTAAATCTAACAGATCGCTAGATCGAAGGAAATGTAAGACGCGGATTAGGCATTTTTATTAAAAAGTCGCAAATGGTCATATATGGATTATTAAAGGATGTCAGTAAAGTGTTATGATTTTGATTAAATGGTCAAATTATGATGTTTTCGCCTTAGCTTGCGAATTCAAAATATACAAAGTGTGAAAAAGAGGGCGTTTATGTCGTTATCTGTGATTCAGAGGATTTTACTTGGCTTCGGGGTGTTGTTGGTTTTGTTACTCACCATTGCTGGAGCGGGTCTTGAAGGCACGAATAAAGTGGAAGATCGACTCAATGTGGTTACCGGTAAAGTGTCGAATATTATGACCAACAGCAATAAGCTAAGAGATGACCTTGCGTTGTCCAATGCGACGGTATTGCAGTATTTATTAAGTAAGTCGCCAGAGTCTCTTGAGGTGCTGTCGCAGCGATTTGTTGACTTGAAAACACAATATCAAGAAGTCTCAAGTAGCTTAGCGGATAATCTACAAGGCTCTCCTTTGATGCAAGATGCCTTGACGAAGATTGATCAAGAAGTTAATGCCTTTATGCAGTTAACGGATGTGGCCTTTTCGAATCACAAAAGAATGCTGGCGTTACAAGCCGCCATTCCAGATGAAAAACTGGATTTAAAAGACGCGATTAACTTCGCAGCGGAAGATTTGGGCTTTTTGCAAGAAGGCGGGGAGACCTCTGAAATTCAGTTTGCCGCTTCCTACATGGTCAGCCAAGCTCAAAGCTTGCAGGTGTCTGTAAATGACTATTTTGATTTGCGTGATTTGACCAGTATGCAAGGTTTACGCGATGACATGGTGAACGTGATTGGTAGTCTGAGAGATAAACAAGCCTACCTCAAAGATGACAGCATTAATGGATTGATTGACGAGGTGGAAGCCAGTGTGCAGTCGGACGATGGTGTTATCAATAAGTATTTTGAAAATACCCGTTTAACGCAAGAATCAGAACGATTGGCGAAACAGCTGTCTGATAGCATGGAAGTTGTGGATGCATCGGTTCAGCTTTTGTTGACCGAAGCCAATCAAATGGCTTCGATTGCGAAAGAAGAAGCAAGCAGTGCAGCGGATTTATCTCGCCTGGTGATTTCTGTGGTGTTTGTGGTGTCCATTGTGATTGCCATTTTAGTGGCGATATGGGTAAGCCGAAGCATTCGTTCTCCTCTGAAAGAAGTGATGCGAGTATTGGGGCTGATTTCAGAAGGTGATTTTACCCAGCGTAGTCAGGTCAAAACCAAAGACGAATTTGGTGAATTGTCTGGTTGGGTAAATGGTTTGGTTGAGCGACTGCAAAAAGTGATGGCTGAGATTGATCAATCATCCACTGAAGTCGCCGCGTCAGCGACTACTAATGTACAGATCGCAGGTGAGTCAAAACGTCTCATGAGTTCGCAAAATGAGCGCACAACAGAAGTCGCGTCGTCTATGTCTGAGATGGCATCAACGGTTGAGCAGGTGGCGAAGAGTTCTGAATTTATCTTGCATCAAATTCAATCTGTTGATCAAAGAGCGGGTCAAAATCGTACCCAGATGGACGCTAATATTGCGAAGATTGAAGATTTGTTAGCGCAAATTGAAGAATCAACCAGCGTGGTTAACCAGCTGAACGAATACTCTAAAAACATTGATAGTATTTTGGATGTGATTCAAGACATCGCTGAGCAAACGAACTTATTGGCTCTGAACGCTGCGATTGAAGCGGCACGTGCTGGCGAGCAAGGTCGAGGCTTTGCCGTGGTGGCCGATGAAGTTCGAACATTAGCGACTCGTACACACAGTTCAACAGAAGAAATTCAGAGTGTGATTGCTCAGTTGCAACAAGGTGTGAAGAAAGCTGTTGGTAGTATGGAAGAAAGCCGACAAAGTGCGACTTCCAGTGTTGGCGAAGCGCGTTCTGTTGGAACCTCCTTATCTGAGCTGCAAAATAATATGGCTGACATTCGAGATTTGAGTACGCAAATTGCCACGGCAGCTGAGCAGCAATCAGCGGTCGCGCATGAAATCAGTGATAATGTCATTGAAATTTCAAACATGTCTGAAGAAGCCGCGTCGGGCGCGGATAAGAGTGCCCGTGATAGTGAAGGCCTCGCCAGCCTAGCGTCTCGTCAAAAAGAATTGCTCAGTCAATTTAAGATAGTTTGATGGTTTTTTATCAGAGGGTTGCGTTAATATAGCGCAACCTTATTCTCTGGAGATAAATAGAATGTCGATTCTTGTTGGTGATATGCTGCCATATGGCTCATTTCAGGTAATGGGAGAAGAGGGTCCTGAGACCATCGATGTAACCGAATTTTTTCAAGATAAAACTGTGCTTATGTTTGCTGTTCCGGGGGCGTTTACGCCAACGTGTAGTAGCAGTCACTTACCTGGTTTCGTGGTCCATTTCGATGCTTTGAAAGAAAAGGGCATAGACGACATTGTGTGCTTGTCTGTTAATGATGTCTTTGTGATGCATGCTTGGGGATTAGCGAATAATGCTGACAACCTCATCATGGCCTCTGATGGGTTAGCTGAATTTACTTGTTCTATGGGCTTGGAATTGGATATTTCCGCGGCGAAAATGGGTGTCCGTAGTCGTCGTTATGCCATGCTTGTCCGCAATGGAATCGTACATGAGTTATGGCTTGATGAGCCAGGTGAGTACAAGGTGAGTTCGGCAGAATATGTGTTAAGCCAGTTGTAATCTTGCTTTGAACGATTTTAAGAGCCGCGTAATGCGGCTTTTTTATGTCTGTCATTTAAAGAGTTCAAAACAGCTATCTCAAAATGCAATACCCTTTCGGCTAAAATGAAATAGCCAAATTCCGTTCGCAAATCAATACTCTCAAACAAATCAAAAAATGAAATAGCGCGTTTATTACGTCAGTCCATTTCAGTTTGTTTGTTACTTTAATAAGAATAGAGAGTTGTAACATGATTATAGATTGCCACGGCCACTACACGACTACCCCACCCGGTGTTGGGGAATACCGAGATAAACAAAAAGATCAAGTTGCGAAAGATCCCGCCTTTGTCGGTGAAAAAGGCAAGGTAGTCGTATCAGATGATGAAATCCGCGATAGTATTGTCAATAATCAACTGAGATTACAGCAAGAGCGTGGCACAGATCTGACCATCTTTTCTCCTCGTGCTAGTTGGATGGGGCATCATATTGGTAATGAATACACCAGCCAATATTGGACGGAACACCAGAACGACTTGATCCGTCGAGTGTGTGACTTGTTTCCTGAAAACTTTGCCCCTGTTGCGCAGTTACCACAATCTCCAGGTGTCGATCCTGCTAAGTCTGTCGCTGAAATTGTGCGAACCGTCGAGCAAATGGGCTTTATTGGCATTAACTTAAACCCAGATCCAAGCGGTGGTTTCTGGCAAGACGCGTCACTGGCCGATCGTTCTTTCTATCCTATTTACGAAAAAATGTGTGAATATGACATTCCGGCCATGATTCACGTATCCGCTGCTTGTAATGATTGCTTCCACACTACAGGTTCCCATTACTTAGGGGCAGACACCACAGGCTTCCAGCAGCTAATGATGTCGGATGTGTTCAAAGACTTCCCTGAATTAAAGATTATTATTCCTCACGGTGGTGGCGCTGTGCCTTACCATTGGGGACGTTTCCGTGGCTTGGCACAAGACCAAGGATTTGATCTGGCGGAGCGTGTTTTGAATAACGTTTACTTTGATACTTGTGTGTATCACCAACGTGGCATTGACTTATTGTTAGACATTATTCCGACGAAAAATATCCTGTTTGCTTCAGAGATGATTGGCGCGGTTCGTGGTGTTGACCCAGAAACGGGTCACTACTTTGACGATACTAAGCGCTATATTGATAACAATACGGTGCTCAGCGCGGAACAAAAACAAGAAATTTTCGAAGGCAATGCGCGTCGCGTGTTCAGTCGTCTGAAAGTATAAGGGGAAGAGGATGCGAGAAAATATCGTAGTTCAACATATCGAGCGTGCAGATCAATCTGTTATTGATGGCTTAGCGGAATGTGGTGTGGCAACCATCCATGAGTCGCAAGGCCGTGTGGGGTTATTGGCGCATTACATGCGTCCAATTCAAATGGATAAGACCATTGCTGGATCAGCTGTGACCATCTCTGGTGCAGCCGGTGATAATTGGATGATGCACGTGGCCATTGAGCAATGTCAGGCGGGAGATGTGATGGTGTTTGCGCCAACGTCACCTTCTAACCATGGTTTCTTTGGTGATTTGTTGGCCACGTCGGCGCAAGCACGTGGGGTCGTCGGTTTGGTGATTGATGGTGGCGTTCGTGATACTCGTGATCTACGTCAGATGGATTTCCCTGTGTGGTCCAAAGCGATCTTTTCGGAAGGTACGATCAAAGAAACCGTTGGTTCTGTCAATGTGTCAATCGTCTGTGCAGATGAAACGGTTCATGCTGGTGATGTGATAGTCGCAGATGACGACGGTGTGGTCGTTGTACGTCGTGAAAAAGCCGCGGAAGTATTAGAGTTAGCACGGGCTCGTATGGCGAATGAAGAAGCCAAAAGAGTGCGTATGGCCAATGGTGAGTTGGGCCTAGATATTTACAACATGCGCCCACGTTTGAAAGAGAAAGGGTTGAAGTATGTCTAACGGCATTGCTTGCATGTGGATGCGTGGTGGCACGTCTAAAGGCGCTTATTTCCTGGCGGGAGATTTGCCTTCTGACGTGGCAGAACGTGATGCTTTGTTGCTGCGTATTATGGGCTCACCAGATGAACGTCAGATCGATGGTATTGGCGGTGCTGATCCATTGGCATCAAAAGTGGCGATCGTCAAAAAAGCCAGCCGAGAAGATGCGGACGTAGAGTATTTATTTCTGCAAGTATTTGTCGATCAGGCGGTGGTCACAGATGCGCAGAATTGCGGCAACATCTTAGCAGGTGTTGGTCCTTTTGCGATCGAAAGAGGCTTAGTTGACGCGTCTGAAGGGGAAACCTCCGTGCGTATTTTCATGGAAAATACCCAGCAGATTGCCGTTGCTCGAGTGTCGGTTAAAAACGGGGAAGTACAGTATGAAGGTGATGCTCGAATTGATGGCGTACCTGGCTGTTCTGCCCCAGTGCCGATTGTCTTTCAGGATACCGCTGGCTCGACTTGTGGCGCCTTGTTGCCCACTGGTAATGTGGTCGATGTGATTGACGGTGTTCCTGTTACATGTATCGATAATGGCATGCCTGTGGTGGTGTTGAAAGCAGCCGATATGGGCATTAGTGGCACTGAAACAAGAGAAGAATTGGAAGCCAATGAGACGCTAAAAGCAAAGTTGGAATCAATTCGTTTACAGGTTGGTCCCATGATGAATTTGGGCGATGTAACGACCAAATCTGTACCAAAGATGTCAATGGTTAGTGAGCCTACTGAAGGTGGGGCGATTTCGACACGTACCTTTATTCCTCACCGCTGTCATGCTTCGATTGGGGTGCTTGGTGCGGTTAGTGTGGCCACCGCGGCCATTTTAGAAGGCTCGCCTGCTCATGAGTTGGCACATTATACCAATGGTGAACGCATGTCACTGGATGTTGAGCATCCGATTGGTGCCATGACCGTTATATTAGACAAAGATTCACTAGGTCAGTTAGACAGTGCGGCGATTCTACGTACTGCTAGAAAGCTGTTTGATGGGCAGGTCTTTGCTCATGCCAACGGTTTGTGAATCGATTGATTAAAACAATGATAAATAAGGCATTCGATTATGATGGACAAAACTTATATACCTTTTCATCCTAACCCAGCGAAGCCGTCCTTCCAAGCACCTGAGGGCGCGGTCGATGCACACTGTCACGTATTCGGTCCTGCGGATAAGTTTCCGTATCACCCAAAGCGTAAATATACCCCTTGTGATGCTTCAAAAGAGCAATTGTTTGCCTTACGTGATCACTTAGGTTTTTCTCGTAACGTTATCGTGCAGGCTTCTTGCCACAGTACGGATAACTCGGCCCTGATTGATGCACTAGAAAGCGCTGGCGATCTGGCTCGTGGGGTGGCGTTTGTGGATGATTCCATTACTCATGAAGAGCTTGAGAAAATGCATGCTGCGGGGATTCGCGGTGTGCGCTTTAACTTTGTAAAGCGCCTTGTTGATAGCACACCAAGAGAAGTGTTTTTCTCTATCGCTGATAAAATTCGCCCTTTTGGTTGGCATATTGTGGTGTATTTTGAAGCGGCGGATCTAGAAGATCTTATTCCTTTCTTGAAAGAGTTAAATACGACGATTGTTGTGGATCACATGGGCACCCCTAACGTTGCCAACGGTGTTGATCATCCGGATTTTCAACGCTTTGTGAACTTCATGGCGGACAACGATAATGTCTGGTGTAAGGTAAGCTGTCCTGAACGCTTAACACAGCATGCGCCGGATTATTCTGATGTTTACCCGTTTGCTCGCACCCTAGTTGAGAAGTTTTCTGATCGTGTATTGTGGGGGACGGATTGGCCGCATCCAAATATGAAAGTTGAAGCGCCAAATGATGGTCATCTTGTGGATGTGATTCCTCACATTGCAACGACGTCAAAGCTACAGCAAGCCTTGCTGGTGGATAATCCAATGCGTCTTTACTGGTCATAATCGGTTACTCAGGTGGCAGAAAAACAAAATAAAAAGGTGTGAATGATGACAGCAAATGATCCGACTCAACCTGTACCAGGCACTTACCTGTTTGATGGCAAGATGGCAAAGAAAGGCTATGGGCTGAATAAAATGTGCTTCTCTTTCAATGAGCAAGCGGCTCGTGATGAGTTTAACAAAGACCCAGACGCTTATTGTGCCAAATTTGGTTTAACTGAAGCGCAGATTAAGGCCATTCATGAGCGAGACATCATTGGACTCTTGCAACAAGGTGGCAGTATTTATTATGTGGCTAAGTTTGCGGGTCTGCTAAAACTAAACATGCAAGACATTGGCGCCATTCAAACGGGTATGAGTCTTGAAGAATTCAAAGCCATGTTAGTGAAACGTGGCTCAGGAGAAGCATAATGGCGAATATTATTGGTGCAGTAACAACGTCCCATATTCCTGCGATTGCCAATGCGATGGCAAACAAGGCAGAAGAAACCCCTTATTGGAAGCCTTTCTTTGATGGTTATCCACCTGTGCGTAAATGGCTAAATGAGAAAAAGCCGGATGTGATCGTACTTTTTTATAACGATCATGGTTTGGAGTTTTTCATCGACAAAAAGCCGACCTTTGCCATTGGTGTGGCGGACGAATATCACAATTCAGATGAAGGTTGGGGCATTGCAACCATCCCTCCTGTAACTGGCGAGTCGGAGCTGTCTTGGCATATTGCCAACAGTTTAGTGGAAGACGGTTTTGATATGACCATTTGCCAAGAAATGAAGGTGGATCATGGTTTAACGGTGCCACTGAGTTTGATGTGGCCAGGCAATGAATATGGTCACGTAAAAGTGATTCCGGTTTGTATTAACTGTGAGCAGCACCCAATGCCACAACCGAAGCGTTGTTATGCTTTAGGTCAAGCGATTGGTAAGGCCATTGAATCTTTTGATTCGGATATGACCGTCGCCATTTTTGGCACCGGCGGCTTATCACATCAATTAGATGGCGAGGCGGCTGGTACATTAAACAGACAGTTTGACCTTGAGTGTATGGACAAGCTTGTCGATAGTCCTGAAGAGCTTACGACCTACTCTAATCTTGATTTGGTAAAGATCGGTGGCGCGCAAACGGTTGAGCTCAATATGTGGATTGCCATGCGTGGTGTATTGCGAGGCAAGGTAACGGAGTTGCATCGTAATTATCATGCACCGATTTCCAATACTGGAGCAGGCTTGCTGCTACTTGAGCATGAAATGCCCAAGTAACACTGACTTATGATGACAAAAAACGCGCCCTGAAGGCGCGTTTTTTTATGCTTGTAAGAAAGGTAATAAGGCTTAGTTATTATTTTCGTGAAGCAATTTGTTCACTGTATTTGCAACGTGTTCTGCCCCGGTTAGAATCTCTTGGATGATGCCCGACGCTTCTTCGATCAATTGCGCACTTTCACCAGAGCGCTCACTGACTTTACTCATACTGGCTTTGGCTTGGCGAGTTAGATCGCTGTTTTGAGCCACCATATTTTCGATTTCGACCGTTGAGGTACTGGTTCGTGCTGCAAGGGTTCGAACTTCATCGGCTACGACAGCAAAACCACGACCATGTTCTCCTGCCCGTGCCGCTTCAATGGCTGCGTTCAACGCCAATAAGTTAGTTTGATCGGCAATGGAGCCAATGGTGGTGACAATCTTAGCAATGTTTTCAGATTGCTGATTTAAGCTTTCAATCAGCTCGGTGGAAGCCTCAATATCGGTAACGATCTGATTTGACGCTTCCACTGTGTTGCGCAAAATCTTCGCGCCGTTTTCAGAGACTTGTGCTGTTTCAACCGACGTTGAGTGAGCGACTTCGGCAGCGTGTTGAATGGCCAATTGTTCGGTGACTCGTTCAGTAATATTGGCGGCGACTTTTAAGACCTTGGCGACTTTGCCATTGTCATCGTAGATTGGGTTGTAGGTGGCTTCTAACCAGATGGTGTCGCCTTGCTTGTTGACGCGTTCAAACCGACCTGATTTGAAGTCGCCATTGGCAAGTTCTTCCCAGAAACGTGGGTTTTGTTGGTAAAACTCGTCCTTACAAAACTTTCTGTGGTGCGTACCAATGATTTCTTGTACTGAGCTAAACCCCATGGTTTTTAGGAAGTTATCATTGGCAGTGATGATGGTGCCATCCGGGTGAAACTCAATCGTTGCACTAGATCGGTCAATGGCATCATAAACGGCTTTATGGCTATCGGCGAGGTGTTTTGCTGCCGTAATGTCCGAAGCAATTTTAACCACTTTGACTATTTTTCCGTCTTGTTCAATCGGGAAATAAGTGGCTTCAATCCATAGGTCTTCGCCATTTTTCTTCTTACGTAAGAAAGTTCCCTGCTGACAACTCCCTGCTGCTAGTTGAGGCCAGAAGTTTTTGTACTCAGCACTGTTTGCGACTTCGCTAGGGCAGAACATAACGTGTTTTTGTCCTTTCACCTCATCGAGAGTATAGCCGACAGCATTTAGAAAGTGCGTATTAGCTTCGATGATGGTGCCATCAGGTAAAAAACTAATGGTGGCACAAAATTTGTTCATGGCTTTAAGGAAAGCCGCATTGTCAGACAATGGTTTCTCATGTGTCTGTGGGGTGCTTTTGTTGGCTTTGTTGAAAAACATAATTACATTCCCTATCTAGTCTCTGGTCTGGCAAACATCTGATCTAGCCTGGATTAACGTTAGAAAGTGACTACATATTTGTAAGTCTATTCCTACACGGTTTTCAAAACTATAGTGTGTTTAAAATAGTTTGAATACAAGCTTCACGTTTTAGAAAGGTAATAATCTGAAACGATGCGTATCTAACTGTATTTATAGGCCTTCAATGTGTAAAAAGAAAGTAGAGTTTGTTTTTTTAACTGATTGATTTTAAAGACGTTTAAAATCTATTTGGACCGTTAGGAGGTTGGCTCTGTTTGTAACCGTCCGTAAGGAAAGATGGCGATATTAAGAAAAGCGAACAAAGAATAACAAAAGCCCCTTTACGGGGCTAAAGAAACGACATTAAAACTCTTCTGTGTCGATCTCTTTTTGTTGTGCCGCATTGTAGCGAGGACCATGGACGGTATTTTGGTTAATCATTTCATCCAGTAGGCGCATTTGAGCCGCATCTAAATTGAGTGGTGTTGCGTCTAAATTTTCCTGCATATGATGAACCGAACGAGTCCCAGGAATGGGGACAATATTTTTGTGTTTACCTTGTATCCAAGCCAAGGCAAGTTGCGCCGGAGTGCATCCAATGTCTTTAGCAAGGGATAAATAGTCGTTTAGCAGTGCGAGATTGTTTTCATAATGTTCTGCTTGAAAACGTGGCATATTGTTACGGATGTCTTTCTCTTCTAAATCATCCGCGTTCATTAGACCACCAGTCAAAAAGCCTCGTGCCAATGGACTGAAAGCCACAAAAGTCACGTCCAATTCTTGGCAGGTCTGTAGAACCGCAATTTCAGGGTTACGAGTCCATAAGGAGTACTCTGATTGGATGGCGGTAACAGGGTATTCTTGATGCGCTCTTTTTAAGGTAGTAGCCGAGACTTCGGATAATCCAATGGCACCGATTTTACCTTCTTTTACTAAGTCACCTAAGGCGCCAGCGCTTTCTTCTATGGCCACATCTGGGTCAAGTCTATGAAGGTAATATAGGTCAATGTGGTCGGTCTGAAGACGCTTTAGGCTGTTCTCACATTGTTGTCGAATCGTTTCGGGGCGACCATTGATTTGTTTTTTGCCATCCACTATTGCCATGCCACATTTACTGGCCAAAAAGAAGGATTGTCGATGCGCTTTTAAGGCTTGGCCAACCAGTTTTTCATTGGCTCCCCCACCATAAAGCGTGGCAGTATCAAAATGTCGATAGCCCATCTCAAAAGCCTCTTGTAAGGCTTTGATCGCATCATCTTGATGTACAGGGGATCCATAGGCATGTGATAGGTTCATACAGCCTAAGCCGATACTTGGATTGGCGAGATGTGGGTGTTTTGACATAACAGGTCCTCGTTATTTTCTCAGGCATATTATAGGGGGAGAACAAAAAACAGGAAGCCGAAGCTTCCTGTTGATAGCAATGGAAAGCGACTTTAATCCTCTAAACATTGCTCTAATCGATGTAGGGTTTCCATCGCGTCAATGGCTTGAGTTACACAAGAGTTCGGATCACGGCCTTCTTGAATGGCAGCGATAAATTCACGGTCTTGGAGTTCAATGCCATTGTTCGAAACCGCCACGCCGGTTAAGTCGATCTTGTTATCGTTACCATCGAACAAATCGTCATAGCGAGCTAGATAGGTGCCGTTATCACAGATGTAGCGGAAGAAAGTGCCAAATGGACCATCGTTATTAAAGGATAAAGATAAGGTACACAACGCCCCATTGGATACTTTCATACCAATGCTCATGTCCATCGCAATGCCCAGCTCAGGATGAATTGGTCCTTGCATGGCTTGTACTTTGGTAGCGGTTTCACCGGTTTGATATTGGAATAAATCCACCGTATGGCAAGCATGGTGCCACAGTAGGTGGTCAGTCCAAGAGCGAGCTTTACCAAGCGCATTTTTATTGGAACGACGGAAGAAGTAAGTTTGCACATCCATTTGTTGGATGGTCAGTTCACCGGCTAAGACTTTATTGTGAATCCACTGGTGGGAAGGGTTGAAACGACGAGTGTGCCCCGCCATGGCAACTAAGCCGGTTTTTTTCTTGATTTCAACGACTTTGCGAGCGTCTTCGATGTTATCCGCCATCGGAATTTCAGACATCACGTGTTTGCCAGCTTCCAAACATTGAATGGTTTGTGCAGCATGCATTTGTGTTGGTGTGGCGAGGATAACGGCGTCGACATCGTCACGTGCCAAACTCTCAGCTAGGTCTGTGGTGAAGTGAGCGACACCGCGCTGTTCCGCAAACTCTTTAATGGCATCAATTTTAGTGCCTACCACGGAAGTGACTTCAGCCCCTTCGATGGCCGCAATGGCATCCATGTGTTTCATGCCAAAAGCGCCGGAAGCGCCCGCAATACAAATTCTCATCAGTCTACTCCTAAAAGTGCGAGTGTTTATTGTTAGAAGGAAAACACACCTTAGTGTTTTGTAATGCTGTTCAATCTAGCACTGGTACTGTTTTAGGGGTAATCCATTCATCGCTTAAGCTATTCATTTTTTGCAATCGAAAAACGCCTTACGTCATCGTACTTGTTCGGAAATTTCCCTTAGCAAGCTCAGAAAGTGAGATTGAGTCACCGTCGGAAGCCAGCTTTTTCGGACACACAAACCAATTGGACGTCGAGTATGCTCCAAAGGAAACTCGATGACTTTTAACAAGCCAATATTGATTTCTCGCTCAACCTGATGTGCTGACATCAAGGTAAGACGATCACTTTCCAATAACAATTCTCGAATTAATATTTGTGAGCTGGATTCGACTAAACGGCTGGGTAAAGGAACATTCGCTTCGTTAAAAATGTCTTCAAACGCCTGTCTTGTTGGTGTGCCTTGAGCAGGTACCACCCAAGAGTATTGGGCCAATTCAGCCGCACTGATGTTTGGCTGATTAAGTAAGGGATGATCTTGACGGGCAATGACGGATAAAGGCGGCGCCCAAAGCTCTTCTTGAATCACATCGTCGGCGGGGGTTGGATAACGTAATGCGCCTAATATGATGTCGATGTCACCTTGGCGCAAGTGATGCAATAGATCCGCATAAGGGCCTTCTGTGACCTTGATATTAACGTCAGGGTGGCGCTCATTAAAACGCAGAATGGATTTGGGTAAGATGGTCATACGTGCCAGTGGCATGCTGCCAATGGTAATGGTACTGACATCTTTAAATTGCAGCGCGTTGATTTCATAAATCCCCTGACGCAATTCATTGAACGCCAATTTAGTGGCTTTCGCCAAAGTTTGAGCCGCTTTCGTTGCGCTGGTGCCTAAGCTGTTTTTTTCAAACAAAGTGACGCCAAGTAAGCGTTCTAAATCTCGGGCCGCACGGTGTACTGATGATTGAGAGACCGCTAGATTGCGGCTGGCGATACTGAAATTTTGTGCTTCACTGACGGCCACTAATGCTCGCAACTGAGTGGTACTAATTAAGGCCACAAGGTTTTTGGGTGAGCGTTCTTTTGTCGATTGATCTTTGACAATGTCTTGGGTGGCCACCTGAATATGGTCAATGGCGCGGCTAACCCGTTTTTGCCAAATCTCTCCCGAGGCGGTTGGATACATACCATCAGAGTGACGCTCAAATAGGGGCGCGCCTAAAGAGGCTTCTAATTTAGCAATGGCTTGAGTAATAGCCGGTTGAGATAAAAATATACTGTCGGACGCTCGTGTAATGCTTTTTAATTCCGTAACAGCAAGAAAAACACGTAAATGTCGTAAGTTTGGAATGGATACTTCCATATGCCCCTCAATTTCTGGTGACTTAGAATGACTATATCAAAATTGAATGACAAAAAAATCAAATTAAAAAAGGTTTTGTTGGTTTTTTGTGTGTGAGAATATAACAGAATCGCCAGTTTTAATTTGATTGATACGCAATCTAAGGTGTTATTAGATGGACGTGGTTTTAAACATTACCGCCCCGATTTTTTTGTTGATTTTAGTGGGTTTTGTCGCTGCTCGTTACGGTTTCATTCCGTTAAATGCATTGGCGGGGTTGAGCCGGTTTGTCTTGTATCTGGCCTTGCCATCGCTGATTTTTGTCAAACTTTCTGCCATGGATTTTTGGCAGGTGTTTCATCCCGATTATATTTTAGTCTACGCGCTTGGTGGCTTAGGAACCTTCTTGGTTACCATGTTGCTGGGTTGGAAACTCATTAAGGCAGACCTTGTCACAGCCGGTGTGTTTGGTGTTGGGGCGACCATGTCAAACAGCGCTTTTATTGGTTTTCCGGTGCTGTTGCAGTTTTTTGATGAGCCAATGACACAAGCCTTTGTCATGGCCCTGATGGTCGAAAATCTGATTCTGTTACCCGTGTGTCTGATTTTTATTGAAACCATGCTAGGACAACAACGTCAGCTACAGGGGGCCAACTCAAAAAGCTTAGGCTGGGTGGTGATCAAACGTATTACGACCAACCCATTGCTGATCGCTTTGACGGCTGGGATGTGCTTTTCAATCTTGTCATTGCCGGTACCTGAGTTTGCTCAACGAGGTTTGTCACTGTTGGCCGATGGTGCGGCGCCAACGGCGTTAGTCGTTATTGGTGGCTCATTAGTCGGCGTGTCCATTCGTGGCCATTTGAGTGCGATTGCTTTGGTGGCCGTGGCAAAGTTGATCTTGTTCCCTGTGTTGGTGATGCTACTGCTGATGCTCACCCCAGAGATGAATCAAGCTCTGAAAGTGTCGGTACTGGTTTTTGCGGCCATGCCGATGTTCAGTACCTATCCTATTGTTTGCGGTGAATATGGCCAGCGAAGCTTTTGCGCCAGCACCTTATTAGTGACAACTGTGTTATCGTTTCTGACACTGAGTATATTGTTGCGTTTTTTAGCCACCAGCTAATTAACGCATTAGACCTGTTTTGGAGTGTGATATGGCGAGTATTATGGTACTTAATGGCCCAAATCTAAATTTACTGGGCACCCGTGAGCCAGCTCAGTATGGCCACGAAACGTTAGCCGATGTGGAAAAGCTGTGCGCGGATGCAGCCGCGGCGTTAGGGCATCAAGTTGTCTGTCATCAATCGAATCATGAAGGTGTATTGATTGATTTGATTCATGAAGCAGGGCAAAAGGTAAAATCCGGAGAGATGTTAGGCGTGGTGTTTAATCCTGGTGCCTACACTCATACTTCTATTGCTCTGCATGATGCGATTAAAGGGGCTGATGTACCGGTGATCGAAGTACACATTTCCAATGTTCATGCTCGAGAATCTTTCCGTCATCATTCTTACATTTCACCCGTTGCGGCCGGTATGGTAGTGGGAATGGGCGTTCAAGGTTATGTCTTGGGAATCCAAGGGTTGGTGAGTAAACGAACATAGCATCCATTTAACTCACATCAACCTTCGAGAATAAGACAACAAGCATGTCGTGTCAGTGCTTGTTGTCTTAGGATATGAGCCTACTTAAATGCATTGCGCGACCATGTTAATTGGTTACGCGGTTGCCTTTGGCGTCTAATATTAACTCGCCATCTTCTTTCTTATAAGGGCCTTGTGGCCATTGCTCGAGTAAATCCAACACGGCTTCACTAGGGCGACACAGTTTGACGCCCTTGGGAGAGCACACAATCGGACGATTGACCAAGATAGGGTGCTCTAACATGGCTTCTAAGAGGATGTCGTCAGAAACATTTTTATTTAATAGTCCTAATTCTTTGGCTGGGGACTTGGTTTCTCTCAAAGCACTTCTTGGCGTCAAATCCGCGGCGGCAAATAAAGCTAACAACTGAGCTTTGCTCCAGCCTTCTTTGAGATAATCAATGACCACAGGGGTATAGCCTGCGTCTTTTATAATGCGTAAAACATTACGCGATGTCCCGCAGTCAGGGTTGTGGTGTATCAAAACCATGTTAATAACTCCTTAAGCAAACCAGTGACGAGTGCGATTCGCGAACCACACAAGTGATAACATGACGGGCACCTCAACCAACACACCGACAACCGTGGCCAAGGCGGCACCAGAATGCAGACCGAACAATGAAATGGCCACTGCTACGGCCAGTTCGAAGAAATTCGAGGTGCCAATTAAGCTCGCTGGAGCGGCTTCGTTGTGAGGCAGTTTGAACTTCAATGCCAACCAATACGCCACGGCAAAAATACCGTAGGTCTGAATGAGCAAAGGAATGGCAATCAGTACAATGGCTTGTGGGTTTGATAAAATGGTGTCGGACTGGAAGCCAAACAACAGAACCACAGTGGCAATCAGGCCTATGATAGACCAAGGCTTCATTTTGCTTAGGAAACCCTCTAATCGAGAGTGATCGTTGGCTTTATCCAATGAATTGCGCGTGATAGCACCAGCAAGCAAAGGGATTAAGACGTACAACAATACGGAGACCAATAAGGTTGCCCAAGGAACATGAATGTCCGTTGCACCTAACAGAAAGCCTGCAATGGGAGCAAACGCAAAGATCATGATGACATCATTGATGGAGACTTGAACCAAGGTGTAATTGGCGTCGCCTTTTGTTAATTGGCTCCACACAAAGACCATGGCGGTACAAGGTGCGACACCCAGTAAGATCATGCCAGCAATGTATTCATTAGCGGTTTGTGGATCGACCCAGTCTGCGAATAGGCCTTTGAAAAAAAGCCAACCAAGTAAAGCCATTGAAAAGGGCTTAATCAGCCAATTAATGACAAGGGTGAGTGCCAAACCTTTGGTTTGTTTGCTTACATTTTTGATGGAAGAGAAATCAATCTGCACCATCATAGGGTAAATCATTAACCAAATTAGAATGGCCATAACAAAGTTTACATTGGCGTATTCTAAGCTAGCGATAGACGCAAAAACATCTGGTACCAAGCTTCCCAATAAAATACCGGCTAATATGGCTAAGCCTACCCAGACAGTTAAATAACGTTCAAATAATCCCATGGTTGTTTCCTAAAGTTCCTTATCCAATGTCAGGTTTAAATCGATTTCTGATTTACTCGTTGGCTTAATTGCTCAGCGCTTTCGACGCGTTCAGAGTAACGGTCCACCATGAATGCGTTGTTATCTCTTAATAACAAGGTGAATTTCATCAGCTCTTCCATCACATCCACGATGCGATTGTAGTAGGGCGAGGGTTTCATTCGACCATCTTCTTCAAATTCCAAGAAGGCTTTCGCGACTGAGGACTGGTTTGGGATGGTCACCATGCGCATCCAGCGACCTAAAATACGCATCTGGTTTACCGTATTAAAGGACTGAGACCCACCGCAAACCTGCATTACCGCAAGGGTTTTGCCTTGTGTCGGTCGAACGCCTCCTAAGCTGAGTGGTACCCAGTCAATTTGGCTTTTAAAAATGCTGCTCATCGAACCGTGACGCTCTGGAGAACACCACACTTGGCCTTCTGACCACATCATCAGCTCACGAAGTTCTTTTACTTTAGGGTGGTTTTCATCTTCTGTGTCTGTTTGTGGCAAACCTTGTGGGTTGAAAATGCGGGTTTCCGCACCGAATTCATTTAACAAACGTGCTGATTCCTCCACCACTAGGCGGCTGTATGAGCGTTCTCGTAACGAGCCGTAGAGCAATAAAATGCGTGGCTTATGCGTGCTTGGCGTTGTGCTGAATTGATCATGGCTGGTTTCACGCCATTGTTCGCGATCGATGTTTGGCAAAGAGGCGTCTTGAGAGTTCATTATTTGGCTCCCAACATCGACAATTCGAATTTGAGTTGCTCAGCGTCAAGATGACGTTGAGCAAGGGTTTTGAGTTGTTCAACGCGTTCTTCAATCGCCTTAATGGTTGCCATGAAAGCGGTTTCTTGTTGTGCTTCACTGCCTTCTAGTTTAGAAGGGTCGCTAAGCCCCCAGTGTACTTTTAGACTCTTGCCAAAATACAGCGGGCAAGCTTCGCCTGCTGCAGAATCGCAGACGGTAATGACTAGGTCTGGCTCAAAATCTTCAAAGTCATCCCATGATTGGCTGATTAGCTCTGTGGTTTGGTAGCCGGCTTGCTCTAGGTATTTCAATGATAATGGGTGTACTTCGCCTGCTGGTTGGCTACCAGCACTTTTTGCGTTAATTAGGCCACCAGCCATGCCATTGGTAATGGCTTCGGACAAAATACTACGACAACGGTTATGGGTACAAATATATAGGATTTTCATATTGGCCTCGTGTTTAACAACAACGGTTTGATGCAACTTGGCAAGCTTTAAGTGTTGCTAATGCTTGCTGATAGTAGTCTGGGTTGTGCTTTGCTGTTTCGTGAATGACCTCTTTTGCCCAATTCGGCAGGTCATCCTGTAATTTGTAATAGACCCATTTTCCTCGACGCTCATCTTGCAAAATGCCACATTTACGTAGCTCTGCAAGATGTCGTGAGGTTTTGGGTTGATCCAATTTCAAAGCGTCCTTTAGATCACACACACAGGCTTCGCCCGTTTGGGAAATTAATAATAGGGACTTAAGTCGAGTATCGTCGGCTAAGCATTTATAAAATTGTATTGGCGTCATAATAAGATTAAATCTTTATATATGTGAAAAATAACATATGTGAAATTTCGTATATATTGAGAGATAAGTCAAGCAAAGAAATGTGCAATTTTCATCAGCGCGATATGGCGTGCAACAAAGCGAGAAGTTTGGTTGTACTAAGAAAGCTAGATTAAGCGTCAACAAAGGACGTTTAATCTAGGGAAGGTGCGAACAAGTCCCTTGCCTCGGCATGTGGATAAAAGCCTGTTAGTCGTACCTTCCCTAGCTTGTGTGACTAATGCTTGGAAACTTGGAACTGACCGACTAATGAGTTGAGCTTTAAGGCAGACAATCCCACTCGTGACGAACGTCGTTGTAAGGCGGCAATGGAGCGTTTCATTTGCTCGGTTGCGGCACCCATTTCTTGCGCGGTATTGGCGTTCTCTTTGTTGCTGTCATTGAGCAGTGACATGGCTTTAAAAAGTGTCTCGACTAACTCGTATAGGTTGTTGTCCTCGCTGCCTGATTGCTCGTTTACTTGCAAGTTACGGTCAACGTTTTCCGCTCCTTTTTCCATGAAGTTCACCGCATTACGAGTTTCCTCTTGGATGCCTTCTAGCATCGCTTGGATCTCTTCTGCGGCCTCAGCGGTTTTGGACGCCAAACTGCGAACCTCATCGGCAACCACAGAGAAGCCACGACCGTGTTCACCAGCCCGAGCCGCTTCAATGGCAGCATTGAGTGCTAATAAGTTGGTTTGGTTCGTAATATCGGAAATGGTGGTGATGATGCCAGCAATCTCATTGGTCTTCTGATCTAAGGATTTAACCGATTCTGCGGTTGTGCGGACCACATCGCGAATTTCTTGGGTGCCTGTTTTGGCATCTTCAAGACGCTTCTGTGCGCCTGCTACCACTTGGTCCATGGTTTGTTTTAGATCGTTTGCGGTTTGAGAAGCGCTTTCAACTTCATTGACTTGCTTTTGGAACATGGTCAGCATGTCTTCTACCGTAGAGGCCAAATAATGTGAAGCGTCTTTGGCCTCTTCATTGGTGTGAACCATGAATTGGTTGGAGTTTTTCACATTGTTACTGGCGGAAATCACCTCACCTATGGTGTTGTCTAAATTATCAATAAAACTGTTCATCCAACGGCCCATGTCGCCCGTTTCATCATTACTAAGGTCGCCTTTTAAGCGCTGTTTTAAATTCCCTTCCCCCTCTGCAATGGCTTGAATGACGGCGGTCATTTGACTCATATTCTGACTGATTTTTCGTGTTCCTAAACGGTTAAACAAAACACCTGCCAGCAATAAGCAGGCAAATGAAATGACTAAATCGCTAGCGACAGAGAGATCAGTAAAGGCCTGTAAAGCAGAGCAGATCAATAAGGGAAGAGTGGAGGCGAAAAGGTAGCCTTTCATTAACTTAATGTTGATGGAGCGACGTCGGTAGACTTCTTCTAAATCCCCTTCACACATCATGCCCCATCTATCGGGACTGCCTTTTAGCTGAAAGGTAACGCCTTTACCAATGACGGGAATATGTCGATAGTCAGAGTAACCAGGATAAGTGACAAACAAGTTTTGGCCATTTTTAATGGTTTCGCGTACACCAGGGTGCAGTTGCTGAGTGGCTGGATCGGTAAAACGAATTTCAAACTCAGTATGCTGTGCTACTTTGACCACCCCCCAGTCTGTGTTTACACCGCTTTTCAGATTCTCGCCATGACTGAAGGTATTGTCTTCAAAGCGTGATCTGGATAAAGCCGTACCAGGAAGAATGCTAGGATCAAAGTTTGGTTTGACCATAAATAAATAGTTGTCACCAGACTCTTTATAGATGTGCCCAGCTTCCCGTTGAATTAAATCCCCCAATACGTCGTTTGGTACACGCGCACAAATGGCGCCTAATGTGTTGCCATTATGCTTAATTGGGAGATAAAACATCAGGGTGACGGCATCATGAAATTTTGAGCTAGAAGGGCCTATTTTAAGAGTGTTTTGATCGATGTAAGGGCCGTGTAAGAAGTAGTCTTTTAACCCTTCCGAGACCGCATTAGCCGGTAGGTCGTTTTGCCCAATGCGACTTTTTTCGGTGGAATTAAGAACCTTACCTTCCGTATCAATGACAAAGTATTCGCTGACGTCGGCGACGATATTGAAGCGTTCTTCAAGAGCGCCTGTTTCAATATTGGGGAAGCGCTCAGAAATAATTTCTAACAATACTTCAAGTTGCGACCACTGATTGTTCACCCAGTTATCAAGTAACTTAACACGCGTATTGGCGATGCCTTCGAAGGTCTGTTCAACACTTTGATAGGTGTCTTTGTTTAAGTAGCAAGATCGAAATAGTGAGAGGCGACCATTTGCACCAAACCAAGGTAACCAACTTAACTCCTGAGGAGAAAGCGCCATATTTTTACTTTTTAATGTCATGCTTTAAATGCTCCGTTGCATTCACTCAACTGCCTCAATGCAGTTGTGCTAGGGGATAAGCTTAAAAAAGCAATAAATTGGCCATAGTTTGGTGAAATGGAAAGTTTAGTTCGATGTTCTGGATACTAAACAAATGTCTAGAAGTTTGTACTGCATTCAATTTTATTTGCAGTAGATTATAAAATAGCCAGATTGATCAAAATAGAAAAAATGCACCGATTTGGTTGGAGATAGATGTAACGCACCAAAGTGGCTCATTCAAAAGAGTGATACTTGACTAAATAGTCAATGAAAACAAATAGTTATATGTTAATAACCGATTATTCAAATTGCACTTAAAATAGTCGCTCCGATGCAACGTGTCACTCTTTGATGCGTGTTGATTTAATAGGCTTTATATCCTTATTTTCTGTCGATCCAATGAAGACCCTTATGCAGCGTTAGGAAGCAATTTCGGCTTGATCACCTTGCTCCAAAGTGGTGTTTTAGTAAATAAAATCAACACTATGGTCATCAATAATATGACAGATAATGGGCTGGTAAACATATGAGCGAATAGATCAATGACGCTGCCTTGTTCGGTCAAAATAGCTCGTCGCCAGTTCTCATCCGTCAAAGAACTTAAGATTACTCCCAAAATAATGGGGCCAACGGGAAATCCGTAAAGACGCATAAAGTAACCAAAGACGCCAAAGGCAAGCATCCACCAAACGTCTGTAATGGCATTGTTGATAGCGTAAGCGCCAACAATAGACAAGAGGAAGATGAGTGGGATTAAAATGCCTTTTGGGCACTCCACTATCTTTGAGAATAACTTGATGCCAGTTAAACCAAAAATGAGAATAAAAATATTGGCCAAGGTTAAATTGCCCACGGTGAACCAGAACATATGCGGTTGTTCAACCATCAATAATGGACCGGGATTCAAACCATGAATGAACAAGGCACCGATGAATACGGCAGTGACGGCATCTCCCGGTATGCCGAGCGTCAGCATGGGAATATAGGCACCACCAACAGCGGCATTATTGGCTGATTCTGGCGCAATAAGGCCTTCTTTCGCGCCTTCACCAAATGCGACATCGGGTTTCTTGGTTGAGCGTTTTGCGTGGTCGTAAGCCATCAAAGCTGCAATGTCGCCCCCTGTTCCAGGTAAGGCGCCAACAATCACGCCAATAAACGAGGTTCTTACGCTTAGTGGTAGATATTTTTTGACATCTGAGAGTCTAGGAATGATACGAGAGATTTTTTGTTTGATGACGGCTTTGTTCATATGTTGCAGTTGATGTAAGGCTTCAGAAATACCAAACAAACCAATCATCACTGCCACAGGATTGATGCCATCCCAAAGTTCGATTACGCCAAAAGTGAAGCGCTCATCGGCTGTCATCGGATCTAAACCAACGGTGCCAATTAATAAGCCAAAGGCACCGGCAAAAATCCCTTTTGCTAAACTGCTACCGGATAATGATCCCACTAGCATGATGCCTAAAATCCCTAACATCATGTAATCACGAGGTTGGAAGGTAATGGCAAAGTCGGCAATAGAGGGGGCCGCTAATGCCAGAACCAATATCCCGATAAAGCCACCCACGACAGACATCACAGTGGATAAGCCGATGGCTTCGCCTGCCAGACCCTTTTTAGCGAGTGGATAACCGTCTAGGGCGGTTGCAATGGCTGAAGGGGCGCCGGGAATATTCAGTAAAATTGCCGTACGAGAACCGCCATAAACGCCGCCCATATACACGCCAACCATTAAGCAAAGCGCGTTGTTCACATCCCATGAGAAGGTAAAGGAAATTAAAATGGAAACGGCCATGGTGACCGACAGCCCAGGAATCGCACCGACATAAATACCTAAAAAAGTACCAAGAGCCGTCAGCGCCAATAATTCAGGTGAAAGCCAAGACATGGCGAAATAGTTCAAAGCGTCCATAAGTCGATTATCTCCATAAGGCGGTTATTGAGGCGATGATATCGCGTTCAGGCACAATGCCTTCAGGCAGCACAACTTGAAAAATGAGACGAAACACAATGTAAACCATGATGAGGGCGAAAAGGCTGATGGCCAGTGTCGTTAACACTCTGCGACGATAGAGACATTGAATGGTGATAAATAAAAAAACAAAACTAGACAGTATAAAACCAAGGCTTTCTAGTACCACAGCATAGACTAAGATTAACGCCATGATCATTGCTACGATAGGCGGAAAACAGTGAGTGAAGAAATGTGTGTTATGGCTGGCAGGCCGTTTTAACGTATTCACGAAGATAAAGCAGGCAGCCAAAATCATCGTCGCGGCTGTTGCCATGGGAAATGCGCCTGCCGAGCTTAGATCACTGAAACCGGCAATCTGATACGCCTGCCAAAACAAGTACACACTGCCGATGACCAGTAAAAAAGTGAAAAGACGTTCACCCGGTTTACGTGTTTTAGGGGTAGGTTCATGACTGGACATGACGTCTCCAGATAAAACAGAATTGAGAAGAGACATCGCTTATTAAAAAAGGATGCCTCTTGAGTGATAGCGAAGAACAATCGCTTATTACGGTTTTTGGATGCCGAACTTCTCAGGAGAGAATTTGCCAACGCCCGCTTTGTAAACCAACCACGATGAAACTGAGCGGTAAGTGTCTAAAAAGTCGACCGCTTCTTGCCCAGAAATGTTCATCACAGAGTAACCGCGATTAGACATCATAGAGGTAAATTCCTCTCTTTCTCCAGCCGTTGAGAAAGCACTGGTTAATTGATTAACCGCTTCATCAGGCGTACCTTTGCGAACGAAAACACCAAAGAAAGGTCCCCAAGGAAGGTAGCTGTTTAGGCCTGGAAGTGTGTCCGTGATCGGAGCCACGTTAGGTAGCATAGGGTTCGCTTGATTATCGATCAGACCGATGGCTTTCATACGACCCGCTTTGATTTGTTCTTTTGTCGCCCCCAATACTGCAGGCATGACATCGATTGCGTTGCCTTGTAGGGCGGTTAAAGCTGGACCGTCACCCTTGTATGGAATGTTGATGTAATCCAGTTTTACTTGCGAATCAATCATCGCCATGATGATGGAAGGCAAGCCGCCTTTCCCTGTGGAGCCGATTTTCACTTCACCTGGGTGAGCTTTTACGTAATCGATAAACTCTTGCATGGTGTTATAAGGCGCATCGTTTCTTGCCACCATCATGGGGACACCACGGGCAAGAATGGCCACCGGTACCATGTCACTGTAGTCGATATTTGATAGACCAAGCACTTTGTGCATTTGAGGGTTTTCAGCCCCCATTAGCAAGGTGTAGCCATCGGCTTTTTTCTTGTTCACGTATTTCATTGAAATCGCGCCAACACCACCACTTTTGTTGGTTAGGATGAGGTCTGTGCCCAATGCTTCTTCTGCATAAGGTGCGACGGAGCGCATGACGGTATCCGTTGAGCCACCGGCTCCCCACATAATGACACCTTGGATGTCTTTATCTGGGTAGGCTGCGACACTGGCAGTTGATGAGAATGATATAGCGGCTAGTAGTGCTATTGTTGTTTTTTTCATGCTGTCTCCGGTTAGCCTTAGTTAAGCACATCAACTAAGGTCGAAATATTATTATAATGTTATGTATTAGAACGAATAGATAATCGGATAGGTCGATTATTTAGCTTATGAGTAGTGAACGTGAAAAGGCACTATCAAGTGTCATATTTTACTCATTTTAGAGGGGGGTCGTCATAGGCTACATTGGGAAAAATGGCATTTCGACACGAAAAAACCATTTTCCCCTCATAATTTGGAGAACAGGGTGGCCTGAAACCGTATTCAAACGAAAGTCTAGATCACGCCTTTCTGTTCTTGCTCTAGTAACGGGCCGTTTTCCTTTGCATTAGTCAGAGTCGATTGCGTGAAAAGCGTCACGGGTTAAATTGACTGAAGACCCAGATTTGATCTGCAGATTATCCTCAATACGGATACCACCATAGGGTATAAAATGTTGGATGCGTTCTAAATCACAACCATGGTGAGCGACGTCGGCTTGCATCTTCTCGATTAACATAGGAATGAAATACAGACCAGGTTCAATGGTGATGACCATGTCTTCTTCTAGGGTTCGAGTGAGTCGTAGAAAGGGAGCCTGATCATCAGGCAAACTCAGCTGTCCTGATGTATCAACTTGATGGCCCCCCACATCGTGTACCTGCAGACCTAGTAAATGCCCCAAACCGTGAGGAAAGAAGACTTGCGGAATGCGTTTTTCAAGTTGCTCTTCCATGCTTAATGAACAGATTTTATGGTCGTTCAGCAGCTGCGCCACACCGACTAAACAGGACTGGTGTAAGTCTCGAAATGCCACCCCAGTTACGGCTTGCTGGCATAGGCTTTGCTCTAAGGCATCTAGTCCTGTTATCAGAGCAGAGAAATCGTCTTGGTGACGTGTATAGGTGCGGGTAATGTCACTGGCATAGCCATGACAGCTGGCACCGGCATCAATCAGCAGGGTACGAGAGTTCGGTATGGCATGACTGGCTTTGTGTTCATAGTGCAAAACGGCGGCATGCTCGTTTAATCCCACAATACCAGGGTAAGGCTCTTGAGCCGAAGTCTGTTGACTCGCTGATAAAAATGCCAGATGTATATCCAATTCGCTTTGGCCTGCCAAAAATGCCTGCTTGGCCGCAAGGTGACCATGGACGGCGGCTTGGCTGGCTCGTTGTAGCGCTTGGATTTCGAACGGTGTTTTTACTGCTTTGGCAAAATCGACGTAGGCGTTTAAGCCATCACAAGAGGCAATATCCCATTTTTCTAAGTCTGGCTTTGGTCCAAGCCAAGCGGATTGCTTAGGCAGACTTTGCCACCATTTATCGTCACGACGTGCAGGGGTAATATGCCAATGATTCTGCCATTCTCCTTCAGGGATGGGATTAGGGGTATGCCAGAAATCGTCCCGAACTGGCCAGACTAAAGTAGGTTTTTGCCCAGGCTGGATAATCAGGAAGGTGTCTGCACTAATGTCAAATGGCAGCCATTGTTGTGCCCCTGAATAGCCGTGAAAGGGATGACTGTGATCGTCTTGGAAATAATAGGTTTTGTGCCCTGATGCAATGACAATTGCGTCTAACTCAAAGTGCGCCATGGCATTCTCATAGCGCTGCATAAGAGAAGAAAGGTGTTGTGGGTATAGTGTGTTCATAGCTAACTCTTGTCGAATGAATCTAAACGACAAGGTGATTCATCCATTGAGCCTATGTCGTGCTGATCAGGGGGTATTGGTTTTACTGTTATTCTGAGTCTGCTTCGTGTGGTGGTTTTTGACGACGTAATAAACCGAGGAAGCTTCGAAAAACCACATGGGCAATAACCACTGAAACGAGCGCCAGGATGAGTGTGTTTTCAACGGCAAAAAAATAGTTCACAGTATAAAAAATGATGATGGTCAGTAGGATGCGAACCAAACTGTCGATAAGGGCAAGGAATGTAGGCGATTTTGACATAATGATTTTTAACCGAATAAAACAACATGGAGCTCAAACTGTCCCATAAAATGAGCCTCAGGCCAATGTTTTAATTGGCAAGCAAATGCGAGTGACATAGTGCTTAGGTTGTTCAGCATGCGCAGGGCCGACTTCAAAAATTTCGATGCCTTCGCGGCGGCGATGAGGCTTAAGCTTATGCAGTCGCATAAATTGGTAGAGTACATGCCAAGCCACAGACAAATGTTGATAACGTCCAGTGTAGCGTAAGGCCAAATAGTCACCGGGTAACACGATGCGCTCAGGACAGAGTTCACAAGGCGTCATGTTTTGCACAGGAATCCCCAAACGGCCAGTAAAGACATGATTGGCTAAGTCGACTTGTCGGTATAACGCAAAGCTGGGACCGGCGGGTGGATTTTCTGGCCCTAAGGTGGTTATTAAATCATGAAACCCTTGATCCATTTTTTGTGACATGGGTTGGTGATTGACAGTAAATGGTCTTGTGACGGCATCCAAATTGTCGAGTTGAGTGTTCGCTAAGAATTCAAAGGGCAGCACATCGTGGTTGTCGTCCAGCATTTTTGTCTGCAGGGCGGCATTGAGCAACAACATCGCCAATTCCGCGTCTTTATCCGCGCGAATCCCATAATCACCCTGTTGCCAGCGCTGAAAAAAAGGCAATTTGCCAGTTACTTGAAAGCTGATTAAGGTGCCGTGTTTTTGCTTTGTTAGGTCTAAGTTGAAGTGAAAATCACAAGGGTAAAAAGCAGGGGCCTCAACCAGAGTGTGGTAATACTGAGCATTAGGCCGAGAGGCTTCTAAAGACACCGAGCCTTGTTTGATCAAATTCCCTCGCCAGACTAAACAAGATGGCAAGGGGGATAATGGGTTGGCGTATTCAAAATCTATCTTCGCTTGTTTTTCAAACAGCAGCCAAGGCAACCAATCTGTCCAGTTATTAAGGTCTTGTAGGTGTTCGTTAACCGTTTCTAGGTCTAAGTCCACCAACAAATGATGGCGTTTGAAAAAACGCCCCTTAAAGATATTGGCATAGAAGGTCAGTAATAGCCCTAAACACACGAGAACAAACACGAATAAAATCATATTGAACTTCAGCCTACTTTTCGTTTCAAACACGTTTTAGTGACAGCGCGTTGGTTAAAAACTGATGGTTAAAGCATGGTGGTCATCATTGGTTTGATCTCTCGCTTTTGACAATAGGTCATGCGGGGATTTTCCTAAGGTGACTTTTGTAGCATAGTGTTTAAGGAAGGTGTGAACAAGCTCTCTTGCCTCAGCATCTGGATAAAAGCCTGTTATTCGAGGCGAGCACCGAATGTGAATAGTAGACTTATTCGTACCTTCCTTAATCTAATTGTTTTACAAATATAAAGATGGGACTTTCAAAACGGGCAGGGGATGAAAATGAAATCAACATTGGTTTGGGATTGGCCAGTACGACTAAGTCATTGGTTAATGGTGGTGTTATTTACGGGCTTGATCATCACAGGCAAGGCGGAAGAAGATTACCTTCAGTACCACTTCTACTTTGGTTATGGCTTATCAAGCGTCATTATCGCTCGGGTGTTATACGGTTTTTTGGGTTCTCGTTATGCCTTATTTCAACAATTTGTAAGAGGGCCAAAGCGGGCGTGGCAATTCGCTAAATCCTTATTGCAAGGGCAACCAAAGTCGTATCTTGGCCACAATCCATTAGGCGCCTTGATGGTGGTGACATTACTGACGGTGTTATCTGTGCAATGGGGAACCGGGCTCTTTAGCAGTGATGATATCTTCTGGTTTGGGCCTTTTAATGGCTTGGTGTCCGAGGAAGTAGCGAGCTTTTTAGTGTCGATACATCGCTTTTTGCCCAATTGGTTGTTGGGGCTGGTGGCGGTGCACATTTTGGCCGTGCTTTATCATGAGGTGCATTTAAAAGAGCGACTCATTGACGCCATGGTTCGTGGTCGCAAGAAACAAGCAGGATTATCGGCAACCACGCCGAGATGGGGCGTGATTTTTTCCTTGTTAATGGGATTATCATGGTTAGCAGCTCTATGGATGATGCCAATATAATGTTGTTGTAATTGTTTGTTTTGGTTGACTAACGGTATAATTTGCACACATTCATGTGCTAACTGGAACGCCTTGTGTCTGAGCCAACTACAATCAATGTCGCGAATCTGTTTGATGATCTGCCTGATGTATCGCAGCCAATATACGCCAAGTTAAAACAGGCGATTGTGCTAAAGATTACTTCTGGTGAATGGTCAGTGAATCAGCGTGTTCCGTCGGAACTGGAAGTGGTCAAAGCCTTGGGCGTGAGCCGTATGACGGTGAATCGTGCGTTGCGTGAATTAACGGCAGAAGGCTTCTTAGTACGTCACCAAGGTCTGGGGACCTTTGTGGCAGAGAAAAAAGCGCATTCGGCGTTATTTGAAGTACATAATATCGCCGAAGAAATTGCCGCTCGGGGTCATCAGCATCAGTCAGAACTTTTGGTTTTGGAATCCGCTAAAGCCAGTGTGGAAGAAGCGGTTAGCTTGGGCGTCAGAACCAATCATAATATTTTTCGTTCGGTTATTTTGCACTTTGAAAACGATTTACCCATTCAAATCGAAGAGCGCATCGTCAACGCCAGTTTGGCGCCGGACTATGATCAGCAAGATTTTTCCACCCATACCTCTTATGAATACTTGATGAGCGTGGCGCCCATGACGGAAGGCGAACATTTGGTGGAAGCCATTTTGCCTAATCAGGAAGAATGCCAGCGCTTGCAAGTCTCCCCCCAAGAACCTTGTTTGCAGATCAAACGTCGTACTTGGTCTGGAGAAGACATTGTCACGGTGGCACGTTTACTTCACCCAGGATCTCGATTCCAATTGTTTGGTCATTTCGGACGTTAGTGAATCTGGGCGCTCATTAAGATCATGCCTGCTACGACGATTTGATGATGTGGATCTGAATGACTTGACCTTTGAGCAAGTTAAAGCGCTTTTTATTGAGGGCTTTTGAGGCCTTCTCAATATCGACGAGAGAGATAAAACAGTGAGCGGGAATTGCATGCAAGTGATCCGTGTGAGCATCATACAGTTCACACGCCTCAGCACAGTAAATAGCGTGCAGTAACGTATTTGATTGAATGGGATCAAACATTAGCTTCGTGGGCGAATGCAGTGCGATGACTTCGGCCTGAGTATCGGCTTCTCTAGTCATAATATTCACATCTTCAATGGGACCTTCTGTGAGTGAGGCAAAGGTTTGGTCACCGCCTGAAAAGTGCGCCATCTCTAATATTTTAGTTAGCTGAACATGCTGCATACCTTGCTCATTCTGGTGTGTCATGGCGAGTCCATGACCCGAAAGCAGCACCAGTGTTCGGTGTAAACCACGAAAGTCTGAGAATAAACCATTCTCTACCACAGACGCTTGACTGATGCGGTATCGTAAACCTTGCTCATCCGATAGGCTGGCAATGTCTCGGGTCTGCCCTAAACCATTTTTCCAAGGCACGATTGGGAAATCTGCTTGTTGTAGCATCGCGAAGATCGACGTGTCATTCAGCATTGTAAATCACCTTTTTAATGACCTTGATAAAGTCGGCTTTGTGCTGTTCTTCTTGTTCATGATGAAAATTCTTAATGGTGTGTTGTCCCGCCACAAAAACATCCTTGATTAGGTTTTCGTTAGTGGCGAATAGCCAACGGTTGATCAAGTCTTTTGGTTGACTGGCCGCGACAAAGGGCGAGTTTGGATCGAGCACAATAAAGTCTGCGCGGTGTTTGGCTTGCAAGCCCAAAGACACATGACACGCTTGATTGCCGCCCAGCAAAGCTTGTTGGTAGAGGTGGTCACCAACTCGGTTTTCCTGTTGACGATAAAGTCGATTGCGCTGCTGATCTCGTAATCGTTGGCTGTACTCCAACACGCGTAGTTCTTCCACCAATGACAAGCTGACATGACTGTCTGAGCCAATGCCCCAACGTCCATTGGCTTGTTCAAACGCTGTGGCGGGAAAAATACCATCCCCTAGATTCGCTTCTGTGGTTGGGCATAGTCCTGCAACGGCACCCAGCTGAGCGATCGCAGTGAGTTCGTCATGGTTTAGATGAGTGGCGTGGACTAAGCACCAGCGTTCGTTTAAACCGATTTCATCGTGCAGCCATTCAACCGGTCGTTGACCACTCCATGCCAAGCTGTCATTCACTTCTTTTTGTTGCTCGGCAATGTGGATATGAATGGGGTAGTGTGAATCCAATGCAGGCAGAACCTGTTGTATTTGTTCTTTGGTTACCGCTCTTAGTGAATGGAAACAAACTCCCATCTGGTGCAAGGGATGTGATTTTAAGCTGTGTTCACATTGTTGAAAAAGCGCGAGGTAGTCGTCGGTGGAATGGACAAAGCGTGCTTGTCCAGCATTTGGTTCTTGTCCACCAAAGCCTGAGTGAGCATAGAGGACGGGCAATAAGGTGAGCCCGATGCCGGACTCGTCCGCAGCGGCCAGTATCTGTTTCGACATTTCGGCTGGGTCGGAATAAGGCTGTCCATCGAGATCATGATGCAAATAATGAAATTCCCCCACTTGTGTATAACCGGCTTTTAGCATGTCGATATAAAGCTGGCTGGCGATGATTCTTGCGTCCTCAGGTGAGAGCTTTCGTACGATCTTATACATCAGGTCACGCCAACTCCAGAAGCTGTCATCAGGGTTCAAGCAGACTTCCGCCATGCCTGCCATGACTCGCTGAAAGGCGTGGGAGTGCAAATTTGGCATGCTGGGTAAGACTGGGCCAGACAATAAGGTGCTGTCTGCTGTCGCCTGACTGTTTGCCGTGACCGACAGAAAGTGACCCTCTTGGACGGCAAACAGCACATTTTCAGCCCAGCCAGTTTGTAGCAACGCCTGTTTGGCAAAAAAGTGTTGGATCGGTTGAGTGTGGTGCATCGTCTTTAGCCTAGTTAATGTTAACCCTTCAAGTCTAATTCAAAAAATATTGTATATACAAGTTGTAATTTTATCTTCAATACTGGATGGTTTTTATCCTCTTGATATGTCACTGATTTTATTTGGTTTGTCTGGTTCTGGGTTTTTAATGGCTCTGTTTATGTGAAGGTTTTCGCAGATTTGCTCGAAAAATTACTTGCATCTTAAAAACGAACTCACTATCTTTGCTTTAAGTTGTATATACATTTAAAGAATCAAATGACTAAAATGACCAAAAGGTGATTAACATGGCTCATTCTAATACTCCTCATAAACGTTACCGAGCTGGCGTAGTAAAAGCCGCGACTGGGAGCACCATAACGGCAAAGTCCTGGTTTACCGAAGCGCCCATGCGCATGCTCATGAATAACCTTGATCCGGATGTGGCTGAAAACCCAGAAGAGCTTGTCGTGTATGGCGGTATTGGTCGTGCGGCGAGGGATTGGGAATGTTATGACAAAATTGTTGAGTCATTAACGAGTTTGGAAGAAGACGAAACCCTATTGGTGCAATCGGGTAAACCTGTCGGGGTATTTAAGACCCATTCAAATGCGCCGCGAGTGTTGATTGCCAATTCTAACCTAGTGCCTCATTGGGCGAACTGGGAACACTTCAATGAGTTGGATGCCAAAGGTTTGGCAATGTATGGTCAGATGACAGCAGGTTCGTGGATCTACATTGGTAGCCAAGGCATAGTGCAAGGCACTTATGAGACGTTTGTTGAGGCGGGCCGTCAGCATTATGATGGTGACCTAACTGGTCGTTGGGTGTTAACCGCAGGTTTAGGTGGCATGGGTGGCGCACAACCCTTGGCAGCGACCTTGGCGGGTGCTTGCTCATTGAACATCGAATGCCAGCAAAGTCGTATCGATTTTCGTTTGCGTACTCGTTATGTGGATGAGCAAGCAACGGATTTAGACGATGCGATGGCGCGCATTAAAAAATACACAGCGGAAGGCAAGGCCGTGTCTATCGCGCTTTGCGGTAACGCCGCCGAGGTGTTACCGCAAATGGTAAAACGTGGTATTCGTCCAGATATGGTCACTGACCAAACCTCAGCCCATGATCCATTAAATGGCTATTTGCCATTAGGCATGAGCTGGGAAGTGTATCGCGAGAAGGCACAAACCGAGCCACAGGCTGTGGTGAAAGCGGCAAAACAGTCGATGGCGAAACACGTGGAAGCCATGTTGGCGTTCCAGAAAATGGGCATTCCGACCTTTGACTATGGTAATAATATTCGTCAGATGGCGATGGAAGAAGGGGTAGAAAACGCCTTTGATTTCCCAGGTTTTGTACCAGCTTATATTCGTCCGCTGTTTTGTCGTGGCATTGGTCCTTTCCGTTGGGCCGCTTTGTCAGGTGACCCAGAAGACATTTACAAAACCGATGCTAAAGTAAAAGAGCTGATTCCAGATGACGCGCATTTGCATCACTGGTTAGACATGGCCCGTGAACGTATTCAATTCCAAGGTTTACCAGCGCGTATCTGTTGGGTTGGTCTTGGGCAGCGGGCTAAGTTAGGTCTAGCTTTTAATGAAATGGTCAGATCAGGCGAATTGTCAGCGCCGATTGTGATTGGTCGAGATCATCTTGATTCCGGTTCTGTGTCCAGTCCGAACCGGGAAACCGAAGGCATGCAAGATGGCTCGGATGCTGTATCGGATTGGCCTTTATTGAACGCCATGTTGAATACGGCTTCGGGTGCCACTTGGGTGTCTTTACATCATGGTGGAGGTGTCGGCATGGGCTTTTCCCAACACTCGGGCATGGTGATTGTGTGTGACGGCAGCGACGACGCTGCGGCACGTATCGCCCGTGTATTGACCAATGACCCAGCAACGGGCGTGATGCGACATGCGGACGCGGGTTACGATATCGCGATCGATTGTGCCAAAGAACAAAACTTAAATCTGCCAATGATTACTGGCAAGTAATCACACACAAACAGACACCGAGTAAGGGGGAGCCTCTTGCTCGGTAGGTTTTTTATTTGCGGCTAAGGACCTGTGATAACAGGTGTTTCGATATGGAGACGCAGATGAAAAACTAACAATACAGATTGAGGAACACCATGTTTGAATTAAAAATAAAGCCAGGTCAATTGAGCCTTCATGAGCTACGCCAAATTAGCCGCCAGTCAGTTCAACTGAGTTTAGATGAGCAGGCTATCCCCGCCATTCATGCCAGCACACAAGTGGTGAATGATGTCATTGCCGAAGACAGAACGGTCTACGGTATTAATACGGGATTCGGTCTACTGGCGAATACCCGTATCGCGCCAGACGATTTGGAAGAACTGCAACGCAGTATTGTCTTGTCACACGCCGCCGGTATTGGTGAGTTAATGGATGACAGCACGGTGAAGCTGATCATGACTTTGAAAGTGAACAGTTTGGCTCGTGGCTTTTCTGGTATCCGTTTGCAAGTCATCGAAGCCTTGATTACCTTGATCAATAAAGAAGTGTACCCATGTATTCCGAAAAAAGGCTCTGTTGGCGCATCGGGTGATTTGGCACCATTGGCGCACATGAGCACGATCTTATTGGGTGAAGGTCAAGCCCGTTACCGTGGTGAGATCATTTCAGGTCAAGCAGCGTTGGCAGTGGCGGGTTTGTCGCCCATTACCCTAGCGCCAAAAGAAGGTTTGGCACTACTGAATGGTACGCAAGCGTCGACGGCCTTTGCATTAGAAGGCTTGTTTGAAGCAGAAGATTTGTTTGCGTCCGCTGTCACCTGTGGTGCGCTATCGGTAGAAGCCGCGTTGGGCAGTCGTAGTCCATTTGATGCGCGTATTCATGAAGTTCGAGGTCATCAGACTCAAATAGATGCCGCCGCCGCTTATCGCCATTTATTGGGTGACAGTAGTGAATTGGGGGATTCGCATCAGGGCTGTGAGAAAGTACAAGACCCTTATTCATTGCGTTGTCAGCCACAAGTAATGGGAGCGTGTTTAGAACAAATTCGTAACGCCGCCAAAACCCTATGTGTGGAAGCCAATTCAGTGTCGGATAACCCTTTGGTGTTTGCTGCCGAAGGTGACATCATTTCTGGTGGTAACTTCCACGCGGAGCCTGTAGCCATGGCGGCCGATAATCTGGCCTTAGCAATCGCAGAAATCGGCAGTTTGTCTGAGCGTCGTATGGCGTTATTGATCGACAGTAATCTAAGTAAATTGCCGCCTTTCTTAGTAGACAATGGTGGTGTGAACTCAGGCTTCATGATCGCACAAGTGACAGCAGCGGCCTTGGCCAGTGAAAACAAAACCTATGCTCACCCTGCCTCAGTGGACAGTTTGCCCACGTCGGCAAACCAAGAAGACCATGTGTCTATGGCGACGTTCGCCGCTCGCCGTCTGAAAGACATGGCGGAAAACACGCGTGGTATTTTGGCGGTTGAAATCCTGTCTGCCGTACAAGGTCTGGATTTTCGTGCACCGTTGAAATCAACCGAAAAATTAGAACAGGCTCGCGCGACATTACGTGCTCGAGTGCCGTTTTACGACAAAGACCGTTATTTTGCTCCAGACATTGCCAAGGCCAATGAGTTGCTAAAAGAAGCGGCTCACAATGGGGCGATGCCATCGGGTTTATTACCAAGTGTGGCCTAAAGGAGACCCTATGACTCATGTTGTGGGACACACAGATGGCCCTTTAATGCTAGACAGCCTTTGGTATGGTGCTCATGTAGCGACCATGCAAGATGGGCATTATTCAGTGATTGAAAACGCTGCTATTGGTGTTCGGGACGGGCGCATTGTGTGGCTTGATGACATGACCAAACTGCCCCCTTATGAGGCTCAGCAGGAGCAAGACTTTGCGGGTGGTTGGGTCACACCAGGTCTAATTGATTGTCACACGCACTTAGTGTTTGGTGGCAATCGTGCTGGGGAATTTGAGCAGCGTTTGAACGGTGTCAGCTATCAAGACATTGCTAAACAAGGTGGCGGCATTGCTGCCTCTGTAAAGGCTACTCGTGAGGCCAGTGAAGCGAGTCTATTGTCGTCAGCCAAACGTCGTTTGAGCAGTCTCATTCAAGATGGTGTGACCACGGTCGAAATCAAATCCGGATATGGTTTGTCTCTGCAAAGCGAACTCAAAATGCTACGGGTTGCCGGGCAATTAGAGGAACAATTACCGATACAGGTGAAACGGACTTGTCTGGCGGCTCACGCTATGCCATCTGAGTTTGCTGACAAAGACGCTTACATAGACTATTTGTGCGAAGAGGTTTTACCGCAAATAGCTGACCTAGGGTTAGCGGATGCGGTGGACGCTTTTTGTGAAGGCATTGCTTTTAGTACTGAGCAGGTGGCACGTTATTTTGAAAAAGCCAACGCTTTGGGTTTGCCCGTCAAAATTCACGCTGAGCAGCTGACTTCACAAGGCGGTACTCGCATGGCGGCGTCGTTTCAGGCGTTGTCGGCGGATCACATTGAGTTCATTGAAGAGGCAGATGTCCAAGCCATGGCCGAGTCAGGTACTGTGGCGGTTTTGTTGCCGGGGGCGTTTTTCACCTTAAAAGAAACTCAAAAGCCGCCTATTGCTTGGTTACGTCAATATCAGGTGCCGATGGCCATTGCCACTGATGCGAACCCAGGTACGTCACCTGCGTTATCGTTACGTTTGATGATGAACATGGCCTGTACTTTGTTTGCTTTAACGCCAGAAGAAGCCTTGGCCGGTGCCACTATTCATGCGGCAAAAGCCCTTGGTATCGAAGAGACACACGGCTCTTTAGCGGTTGGCAAAGCGGCGGACTTTGTGTGCTGGGATGTGGAAAGCCCAGGTGAGCTGTGCTATTGGTTGGGCGGTCAGTTATTGAAACAGCGCATTCAGCAGGGGAAATTAACATCATGAGTGAATCTGTGACTTCTATTGAGTCTCCGTTCGAGTTTACCCAAGGAGATTCTCCATTATTGGTCAGCATGCCCCATTCGGGTCTCAATGTAACCCCAGAAGTGGCGGCGGGGTTGACGGATTTGGCCGCTAAACTGCCGGATACGGATTGGTTTATTCCAGAGCTATACGGCAATCTGGCTGACTTGGGCGTCGGTTGCATTAAAGCCAACTATTCACGTTATGTTATTGATTTGAATCGCCCTTACGACGACAAGCCGCTTTATGAGACCAAAACCACGGGCTTGTTTCCTGATATTTTGTTTGTTGATCAAGCTGTTTTTGAAGCAGGGAAAACGCCCTCAGAAGCGCACCGCCAAGCGTGCAAAGAGCAAATCTGGCGCCCTTATCACGCTACCATTGCCAAAGAGTTAGTTCGCCTGAAAGACAAGTTTGGTTATGCCATTTTGTTTGATGCTCACAGCATTGCCGCCGAAGTGCCTATGTTGTTTGAAGGACAATTGCCGGACTTTAATTGGGGTACAAATGACGGTGAATCATGCGATATACAATTGCCCAGTCTATTGACGCAATTACTTGGCCCACATTACACGCAAGTGCTCAATGGTCGTTTTAAAGGCGGCTACATCACTCGCCAATTTGGCCAACCAGAAAACGGCATACACGCCATTCAGTTGGAACTGTCTCAAGCCACTTACCTCGACGAAAGCGCCGCCCAGCAAAACGAATATCACTTGGATCAAAGTAAGTTACCCTTTATCCAACAACAACTTAGGGAAGTGATTGAAGGCATTTTGCAGGTAAAACTCTAATTTTACTGTTCCTTACAGAGAATCCCCATGTTGCAAAACGATATGGGGATTTTAGTTAGTAGGGAATAAAATCAGTTTTTTTAACTATATTGTTATGTTATAACATTGATAGGTTGGGTGGAGATAACGTAATGATTAAAAAGTTGAGTGGTGCTGGTTTACTGGCACTAAGTTTTGGTGTTCCTGTATACGCGGATCATCACAATGAAGACATTACTCTTTATAGGGTGTTTGTGGGAGACCATCAGGCTGGGCAAGTGACAGCATTTAATTTGAATCAACCCGACAAAAAGTGGACGTTTAAAACGGCTGGTCAGGTAAAACTGTATCCCGTTGCGAAAGGCTCGGCTATTGCGGCTATACAGTCTGATGATAATCAGGTGAATTTCATTCGATCAGGAATTAGCTTTCACGACCATGGCGAGCATTCTGATATTGAGATAACTGCTCCTGAAGCGGTTTCATTGAGCTTGAAAGGAGAGCGGCCATTTCACCTGATTGAGCATGATGGTTCTATTTCCATTAATATGAATAAAGGTAGTTACGCAACGATTGTTGATAGTCATGAGCTTTCTGAAGGAAATGTTGAGTATAGGATAATCATGCAAAACAAAGCTCATCATGGAGTGGTTGTTCCATGGGCTAAAGGCTGGATAACGAGTGTGGCCGGTGATGTTGTAGAAGAAGGGAAAGCGCCACCTAGAATCGGTGTGCAGTCTTTGAGTAAAGAAGGGAATCCAACCAGCAAATTAACACAATGTACGAATTTACACGGTGAAGCATTTTCAGGTAAATATTTAGCTTTTGGTTGTAAAAGCGGAGTGCTGGTTGCGAAAAAAAGCAAAGGAGCAACAACGAATTATAGAATGCTAACGTACCCAGATAATTTTCCTGAAGGGGAAATGACAGGGCATTTATTGGGCGTAAAGTCATATCAGGCGTTTTTAGGCAGCTATGGTAAAAATGCAGTAGTTGTGATTGATCCAACAGCAACACCGGCATTTTCATTAATTGAATTACCATTTCGACGTGTTGATTTTATTCTGGACCCTGTCAGGATCCAATACGGTTATGTCATGACAGAAGACGGTCGAATTAATCAAGTAAACCTGATTAATGCAGAGATAGAAAAAAGTTTTCAGGTTACAGAACCCTACAGTATGGATGGACATTGGAATAATCCGAGACCACGCTTAGCAGTAGCGGGTAACGAATTGCTGGTTACGGATCCTAATTCTGGACTGATTCATCGTGTAAACACGGAAACTATGGAAGAAATTGGTTCAATTGAGGTGGATGGTGTTCCTTACAATATTGCTGTTGCTGGTGGCAGCGGGATGACTCACTAGTCTAAAAAAAAGCAGGCCTTATGGCCTGCTTTAAAAAGGGAACGGAATCTTGCTTTGCTTATAGTACTTTGACGACGTCTGCTGCTGCCAAACGTGATTTAGGCAGTGGCGCGTTGTAGTCGTTAGTTTCATCACGGTAGCCCATGGCGAGAGCAACGTCACATTGGTAACCTTCTAGTTCGTCGGCAAACAATTCGCTGATTAGTTCGTGATCCACACCTTCCATCGGCGTAGAGTCGATACCAAGACGCGCTAAGGTGTGCAAGGTATTACCAAAAGCAATGTAGGTTTGTGCTTTAGTCCAAGCGGCATTGTTACCTTGTTCATCTGTGTTCATATCAACAAAGGCAAAAGCACCAAAAGCTTGTTCGCGATTTTCCTCAGAGGTACGACCAATTTTAACGTCCTGATCAATCACTTTGGCGTAATCATCACGGCTGTAATGGGTTTTATGAGCAAATAAAACAATGTGAGACGCGGTTTTGGCGTGCTTCTGATTAAATTGGAATTTGTTGGCAAAGGTGTCATGGAAGCGCTGCTTGGCAGCATCACTTTCAATAACAACAAATTTCCATGGTTGTGAGTTAATGGAAGACGCTGATAGGCGAAGACTTTCGTAAATGACGGCCAAATCGTCCGCTGAAATGCGTTTTTCCGCATCGTATTGTTTGGTGGTGTAGCGTGCTTCTAACTCTTTAATGATTTCATGTGACATGGGGGTTCTCCGTAAATTGGGGCTGGGTCAACAAAAGATGGTGCTATGGTAGGGCTTGTCAGAGAGGGGAAAAAGCGGCTATGGTTTGAATTATTATCAAATAATATTTGATAATAAACATTATTTACAATATTGAGATTAGATAATGCAGCTAGATGATTTGTTGGTGGTAATTAAGGTTGCAGAGTTTCGCAGTATTACCGCGGCCGCAACACACCTGGATATGCAGGTGGCGACGGCCAGTGCGGCGGTCAAACGGATTGAAGCTCAGTTAGGCAGTGAATTGTTTGTTAGAACAACGCGACACTTAAGGTTGTCTAGCGCTGGTGAACGTTATTTACCGCAATGTCAGGAAGCCTTGGCGATGCTGGATCAGGCCAAACAAAGCATGTATCAAGAGACGGATAGTATCCATGGAGAAGTGCGCATTGCGGTATCGTCGGATCTGGGACGGAATCTCGCCCTGCCTTGGATCGATGAGATTATACAGCAACATCCTAAGGTAACGTTGCGGGCTCATATTAGCGATAGCAATATTGATTTTTACCGTGATGCACTGGATATGGCGTTACGTTACGGAGAGCCTACTGATGCCAACTTATATGGATTTAAAATCTGCAATGTGCCTCGTTTTTTAGTCGCCAGTCCTCAGTATGTAGCGCAATATGGTATGCCGACCCACCCTGATGAACTGTCTCAATTCAGCGGTTTGTTTTACCAATTGCAAGATATCTTGAATGACACCTGGGTGTTTTCCGATGGTGGTAAACAGTTTAAAGCGAAGCCTAAAGCGGCTCGATCTGCCAACGATGGTGACATGGTAAGACGCTGGTGTTTAGCGGGTAAGGGATTGGCGGTGAAGTCTGGTTTAGATATCGCAGAGGATTTATTAGCAGGGCGTTTGCTGCCATTGATGCAAGATTATCAAATTGAGCAAGGTGAATTATGGTTGATTTGCCCAAGTCGACAATCCATTACACCAGCGGTGCGGTTATTACGTGATGCTCTACGAGAGCGAAGCCGAAGTCAGTTAATGCAATTAGTGGATAAAAGCTTGGTACCATCCTCCGTGTTGGATTTATAAGCGATTTAATTCGTTTTGCTTGTCTATCTAAGAAGGCGAGTCATTGTCATTTTCGTTTACTTAAAACGTTGATATGACGAGAGAATGAACTACATAAAAAAACAATTAATTTGAGCTCAAGCATCGTATAGTTGAATTAGCCAATAGCACACAGAGAGAGAATATATGAAGCTTTCCAGTAAATTCAATTTGATTGTTTTGGTTGTGTTTTTTGTGATTGTTGGCTTGTCATATTTGTCCATTTATACCTTAAAAGAAAGCCTGATTGATGCTCGAAAACATGAAATTCAGTCAATTTTAAAATTTACGGTGAATCAGGCGAATCATTATATAGAACAAGAAAAGAACCAGACATTGACGCGTGAAGAAGCAGAAGAAAAAGTTGAAGCACTTTTCTCAACGATGCGATTTGATAACTACTATGTTTGGGCAAACGATGCCAATGGCATTGCAAGAGTACATGTTAAAGATTCAGTTGTTGGTGTTTTTCAACCTTCTTATGCTAAGTATGTCAGTTATTTAAATGAACACCCTTTCATGTTTAAAGTGGGGGAAAGCCGTAAAGCCACTTCAAATGCTTTGTATGTAAAAGTCAATGGTATGACGCTGTTGCCAGATTGGCGATGGATGATTGGTATTGGCGTTTATATGGACGAGTTAGATGAGGCCTTAAGTCAATATACTTATCTTGTTATTGCTTTAGCTGTATCGTCGTTTTTGCTTCTAGTATGTATATTACTGTGGGTATATCGAAATACGATTGGCGTGTTAGGTGAGGATCCTAATCGGGCTTTTGATATGATGAAAAAGGTCGAGCGTGATGGCGTTCACTATTTCACCCAGAAAAGGTTTCCGAAAGGCAGTTTGCTCAATCTAGTTGGTGACAGTTTCGAGCACTTCTATCGTGCTTTTGAAGCCTTGCAACAAGATGCTTGTACCTTGGCTGACAGAACAGAAGAAGTAACTCAGGCAATACAGCAAGTGGAAAGAGTCATGCAGCAAGTATTGGTAAAAGGTCGTCAGTTATCCGACGTCATGTCGAAAACTTCTAAACCAGACTTGGCGGTTATTCACACATCTTACTTGGCGTTATTGCAAGATTTTGAAGACGCTTTAGCTCAGCTGAGTCACGCTGTTGAGCAATCATTAAAGGTCAAACAAGATGCGAATAAAATCATTGATGATTTAGACAATCTAGACTTCTAAAAAGCTTATTCCACAACATGAGCTAAAAAAGTAGAGCAAGTAAACGGCTGATTGTTCAGTAATTTACCAATTTTTTTGGCGTCAACCGCTTTCGAATATAACCAACCTTGTCCAATGGCGTTCGGTGTATGTTGTGTTAGATAATCGACTTCCTCAAGTGATTCAATGCCTTCAAAAACCAGCTTCACATCCAAGTTGCTGACCAACTGAAAAATACTGTCTAATGTAATCTGGTTGACGGTTTGTGTACCAATGGATTGAATAAACATTTTATCAATTTTGATTTCATTCGGTTCAAAGGCCGTTAGCCAAGACAGATTCGAAAAGCCCGTGCCAAAATCATCCAGTGAAATTTGATAGCCTTTACGGAGAAAGCGTTTGGTTGCTTGTTTTAATACGTCATTTTGCGCGGCTGAACGTTCGGTCACCTCGAAAATAATTTGTCCAGGATGAATGTCTCTCTGTTTTATTTGTTTTTCAATGAAATGCAAAAAGCTTTGATTTGAAAGGTCTTGGATGGATAAATTGATGCTCAAAGTAAATTCCAAGTCTGCTTGCAAATAGCTTCGCATGTCGTCTAAATTCTTTTTCACAAGCTGCTGAGTCAGAGGTGTGATGAGTTTATTTTGTTCGGCACAAGCAATGAATTCATCAGGAGAAACCGTGCCCAGTTCTTGGTCCTGCCAACGTGCTAGCGCTTCAACACCAATGATTTTACCTGTACTTAATTGGATCTTAGGTTGGTAAAGGGAATAGATTTGGTCGTTTTTTAAGGCGTATTTTAAACGATAAATTAATGAGCGTCGGTTGGATTTAAAAATGGCCCAACTAAATGCTGTAAATAACCCAAAGAATACCCCGACAAGAATGGACCAAAGCCATTGCCATACACTCATGTCGAAATAGCCCGTTTGTTTGTCGATTGCTGTGGCACAGAAATTAAAGCTTGCAGGGCAGATTTTTAATGTTAATAGATTATTCCCAGTAGGGAACAGTGGGACATTATCTTGTGAGTAAGAAATGGCTCTTTGGGCTTCTTCTAATGTGATGTCATCAAAGGTCTGATAGATATAATGTTCTTTTGAAGAATACAGTACGCTCCCTGTTTTTTTGGCGTAACGCGTTAAATCAGCAAAGGTTGCTGGAGAAGGAATCACAAAAGCATCGCCAGAATTAAACACCGATCTCTGCAGGCCTTTTACAAAAAGTCCATTTATAACAGGCCAACTAAGACGAAAATGACTGTCTTGATGGCCTTGGCCGGGGATTTCAATTGGTGGTGTAAAGGTTCCCCATAGGGCAGAACACACGAGTTTATGATCTGCTGTGATACGTCCTATATCTTCAATATAAGGATATTTTAATAGAGCTTTTCGTAAGCTATTAAGGTCGTCGTCAGAGCAGGTCGTTTGGTTGTTGGTGATGGCCAAATTAAGACTGGCTTGCATTTGGAAGACGGATTGCTTGGTACGGTCAATGACACCTTCTAGGTAATTTTGCAGTGAGCGTTTTTCTTGGTAAAGATAGAGAACATGGTGGGCATATAGGCTGATACTGATGGATACCAAAAGGTATATGGTCAGTTTTCGCCATGATGGCAACAGGACGGATGACAATATCATATCGAGTATGATGGACTGCTTGCGAAAATACCTCAGCATGATTTGGCGCTTCTATTTTTATATCTAATGCGTGTCACTTAAAACCTACTGAAAGGTCTTAACAGATTCTTTATTACACATGAAATAGGAAGCATAAAAAAGGGAAGGTCTGTTAATAAACCTTCCTTTTTTGTTATTTAGTGTGAGCTAAGGACTAACGATTTTTTAGATAAGCCAACATTGTGTCGGCATCAGACACTTCAAATGGGTCACTTGGCGCATTGTCTTGGTAGCCAGACTCACTGAACATTTGCTTAATTTCTCCGTCTTCGACGTGCATCGCATAACGCCAGCTACGCATACCAAACCCTAGGTTATCTTTTTTCACCAGCATGCCCATTTGACGAGTGAAATCACCATTACCGTCTGGCAATAAGAAGACATTTTTGGCATTTTGACTTTTGCCCCACTGGAACATAACGAAAGCATCGTTTACTGACACACAAATAACCGCATCCACCCCTTGGGCTTTGAACTCTTCATAAAGTTCTTCATAACGAGGTAAATGTGAGGTCGAGCAGGTTGGAGTGAATGCGCCGGGAAGAGAAAAAACCACTACGCTTTTACCCTTAAATAAATCATCGCTAGACACATCTTTCCATTCAAATGGATTCGGACCACCAAGGTCTTCATTGCGTACACGGGTTTTAAAGGTTACCTGAGGGACATGCTTTAACATGAATTTTCCTTTTTTAGATTAGTTGGGGATTGATTAAAGTATTAGCGTTTTAGAAAGCCACGCGCTTGTAAAAAGTTTAGCATATGCTCACGCTTTTTCTTCTGTACGGCCGCCGCTGTTTGTTCAGACCAATTGCTTTGTTTTTGATTGCTGTCACGACTGGCGTAGTAGGCTTGCATTTGAGTATCATACGCTTCGACGTCAGCCTCACAACGAGAGGTATCGTATTGGCCTTTATGCAAAATACTGGCAACAGGTAGACGAGGTTTACATTCTGGTTGTGCATCTGGGTATCCCAAACATAAACCAAAAATAGGGTACACCTGATCGGGTAAGGCTAATAACTCTGCGACTTGTTGAGGATCATTGCGAATGCCGCCAATAAATACCGCTCCTAGGCCGACGGATTCAGCGCCCAACATCAGGTTTTGCGCCATAAAGGTCGCATCCGTTGTGGCGGCGATAAAGTGCTCAGTTTGGCCTTCTAATTTGCCTAAGCCTTGCTTTTGGCTGCAATACTCAACTCGGGTTAAGTCCGCACAAATAACCAAAAACTCGGCCGCCTGCTCAACCCATTTTTGACCGCCTGCCAAATTCGCGATCTGTTGGCGATGCTTGGGTTGAGTCACTTGAACGATGGAGTAGGCTTGGATAAAACTGGAAGAAGCAGCCCCTTGTGCTGCGGCAATCAGTTCCTCTAATAGTGCGCTGTCGATGTTTTGATCCGTATACTGACGAATCGATTTATGAGACTTTTGAGCCTGTAATATGGGATTCAAGTGCGGATTCCTCCAGTCGATATTTGTCTTTCATACTAGAGGTTGAATCCCATTTCGACAAGACGATACTCATTAACTCCTTGTTTTTTCAAATTAATGATATTTTTTACTGGCCACTTCTCCCCATAGATTTTCGATACGTCGATCACGTCCGCAGCTTGAGCGATAAAAAGCATAGCGAATCGGATTTTTGGTGTAATAGCTCTGGTGGTATTCCTCCGCTGGGTAGAATTTAGCGGCGGGTAATATGGGCGTGACTATGTTTGCTGAAAAAGGCTTGGTCGACTTTACTTTGCCCAGTGATGCATCAAACACTGCTTTTTGCTCAGCATTTTGATAAAACATGGCGGTTCGATAGGGTTCACCCTTGTCACAAAATTGCCCATTCGGATCCGTCGGATCGATGGTTTTCCAAAAGTATTCAGCCAAAGTAGTTAGTGACACTTTTTCATCATCGAACAAGATGGTGACCGCTTCGAAATGGCCGGTATTACCGATGGAGACTTGTTTATAGGTTGGATTGACAGTTTGCCCACCCGTGTAACCCGAGATGACATCAATGACGCCGGGCACCATTTCGAAATCGGATTCCACACACCAAAAACAGCCGCCAGCCACTATCATGCTTTGTTGCTCCGCCTGAGCAGATGGTGTCATAGTTAGAGACAAACTTACCCCTGCGGTTATCGCCAGTTTATGCAACAGAGTAGTCGAATAAAGACGTTTCATTTGTATACCTCATGTGGGTTTCTTATTTTTTACCCATTAAATTGGTGGTTGGTGCTTGTTAAGCTATGAATCAAGCCCATAATAAATTTACTATCTTTTAGACGATTAAGATCCGATATTTATTACAAAGTCATTTGTTACACAGTATTTATGAGGAAGCATTATGAGTGATGAGAATAAGCAGGAATACGTTCCACCTAAAGTTTGGCAATGGCAATCCAAGAGCGGTGGTCAATTTGCTAGCATCAATCGTCCTGTTTCTGGGGCGACACATAACAAGGTTTTAGAGGTAGGTAAGCACCCACTTCAGTTGCATTCATTGGCGACACCGAATGGTCAAAAAGTCACCATTATGTTGGAAGAGTTGCTGGTTATGGGCATTACAGAAGCTGAATACGATGCTTACCTTATTAACATTGGTGAGGGGGATCAGTTCTCTTCAGGCTTTGTAGATATCAATCCAAACTCTAAGATTCCAGCTCTGATGGATCACAGTACCACACCACCAACGCGTGTGTTTGAATCGGGTGCCATCTTGCAATATCTGGCTGAAAAGTTTGATGCTTTGGTGCCAACCGATCACAAAGCGAAAACGGAGTGTCGTAACTGGTTATTCTGGCAAATGGGGGCCGCTCCTTATTTGGGGGGCGGCTTTGGGCATTTTTATGCTTACGCGCCAACTAAAATGCAATATCCGATTGACCGTTTCACCATGGAAACCAAGCGTCAGCTGGATGTATTGGACAAACATCTTGCTGACAATACTTACATGGCTGGTGAAGAGTATTCCATCGCGGACATCGCGATCTGGACTTGGTATGGCAACTTGGTATTGGGTAACTTGTACGATGCTGCTGAGTTCCTCGATGTTGCGAGTTATCAGCATGTCATGCGTTGGGCGAAAGCCATTGAGCAGCGTCCAGCAGTAAAGCGAGGTCGAGTGGTGAATCGCTCCTTCGGTGATGGTGTGCAACTACACGAACGTCATGACGCCAGTGATTTTGATAATCTAGATCTAGATTAAAAAATTTCTGTGTTGAATTGGACAAACTTTTTAGCGTGGTCTAACTTGAAAGAGTGAGTTATTTAACTCGACATATTTGCCTTTTGGCAAAACTTGATGAAGAAAGCCTACTTGAAAAAGAGTAGGCTTTTTTTTGAGGGTTATTTCTATGGCTATGGAAGACGCATTTCAATGCCAGCGTCAGCCATGCGCTGTTTCGCTTGTTGGATGCTGTATTCACCAAAGTGGAAAATACTGGCGGCTAAGACCGCATCGGCTTTGCCTTCAGTGACGCCGTCGACCAGGTGATCCAGATTACCGACACCGCCTGAGGCAATGACAGGGACATGAACCGCTTCGCTGATGGCGCGAGTGACGCCCAAGTCGAAACCATTTTTAGTGCCGTCACGATCCATGCTGGTAAGAAGAATTTCACCAGCACCGTAGTCGACCATTTTTTTCGCCCACTCAACTGCATCTAAACCCGTTGGCTTACGACCACCGTGAGTGAAGATTTCCCATTTGTTTGGTTCGCCATCGGCACTGACCTTTTTCGCATCAATGGCAACGACAATGCATTGCGACCCGAAGCGTTGCGCAGCTTCACGGACAAACTCTGGGTTGAAGACGGCCGCGGTATTGATGCCTACTTTGTCTGCACCGGCATTTAACATGCGGCGAATGTCGTTACAAGTCCGAATGCCACCGCCGACGGTAAGTGGAATGAAGACTTGCGCCGCAATAGCTTCGACCATGTGTACCGTAGTCTCACGATCATCGGAACTGGCGGTGATGTCTAAGAAGGTGATTTCATCCGCACCTTGTTCATCGTAGCGTTTGGCGACCTCAACTGGGTCACCAGCGTCGCGGATATCAACAAATTGTACGCCTTTTACCACGCGACCATTGTCCACATCCAGACAAGGGATAATTCGTTTTGCTAAGCCCATATCGGCTCCTAATCTGTTACGTCGTTCGCTTATTAATTGGAGGGCTAAGGTTTGCCATCCCAATGGATGAAGTTCTTATAAAGTTGCAAACCGTCTTTATGGCTTTTCTCAGGATGGAATTGCACCGCGAAGACATTGTCGCGGGCTAACGCCACGCAGAATTCCAAACCATAGTCGCATGTCCCGGCTACTTCATTTTGATTGCTCGGTACAACGTAGTAACTGTGAACAAAGTAGAAGCGTGCATTGTCTGGAATGCCTTGCCAAAGAGGGTGCGAAATACTCTGTTTGACCTGATTCCATCCCATGTGTGGCACTTTCAGTTTGCTGCCATCGTGGTCTTTGTGATTATCGCCGAAAAACAGGGCATTGCCTTGGAAATGGTTTAGGCAATCCACGCCGCCATTTTCTTCACTGTGTGACATCAAGGATTGAATGCCGACACAGATGGCTAAAAAGGGTTTTTCGCGCATGGCTTTTTGAATGCTAGGCACCAATCCGGTGTTGTGCATTTCACCGATACAATCTCGAATGGCACCAACACCTGGTAACAACACGCGATCAGCGGCATCAATGACGGCTGGGTCACTGGTGACAATCACTTTAGTGTGTTCGTCGGCCACGTGCTCTAGGGCTTTCGCGACGGAGTGTAGATTGCCCATGCCGTAATCAATTACGGCAACCGTTGAAGTGTGAACTTGACTCATATTTTACCTGTCCTAAAACAACTAGAGGCTTACAAGCAGCCCTTTGTCGATGGCATTTGACCTGCCATGCGCTCATCTACTTCCAGTGCCATACGTAGAGCACGACCAAACGCTTTGAATATTGTTTCGGCTTGGTGGTGCGTATTTTTGCCACGCAAGTTGTCTAGGTGCAAAGTGACTTTGGCATGATTGATAAAGCCGTGGAAGAACTCGGAAAACAAATCCACATCGAAACCACCGACAGAAGCACGAGTAAAGGGCACATGCATCTCTAAGCCTGGACGACCAGAGAAGTCGATGACCACACGAGAAAGGGCTTCATCTAAAGGCACATAAGCATGACCGTAACGCTTGATGCCTTTTTTATCACCAACGGCAATGTCAAAGGCTTGACCAAGTGTAATACCTAAATCTTCTACCGTGTGGTGAGCGTCAATGTGAAGGTCACCAACCGCATGAATGTCTAGATCAATAAGGCCATGACGAGCCACTTGCTCAAGCATGTGATCTAGAAAAGGCACGCCTGTGACGCAGTTAAATTTACCGGTACCGTCTAGGTTGATCGACACCTTGATCTGAGTTTCAAGCGTATTGCGCTCGACACTGGCAACGCGATCGGACATTGATTGGATTCTCCACAGTTGATGGCGACTGACCGCCACTTTAATGACATAGTGCGTCCATTATAGAACGAGGGCTCGTTAGCGGCTATGCCTTATAGGGAGGTTTTTTCATGAGTTATGGCTATTGCATCGATTAACCCGTCCTTCGGATGCTATGATAGTGACACCAATTGTGCTCATCATTGGTGTGTTTTTGAACAAAATTGCGCGTTGTTTTGCGCCTATATAGGGAGCGTTTGTGGATGGTTTGGTTTAAGCGATTTATTTACTTTGTCTTGATTCTATTAGCTTTAATCGGTTTGGCTTTGGCTTATGTCGGGTTGTTTGTGAACCCGAACGATTTTAAAGATGAGCTGAAACAGGTCGCAATGGAGAAAGCCAATGTGAGACTGCGTTTAGAAGGTGACATTAGTTGGTCCTTTTTTCCTTGGTTAGGCTTAGAACTGGAAAACATTGGTGTGGCCATTGGCTCGGACTCTGAAATCGTGCAATTTGATCGAGCTGAATTTGGTCTGGCCATTTTGCCTTTGCTGGAACAAACCATTCAGGTGGACAAGGTCAATTTAGTGAACCTGAAGGCCCATCTTCATAAAAATGCTCAAGGTGAAGGCAATTGGCAACTACAGCTGCCGCCTTCTTCAGAAGCGGATGCCAACACAGCGGCGGTTAAAGGCAGCTCGAACGTGAGTGCCTCGACTGAGGAGACTTCTCAAAGCAGCCAGATGAACATTCCAGACATACACCTAGAAGAGTTGCGTATTGAGAATGCACAGATCGTCTATCGAGATGAACAAACTCAGCAGCGAATTGAGGCGGATCTAGATGTACAGTTGCAAGACGTTCAATGGGATCAAGCTTGGCCAATGGTAATGGAGGCGAGTGTGACCCAGAGTGACTTACAAGGAAACCAACCGCTTAAGATGGAAGCGAGTGTAAACAGCCAATTGACCGTGTTTCCTGAACGTGAATCCCTTTTATTGGATGCTTTGGTAGTGCAAGCCAAAATATCGGGTGAGTCAATCCCTGCTAGCCCGCTAGAAGCTAAGCTAAGTGCGGTCAGTGTGGCGATGGATTTGCCCCAAGAAAATCTGCTAATTGATGGTTTAGCGCTGAGCTCGATGGGCCTTAATGTAGACGCCAAAGTACAAGCGTTTGAAGTGCTAAGTAACCCTCAGTTTGCTGCCACGTTATCAGTTGGGACGTTTAACCCTCGTACCTTACTAACTGCTTTGCAGGTTCCATTGCCCGATATGGCCGATGCAACGGCTTTGACGAAAGCCAGTGCCAATGTCGCGCTGGAAGGCAGTTTAGACGAAGTGACCATACAGCCTATTTCTATTGCGTTGGATGATACGAAAATGGAAGCTAACGCCGTATTGTCTCTTGCTCCTTTACGTTGGGATATCAGCCTTGCCGGTGCGAATTTGGATTTGGATCGCTATTTACCCGAGCCCGTTGACACTGAGGTCGAGGCCGTCACAACAAACACAGCCGAGAGCCCTCAAGCTCAAGCCAATGCGGCCGCAACAGACTTGATACCGGTAGAATTGATTCGCGGGCTTAATGGCCATGTGGGGTTGATTTTTGATGACATCAAAATCAAAAACCTCACTATTGATCAACTGGCATTGGATACCACGCAATCTAATGGGGTTGTCAGCATTGCTCCTCTGCAAGCTTCGCTTTACCAAGGTAAAGTGTCGTCTCAATTACGCCTCGACGTTCGTGGTAACACACCTAAAATTGAAATTGTGCCAAGTATTGAGGCTGTGCAGATTCAGCCATTGCTGAACGATTTTATGGCGATGGATAAGATTGCAGGTAGCACTTTCTTAAGTGGTGACTTAACCAGTCAAGGGAACAGTGTTGATGCTCTGATGTCATCATTACAAGGTGACTTGCTGGTGGAAATGAAACAGGGTGCTTTGGTGGGAGCAAACTTAACCAAAAGCGTTTGTGAAGGTATTGCCTCGATTCGTAAGGAGACACTCAATGCCAGTCAATTTGGTGACGATACTCCCTTTGAGACCATGCGTTTTCCTGCTCACATTGTTGATGGACAAATCTCGACGCCAGGTTTAACCATTAGCTCGGCTGGCTTACAAGTGACAGGGGATGGCACCATTTCTTTACCCACACAGTCATTGAATTATCAGGTGAATGTGGGCATTACTGGCAGCCAGTTGGATGATGCATGCCAAGTCAATAAAACCGTGTCACAACTCACTTTCCCGGTTGTTTGTAAAGGCGCATTCAGCGATGATCCAGCAGGCTTATGCCGTCCAGACCTAGCAGGCTTTGGGAAATTGTTTGCGAACTTAGCGAAGCAAGAAGCGGCCCAAAAATTGGCGGAAGAGAAAGCAAAATTAAAAGCACAGCTGAAACAAAAAGAAGCGGATTTGAAGGCGGAATTACAAGCCAAACGTGAAGCTGAAGAAGCTCGATTAAAAGCCGAGTTAGAAGCAAAGCGCGAAGCCGAAGAGGAACGCCTCAAAGAAAAGCTAAAAGATAAATTGAAAAGCTTGTTTTAAATGACATAAAGCAAGCCCTGTTGTGAGAGAAGAATGCAACCAGTCGAACACTTTGCGCCCCGAGTATTAGCTTGGTTTGATGAGCATGGGCGCAAAAACTTGCCTTGGCAGGAAAATAAAACTCCATACCGTGTGTGGATTTCTGAGATCATGTTACAGCAGACTCAAGTCACCACGGTCATTCCCTATTATCAAAAGTTTATGGCTTCTTTCCCGACGGTGGAAGCCTTGGCTGCCGCAGATCAGGACGAGGTCTTGGCTCATTGGAGTGGACTTGGTTACTACGCCCGTGCGCGCAATATGCATAAAGCGGCAAAAAGGCTGGTCGACGAGTTCGATAGTGAGTTTCCGCAAAGCTTGGAAGGTGTGTGCGAATTGCCAGGCATTGGGCGCTCAACAGCGGCTGCTATTTTGTCGATTTCTCGCGGCAAGCAAACGGCGATTCTAGATGGCAATGTGAAACGGGTGTTAGCTCGTTTTCATGCGGTGCCTAATTGGCCAGGTGAAAAGAAAACGGAGCAAGCCATGTGGCATATAGCAGACGCTTACATGCCAAGCCAGCGTTGCGGTGATTACACTCAGGCGATGATGGATCTCGGGGCAACCTTATGCACTCGCTCTAAGCCTCAGTGTTTGATATGTCCTTTAGAAACCGATTGTCAGGCCAGTAAAACCCCCGATCCGACGCAATTCCCCATTCGTAAGCCCAAAAAAGCCACCAAACCTGAGAAGCAAATTCAAATGCTTGTCTTGACCAATGATGAACAACACATTTTATTGGAAAAACGACCTTCAACTGGGATCTGGGGAGGCTTGTGGAGTCTGCCAGAGTTGGCGGTCGATGAGTCCATTGTGTTACACGCAGAGCAAAGATTTGCCACGAATGTGTTGTCTGTCACGTCTTTGTCACCTTTTCGACATACGTTTAGCCATTATCATTTAGACATTGTGCCCAGTCAGGTCAAACTGGCGGCGCTTAAGGGAGTGATGGAGGCCAATAAATATCAGTGGTTTTTACGCTCCGATGCTTTGAACTTGGGGCTACCCACACCGGTTCGACGTATTTTAGAACAAGATCTGAATGAATTGAGTTAACACATCAACAGGACGCTCATTATGTTGGATTCAGCTAAGCAATATTCAGCTTATTTCACTCGTATCGCGGAGGTGTTTTCCGCGTTTTTTTTATTGGGGTGGACAAGTTTTGGTGGGCCAGCGGCGCACCTTGGGTATTTTAATCAAGCTTTTGTGCAACAGCGACAATGGGTTACCGAATCTCAATATGCTCAATGGGTTGCTTTGAGTCAGATTGTTCCAGGGCCGGGGTCGAGTCAGGTGGGCTTTGCGCTTGGCTATCATCGTGCTGGGTTACTTGGAGGTATCGCGGCGTTTATCGCGTTTACCTTACCTTCCTTTGTTGCGATGGTGTTGTTGGCGCAATTTGGTCACCTTTGGCAGGGTGAAGCCATCTTTGATACTGTGGTTCATGCGCTTAAATTACTGGCGGTGGTCGTGGTGGCGGATGCTTGTTTGACCATGTGGCGTTCGTTTTGTCAGTCAAGACTGACGGTGTTTTTAGCACTGTTTAGTGCGGCAATCCTGATATGGGTGCCCATGAGTTACATCAGTCTGGTGGTGCTATTGGTCGCTGCTGTTGTCTCTATTCTGCTCTTGGATACTGAGCCCAAGGCTTACTCGGCGTTGCCAAGTGTGCCACTGGCAGGTGTGTTTTTTGGCTTGGCAATCTTACTGTTTTTACTGAGTTTTTTCTTAACAGAGGGGCTAGGGCAGCTGTTTGCGGACTTTTATCAAGCGGGCGCTTTGGTGTTTGGCGGTGGTCATGTGGTTTTGCCTATGCTGTCGTCGTTCGTTGCGGATACGGTTGCAAACGAGCATCTTCTTATTGGATATGCTGCGGCACAAGCTGTGCCTGGACCTATGTTTACCATGGCAAGTTTTTTAGGAGCGGCGACAGCCCCTGAAGGCGCGAATAGTTGGTTATGGGCTTTGGTTGCGACACTGGCGGTGTTTCTTTGTGGTTTATTGCTCATGCTGAGTGCGCAAGGAGTGTGGCAAAAGCTGTCTGATAATCGTCGTTTTTTGGCCGCGGTGGCTGGGTTAAATGCGGCGGTTGTGGGGATTTTGTTAGCGGCCTTGCATCATCCCATAGGTACTTCTAGTGTACTGGATTGGCAAGATGTATTGATGGTTGTGATCGGTTTTGTTTGGCTTAAGTGGCAACGACCTTCCATTCTGTTTTTAATTGTGGCGTTTGTGTTGCTTGGCGTATTGCGTGCGGCTTTCGGCTGGTGAGTCTTGATGGTAAAGCTTGAATTTTGCGTTTGTAGCGCCATTATGAAGACAAGCAATCGATGACAAGCAATCCGGTTAATCAATCAAGCTAACGAGACAGTCTTATGGCGAATATGGTTTTTTGTAAAAAATATCAAACAGAAATGGAAGCGTTAGACAGAGCCCCTTTGCCTGGAGCGAAAGGGCAAGAGGTTCTGCAAACGGTTTCAAAGCAAGCATGGCAAGAATGGCAACTTCTGCAAACCATGATGATCAATGAGAAACAACTTAACTTGATGCAGCCTGACGCGCGAAAATATGTGATGGAGCAGATGGATAAGTTCTTCAATAACGAAGAAACCGATAAGTTAACAGGGTACGTAACCCCTGATGACATTACAGAGTTGTAAAGACCGCTTTCATGATAAAAAAAGCGCGGCTAAATTAAAGTTTGTGAACTGACCCCATAAAGTTGGACTCTGTTCTAAGCGGCTTTCAAGGCCTGATTCCGATACGCTATCGGACTCAGGCCTTTTAGTTTCTGCTTAATTCGATCGTTGTTGTAATACTCGATGTATTCCTTGAT
>NZ_JBHZSP010000013.1:0-109160 GCF_043643765.1 Marinomonas posidonica | reverse complement strand
GTTTAAATGCTCTGTGATATTTGGACATAAAAAGACCCCCAGTAATTGGAATGTCCAACTATTGGGGGTCAGTTCAATGGCCGGCTTTTTGGGATACAAATAAAGCGTGGTTAAGCGAAAGCGAGAACCATACCAGCGAGGGCAATGACGCTACCAGTAATGCGATTGATGATAGGTGCCTGAATGCTTGCGACAACGGCACCAAACGCAATACCAACCGTATGCAGTAGCATAGTAGCGCTAGCAAATCCTACAGCATAAAGCGCGCCGTTAGCATTTAAAGGCATTTCTAAGCCATGAGCAGCGCCATGGAATAGTGCAAAAAAGCCGACGATTAATGCGCAACTTAGCAATGAAAATTTAGCACTAGCGAGTAGTAGAGCGCCCATGAACACAACGGATAAGACAATGCCTTGTTCAATGAAGGGGACCTGAATACCTCCAACGGCAAGACCACCTCCGATTAGCATGGTGGCAACAAACGCAGCTGGAACAGCCCAGATCGCTCGCCCTCCTAATGTCGCTGCCCAAATACCAACAGCGACCATGGCTAATAAATGATCTAGTCCACCAAGTGGATGAAGAAAACCTGTCATAAAGCTATTAGTGTGTTCGTGCCCTGGGTGAGCAAGAGCAAGAGCGGGTAAAGTGGCTATTACAGCCAATACGATTTTAAGCGCGGTTTGACGCATAATCTCATCTCCTAAAAATCATCGAATACCATTAGAAATGGCAAAGTAAGGCCACCGCTCTTGCGGCTGGAACTGAGAATGATTCTAACACAGCTACAGAGAAGATGGATTGAATGAAACAAAAGAAAACTTGGGTTTTATTCAGTTTAATAGGATCAGAAAAAGCGCGTTTTACGATAATTTTTTCTTAAGAATAAGGGCTTATTTAGTGTGTTGTTCCTTATATTAACTGCTGCTAGCGTACGTTAAAACGTTACATGATTGGTGGTTAAAAGATCTTTATCTTTCGCCATCGAATTAACCATGAATGCAGTACTTTATCCTTACAATGCTTTCCATATGGCTGAGGCCACTGGTCCTAATGGTTTGTTGGCTATTTTGATTAAGCCATAATGCATCTCAATGCGGCTGTCGTAATCGCTAAGCTTGAGTTCTTTTAATTGTTGTTTAGCCAGTGCTTCCCGTACAAAATGTTCAGGTAGCCGCCCCCACCCCATGCCGGATTGAATCAGTGATAATTTGGTCGCAAAGTTATTCACATACCAATGTCGTTGGGCATCTTGAACACCGACTTTTATACCGTTGGTCAGCATCCCTGAATCCTTCACAACCACTTGATAGGTATCGATTAATTGTCTAACACTGGTGAGATTGTCAAATTTCTGAATTAATTTTTCGGCGGCCACATTGAGTAAATAGCCTTGTCCAATTACCTTGTATTCTAATTGATTATTGCGCATAAGTTGGTTCGGTAGTGGAGAGATGGCGAGGTCGACTTTGCTTTCTTGCAGTTGCTCAATTGGTCCAGAGAGATACTCTTGGCTAAGCACGATTTGAGTCGAAGCGAATGCTTGCTGAACTTGCTCTAACGCAGGCAAAATTTGCTCTATTTCAAAAGAGGCTTCAATGACCAAGGTGATGACACTTTCCTCTCCGTTAGCAAAACAAGTGGCGGTATCCAGCAAGTGACAGTGTTCAGCAATCACTTGTTTGGCTTTTTGATAAATTACCTGACCTTGTGCATTGAGTTGCATACGATATTGATCGCGATTAAATAAAGACAAGTTTAATTGTGATTCTAGTTGTTTAATGGCTGTGGTTAACGCCGGTTGTGTTTTGTGCACTCGCTCTGCTGCTTGGCTTAATGAGCGACTTTCTGCGACTGCGATCAATACCTTGAGTTGATCAATCGAAACCATAATAAAACCTAATGAAGTATATAATAAAAAATAAATATTATTTATGTTAATGCATGGTAGATAATTTCGCTATTAAACAGATCCCCATGAGGAAAAAAATATGAAAGCGAAATTAAAAATTTGGGTACCAACCCTTTTATTGGCCTTGCCTTTAATTCTGGCCGGATTGGCTAAATTGTCTGGTGTGCCGGAACTACATCAAAGTTTTAAAATGATGGGCTTACCTGAATGGTTTGGTTACTTTATTGGTGCTTTAGAATTGTTGGCTGGTATTGGCTTATTGGTGCCTAAATGGGCGGCTTTAGCAGCAACCGGCATGGTCCCAATTTTGCTAGGTGCGGCTTATTTCCATTTAACTTACGCTGTGCCATCCGCGGTGCCTGCTTTGATCCTTTTATTATTAGCTCTTGTCATTGTTACGCTGCGTCGTAAACAGGCTATCTGGTATCCCGTTTAATCTTGACTTGTCTCATTATTCGCTGAAAGTCTGGGAATTTCCTCTGACCCATTGAGCGCCATGTGATAAAGTGGCGCCTATTATGAATCCATACAAAGCAGAGTTACTCTGCTTTGCTGTTTCTCAAGATAGGATAAGCTCGTGTCAGATACCCAAACTATTCAGATCAAACAGTTAGAAAAACTTCGTACAGCTTGGCAACCCGCGGTTGAGTTTCTTTTTGGGGAAGCGGTACCAGAAGCACGCTTTTCAGGCTTTGAAATTGGTGAAGAGGTGGCGAAGCCCGTTGCTGTTCTTGATGAGAATACGCCTTATCAGTACAAAATACAGATTCCGGCGCGCAGCTTCACCAATCAGGTCATTTTGTTGGCTGATGTTTTACAGGAAATGGTCAAAGGTCTTTGGCCAATGGAAAAAAACGCCAGTCGTACCAATTTATGTGAAGGTGTCGCGGTATTTGGTGCCATTACTGGTATTAAACAAGTGTTCGGAGAAGAGAGTGTTGATTCTTATCTAAATGCTCTAAAAGAGCAGGCGTTTACCTATTATGATGCTTTTTCCTATGTGGCCATTTTACTAGCAGATGATCCTCAAGCGATAAAAAAACTGCGCGCTGTTCAGCCATTCTTGTACAAAGTGGAAAAAGTGGATTTTGATCAAGCGGGACTCGAAGTCGAGCGTAAAATGAGAGACATCTTGTTGTTAACCTTTCGTGGTTAACCATTTATATGAAGCATTAAAAAAGGCCGCTGTAGCGGCCTTTTTTAATGTGTTGCTGTTACTTAGCTTTGGCTTGCAGTTCTTGTAACTCTTCGCTAAACCAAATTTTACGTTTGAAGCGAGGGTTTTTCGAAGACATGTCGATCTTGTAAGGATTGGCTTCCTGATGATCAGGCAGACCAAGAATGTTGCATAATTCTTGAGCTAACCACTTCTCAACTTTAAGGACCACCATCTTCTTACGCAGACGACCTTGCTCATCACGATTCAAAATCGTTGGCAGCGTGTTTAATGTCAGAATCTCTCCTAACGCTGGGTGCGCCATGCGCTCGCGACCTTCATCACTGGCATAGAAGTGAGATACCGCAAAGACCATACGTTGCGGATTAATCTGTTGTAAAAATTGGCAGGATTTCACAACGGTAGAACCGGTACGAACCATATCGTCAAACAGAATGATGCTGGCACCATCGAGGCCGTCAAACGTGTGTTCACTTTCTTTGTGTAGGGTAATTTCAACCTTACGCTCGGCAGTACGTTCTTTATCTAACATGATGAATTTGGCTTTGCTTAGACCAAGGCGATTAAACATCTCTTTGACGAAATCACGAGCGCCTTTATCTGGCGCACAAAGCACGAGGCCTTCGCCGTCTTTACCGTAATGTAGAATGTCTGAGTTTAATAAATAGTGAGCGTAGATTTCATAAGGGATCAGGTTATGGAAGTCGCCAGCAAAAACTTCATTAAAGATTTTCTGTACAGAATCGGAGTGATTGTGAATCGTCATCACTGTATCAACACCGGAAAGCTTCAATAGCTGAGCATATAGTTTGGCAGTGAAGGGTTGGCCGTCGAATTTTTTAATGTCTTGGATGTCACGTTCGAAGCTGGTCTCCCCTAAGTCTTTGCTCGGACCACGATCTTGAGCACTGTAGAATAAGTCAGGCTCCACCAGAATGACGCGTTCGGCTCCATTTTCTTTCGCTGCTCTGGCAATGATCATATTCGCCATGGCCAGTTCTTGACGGCTTTTGATGTGGCTGCCAGTACTGACAATCACCACGGATTTACCGTTTAACTTTTGGCCAATGTTTTGAAAGTCTTGCTCGTCTGAAATGAAGCGAGGACAGAACTCTGAGTTCATGAACTGTTTCATACTGATGAGGTCAGCAATGTCATCAAATTGGCCCATGGCATAGGCAATATCAATAGCAAATGGATTGTCAGATGAGTTACTAACAATTACGACATTAGTTGACTGACTGGTCGACAAAGTCATGAAAGATCCTTAACTAAGGGGTAGGGGAAATTTGCGCCAATTTTAATACTTGTTGGCGCGTTTCGATAGGGCAAATGATGGATAAATTCCATTTTTCACAAAGATGTGGGTTTGCTTATCGAATTGCTTCTCATCTGGCGAAATGAACAGGCCAGATGAGAATAGGGTTGAAAGGTTGAATGATCAGCTTTGTTGACAGTGCTGGTAACAACTTGGTGACCTTGGGCAGACGGAACCACGTGAGCAGATCAACCTTGCATCATTATCGATACCTCGTTCAACCCAATTGATATTGAGAATACGAGCCACACTCAACAAGTCTTTTTTGATGCTCTTGGGGATTTGTGATGAGCCACTGTTTGCAACACAGGCTTGTTTGAGATCATTGGCAATGCTCAGTGCATCTTTTCCTTGCGCGGCAATGGCTGGATTAAGGTCAATACCTGAACAAAGAACATGGCTTTTGCCTGCCAGATCTTCCACCTTGACGGATTCACAAGCATAGATCCGCGCTTCATCTCCGACGTTTAGAATGGATATCTGTGCTGAGGTGCCGGTAAAGGACTCATTTATCATGCGAAATACCGCCCAATGTTGACAGGGATCTTCCACTAGACTCATGTTTCCCCAAGGCAAGGGAATACCATTGCCACGATAGACGGCTTTGAGTTTACCGGGGGCATAAGCATCAAAATAATGCCAGTGAGGATAGGGTGAAGCGGCGGTCATACGACGCATAGCAACGGACTCTGAAACACCGGCCAGTTTCGCTGTATTGATTTCATAACCATTGCGATCTAATAACTGTCTAAAGGGAACTTTAGGGCACAATAACGCGCCGGCAAAAAAGCTGCACTCAAAGTCACGCCACGCTAATAGGATGTCTTGTGCATCCATGCCAGAGGTTTGTATCTTGGCATTTTTATCTTGTAACGGTGAAATTTCATTGCGACCAGTCACTAAGACGTTTTTCATACCATCTTTATCGTGTAAAACCGCATGCCCTATGTGCACCGCCAAATTGTACTTCAGACGTTGAGTCTGGTTTTTCATAATTTGGTTGATGTAAATGGTGCTTGGTGGATCGAAAAATGAGGTAACCACATGGTGTTCATCTATCCCCATACTTTGCAGTACGGAAAGGGGCGTTTTACGAAACCATTTAATTTGCATACCCATTTGTTTCGTAATGGCGATTAATTCATCAATGCTCAGAGGTAAGCGTTTTAGCCCAACTCCTTCAGCGGCTCTTTCTAAATCAGGAAAGTGATTTTGGTGGTGTTCTTGGTGTGCTCGAATGAGTAGGTGGGCGAATTGACGACCGCTGGTGCCTGTTTGAGACAGCATTTCAGGGATGGCGATTTGTAAAATTTCATTTGAAAACAAGAAATTGGGTTCGAGGGCCATGCCACTTATACCACCCCCCGATCCTTTTGAGGGGGTGATGGCATCTTCTTCCGGAATGTCGTCCAGAAACCAACTGACGGTTTTCTGAAAAACTTCTGCAATGACCTCTAGGACGTCTTCACTTGGTACTCGTTTGCCTCTTTCAATCATCGACAAATACGAAACGGATGGCGCGGATTCAGGGTCAAGTTTGATGCAACGTGAAGACAAGTCTTCCATGGTCAAACGATTACGCTTCCTCAGGTTGCGGATTTTTGTGCCAAGAAAATGGGCTTTGCGATTTAAACTATTTTTATTTTTCATTTTTGTAAAATTTACACTGTGTAATTCTTATTGTGAAATTTTAGGTTAGTCCGGCATAGACTATAAATCAAGCAAGTGATTAGGCATTTGTGAAACCACATTGATTAAATGTGGCTTGATGAAGATAAGAATAAAGGTAACCAACATGACTATGCCGCAACCCAAAAATAATAGTTTGATACAGCCCGACTTTAGCCGCTTCATCAACGAAGAAGTATTGCCATTACATAAGATGGATGCCAATCAATTTTGGCAAGACTTTTCGCAATTGATTGAAGATCTGTCTCCTATTAATCGCCAACTTTTGGCAAAACGTGACTGCTTACAACAGCAAATTGATGACTGGCACATGGCTCGCAAGGGTCAACCAATGGACATCAACGAATACGAAGCGTTTCTAAGGGAAATTGGCTACTTGGTTGAGGAAGGTGAGGATTTCACCATTACGACCACTAATGTAGACGATGAAATTGCCAAGCTAGCAGGGCCGCAATTGGTTGTGCCGGTGAAGAATGCGCGTTTCGCTTTGAATGCCGCTAATGCCCGTTGGGGCAGTTTATACGATGCCTTTTACGGCACAGATGTGATCGCCAAAAACAATGGTCTGGAAACGAATAAAGGCTATAACCCAACACGCGGAGAGGCTGTCATTGCCAAGGCCAAAGCATTTTTGGATGAGGTGTTTCCATTGGAAAATGGCTCTCACCAAGATGTGTCCAGTTATGTCGTTTACTACCATCATTTGTTGGCTTTCTTTGAGGATGGCAGCCAATCTGGCTTGAAGCAAGCTTGTCAGCTGGTGGCGGTCAATGGTCAGCGCAGTGAGCCTGAAGCCATCTTATTACGCAACAATGGCTTGCATGTAGAAATCCAGTTTGACCGTAATGGTGCCAATGGCGTGAAAGATAAGGCCAATATCAACGACATTTTGGTTGAGTCGGCTCTGAGTACCATTATCGACTGCGAAGATTCCGTCGCTGCGGTGGACACAGAAGACAAAATTGAGGTGTACCGTAATTGGCTTGGCTTAATGCAAGGTACGTTAGAGGCCAGCTTCAAAAAAGACGGTGAAATGCAAACGCGCCGCATGAATCCAGATAAATTTTTTACCGATCTGGATGGGCAAGCGTATCGATTACACGGCCGTTCATTGCTCTTGATTCGCAACGTCGGTCATTTAATGGAATGCGATCTCATGCAAGATGGCTTGGGTAACTTTGTGCCAGAAGGCATTGTGGATGCGGTGGTAACGTCTTTGATTGCCGCTGTGGATTTGAAGAAAACCGAAGGGCTACGCAACAGTCGTACTGGCAGTATCTATATTGTAAAACCGAAAATGCATGGCCCTGAAGAAGTGGCCTTTAGTTGTGAGTTGTTTGCTCGTGTTGAAGACATGCTGGGCTTAGCCAGAAACACTTTGAAAATCGGCATCATGGATGAAGAGCGCCGCACTACCTTGAATCTCAAAGAATGCATTCGTGCTGCTAAAGAAAGGGTGGTGTTTATCAATACAGGCTTCCTAGACAGAACCGGTGATGAGATTCATACCAGTATGCAGGCGGGGGCTTTTTTACCGAAAGAACAAATCAAATCTCAGGCTTGGATACAAGCTTATGAAAATCGCAATGTAGAGATTGGCTTGGCATGTGGTTTACCTGGTCGAGCGCAAATTGGTAAGGGCATGTGGGCCATGCCTGATGAAATGGCCGCCATGATGGAAGCCAAAGTGACGCATCCGAAATCCGGTGCGAATACGGCTTGGGTACCGTCACCTACCGCAGCCACTTTGCACGCTTTGCATTATCACCAAATCGATGTGTTTGCTCGTCACGAAAGACTAAAACAACGTGCCCCAGCCAGTCTTAAAGACTTACTTACTGTGCCATTGATTCCCGACAACTTAACCCTGTCTGAGCATGTCATTGAACGAGAAGTAGACAACAACATTCAAGGCTTGTTGGGCTACGTTGTGCGCTGGGTGGAAGACGGTGTGGGCTGTTCCAAAGTGCCTGATATTAACAATGTTGGATTGATGGAAGACAGAGCGACCTTACGCATTTCCAGCCAACACCTAGCAAATTGGCTGCTGCACGGCATCTGTAGCAAGGCACAAATTGAAGAGTCGATGCAACGTATGGCTAGGGTTGTGGATGAGCAAAACCAAGCAACACCTGGCTATCGTCCTATGTCTGAGCAAGGCGCAAACAGTCAGGCCTTTAAGGCCGCGCAAGATTTGATATTCAAAGGCGTGATTCAAGCCAATGGCTACACAGAGCCTTTGCTTCACGCCTATCGAATAAAAGTAAAACAAGCGTGAATGTCACAAATACATAACCCAATTTAACACCATAAAGAGCGAGAAATACTATGCAAACTTATAAAAATAAAATGCAACAAGCGAGTCAACTCATTGGTCAGCAAGGTATGACTTGGGCGAGTATGAACCCAGAATACGTCGCTCGTATGCAGTTACAAAACCGTTTTAATACGGGCTTGGATATTGCGAAATACACGGCCAAGATCATGCGTGAGGACATGGCAAGTTACGATCAAGACCAAGCTAACTACACCCAGTCTTTGGGATGCTGGCATGGTTTTATTGGCCAACAAAAAATGATTTCGATTAAGAAACATTTTGGCACCACTCGTAGTCGCTACTTATACCTTTCAGGCTGGATGGTTGCTGCCATGCGTTCTGAGTTTGGTCCTCTGCCAGATCAGTCTATGCATGAAAAAACCTCAGTACCGGCTTTAATCGAAGAGCTGTATACCTTTTTAAAACAAGCCGATGCCCGTGAAATGCAGCATTTATTTAAAGAGCTTGATGACGCTCGTCTGGCCGGTGATCAAGTACGTGAACAAGCAGCACAGGAAAGTATCGATAACTTTGAAACCCATGTGGTGCCAATCATTGCAGACATTGACGCAGGTTTTGGTAACGAAGAAGCGACGTACTTGTTGGCAAAGAAAATGATTGAAGCTGGTGCTTGCTGTATTCAGATTGAAAACCAGGTATCTGACGCGAAACAATGTGGTCACCAAGACGGTAAAGTTACCGTGCCTCATGAAGACTTTCTCGCGAAGATCAATGCTGTGCGTTATGCCTTCCTAGAGTTGGGAGTGGATGACGGTGTGATTGTCGCTCGTACTGACTCACTGGGCGCAGGCCTAACGCAGAAAATTCCTGTATCGCAATCGGCTGGTGATTTGGCGGAGCAATACAGTGCCTTCATTGATGGTGAAGAAGTGACCTCTTTAGAGCAAATGCAATCTGGCGATATGCTATTGAAGCAAGGAGATACCTGCATTAAACCCACTCGTCTGGCGAATGGTCTGGTGCGCTTCAAGCCTGATACCGGAGCGGATCGAGTGGTGTTGGATTGCATTACTTCCTTGCAACACGGCGCAGACCTATTGTGGATCGAAACGGAGAAACCACACATTGGTCAAATTGCTGAGCTGGTAAACCGTATTCGTGAGGCGGTGCCAAATGCGAAGTTGGTGTACAACAACAGCCCATCTTTTAACTGGACCTTAAATTTCCGTCAGCAAGTATTTGATGCTTGGCAAGACGCGGGTAAAGATACCAGTGGATATGAACGTGATCGTTTGATGTCACAAGAGTACGATGGTACCGCCTTGTCTGATGAAGCGGACGAGCGTATTCGTAACTTCCAGCGCGATGCTGCGGCTCAAGCTGGGATTTTCCATCATTTGATTACCTTACCTACTTACCATACTGCGGCATTGTCTACCGATAATCTGGCAAAAGATTACTTTGGTGAGCAGGGTATGTTGGGCTACGTAAAAGAAGTACAACGTAAAGAAATTCGTGAGGGTCTAGCCTGTGTGAAACACCAAGACATGTCGGGTTCTAATATTGGTGATGACCATAAAGAGTATTTCTCTGGCGATAACGCCTTGAAAGCGTCTGGTAAAGATAACACCATGAATCAATTCGCGGCGATTTAATTCCCCAAGAAACATTATGTCAACCCAAAGGGCCTAGCCGTTCCCCGCTAGGTCCTTTTTTATGATGACGAGTCCCAGCGTTTTAGATTAAGCCATGTCATGAAAGCGTCATCACGCTCTCTTATGCTGTTTTGACGATTAAAAAATACACAATGGGGCGAGTGATGATAAGTAAAGTGTGGTTGATTAGTTTGATTTCTACTCTTGTTTTAAGTGGTTGTATGAGTCATTCCAGTTCATCAACTTCGGGGTCTACTGAGTTCGCGGAAGATTTTCCGAAACAAGGTGTGTCTTTGTCTTATGAGGTGTTAAGAGCCGATCTGTTGGATGGGAAAACCAACCAGCCCTTTGAGGTTCGTAATGGTGGTTTTGGTTCGGCTATGACAGCTCATCCAAGTATTCGTCATCAGTTTTATGCGCTGACAGATCGTGGTCCGAATGCAAATTACTCAGGGGATTATGGCAAAGGGAAAACTTTCCCTGTGGCCGATTATACGCCACGTATTGGCTTATTTGAGGTATCTGAAGGCGCTCAAATTACTCAGCTAAAAAGTATTTTATTAAAGCGTCCTGACGGTCAATTGATTTCAGGTTTACCAAATACTTCTGCGCTTGGTGGTACAGGTGAAACGCCTTACCACGCGAATGGACTGCCAGTCTTAATGGACGATTCAAAACCCTATAACGCCCAAACGAACCCAATTAAATTGGATGATTATGGGTTAGATGGAGAAGGTTTGGTCGCATTAAAAGACGGTACTTTCTGGGTCAGCGATGAGTATGGACCACATATGGTTCACTATGATGCTAATGGTGTTGAAATCGGCCGTATTAATGCATTTAAGATGGATTCCCGTAACACCTTTAATCTCCCCGCTGTCTTCCAGCATCGTCGCGCCAACCGAGGCATGGAAGGGTTAGCAATCACCCCAGATGAGCAAACACTAGTTGGCATTATGCAATCAACCATGCGTAACCCTGATAAATCGGCTCAAAAGGGCGACCTAACACGTATTGTGACGGTGAATCTACAGACAGGTAAGACAGAGCAATACTTGTATCGTCAGGAAAAAAATGAAAATTCCAATTCAGAAATTGCCGCGTTGACTCAGACTCAATTTTTAGTCATTGAACGGGATGGTAGTTTTTTGCTAGGCGGCCCTAAAAAAGCCAATCCAAAGGCTCAAAAGCAGGTATATCGTATCGATTTAAGTTCAGCAACCCCGTTATCCAGTGTGGCTTTGTCAAATTCGGTGACGCGAGATGAAAGCCATGGCCTGTTGATCGATGGCTTGACCTTAGAACAATATGCTCAGCAACGAGGTTGGGCCGCTCTAGCGGCAGAAGGCATTAAACCTGTGAGTAAAACGCTGGTGGTGGATATGGTTAAAGAAGTGGCTTACCCACATGATAAAATGGAAGGCTTGTGGATCATTGATCATCATCATTTAGGTGTGCTTAATGACGATGATTTTGCCACTTGGTCAACGAAAGGGAAGCTCGAACAAAAATATTTGAATGGCAATACAGTTGATTCGAATCAACTGTATATTATCAATGCAGAGTTACTGCTTGAGTAAAACAGGTGTAAATCAGAATGCCAGTAAAAAGAGCGCGTTTGCGCTCTTTTTTTATGCCCTTTGCCATGGCTTGAGAATCGTTGTTTAGTGATTAGATTTGTACTGTTTTAATCCTAATCATCAGTATAAGCACTTAATGTTAATAATCAGAAGGAAGCTGTAGAGGATTGTTTTATCTTGTTTAGATTATGTACTCTGGTCTTTTTTCGATGTTATGGTTACAGCATTAGCTCAGACTGCTTCAAAAACAGCATTTACCCTCAAAATATTTGAGAAAGGCCTTAATGAATTCACGCTACACCCTTGGTGATAAACAAGTTAGTGAGATTAGTCTAAAGGATTTAGCTCGACGCTCCCGATTCGGCGGTTTATTTTATTTGTTGGCATTTTGGGCCTCGGTATTCAGTTCTGCAACGGCCCGTGAGTATTTAGTGGTAATAGGCGCTTTTTCGGTTTGTTTTGTGCTGTTGCAGTTAGGGCGTTTTTATCTTTACCACAAGGTTTTTTCCAGTAAGACACTTTCTGTATCGCGATACTTTGCTCGTTACTCCTTCGTTTACAATGTTTCAGCGCTTGTTTGGACCAGTGGTTCTGCATGGTTGTTTTACGTTAACCCATTGATTGATATCTCGGTCACTGTGAATGTGATGTCGGCTGCGGGGATCAGTATTGGTGGTGTGACCATATTGGCCTTATCTTATAAGATGCTCCGTAACTATTGTTTGCTGATAGGCTTACCTTTTGCGTTTGCTGCGGCGGCTTTTTTGGAGGGACCTGGTAATTGGATTGTCATGGGGTTAATTGTTGGATATGGCTTCTTTATTTACCTGACAGGGAAGCAGCTGAATGTCACTTACTGGCAAGCATTGAATGATAATTTGAAGTTGTCAGAACAGGCAGAAGAGTTGGCGGCTGCGAAAGAAGCTGCAGAGGCAGCAGGCCAAGCCAAAGCAGATTTCTTAGCCGCTATGACTCATGAAATACGTACCCCTTTGAACGGCGTATTAGGGATGGCACAACTGCTTTCTATGGGAGAATTGAGCGACCAGCAACGTCAGCAAGTGACGGTTATAAACAATGCTGGAAGCACCTTAATGCATATCATCAACAATATTTTAGATTACTCCAAAATTCACGCTCAACAGCTGACCTTGCAAAAAACATCTTTTAATCTACAGGATGTGGTGAATGATGTGGTTCAACTGCTTTCAACACAGTCTGAAAAGAAGGGGATTAAGCTTTATTGTGATGTTCAAAATGTTCCTGAGTCTGTTTTGGGGGATCCTCATCGTCTTCATCAAATTCTTTATAATTTGGTCGGTAATGCGTTTAAATTTACCCATCAAGGAGAGGTAGCCATTCAAGTGTCTGGCGATAAATCAAGTGAGGACGCTAATGAGTGCATAGTGTCTTTTGCGGTTAAAGACACGGGGATTGGTATTGCGTCAGAGGATCAGCAACAAATTTTTGAGCAGTTTTATCAGGTGAATCAATTTAATCCAGACGTTCGAGGAACCGGCCTCGGTTTGAGTATCACTCAGCGCATAGTGGAATTATTAGGTGGAACAATATCTTTGCAGAGTGAGCTTGGGATTGGCACTGTGTTTACGGTCACTTTGCCCTTCGATAAGGTAGAAAAAACGCCCAATAAGGAAGTGAAATCTGTTCCTCAGAGCTTGGCAAGCGTCCCTGATCTTACTCAATCATTACGTGTTTTATTGGTCGAAGACAATAAAGTGAATCAAATTGTCTGTGAGCAATTTCTACTGAAATTAGGGTGTCGTGTTGAGGTGGCGGAAAATGGTTTGATTGCCAAAGAGCGGTTTCAGCAGTCGCAAGTTTATGATGTGATTTTTATGGATTGCAATATGCCCGAAATGGACGGTTTTTCCGCTACTCGTGCAATTCGCCAGATTGAAGCAGAACAGCAATTATCAGAAACACCGATCGTCGCCTTGACGGCGCACATTGAAGAAGACATCAAACGTAAATGTTTGCAGTCAGGAATGAATGCTTTTCTAAGTAAACCGTTTTTATTCGAAGACCTTGAGCGCGTGATTAATAGTGTGCGTGTGGGACGAACGGATTAATCCAATTTGAGGCATTTTATCTACGCCTCCGCTATGTTTTCTTGATGCACTGCTTAGGATTCTAGTTCAACGCAATTACGACCTTTTTCCTTGCCTCGATAAAGTGCTTTATCGGCCCGTTTAATAATTTTTAATGCGTTGTCTCTTCCCCCATGCAGTGTGGCGATGCCTAGAGTAATGGTTAAAGGGATTTGAAAAGAGCTAAAGCGGCCTTTAGCAATGATGTGTCTTAATTGCTCAGCAATGGTTTCGGCTTCTGATAGAGGCGTATTGGGTAACACGATAATGAACTCTTCGCCGCCAAAACGTGCTAAGTAATGATGTACTTGAATACCTTTATTTAGTCGTTCCGCGACCTCGATAAGGCAAGTGTCGCCTACATCGTGTCCATATTGATCATTAATTTTTTTGAAGTAATCAATGTCAATCAGCATCAAACAAAAGGGGGAGTTTTTTTCCTTTGCCTGTTCTAATTCTTGTGCAAAGTGTAAGTTCAATCCTCGTCTATTAAGTAGCTCTGTTAAAGGGTCTTGTAAGTTTTCGGCTTTTAGTTTCTTTGTTAATTCAGTGTAGCGGTTGAGAAAAAACTGTCCAAACATGGCGCTGAACATAATCGCGAGGATTAACCAAAACCCTCTCAGATAAGAAGTATTGGCGTCATAATACTCACCTGAAACATTGATTATGGTGTGACTAAAAATCGTTGCGAATAGAATGGTCACGATTAAAAACAGACTCATTAAGAGTGATTCAACTCGTCCTCCTATTAAAGCGCCCACTATGGGGTATAACGGCAAAAAGAAGGCGACTTGACTGTTCACGCCCCCGGATATGAATAACATGGGCAACATAATGATTAGAGCAGAAATAAGTGATAGGGAAATGTGCCATTTAGGGCATTTATTCGATCGCACCAAAACATATAAGCTGCCGGTAATGATCAGATCAAAGATGCCCAACCATAAGTAATATGGGTGTAATTCTGCAATGATCGGACGGGCAATCAACGAAAACAGCAGGGTGACGAAAGCCATTTCGATAATTCTCAGGGTAAGTTTGTGATTTAACTGTGTTTGGCTTACGTCTGACATAGGGTGCTTAAGTCTGGGAGGCTAATAGGATTCCTCATCATACCTAACTGAAAATGTGTGTCTTTAGGTGATTTGTTAACACATTTTTATGATGCTCAGTATTAGCAAGAAAAGAGGCGTATGAAAGGCATTATATTGCATGAAATTAGGCTAAAAATCGAATTTTCAGAGACTTTATTGAGGCAAACAGAGTCCTGTTACTAGATTGTGGTAGCGTTATGGCAAATTAAAGCGCTAAGGAATGAAAATGCTGAAGAATAAATGGTTAACCTGTCTAAGTCTTGTCTTGTCGACTTTTACTAGCTTGTCGGTATACGGTGAAACGTTAGAAGTGCCGAGATGGTTTGAAATCATGTACGTGGATCAACAGGCTTCAAAACAGTTTGGTAATGATTTTGAAGTGTCGTTAACGCCAGGACAACATCAAATCGTGTTGCGCTTTAATAAAATTGTACGCACTGGTGACGATTCAGAAGTGTTTCAATCCGAGCCCATTGTGATGGATGTAGAAGTCACTAAAGGAGCTTACTTACAACTTAAAGCGCCTTATATATCAACTTCTCGACAAGCCGAAGAGTACGCTGCGGCTCCAACATTTACATTACATGATGAAGCCAGTGGTCGAGAGGTGAGTTATCAAAAGCGGGTGTTGAAAGAAAAAGCGGGGTTGCAAAATCTGCGTGATTATCTGGCTGAAGTAAAGCAACTCAATAATCGTACTGTTGAGGATTCTAATGGCCCAAGCGCGGCCCCTTCACGTATGGAGACGGATCCAGCTCTAGAGATGATGAAATTTTGGTACAACAAATCTGATCCGGCAACACGAAAAGCCATGCGTATTTGGATTGCAGATGCTCAATACCAAGCGAAGGTTTCAAATATACAATTAGACATGATGACGTTGTGGTACAACAAGGCGGATGATGATGCCAAGAAAGCGTTTCAGATTTGGTTGGTGAACGAATAGCAGAAGAAGCATTAAAGAGAGCCAATACAGATGACGTTGTCATGCCGTATTGGCACCCTTCTATTATCTAGTGAGTCTCGTTAACGAGATTAGCTCGGGCGGCAATTTTTTGATTAAACTTATCATTCACCCAAAGTGCCAAGAGTATGATGCCGCCACCAATAGTTAGGCGCATAATATCGGCATCACGATTCCAGAACAGGACATTGACTATGATGCCAGCTGGGATCAATAAGTTGTTGGCGACAGCCAGCGTCCCAATGTTGACTAAGGTTGCCCCTTTATTCCAAGCAAAGTACCCGAGTCCAGAAGCGACAATACCAAGATACGTCAAAATGGCCCATTGTAGGGTAGTGGTTGGTAGTTTATCTGGGTTACCCATGGTCAAATAACATGGAATGACCACGGCCAACGCACCAATGAAAAACCAACCGAAAACGGTTCTTTGAGGCAAATCAGGGCGCTGTTTCTCTATCACACGTTTATAGCCAACTTGCCCAGCGGCAAAGCAAAGATTAGCTCCTTGTACAATTAACAAACCTTTAATGAAGCCATCGTCGACGCCTTGATAACGAATGGCAACCGCTCCCAATATCGCCAATAAGGCACTCACCGCAAATCCTACATTAAGTCGACGGTCTAGAATGTCGTTCAATAGCGTGACATACAACGGCGTCATGACAGTAAAAAGCAGAACTTCAGGCACGGATAAGTAGAGAAAAGATTGGTAGTAAAAACCGTACATGATACCAAGTTGTAATGCCCCACAAATCATCAACAGTAAAGCTATTTTGGCTTCAATCTGGCGCAGTTTCAAAAATGGCAAAAATACCAATGTGGCTAATGAAACCCGCATCAGGACTGAAAACCAAGCATCGACTTGTCCGGCAAGATAAACACCAATCAAGCTAAAGGAAAAGGCCCATAATAGGGTCACGGCGAGAAGTATAGGCATGACTTAGATTCCGTTAATGAATTTGTCGATAAGTTTACTGGCTTCTACTTAGGAGGGAAAGCAGTTTACTTTTTCAATTATAAAAGTTTACTAATTTTTTTTGGGGGCATGTCCATGTTGCTGGTCAGTGTTTGGTTGCTTTCGTGAATATTATCTTATTGTGAATTCTTTGTGGTAACTGAGCTTTGTTTGACGTAAAGGCTTATTGCTTATCATGATCTTCTTTTGTAGGTGAGAACCTTGATCTAGATTAATTTTTTCTTTTTTTGAGCGAGTAGTTTAGTGGCTAACACTTTGTTCTACCAAAACACTATGTTCAATAAAAAGGAGTTAATTATGAAAGCGATCTATCCATTGGTTTTAGCCTCTGCTTTGTGTTCATCGTTTGCTTTAGCACACGATGCAGGTGACTGGTTTGTTCGTGGTGGTCTAGCGACAGTGATGCCAAATGAAAGCAGTGACGACGTGGCGGGCAGCGGTGAACTGGAGTTGAATAATGATACCCAAGTGGGGGTGACGCTAACTTATATGTTGTCGGATAAATTTGGTTTGGAAGTGCTTGCAGCAACCCCCTTTACTCATGATGTGTCGACTCGTGATCTTGGTAAAGTGGCTGAAGTCTCTCATTTACCACCTTCTTTCATGGCGCAATATTATTTTGGTGAAGCAAACAGTCAGGTTCGTCCTTATGTCGGTGCTGGTTTGAACTACACGATCTTTTTTGACGAAGAGGGCGAGGGGGCTTTAGCTGGTACGGATGTGAGCTTAGATAACTCTTTCGGTTTAGCGGCTCAAGTTGGCGTTGACGTGACGTTCGCTGACAATTGGTTCGCTAACGCTTCGCTCTGGTATATGGACATTAATACCGATGTGGAGACGGCAGTTGGCACAATTGATGCGGATATTGATCCGATCACGTTTATGGCCAGTGTTGGTTACACTTTTTAATAGTGGAAAAGCTGGTTTCAATTTAAGCTTTTAGATTGATCCAGACATGTTTGATTAAAAAGCCCTTAGCGATATGGCTAAGGGCTTTTATTTTCGCTTTATACTAATCCATAATGTGCGCCAGTTTATGGTTTGAGTGATCAATATGATAGTAGAAGCGTTGGTGTCGTTTGAGCAAAGGTTTAGGGCTTTTTTACAGGCGCAGGAAACGGCGGATGTTGCTCACGACCTTAACCACATTTTCCGGGTGGTAAAAGTGGCTAAGCAGTTAGCCATTGAAGAAGATGCGAAGCTTGATGTTGTGGTGCCTGCGGCTTGGTTACACGATTGTGTGTCATTGCCTAAGAATCACCCCCAGCGTGCTTTCGCATCACGTATGGCGGCAGATAAAGCGGTGACTTTTCTGCGTTTAATTGATTATCCAGAATGCTTTTTAGAGGCAATTCATCATAGTATTTGTGCCCACAGTTTTAGTGCGCAAATAACGCCAAAAACCATTGAAGCTGAGATTGTTCAGGACGCGGACCGTTTGGATGCTCTGGGCGCGATTGGAGTCGCTCGTTGTATGCAGGTCAGTGGCGCACTCAATCGCGCTTTGTATCATATCGATGACCCTTTTTGTGAGTCTCGACCTTTAGACGACAAACACTATTCGATTGATCATTTCTATGTGAAACTTTTCAATATTACCGATTCATTAAAGACCGCAGCAGCTCGTCGTGAAGGGAAACGACGTGAGAACTTCATGCGTCAATTTTTGACTCAGTTGAAACAGGAAATCTAGCCCTCTCTTTTGGCATTAAATTCATTAATATTGTGAATCATTTTTTGACCTATGGTTAAAAAATGATTCAACTCTTCATCCGTTAAACCCGCTTTTAAGGCATTTAATGCCGCATAATCTGCTCGCTGAAGCGTTTTAAAAGCCGATTTTCCTTGTTCTGTAAGGGTTAATATTTGACTGCGTTTATCTTTTGGGTTTGGGTGCTTTTCAATCAGTCCCTGATCAATCACTTCTTTTAGTAAACGGGTGATTTGCCCTTTATCTTTGTTGGTAATCTCCGCAATTGAGTGAGCTGTACATTCCGCTGTGTCATGGATTGTTTTCAGCATCAGGAAAGATAAGGGCGTTAATGAAAGTTGTTGAAGCTTCATCGTTTGCTTCATGGACCTTTGTAGACCTCTTATGGTCTGCATAAACATTTGTTGTAACTGAGATTCGAGATGGGACATAGACGTTAAGTGTTCCAATATGGTTGACAAGGTCAACTTGTTGATGTAATAATTGACATTATCAACCACTTTTTCCGAGTAAACAACTAAAATTTCCCTGAGAGAATACTTATGTCAAAAATGCTTCAAAAAATTGCCATCATTGCCAGTTTAGTTACGGTTATAGGGGGCACACTTACTTTTGTCATGACCTGGCGTAATCTGGGTTTTGGTGATGGCTTTATGATTTCTTGGTTATCAACCTTTGCTTTGTGCGTGTTGTGCATTGCGCCAATTGGTGGTGTGATTTCCTATTTGGTACATCATTTGGTGGATGGTACTTTGCCTAACTTATCTAAGCTGAAACAAGATCTTGTATTCGGTTTGATTATGGCGCTGATTATGGAATCCATTATGGCGGTTGTTACAACAATCAATTTGCACGGTTGGTTGGCAATAGAAGTTTTTATTAAGCAATGGGGGACGACTTTCCTAGCCGCATTGCCTATGGGGATTGTTTTCTCTATTTTGATGTCCTTGGTAATTAAACGTCGCTTGACGGCTTTTTTGGCCAAAGCCTGAGACAATTTAGCGACATAAGGCAACAGATTTAATTTGAGCGATCACTGACATACCGATAGACAAACCTAATTTTTGAGCTGAAAAACTGGTAATTCTGGACACTATAGGGGTATCGTCAATCAACAACCTTACTTGGGTCATGCTAGGGTTATTGGCTTCCTGTTGGAGGTCATCAATGACGGCAGAGAGGCGGTTCAGAATGCTGGATTGATCCGAATGGGTTAAGCTCAAACTAACGTCTCTGGCTTGAATTCTCAACCTAACCGTTTCTCCTAGTACCTCGTCTCCTTGTGCAAATACAATCGACTGGCGACCAAGACGAATCGTCGATAGCTGCCAGTCGGCATTTTGCTCGATGACCTTTCCAGAGATCAATACACTGGCATCTTGGTGATTGGCAAAGGAGGAGTCTAATTGACTAAGTAGGTCTGATGCTTTACCTGACTCCACCAATTTCCCTTGCTCTATCACTAAAATATGATTCGCTAATCGACTGACCTCATCTAGAGAATGGCTAACGTATAAAATTGGGATATCTGTCGCTAGGCAGACTTTTTCTAGGTAAGGCAAGATGTCTTGCTTTAGACGGTTGTCCAACGCCGATAAAGGCTCATCCATCAACAGTATACTAGGTTGTGACAACATGGCACGAGCAATAGCAACTCGTTGCGCCTCCCCACCTGATATTTGATTTGGATAACGTTCTAGTAAAGGTTTGAGGTTCATTAGAGACAACACATCTTGATAGTCAAAGCGTTGTTTTTTTTGTTTCGCTCGCTTGATAGCAAAGTGGAGATTTTGCTGTACGGTGAGGTGAGGAAATAGGCTAGTATCTTGAAAAACGAAACCAATCGGCCTTTGGTGTGTCGGCAAAAAGGTTTGATCATCTTGCCAAGTCTGCCCAGCATATTCCAAATGGCCTTGGATGTTAGGCTGGAGGCCTGCAATACAGCGTAATAATGTTGTTTTCCCCGAGCCAGAAGGCCCGAACAACGCAGTCACACCTGAAGGTTCGAGTTGAACATTTAACTCTAAGGCAAAGTCTGAGGAGGGGCGTTTTACTTGATTAAACTGAATCTTCAAGCCCGACTGAGTCATCACCAGATTCCTTTTTTATGTTGCTCATGTGTGTTTCTTTGAGCAAAGTAGAGCAGACATAAGACGAGAAACGCAAAAGCCATCATTATTAGAGATAAGGTGTGTGCTTGTGGGTATTCTAATGCCTCAACATGATCATAAATTTGCACGGAAATGACCTTGGTTTCACCTGGGATATTACCGCCGATCATCAAGACAACGCCAAACTCTCCTACTGTATGGGCAAATCCCAATACCGCAGCGCTTATAAATCCTGGTTTCGACAGTGGTATGACAACGGAGAAGAATCGGTCCATTGGCGAAGCACCGAGAGTGGCTGCAGCGTCCAGATGCTTGTCGTTAAGACTAACAAAGGTATTTTGCAGTGGCTGCATGACAAAAGGTAGAGAGTACAACATAGACGCGACGACAAGGCCTGCAAAGCTAAATGGCAAGGAGGCAACGCCTAAATCAGATAAGATTTTGCCTAATGTACTGTTTGGGCTTAGAAATATGAGCAAATAAAAACCCAATACGGTAGGTGGTAGTACTAATGGCATGGTGATTAAAGCGTTGATTGGTGCTTTTAAAATAGAGTGTGTTCGTGCTAACCACCAAGCGATAGGGGTACAGAATATCAGCAAGAGCATGGTAACTATGCTGGCCAACTTTAAAGTGAGCCAGATGGCAGTTAGATCGGCTGGGCTAAAGTTCATCATAAGGTATTAGTACGCACTGTTATAGCCAAATGACTGTAGCTTTGCTTGTGTATCTGCCCTCAGTAAAAATGTCATGAAATCTCGCGCTAAGGAAAGTTTGTCTGAATGGGATAGGATGACACCGGCTTGAAGAATCGGTTCATGAAAGGTTTCTGGAATGGGCACTATGTGGCCTAGTGAACTGTCTTTCAGGGTTTGTGATAACGCGACAAAACCGTATGCCACATTTCCAGAACGGACAAATTGATAAGTCTGACCAATGTTCTCTCCAGTGATGAGTTTGTGTTCGATCAATGACCAGATGCCTAAGTGTTGCAAACTTTGTTGCGCCGCTTTTCCATATGGGGCCAGTTTAGGATTCGCAATGGCAATTTTGTTTGCCATGCTTAATGCCTCAGTGATGTCGCCCGTGATGAGAGAGGACGGTGCCCATAAAGCCAGTTTGCCTTTGGCATAAACCGCAAAGCTGTCAGCTTTCGCTAATCCTTTATTTATTAATATTTGAGGCTTTTGAACATCGGCTGAAAGAAACACATCATAAGGTGCAAGGTGTTGTATTTGCGCGAATAATTTCCCAGAAGAGCCAAAGGATAAACTTAAGTTTTGCCCTGTCTCCTGTCGGAAATCTTCCGCAATGACCTTGATGGGATTAATGAAATTTGACGCCACAGCAAGTTTAAGGGTCTGAGCCTTAACCGTTGAAGGCAGATAGACAAGGATTAAAAGAGCAAATATGAGACAGACTTTGAAAACACAGGGGCTAAGCTTGATGGTCATAGTAGAGTCGCTTTTCATCTTGCTTCGTTATCCCTGCGGCGTGCTGGCTTAAGAAAACCCTTAAGCCAAAAGTAAATAGCAATTACCTTGCTCAATGCCAACCGTGGCTTTTTTCAAATGGCTACCTTGACAAGGGCCGGTTATACAAGTGCCATCCAATGGGGAAAAAAGAGCACCATGATGATGACATTTTAAATAATCTTCATCGGCGACAACCTCTTGATCAGACCAATGTAATGGCTTGTTTTGGTGTGGACAGCGATTTTCGTAGGCCACAATTTCGCCTTTTTGGCGAGTGACTAAGAAATCGTAATTTTCAATTTTTAGTGTTAGCGCCTTTCCTTCGGGTAGGTCTTGCGCATTAGGTATTAGATGCTTCTGAAACACGTGATGACCGTACTATTTTTATAATGATTAGAATGACTAAAATAAACGGAAGCCAAGCTTCTATTTACCACCAACTGAAACAAAAATACGCAGCGAAATGCCAGCTCAATCTATTTTCTGCGTAGGAAGACTCTAATTCGGTAAGTTAATTGAGTCAATATGCAAGAATTGAGTTAGTTTATTTTTCAGCGTTGCTTGCCCAAGCTTTGCTCCCTATACTTGCGACCCATGGCCAAGAAAACTTCCAAAAAACCAACGCGTAAGTCCTCGACGAAACGTAAAAAAAACACTCAGCCCTCTGTCCTGAAGCGTGTCTTTCGCGGGATGTTCAAATGGGGATGTCTTTTCGCACTCTTCGCCAGTGTGCCTTTTTCTATTTGGGTATGGTGGCTTAACGGACAAGTCGTTAGCCGTTTTGAAGGGCAGAAATGGCAAGTCCCATCAGAAGTTTACAGCGCGCCTATCATCCTCAAAAGCGGTGCGCCGTGGAAAAAAGCTGACCTAGAAAACCTGTTGGAAGAAACCGGCTATCGATTTGGACGTAACAGTCAAAAAGTCGGGTGGGCAGCTCGAAGTCGCACTAAAGTCAGCGCGCATTTACGTTCTTATGTTGATCATCAGGGCTTTCATGACAGTCAGCGTCGTATTTTTTCCTTTGAACGTGGGGAATTGCAAATTAATGCCTTGAATGGAGATGCCATAGACGAAGCTCGTATTGAGCCGCAGCGTATTGGCTTTTTGTATGGGGGTAATACGGAGAGCCGACAGATTTTAACCTATGATCAAATCCCACAAACTTTGTTAGATATTTTGGTGGCCGTCGAAGACCAAGATTTCTACCAGCATTGGGGAATTTCGTTAACCGGTATTGCCCGAGCTTTGGTGGTTAATTTAACCCATGGTTCACGACGACAAGGTGGGTCTACGCTGACTCAGCAGCTTGTCAAAAACATGTACTTAAGTTCAGAACGAACCTATACCCGTAAGCTCACAGAAGTCATAATGAGCTTATTGTTAGAGTTCCATTACTCTAAACAAGACATCATAACCGCTTACATGAACGAAGTGTATCTCGCACAAATTGGCAATCGCGCCTTACATGGTTTTGCGGCGGCCAGTCAGCATTTTTTTGGTCGACCACTAAACGAATTAAACATTGATGAATTTGCTTTGCTGGTAGGCATGGTGAAAGGGCCTTCTTTGTACAATCCCCAACGCTCGCCCGAGCGGGCCAAAACTCGACGTAATGTGGTACTGTCCGTCTTGAACCGACAAGGAAGATTGTCGCAAGCGGATTATCAGAGTCTCATTAAGCAGCCAATTCGTTTGGCTGATAAAAAGCGTGAACGTTCAGTGTACGGTGATTATTTAGACCTAGTGGCCATGCAGTTGTCTCGAGATTTCGATGAAAATACCTTGGCAACGGAAAATTTAAAAATTTACACTGGGGTAGACATTCGAGCACAACGTGCGGCTAGCCAAGCGATGCAGCGCCAAGTCGCGAATCTTGAACGTGGTGATCGTCAATTATTAGGGTTGCAAGGGGCGATGGTGGTTACTGATCGTGTTTCTGGACAGGTGCGAGCAATTGTTGGTTCAAGTGATCAATATTACACTGGCTTTAATCGTGCGCTTGGTGCTGTTCGCCCCATTGGCTCTCTAGTGAAACCCCCTTTGTATTTGTCAGCATTGGCTACTGGGCGTTATACCTGGTGGACAAAAATTAAAGACGAGCGTTTACGTTTCAAGGTTGGCGGGGATATTTGGGCACCAGAGAACTATGACCGACGGGTTCATGGTGAGGTTCACTTATATGAAGCCATGGCCAAGTCTTATAACTTAGCAACGATTTCTTTAGCGAATCAAATTGGCTTTGACCGAGTGGGCGACACTTTACGACAGCTGGGGGTGAAACGACCCTTTACGATGCACCCCGCAATGGCTCTGGGCGCTCTTGAGTTGTCACCGTTTGAAGTGTCACGGTTATACCAACCGATCGCATCGCGAGGGAAAAGTAGTGAGTTAGGCGTTGTCTTAGCGGTCATGGACCAAAATAATCGCTTGATTAAGCGCTTTAATCGGCAAACTGATGTGCCTTTTACTGACGCTATACTGGCCGTCACCTTAGATGGTATGACCAAAACGCCTGAAATTGGTACCGCCCGAGCGGCGAAAGCGGCCTTACCGAATTTAACCTTTGCTGCGAAAACCGGTACCACAAACCAGCAAAAGGACAGTTGGTACATCGGCATTACAGGGGATTACTCAACCACAGTTTGGCTTGGTGATGATGAGAATGTCCCTCTTAGTATTACCGGTAGCAGTGGTGCACAAAAAGTCTGGATTGATTTTACGCGTCATGTAAATTCAACTTCACTTCCTAACGATTTACCTTCTGGCGCGGGACGTTTTCAGGTATTGAATGATTCGTTTGAAAAGGCTGCAGATCGCTGTGACAACAAAGTGTCATTGGCGTTTGTGCTTGGTACAGAGCCGAAGAAATCCAGTTCTTGTTTTTGGCCTTTTTGATAAATGAATCTAAACCTATCTGACTGCTCTTGTTTTTTGTTTGTCATAACCATAGAGTAAGCTATTGTTGTGTATATGTTTTTATCATTTGTTAGGGGGCAAGCTTGCTAAAAAATCCTGATAAGGCTGGTCTTGAATGACGTCACGTGCTGTTTTATCTTATTTGTCTAGCTTTGTGTTGATGGCATTGTCGCAATGCGGTATGGCGGCAGGGGGGAATTTTGCTTCCTGTAATGAACTTACCGCAACAGGCAATTCAGAATATCCACCTTTTTTATGGCGCGACAAGCAGAATTCAACTCAATTACAAGGCGCCAATCGGATCATTATGGATGAATTAAGTCGTCGTATTGAGGTGCCAATTCGATTGCAGCATGCGGGACCTTGGTCAAGGGCTCAAAGCGAAGTTAAAGCTGGTCGTGTAGACCTGATGGCTGGCGCGTTTTATACCAGTAATCGAGCTGATTACATGGATTACTTTACACCAGTTCTCTTGTATACCCAGAGCGTGGTTTGGCAACGTAAAGCGACACCGTTTCCTTTCCAAAGGAAAGAAGATTTACAAGGCCGTTGGGGCGTTACCGTGATAAATAATAGCTTTGGTGAGCAATTTGATCGTTATGCCAAAGCCAATCTCAATATCTTGACCGTAGCCAGTTTAGCGCAAGCGTTAAAAATGTTGGCCACGAATCGTGTTGATTATGTGCTTTATGAAAAAAGCCCTGCTCAAGCATACGCAGGACTACTAGGATTATCGGAAAAGCTAGACGCTGTTGAGCCTCATATTAGCAGCGAGGGTTTATATCTGACCTTGTCAAAAGCCTCTGCTTGTAACACTCCAAGCCTTCGTCATCGAATCGCCGTTGCCTTGAGAGATATGAGTCAAGAAGGCTTTATGGAGCAAGCCTTGCTTGATGGGGCGGCGCTTTGGTCACTTAAAAATCGTCAGGCATTATTGAATTAAAGACGAATATAATTCAATCCATTGGTCAGTCACCTTGTCCCAACTGTAGTCATACTGCATGGCGTTAATTTGTTTTTGATGCCAAATAGCTGGTTGATGATACGTTTCTAAACAGCGTTGTAAACAGGCTTGTAAGGCCTCGCTTGTGGCGTCCTGAAAGTGGAAGCCGTTCGCTTTTTCTCCCTCTTCAAAAACGGTGTCAGCCAACCCACCTGTTTGTCGAACCAGAGGTAATGTGCCGTATTTAAGGGCATAAAGCTGAGTAAGACCACAAGGTTCAAATCGAGACGGAATCAAGAGTACGTCTAATCCAGCTTGTAGGCGATGAGAATAGGCTTCGTCATAACCAATACGAATAGCCACTTGCTCTGGGAATTGCTGTTGTAGCGCCATAAATCCTTGTTCTAGGGTTTTATCCCCTGATCCTAATAAGACAAAACGAGCGCCTTGAGCGAGTATCGTTGGCAGTGTTTCGAGGATTAGATCAAGGCCTTTCTGCTCTGTAAGTCGGCTCACCACACCAAATAATGGTTTCGTTAGATCGGTTGATAAATTGTTTTCAGCTAAAAGTGCCCGTTTGTTAGTGGTTTTCTGTTGTAGTGACGTAGTACTGTAAGTCTGGCGAATCAAGGGATCAATTTCTGGGTTCCAAGCATTGTAATCGACACCATTGAGTATGCCTGTGAGTTTATCGGATAGGACATTGAGAATGCCGTCTAGACCGTCACCATATTCTGGTGTGAGGATTTCTTGAGCGTAAGAAGGGCTGACGGTGGTAATGGCATCGGCATAGACTAAGCCTGCTTTAAGGCCTGAAAATCGACCATAGAACTCCATGCCTTGCATCGTGAGCAATTCTGTAGACAGCTGAGTGCTGGCAAATTTATGCATCTCGAAACTACCGTTGTAGCGCAAGTTGTGAACCGTTGTCACGACGGCGACAGATTTGTTTTCCCAGCTTTCTAAATAGGCCGCTGCAAATCCTGTTTGCCAGTCATTAAGATGAAGAATATCAGCTTGCCAATCAGTTAGTTCACTGTTGCTGACTAGGTAGGCTGCCGCCCAAGAAAAGGCGCAAAAGCGTAGATGATTATCCTCGAAGTCTTGGCCATTTTTATCCACATAGGGGCCGTCCTCTCTCTCATAAAGTGCCTGACATTGAACTAACCAAATGGGCGTATCATTTTCCGGTATGTGAGTTTCAAGAATGCGTAAATCCCCGACACCAAATGGGTTGCCTAAGTTGATAGTCTTCTGAATAGGCGCTACCTTTTCTAATATGCCTTGATAAGCTGGCATGATGAGCTTGACGTCATGACCCTTTGTTCGCAGAGCAAGCGGTAACGATCCTGCGACATCAGCCAATCCTCCAGTTTTGATCAATGGGTAAATTTCCGAGGCTGCGAAAAGTATTTTCATGGTTAGGTGTCTTTATTTTGTGTAGTAGGTTTTTGAAGTATACCTAACTGACGTTTGGATGAGAGTAATTTATCACTTTAAAGGGCTTCACATGGACTTAAATACAGCGTGCATGAAAACCATATCCATCATCTTAGCAGGTGGGCGTGGTTCTAGGTTAAAACAGTTAACGGATCAACGCTCTAAGCCAGCTGTGCCAATTGCTGGCAAGTATAAAATCATCGATTTCCCTCTGTCCAATTGCATCAATTCTGGTATGCGACGGATTGCGGTATTAACTCAATATCGATCTCATACATTGAATCAGCATGTGCAACGAGGCTGGAATTTTCTACGCTCGGACTTTAATGAGTTCATTGAATTATGGCCGGCTCAACAACAAACGGGAGGTGATTGGTATCGCGGTACAGCGGATGCTGTTTATCAAAATTTGGCCATGATTAGAGACTTACAAAGTGAATACATATTGGTCTTGGCGGGGGATCATGTCTACAAGCAAGATTACAGCTTGATGTTAAAAGAACACCTTGAAAGTGGTGCTGATGTGACGGTTTCTTGCATTGAAGTGCCAGTGGAAGAAGCGCATCAGTTTGGCATCATGCACGTAGATGAAGATGACAATATCATCGCTTTTGAAGAGAAGCCCGTCCATCCTCCAACTATGCCTGGTAAGCCTGAAGTGTCCTTGGCGAGTATGGGGATTTATATCTTTAATACCAAATTTTTATCTGAGAACTTGTGTTCAGATGCGCAAGATAAAGAATCTAGCCACGACTTCGGCAAAGATTTAATTCCCTATTTTGTTGGTCGAAGCCATATTAAAGCGCATCATTTTTCCAATAGTGTGGTGGTGAACGAAAATTATCCACAAGATGCTTATTGGCGTGATGTGGGGACGTTAACAGCTTATTGGGAAGCCAATATGGATCTTACTAAGCTTGTACCTGAGTTGGATTTGTACGATGAGAATTGGCCAATTCGAACCGCACACTATCAACGGCCGGCAGCGAAGTTTAATTACAACTACGAAGAGCGCATTGGTACTGCCTTAAACTCGGTGGTATCAGCGGGTTGCATTGTTTCTGGGTCGACCGTGGAGCAATCTATTTTATTCAATAATGTGCGCGTGAACTCGTATTCTCATGTAAATGAGTGCGTTATTTTGCCGCGCTGTGACATAGGTCGTCATTGTCGCTTGAACAAGGTGGTGGTGGATTCTGATTGCCAGATTCCTGAAGGTACCGTTATTGGCGAAGACCCACAACAAGATAGCGCGCGTTTTTACCGAAACGAAGATGGCATTACCTTAGTCACTCAAGCCATGATTGAAGCATTGAGCTGAATAATGCGTAATTAGTTACCTCGGCTTGCTTGAAAAGTGGAAATTAGGGCGCATTAGTAGGGTTTAGCTTGCGTGTTTCGGTTATCCCCGTAACCTGTGGATAACCCTATTGGTGACTTAATGATAACTCATTGGAGGCCAGTATAAATCGTGCTTTGCGAGGGAGTGTTCAATTCTTCTTCAGTGCCGAAATTAAGTATGAATCTTGCGCAATGTTGTTTCTTTTTTATGCTGACCAGAAGTAGGGGAGCTTATGTTTACAGGTATTATTCAAGGCAAGGCAAGTGTTCAATCGGTTACTCAAGATGGTCGAAATAAACGTTTAGAAATCTTGTTCCCTGAAGGGGTGATGTTAAGTCAGCAGTTGGGGGCCAGTGTGGCCATCAATGGTGTTTGCTTAACGGTGGCGGAAATAGCTCATGATGTGCTGACATTCGATGTCATTGATACGACGCTTGCCTTGACCAATATTGGCTTATTGCAAGTCGGTGATACGGTGAATTTTGAACGTGCTGCTAGAATGGGCGATGAAATTGGTGGTCACGTTATGTCGGGCCATATCATGACGTCAGTGACGGTTTCTCGTATAGAGAAAATAGAGGAAAGTGTGCACATTCGTTTCGTCACGGATCGTCAGCAAGAAGTGGATGCGCGACGCTATTTGTTTGATAAGGGTTATGTGGGATTGAATGGCGCTAGCTTGACCATTAGTGACATAGGTGATGATTGGCTGGAAGTGTCTTTAATTCCAGAAACGTTGCGATTAACGACGTTTTCGATCTTGTCTGTTGGGGATAAGGTAAATTTGGAGATTGACGCTCATACTCAAGCAACCGTGGATACGGTAGAGCGAGTATTAAAAGAGAAAGGCATTGTCTTGCCTTGAAGGAAGGCGTGAAATCAATGGAGTCCTAAGCGGAATTTCGGTAGAATGCTCGGCAAATTCTAACCAGATAATAAGTTGATAACTCGGCTTGATGCGCTTTGCGAGAGAGTATCTTGTGGGAAACTGGCTATCTTGTGGCTTCTTATCAACCTATGATCATTTTAATATCGCTTTTATAGTGTGAGAAAATAGTGTCTTCAAACAATCTTAAGCACATACGCAATTTTAGTATTATCGCCCACATTGACCACGGTAAATCCACTTTGGCGGATCGTTTTATTCAAGCCTGCGAAGGTTTGAGTGAACGTGAAATGTCTGCTCAAGTACTTGATTCAATGGACATTGAACGTGAGCGTGGTATTACCATCAAGGCGCAAAGTGTGACCTTGGATTACCAAGCGAAAGACGGCGAAACCTACCAGTTAAATTTCATTGATACTCCAGGGCACGTAGACTTCTCATATGAGGTTTCTCGTTCATTGGCCGCTTGTGAAGGGGCTTTGTTGGTAGTGGATGCGGCGCAAGGTGTAGAAGCACAGTCTGTTGCCAATTGTTATACTGCCATTGAGCAAGGCCTTGAGGTCATGCCAGTTTTGAACAAAATTGATTTGCCGCAAGCAGAACCCGAAAGAGTGAGTGCTGAGATTGAAGAAATTATCGGCATTGATGCAATGGACGCAGTGACTTGTTCGGCGAAAACTGGGATGGGGGTTGAAGACGTATTGGAGCGCTTGGTGTCCACGATACCAGCGCCAGAAGGGGATACGGACGCTCCATTGCAAGCCCTCATCATTGACTCATGGTTTGATAACTACTTAGGCGTTGTGTCTTTGGTTCGAATCAAGCAGGGGACTTTGCGTAAGAAAGATAAGATCTTCATTAAATCCACTAAGCAAGCACATCCAGTAGACATGGCCGGCATTTTTACGCCAAAACGTAAGGAAACCGGTGTTTTGAAAGCGGGTGAAGTTGGTTATGTCGTGGCGGGTATTAAAGACATTCATGGGGCGCCAGTGGGCGACACCATTACTCATGCCACTACTCCTGATGTAGAGCAATTGTCTGGTTTCCAAAAAGTAAAACCACAAGTTTACGCTGGCTTGTTTCCTGTTAGCTCAGATGACTACGAAGACTTTCGTGTTGCCTTAGGCAAGTTGACGTTAAATGATGCGTCCTTGTTTTATGAACCAGAAAGCTCAGATGCGTTAGGATTTGGTTTTCGTTGTGGCTTCCTTGGTATGTTGCACATGGAAATCATCCAAGAGCGTTTGGAGCGTGAATACGATCTGGATTTGATTACCACCGCGCCAACGGTAGTGTATGAAATTGAGTTAAACAGTGGCGAGGTGGTGTATGTTGATAGCCCCTCTAAAATGCCTGACCCGGGAACGGTCAAAGAGATGCGCGAACCGATTGTTGAAGCCAACATTCTGGTACCGCAAGAGTTTTTAGGTAACGTTATTACACTTTGTGTGGAAAAACGTGGTGTTCAAAAAGACATGCAATATGTTGGTCGTCAGGTGCAATTACGTTATGAGTTGCCGATGAACGAAGTGGTGATGGATTTCTTTGATAAATTGAAATCTTGTAGCCGTGGTTTTGCCTCTTTAGATTATAGCTTCTCGCATTTTAGTGCAGCGGCTTTATGTCGCTTAGACATCTTGATCAATGGCGAGCGTGTCGATGCTTTGGCTTTGATTATGCACAAGGATAACGTTCAATCTAAAGGGCGTGCTTTGTGTGAAAAAATGAAAGATTTGATTCCACGTCAAATGTTTGATGTGGCGATTCAAGGTGCGGTTGGAGCAAAAGTGATTTCACGTACGACCGTAAAAGCCATGCGCAAAAATGTAACAGCAAAATGTTACGGTGGTGATGTGAGTCGTAAGAAAAAATTGTTACAGAAGCAGAAAGAAGGTAAAAAACGCATGAAGCAGGTCGGTAATGTGGAAGTGCCACAATCTGCTTTCCTTGCGGTTTTGCAGCTGGACAGCTAATAAAAAACCAAATCGATGCGTGAGCATCTCGGTGGAGTAATGTTGTATGGGTTTTGATTTTGAGTTGATACTGGCCGTTGCCTTTTTGGTTACTGGTGCTTTCTGGGTATATGACCGTATTGTGTTTGCGCCAAAGCGTAAACAGATTTTGTCTGGTATGGATCAAGCGGCGCAAAAGGCCATAAGTAAAGAAGCCAAAGAACGTTTGGCTGATACGCCTAAGCTGGTATCTGAGGTCAAATCTTACTTTGTGATTATCGCGGTGATATTTGGCTTGCGCTCGTTTGTGGTTGAACCGTTTCAAATCCCATCAGGATCTATGTTACCGACGTTGCAGATCGGCGATTTCATTCTGGTGAATAAGTTTGATTATGGCTTGCGCTTGCCTGTTACCAATACCACATTAATCCCAACGTCTGAACCGAAGCGTGGCGATGTGGTGGTGTTTAAATATCCTTTGGATCCTAGTCTAAACTACATTAAGCGTTTGGTTGGTTTGCCTGGTGACAAGATCCGCTATCACGATAAGGTGTTAACGGTGAATGGTCAGCAGGTCAGTAAAGCGTTTTTGGCCGCTTTGCCTATTTCGCTCAATCCGAATAGAGAGCCAGTTACTTTATTTAAGGAAAACTTAGGTGGAGTTGAGCACGATATCTATAATAGTAATCGCAACACACCACATGAAGGTAATTGGGTTGTTCCGGAAGGTCATTATTTTGTGATGGGTGATAACCGCGATAACAGCGCAGATAGTCGCTTCTGGGGCTTTGTGCCAGAAGAAAATATGAAGGGGCGTGCATTTTATGTGTGGCTTCATTGGGACGATTTTTTCAGTATCCCAAGTTTTAAAAATAACGGTTTAATTGAATAAATAATTGGAGACATTTTGAGTTCACTGTATCAGAAGTTGTGTCGGCGCATAGGCTACTTTTTTGCCGACCTTGGATTGCTTGAACTGGCGCTGACACACCGCAGTTATGGCGGGAAAAACAATGAGCGCCTTGAGTTCTTAGGTGATTCGATTCTCAATTATGTGATAGCGGAAGACTTGTTTCATCGTTTTCCAAAAGCCAAGGAAGGAGAATTAAGTCGCTTACGTGCCTCATTGGTTAAAGGGGATACCTTGGCTGAATTAGCGCGTGAATTTCAGCTTGGAGACTTTTTGAAGTTGGGTGCTGGTGAGTTGAAGAGTGGTGGTTTTCGTCGTGACTCAATTTTAGCCGACAGTGTTGAAGGTATTATCGGCGCTATGTATTTAGATGCTGGCATGGACGTTTGTCGTCAACATATTTTAGCTTGGTACAAAGATCGTTTGAATGCGACCTCGCTGAAAGTGGTGACGAAAGACGCCAAAACACGTTTGCAAGAATACTTGCAAGCCAGAAAACATGCTCTGCCTCAATACGATGTTGTGGATATTGTTGGTGAACCTCATGATCAAACGTTTCATGTTCATTGTCATATTGAATTGTGTGATGACGCGATAGAAGGTTGTGGTAACAGTCGTCGTATCGCTGAACAAAATGCAGCGGCCAAAGCCCTAGAAAAGTTGGAAAAAGTGAATGTCTGATGTTGAAGTAACCCATTGTGGTTATATTGCCATAGTTGGCCGCCCGAATGTGGGCAAATCGACCCTGCTTAACCATATTCTAGGGCAAAAACTCTCTATTACCTCTCGTAAGCCACAGACCACGCGAGATCAGATTCTCGGTGTGAAAACCGAGGGGCATATTCAGGCCATTTATGTGGACACTCCTGGATTGCATTTGGGGGAAACCAAAGCCATTAATCGCATTATGAATCGGACTGCGACTGCAGCATTGAAAGATGTGGATTTGGTGTTATTTGTAGTGGACGCAGATCGTTGGACCGAGGAAGACGAATCCGTCTTACAAAAGGTAAAGTTTGCCTCTTGTCCTGTGGTCTTGGTGGTCAATAAAGTCGATCAGCTGGATCAGAAAGACGAGTTGCTGCCTCGTTTGGCGAATTTATCTGAACGCATGGACTTTGCTCAAATTGTGCCGATCTCAGCACTGCGAAATAAAAATCTAGATCGACTTGAGCGTTTAGTGGAAAGCTATATTCCAGAGGGAATGCAGTATTACCCAGAAGATCAAATCACCAATCGCAGTTCGCGTTTCTTAGCAGCTGAAATCGTCCGTGAAAAAATTACCCGTCAATTGGGCCAGGAAGTGCCCTATGAAGTGGCGGTACAAATTGAAGAGTTTGTTTACGAAGAGTCTGCGATTCATATTAGTGCCTTGATTTTGGTTGAACGCAATGGTCAAAAGCGCATCATCATTGGTGATCGTGGAGAAAAGATTAAGCTTATTGGTAAAGAAGCTCGTATTGATATGGAAGAGTTGTTTCAACATAAAGTGATGTTGAATTTATGGATTAAAGTGCGTTCTGGTTGGTCTGATGATGAGCGTGCTTTAGCCAGTCTGGGTTATCAGGAAGAATAAGTCGGATGCGCGCTAATGGGTATGTCATTCATACTCGTCCGTTTCAGGACAATAAGGTGTTGGTTGACCTATTGACCGAAGAACAGGGGTTGATGCGCGGTGTTTGGCGATTACCAAAAAAAGAGGCTCGGGTCTTACCTGGGCCTTTTTTGCGTTATGAGCTGGAGTATGTGGGACGCAGTGACTTAAAGACGATCAAAAGCTTGGAGTCTCTGTCTGCCCCAAGTTCACTTGAAGGGCTCAATTTGTACGCGGCTTTGTATGTCCATGAATTGCTAGAGAAGCTGTTACCGACCAATTTGCCTCTTCCAGATGTCTATGCTTTATACCAATGGCTGATTGAAAATTTGCATGCTGGTGCGCCCATAGCGCCTTTGTTAAGGCGTTTTGAAGTGGGGCTGTTTGCTGACTTGGGGTCGAGCATTAGTATGGGGGTGACGGGGCGTGGTGAACCGTTGGACGCGAAGCAGATGTATCAGTTTCATGGTCAATTCGGTTTACGTCCTTATCATGGTGAGATATTGAAGCAAGCCCCGATTCTCTTCGTTGAAGGACAAGTGGCATTACAATATCACGTTGGTGCATGGCGTAATAAACAGGTTTTAAGCTTAGCAAAGGTATTGCATCGGCATTGGTTAGATGGTTTGTTAAATGGTAAGCCGGTAGTGTCTCGTGAGTTGCTGCCAGCCACCTCATTCAATGGCGAGTTACATTTAGGTGTGCCAGTATTTCGAGCCTAGTAAGGGCGTTTTAACGATAAGGGTAGCGTTGTGATTTTAGGTGTTGGAACTGATTTGGTTGAAATTGAACGTATTGCTGATTCTGTGGCGCGTTTGGGTGAGCGATTTGTCGATCGCATTCTAACCGCACAAGAGAAGCAACGTTGGCAGGCTATTTCTCATCCAGATCAAGCCAATGCTTATGTGGCAAAACGCTTTGCTGCGAAAGAAGCGGCGGTGAAGGCTTTGGGAACAGGCATTGGTTCTGGTGTCAGCTTTCAGCATTTTACTGTGATTAACCTACCTTCTGGTCAGCCTTTTTTAGAGGTGGACGATAGTATTTCTGTGCGTTTTGAGCACCCAGTGGTGTGGCATTTAAGCTTAACGGATGAGCGTGCTTATGCGCAGGCTTTTGTTATTCTTGAGACCAAGTAATCAGATCTCTATGATTTAGCAGATCATCAATGGCGTGAATGAAATCTTCCGCTACGCCTTCTACATCTTCCATGCCAAGTTCTTTTAAGTGTGTTTCTAAAAAGCCAGCATGACGCGCAATATTAAAGGTACCAGTGTATTTAGATGCACCGTGAATTCGGTGAACTACTTCAATGAGCTTTTCCGTGTCTTGGTGTTCTAAGTGATGCTGAATTAGCTTTTTTTCGTTGTCTAGTGAGTCGGCCAACATGGTAAACATTTCTTTAGCGATGTCTGCTTTACCATTGACGATGTCTAAGGCTTTTTGCATGTCGAAAATATTCACTAATGTGGCATCAACTTGTTGCTGGAAGGTTTTGGTATTAGAGCACCACTCGTCTATGGTGCGAAACAATACTTCTTCATCAATGGGTTTAGTTAAGTAAGCATTCATGCCACTGGCGAGAATTTGTTGTTGCTCTGAACCAAGGGCGTGTGCCGTTAGGGCAATGATTGGTGTGTTTTGATAGGCGTTTAATTGTCGTAATTGTTGAGTAGTCTCCATGCCATCCATTTCTGGCATCTGGATATCCATGAAAATGAGGTCAAATGCTTGCTCAGATGCTAATGCCAAGGCTTGCTGACCACTATAGGCTAACGTAACGTCGATGCCGTGTGGTTGTAACCAATGACTGAGCAGTTGTAAATTGATTGGCGCATCGTCTACTGCCAAGATTCTAAGGCCTTTACGCGTCTGATTTGATTCAATAACAGGGCTAATGTCATCCTCACCTTGAATCCCTCTTTGGTTGATTTGTTGTAATGCTTTATAAAGGCGATCATGGCTGACTGGTTTGAGTAGCATTTCGCTAGCAAGAGCCTTGAGCTCTGGATTTTGGGTGATGCTTCTAGGAGGTTGAATCATGACAATGCAGGGTATGGCAAAGTGTTGACCAGCATAACTAATCAATTCTTTTGTTTCTTCTACGCTGCTTTCTTCTGGTCCTAAGCTCAGCATAATACCGTCAACAGTGCTGGCCTTTTCATGCAGAGCGGAAATCAATTGTTCGATGTCACTACAACGGGTGGTTTTAACCCCGATGCTATGTAAATAGCTGGTTAGATGAGCTCGATAGGTGCTGCTAGGTTCGAGTAGAATGATATGTCGGTCTAATGAGTCTTTTTGATTCATTAGGTTCCCAGAAGCTTGTAGACAAAGAGAGAAGCGAAATGTAGAGCCAATGCTTGGATCGCTGCTGACCTCGATTTTTCCTTGCATTTGCTCAACCAATTTTTTACTGATTACTAGCCCTAGTCCTGTGCCGCCAAACTGTCGTGTTGTGCTGGTGTCTACTTGTGAGAATGGTTTAAAAAGACGATCAATTTTATGTTCTGGGATACCAATGCCGGTGTCGACGATTTGGAATAGTAGGGTTAGCTTATTATCAGATTGGGCCTGACAAGATACTTTAGTTTTGACTGAGCCTTGATGGGTAAACTTAATAGCATTACCAATTAGGTTGGTGAGGATCTGGCGAATGCGAGTGCTGTCTCCAATGATCCATTCTGGCAGTTGTACATCGTATTCTGTCACCAGATCAATCTGCTTTTCTTTGGTTAGCAGGTTGATGCTCAGGGTTTGGTAAACATCATCGATTAAAGCTCGAAGGTTAAAGTGATTGCTTTCTAAGCTTAATTTTCCCGCTTCTATTTTGGAAAAGTCTAAGATATCGCCAATGATGGCGAGCAAACTGTTTGTCGATTGTTCAATGGTATCGATATACAGTTTATGTTGTGGGTCCTTGATGCCTTTTTGTAGGGTCTTGGTATATCCCAAGATGGCATTTAAAGGGGTTCTGACTTCATGGCTGATATTGGCGAGAAACTGAGATTTTAGGCGATTGGATTCCATTGCTTCTCGGTTGGCAATGTGTAATTGGGCACTTTTTTCTTCCATACTGTCCATGCTTCGGCGAAGGTCTTCTGTTGCTTGTTCGATCCCAGCATTCATTTCATGCTTGTTGTGTTCAAGTCGCTCTGTTAGAAACAACAAATCTTTTTGCAGAGATTGATATTCTGCTGGGAGGCGCAACAGTTTTGCCGCAGAAAATTGTTCTTTTGCCAGTTTGTTCAAAGTGCTTTCGACATTTTTAACGGGCAGTATCAATTGTTTGGTGATGCGTAAGAAAATGAGTCCACTGCCTAAATTGAAGGCAAAGAAAACTAATAGAACTAAGCTAGCATATTGATACTTTTTGATTTGAACTAGTGCGGTATCGGCTTGAATTTTGACCCAGCCAATGAGGTTTTGTTGGCTTACTGGGCCAAATAAGTCCGATTGTGGATTAAATGCGCCATCCAATGCGTTGTTGTTGTAATGAACTGCACTAATGGAAATAAAATGATCAGGAAATGTTTGTATTTCGCTGCGGTTTGGGAAGTTGGTTGATTTTACGACAAACTCTGTACCCAGTTCGGCGATAATTTTTTGTTCACTGTTAAACAATTGAACGCTGCTTATATATTGGTTGCTGAGCGCATTCTGTAAAATTCGATACATCATATTTTGGTCTGAAAATACGATTGCGTATTCGCTGGTGGTGGCGACTTGTTCAGTGATGTGTTGCGTACGTTGATAAAGATTATCGTCAAGGTCATTAAAGCGGCTGAAGATTAAGAATGCGCACGTGATAATAGAAATACCAAAAACAGGTGAAAATAAAGACCAAAACAGTTTGTTGTCATGGTTTAGCTGAAGTTTTGGTAAACGAATGTTAATCATGGGGTCCTATTTTTTATTGACTAATAACAGGCAAAGTTGTCAGTAGCTTGGCGTTTTTCACATTCTTCTTGGTACTGCTGACAGGCTTTGTCGTCGCTTTTTTTCGCTGAGTCATAAAGGCACTGACGCCATTGGGTTCTTAGCTCTAAATTGCTTAAGTTAGTGGTTATATTCTCATTTTGTTCACAGGCACTGAGCAGTATTACAAGAGTGAAAACCGAAAAAATATGTTGGTAGCTCATGTGCTTGCCTTATCATTGAGTGGTTGAGACTAAGTTTATAACGCTTTCTTATTGTACTCTTGCTAGCAAGTGGTCTTAAATAGGCTCAATAATGAGTTAAGTGTTATGCTGTCCGTAATTAATGTCAATGAAGTTTTTATATGATCGAGTATCCAACTATCGAGTCTTTGATTGGGCAAACCCCTTTGGTACGTCTACAAAGAATCAATCCAAATCCTAACAATACCATACTGCTAAAACTGGAAGGACAAAACCCTGCCGGTTCGGTAAAAGATCGTCCAGCCTTGAATATGATTTTGCAGGCTGAGCGACGGGGTGAAATTAAACCGGGCGACAGTTTAATTGAGGCGACCAGTGGAAATACTGGCATTGCATTGGCGATGGCGGCAGCCATTAAAGGTTATAAAATGCACTTGATTATGCCTGATAATATGAGCCAAGAGCGCAAGTCTGCGATGGCAGCATATGGGGCAGTGTTGCACTTGGTTAGCAAACAAGAGGGCATGGAAAGAGCCAGAGATTTGGCTCAAGAGATGCAGGATCAAGGCATTGGTAAAGTGCTTAATCAGTTTGCAAATCAAGACAATCCCAATGCCCATTACCTGTCAACTGGGCCGGAAATTTGGCAGCAAACACAGGGCACGGTTACGCATTTTGTCAGTTCCATGGGCACCACAGGAACGATTATGGGAGTCTCTCAGTATTTGAAAGAGCAGAGTGATCAGATTCAGATAATAGGATTGCAGCCACAAGATGGTGCTAGTATTCCAGGCATACGACGTTGGCCCAAAGAGTATCTGCCGTCTATTTTCGACGATACACGAGTGGATACTGTGATGGATGTGTCCCAGCAAGATGCGGAACAAACCATGCGTCGTTTGGCGAAGGAGGAAGGGATTTTTTGTGGTGTCTCATCTGGTGGTTCTGTAGCGATGGCAATGGCGTTATCTGAGCAGTTAAATGATGCTGTGATCGTGGCCATTGTGTGCGATCGAGGAGATCGATATTTGTCGACAGGTGTGTTTGATTAACAAAAGTTGTCATGTTGATCTTTGCTCAGATACGTTAGAATGCGGACCAAATATCCATTTTACTGCCAATCGAGAACGCATCTTGAGAAGAAGAAATTCAGCCCGTCGCCCGATTAAAAAAGCCTCGTTAGGGCCAATACAGACCTATCAAATTGATGGTTTGACTCATGAGGCGAAAGGGGTCGCTCGCCTTAACGGCAAAGTCACCTTTATTGAAGGGGCGTTACCTGGGGAGACAGTCACCGCTCAGGTAACAAAACCAGGTCGTCGTTTTGACGAAGCCATTTTGAATACCCTTGTTGAAATCAGTGATGATCGTGTGTCGCCAACTTGCCAGCATTTTGGTGATTGTGGTGGCTGCAGTTTCCAGCATTTAGCGGTGTCCAAACAACGCGTTGCTAAACAGCACTGGTTGGCCGGGCAATTAAGAAACGTACTACCAAAAGAGCAAATTGAGTGTTTATTTGATGTGAGCTCAGGCTATCGTCGTCGAGCTCGCCTCGCGATTGATCATAAAAAAAATACACTGACCCTTGGCTTTCGCGGTAAAGCCTCTAATCGAGTTGTTGATATTGAGCAATGTCATGTCTTAACACCATCATTACAAGCCTTATTCGTTTCCCTTAAAGCGTGTTTGAAGCAGTATCCTATTCTATCGTCGCTTGGCCATATTGAGTTGTTAGAAGACAGCAAAGGTTTGTCTGTACTACTGCGTCTAGTGTCTGACATTACTACCATTCAACAACAGGCTTATCTTGATTGGGCACAACAGCAGGGTGTGAATTTACATTGGCAGGCACCAAAAGCGAGCAGAGCGGATCTGACAGAAGAGCAAATGCGCTATTATGATATGGGAAATTTGCGCTTGAAATATCATCCTCAAGACTTTATTCAAGTAAATGAGGTGATGAATCAAAAGATGGTAGCGCAAGCTATGGCTTGGTTGGCGCCTCAGAAAGAGGATGCTGTGTTGGATTTGTTCTGTGGGGTTGGGAATTTTTCTTTGCCATTAGCCCAACTTGCTGGCAGTGTAATCGGCGTCGAGTTACAGGAATCAATGGTTCAAGCTGGTCGACATAATGCCAGCTTGAATGGTTTGGATAATCTGACCTTTGTGGCGGCGGATTTAACACAGCCTGTCGCAGGGCAGTTTTCAACCCCAAAAATTAATAAGATATTGCTTGATCCACCGCGAGCCGGAGCGTTTGAGTTTTTAGATACCATTATTCATATCGCGCCACAGCAAATCTTGTATGTTTCTTGCAATGCTTCTACTTTGGCGAGAGACGCCGAGTATTTAGTGTCAAATGGCTACAAGGTAGTGCGAGCGGGATTAATGGACATGTTTCCGCAAACGTCACATGTGGAAACCATGATGCTATTGCAAAAGCAAAAGTGAATTGAAGGACGGATAAATGGTAACAGTAAGAAAAGATCATCCAGTATTAGAAGATGGCAGTGTTGATATTGATGCTTGGATGTCGAATTTCTCCGATCTAATTGATGACAGTGCACGAGTGCCTCTAAGGATGGCTTGTGAATTGGCGCGACAAGCTGAGTTACAATGTGCTCGACCTTCCTATTGGGGGCCGCAAGCCAGTACCTTTCGTGCTGGTTTGGAAATGGTTGAGATTTTATCCGGTTTCCGAGCTGATCAAGATTCCCTTGTTGCCGCGGCCTTGTATCGAGCCGTTCGAGAAGACCAACTGCCGATTAGCCGTGTGGTTGACATGTTTGGCCGTAAAGTAGCCTCTCTGGTTGAAGGGGTGATTCGCATGGGAGAGGTGTCAAAGAATTTAACCGCAGACACAGCTGTCGAGGTCTTAGGTAGTAACGAAAATCAGCTGGAATCATTGCGTAAAATGCTGGTTTCAATCATCGATGATGTGCGCGTTGTGTTGATCAAACTGGCTGAGAGAGCTTGTGCGATTAAGGAAGCGAAATATCAAGACGAAGATCGTCGCGTCGCGGTCGCTTTGGAAGTACAAAGTGTCTATGCTCCTTTGGCACACCGTTTAGGGATTGGTCACATCAAATGGGAACTCGAAGACCTTTCGTTCCGATACCTTTACCCAACCGAATACAAGCGCATTGCCAAATGGTTGGATGAAAAACGCCTTGATCGTCAGCAGTACATAGAAGATGTGATTGGTCTGCTCGATCAACGTCTCAAAGGCATTAATATTCATGCGGATCTAATGGGGCGAGCAAAACACATTTACAGCATTTGGCGCAAAATGAAGCGTAAAAATATTGGTTTTGATGAAGTTTATGATGTGCGTGCTGTACGTATCTTAGTGGATGAGCCAATGGAGTGTTATGGCGTTCTTGGTGTGGTTCATAATTTATGGCGGCCTATTCCACAAGAATTCGATGATTACATCAGCAACCCTAAATCAAACGGTTATCAATCGCTTCATACGGCCGTTGTTGGGCCTCAAGGTCGTGCTTTAGAAATACAAATTCGTACTCATAAAATGCATGAAGATGCGGAACTTGGGGTGTGTGCTCATTGGAAATACAAAGGCACAGACCTAAGTTCGAATAGCAGCAGTTACGAAGAAAAACTGCAGTGGCTGAGAACCATTTTGGACTTCCATGAGGTTCAAGGGGATTTAGAATCTTTATCTGAACAAGTCCGCAGTGATATTGAGCAAGATCGTATCTATGTTTTTACACCAGATGGTCACGTGGTGGATTTACCAGTAAATGCGACCCCCGTAGACTTTGCTTATCGTGTGCATACCGAAATTGGTCACCGGTGTCGTGGTGCTAAGGTAAATGGCAAGATCATTTCGTTGGTGACGCACCTTAAAACGGGTGACAAGGTTGAAATCCTCACCACAAAAGAAGGCGGCCCAAGCCGGGATTGGTTACACCCAACTTTAGGGTATGTGCAAACCAACCGTGCCCGCGCCAAAATTCAAAACTGGTTCCGCAAAGAAGATCGAGATAAAAATCTTGAAGCGGGTAAGACCTTATTGGATAAACAGCTTAAGCGTTTGGGCGTGGACGACAGTCGATTCGACTTACAAACAGTAGCGGCACGATTTAACTTCTCCAATGCGGATGAAGTCTATGTGGCATTAGGGGCTGGTGACATTCAATTGGCTCGAGTATTAAGAGTCGTTGATGAATTCTTCAGTTTGGATGGTGAAGCACCGAGTACAACTCGTCCAATTCGTTTGAAGAAAAGCCGCCATAAATCCTCTGATAATGACATTCATATTCTCGGTGTTGGAAAACTCCTAACTCAAATGGCTAAGTGTTGTACGCCGATTCCTGGTGATGACATTGCAGGCTACATTACTCACGGTCGAGGGGTTTCTGTGCACCGTCAGGATTGTATTAATATTGTGCAGTTGGGCATGGATGAGCCCGAGCGTATTATTGATGTGAGCTGGGGCGAGCGTTTAGACAATCAATACCCAGTGAACATTCAAGTGGAAGCATACGACAGAACAGGTTTGCTTAATGACATTACTGGCTTACTTGCCAATGAGAAAGTGAACCTATTATCGATGAATACCTTATCCGCAAAAGAGAACCACACAGCCAGTATCCGCTTTACCATCGAGGTAGGGGAATTGAGTGTGTTGAGTAAGTTATTACATCGAATTAATCAACTGCCAAATGTATTAAACGTGTTTAGAGAGAAAGACTTTTGAGTGAAGCAATCCAGCGCCTACAATATTTAATGACGTGTTTGCGCGATAAAGACTTTGGTTGCGCTTGGGATAAGAAACAAACCTATCAAACCATTGCGCCTTATACCTTGGAAGAAGCTTATGAAGTCATTGATGCCATTGAAAGAGCGGATTTTGATGACTTAAAAGATGAGCTTGGGGATTTGCTGTTCCAAGTTATCTTTTACTCTCAAATTGCGCGTGAAGATGACAAGTTTAGTTTTGACGATGTGGTGAATGGCATCGTGGCTAAAATGCTGCGCCGTCATCCGCATATTTTTCCACAAGGTGAGCTTAACCGCTTTGGTGAGCCAAGCAACTTGTCTGAAGCAGACATTTCCGCTCAGTGGCAAGCGATTAAGGCACAGGAAAAAGCGTCAAAACCTAAGCGGGGGGTATTAGATGATGTACCAAGCTCTATGCCGAGCATGATGCAAGCCGTTAAACTGCAACAAAAAGCCGCTAAGTTTGGATTCGATTGGGTGGACATCGGGCCAGTGTTTGCCAAAATTCGCGAAGAGTTGGATGAGTTGGAAGAAGCCATACAGCTTGGCGAGCAGGGACATATTACTGAAGAAATGGGCGATGTGTTATTTGCTATGACTAATTTGGCACGCCATTTACAGGTTTCACCAGATATAGCATTAAACAAAACCAATACTAAGTTTCGACGTCGCTTTGCTAGAATCGAGACATTGTTAGTAGCACAGAGTAGAAAATTAACGGACTGTTCTTTGGCAGAATTGGACCGTTACTGGGAGCAAGCTAAAAGCGAAGGTTTATAGCCTTGTAATAGAAAGAATAATAACGCGACTCAATAAGTGTTTGTGGTACTTTTTAGGAGGTTGAGGTGAGTGATCGTCAAGCGTCGTTACGTGAAAATGTTAGGTTGCTGGGAGATTGTCTCGGTGAGAGCATGAGTAATCACTTGGGAGAGGGCTTCCTTGAAAAGGTTGAAAACATCCGTATGCTCTCTAAAGATGGTCGACAGTCAGGGGATTCTGCCGCACTCATCGATGCTCTAGAAGCGTTAGATGATAAAGAAATCGTCCCTGTTGCTCGAGCGTTTAATCAGTTCCTTAACCTATCTAACATTGCGGAACAGTATCATCGCGTTCACCGCCGTCGCACTAATGAAAGTTTGGGGGTGTATCATAACCCTGTGGGGGATTTGCTGGAACGTTTAGCAAAACAAAATTACACCTCAGAGCAAATGATCGAAGCGTTACAGGGACAGTCTATCGAGCTGGTTCTAACGGCTCACCCTACCGAAGTGGTTCGACGCTCGTTAATTCGTAAATACGATAATATTTCGAGCGAATTAGAAGCCCTTGATAAAGACAACATCTTACCCTTGGAAGAAACGAAACACATTCGTCGTCTGAAAGAGATCATTACTCAAGCTTGGCACACGGACGAGATTCGTGAAGAGCGTCCAACACCAGTAGATGAAGCTAAATGGGGATTTGCGGTCATTGAACAATCTTTGTGGCAAGCGGTACCTCGTTTTTTTCGTCAATTGGATGAACAGTTTCGTGAGCATTCCCAACAAGAGCATTTGCCATTGGATTTGGCGCCCATTCGTTTTGCAACCTGGATGGGAGGGGATCGTGATGGTAACCCGAATGTGACCCACAAGGTGACTAAAGAAGTGGCGTTATTGGCTCGCTGGATGGCGGCTGATCTTTATATCAAAGACTTAAACGTCCTACGTTCTGAATTTTCCATGACCCAATGTAACGACGCTTTACGAGCACGAGTGGGTGACAGTGCTCAGCCTTATCGTGAAGTGTTGCGCCAGCTTGAAACGAAAATGCATAAAACGAAAAACTGGGCCAAAGCGTGTTTGGACGGTGAATCGGTATCCGACGAGGGTGTGTTTCTCAACAGTGAGGAGTTAATCCGTGACTTGGTGTTGTGTTATCAGTCTCTTCTGGACAGTGGGATGAAGGTCATCGCCAACGGCTCCTTGTTGGATTTGATCCGCTGTGCCGCTACCTTTGGTATGACACTGGTACGCTTGGATGTTCGTCAAGATTCGGCGCGACACATTGATGCTTTATCAGCCATTACTCGCTTCTATGGTCTTGGTGATTATGCCGAATGGGATGAAGCATCTCGTCAGGCTTTTTTATTAGCAGAATTGAACTCTAAGCGCCCGTTGTTGCCACTGGATTGGTCTCCTACCGATGAAGTAAAAGAGGTTCTTGATACGTTTGCTATGATCGCACAAGGGGAGCAAAGTTCGTTTGGTTCTTATGTGATTTCGATGGCCAGCGCTCCTTCTGATGTGTTGGCGGTTGCTCTGATGCTGAAAGAGTCAGGGGTGAGTTTTCCCATGCGAATTGTGCCTTTGTTTGAAACCTTGGCCGATTTGGATAATGCAGAACCCATTATCGAACAATTGTTTTCCATGCCTTGGTATAAGTCTTACATAAACGGCCGTCAAGAAGTCATGATTGGTTACTCTGATTCGGCGAAAGATGCAGGTCAAATTGCGGCGACTTGGGGGCAATATCGTGCTCAGGAAGCTTTAACTCGACTGTGTCAGAAACATGGCATTCATTTAACCTTGTTTCACGGACGTGGTGGTACCGTCGGTCGTGGCGGCGGTCCAGCTCATGTGGCGATCTTATCGCAACCTCCAGGCTCGGTGAATGGTGCGATTCGAGTCACAGAGCAAGGCGAAATGATTCGTTTCAAATTTGGTATTCCTGACATCGCCGTACGCTCGTTAGAGCTTTATTGTTCTGCCGTGATGGAGGCAACCTTGATACCTGCTGAGCCACCAAAAGAAGAGTGGCGTGCCATTATGGATGAAATGGCTGAAGTTGGCATGAATCAGTATCGTTCTATTGTTCGTGGCCATGACGATTTTGTACCATATTTCCGAGCGACCACGCCTGAGCAAGAGTTGGCAAAACTGCCTCTCGGTTCAAGGCCAGCTCGACGTCGTTCGGATGGCGGAGTTGAAAGCTTGCGAGCTATTCCATGGATTTTTGCCTGGATGCAAATTCGCTTGATGTTACCCGCTTGGCTAGGAGCCGAAAGCGCAATTGAGCAAGCCATAGAGTCTGGAAACTTAGATAAGATTCGTGAAATGCACGAAAAGTGGCCGTTTTTTGGTGCTTATCTGGATATGTTAGACATGGTCTTGGCCAAAGCTGAACCTGAGATTGCCGAATACTATGAAAAACGCTTGGTACCTGAAGAGCTTCAAGGTCTTGGTAGATTGTTGCGAGGCAAGCTTAATCAAGTTAGTGGTTTAGTGAAGACGCTAAAGCAGCAAGAGCGTTTAATAGAGGACAACAAAACCATACGTCAGTCAATTGATGTGCGTAACCCTTATATTGATCCGCTGCATTACTTACAGGCTGAGCTTTTGTTCCGTAGTCGTCGTGACGAGGAAAATGCTGAAGTGAATAAAGCCTTGATGATTACCATGGCGGGTATTGCCAGTGGTATGCAAAATACAGGCTAATTTATTAAAAAGGTTAAAAAATACTCACTATGGGTATGAAAATGACAAAAAAAGGCAGGTAAATTTGCAAAATGAAGGGCGGCTTGGGTATGCTTGGCGGCCATTCAATTTTTTAATATGCAAATAGTTTGTCTGTACACTTTTTATCGCGACCAAATGGGTGCGTTTTAGTCTTATTGTGTCAGCCAATCTTGCAATTCAGTTAACGCTGTCTTTTGGAGACTTTATTATGCGAGTAATTCTATTAGGTGCGCCAGGTGCAGGTAAAGGAACTCAGGCTCAGTTTATTACCGAAGAGTTTGGTATTCCACAAATCTCGACAGGTGATATGTTGCGTGCCGCTGTAAAAGCAGGAAGCGAACTTGGTTTAAAAGCAAAAGCCGTTATGGATGCGGGTCAGCTTGTTTCTGATGACATTATCATTGGTTTAGTAAAAGAACGTTTAACACAAAATGATTGCGCTAAGGGCGCTTTGTTTGATGGTTTTCCACGTACCATTCCACAAGCCGATGCGTTGAAAGAGGCTGGTGTGAAAATTGATTACGTTGTCGAAATTGATGTCGCCGATGAAGAAATTGTTCAGCGCATGAGTGGCCGTCGCGTGCACGAAGCATCTGGGCGTAGTTACCACCTTGTTTACAATCCACCAAAAGTGGCAGGTAAAGACGACGTGACTGGTGAAGAGCTCATTCAGCGTGCTGATGACACTGAAGAAACGGTTCGTAAGCGTTTAGGTGTGTATCACGAGCAAACGGCGCCACTGATTGGCTACTACCAAGATTGGTTGAAAGTTGATGGTGTAAATGCGCCTAAATTCGTTAAAGTGAACGGTGTTGGTGATCTGAATGAGATTAAACAAAACCTATTAACTGCGTTACAGGCTTAATGTTTCAATGACCGCCATTTTAGCATTAGATACGTCAACGCCAGCATGTTCTGTGGCGTTGAATATTGATGGTGTTGTGTTAGAAGATTTTCGCATGGCACCGCGTCTGCATAATGATTTGATCTTACCTATGGTGGATCAACTTCTTCAACAAGCTGAACTTACCTTGTCCGATTTAGACGCTATTGCATTTGGACGTGGTCCTGGTTCGTTTACTGGGCTCCGTATTAGTGCGGGTGTTGTTCAAGGGCTTGCTTTTGGTGCGGATTTACCAGTTGTTCCTGTGTCGACATTGGAGGCTTTGGCGTTAGAAGGCTTTCAAAAAACTAGCCAAGCACATTGGTTGGCGGCACTGGATGCTCGCATGGGAGAAGTGTACATAGCGGGTTATCGAGTTGATAAAAATGCTCAAGGTCATCAAGTTGAGTGTTTGTTTCCAGAAAGCGTATCAAAACCGGATCAACTGCCGGAATTTGAGCATGCTTTTAACGGGGTCGGTTCAGGTTGGTGCTATCAAGAGAGACTAGCGTCTTTATTGCCTGACATGCCATCGCATGTGTTGGATGATTTAGCGCCACGAGCGGCTTGTATTGCTGAATTGGCGGCTATCAAATTGGCGAAAGGGGAAGTGGTTTCTGCGTATGACGCGATTCCAACTTATTTAAGGGATGAAATCACCTGGGAAAAACAGGCGCCTCGTATAGGAAAGCGTTAACATGTTGTGGTACCACATTGTATTTCTGGCCTTGATTCAAGGCCTGACGGAATTTCTGCCCATTTCCAGTTCGGCTCATCTTATTCTTCCCGCTCAACTGCTGAATTGGCCTGATCAAGGATTGGCCTTTGACGTGGCGGTGCACGTTGGTACTTTAGCAGCCATCGTCTGGTATTTTCGAGCCGATTTACGGAAGATTCTTTGTGCTTGGATGGGCTCGGTTTCTGGCAAAGGTGGTTGCAATGATAGCAAGCTGGCTTGGTGGATTGTCTTGGCGACCATTCCGGCTTGTGTTGCGGGTCTCTTGTTTGATGATTTTATCAGCACACACTTGCGCTCTATTGAGGTGATAGCCTATACCACCATTGGTTTTGGTGTCTTGCTCTGGCTCGCTGACCGATTTGGGCATTCACATAAAACACAGCAAGATTTTGCCTTCAAAAATGTGCTGGCGATAGGTTTGGCTCAGGCTTTGGCTTTGATTCCAGGAACGTCTCGATCCGGTATTACTATGACGGCAGCCCGCAGTCTGGGTTTTACTCGTGAAACCTCCGCACGTTTTTCATTTTTACTTTCTATTCCTCTGATTACCGCAGCTGGCAGTTTAAAACTGATTGAGCTAGTGTCTTCGGCAATTGTGGTGGATTGGACTAGTCTTATCATGGGTGTGATTTTATCCGCCATCAGTGCCTATTTATGTATTTACCTGTTTTTAAAATGGTTAAATACTATAGGTTTTTTCCCATTCTTTATTTATCGCCTCGTTTTGGGTGTGATTCTCTTATTTATGGTTTACGCCTAATTGTATTAGGTTTTTTTGTTTCATTAGGGTGGGGTTATGCCAAGTTCTATTGCCGTTTCGACAAATGAATTCTCATTCGCTAATGAGGTAAAAGCCTTATCACAACAGCTGCAATTGCCGTATGTTTTTCTGAAAAAAGAGCTTAAATTCGCGACTGAGTATGATTATCTGTTATTGAAAAATACTCAGGGAGTGGCGATTGCGAAAACAGGCAAAGGCGCGCCTAAGCCGGTTTTTGTTGATTTTACTTCTGGAGCGGCCGATCACAGGCGACGTTTTGGTGGCGGGAAAGGTCAAGATATCGCTAAGGCGGTAGGGTTAAATAAGCGCAATCAGTTATCCGTTTTAGACGCAACGGCTGGTTTGGGGCGCGACGCCTTTGTATTGGCCTGTTTGGGCTGTGACGTTAGCTTGTGCGAACGTGTCGGCTTTGTGCGTCAGATGTTAGAAGATGGGTTGTATCGCGCATCGATACACGCAGAGGTGGCTGAGATTGCCGCCAAGATGACGTTACAAGTGGGAGATATCGCTGAGATGGATGAAGAGGCCACATTCGATGTGGTTTATCTTGATCCCATGTATCCACATACTGAAAAATCCTCTGCGGCGGCTAAGAAAGAGATGGCTTTTTTTCGTGATTTGATTGGTAAAGACGAAGATGCCGATCGCTTATTAACCGAGGCGAAACAGCGAGCGGAATATCGAGTAGTTGTAAAACGACCAAAAGGCGCACCATACCTTAATGGTGAGGAACCGACTTATCAATTAGATGGTAAATCTGGCCGCTTCGATGTGTATGTTCTGAAATCACTCGATCTTTCCTAACACGAAAAATAGTCATTAATAATGTGGTGGTGTTTCATTGTCATTAATGGATTGCTGCTGTCGATAGCTTTCCAATTGTTTTGCAAACAAGCCTAACTGTTCTTGCAATATCAGCATGTCTTTTTGTTGTTGAATCAGTGCGTGATTTAAACTGTCAATCGTGTCTTCTTGAAACTGTACTTTTATCTCTAATTCATCGATACGTAGATTGAGTTGTGAGGTATTCATAGAGGCCTTCAGTGTGTTAATCTTATTAAGCTAAGCTCATATTTTTACAGTCATTCTCTAAAAATTACATGACTTATGTTGCGGTCATTTATAAAGTAAGAATGGCGTGAAAATTGCCTATTGATAGGATGCAGGTATTTTACTCTCATCTTTATTGGCTTCACATGGCATTTAGAAAGAGTTTGGTAAAAATATCTATTTATTCACTTTTACTAACACGAAACTGGCTTTATTTGGCCAATTTCGCATCACAATACTATTTAATAAGATAAGAGATATATTGTTATGAATGATCATCAAGATAATTTTTCGAGTCAAGGTACGTCTAGTGCCGGTTTTTTTTCATTGCGCGCTTTTATTGTTAGCTTAGTGATCGCACTTATTGTGCCATTACTAATTGCAGGGGTTTTAAAAGAAGACATTGCCACCAACTACCTAGTGTATTTTGGTTTTGTTTTAGTATCGGTTTACCTTGGCACTATGGTAAGTCAAATTCGAGTGTCTGGATCAGCTGGTCATGAAGATGACGATGATGATCGTGAGCAGGGCACTGTGAAGTGGTTTAACTCTTCAAAGGGCTTTGGTTTTCTAACCATGGAAAACGGTGACGATGTGTTTGTTCATTACCGTGCGATTCGTGGCCGTGGTCGTCGATTCCTAGTTGAGGGTCAACTTGTTCGCTTTTATGTCACAGAAGGTGAGAAAGGTAAGCAAGCTGAAAACGTATCCATTGTTCGCGGCTAATGATCGCGATTGAATTTTAAGAGGCAAATATGGCTCAGGTAACATTGAAAGGAAACCCTTTTGATACAGTCGGTACTTTACCTGCTGTTGGGGTTCAAGCTCCTGATTTTGAATTGGTTAAAACAGACTTGTCTGTCACAACGCTAGCCGATTACCAGGGGGCTAAATTAGTACTGAATATTTTTCCATCTATCGACACGCCGACTTGTGCGACATCGGTTCGCAAGTTCAACGAATCAGCGGCAGCCCTAAAAGGGGTTAATGTGATTTGTGTGTCTGCGGATCTGCCTTTTGCCGCTGCTCGTTTCTGCGGTGCTGAAGGCATTGATAATGTGGATACAGGCTCTAGCTTCCGTTCTACTTTTGGAACGGACTATGGCTTGGCTTTTGCTAATGGTCCATTGACTGGTTTGTTGTCTCGTTCTGTTATTGTATTGGATGAGTCTGGCAAGGTGCTTTATTCAGAGCAAGTTGCAGAAACGGCAGATGAGCCTAACTATGAAGCCGCATTAGCGTCTTTGTAATTTTGATGTTCATAAAAATCCCAGCCTTTGGCTGGGATTTTTTTATTTACAGATTCAGCGCATTAACAATGCAGGTTTAATCTTTTTGCATTGGAATGGTGTTAGTTGATCGTTCAACACTGTTATCTTTATTGAGATAAACCAGCTTAGGTTTAAATTGATCAGCTTCTGCTTCATCAAGCTGGCCGTAAGCGGCGATGATGACACGATCACCAACTTGTACACGACGAGCCGCTGCGCCATTCATAGAAATGGTGCCTGAACCCGCTTCAGCTAAAATGACGTAAGTATGAAAGCGTTCGCCATTATCGACATTGTAAATATCAATTTTTTCAAATTCACGAAAACCCGCTAACTCAACTAGGTCTTTGTCGATTGCGCATGAACCGTCGTACCAAAGCTCAGCTTGGGTAACGCTGGCCATATGAAGTTTGCCTTTCAAAAGTGTTACTTGCATTACAGTCTCTCTACTCTTATTTTCTTGGTGCGCTTTTACCTTGTGGGTGTCAGCGATATTACGTCCAAATGAATGGTCCTTCGCCCTGTTGGTTGATTCGCCACCATTGGTCAGGGTCTTGTTCGCCAGCTTCTTCCCATCCTTGATAATTGCAGCGGACTTCACAATTTAGGGTGGAGAAGGCTTGTCTAGCGCAAGCCATATCGTCTTCCCAAGGGGTTTTGTCAGAGTCAAACCATACCGACGTAAAGCGCTTTCCTGCAGCTTGTTCTAAGATGGTGACCTTGATGTCTGTCTGTTGATATTCGAAGGTGAGTTTAGTGCAGACCGCTGTAGGCTGCGTTTTCTCAATGACGTTGAACTCGCCTTCTAGCCAATTGATGATTTTATCAGTTGGACAGGATAGTAGGTAAATTTCGATGTCAGTTTGCATCGTCTTCATCCCTTTTTTGTAGCATATGATAAATCCTTAAGACGCTCATTGATAGATAACCAGCCATTGTCCAGATCACACCGCAGCTTGCTAAGATCAAACCAAATAGGGCAATGATTTCTTGTGAGAGTGATTCGCTTAATACTCGGTCAGATACCATCAGCACCAAAACACCAAAAACAAAAAGCAAGCCGCCTTGAATCATTTTGATCAAGGCGAGTTTTGGACTGTTGCCTAGCTTCATGGCTAATCGGTGGATTTTTTCTCTCATTGCTGAATCGTTATTTTGTCTTCACAAACAGGTTTTCTAAAATACCAGAATAAACATTGGATAGCTGTTCTAGACTGTTGGCGTCTACACATTCGTTGATCTGGTGAATGGTGGCGTTTATTGGTCCAAGTTCGACAACTTGAGTGCCCATTTTAGCGATAAAGCGGCCATCTGAAGTGCCTCCAGAAGTGGACAGTTCTGGCGTGATGCCAACGTTCGCTTCTATTGCCTTAACCATGGCATCAACCAGTTCCCCTGGCTTAGTTAAGAAAGGAAGGCCGTTATAAGTCCAGTCAATGTGGTATTCCAATTGATGTTGCTCAAGAATGCTTAACACGCGTTCTTTTAAGGTGTCAAAATCCAGTTCAGATGAAAAACGGAAATTGAATTGTGCCTTTAGTGTACCTGGAACAACATTGGTTGCACCTGTTCCGGCTTGGATATTAGAGACTTGAAAGCTGGTCGGTGGAAAGAAGTCATTGCCATTATCCCAATGGGTATTAGCCATTTCCGCTAGAGCAGGTGCAGCTAGATGAATTGGGTTGACGGCCAGATGCGGGTAGGCAACATGACCTTGTTTACCATAGACAGTGAGGTCACCGCTAAACGAACCGCGACGGCCATTTTTGATGATGTCGCCAAGTTGCTTCGTGCTGGATGGTTCGCCAACAATACACCAATCGACTTTTTCATTGCGTTCCATCAAGGCATCGACGACTCGTGTGGTGCCATCAACAAAGGGACCTTCTTCGTCACTGGTAATGAGGAAGGAGATTTGTCCCGGATGATTTGGGTGAGCTTGTACAAAGTTTTCCACTGCTGTGACCATGGCGGCTAAGCTGCCTTTCATATCAGCGGCACCACGTCCGTAAAGCATGCCATCAATGATTTTTGGTTGGAAAGGTGGAACTTTCCATTCGCTTTCAGGACCAGTTGGTACGACGTCTGTATGACCAGCGAAACAAAGGTTTGGTCCCGAGTCTCCGCGTTTTGCATAGAAATTTTTCACTTCGCCAAAAGGCATTTTTTCGATCTTAAAACCAAGCTTTTCGAGACGTTGGATCATCACTTCTTGGCAGCCTGCATCTTCAGGTGTGACGGAAGGACGTGAGATAAGATCTATGGCAAGATTTAGGGTAGGAGACAAGTCAGACATTCTTTACCTTTGTGTTGGTTTTCGCTACTTTATAAAAGATTCTGTTACTATAACAGGAGATTTGTATAAAGGTGGGATTATGAAGCTAGGTGTTGTCATTTTATTGAGTTCTGTTGTCGCTGGTTGCAGCTTTTTTGGACCACAACCTGTTATTCAGGAATCTTTTTTTGTGCCTGTGATTCGCTCAGATGTATCGACTTCAGGATACACTCCAACCGTAACGCCTATGTCTCAAAGAAAGGAAACACCTCGTATTTATACCCCAGTTTTACGTTAAAGTAAGGCTTGAGTATATTGTTCGGCATTAAATCCTAAATACACGTCATTGTTTTTGATAATAAGTGGGCGTTTAATCACTGAAGGCTGTTCAAGCATAAGTGCAACCGCATTGCTTTCATTCATATTCTCTTTCACGTCATCAGTCAGCTTACGCCAAGTTGTGCCACGTTTATTAATGACGGCTTCCCAACCCAGTCTCGCGACCCACGTGGCAGCTAGTTCTGCATTCACGCCTTCTTTTTTATAATCATGGAATTGATATTCCACTTGGTGCTCATCAAGCCAGCGAAAAGCTTTTTTCATCGTGTCGCAATTTTTAATACCGTAAATAGTCAGCATGACGGACTCCCATAAGGTTAAAGATAAAAAGATGGCGCTTTAACGTTACATTAAAGCGCCACGATTTGACTTATTAAAGACTAGTTATGTGCATGCAATGCTTCGTTCAAAGCAATGGCCGTCTTATTGGTTTTGCATTCAATTGCGCCGGTTTCAGAATTACGACGGAACAATAGATCTGATTGACCAGACAAGTCGCGGGCTTTAACGGTAGAGACAACTTGGTTGTCTTCATCCAGTACGGTTACTTTAGAGCCTGCAGTGATGTACAAGCCAGATTCAACTGTACAGCGATCGCCTAGACCAATGCCAATACCTGCGTTCGCACCAATCAAACATTGCTCACCAACACCAATGACAATGTTACCGCCACCAGATAGAGTTCCCATAGTTGAACAGCCGCCGCCCAAGTCAGAGCCATTACCAACAACAACGCCTGCTGAAATACGACCTTCAACCATGCTAGTGCCAAGTGTACCGGCATTGAAGTTAACAAAACCTTCGTGCATTACTGTGGTGCCTTCACCTAAATGAGCGCCAAGACGGATGCGTGCTGCATCGCCAACACGAATACCAGCTGGTACAACAAAGTTAAGCATTTTAGGGAATTTATCTACGCTAAAGACTTCAATGGTACGACCTTCCATACGAGCGCTTAGTTGGCGGTCAGCAAGTTCGCGAACATCAATAGGGCCTTCGCTGGTCCAAGCAGTGTTAATCAATAGACCGAACATACCATCCAGTACAGTGCTGTGTGGTTTAACTAGGCGATGCGAGATAAGTTGCAGTTTCAAGTAAACTTCAGCTGGATTGCTTGGGGCTTCATCAGTTGCCAAGACACATAGAATAACAGGCTGAGTAGAGGCTTTCAGGCGAGAAGCCAATTCAGCTTGTTCAATGTTACCGGCTTTTAGTAGGTTCATGTGAAGGCGGTTTAGATCGCTTTCATCTAGAACGAGTGTGCTGTTACCGCCTTCATAATTTGTGCTTTCTACTAACGCGTCAAGCGTGGTCTTTTCAGCGCCTAAGCAAGGTGCTGAATAAAAGACTTCAAGCCAGTCGCCTTCTTTGTTTTGAGTGCCGATACCAAGACCGAATGCAAAAATTGAGTTACTCATGTATTTATCTCCAACTGAGTTGTATAGCTAAGGGGTTATCTGCGACTGAGGAAGGCGTTTATTCTGTGTGCCGCCTCAGTGCATTCTGATTCTTCGGCAACCAATGCCATGCGAACATGTTGGCAGCCAGGATTGTGTCCGTCTACTTCACGACCAAGGTAACTGCCAGGCAATACCAAAACGGCTTCTTCTTGGTATAACGCAGTGCAGAATTCCTCGTCAGACATGGTCAGTTGTGGCCATAAATAGAAGCCCGCTTCGGGCTTGCTGACCTGCATGACGGGTTCGAGTATGTCTAACACAGCGTCAAATTTACGGGTATAAATTTGACGGTTTTCGATCACGTGCTGTTCATCATTCCAAGCGGCAATAGAGGCCATTTGATGATGGATTGGCATGGCGCAGCCTTGATAGGTGCGATACAGCAGGAAAGGCTTAAGTATGTCGGCATCTCCAGCGACAAATCCCGATCTTAGACCTGGTAGATTAGAGCGTTTGGAAAGTGATTGGAAAATCAGACAATGCTTATAGTCTAAGTGGCCTAGTTGCTGACAAGCTTCTAATAAGCCTAGAGGCGCTGCTTCGCCGAAGTAAATTTCTGAGTAGCATTCGTCTGCGACGATTGTGAAATTAAACTGTTTGGCCTTTTCAATAAGAAAGGCGTATTCCTCTAGGGTTGTAATGGTGCCGCTTGGGTTGTTTGGTGAGCAGACAAATAAAATCTCACAACGTTTCCAAACCTCATCGGTTACCGCTTGGTAATCGATTTTATATTGGTTGCTGGCATCGCATGGCAAGAAATGGCGATCAGCACCCGCCAGAATCGCGGCACCTTCATAAATTTGGTAAAAAGGGTTAGGACTAATCACCAGTGGAGAGGTTTTTTCTCCGACCAATGTTTGGGTAATGGCGAACAGGGCTTCACGTGTGCCAGTGACAGGCAACACTTGAGTATCGGGGTTTAGATCGTCCAATTGGAAGCGAGCTTTGGTCCAGTTGCTGATGGCTTGGCGTAATGCTGCCTCACCTTTGGTGCTCGGGTATTTGCTCACGCCATTAAGATTATTGGCCAGTGCTTCCATCGCCACTTGAGGTGCCTGATGTTGTGGTTCACCAATGGTTAGTTTGATCAGCGTCTTATCTGGGTTGGGCTGTATGTCTTCTAAGAGCTCAGCTAACTTCTGAAATGGGTAAGGGTGTAAGGAGTCAATAAATGGGTTCATGTTTTCTTTAATCCGTCGCTTGCGAAAAGCGGTCAATTTTTTCTTTTAATAGGTTACAAATGGAGTCCATACGCTGCGGATCACTGATCAGCTCACCTTGGTCATCGGTGATGTAAAATGTGTCTTCTACGCGTTCGCCCAGCGTCGCAATCTTGGCTTTGTGCAGCATGATGTTATGGTTCATAAAGAATTGGCCGATTAGGGCTAATAGCCCAGGACGATCAGGGGCTGTCACCTCTAAAGCGGACCATACTTCTTCTGGTTGGCTGACAAAATGCGCAGTTGAAGGGGAATTGAAAATCTTCAAAATCCTTGGTGTATGGCGTTGTACGACACTGCCATAGGAAGAAGGGTTTTCCAGTTGCTCCATCAAGGTGTCTTTTATCAAGTCGATACGTTGTTTATCAAGGTATAGGTTCTTGTCCGCTTCGTTACTGTCCATAACCACAAAGCTGTCTAAGGTGTAATTGTCGCTGGTGTGGCTAATTTTTGCGTCCAGAATGGTTAGGCCCAATTGTTCAAAAATGGCTGCTGTGACCGCAAATAGATGTTCACTGATGGGGGTGTAAATAAAAATTTTGCTGGCCCCTGAGAAGTTTCTTCCTCCCAATGGCGTAATAGCAATCAGAGGTTTATCGCTCGGTCTGTGGCGTATAATGGCTTCGGTGTTCCAAGCAATTTCATCCCCATTTGAGCGAATGAAGTATTCCTCTTCGATGGTGTCCCAAATGGCTTCTGCTTCCGCAATGTCGACATTACGTTCAATGATGAATTCAAGGGCTCTTTGTTTGTGTTCATCACTGATGGTTTCGGCATCAATTGGTGAGTCAAGACCGCGACGTAGGGCGCGCTTGGTTTCCAAATAGAGTTGGCGCATCAATGATGCACGCCAGCTGTTCCACATGGTTGGATTGGTGGCGTTAATATCGGCTACCGTCAAGATGAAGAGGTAGTCTAGGTGCTCTTGATCTTTGACATAGCTGGCAAATTCCCAAATAACTTCGGGATCAGATATGTCTTTACGTTGTGCGGTTACCGACATAAACAAGTGATTGCGAACCAACCAGATGACCAGTTCCGTATCGCGTTTCGATAAACCATGTCGTTCACAGAAAAGTTGCGCATCAACGCAGCCCAACTCAGAGTGATCACCACCACGGCCTTTGGCAATGTCGTGATACAAACCGGCAATGTAGAGTAACTCTACTTTAGGAACGTGGCGGATCGCCTGTGCAGAGATAGGGAACTTTTGTTTAAATTCAGCTAACCACAAGCGGCGCAAATTTTCGATCAGTTGTAGAGTGTGCGCATCGACCGTATATATGTGGAACAAGTCATGCTGCATCTGACCAATAATGGCACCGAATTCTGGCAAGTAGCGGCCCAAAAGTCCCAGATGCTTCATCGAACGTAGTATGCTAGTAAGTCGATAGCGGCTGGCAATAATGTCTAAAAACAGGTCCGTGTTGACTTTGTTGTTGCGAAAGTCATCGTCTATCAAATCCAAACTGTCGCGTAATTGGCGCATGGTGTTGGCGCGAATGCCACGAATGTTTTCATACTCGCCTAGCAGTACATAGAGTTCCAGCATGCAAGATGGGTTGTCTTGAAATAAACGGCTAGACCGAGCTTCTAACTGACCATTGGCAATTTGAAAGTGATCATTAATGACTTCAATATTGTCTTTCTCATCACTGCTTAAAAAAGATTCTTCAAAGTGCTGCAATAGGAGATCGTTTAATTGCTGAATGGCCGCGACACTTTGATAATAGCCCTGCATAAAACGTTCAACGTTGCGTTTTAAATCATCATCATCGAAACCGAAGAGTTTTGCTAAGGTGCGTTGATGATCAAATAGCAGGCGATCTTCTTTGCGCCCGGCGATCATGTGCAGTGCCCAGCGAATACGCCACAAGTGACTGACAGCGCCTTTGATCTGAATGTATTCGTCTTCTGACAGGAATTCTTTGTCAATTAATGCGCTGAGTCTATGAGTGTGAAGGTGACGTTTGGCAACCCAGTCAATGACTTGCATATCACGTAAACCGCCAGGACACTCTTTCAAATTGGGTTCTAGGTTGTAGGCCGTATTTTGATATTTGCCGTGGCGCTGTTTCTGCTCTTGTAGTTTGGCTTCATAAAACGAGCGACCATCCCACATTTTGTCGGTATCAATGTTTACTAGCAGTTTGCTCAATAAACTTTCTGGACCGCTCAGCGTTCGCGATTCGATCAGGTTGGTAATGATGGTGATGTCTTGCTTGGCGATATCTGTGCATTCATCCAGACTGCGTACGCTGTGGCCTATGTCTAAATTGATGTCCCACAAAAAAGTGATAAAAGCCTCAAGCTTGTCTTTTGGTGCCGAGGTTTCGTTCTCTATCAGAATCAACAGGTCAATGTCTGATTTCGGGTGCAGTTCACTGCGTCCATACCCACCAACGGCAACTAAGCTTACGTGCTTTTCAATATCTAGCCCTTTGGCTTTCCAAGCGGCTTGTAATACCTCATCAAAAAAAGCGGAAAGGCCTTTGACCAGCTTCTCAATTGGATAGAGAGAGTGAAATAGATCATTATAGGCGTTGGTTTTTTCTTCAATAATGGCTTTGTAGCGAGGAATCGAACAATCCGCTTGGGAAAGCTCGTGTTTTTCTTCATTTGAAAGAAGTGGCGGAGCGTCTGGAAAAGCAGGGAAGTCCATACAAAAGCCTCGAAGAATGGATAGGGTTGATCTGAGTGTTTAGTTAACTGAAACTGCGCTTCTATGCGAAGCGCGTTTCCTCTGGGCGGCGAGTTAGAACTTCTACTCCATCCGCTGTGACAAGCAGTGTGTGCTCATATTGAGCTGACAAACGGCCGTCTTTTGTTTTCGCAATCCAGTTGTCAGGACCGGAATGCTTAACCTGTTTCTTGCCAGCATTAATCATTGGCTCTATGGTCAAAGTCATGCCTTCTTCTAGTGCAACACCTGTGCCAGCTTTACCGTAGTGAGCCACTTGTGGTTCACCGTGGAAGGTGGTGCCGACGCCATGACCGCAATACTCTTCAACCACTGAGTAATGATTTTTGTGAGCATGAGCGGCAATGGCTGCGCCAATATCCCCCAGTTGTACGCCCGGTTTAACCATGTCGATGGCTAAATACAGACATTCTTGAGTTACTTTGGCGAGGCGTTCAGCGTGCGGTGCAACGGGGCCAACAAAAAACATCTTGCTGGTGTCACCGTAATAACCATCTTTGATGATGGTGATGTCGATATTGACCACATCGCCTTTTTTCAAAGCTTTATCGTTTGGAATGCCATGACAAATTACATCGTTTACCGATGTGCAGCAAGATTTTGGGAAGCCGTGATAATTCAGCGGTGCCGGAATCGCGCCTTGTTGTTCAACAATGTAGTTGTGGGCGATGATATCAAGCTGTTCGGTGCTCACGCCTGGCACAACGAATTCTTCTAGCATCACTAGAACGTCTGCAGCCAGTTTTCCAGCGGTTCGCATGCCTTCAATGTCACTGATGTCGGTGAAGCGAGTCGCCGCAGGGCGAGGTGTCGCTTTAGGAACGTCAAGGCGGCCATTTTGAGTGAGTTGTTCAACTTTTTGTAGAATTTCGTTGCTCATAGTCTATCGATCTTAAAGAGTTTTCATTTAGTTGTGGGGTATTCTACATGAGTTGAGCGGCAGAATCGCCTCTCTAAATGAAAAAACATTGCTTGGTTTAATGGCTAAAATGCGCTTTTTGTCTTTTGATTTACTCTTGTTTATGGTATAAAACGCCGGCTTAACGGGCTTATGTCCACAAGTTAAGTGATTACTTAAAACTAACGATCTTGCCGCAATAAATGAAAGTGTCTGGGGTGTCTTAGGTTGCCTTAAACCTTGTTTGACTGATGCTTTTGGCTGGTAAGCACAATTTAACCCAAATAAAGGATAGTAAAATGCCTACAGTTTCTATGCGCGACCTTCTACAGGTTGGTTCACACTTTGGTCACCAAACTCGTTACTGGAACCCAAAAATGAAGCCTTTCATTTTCGGTGCTCGTAACAAGATTCATATCATCAACCTTGAACACACTGTTCCTGCTATTAACGAAGCTCTAGAGCTAGTTAAAAAAATGGCTGAGAACAAAAACAAGGTTTTGTTTGTTGGTACAAAGCGTGCAGCATCTAAAACAATCAAAGAGCAAGCAGCTCGTGCAAGCATGCCATACGTTAACCATCGTTGGTTAGGTGGTATGTTGACGAACTACAAAACCATCCGTGCTTCAATCAAGCGCCTTCGTGAGCTTGAGTCTCAGATGACTGATGGTACGTTCGAAAAATTGACTAAGAAAGAAGCTTTGATGCGTACTCGTGAGCTTGAAAAACTTGAGCTTTCAATGGGTGGTATTAAAGACATGGGTGGTCTACCAGACGTATTGTTTGTTATCGACGTTGATCACGAGCGTATCGCGATCAAAGAAGCGAACAAGCTAGGTATCCCTGTTATCGGTATCGTTGATACTAACAGTAACCCAGATGGCGTTGACTACATCATTCCAGCTAACGACGATGCGATTCGTGCGGTTCAGCTTTATGTTTCAGCGTTTGCTGATGCGGTACTTGAAGGCCGTTCTGCAACGGCTGGCAGTGCTGATGAATTCGTTGAAGTAAACGAAGCTACTGAAGCGTAAGCAAACTTTCGAGTTTGTTCTGGTTTCTAAAGGGAGGACGAGTGACTCGCCTCCTTTTTTAAATTTGAATTGGTAAAAGAGGATTTAACATGGCCGCAGTATCTGCAGCATTAGTAAAAGAGCTACGTGAACGTACTGGCCTTGGCATGATGGAGTGTAAAAAAGCACTTGTCGCTGCTAACGGTGATATCGAAGTGGCTATCGAAGAGCTTCGCAAATCTAGTGGTATGAAAGCTGCTAAGAAAGCGGGCCGTACTGCAGCGGAAGGAACGATCGTTATGCGTGTTGCTGACGATGCTTCTTACGGTGTGTTGGTTGAAGTAAACTCTGAAACTGACTTCGCTTCACGTGATGAAGGTTTTGTTGCGTTTGCTAATAAAGTTGCTGACGTCGTTTTTACAACGAAAGAAACCAACATGGAAACCTTGTTGGCTGGCGAAATTGGTCAGGCTCGTGAGGCTTTGGTTCAAAAAATTGGTGAAAACATCACACCTCGTCGTGCGGTTATCGTTGAAGGTGGTCTAATTGGTGGTTACCTACACGGTAACGGTCAAATCGCTGTATTGACTCAACTAGAAAACGGTTCTGACGAGCTAGCAAAAGACGTTTCTATGCATGTTGCGGCGGTAGCGCCTCGCGTTGTTAAAGGCGAAGACATGCCTGCAGACGTTCTGGCTAAAGAAGAAGAAATTATTCGTGCGCAGCCAGACATGGCTGGTAAGCCAGCAGAAATCGTTGATAAGATGATTGTTGGTCGTATGAAGAAGTTCTTGGCTGAAAACAGCCTTGTTGAACAGCCTTTCGTTAAGAACCCAGAAATTAAAGTGGGTCAACTTGTGAAAGACGCTGGCGCTTCTGTTACTTCTTTTGTTCGCCTTGAAGTAGGTGAAGGTATTGAAGTAGAAGAAGTTGACTTCGCTGCAGAGGTTGCTGCACAGCTTAAAGGTTAATTCCAAGTTGTGTAATGTTTTTAAAAGGGGCAGCTTGACTGCCCCTTTTTATGAAAGCTGGATGCAAAAGAGTCGTTTTATTTGATTCAATTGCTCTAAAGATGAAATCCCTTGCCGGAGGTGGGTATGCCAAAAGAAAAGAATCCAAATTACAAACGTATTTTGCTTAAGTTGAGTGGCGAAGCCTTGATGGGTGATGAGTCTTTCGGTATTGATCCTAAAGTATTGAACCGTATTGCGCTGGAAATTGGTCAATTACGCGGCATTGGGGTTGAGGTCGGGATTGTTATTGGTGGCGGTAACCTATTTCGTGGTCAAGCCTTGAGTCAGGCTGGCATGGACCGTGTGACAGGTGATCACATGGGGATGTTGGCAACGGTAATGAATGCCTTGGCCATGCGTGATGCGCTAGAAAGAGCGAACATTGCAACGCGTGTTATGTCGGCCATTACCATGACAGGTATTGTTGAGCCTTACGATAGACGTCGTGCGATGCGTTTAATGAAAGAAGGTGATGTATTGATCTTCTCAGCAGGCACGGGTAACCCTTTCTTTACAACGGACTCTGCTGCTTGTTTGCGCGGTATTGAGATTGACGCCGATGTTGTATTGAAAGCGACAAAAGTAGATGGCGTTTACTCGGCGGATCCGATGAAAGATCCTGATGCCGTTAAATATGATAAATTGGGTTACGATGAGGTATTAGAGAAGCAATTAGGCGTGATGGATTTAACCGCTATTTGTTTGACTCGTGACCATTCTATGCCATTAAGAGTATTTAATATGAACAAGCCAGGCGCCCTGATCAATATCATGGTTGGTGGCAATGAAGGCACACTGATTGAGTGAGGAAGTTATGATTAACGAAATTTTAAAAGACGCAGAAGAACGTATGAGTAAAGCGGTATCTTCTGTTGAATCCGCGTTTAAAAAAATCCGTACCGGGCGTGCTCACCCAAGCTTGTTAGATTCGATCAAAGTGAACTATTACGGTTCTGATACTCCTTTAAGTCAAGTGGCCAATATTACGGTTGAGGATGCTCGTACCTTAGGTGTTTCTCCTTGGGAAAGTAACCTTGTTCCAGAGATCGAAAAAGCCATCATGAAATCAGATCTTGGCTTGAATCCGGCAACAAACGGAAGTCTTATTCGTATTCCAATGCCGGCTTTGACGGAAGAAACCCGTAAAAATTATTTCAAACAAGCCAAGTCCGAAGCGGAAAATGGTCGTATCGCCATCCGTAATATTCGTCGTGATGCAAACGCGAATCTGAAAGATTTGGTGAAAGAGAAAGAAATCTCTGAAGACGAAGATCGTCGTGGCCAAGATCAAGTTCAGAAGCTAACAGATAAGTTTGTCGCTCAGGTAGAAGAACGCCTTGCGGCGAAAGAAAAAGACTTGATGGAAATTTAATGAGAGAAGCGAGCTTAGCTCGCTTTTTTTATTGGCTAGGATATATGTATGTCTGAATTGGTTGACGGCAGCACTGAGTCTGCAGTCGGCCCGGCTCATATTGCCATTATCATGGATGGTAATAATCGCTGGGCGAAGAAAAAACATCTCCCAAGCATTGCTGGTCATACGGCAGGTGCGGCAGCAGTACGTCGTACGGTTGAAGCGGCTGCTCGATCTGGGGTAAAGGTGTTGACCTTGTTCGCATTTTCCAGTGAAAACTGGAAGCGCCCACAGGTGGAAGTGGATGGTTTGATGGGGCTCTTTATGCGCTCCCTGAAAAAAGAACTAAAACGTCTCAAGGCTCATAAAATTCGACTGCGAGTAATGGGGGACGTATCAGGCTTTAGTGACAGTTTACAGGCGCAAATTCGCGCCACTGAACACGCTACTAAAGATAATGATCAGATGACGCTAGTCATCGCCGCGAACTATGGTGGTCGTTGGGACATCGCGCAAGCGGCCAAATTGTTAGCCGAAGAAGTGGCATCAGGTCAGTTATCTCCTGAAGATATTACAGCGGAAAAATTGGCGTCACGAATTCAGTTGGCAGATTTGCCTGAACCGGATTTGTTAATCCGAACGTCTGGCGAAGAGCGTATTAGTAACTTTATGTTGTGGCAATCAGCGTACTCAGAGTTTGTCTTTTTACCGGTTTTATGGCCGGACTTTGATCAATCTGATTTTGATGAAGCCATTGGTATTTATCAAAATCGTCAGCGTCGCTATGGTGGGCGATAATCATGCTACTTCCTCGTGTTCTCAGTGCCATAGTAATGGCTTTTTTGTTTATCTATGCGGTCTTTTTTTTAGATGCGTTCGCTTTCTCCGTTTCTATGGCGGGTATTGTTGTGCTGGCGGCTTGGGAGTGGGCACGTTTATCTGGCGTTAAAGGGCAAGTGGGTCGTGTTGGTTTTGCGGCTCTGGTCGCTTTGCTTTGTTATGCGTCATCTGTCTATCAGTTACTTACCCTTAGTTTGTACATTAGCCCTATTTTATGGTGTCTTGCTTTATATTGGGTGATTCGCTACCCAACGCCTTTAGTTTGGCAGCATACTTATGCTCGGCTGGTATTTGGGGTATTGGTGATGGTGTCGACTTGGGCGGCCTTGGTGGTTTTAAAACAATCCACTGATTTTGTGGTCTGGGTACTGTTGCTGATGGGGCTGATTTGGGGCGCTGACTCAGGTGCTTATTTTGCCGGTCGTGCATTTGGTAAGCGTAAATTGGCCAGATTCGTTAGCCCTGGTAAATCGTGGGAAGGGGTGATTGGTGGCATTATCCTAACGCAACTGGGTGTTGCTCTGTTCTGCCAATGGCAAGGTTTTAGCGCACCTGAATGGCTTCTATTGGCCTTAGTTGCTTTGTTGACCACCGCAGTCTCGGTGCTGGGGGACTTGACGGAGAGTTTGTTCAAACGCCATGAGTCGTTAAAAGACTCTAGCCATTTGATTCCTGGTCACGGTGGTGTGATGGATCGTGTCGATAGTTTGACAGCCGCAGCACCAGTATATGTTTTGTTTTTATTGTTAAGTGGATGGCTTTAGATGCAAGGTATTTGTCTGTTAGGCGCAACGGGCTCAATTGGGCAAAGTACGCTGGACATTATCGCTCAGCATCCAGATAAGTTTTCTCTTGTCAGTGCTTCTGCCAATACTAGCGTGGCCAAAATGGCGGATATTTGTCGCCAGTTCCGGCCTCAGCGGGTTGTAATGGGTACTCAGGCTGCTCGAGATGAGTTAGCCGTGTTGTGTGCGGATCTTGATATTTCCTTTGAATGGGGAGAGTCGTCTTTAGAAAGCATTGCTGCGGACAGCGCGGTTGATCAAGTAATGGCGGCGATTATGGGGTTTGCTGGCTTAAAGCCAACCTTATCTGGGATTCGCGCGGGCAAACGTATTCTATTGGCAAACAAAGAGTCCTTAGTGACAGCTGGCAAGTTGTTTATGGATGAAGTGGCCAATCACAATGTGTGTTTGTTGCCGATTGACAGTGAACACAATGCAATCTATCAAAGCTTGCCTCAGCGTTCAACTGGAGCGCACAAGCAAGACGTAGATAAAATCATTTTAACCGCATCTGGTGGTCCATTTCGCACTTGGTCATTAGATGAAATGGCTAACGTCACCCCTGCGCAAGCTTGTAAACATCCTAATTGGTCGATGGGACAAAAGATTTCCATTGATTCTGCGTCGCTAATGAACAAAGGGTTGGAACTCATCGAAGCCTGTTGGTTATTTGATGTCACCCCTGAGGATGTTGATGTGGTGGTTCACCCTGAAAGTATTATTCATTCTATGGTGTCGTATCGCGACGGGTCGGTCATTTCTCAAATGGGCAACCCTGACATGAAAATCCCCATTGCTTATGGCATGACTTGGCCCAATCGAATTGAAACCAATGTCCCTGTATTGAATCTTACCGAAATTGCCCGGTTAAATTTTGAATCACCAGACCGACAGCGCTTCCCTAATCTACAGCTAGCAGCCGATGCTTGGTATTTGGGCGGAACGGCAATGGCAACACTGAACGCGGCGAATGAAATCGCGGTAGCGGCCTTTCTGCAGGGACGAATTGGTTTCCTAGACATAGCGCGTGTCAATCATAGCGTATTGCATCAAGCAGAAGTAATCCCTGTGAATGACCTTGAAGTGGTCTTTGCCGCGGACGCTCATGCCCGCCAACTCGCTGAAGCCTGTATTGCTCAGGAGGCATTTTAATGCTGCAAAACATTTTTTCGATTGTTATTGCTTTAGGTGTACTGATTACCTTTCATGAGTTTGGTCATTATTATGTGGCGCGTCGTTGTGGTGTGAAAGTGCTGCGTTTTTCGGTGGGTTTTGGCAAACCTATTTACCGTTATGTAAGTAAGAAAACCGGCACTGAATTTACTTTGGCGATGATTCCCCTTGGTGGTTATGTGCGCATGCTGGATGAGCGTGAAGGCAATGTACCAGCAGCTCTTAAGCATCAAGCTTTTACTCAGAAAAATGTCTGGCAGCGTATTGCTATTGTGGCGGCTGGGCCTCTGGCGAATTTTATTTTGGCGGTGGTGATTTATGGTCTCGTTGCTTTGCTGGGCATTCAGAGCTTGGCGCCAAAAGTTGGTCATATTGCTGAAGGGAGTTTGGCTTCTCAGACACAGATGCGAGAGGGCGATGAGCTGGTTGAAGTGGCTGGGGAAGCGGTTTCTTCTTGGGAAGAGGTGAATTTAACGCTGGCGGGCTTGATTGGGCAAACAAGAACTATTATCGTTCGCTATCGTGTTGAAGGGTTAAGCAGTATTCAGCAGGATCCGGTTAGTTTGAATCGATGGTTAGTTGGTGAGGAACCGAATAACCTCATTCAATCTTTTGGTTTGTTACCATGGCAACCGACCGTCGTGCCTGTTATTGCTCAGGTGGTTGAAGGTGGTGCGGCACAGGCTAGTGGCTTTGAAGCTGGCGATACCATCGAATCAATCAATGATGAGGCCATGTCGAGCTGGCAGCAGGTTGTAAAGAAAGTGCAAACCAGCCCAAGTAAACGTCTGACAGTAGTAGTATTAAGGCAAGGACAAAGTAAAACCCTCTTTTTAACGCCGGCGGCTGCGGACCGCAATGGTAAAGTGATGGGTTATGCTGGCTTGGCCGTAGTACCACCCAAATGGGATGAGAGTTTAATTCGAGAGCGTCATTACGGTATGTTTGAAGCCATAGGTTATGGCTTTCAACAAACAGCAAAGATGGTTTCTTTGACGGTCTCCTCCATTGGGAAAATGCTACAAGGGTTAATTTCACTGGATAATTTATCCGGACCGATCACCATTGCGAAGGTAGCCAGTGCTTCTGCTGATTCCGGTCTGCAGTCATTCTTGAAGTTTATGGCTTACTTAAGTGTGAGTCTTGGTGTGTTGAATTTGTTACCCATCCCTATGTTGGATGGTGGGCATTTGTTGTTTTTTAGTATTGAGGCCATTCGTCGTAAACCCGTTTCTGAGAAGGTTCAGGGGGTGGCGTATCGTATTGGGGCTTCTTTGTTGTTTGCTCTGATGGCCGTTGCCATTTTTAATGATATTGCCCGCTTGTAGAGAGGTATATGTGAGAGTCGTTCTAGCTGTATTGTTGGCTTTAATCAGTGTGCAAAGTATTGCAAAAACGGTTGAGGATGTCCGAATTGATGGTTTAGTTCAAATGCCATCAGCCAGAGCATTTGATTTGATCGGTTTTAATGAAAATCAGTCTTATGACTCAGGGAAGGTTTATCAGGCTATCAGTGCGTTATTTGATACCGGATTTTTTAGTGACATTGATGTCTACGAAGAAAACGATGTGCTCGTTTTTAAACTTGTTGAACGTCCTTCTATTGGCAACCTCACAATCGAAGGCAATGAACTGGTTAAAACAGAAGATTTGGAGCGCGGCCTCAAACTATCAGGGTTAGAAATTGGTGAAATTTACAAGCCAGAAACGCTGAATCAGATTGCACAAGAATTACAGCGACAATATTATGCTTTGGGTCGTTACAGTGCCAAAGTTGATATTTCTGTTGAAGATATGCCACGTAACCGCACAGGCATTAAGATTAATATTGACGAAGGTGATACAGCGAAGATTGTTCACATTAATATTGTTGGTAATAACCGTTTTGACGAAGAAACGTTAACGAAAGATTTTGAGTCTCGCGAAACCGGTTATTGGAATCCCTTCAGCTCTGCCGATGAATACGCTAAAGCTAAGATTCAAGGTGATATTAATACCTTAAAAAGCTTCTATCTTGATAATGGTTACTTAGATTTCCAAGTGGTCTCCAGTCAAGTTAGTTTGTCGTCTGATAAACGTGATGTTTACATTGTGATAAACGTTGACGAAGGTCAGCCGTATTATCTGAATGACGTGACATTGAGTGGTAGCTTGCCGATTGCAGAAGACAGAGTTTGGAAACAAATAACGCAGAAAAAAGGTGATCTTTTTTCTCGTAGCCAAGTGACGAAAATTATCGAAGGCATTTCAACAGAACTTGGCGATGATGGATACTTGTTTGCCAATGTGAATGTGATTCCTGAAAAATTAGATGATCACACGGTGAGTTTGAGTTATCAAATTACACCAGGGCCTCAAGTTTATGTTCGTCGTATTACCTTTAGCGGTAACAGTGAAACTCAGGATGAAGTATTACGCCGTGAAATGACGCAATTCGAGGGGGCATTGGCGACACACTCTAAAATTCAATCATCCAAGCGTCGTATTGAGCGTTTGGGGTTCTTTGGTAGTGTGGATCTACGTACTCGTCCTGTTGCTGGTACGACAGATCAAGTTGATATCGATGTGGTCGTAGAAGAGCAAGCCTCAGGTAGTATTCAAGCCAGCATTGGTTATTCACAAGAAGACGGTACAGTACTGGGTTTTGGTATTTCTAAACGCAACTTTTTAGGAACGGGTAATAAGTTATCCTTCAATGCTTCGCGTACTGATTCCACTCAGGATTACTCGATTAACTATGATAACCCTTACTTTACTGTAGATGGTGTTAGTCGTGGTTTTCAGGTTTTCTATCAAACCAGTGATCATGCTGACGATGATGTTGAGGATTATGATCTAGACGAAATCGGTGTGGGGGTTAGTTATGGTTACCCAATTTCCGATACGCAACGTTTAACTTTTGGTATGACGGTAAAAGAAAGTACGGTTCAGTTGGGTTACGACCCATCTAATGAAACCGAAAATTATGTCGACACTTATGGTGATAATTATGATGATGTTATTGCTAGTCTAACTTGGTCGGACAACGACTTGATCGGTGGGGTATTGCCAACCAATGGCTATTCTACCAAAGCAACGTTAGAAGTTGCTCTACCTGTGGGTGATCAGCAATATGCAAAAGTAGGTCTGACATCACAGAAGTACTGGAATTTAAGTGGTTCGGATTTGTGGTTGTTCCGTCTGAAAGGTCGTCTTGGTTACGGAGCAGGTTATGGAGACAGCGATTCCTTGCCTTTCTTTGAAAACTACTATGCAGGTGGAGCCTACTCCGTACGTGGTTTTGGTGCTTCTTCATTAGGGCCGCAAAACTCATACGATGATGAAGACGCTAGTACGTCAGCATTAGGTGGTAATATTCTAATGACCGGAACCGCGGAACTGATTTTTCCGCTTCCTATGGTGGAGGATCATAAGTCTGTTCGTACGTCGATTTTCTTAGATGCTGGTAATGTCTTTACGGATAATTGTTTGTCTACTAATAGCGATTGTAATGAAGGGGTAGATTTGGATGAAATTCGTTTCAGTCTAGGCATTAGTTGGACATGGATTACACCGATTGCCCCACTGTCGTTTAACTTTGCAAGACCATTAAATGCGCAAGACGGTGACAGTACCGACGTTTTCCAATTCCAGTTGGGAACAACTTTTTAAGTTAATCTGAGTAAAAGCATAAGAGGATTTGTAATGAAAAGAATGATATTGGCGCTTTGTACATTGATGTTGATGAGCAATGCACACGCCACAGAGATGGCCGTGGTCGACTTTAGAGCTGCGCTTTTACAAAGTAATATTGGCCAAGAAGCGGCCAAAGAGCCAAAACAAAAAGTAGCGCAGATGGAAACGCGTTTACAGCAAGAGCAGACAGCGTTAAAAGAGGCGGATGAACAGCTCAAACGAGAAGAACTGACCTTAGCGCCAGAAGAGTTTAATAAACGCCGCAGTGATTTAGTGAAGCGACAAAATGGCATTCGTCAAATGGCAGCACAAATGCAGCAACAAGCCAAATTATTAGAACAAAAACTGATTGAAGACCTTACTCCTAAAGGTGAAGCCGCTCTAAAATCCATTATTGATGAACGTAAACTAGACTTAGTATTAAATAGACAGCTAAGCTTATATGCTAATAGTGAATCGGATATCACCAACGAATTGGTGGAACGCATTAATAAGGACAATTAATTTATGAATTATACGCTAGGGCAATTGGCTGAAAAAGTCGGGGGCGTCGTTAAAGGCGACAGTAACCTCGTTATTGATCGATTAGGGACGTTGGAAAAAAGCACAAAAAACGCATTAAGTTTTTTAGCGAACCCTAAGTATCAAAGCCAGCTTGCACAGACCAAGGCGGGTGCTGTCCTAGTAAAAACTGAAGAGCTTGCGGTTGATCTTGATCATGCCATTATTGTTGCTAATCCATATCTTGCTTTTGCACAACTGACGCACTTATTTGTACCACTGAAAGAATCTTGGCTGAGTGTACATCCTTCTGCGGTTGTGGCGGACGATGTTCAACTGGGTAACAATGTCGTGATTGGCCCTAACGCGGTGATCGATTGCGGCGTCATCATTGGTGATGATTGTGTGATTGGAGCGAATACAGTCGTCAGTCGTGGCTGCTCGTTAGGGCGGGCGACACGTTTATACCCCAACGTGACTTTTTATCATGATGTGTCTGTCGGGGCGGATTGTATCTTCCACAGTGGTTGTATAGTGGGAGCTGACGGCTTTGGTTTTGCTCCAAATAATGGTGAATGGGAAAAAATAGATCAGCTTGGCGGTGTTGTTATCGGCGATCGAGTAGAGATAGGTTCAAGTACTACAATTGATCGCGGTGCAATCGAAAACACGCAAATTGGTCATGGCGTTAAAATAGATAATCAAGTTCAAATTGCTCATAACGTCGTAATTGGCGATAATACCGCCATTGCTGCTTGTGCAGCGATAGCAGGAAGCGCAAGGATAGGTGCTTTTTGTACAATTTCTGGTTGCGTAGGGATTGCGGGTCATATCACAATCACAGATCATGTTCATATTACAGCGATGAGTATGGTCAGTAAATCGATTCCAGAAGCGGGCTCTTATTCCTCCGGAATGGGTTTAGAACCAACGCCTAAGTGGCGTCGTTCTGTCGCACGTTTTAGACGAATTGATAATATGGCGAAGCAAATTACAACACTGGAACAGAAAATTAATAAGCTTTCAGAAAAGGTTGATGTTTAATGATGGACGTAAATGAAATTCGTCAGTATTTACCTCATAGGTATCCGTTTTTACTAGTTGATCGTGTTGTTGAGTTAAATCTGAACGATTCCATCGTAGCGTATAAAAATGTAACAGTGAACGAACCATTCTTTAATGGTCATTTTCCCGATCACCCAGTGATGCCTGGTGTCTTGATTATTGAAGCGATGGCGCAAGCAGCCGGTGTTCTTGGTTTTAAAACAATGGATAAGACACCTGAGGATGGCTCTATTTATTATTTTGTTGGGTCAGATAATGCTAGATTTAAACGTCCTGTTGTACCAGGTGACCGTCTACAGTTAGAAGCAAAGATCATCGCGGAAAAGCGTGGTATCTGGAAGTTTGAGTGTAAAGCAACGGTAGATGGCCAGCTTGCTTGTTCTGCAACCATCATGTGTGCTGATAGGAAGTTATAGTGGCGATACATCCAACTGCTTTAGTCGATCCGAGTGCTGAACTTGACCCAAGTGTTGAAGTTGGGCCGTTTTCTGTGATCGGACCGAATGTTAAAATTGGAGCTGGTAGTGTTATTAAATCTCATGTGGTGATTAATGGTCATACTGAGATTGGTGAGAATAATGAAATCTATCAGTTTGCTTCCGTTGGAGAAGCAAACCAAGACAAAAAGTACAAGGGTGAGCCAACGCGTTTGGTGATTGGTGACAGTAATGTTATCCGAGAGAATGCCACTATTCATCGCGGTACCGTGCAAGATCAAGGTATTACTATCATAGGCAGCGGTAATTTGTTTATGGCCAGTACGCATATCGGTCACGATTGTGTTGTGGGTGATAATAATATTATGGCGAACTATGCCGCTTTAGCTGGGCATGTGACGTTAGGTGATAATGTCATTTTGGGTGGCTATACAGGGATTCATCAGTTTTGCCAGGTGAATTCTTATAGTATGTGTGGCATGGGGTCCATGGTCTCAAAAGACGTACCAAGGTTTATCATGGTATCCGGTAATCCAGCCAAAGCACATGGTATGAACTTCGAAGGGATGCGTCGGCGAGGCACTCCGAAAGAGGTTATACGAGCACTGAAAAATGCGTATAAAAGTGTTTACTTGAAAGGGTTAACACTGGAGTCTGTACTAAGTGAATTGGAACAGAGTTCAGACTATTCCATTCCTGAGGTGGCAAAGTTTGTCATATCGATTCGAGCGTCTGAGCGCGGGATAATTCGATAACTTCCCCAAGAAAAAGAAAACCCCGGAACGCTTCGGGGTTTTTTTGTTATTAGAGGTTGTGTTAATGAAAGTGACGTCGACAGCACGTTACGTGTTGGTTGCCGGAGAAGCATCTGGTGATATTTTAGGGGCGAATTTAATCAAGCATTTAAAAGCGTTACAGCCCAACGCAGTGTTTGAAGGGATTGGTGGACCTCTGATGGAAGCAGAAGGTTTAACCAGCATAGTGCCAATGGACAGATTGTCTGTGATGGGGCTGGTGGAAGTACTTGGTCGTTTGAAAGAATTACTGGCTATTCGTAAACGTCTTTATCAATCCTGTTTGGCGAATCCTCCTACCGCCTTTATTGGTATTGATTCCCCAGACTTTAATTTACCACTGGCCAGAAAGCTAAAACAAGCTGGCATTCCGACAGTGCATTATGTGAGTCCGTCTGTTTGGGCATGGCGTCAAAAGCGCATTTTTAAGATTAAAAAATCGGTTGATTTAATGTTGGCCTTGTTCCCCTTTGAGCTGCCTATTTATCATCAACATAATATACCTGTGGTGTGTGTCGGTCATACGTTAGCGGATGATATTCCCTTGGAAAGTGACCCGCAGCAAGCCCGTGAAACGCTAAATTTGGGCCCAATTACAGGGCCAGTGTTTGCTATTTTACCTGGCTCGCGAGAAGGCGAAGTGGCTCGACTTGCTTCCTTGTTTGCTGAGACCATTAAATTGATTAAACAACAGGAACCTCAGGCGACGTTTCTGATGCCTGCGGCGAATCAGGCTAGACGCGAACAAATTGAAACGATTCTACAAGAAGTGAATGTGCAAGCGGTGATTACAGATGGGCAATCACGTACTGTGATGGCGGCTGCGGATGCTATTTTATTGGCGTCAGGTACGGCGGCGTTGGAAGCGATGTTGGTCAAACGACCTATGGTCGTGGCGTATAAAGTGAATCGTTTAACCTTTGCGATCATGAAACGTATGATTAAAGTGCCTTATGTGTCTTTGCCAAACTTGCTGGCAAATGAAACCTTGGTGCCTGAGTTATTACAAGACGAGGCAGTACCGGAGAGTTTGGCCACACGTTTGGTGCAAACTTGGCAGTCCTTTAGACAAGATAAGAAAATACAGCAAAAGTATCTGGATTTGCATCAGATGCTTCGAAAAAATGCCGGAGAGCAAGGCGCAAAAGCGATTATCAATATGTTGGCGGATAAGGAAGTCTAATGGAGCCCTTCATAAGCGAGTTGTATTCGGGGACCTTGTTGGCTGGCGTGGATGAAGCGGGCAGAGGGCCGTTGGCTGGTGAGGTCGTGGCGGCGGCAGTGATTCTAGATCCACAACAGCCTATTGCCGGTCTTGCTGACTCCAAAAAATTGTCTGAAAAAAAACGTGAAGCATTGTTTGATGAAATTCAAGCAAAAGCCCTGTGCTATGCCATTGCCAGTGCTAGTATTGAAGAAATTGATCAATTAAATATTTTACACGCTAGCATGTTAGCCATGTCCAGAGCCGTGGCAATGTTATCGCCAATGGCGGAGCATTGTTTAATTGATGGTAATCGTCTGCCGCCTAATTTGCCTTGTCCTGCTGAAGCCGTCGTGAAAGGGGATGCTCGACATGCGGCCATTTCAGCAGCGTCTATTTTGGCGAAAGTGACTCGTGACAGAGACATAGTAAAAGCGGCTGATTTGTATCCAGAGTATGGTTTAGAAAAGCACAAAGGTTACCCGACAGCGCAGCATTTAGAAGCCATTCGACAATTCGGTGTGACTCCTTTGCACAGACGCAGTTTCGCACCCGTTAAAAAGATTCTAGAGGGATAAGTTTTGTCCGCATCGTTCATACATTTAAAAGTGCATACTGAGTTTTCTTTGGTGGATGGCTTAGTCAAGGTCAAAGGTCTGTTAGGGACAACGGAATTAATGTCCATGCCGGCGGTGGCCATCACAGATGAAAATAACTTATGTGGTTTTGTGCGTTTTTATAAAGGTGCTATGGATAAGGGTATTAAGCCCATATGTGGTGCTGACGTCGTTATCGAGGATGATACCGAGGAGCTGGAATCTCGTTATCGTATGACTTTGTTGGCGATGTCCAATAAAGGTTACAAAAACATCATAGAAATCATTTCTAAAGGTTATCAATTGGGACAAGTTGAAGGCCGACCCGTTATCCGGAGAGATTGGATTGAGGCATCTAGCGAAGACGTGATTGCTTTATCCGGTGCTGGTTATGGCGACATCGGCTTGTTGTTGCAAAAAGGCCGGGCAGAGTTAGCGAAGCAGCATTTGGCTTATTGGATGTCCGTGTTCCCTAATCGCTTTTATGTAGAGTTGCAGCGTACCAGCCGAGTGGGTGAAGAAGACTATATTCATGCGGTTGTTCCTTTGGCGGCAGAGCTGGGTTGCCCAGTGGTGGCCACCAATGACGTGCGCTTTCTCAAACGAGAAAACTTTGAAGCTCATGAGGCGCGTGTATGTATTCACGACGGTGTCACACTTGATGATCCACGAAGAGTTCGTCGCTACTCTGAAGAACAGTACTTTAAAACCCCTGAAGAAATGGCTGAGTTGTTCCAAGATATTCCCGAAGCCTTGGAAAATACCGTCGAAATAGCTAAGCGCTGTAGTGTTGATGTCTTGCTGGGTAAATATTTTTTGCCGGATTATCCCGTGCCAGATGGCATGACCATGGAAGAGTTTTTTAACAAGCTGTCTTTTGACGGTTTAAAAGAACGCTTTGATATTTTGACGTTGAAATATGGCGAACGTGTTGAAAAACGCCGCCAGGAATATTGGGATCGTCTCGATTTTGAATTAAACATTATTAACCAGATGGGATTTCCTGGTTACTTCTTGATCGTAATGGACTTTATACAATGGGCCAAGGATAACGATATTCCGGTAGGCCCTGGTCGTGGTTCGGGTGCCGGTTCATTGGTGGCTTATGCGTTAAAAATCACTGACCTTGATCCGCTTGAATACGATCTGCTATTCGAACGATTCTTGAATCCAGAGCGGGTATCCATGCCTGACTTTGATATCGACTTTTGCATGGATAACCGAGATAAGGTAATCGATTACGTGTCGCGTACCTATGGTCGTGATGCGGTTTCTCAGATTATTACCTTTGGTGCCATGGCAGCCAAAGCCGTTGTTCGCGATGTCGCGCGGGTACAAGGTAAGCCTTATAGTTTAGGGGATAAGCTGTCCAAGTTGATCCCCTTTGAAATTGGCATGACACTCAGTAAAGCCCTTGAAGAAGAGCCTGCTCTACCAGAGTTCTTGGCGTCCGATGAAGAAGCGGCGGATGTCATGGAAATGGCCATGTCTTTGGAAGGGGTGGTGCGTAACTTTGGTAAGCACGCCGGTGGTGTGGTCATCGCCCCAACCAAACTGGTTGATTTCGCCCCACTGTATTGTGAAGAAGATGGCTCCGGCTTGGTGACTCAATACGACAAAAACGACGTAGAAGAAGCCGGTCTGGTGAAGTTCGATTTCTTGGGTTTGAAAACCTTGACCGTGGTTGATTGGGCGGTGAAAAACATCAATGATATCCATGCCCTAGAAGGCAAACCCCCATTGGATATCGCGCTGATTGATCTGGAAGACAAATCCACATACGACTTACTGCAAAGAGCCGAAACCACGGCGGTATTCCAGCTGGAATCCCGTGGTATGAAGGAACTGATTAAGAAACTATTGCCATCGCGCTTTGAAGATATCATCGCCTTGGTGGCATTGTATCGTCCTGGCCCACTTGGGTCTGGCATGGTAGACGACTTTATAAACCGTAAGCATGGTCGTTCTGAGTTGGCTTTTCCACATCCAGATTACCAGCATGAAGACTTGATCCCCGTTTTGGAGCCCACTTACGGCATCATCTTGTATCAAGAACAGGTAATGCAAATCGCTCAGGTTTTGGCGAAATTTAGTCTGGGTGGTGCTGACTTGTTGCGTCGTGCTATGGGTAAGAAAAAACCTGAGGTAATGGCGGAACAGCGCTTGATCTTTATGGAAGGCGCACTTAAAAACAACGTCGATAAGGATTTGTCCGGTAACATCTTTGATTTGATGGAGAAGTTTGCGGGTTATGGTTTTAACAAATCTCACTCGGCTGCGTACGCCTTAGTATCCTATCAAACCGCTTGGTTGAAAAATCATTATCCGGCGCCTTTCATGGCCGCGGTATTGTCTGCCGATATGCAGAATACCGACAAGATCGTTATCTTTATTGAAGAGTGTCGTTCGATGAATTTAGCGTTGGAATTGCCCAACGTTAATGAGTCAGTCTACAAATTTACGGTCAACCCAGCTGGCGCCATAGTGTATGGTTTAGGTGCCATTAAAGGGGTGGGTGAAGGCCCAATTGAAGCCATTGTTGAAGCTCGCAAAGAGGGGCCATTTGAGCACATTTTTGATTTCTGTCAGCGTGTGGGTAAGAAGGTTAACAAGCGCGTGATGGAGGCATTGGTTCGTTCTGGGGCATTTGACACCATAGGGCCAAACCGTGCGACCTTATATGCTTGCATTGATGAAGCGTTGAAGCGAGCCGTGCAGGATGCCAAAAACCAAGATGCAGGTATGATGGACCTGTTTGGGGTGGCGGTAGAAGAGAGCACAGAAGATGCCTATAAGGAAATAGGTATCCAGCATGAGTGGCCTGGTAGGCAGCGCTTAGACGGTGAAAAAGACACCCTAGGCTTGTATGTAACAGGTCACCCGATTGATGAGTATGAAAAGGAGATCAGACGATTTGCACGCTCCAAAATAGTCGATCTGCAACCTAAGCGTGGCGATACCCAAGTCATGGCCGGATTGATTGTGGATTTGCGTGTAACAAAAAGTAAAAAAGGTGGTAACATTGCTTTCGTCACATTGGATGATCGCTCAGCTCGTATTGAGGTGACGGTGTTTCCTGACAACTATGAAAACTTCAAAGACGTCATCGTCAAAGACGAAGTGGTTGTGGTTGAGGGGGAGATTTCAGTAGACGAGTTTCGTGGTGGACAGAAAGTCATTGCCCGAAATGTACTTGATATTGCTCAAGCTCGTATTCGTTATGTCGAAGCATTGCGAATTACTTGGAGTTCAGAGTCAGTAACACCAGCTGATATTCAGTCATTAGCTGATCAAATGTCAGAATTCCGCGGAGACGGTTGTGATGTGGTCATTGGGTTTGATACCCCTGAAGCTTTTGGCGATATCCGTTTAGGTTCGAGTTGGCGAGTTCGTCCAGATGACGATTTAATTCACCAACTACAGAAACAATACGGTAAACAAAATGTTCAGTTAGTGTATACTTAGGCTCATTTTATAATTTGTGCAAAGGAATGTGGCGTAGTAATACGTTTTATCGCTTTAGAGCAATTGGCATGATGCCATTTGCCTTATATTTGATGGCAACCAGACAGCAGTGTAGTTAACGATGAATTTAAATTATTTACCATTCGAGCAGCCGATTGCTGAGCTTGAACAAAAAATTGAAGAATTACGTCTAGTAGGCAATGATAATGAACTGAACATCAGTGATGAAATCAGCCGACTAGAAGACAAAAAAGTCGCCCTAACAAAAAGTTTATTCAGTAATTTAGGCGCTTGGGAAGTATCACAACTTTCCCGTCACCCAAAGCGTCCTTACACGCTGGATTATATTGAACACGTTTTTACGGATTTCGAAGAAATGCACGGTGATCGTCACTATGCAGATGACCGTGCCATTGTTGGTGGTATTGCGCGTCTAGATGGTCGTCCTGTGATGATCATCGGTCATCAAAAAGGCCGTGAAGTAAAAGAAAAAGTATTGCGTAATTTTGGCATGCCACGTCCAGAAGGTTACCGTAAAGCCTTGCGCTTGATGGAAACGGCTGAGCGTTTCAATATGCCAATCGTTACCTTAATTGACACACCTGGGGCTTACCCAGGTATTGGTGCAGAAGAGCGTGGTCAGAGTGAAGCCATTGCATACAACCTTGCCGTTATGTCACGCCTAAAAACACCAATCATCTCAACGGTTATCGGTGAAGGTGGTTCTGGTGGTGCGTTGGCAATTGGTGTGTGTGATGAACTGATGATGTTGCAATACGGCACTTACTCAGTTATTTCACCAGAAGGTTGTGCCTCTATTCTATGGAAGAGTGCAGAACGTGCATCTGATGCGGCGAAAGCTATGGGCATCACTGCGCCTCGTCTGAAAGAGCTTGGTTTGGTTGATACCATTATTCCAGAGCCAATGGGTGGAGCACACAATGCTCATGAGCAAATGGCTCACAGCCTGAAAGAAAACATCTTAGCGGCACTGGATCGTATGGAAGCGCTAACAACAGAAGAGTTGTTGGCGCGTCGTTACAACCGCTTAATGTCATACGGCTTATAATCGATTGATTTGCTAAAAAGCCTCCTGATTGGAGGCTTTTTTGTTTCTGCTTCTGACGCTTAAAAAATGGTTCACTTTATATGAGTTATCAGCCGCATCCGCCTTTCACCCTTACGACTGAATTAGAGTTTAATCCAATTTGGTTGACATCTTTGTTTACGCAAGCAAACAGGGTTTGGGTAGCTTACAGTGGTGGTGTTGATTCCCACGTACTATTGCACGCTTTGGTGAGTCAAATTACTCCTGAGCAAAGAGCAAAGGTTGCCGTGATCCATGTACATCATGGCTTAAGTCCAAATGCAGATGCATGGTTAGACCATTGTGAACAAGTATGCCAAGCACTTAATGTCACTTTTTATGCCCAAAAAGTGGATTTGAAAGTACAAGCGTCGGTGGAAGATGTGGCTCGCCAAGCAAGATATCAAGTTTTTGAAGATCGCTTGGTGGCTGGTGATGTTTTGCTTTTGGCTCATCATCAAGGGGATCAAGCGGAAACCGTGATGTTTCGACTGGCAAGAGGAACTGGAACGAAAGGGTTGGCAGGCATGCCAGCAGTTCGACCTTTGGGGGATCAGGGGGCTTGCTTGGTACGGCCACTTTTGTCGATCACTAAGGCTAAAATCGAAGATTATGCTCAGCAACATGGTTTGTATTGGGTTGAGGACGAATCCAATCAAGACGAACGCTTTTCGCGTAATTTTTTACGTCAAAACGTCATTCCCTTAATGAAAACACACTTTCCAAATATGGAGCAGAGTGTTTCCAACATGGCGCAACGAGTCGCTGACGACTACGAAATGTTGGCTAGCTTGTCGGCGCAACATTTATCGACGGTATCAAATGCACATGGCGGGTTGGATTTGAATTGGCTGTATCAACAGCCAATGCCACAAAGGCGTTTTTGGTTACGACAATTCATAGAGCAAAAAGGCCGAAGTTTAACGCAAGCGCAATGTGACAGCGTCCTTAATATGTTTGCTGGCGTTGAAGATAAGCAACCCGAGTTCGTGTTTGCTGATGGTCGCTTGATGCGTCATCAGAATACCTTGTATGTGTTGCCAAATGAGCGTCTGGTTGAGTGCGGGACATTGGTCATTGGGCAAGTGAAAACACGAGGTTTTGACCAGTTGCAGCTGATCCAAGGAGAGGGCGTTGAACTAAGAACTCGGCCTTTGGGGGTCAAGTTATTGATGCAAAATGGACAGACTCGGTCATTGAAAAAATGGCTAAATGATCAGCAGATTCCGGTTTGGTGGCGCGAACATTTACCCTATTTGTTTATCCAAGATGAGTTAGTCGCCATTGCCAATTTATGGCGTCACCCTGATTATGGTCAGCTTCAGTTCGAGTGGCGACCAAGCAAGGCCTTACCCTTTCCTAATCATCACTAAACCTGAATGAGCCAATCTGCATATATTTTTGTTTGAGCAACTTGCTCAGCATTAAGTGCATCGTTTTGCTGAATTCTATTCATGGCTTGTTGATAAGATAGATTCCATGAAGCTTGATGCCTTAATGCTAATCGTTCGATTGCAATGGGGAGTGGAACATCTAGAAACCAGCGTTCATCATAATAATCCGCGGCTTTCTGCCAATCTGTCTCAGGTAAGAGTAAGTAAAGCCCTTCAATCAAGATGACTTTAGTGTGTTGTGAAATGGATATGTGGTCGTCAATTGGGTCGCCTAACGCATGGTCAAAACTGGGCCATTGGCAGTCTACGGTTTGATAGGCGTTGGCAATGTTAGTGACATACTGAGCAAATTTATGGTGATCAAACGTCCAATCGGCGCCGCGGCGGGCAAAGGCTTCATTGGCGTTTGGTAAGTCGCTTAAGGCCTGTTTAGGGAGGTGGAAGCCGTCCATAGACAGGCAAGCGACCTGTGAAGGATGTTGTGTATTAACATGTTCAGCTAAGTAATTAGCCAGCGTGCTTTTTCCAGAGCCTGGACCACCTGCAAGCGCGATCAAATAGCGTTTATCCTGTTGTAAATGCTTCTGTATTTTATCAATTGCTTGTTTTACATCGGCTGTGTTTCGGTACAAATCGTGGGGTGTTGTGTTCATTGAGTCAGCTGCTTATGAGTGATGTTTATTATTGTTGTATGAGCCTCTGGTTCTGAAAAATTTAGGGGGTCTAAGATATTCTCTGAACCTATACGGCTTTCTTTGCGTATCAATAGTACCTTCTAAAGAACCTTTGAGGCCATTCAACATGGAATTAAAAGAATTAAAACGTACTCAACATTTTGACAAAGTGAAGTTGCATTCCTTGGAGTCAAATCTCTATCAGTTGTCGGTGGTGATAGAGGGTAAAGAGGATTATGTTATGGATGGTAAGGGGCGCTTTATGACCAGCCACAACAAACTCGAGCTGCAATCTTTGTTCAAAGAGAAGCAGGTGGATGCCATGGTGTTATGCCATCAAAGCGCCTACGATGAGATGGTGGGTCAACCACCAAGCATGGCGGGAAATACCCTAGAAGTGCCATTGGGTAATACGGATTTAGCTTAGTTGTTGATCCGTTACTGGAGCACTTGCATCTTTTCATTGGTCTCTTCCTTTTGCGAGAAGACTTTAGCATAACCCAGCGTGGCGTTGGCGTGTTCCCGCATGATGGATTCTGCGCGGCTACTTTGGCCTTGGCTAATGGCGTCAAACACCGCGTGATGTTGCATGTGAGCGAAGTTAAATCGGCGAAATTCTAGTCGCAAATTATTGCCATCAAAAGCCAATGCGCTCACCGAGGCAAAAGGTAAATGTTCATTGCGACTGAGTGCTTCAGCGATGGCTGGGTTATTGCTGGCATCGATAATAATTTGATGAAAGCGCTGGTTGATGTCGTGATACTGTGCCAAGTCCTGTTCATCAAGTTGACCATTTTCAAACAGCTGATCGCCCGACTGAAGCAATTGCTTTAATTCTATTCTTTGGCATTCTGATAGCCCGTTCTCTGCGGCTTGTCTGGCGGCCAAGCCCTCAAGTACACCTCTAACTTCAATCGCGCCAGTGATGTCAGATAAGGTGACCTGTCGTACTTCATAGCCACGAGCAGGTCGTTTGGTCAATAAACCTTCCTGTTCCAAGGTTCGAAATGCGATGCGTATTGGGGTACGCGAGACACCGAGTCGTTCTGCTGTCGGAATTTCGGCGATTCGTTCTCCTGCGGCCAGTTCCCCTGACAGCACCATTTGTCTTAATCGACTGATTACTTCCTGACCCGATTTGCTCATGCCTTATCTCAGTTCTAGATTAAAGAAAGAGAGAATAATAGCGCATCTAGTGCAAATGTGAAAATTGGATCCAATTTTATGTTTTTTGACAGTTTAGAAGTGGATGAGGCATTCAAAAAAAGCTTACTGGATCCAATTTTGTGATTTTGGACTTGTTATTATGTGCTTTTGTTTTATATTGGATCCAATAAATACAATAAAAAGCAGGAGTATTCTAATGAAACAGCAAACCTATCCCAAAAATGCTTGGTATGTGGCCGCCATGTCTGAAGAGGTGGCGGGCAGCAAACCTCTTGGCCGTAAAATTTGTGGTGAAAGCATCGCTTTCTATCGCTCTCATGATGACCAGATCGCCGCCGTTCTCGATTTTTGTCCACACCGTGGTGCGGCTTTATCATTGGGCTACGTGGAAGATGGGCTTTTGGTATGTGGGTATCATGGCTTAAAAATGGGCGCGGATGGTAAAACTAAGTCGATGCCACTGCAGCGAGTTCAAGGTTTTCCATGTATGAAATCCTATGCAGTCGAAGAGCGTTACGGGTTTGTCTGGGTTTGGCCCGGTGAACAAGATAAAGCGGATGTCTCTTTGATTCCTCAATTAGAGTGGGCCGACAACCCAGAATGGGCTTACGGTGGCGGCCTTTACCACATTAATTGTGACTATCGTTTGATGATTGATAACCTGATGGATCTGACTCATGAAACTTACGTTCATGCGAGCAGTATTGGTCAGAAAGAAATTGATGAATCACCTGTGGATACGAAAGTCGATGGTGATAAAGTCATTACCAGTCGTTTCATGGAAAACATCATGCCGCCGCCATTCTGGCAAGCGGCGTTACGTGGCAATAATTTGGCTGATGATGTTCCTGTCGATCGTTGGCAGATTTGCCGTTTCAGTCCACCTTCTCATGTGATGATTGATGTGGGTGTGGCGCATGCTGGACAGGGTGGTTTTGAGGCCAGTAACGATCATAAAGCCAGTAGTACAGTAGTGGATTTTATTACGCCTGAAAGTGACACCTCTATCTGGTATTTTTGGGGGATGGCGCGAAACTTTAATCCCCAAGATGAAGCGCTAACGGATCGCATTCGAGAAGGGCAAGGGGCGATTTTCGCAGAAGATTTAGAGGTCTTGGAGCGGCAGCAGGAAAACTTATTAGCATTTCCCGACTATGATTTATTGAAACTGGACATTGATGCTGGTGGTGTGCAGTCTCGAAAAATCATTGAGCGTATTATTGCGCAAGAGCAGCAAGAAAATGTCAAAGCAGCGCCATCTGATGGTCCGCTGCAAGTGATTTCTTTTTAGTTGGTTTGGGAATGAGGTTGTTGAAATGATTCCAGTGGTTGTGAAAAACATCGTTGAGGAAGCGCAAAATGTTGTGCGACTTGTCTTGGGGAGCCGTGATGGGGCGAATTTGCCTACTTTTGAAGCAGGAGCGCATATTGATGTGCATTTGCCGAGTGGCCTGATTCGCCAATATTCTTTGTGTCGGTTGCAGGTTGAGCCACAGTATTACGAAGTAGCGGTGCTGAAAGACCCGCAATCACGCGGTGGCTCGGAAGAGGTGCATCGTCTGACCATTGGAGACGAGCTGGCGATTAGTGCGCCTCGTAACCATTTTGGTTTGGTTGACAGTCCTCGTCACTGTATGTTGATCGCTGGTGGTATTGGTGTGACACCTTTGTTGCCTATGGCGCAGCAATTACAGCAGCAGGGTCGGTCTTTTGAATTTCACTATTGTGCTAAAACACCTGAAAAAGCCGCGTTTTCAGAGGCATTAAAAACGGCTTCTTTTGCTGACAAAATGTTTTTTCATTTTAGTCAGCTGGCTGACTCTGGCCGCATGGATATGGTGAATGTTTTATCTCGTCACGCCTTTGATGGGGAGCTTTATGTCTGTGGTCCGGCGGATTTTATTAATGAGGTTTTAAGCCAAGCCCGAATGCAGGGTTGGTCAGAAGAAAGGTTACATCGTGAGTTTTTTGCCGCCCCTGAACCCTTAGAGCAAGAATCCGATAATGCGGCGTTTCAAGTGAAAGTCCACAGTACAGGGGAATTGATCAATGTGTCTGAAGACCAAACCATGTTTGAGGCGCTGGATCAGCATGGGGTATTTGTGGCTGTCTCTTGTGAGTCTGGTGTCTGTGGCACCTGTCAAACGGGTGTGGTAAGCGGCACTCCAGATCATAGAGATGTGTTTTTGACGGAAGCGGAGCGACAACAGGGTAACTGGGTGATGCCATGTTGCTCTCGTGCCAAGTCGAAGATTCTAGAATTGGACTTGTAAGGCACGCTTTTTATGTGTGCCATTTTTTGCCTCGAATGAATGCAAAACAAGGATGTTTTACATTGAGAGATGAGGCCAGCGATGCTATCATTTCCTCCCGTCCTGAAGGTGCATTTTTCGGCACCATCAAATTTCATATTTATCTATTTTTAAGGCGGGTTAAACACTCATGGCGACACGATATATTTTCGTAACAGGTGGTGTAGTATCATCTCTTGGTAAAGGATTGGCATCTGCTTCTCTAGCAGCCATTCTTGAATCTCGTGGGCTAAAAGTCACCATGTTAAAGCTGGACCCGTACATTAACGTGGATCCTGGCACCATGAGTCCCTTCCAGCACGGTGAAGTGTATGTCACCGAAGACGGTGCTGAAACCGATCTTGACCTTGGTCACTATGAACGTTTCATTTCCACTAAAATGGGTAAGCGTAATAACTTCACCAGTGGTCGTGTTTATCAGCATGTATTGAAAAAAGAACGTCGTGGTGAGTACCTTGGTGGTACTGTTCAAGTTATTCCTCACATCACAGATGAAATCAAACGACGTGTTATCTCGGGTGCCGAAGGCGCTGATGTTGCTCTAGTCGAAATTGGTGGCACAGTGGGTGACATTGAGTCTCAACCTTTCCTTGAAGCGGTTCGTCAATTAAGAGTGGAATTGGGCTCTCGCCGTGCCTTGTTCATGCATTTAACCTTGGTTCCTTACATCCGTACAGCGGGTGAAACGAAGACCAAACCTACTCAGCACTCTGTGAAAGAATTGCGCTCTATTGGTATCCAGCCAGACATCTTAATCTGCCGCTCCGAAGTGACAATTGAAGCTCCTGAGCGTAAGAAAATCGCGTTGTTTACCAGTGTTGAAGAACGTGCTGTTATCTCATTGCCAGATGCCGACACGATTTACCGTATTCCTCAAATGTTAAATGACCAAGGTCTAGATAGCTTGATCGTGGAATACTTCAACCTAGACTGCAATATGCCTGATTTAGCAATCTGGAACAAAGTAACGCAAGCCAAATTGAATCCTGAGAAGCAAATCAACATTGCCATGGTAGGTAAATACATGGAACTGTTGGATGCTTATAAGTCTTTGATTGAAGCCATGGATCATGCTGGTATTCATGCGCGCACGAAAGTGAAATTGCATTACATCGATTCTGAAAGCATTGAAGAAAATGGTACCGAAGCGTTAAAAGGTATGGACGCGATTCTAGTACCAGGTGGTTTCGGCGAACGTGGTGTTGAAGGTAAGATATTGACAGCTCAGTATGCTCGAGAAAACAAAGTGCCTTATTTGGGGATTTGTTTGGGCATGCAGGTAGCGGTTATTGAGTTTGCTCGTAATGTGGCAAAATTAGACGGTGCGCACAGCACTGAGTTTAATCTAAAAGCAGAGAATCCAGTTGTTGGTCTGATTACAGAATGGACCAATGCAGAGGGTTCCAAAGAAATCCGGTCAGAGGAATCCGACCTAGGTGGAACGATGCGTCTTGGCGCGCAGAACTGTAATCTTACTGAAGGCACAAAAGCCTTTGAAGCTTACGGAGAAGCTGTGATAACCGAACGTCATCGTCATCGTTACGAAGTGAATAACTTCTACGTATCTGATTTAGAAAAGGCAGGTCTGACGATTTCAGGTCGTTCAGAAGACAACTCTTTGGTTGAAATGATCGAAATTGCTGATCACCCTTGGTATGTTGCTTGTCAGTTCCATCCAGAATTTACGTCAACACCTAGATATGGTCACGGCTTATTCAGTGCCTTTGTTCACGCGGCATTGAAATACGCAGGAAAAGAAAAATAAGTACGGAAAGAGAATAAGTAAGAAAGCGTTATTTATTACTTTCTAAAGCAAACAGGCTGTTTGTGATTTTTTATCTATTTAAAGAGGTTTGTTATGAGTCAAATCGTTGATATTAAAGCCAGAGAAGTATTGGATTCTCGTGGTAACCCTACTGTTGAAGCCGATGTGATTTTGGCGGATGGTTCTGTAGGTTCAGCGTGTGCACCGTCTGGTGCCTCTACCGGTTCTCGTGAAGCTTTAGAACTACGTGATGGCGATAAAAGTCGTTACCTAGGAAAAGGTGTTTTAAAAGCAGTTGCCGCTGTGAATGGCCCTATCCGTGATGCTTTGATTGGGAAAGATGCACTGGCACAAGCTGAGCTAGACAAGGTAATGATTGACCTTGATGGCACAGAAAATAAATCGACTTTTGGTGCGAATGCGATCTTGGCCGTTTCTTTGGCGGCAGCGAAAGCAGCAGCAACGTCTAAGAAAGTCCCTTTGTACGCTCACATTGCAGACTTGAACGGTACTTCTGGTCAATACTCTATGCCAGTACCTATGATGAACATCATCAATGGTGGCGAGCACGCTGACAACAATGTTGATATTCAAGAATTTATGGTTCAGCCAGTTGGTGCGCCAAACTTCCGTGAAGCCCTACGTTATGGCGCAGAAATTTTCCACGCATTGAAAAAAGTATTGAGTGCTCGTGGTTTGAATACAGCAGTGGGTGACGAAGGTGGTTTTGCACCAAACCTTGCTTCTAACGCAGAAGCGCTTGCTGTAATCAAAGAAGCCGTTGCCGCAGCCGGTTACGAGCTTGGTAAAGACATTACTCTTGCGATGGACTGTGCCGCGTCTGAGTTCTACGAAGACGGTAAGTACAACTTGAAAGGTGAAGGCAAAGTCTTCTCTTCTGAAGGTTTCTCTGATTACCTTGCCGAGTTGTGCGAGGCTTACCCAATCGTTTCCATTGAAGATGGCTTAAACGAATCAGATTGGGAAGGTTTTGCTTACCAGACGAAGATTTTGGGCGATAAGATCCAATTAGTTGGTGACGATCTTTTCGTAACCAATACTAAAATCTTGAAGCGCGGTATCGATGAAGGCATCGCTAACTCTATCTTGATCAAGTTTAACCAGATTGGTTCTTTGACTGAGACGCTTGAAGCGATCAAAATGGCAAAAGACGCAGGTTACACAGCGGTGATTTCTCACCGTTCAGGTGAAACCGAAGACGCAACGATTGCTGATTTGGCGGTGGGGACGGCGGCGGGTCAAATTAAGACCGGTTCTTTGTGTCGTTCTGACCGTGTTGCTAAGTACAACCAATTGCTACGTATCGAAGAGCAATTAGGTGGTAAAGCACCTTACAAAGGTCTTTCTGAGATCAAGGGTCAAGCTTAATTCTGCTTGACCTAAAAAAAGGGAGAACTTAGTTCTCCCTTTTTTTGTTTTTTTCATGCGATTCCTTTGATAATAAGGGACAGGACTTTTAATCGTAGAGGATATTATGGCGCGTTTATTATTGGCTTTTTTTGTCTGTGCCATTGGATACCAGTGCTACCACCTATATTTTGGTGAGCAAGGGGTAAAACGTCAGGAAGAGCTGGCTAAGCAAATTGCTTATCAAGAACGCATTAATCAAAGGTTAAAGCATCGTAATGATGCCTTACGTGCTCAGGTTGAAGATCTACGCTTAGGTGAAGAAGCGGTAGAAGAGCATGTTCGTACTGAGCTTCAATATATTAAAGATGGTGAAGTGTTTTATCGTATGGTGGAAAAAAGATGAGCCAGGCAATGTGGGTGATTATTCCTGCAGCTGGTGTGGGACAACGTATGTTATCGGATTGCCCTAAGCAGTATTTATCATTGGCAGGGGAAACCATTTTAGACCGCACGATCGAGGTGTTTTTAACTCACCCATGCATTGCGGGGGTGGTCGTTGGCTTAGGGGCGGACGATGCTTATTGGTCAGACTCAAAATGGTGTGATAACCCAGAGATAAGAACCTATGTCGGTGGTGCCGAGCGCTGTGACACGGTACAAAAAGGATTGCAGTTATTGCAAAAAATGTCGGTAGAGATCGATCGTCAAGTGTTAGTGCACGATGCAGCACGGCCTTTGTTATCTCATACGGCGTTATCGCGTATCATTAAACATGAGTCAGCGCAGGGAGCATTGTTGGCGATGCCGTCAAAAGACACGGTGAAACAACAAGGGGATGTCAGCTCAGTGGAATCCAGCCCAAAAGTAAAAAGCACATTAGATCGACGTCATATTTGGCTGGCTCAAACACCACAAAAATTCCCGTTGGGCGCGTTATTAGATGCCTTAGTTCAGGCTGACATGGATGGTAAACAGGTTACGGATGAATGTTCCGCTATGGAGCTACAAGGCTGGCAGCCAGACTTAGTAATGGGTGAGAACAGTAATATTAAAGTGACATTGCCCGAGGACTTGATTATTGCCGAGGCGCTTTTTTCACATTTATCAAATTCAAAAGCGCATTAAGTTGGAGTTATTTTTATGATGCCATTTCGTATAGGTCATGGGTTTGATGTTCATAAATTTGGCGAGGGTGATCATGTTATTTTGGGTGGCGTGTCGATTCCTTACTCACAGGGCTTGATCGCTCACTCTGATGGTGATGTTGTGTTGCATGCATTGACTGATGCTTTGCTGGGGGCGGCTGCTCTGGGTGACATTGGTAAACATTTCCCTGATACCGATGCGGCATTTTCAGGGGCTGACAGTCGAATTTTATTAAAGCGTGCTTTCTCTGAAGTAAAAGCATTGGGGCTATTAGTGGGTAATGTAGACGTGACTATTCTAGCGCAAGCGCCAAAAATGCGACCACATATTGACGCCATGCGAGCCAATATTGCCGAGGATCTTGAGGTCGATATGTCACAGGTGAACGTAAAAGCCACGACAACAGAGAAATTGGGTTTTACGGGTCGTAAAGAAGGCATTGCAGTGGAAGCGGTGGCATTACTGTATAAGCAGGGAGCCTTATGAATACGGATTGGCAATACGCTTGGTCAGAGCCTACTAATACGGGCGACCTAAAAACACATGCCCAAGATTTTTATGTGGAAGAGCAGCTCGGTTTTGAGCCAGATGGCAAAGGCGAGTTTTGTTATGTGTTTATTGAAAAGCTTGGGGTGAATACTGACTTCTTAGCCAAGCGCCTCGCTCAATTGGCTGGAGTAGCGGCCAATAAGGTAACCTACAGTGGTGTAAAAGATCGCCATGCTTGCACACGTCAATGGTTTTGTTTGCATACCCTAAACGAGGAACCGGATTTATCGAATCTCCATCAGGCTTTCCGTGAGCCTGAGAGTGTCCGTGTAGTCGCTCAATTACGCCATTCTAAAAAGCTAAAAACCGGAACGCACTTTGCTAATCGTTTTATCATTCGCTTGCGTAATGTGGCAGGTGACCTAGAAGAGTTAGAAGCGCGCTTGCAGTTGATTCAGCAAGGCGGTGTGCCGAACTATTATGGCCCTCAGCGTTTTGGTATTAACGGTAATAATTTGCACAACGGCAAAGAGTTTGTCCTAAAAGGGCGGCAAAGTCGTCGCAAATTATCAAAGACAGAGTCTTTTTGGTTATCTGCTATTCGCTCTTGGTGCTTCAATCAGGCCTTGAGTGATCAGGTTGAAAACGGCATGTGGGATCGTTTGTGTGATGCTGATATTGCACAATTCCAGCATAAAGAAGAGCAGTTCCGAGTGCAGCAACGATCAGCTTTGATGCATTTGAGTGTGGCGCGAGGCCAGATAAGCCCGGTATTGCCCTTGCTAAGCCCAGGCTGGGAGGCGGGTACGGGACCCCAAAGAGAAGCCGCTATAAAAGCGTCATTGGCAGACCATGGAGAACTGGTTGAAGCCTTAATGGATTTTGGTTTATCTCGAGACAGTCGTTTAGCCAGATTAGTGCCAATGAACATGGCCTGGGAATTGCTAAAGGAAGAGACGGGCAATGCTCAGTTAATACTGGAATTCTCGTTACCGAAAGGTTGTTTCGCGACTAGTATTCTGCGAGAGATGGTGAATTTTACGGACAAATCAGCTGAGAAATATCATGAGAATTCTGATCGCGAATGATGATGGCATCGATGCGTTGGGCATTCAGACCTTATCAAAGCATCTGCAAACGCAATATGACACCTTGATGGTCGCGCCTGACCGTAATCGCAGTGGTGCCAGTAACTCGCTTACTCTGACTCGTCCTTTGCAACCAAGTAAAGTGGCGGAGCGTGCGTATAAAGTAGATGGTACGCCGAGTGATTGTGTCAATCTGGCTTTGTCTGGTGTAATTGATGGGGAAGTTGATCTGGTTGTGTCCGGTATTAATCATGGCCCTAATTTAGGGGATGACGTGATTTATTCTGGTACGGTCGCGGCTGCCATGGAAGCAAGGCATTTAGGTCGTCCTGCGTTAGCCGTGTCATTGGTTGGCAATCAACACTTTGCGACCGCAGCGCAAGTCGTATTGGCTTTGTTAAAAGACACTCACACATTGAATATGCCTACTGGTGTTTTGCTCAATGTGAACGTGCCGGATTTGCCTTATGAAGAGATCAAAGGCATTCGTGTAACTAAGTTGGGTTATCGCTATAAAGCACAAGCCCCCGTCTCAGCTCAGCATCCTCGTGGGATGCCGAGTTATTGGATCGGCGCCTTATCGGATCCGTATGACGCATCGTCAGGTACGGATTTTGATGCGGTGGCAAATGGCTATGTTTCCGTGACGCCGATTCACACCGACATGACTTGCTACGAAGTAAAATCTTCTTTGGAAAAATGGATTGATATCGTCACACTATGAGCCAGCATGACCTTAATTGGTTAATCACGCATACGGAGCCAAGAGCATCCGGGATGATTCATCAGCTTGAAGAGCAGGGTATTACTCATTCTGAGCTATTGGCTTTAATGGGCAATATTCCGCGACATGAGTTTGTGGAGCCCGCGTTTTCGCATTTGGCTTATTCTGCTACCCCTTTACCCATAGGTCGAAATCAAACCATTAGTCAGCCATTAACGGTGGCCAGAATGACGGAGTGGTTGTTGCAATATGCCAGGCTTGGTCGAGTGTTAGAAATTGGTACCGGCTCTGGATATCAGACCCGTATTTTGGCGCATTTTTTTAATAAGGTGCACACTATAGAGCGGCAGCACTCTTTGTATCAACAAGCTAAGCAAAGGTTGTCTTCGATGGGGATTAATAACGTCGAGCATTTGTTTGCGGATGGACAAGCAGGTTGGCCTCATCGTATTGAAATGGATGCCGTAATTATCACTGCCATGGCCAGTAAAATCCCGTTAGCTCTGACAAATTGTTTAAAAGAAAATGGCATTCTGATTATGCCGATTGACCACCCTACTCCGCAAATAGGGTGCTGGCGCAAAGAAGGGGAGCGTTGGAAATGTTTGGGCAATGAGTCCGCATACTTTGTCCCTTTATTAGAAGGATTGGAACATGCCTAAGTGGCTGAAAATATATTTAAGTGGTGTCCTAATGGGGGCCGCGGATGTGGTGCCAGGGGTATCTGGTGGTACGGTTGCCTTTATTGTTGGGGTGTATGATCGTTTGATCGCGGCTCTCAGCGGCGTTAATAAAGACAGCATTCAAATGCTATTCAAAGGCGACGTGAAAGCTTTATGGCGTCATTTTGATGGGGGGTTTTTATTGGCGTTAGGGGCCGGTGTGGTTACGAGTATTTTTTTGATCGCGGGCCTTATTACGCACTTATTGGCGGTGTATCCTACTTATTTGTGGAGCTTTTTCTTCGGTTTGATTTTGGCATCTGCGGTGTTCTTATTAAAGCAGGTCAAGTCTTTTTCTGTTCGTCACGGTATTGCTCTAATCGTCGGTATTTCGGCCGGTGCAAGCCTATCACTGTTAGTGCCTACGACTATGAACACCTCTAATTTTATGGTGTTTTTCGCAGGGATGATTGCGATCTGCGCTATGATTCTACCTGGCATTTCTGGGAGTTTTCTCTTACTGATAATGGGTATGTACGGTTTTGTGTTGAATGCGATAAAAAGCTTCGACCTTACCGTCATTATCATTTTTGCTGCGGGGGCACTGGTTGGTTTGTTGAGTTTTTCCAAGTTCCTCAATTATTTGTTACACAAAGCTCATGCCATGACCTTGTCGTTCTTAACAGGCATTATGCTCGGCGCTTTAGTAAAAGTTTGGCCTTGGAAAGTGACCATAAGTTGGGAGCAAATTGGGGATAAAAACATACCAGTAGAAACAGATTTAATATGGCCTTGGCAGGTACCTAACTACCAATTGCTGAACGATTTGGTGGTGCCAATGGCTTTTATTTTAGTTGGAGTTTTGATGATTTTTTGTGCGTCTTACATTTATTTACGAAATGAAGACAAAAGTTAATAAACGCTACAATTCTATTGCTTGAGGGAAATATTATCTTTAGTTGTCATGACAAAAAGTCTGTCAAACAAACCTTGGTCAGTAGTATGGCTCAATTGGTTTTGTTGTGCTTTTTTCTGACAGGATGCTCTTATCAAGTTCTGCATTTTCCAGATAAAAACTCCGCTTCTTATTCGTCAAATCATGCGCGTGTTTCTTCTGTGCCCGCATCGGGATACTATCGCGTTCGTAGCGGTGACACCCTGTTTTCCATTGCCTTTCGCTATGGCTTGGATTATCGCGCCTTGGCTAATGCCAATAATATTGATGCTCCTTATGTCATCTATCCGAATCAAAAAATACGTTTGAGAGAGGCGAAAAGAGCGTCATCTTCAGTGTCCAAATCCTCGTCTCAGGTTTCTTCTCAAACGACTAGTGTGAGACCTAAATCAGCCACTTCTGTAACTCGTAACGAGCCTAAAAAAGTCGCAACAAAAACCACGACTCCAGTTACAAAAGACATTAAATGGGCTTGGCCTGTCGATGGAGAAGTAAAGAGGGGGTTTTCAAACGCTGGGGTTAGTAGTAAAGGTATAGACATCAAAGCACAGAAAGGTGACTTGGTGAAAGCAGCGGCAAATGGCGTTGTTGTGTATGCAGGCAGTGGTCTCATTGGTTATGGAAACCTAGTGATCGTGAAACATGATGATGTTTACTTAAGTGCCTATGCGTACAACGAAAGAATCATAGTAAAAGAAAAGCAAAGTGTTCGAGCTGGTGATTCCCTTGCTGTAATCGGTGGTAAGGGGACGGATAGACCCTTGCTTCACTTTGAAGTTCGCCGAGATGGACAGCCGATTAATCCGTTAGATGTATTACCCAAAAATTGAGTAAAAACTAGCGTTTTTAAGGAGGGGGTATGAAGTTAGCAAGCATGGATAAAAACACAGCTAAGGTTTCGAACGTCAGAGACTTTGACCTTGATACACTTGATGGCTTTCAAGAAGAGGCAGCAGATGAAGAATTTGAATCTGCTGTTAATGCTCGATATGCGGAAGCAGACTCTTCTAAAAGTTTGGATGTTACTCAGCTGTATTTGAGTGAGATCGGTTTTTCACCTCTTTTATCCGCAGAAGAAGAGGTTTATTTTGCGCGTCTAGCACTGAAAGGTGATGAGAAGGCGCGTAAGCGCATGATTGAAAGTAACCTACGTTTGGTTGTAAAAATTTCTCGCCGTTATCTCAATCGTGGTCTTTCATTACTTGATCTGATTGAAGAGGGCAACCTAGGCCTAATTAGGGCAGTCGAAAAGTTTGACCCAGAGCGAGGCTTTCGTTTTTCAACTTACGCAACATGGTGGATACGTCAAACCATTGAGCGTGCCATCATGAACCAAACCCGCACGATTCGTTTACCCATTCACGTTGTCAAAGAACTTAATGTTTACCTTCGAGCTGCTCGTGAATTGACTCAAACCTTGGATCACGAACCGAGTCCAGAGGAAATTGCTGACAAGCTTGATTGCCCTGTTGAAGACGTGCAAAAGATGCTCGGTTTGAATGAAAAAATCAGCTCTATTGATGCATCTTTCGGTGGCGAAAACAACGATAAAAGCTTAGTGGAAGTCCTAGCGGATGATTTACATCAAGGACCAGAAGCGGATCGTCAGGATGGCGACGTATTGCAAGGCATTGAACAATGGCTTGATGAGCTTAGTGAGAAGCAATGTGAGGTGATTACGCGCCGTTTTGGGCTACGTGGGCATGAGGCCAGTACGCTTGAGCATGTCGGTGCAGAAATCGGTTTAACACGAGAACGCGTGCGTCAGATTCAAGTTGAGGCATTGCGTAAATTACGTCTGATCCTAGACAAAGAAGGTTTGTCATTGGACGATGTGATTAGCATGAATGAATAAATTTCGATCTCTACAAGCATGACAAAAAAGGCCCAAATAAGATTTGGGCCTTTTCGTCTGTACTTTGTTTTACCTTGATATTCTTATTGTTCTGGTTGGGCTTCAGAGTTGGTCATATCGAGGATGTATTGTTGTATTTTTTTGCTGTATTTATCCGATAATCCTTTGACTTCGTACGCCAAAATTTCTTCATCATCTTCTTCAATGATGTCGGGAAGGCTAGTAAATACACGGTTTTGGATTTGTGATAAGGTAAAAATGTCGTCTGTGATGACTAGTTTGTTTATATGCTCTGTTTTTTTCAATTGAGCGACTTTCTCAAGTAATCCCGCAATTCTCTCTGGTTCCAGCTTATCTTCCTTAATCATATGTGATACTTGCGCATTACCTTGGTGAAGACCTAAGTGGAAGTCGAGTCTAGGGGCATCCTCGTAGAGTTCATTTTCATAGAGCTTCTCGACTAACCCAATGAACAGCTCAGCGGTACAAATCGCATTCAGGTATAAATTATCTTCACAGTGCTCGGCACTAAAGAGGATGATAGCGGCATCGTTCTGATATTGGTGAACTTGACCTAGGTATGTTTCACTCGCTTGAAACATAGCACGGTAGATAGGGGTTAATAAATTTGCAACCTGAAGGGGGGATAAGTCTTCATGCCATTTTTCCAGATTGAGAATGTCGAAATAAAGCAAGCAGCTACGTTGTTTAGATTCCTCAAAGATGGCATCAAAGTTAATTTCAAATTGGGCTTTTTCGACTTGACTGATTTCTTCTTCCGATGAAATTTCAGCGGTGTTGGTTTCTGAGGCGACTTTGACCACTTTTTTCTTCGGACGGGTTTCGGTAACCGCTTGATAGAGTAAGCGTGCTTCTTTATAAATCGGTTCAGCAAGGGTCGACTTTCTCTGTTTTTTATCCAGATTAATTAATGCATCACGGATGTCATTAATGGGATTAAATAACCAGCGTGTAAGGATCGCAATAATGAGCAGAGCGATGGTGGAAATAAAAATAGCCACGCCAATTAATAAGTTATTGAGGTGTTTCAAAGTGGCTTGTGCGGGGGTTTTGTCTAGGGTGATTAGAACGTGTCCGACGATTTCATCGCGGAATTTAATACTAGAGCTGTATACCCGACGTTTTTCACTGGGTCTAAGTTCCTGTTCAGAGCGGATGCTTGCACCACTGCTATCCGCTTCGGCCAAGAGTTCATCTTTCTTATTGTAGACTCGTGCACTGAGAATATTTTCATCGACAACAAGACGATTTAACAGGACGTTTAGACTCAGTAAGTCGTTGGTCAAAATAGATTGGGTGGCATTAAAGGCCGCTTGCGTTGCCAAACTACTGCCCAATACTTCCGTTTGCTGGGAAAGGTAATTACTCAGTGCGTGAGTCATGGTGTACCAAAAAATACACACGGTTAGAATCATCAATGAAAGGAACGTGGCGACCGTGATCATAGAGGCGCTGAGTCGCTTACGTATGAACGCTGAGAAAACCTTCTTTTTTGATTGGGTGTCCATTCATTTCCTTTAGGCTTATACACAGAACAATGACTTAAGTATACACATGATAACGGCCGTTTTCTGAAATCTTTAAGTGGCATCAAAGCCAGTCGAATAAGTTTTTGTTTTTCTAAACAATCAGTAAGGCTTTTATTTTTACTCATATTACCGGTCTTGCGAGATAAATCCTGCTTAGAGAATAGAAAACGATTTGTTATAGTAGTCAGCACATTATTTGAGGAGCCCTTATGTCAGCTTGTATCACGCTTATTGGATCGTTCGGAACCGACTACTTAAAACAGTTCCATGCTTGGTTAAATCGTAAAGATCTTTCTACTGAGACGCGTTTGCTGTCGGACGATCATGATGCGGTAAAAGTGGCTCAAGTGACGCTAGTAGAGGGACATTTCGAGGCTGAAGCGTTTCGAGCGGAGTTACTCGCCTTAGCGGATGAAACTGGTATAGATCATATCCTACAAACCACGGCCCTAGACATCAAAGCGGGTGGTGTGGCCGTCTTTGATATGGATTCGACGTTAATCAAAGCAGAAGTCATGGATGAATTAGCGGTTGAAGCGGGCATTGGTGAACAAATTGCGGCGGTAACGGCTAGCGCCATGCGAGGCGAAATCGATTTTGTGGAAAGTTTCGTGCAACGATTAGCGCTTTTAAAGGGGTTGAGCAGTGAAGTGATGGACGGCGTTTATCAGCGCATCCAACCGATGGATGGCATTGCCAGGTTGATGTCAGTACTGAATCATTTTGGCTGGCATACCGCGATATTGTCTGGTGGATTTACCTACTTTGCAGACCGAGTGCAAGCAGAATATCAGATGAGTGAAGTGCATGCCAATGTCTTGGAAATAGAAGATGGCGCATTAACGGGCAAACACCTTGGCGAGATTGTCGATGGTGAGCGTAAAAAGTTCTTGCTGTCTAAAATAGTGGAAGAGCAGCAAGTGGATTGGTCGCAAACTATTGCTTGTGGCGATGGTGCCAACGATTTGTTGATGCTCAATCAGGCCGCTCTTGGTGTAGCTTTGCATGCCAAACCACTTGTCCGTCAACAAGCGCCTTGCCCGATGAACCAGCTTGGTTTAGATGGGATATTATATCTTTTAGGTATGACTTCAGCAGAAATAAAACGCCTTGAAGCCTAATGATCTCTACTCTTTATTGGTAAGATTGATGAAATTAGGCTGATTTAACGGGAAAACTATGGTCTTCTAGAAAAGCTTGTTATGATCATCAGTTATAATAATAAGTCTAAATGAGGTGTGGTTGTGTCAGAAATAAAGTTGTCGGACATCGATCTAAATTTGCTTTATGTGCTTCAAGTGTTAATTGAAGAACTTAACGTGACTAAAGCCGCCTCTCGTTTAAATGTTTCTCAGCCTGCCGTAAGTCGTTCTTTGTCTCGTTTAAGAGATGTCTTTGATGATCCGTTGTTTATCCGAACGTCTCATGGCTTGTCGGCAACAGCGAAAACCCAGAGCTTAGCGCCGTATTTGGCTGATACTCTGAAAAACCTTGAAAACTTAATACAGCCTGTTGAGTTTAATCCCGCTCAAAGCCAGCGACGTTTTTCTTTATCAACGACAGACTTTGGCACGCTAACCGTCTTACCTAAGATACTTGATCAGTTTCGACAAGAAGCGCCCAGCGCAGTATTGGATGTAAAATCCTGGAATGAAGACATGGTGACGGAGCTTGATCAACGTAATATTGATCTGGCTGTGTCGGTGTTATCGAAGGAGCCACCACCAGGTATACGAGCAATGCGTCTGCAGAGTGACTGTATGGTGTGTTTGGCGCGTAAGGAACATCCTCTTCTTAATCAAGGATTAACGCTCGATGCTTATTTACAGGCAGACCATGTTCAAGTGGTATTAGGACGGCGTGAATTCTTTGCGGTGGACAGAGAGCTTGATAAACTGGGGCACAAACGACATGTGTCTGTGCATTTGCCAAACTTTGTGCCAGCGGCAAGAACCGTTATGAACAGTGATCTGCTATTAACAGTGCCAAAGCTCTTCGCCGAAGACATGGTTCAGACGGCATCCGACATAGAGTTGTTCGAGTTACCATTTCAAACGCGTAGCTTTGATTATTCTATGATCTGGCATGAAAGTTATCAGCACGATTCAGCGCACATTTGGTTTCGTGGTTTATTAAGACAAGCTTTTATCAAAGCAACACAAACCACTTAAACACCCTGAGCTCTTGTTATTTCTCCAAGTTGGCTAAACGGCTGACCCATTCTTTTGTTAGTACCTCTACTAAACTGTAGCGTTTTAACGTCATGGCTTCTGCTAAATCGTCGAAATTTTCTTCCAGATAATCGTGCAGTATGGTGTCTCTTAATTGGATCAAATATTTGATCTGTTCAGCCTGTTCGAACGTGACATCCTGATGACTTATCAGTGCGTCTAGTACATCTTTACGGGCGTGTACTTCCGCTTGGTAGTGATGTTTTAAAACGTATTTTGCCAGGTCCAGCATAGAGGCAACGAGAAGTTGAAATGAATGCTCTATTACCATGATTTCATCACGGCTGTATTCTCCGTTTTTGGTTTGCTTACGGAATGAGTCGAGTCTTTTGATCATGCTGTGTTGATGATCATAAAGAGCATTTTCCCAATTTAAGTCTCTCATTTGCACACCTCTTTAATCGATGAAAGCGCACTACTTTAAGTGCACTATCATCAGTTTAGGTGAGCATTGGCCATTTTGAAAAGGTTGAAGACTTAGAAGCTGTTAAAAGGGTAAAAATCGTATTCTTGGTTTTCTTCTACGGATTCTCGCGCTTTGATGTGCAAATAGCCTTGGCTTTCACAGGCCGCTAGCAAAGCGCCCGAACTTTGTTGGGCATGGGGGTGTGCTTTACCCTGTTGGATTGTTACTCGTAAGAATTCGTCTCGTTGAATGGCCTTGGAACGACGAAATCCCGCTTTAACTGTGTAAGCTTTTGGTCTCGTCGCTTGAGCACCAGCACAGACGGATAGCAATAAACGAGCAAACCAATGAAACGTCACTAAGGTTGAACTGGGGTTGCCGGGCAATCCTAAAAAAGGAACTCCATTTAAGCTTGCATGCACCAATGGCTTACCCGGTTTGATGGCTATTTTCCATAGGTGTAATGTACCGAGTTTTTCTAGCACATGTTTGACATGATCCTCTTCGCCAACCGAAACACCGCCCGATGATAAAATGACGTCACATTCTTTGGTCAATTGCTGCAAAGCCTGTTCTGTTGCTTCTGGCGTATCCGCTGCGTGCAGCGAGCAGGTAACCTTATGTCCGGCTTCAGTGACTAAAGCGTCGAGCATGGGGCCATTGGAATTGTAAATTTGACCTATTAGTAGCGGGGATCCTGCTGAGACCAATTCATCACCTGTGGTTAGAATGCCCACTCGTAATGGTTGAAAAACACTAACTTGAGTAATTCCTAAACTGGCAAGCAGACCAATTTGCATCGCGCTCAGTTGCTGGCCAGACAAAGCAACGGTTTGTCCCTGTTGCATGTCTTGGCCGCTTGGTCTGACATGATCACCTTGTTGTGGCGTCGACAGAAAACGAACCTGCTCAGCTTCAACTTGGGCGTTTTCCTGCATGATAATGGTATCTGCCCCAGCGGGTAAAATAGCCCCCGTGAAGATTCGTGCACAGGTGCCAGCTTGTAAGGGCTGTGGTGCTTGTCCCGCGGCAATGCGTTGGCTAACCCTAAAGGCTTTGCCATCTTGCCAATCTTGATAGGCAATGGCATAACCATCCATTGCGCTATTGGCTTGTGGGGGGACGTTAATCGGTGCCACAATATTTTCCGCCAAGATACGACCTAACGCCTTAGGTAAAGGTAAGGTTTCGCTTGCTACACGCACCGTAGCGGCCTTTTCAATTGCCGTCAAAGCCTCTTCAAAAGGGAGCAAATTAGACATTAAGAGGCAACTCCATCGGTGTCCTCTGAAGCCAATGGTCCAAGTAACATACCAACAAAGTTACATGGTTTATGGGTGGCATCTAATTGCTCTTTCAAAATGCCATTCCAAGCGGTTCGGCAGGCGCCTGTTGAGCCTGGTAAGCAAAATATTAAAGTGCGGTTAGCTAAGCCGGCAATGGCACGAGATTGAATGGTTGATGTACCAATCTCATCATAGGAAATTTGGCGGAACAGCTCGCCAAAACCTTCAATGGTTTTGTCGAATAAAGGTGTCATAGCCTCTGGTGTACTGTCACGAGCATAAAACCCTGTACCGCCAGTAATGAGAACGGCATGAGTGTCTTCATCAGCAATCCATTGGGAAACGACGGCGCGCATTTGATAGACATCGTCTTTGACGATTTGGCGCTGTTTAAGGTGATGACCAGCTGCGTTTAGCATCTCAATTAATGCTTCGCCAGAAGTATCTTCAGCCAGTGTGCGAGTATCGGAAACGGTTAAAACACTGATGTTTAGTGGTCGAAATGGGGTTGCTGTTTTTGCCATTGTATTCCTTCTCAGCCGCCAGTTGCGCTCATAAAGCGAAGTATTTGCGGCGCTTCATCTAGATTGAAGTGGTGCTGCTGAGGCTTGAGAGCCAAAGCATCAATAATGCGTTCTTCGAGTAACGGGGTATTGTTTGGATTGGATCGTAAGAGACTTTTTAAGTCCTTAGCGTGTTCGTTACCTAAGCAGAGTAACAATCGACCCTCTGCGGTTAAGCGTACGCGGTTACAGGTGTCGCAAAAATTATGACTGTGTGGGGAAATCGTACCGATACGATTTTCATACCCTGCGACTTGATAGTATCGTGTTGGGCCACCTGTGGTCATGGTACTGGGGCTTAATTGGTAATGTCCCGAGATCGCTTCGATCACATCATCGCTGGACATGTACGTGGCGGCTCTATCATGATCGTGGATCACGCCCAAAGGCATTTCTTCTATGTAACTGATGTCCAAACCACGGTTTAGAGCAAAGTCAGCCAAGGCTGGCACTTCATCATCATTACGACCTTTTAAAATGACGCTATTGAGTTTTAAGCGTTTGAAAGGCAGTTGGGCTGCGCGTTCGATGCCGTCAATGACCTGTTGGAACTTATCTCGTCGCGTTAGCTGGTAAAAACGCTCGGCTTTCAAGGTGTCTAAGCTGATGTTGATGCGTGAGACGCCTGCGTTCAATAAGGCAGGGGCCATTTTTGCTAATTGTGAGCCATTGGTGGTGATGGTGAGTTCTTCTAATCCGGGGGTATTGGCGATTTTCTCAATCGCCCAAAGAATGTTTTTACGAACTAACGGTTCACCACCTGTAATGCGAATACGTTTGGTGCCCATGGCTATAAAGGTTTGCGCCACAAAGACAATCTCTTCCAAAGAGAGAATCTGTTCGCGGGCTAAAAAAGAAACGTCTTCGTCCATACAATAGGTGCAACGAAAATCACATCGATCGGTCACCGAGATGCGTAAATAATCAATTTTGCGACCAAAAGGATCGATCAGTTCAGACGTAGCCAAGACATTTCTCCACTTGCAGACTGTCATAAAAGCAAAAAAGACCTGTGTTAGTAAAGTAGCAAGGCGGTTTTCGCGAGATTAATTCGAGGAATTCATATTTTATCTGAATTTGCGGATCGTGGGACGTGTGAAAAAACGTCATAATATGATGCATATTATTGTTGTCGAGGAGTGGCATCTTGAACCCTGTTGTAAATAATCTCATTGAATTATTGAAACTAGAACGAGTATCTGACACCCAGTTTATCGGTCGTAGTCAGGACATAGGTTTTCCAAAACTGTTTGGAGGCCATGTTATTGGCCAAGGTCTAAGTGCGGCCACGCAAACGGTAGAAGGGCGTTTCCCCCACTCATTGCATTGCTACTTTTTACGCCCAGGTGATTCCGCCGAACCGATTCATTATGATGTGGAAATAGTCCGCGATGGCGGCAGTTTCAGTCTACGTCGTGTGGTAGCGTCTCAGTTTGGTAAGAGTATTTTGGTGATGACGGTGTCTTTCCATTTGCAAGAGTTGGGGTTAGATCATCAGGACGCCATGCCCAATGTACCTGGGCCGGAATCCTTTAAGTCGGAACTGTCTTTATTCCGAGCGCATGCAGAAGAAATCCCAGAAAAAGTGCGTGAAATTTTCACTGCAGATCGTCCCATTGAATATCGTATTGTGGAGAACCAAAATCCGTTCCGTCCTCGTCCAGGTATTGCTAAGCGCCATATGTGGATTCGCAGTGTTGCTCCGTTACCAGATGATGAATTGATTCATCAATCCATGTTGGCGTACACCACGGACTATGGTTTTATCGAAACCGCCTTGATGCCCCATGGTTTATCCATTGGCAACCCGTATTTGAACATAGCCAGTTTGGATCACGCGATTTGGTTCCACCGTCCATTCCGCTTAGATGAGTGGTTATTGTACGTTGCAGATTCGCCGTCTGCTTCTTCAGCGAGAGGGTTTGCACGGGGACAAATTTTTAACCAAAAAGGAGAGTTGGTTGCATCGACGGCTCAAGAAGGCTTGATTCGCTATTCGAAAGACAAATAGCCTAAGGCAAGAAACAGATTAACTATGATGCTGTGTCAGCGCCCATTGAATATGTTCTTGGACTAAAGGTGTGCTGTGTTCAAGCGCCTGTTGTAACGCCTTTATAGTTTTTTCTGTGGTGGGGGCGTTCCCTAGGGCAACGGCGATGTTGCGTTGCCAATTTTCATAGCCGGTACGACGAATAGGGGAGCCTTCGGTATTTTTTAAAAAGGTTTCTTCATCCCATAGAAATAGGTCGATCAAATCGGCGCTATCTAGGTTGTGTCTGGGCTGAAAATCGTCTTCTTCTGTGTGCTTGGCAAATTTGGTCCAAGGGCAAACCAATTGGCAATCGTCACAGCCAAAAATGCGATTGCCCATTTTGCTTCTTAACGCTTCAGGAATAGGGCCTTTATGCTCAATGGTGAGATAGGAAATGCATTTGCCCGCATCCAGTACCCAAGGCTCAACAAAGGCGTCAGTTGGGCATTGAGTTAAACAAGCGTCACAACTGCCGCAATGACGCGTTTTTGTTGGTTTATCCACAGGCAATGGTAAATTAGTAAAAATTTCACCCAGTAAAAACCAGCTGCCTGCTTTTGGGGTTAACAATAAAGTATTTTTACCTATCCAGCCCATGCCAGCTTGTTCGGCAATTTGCCTTTCTAATACGGGCGCACTGTCGACAAAAGCGCGATAGCCATGATCACCAACCTGTTCTTGTATTTTCTTAGCCAGTTGCGTGAGACGTTTACGGATTAGTTTGTGGTAATCACGGCCTAATGCGTAACGAGCAATGTAAGCTTTTTCTTTGGTTTGCAAGCGTTCTACCGTTTCCACTGATTGCGGCAGATAGTGCATGCGTAAGGAAATAACTCGGCGTGTGCCTGGGTGGAGTTGTTCAGGGTAGAAGCGCATGTCGCCATGGTTGGCAAGATAATCCATGCCGGCATGATAGCCTTTGTCTAACCAGTTGTTGAATTGGTCTTTGTGTTGACCCAGGTCGGGATCCACAATGCGTGCATCGGCAAAACCAAATTCGGTTGCCCATGTTTTTATATCAGTGACCAGTTTTGCAAGGTCGTCTGGTGTGGAAAGTGAAGAAGGCAGCAAGGAAAATCCGGTTTATCTTGACGCTAGGCAAAGGCTGCCTAGCGAAAGTCAATTTGATTAGTAAAGCAAGGCATCGCCTTTCACGACGTCCATTAACAGTTTGATAAACATACGATCCGCTTCGGTATGTTCTTCTGGGATTTTCAAGGTGGTCTGGCTAGACACTTCTTCTGCAATGCGTTGATAAGCATTTGGCTCATTGATGTTTTCTTTGGCAATGCGAACTAATTCAGAAGCCAGTTTTGGGTCCATTAATAATTTACGGAAACAGCGTAAGAACTCGTCGATGATGCGTTGTTGGTTTAGTTCGTTAGCCATGGTAAAACTCCTAATCAAATAATCTGCGTATGACACCATGAAGCGCATATTAGAGCAAGTTTTTCTGTTTGTTTTCGTGTATTGCTGTTGACAATATATCGCCTCAAAGCGAGAATTAACCTCTTATAAATCGACACCATCCAGTCGATAAGGTCATATCTTTGAGCCACTAGCTCATTTCAATCAGAGTCAGTCTGATAAGCACAAGCATAACATGACGCAATATCGTTATTTTATGCTTCTCCTCGCGAAAAGACGCGGGCAGTGTAACAACTGCGATTTATTGCGTTTGAGTGTTCTTTTTTTAAAGTTACCTCAGTTAGTTCAGCAAACTTCGTTCTATCAACTTTAATCTGCTTGTCGTATGCGGTTACAATAGCCGCACTAATAATTTTAACAGCAGATAAATACTATAGAGGGTAACAAGGTGGAGTTATTATCCGGTGGTGAAATGATCGCCCGCTTCCTCAAAGATGAGGGAGTTGAATATATCTATGGTTATCCAGGTGGTGCCGCACTTCACATTTACGATGCTTTGCATCGTCAATCTGATGTTAAGCACGTTCTGGTTAGGCATGAACAAGCGGCTACCCACATGGCAGATGGTTATGCGCGCGCGACAGGTAAAGCTGGCACTGTGCTGGTGACCTCTGGACCTGGTGCAACCAATACGGTCACTGGTATTGCAACCGCTTACATGGACTCTATCCCAATGGTGGTTATCTGTGGTCAGGTAATGAGTTACCTGATCGGTGAAGATGCCTTCCAAGAAACCGACATGGTCGGTGTTTCGCGTCCTATCGTAAAACACAGTTTTACGGTAAAGCATCCTTCTGAAATCCCCACCATCATGAAAAAGGCGTATTACATTGCGTCCAGTGGTCGTCCCGGTCCTGTCGTTATCGACGTGCCGAAAGACATGACCATGCCGGGTGAGAAATTCGAATACAAATACCCTGAATCGGTTTCATTGCGTTCTTATACGCCACCGACGAAAGGCCACAGTGGTCAGATTAAAAAAGCGGTTGAGCTGTTGTTAGCAGCTAAGCGTCCGGTTATTTACGCTGGTGGTGGTGTCATCATGGGTGGTGCGTCGGATTTATTGGTCAATCTAGCCAAATCATTAAATGTACCTGTGACCAACACCTTGATGGGCTTGGGTGCTTATCCAGGAACGGATCGTCAATTTGTCGGTATGTTAGGCATGCACGGCAGTTACGAAGCCAACATGACCATGCATCACAGTGATGTGATCTTGGCGGTGGGCGCGCGTTTTGATGATCGTGTTACTAATGATCCAGACCAATTCTGTCCTGGTGCAAAAATCATTCACATTGATATTGATCCTGCGGCAATTTCTAAGACCATTCGTGCGGATGTGCCAATTGTCGGACCTGTTACTCAGGTATTAGAAGAAATGCAGTCATTAGTGGCTGGCGAGCAGAGTAATACCGAAGCCTTGGAAACTTGGTGGAAGCAGATTGATGAATGGCGTGCAGTACACGGTGGTCGATACGACACCAGTGGTGAGAAAATTAAACCACAAGCGGCCATTGAAGCTTGCTGGCGTGCCACAAAAGGAGACGCATTTGTGGCTTCGGATGTGGGCCAACACCAGATGTTTGCAGCTCAGTATTACAAGTTTGACAAACCAAATCGTTGGGTAAACTCAGGCGGCTTAGGCACGATGGGCTTCGGTTTACCGGCGGCGATGGGCGTCAAAATGAACTTCCCGAAAGAAACCGTGGTTTGTGTAACGGGTGAAGGCAGTATTCAGATGAATATTCAAGAGCTGTCTACTTGTTTGCAGTACGGCTTGCCAGTGAAGATTTTATGTCTTAACAATGGTTATCTTGGCATGGTTCGCCAATGGCAAGATATGAACTATGAAGGTCGTTATTCGAACTCCTACATGGATTCATTGCCGGATTTCAAAGTACTGATGGATGCTTATCGTCACAAGTATGTTGAGATCCGAACCAAAGATGAACTCGATGCCAAGATGGAAGAAGCGTTTGCAATGCAAGATCAATTGGTCTTCATCAATTGCTATGTGGATCCAGAAGAGCACGTTTATCCAATGCAAGTGCCACGCGGCTCTATGCGCGATATGTTCTTGAGTAAGACGGAGCGAACCTAATTATGCGACATATTATTTCTGTACTAATGGAAAATGAGCCTGGTGCTTTGTCGCGCGTAGTGGGTTTGTTTTCTCAGCGAAACTTTAATATCGAGTCTTTGAACGTTGCCGCAACGGACGATCCAACCTTGTCTCGTCTAACCTTGACAACCTTTGGTTCGGATCAAGTGGTTGAGCAAATCACCAAGCAGCTGAACAAGTTGATTGATGTGGTTAAGCTGGTGGATTTGACCGAAGGGCAGCACATTGAACGTGAAATGATGCTGGTGAAAGTACGCGCCACGGGGGCTCAGCGAGCAGAAGTGAAGCGTACGGTCGATATCTTCCGTGGTAACATTGTGGACATGACGCCGTCGATCTATACCGTTCAAATTGTTGGTGAGTCCGACAAATTGGATGGTTTTCTACAAGCATTAGGTGGAGCACACCTGCTTGAGGTAGTACGAACAGGTGTTTCTGGTATTGCTCGTGGTGAGAAGACCTTGTCTCTTTGATCGTGGACTAACAGTACAACCTTTTGTCACCTTCAAAGGCCGCGATTTATCGCGGCCTTTCTATTTCGAAGCCCTTTGATAGGAACGCAATGTGGATAAAACGAATTGGAAGTTACTCAAAGCTTTAGGCGAAAATGCGCGATTGACCTACGCTGAGTTGGGCAAATTAGTGCATCTGTCTGCCCCTGCGGTAGCAGAGCGTATCCGAAAATTAGAGGAAGCAGGCGTGATTACTGGTTATCACGTTAAGGTCAATTTGGAAAAAATTGGTATTCCTATCACTGCGCTGGTGGAGTGTCAGGTGTATCGTACTAAAGAGCGGGAATTTAAAGCTTTGGTGATGAGTCTGGACGAGGTGGTGGATTGTTACAATGTCACTGGGCCTTATGCTTTTGTGTTACGAGTGGCAGTGCATTCTATGTCTAAGCTCGATCAATTGCTGGAACGTCTTATCGATCTAAGTGACACCAATACCATGATGATATTGTCGACGCCGGTATCTCGTGAAATACCGGCGGACAGTGAGAAAACGCCAGAGACTTATTGAGCGACACTGGCCGGCATTTTATTTTGGCGTGGCCACTGGCTGATGATCATGCCGACAAAGATCAGCGTGCAACCCATGAATTCACGTGTTGATAAGTACTCATCCATTAACAACCACCCACCAATAGCGGCGAAAACGGCTTCTGTTGATAGGATCAATGCCGCCGAACTTGGTGCAACATTTTTTTGCCCTAGGGTTTGCAAAGAATACGCGATGGCAGAAGAGGCAATACCTGCGTAAACCAATGGCAGCCAGCTTTGTTGAATGTTTTGCCAAGTGGGCTGTTCTGTTAACAGGGCAAGGATCCAAGAAAAGACCGCCACAATGACTAGCTGTACGATTGAGAAACTAATGATAGGCACTTTACGCGAGTAGTAACCAACCACCAAAACATGTGCCGCCCAGAAGAAAGCCCCCGCTAACTCAATCGCGTCGCCTTTTTGAATGCTTAAGTTCGGCCCCACAGTAAGGGTGTATAACCCGATGACAGCGAGAGCAATACCCAGCCAAGTATGACGTTCAATGGTGTGTTTTAGAAACAAGCCAACAATCGGCACAATGAGCATGTACATGGTGGTGATAAAACCTGCGTTGGCGGCTGTGGTATAGAGCAGGCCTATTTGTTGTAACGTCGCTCCAGAAAACAGGATTAATCCGGCAATAGCGCCAGCTTTTATGGTTAAGCCCATGTCTGCCTTGCGATGACGTTCAAATAGATAGGCCAATGGCAACATGGATAAAGCGGCTAAGGTAAAGCGAGCCGCATTGAAGCTGTATGGGCCGAGGGATTCCATTCCAACGCTTTGCGCGACAAAGGCAAAACCCCAAATCGTCGCCGTTAGCCACAGAAATAAATGGGAAATCGTCATCTTTTTTTCTCTTGTTTAAAAAGTGGATAAATCGTCTTTTATTACGTGGGAAAAATTGTAGGTTTAAGTTGTGTTTTGCGACATAACAAAGACAAAGTAAGGCAAGGGATTCGCTTTAGATTCGAAAGAAATGATGATGACTGACTTACGAATAGATGGCCGCTCTTAGGTGGATAAAAAAACACGTTTATAGAATCTAATAAAACAGTTGGCAGAAGATGAAACTCAAGGTAAAGTTGCGCCCCTTTTTGATGGTTTTCTGAACAGATTGTAGTGTAGGAGTAAGCTGAAGTGACCTTGAGTTTATGGTTGACGATCGCACCTTTGATTATGTTGTTGTCGCTTGGGCCTGGCCCTAATAATTTTACCGCGATGCACAATGGTATGCAGTACGGTGCTGTGCCTGCAGTGATTGCGGTATTTGGACGTAACTTGGCGTTCAGTCTCTTGATGTTGGTATCCGCATTGGGCTTGGGGGCCATTATTGTATCGTCTGTATTTTGGTTTAGTGTCATTAAGTGGCTCGGTGTGGTTTACCTTTTCTACATTGGCGTGAAAACTTGGCGTAGTGCGGCAACGGCTTTGCAGGAACACGAGTCGGAAAATGGTGTGCGGGCAAAATCCAATCACTTTGCCAGAATGCGTCAGGAATTTCTGGTTGCTGTGAGTAACCCGAAAGCCATTTTGTTGTTTACTGCGATTTTTCCACAGATGTTGGATTTGACTCAGCCAGTGCCAATGCAATTTTTCTGGATGGGAGTGACTTTTTGCGTGACTGAATTTATTGCCGCTTATGTCTATGCTTTGGGTGGTAAGCAGATTCGCCGTTTGATTAAGAAGCCCAGTGGTATGAAAAATTTAAACCGAGGGATGGGAAGTGTGTTTGTTATGGCCAGTGTATTTTTGGCTACCGCGACCCGTTCTTGAGCCTTCTGGCTCTGGTTATTTAAATCGTCAAACAATCAAAATAATGAAATGGACACCCCCTTCTATACTGAGTAGGTCAGTTTAAAAGGAGAACATCATGGATACGATTCATG
>NZ_JBHZSP010000012.1:69222-182274 GCF_043643765.1 Marinomonas posidonica | reverse complement strand
CTCAGAAGTGAAAAGCGCCATCGCCGATGGTAGTGTGGGGGATCCCATGTGAGAGTAGGTCGTCGTCAAGCTTTAAAATGAAAAGAACCTCGTCCTGCGAAGCAGGGCGGGGTTTTTTATTGCCTGAATTAAAATGCGAACCGCGTCACTTATCTCCTCACTACTTCTGGATACATGTGATTACACGATGCACCGAAGGGGCTAGTGGAAGACATCCGAAGGATGCCCGTAGGGGATAAAGCGAAGCTTTAGATCTGTGAGGTCGTCTCTAATATCCTCAGTATTCTAAAACCAGCCCCACACAACACGATCCCAACCAGCGACGCCTTGCGTCACTGCCGTCGTCAGCGGCTTACGCTGCTTGGGGTCTTGCTCATCTAGTCACATGCATAAGTCAGATGGGCTCAAGCTATCCGATATGATGTTTTGTCGACAAACCAAGTATCTTGTTCCTTCCCCTTATGTCTTCAAGGGTAAGGGATGGGGTTAGCCCAGCAACCTCTATCCAATCACATTAACTGCAAGACTCGGTTATTTTGTTAGCCTAGCCCGTTTTGTTCTTTCCCAAACAGCAACTCCTTGCGTCACTGCCGTCGTAAGCGGCTTACGCTGCTTGGGATCTGACCCCTGAGATACCATCGCCGATGGTAATAGTAACTTCTTTTGTCTGCAGGAAATGCCATCTTACCATTGCCTTCGCTTGCGCCTGTTTCGCAAGTTCAACGCGTCAGCACGACTCCAATGCCAAGGTGGCATGCATTAGGGTTTTTCTACGTCTTATGTCTTCAGGGGACATGCCGTCCCTAGAAGGGTGTTTCGGCGCTTTAATAAGCGCCTCTCTTTCGTTAAATTTATTTTATTCCGATCAAAAAACAAACTGAATAACAAAGTAGCGATAGATCAACTTGCTAGAAGTAGAAGACTCACGATCCCAAACAGCGACGCCTTGCGTCACTGTCGTCGTCAGTAGATTCGAATTTTATTTTGTTGAAAAGAAAGATGTATCCTCCAAATTTTTATAATTTGAGCCGGTTGATTTAGATGAATTCGTGCATGCCTAATTTGCAGGGAGGCTCTCTTCACTCTATGCTGATATTTCACCATATGGAAACACTCAAATTACAGGAGAGTAAAATGAGCAGTGATGTGACGATGCAGGCGGACTTTTCAACCTTCATTAATCCAGAATCTATTACTGGGATTATTAGTAATATTGATTTGCAGTGGGGCGATTTTTTGCAACCCCATAATGAAGATGAATTATTGATTAGAAAGGATATTCCAGTTGATAAAAGTTGCTTTAAACACAGTATGTTGGTGTCGGTAGCAGCGGAGACACAGGCTTTAAAACATACTCACGATGAACCTACGTTTAGGCTATTGATCGATGGGAAAGCGACATTTAATGGGGTTGAATACCAAGCTGGTGATTGGTTATTAGTTCCCAGAAATTATTCCTATAACATGGTGACTCATGTCGGTTTCAAAGCCTTAGTTGAATTTGGTGTGCAGTATGGATCACCTGAAGTGAGCGAAGTCATTCCATTATAGTGCGCTATTCGGAGCATAAAAAAACGGAGCAGTCGCTCCGTTTTATCCACATTTTATTTGTCTTCCGTGGTTTGTATTTTATGTGTTAATAACTTAGGCACTTATCCACTTCATTTGCCGCGCCAAGAATCACCGCCACTCTTTGATGAATACCTTCAGGCTGGATGTCTAAAATGCGTTGACTGTGGGTATGCGCTTTACCACCTGATTGTTCAATTAACATGGCCATTGGGTTGGCTTCATACATCAAACGCAATTTGCCTGCTCGATTAGGTGACTTGCTGTCCCAAGGGTAAATGAAGATGCCGCCTCGACATAGAATACGATGTACATCACCAACCATCGCCGCGACCCAGCGCATATTGAAATCTTTTTTACGGGTGCCGGTACTACCTGCAATCAAGTCGTTAACATAATTTTGCATCGCGGCAGACCAAAAACGTTGATTAGATAGGTTAATGGCAAACTCTTGTGTTTCAGCTGCAACCGTTACTTGATCTTGGGTTAGAACAAAGTCATTGTTTTCTGGGTCAAGCGTGAACATCTGGACGCCATTACCTGTTGTTAGTACCAACATACAAGAAGGTCCATACAGCACATAACCTGCAGCCACTTGCTCAGAACCGGGTTTTAAGAAGCCTTGTTCAGTTGCTGGCTTACTACCAGTGTCATGGTAGATAGAGAAAATGGTGCCTACCATGGCGTTGATGTCTATGTTAGATGAGCCATCTAGTGGGTCGAAGGCGATTAAGTATTCACCCGTAGTATTCGCGGGGACAATGTCATCTTCTTCTTCTGATGCGACTGCTCGAACAGCAGGGCAGGCTAACAATGCCGTTTTAAGCATGTCGTTTGAGATGATATCGAGTTTCTTTTGCTCCTCTCCTTGCACGTTTTCGTTTCCCGCCACTCCAAGAATACCTGCAAGAGAGCCTTTGTGAAGAGCATTGCAAATATCAATACAAGTGTTGGTCGTAACGCTTAAAACAGTTTGAAGTGATGTTGGTGTCGAGCTGGATGCCAAAACGTGTGCTAGGTTTTGCATGATCAAGCTTTTCCTTATTATTTTGAGGGTGATGAAATTATGCCACTCTCAGCAGAGAGTGTCAGCTGAGCTAGCTCGTTGAAGTGAAAATAAATAGGGCAGCGGGACTTTTTCCGTTAATCTACAAGCCATTGATGGAGGAGGGGTTATGTCTGAATTTGTTGTGCATCACGTGGCGTTAGATGGTCAAGGCGGCGCAGACCATTTGGCCGAGACGGATTTGCCAAAGAGAATTCCTGAAGCAGGTTGTCGTTGGATTCATGTGGATGCTTCGGAAGACTCGAGTCGAGACTGGTTGGCCAGTGTTGAAGGGGTTGCTGATGAGGTTGTCGAGGCATTATTCGCTGAAGAGACACGTCCTCGAATGGTTAAAATGGGCCGTGGCACCTTAGTGATTCTTCGTGGTGTGAATTTAAACCCAGGTTCTGATCCATCGGATATGGTGTCGTTACGTTTATGGGTGACGCCACACTTTATCGTATCCAGTCGACGTCGAAAATTGTTATCCGTTGAAGATGTGGTAAATAGCTTGGCGCAAGGTGAAGGTCCTACAGATAGTGCTGATATTTTGGCCACCTTGACCGTCACATTAACGGGACGAATGTCGAGTGTCATCGTCAATTTAGAAGAAGAGTTGTCTGATTTAGAAGAACGAATTGGCGAAGGCATCGAGCAGGGACAAAGAGAATTATTGGTTCAACGTCGACTTGAAACCATTCGTTTACGTCGATTTTTGGTGCCTCAAAAAGACGCTGTTCAAGCCTTGGCTCAAGATACGTCTAGTTGGCTGACGAGTCGGCAAATCACGCAAGTTCAAGAAGCCGTGAACGACATTGTTCGTTATGTTGAGGGGCTTGAATCATTAAGGGAGCGTTGCCAGTTAATGCAGGAAGAGTTTGTCAATTTACAAGCTGAAAAAATGAATGCTCGTATGTATGTGTTGTCGATTTTGTCTGGAATTTTCTTGCCCTTGGGTTTTTTAACTGGGTTGTTTGGTATCAATATCGCGGGGATGCCTGGCACCGATAATAATCAGGCTTTTGGGCTGTTTTGTGCGGTTTTAGTGGTGATGGGGGTCGGACAGTTTTGGTTGATGCGAAAAAGTCGCTGGTTTTAAGAGTAAGATGAGCCACTTTTAGAAAGGTGATTTAAGTGGCTCATTTGAGGTTCTCTAGTCGTTTTTCAGTGTTTTCACACCGTCTTGTGTTGCCAGTAATAACACGTCAGCAGATCGATTAGCGAACAGCCCGTTGGTGACGACTCCAACAATCGCATTAATCTGAGCTTCAAGCTTAATTGGGTCAATAATCTTAAGATTGTAGACGTCCAGAATGTGGTTGCCATTATCCGTCACCACACCTTCACGGTAGACTGGATCGCCCCCCAGTTTTACTAGTTGGCGAGCCACATGACTGCGTGCCATGGGGATGACTTCAACGGGTAAGGGGAAATCTCCCAACACTTTGACCAATTTTGACTCGTCAGCAATACAAACAAACTCATCACTGCAAGCCACCACGATTTTTTCACGGGTCAAAGCGGCACCACCACCTTTGATAAGGTGTAGATGATGATCGGATTCATCGGCGCCATCGATGTAAACACGAATCTGATCGACACCATTTAAATCGTAAACAGGAATGCCATGATCTTTCAGGCGTTGGGCTGAAGCATCAGAGCTGGCTACGGTGCCATCAAACTTGCTCTTGTGTTTGGCCAACTCATCAATGAAAAGGTTAGCCGTTGAGCCTGTGCCAACGCCGACAATGGTGTCGTCTTCTAGTAACGGTAGAATGTAGTTAACGGCCGCTTCCGCGACAGCTTGTTTTAACTCATCTTGGGTCATGAGGGAGTGCCCTTTATTATCGTTGAATGAGAAAGTAGTTAGAGCTTACTCTTTTGGTAAGCTTCCTCTGTTGGTGTCATTATTATATTCCCTTCTCTAAATGAATGTTAGCCAAAACAACTGGGATTTATGCTGGCTATTTTGCAGATTCAGGGGCTTTCGCCTTTACGTGAGTTAAGCCGAACAGGTATATTTCGATGTTCTATTTTTAGACTTGGTTTTCTCAATGCTGTTGAGCGCCGGTCTTGTTCTGACGAATGTTATTTTCCTAGGAAACATTATGCCTCATACCATGATCAAAAAGATTCTACAGGCACGCGTATACGACGTTGCCGTAGAAACACCACTGTCTCGAGCCAATCAATTATCGAATCGATTGGGCAACGAGATTATTTTGAAGCGAGAAGACCTGCAACCCGTTTTCTCGTTCAAAATTCGTGGGGCATACAACAAAATTTGTCAGCTCACCGATGCTGAAAGGGCCAATGGGGTGATTGCCGCATCAGCCGGAAATCATGCACAGGGTTTGGCATTGGCGGCGAAAAAATTGGGTGTGCAAGCCACCATTGTAATGCCAGCAACGACACCGGAAGTGAAGGTCAGCGCCGTGCGTAACCATGGTGCGGAAGTGGTGCTGTTTGGTGATGCTTTTGATGAGGCTTCTGCTAAATCAAAAGAGATCATGGCACAAACGGGACAAACTTATGTTCACCCTTTTGACGATGTCGATACCATCGCTGGACAAGGCACGATTGGTATGGAAATTTTACATCAGCATGAAGGCAATATTGATGCGATTTTCATACCGGTAGGTGGTGGTGGCTTGATTGCTGGCGTCGCGGCTTATGTTAAGTACCTACGTCCTGATATCAAAATCATTGGTGTGGAACCTGAAGATGCGGCTTGTTTAAAAGTGGCAATGGAAAAAGGTGAACCAACTCGTCTTGCTCAAGTGGGCATTTTCGCTGAGGGGGTTGCGGTCGCTGAAATTGGTCATAACACCTTTGCCATTGCCAAAGACACGGTTGATGACGTGATCACAGTCACAACGGATGAAATGTGTGCTGCGATAAAAGACATTTATGATGATACTCGAGCCATTACCGAGCCAGCTGGTGCTTGTGCTTTGGCGGGATTGAAGAAGTACATTGAGCGTGAAGGCGCCAAAGGTCAGACCCTGATTGCGATTAACAGTGGTGCCAACGTGAATTTTGACCGCCTACGCCATGTGTCAGAACGTGCAGAACTGGGTGAAAAACGTGAAGCTATCATTGCTGTGAAGATTCCTGAGTCTCCCGGTAGCTTTAAGGATTTCTGCCAAGCGTTAGTTGGTCGAAATATCACCGAGTTTAACTACCGCTATGGTGATGATCAGCAAGCGGTGATTTTTGTTGGTGTGGCATTGGGCGGAAGCCCCCATAGCCGTAAAGAACTGTTGGACGATCTAAAAGATTACGAAATCATTGATTTAACTGATGATGAAACTACTAAGGTGCATGTGCGTCATATGATTGGTGGCCACCTACGCAGTCAAAAAGGGGAGTTGCTATACAGTTTTGAGTTCCCTGAACGTCCTGGTGCCTTGTTGAAATTCCTCAACACCTTAGGTGGTCAGTGGAATATTTCTATGTTTCATTATCGTAATCATGGTGACGCCTATGGTCGCGTGTTGGTTGGCTTACAGGCGGTTGGCGAAGAAACGGATGTGACGCATTATTTAGATGAGCTAGGTTATCCTTATCAGGATGAAAATAATAACTTGGCATGTCAGCTGTTCTTTCGCTAAACGGCGGTAAATCGGTTATTATTAGGTCATTAATTTTCTTATTTAAACCCTCCGCTTGCTAGGCAAGAGGAGGGTTTGTGATTTTGATATGCCAGCCTAACGGCATGTTAACTGTTTAAAGGTTTCCTTGTGAATATTCAAACGCTTCTAAATCAACGTATTCAAGCCGCTATGGTTGCGGCTGGTGCACCAGAAACAGCTCCAGCACTGACTCGTCAATCCGCTAAGGTTCAGTTTGGTGATTACCAAGCCAATGGCATTATGGGTGTGGCAAAAAGCCTTAAGATGAACCCTCGCGAATTGGCGCAGAAAGTCGTCGATGGGTTGGATTTATCCGACATCGCGGAAAAAGTCGAAATCGCAGGCCCTGGTTTTATCAATATCTTCTTGAAGAATGCTTGGTTGGGCAAAGAACTTATGGCTCTGCGCCAAAGTGAGCGCCTAGATGTGCCAAGTGTGGCAGCACCTGAAACCGTCGTGGTAGATTATTCTTCTCCAAACCTAGCAAAAGAAATGCACGTAGGGCATCTACGTTCTACCGTTATTGGTGATGCGGTTGTCCGTACCTTAGAGTTTTTAGGGCACCGAGTTGTTCGTCAGAACCACGTAGGTGATTGGGGAACGCAATTCGGTATGCTATTGGCTTATATGGAACGCTTACGTTCTGAAAGCGCTGAGATTAGTATGGCGTTGTCGGATCTTGAGACCTTTTATCGAGCGGCTAAAGGCTGTTTTGATGAAGATGAAGCCTTTGCCAATCGTGCTCGTGAATTGGTTGTGGCTTTGCAATCCGGTGATAAAGACTGCTTAGCCTTATGGGATGAGTTTATCGACATTTCTCTGACGCACTGTGAAGAAACCTACAAAATGTTGGGTGTGTCTTTAGAGCGTCAACATGTCATGCCTGAAAGTGCTTACAATGATGATTTGCAAAATGTAGTCAATGAGCTGCAAGAGCAAGGTTTATTGAAAGAAGACCAAGGCGCACAATGTGTCTTTTTAGAAGAGTTTGCTAATAAAGAAGGGGAAATCACCCCGATTATTGTGCAAAAGACCGGTGGTGGCTTTTTGTATTCCACGACGGATTTAGCCGCAGTGCGTTTCCGTCAACACACATTAGAAGCCAGTCGTGTGTTGTATTTCGTCGATGCGCGTCAATCGTTGCATTTCCAGCAGATCTTTACCTTGTCTCGTAAAGCCGGCTTCGTAAAACCAGAAACTCAGTTGGAGCATATGCCGTTTGGTACGGTAATGGGCAGTGATGGCAAGCCGTTCAAAACACGCTCTGGTGGCGTTGCGAAACTGTCTTCATTGCTAGAAGAAGCACAAGAACGCGCTTATCAGTTAGTGTCTTCTAAGAACCCTGATATGAGTGAAGAAGAACTTCGTAACATTAGTCGAGTGGTTGGAATTGCCTCGGTTAAATACGCGGATTTATCGAAAAACCGTACCAGTGATTATGTGTTTAACTGGGACACTATGTTGAGTTTCGAGGGCAATACTGCGCCCTATTTGTTGTACGCTTACTCTCGTGTTGCCAGCATTGTGAAACGTTCTGAGATGGACGTTGCATCTTTAACGGGTGAAATTCAAGTTGAAGCAAGCCAAGAGCGTGCGTTGGCCATGAAGTTGTGTCAGTTTGAAGAAGCCATTCAGCAGGTTGCGAACGATGGTATGCCTCACTTCTTATGCGCGTATCTGTACGAATTGGCAGGAACCTTCATGACCTTCTATGAAGCTTGTCCAATCCTAAACGCTGAAGAAGACGTTAAAAATAGCCGTCTACAGTTGGCGTTGAATACAGCGTCAACATTACAACTTGGTCTATCATTGTTGGGTATTGAAACCCTAGAAAGAATGTAGTCCATACCGCTTATTCAGTGAGCGGTTGGGTAGGTTTAGATAAAAGGCGCAGTTCGTTAGGATTCGCGCCTTTTTTATCACTGTATTGAAATGCGCTGTGTCGATATAAGGGTGAAAAGAGGAACGAGATGAAAATATACATAGCTTATACCGGTGGTACGATTGGTATGGTGCCATCATCACAAGGCTTGATCCCTGATGCGGCCTTTGCTGACCATTTAAGTGAGCACCTAAACGCCTCAGATGAGCTGCCACACGATTTTGTAATACAAAGTTATGCTGAGTTGATTGACTCCTCTAATGCCACGCCAAAAGACTGGCAGACCATTGCGTTAGACATTCAAAGTAAATGGCATGAATTTGATGCCTTCATTGTGCTTCATGGCACAGATACCATGGCGTATACCGCCGCCGCGCTGAGCTTTATGTTTGAGCAAAGTGCTAAGCCAATAATCGTAACAGGCTCACAAGTGCCCATGTATAAAGCGCGAACCGATGCCATGAACAATGTGTTAGGGGCGATTTCTGCTTGTGAATCCGTTTCCAGAGGTGTGTTCTTATTCTTTGCTGGTCGTTTGATTGAGGGGGATTGTGCTCATAAATCGCATACTAGTGACTGGCTGGCTTTTTCTTCTCCCAATCGGGCTGAGCGAGGCATTTTAGGCATTGATTGGCGTTGGCGAGAAGGTCAAGCCGATGATGTTCCCTGCGTGATTCGTATTCCTGAGATGGCGTCTGGAGTGGTGACCTTATTACCTGTTTTTCCGGGTGTGCAAGCGGAGCATTGGCGCGATTTATTAAATGAATCCGTGCAAGGTGCTGTGCTGTTGAGCTATGGTGCGGGCAATGCGCCCGATAAAGACGCTGAACTTTTATCGGTATTGCAGCAAGCCAGTGAGCGAGGGGTTGTCATTGTTAATGTCAGTCAATGTGGAGCGGGCAGTGTGGTAGCTGGTGCCTATGCGGCCGGGTCAGCCTTGGTGAACGCAGGTGTGATCTCAGGGCAAGCGATGACTTATGAAGCGGCTTTCGCTAAGTTGCATTTTTTGATCGGGTTGGGTTTGAACACTGCAGAGATAAAAGCCGAGTTTTAAGGAAGGTACGAACAAGTCCTCTTGCCTCAGTATGTGGATAAAAGCTTGTTATTCGTATCTTCCTTAATCTTCATTTAAGCGCAGGCAGCGATTAATAAAAGGAATTATATGGTCATTCTTTATGTGCTCTTAGTGTTAATTTGGTCCACCGGTTTCATTACCGGTAAGCTGATTGTTGGCCTGATGGACCCCAACATTTATTTGGGCATTCGTTTCTTATTGGCGGCTTTGTTGTTTTTTGCCTTGGCGCTTTGGCAGCGTCGAACTTTTCCATCACGACAAGAGCTACCTCAGCAAATATTGGCTGGGGTATTAATGAGTGGTTTGTACCTTGGTCTTGCCTATGTTGCCATTGCTAAAGGGTTGCCGGCAGGTGTCATGGCATTGATTGGCGCTTTACAGCCCGTGTTGGTGACCTTGTTAGCCTTCCTGTTGATTAAAGAAAAGACGTCTTTTTTAAGCATGTTCGGTATGCTGATTGGCATCATTGGCTTGTTGTTGGTGATTTCTCCCGCATTGGAGTTGGACATGAGTCACGGTGGCGTCACTCTGTTGACGCTTTGCCTTGCTGTTGGAGCCATTTTGGCTTTATCCCTCGGTGCCATCTATCAGAAAATGTCGATTGCTTCCTCTGACATCATTGTTTCCATGGGCATTCAGAACTTAGCCGCTGGTGCGGTGGCGTTTGGTTTTGTGTGGATGTTAGGTGAACACGTGTTTGTTGCTCAATGGCCATCGTATTTATTGTTGTTTTGGGGGGCGGTGGTGTTGTCGGGTGGCGGTGTGTTTTTAATGGTTTGGTTGCTAAGGAAAATCCATGCATCGCAAGTCGCTATGCTGTTACTGTTAGCGCCACCTCTCGCTGCCGTAGAGAGTTATTTCTTATTCGCTGAGACCATGACAATGGTGCAAATAATCGGCTTTGTTATCACTATAGGTGGGGTTTATTTTAGCCGGCTAAAGGCTTAACGACGTTTGTTTTCACGCAGTCTGAGCTTCGCTTCAAAGCGATCTAACTGAGTGCCAAAATTTTCCAGTTGATCCACAAAGGCATCGACTTCGATCTTGCTTGGTAGTAATTGACTATCAGACTGTAAATGTTGTACCAGTTGGATGCGTGCTTGGGTGGCAAGTTCTTTACTCCACGACCACTGAACTCGTAGTAAACGTGCCAGAGTGGCGGCGGGTAAATCACCAATGTGATCTGCTAATAAGCCTTCCCAATCCAGTTCGAAGTTTTCCATCACTTTATGCAAGGTCATCAGTGCTTGCGCATTACCCTGAATGCGTAGATCGCCATCAAAGAAGCCATCGCCTTCGAGCAGTTTACGATAGGCTGAGCTTGGCCCTTGTACTAACGTATCTAATTTAGGGTCGAGTTCGATGTCTTCTAGATGATCAGGCTTGTGTAACATCACGCCTTGTTCAAGGATATGTACCTGTAGAATGAGTGAAAAATCTTCCACATACAGGATGACCTGTTGCCCTGCGAGCTTGCTTAGCCTTTGCTGAGAAGGTGTATCTTGCTGAAGAGCAAGGTTAATACCATGTTCAATCGCGCTAATGGCAGACAAGCTGAGTGAGCTCATAACAGGTTTTCCTAAATTTGAGAGTGCTGTTTAGTGTTGATGAATTTGAATCACGGAAGTGTCCCGCGTCTTCCCTTCTTTTTCAAGGCGAGTTAAGTACATTTGCCATAACTGATCGTGGTTTTTTCCCAAATTATGTAAGTATTCCCAAGTATAGAGGCCAGAGTCATGGCCATCGTCAAAGGTGATCTTTAACGCGTAATTCCCTGCGCCTTCAATGTTCTGTATGAATATGTCCTTTTTACCGTATTGGAGAATGGGCATTTGTGCCCCATGACCTCGAACTTCAGCAGAAGGAGAATGCACTCGTAAAAATTCGGCACTCAATTGAAAGCTTTGACCATCAGAAAAGGCCAGCTCAAGTTCACGGGACTGTTTGTGGTAATGAATTTTGGTTGGTGTGAGCATGATGTTTACTCTAAATAAAAAGGCGAACCACTAAGAAGTGGTTCGCACTAATTTAGCACTAAGCCTACAGGATGTATTGGCTTAGATCTTCGTCTTTGGCGACTTCACCTAGCTGTTCATCCACATAAGCGGCTGTGATGTCAATTTGCTGACCTTCTGGCATATCGCAAGCTGAGTAAGATACCTCTTCAAGTAAACGCTCTAACACAGTGTGAAGGCGACGAGCACCAATGTTTTCAACGGTTTCATTCACTTGGCAAGCAATCTCGGCAATGCGAGTAATGCCTTCGTCGGTAAAGTTCAGATTGATGTTTTCCGTTTTCGCTAAGGCCACGTATTGTTTAGTCAGAGACGCGCTTGGTTCAACTAAAATGCGTTTGAAGTCTTCAACGGTCAAGGCATCTAGCTCAACCCGAATCGGTAAACGACCTTGTAGCTCAGGAATCAGATCTGACGGCTTAGTTAAGTGGAACGCCCCTGAAGCAATAAACAAAATATGATCTGTTTTGATCATGCCGTACTTGGTATTGACGGTACAACCTTCTACCAAAGGCAATAAATCACGTTGGACCCCTTCACGAGACACTTCACCGCTGGTGCGTTCTGAGCTTTTGGCGACTTTATCGATTTCATCTAAAAAGACGATACCGTTTTGCTCAACCGCTTCAACAGCACGGGCTTTTAGTTCGTCTTCATTGACCAGCTTTCCGGCTTCTTCATCGCGCACTTGGCGTAAGGCGTCTTTGACTTTTAACTTGCGCTTCTTTGTTTTATTAGAACCGAAACTTGAAAACATGTTCTGCAATTGGCTGGTCATTTCTTCCATGCCAGGTGGTGTCATGATTTCCACGCCAACGGGCGCATCAGCGACATCAATATCGATCTCTTTGTCGTCTAATTGGCCTTCACGTAGCTTTTTACGGAAGATTTGGCGTGTGGTGTTCTCATTGTTCAACTCTGGATCACCACCTCGAGCTGGTGGTAGCAATGCATCAAGGATTCGATCTTCGGCCGCGTCTTCTGCTTTGTGGCGTAACTTTTCAGTTTCTTGCTCGCGCAGCATTTTGATGGCCATTTCTACGAGGTCGCGGATGATGGATTCCACATCTCGACCAACATAACCGACTTCGGTGAACTTGGTGGCTTCAATTTTAATGAAAGGCGCATTCGACAGTTTCGCTAGACGACGGGCGATTTCAGTTTTACCGACACCCGTCGGCCCAATCATTAGGATGTTTTTAGGCGTGATTTCTGCGCGCATGTCTTCTGGTAATTGCATTCGACGCCAACGGTTACGAAGTGCGATGGCGACGGCGCGTTTGGCTTTTTGTTGGCCAATAATGTGATTGTCTAGGGCGTTAACCGTCTCTCTTGGGGTCATACTGCTCATCATTTGGTCTCTTTTAATGGGTCTGTTTGACGTCGTGAATCAATTAAGCGGATTGATCTTCCAGCTTGCCTTCAACGACAATCTCTTCAATGGTTAGACTGTGGTTTGTGAACACACAAATATCCGCCGCGATGTTAAGGCTTTTTTCCACAATCTCTTTGGCTGTAAGGTCCGTATTGTCGATCAATGCTCGGGCAGCGGCTTCAGCATAGTTACCGCCAGAGCCTATTGCTAAAGCGCCGTGCTGAGGTTCTACCACATCACCGGTCCCAGTTATGATGAGGGTGCTTTCTTTATTGGCAACAATGAGCATAGCTTCAAGCTTGCGTAAGGCGCGATCTGAGCGCCAGTCTTTTGCTAGATCAACGGCCGCACGAACGAGATGACCTTGGTGCTTCTCTAGTTGGCCTTCAAAACGTTCGAATAGGGTGAAGGCATCCGCCGTGCCACCGGCAAAACCAGCAATGACTTCACCATGGTATAAGCGACGTACTTTGCGAGCGTTGCCTTTCATCACAGTGTTGCCAAGAGATACTTGTCCATCGCCACCTACGACGACTTGGTTGCCTTTGCGTACAGTTAGAATCGTTGTCATGCTTTACTCCAGTTTCGATTCTAACAAGGTGGGGGCAAGCGATGAGATTTCAAGCGGTGAACGTGCACGGAATGGCGTCGTCCATACTGTGCACTTTTATCAAGAGAATTAAGGCTCTTTCTTTACTTTGTATGAAAAAGAGGAGATGTCCATAGAGACCAGCTTGTCCTCGGCGCGATTCATTTTCGAGCGAGAAATATAAGGGCCAAGTATCACGCGATACCAAGGTCGGCCATCTTTGCCTATGGTTTTTCGAATGCTGGCTTCTACTAGTCCCGATAAAATGAGTTTGGCGCGTAGGCGATCTGCATCGTCAGAACTTCGAAAGGAGGCCGCTTGTAACATGTAATAAAAATCTTGTTCACCGCGCGGCGTAGATTGATAAGCATCCACATGACTCGTATCAACTTCGCTGTCTTGCAGAATTTGATAGAACTCAAAGTTGTCTTTTTTCGCAGTGGTTTGCTCCGCAGGTTTCTTGACGGGTTTGGCTTTTTCGACGGTTTTCGGTTGTGGCGCGGGCTTTGATGGTTTCGCTGCACTTGCTTTTGCGGCTTCTGGGGCAATTTGGCTAAGTTGCATTAAACCGTAAATGAAGGCCAGCAAGATGGCTGGAATGAGCAACCATAACCACCAAGCGGTTTTGCGTTTTGCTACAGGTGGCGGTGTACGACGAGTTGCGCCTTTTTTCGGGCGACTCCCTTTGCTAGCAATGTAAATTGGCTTAAACATAGTGTGTTGTTGGTTTACTCAAAAATGGGGCGTCATGCAGGGCACATTATGCGTTGTCGCTTAATAAGTTTCCAGTGGATCGACGTCGATAGCGAAACGAATTTTATGTTGTTTGGTGGCTTGTTCTAACCATTGCGTTATCCAATCCGTGGCTTGATGCAATGGCGCCCTAGAGGCCGACTTAATTGAAATCAAGGCTCGGTGCTGACCTGCCTTGCGAACAATGATAGCAGCATAAGGACCCACCATGTAAACGTCCGGTGAGAGCATGGGGGTGAGGTCGTTTTTCAGAGCATTCAAGAGCTGCATGGCTTCTTGTTCGTTGGCGGATTCAGCCCGAACAATTACTTGGTGGTAAAACGGTGGTAAAGAGAGGGATTTGCGTTCAGCCAGACCATCAATTGCAAAGTGTTCATATCCTAGGTTGCACAAGCATTCAATGGCGGCATGGTCGGGGTGGTAGGTTTGCAATAATACATGGCCTGGTTTTTTGGCTCGACCCGCTCGACCAGCAACTTGAGTGATAAGTTGTGCTGTACGCTCCATACCGCGAAAATCGGATGAAAATAAGCCTGCATCGGCATCCATAATGACCACCAAGGTGACATTCGGAAAATGATGGCCTTTAGCGAGCATTTGGGTACCAATTAAAATGGCTTGGTCATGTTCATGGATCTTTTGTGTAAGCTTGGTCATCGCTGACTTGCGTTGAGTACTGTCTCGATCAATGCGCAAAATAGGCGTGTCTTTAAACAGCGTATTGAGTTGAGTTTCTAACTGCTCTGTGCCTTCTCCAACCGTGAACAATTCTTCGCTTTGACAATCTGGGCATTGATGAATCAAGGCTTTTTGCGAATCACAATGGTGGCAATGCAGTTTGTTTGCGCGTTTGTGTACCGTAAGGTTGACGTCACAGTGGTCGCACGTCGCAATCCAGCCACATTGATGGCACATCAGTGTTGGTGCATAACCGCGACGATTCAAAAAAATTAACACTTGTTCTTTGCGCTCTAGGGCGAGCTTCATATTGCTCAGCGCCGTTTCACTAAAACCATGAACGAGAGTTTGTCCCCGTAAATCGACTCTTTCCATTTTCGGAATATGAGCGTCCCCAGCCCGTTGACGCAATTTTAGCCATGAGAAGCGCTTTTGTAGAGCATTGGTCAAACTTTCATAGGACGGTGTAGCGGACGCCAGTAAAACCGGAATGTTCAGGTTTTGTGCCCGTTTTACGGCGAGGTCACGAGCATGGTAGCGAAATTTTTCGTGTTGTTTATAAGAGGCATCATGTTCTTCGTCGATAACCATGAGACCAAGTTTTGGTGCGGGAACAAAGACCGCTGAGCGGGTGCCTATGATGATTTTGGCGTGGCCATTGGCGGCGAGTAGCCACGCATCCAGACGTTCTCGGTCATTCATATTGGAATGCATGAGAACAATGTCGGTGTTAAATCGTACTTCAAAACGTTTTAGGGTTTGGGGGGTTAACCCGATCTCAGGCACCATCACCAACACTTGCTTGTCTTCTTTGATGCACTGCTCTATTAAACGTAAAAAAACCTCTGTCTTGCCACTGCCTGTCACGCCATCTAATAAGGAAACGTGGAAGTGTTGACGGTGCTCAAGCAAAGAGTCGATCGCGGCAGCTTGCTCGGCATTGAGCGTTGGAGGAACTTGAGTCTGGTGCGTGTGTTTTTCGCCTGCTTTATTAAAGGCTCTTGGTTCTCGTCGTAATAGCCCTTTTTCTTCAAGGCTTTTGCCTGCAGCAGGCGCCAGATCCAATACCGAGGCCGCTTGTTGACTGAGGCCGTTCGGATGTTGTTGAACAGCTTTTAAAAAGTCTTGCTGGCGTGGTGCACGGCTTAGCTGCTGGACATCGAACGTTTGACTGGTTGCAGTGGTAAACCACCAATTCTCAGTGCGAAATTCGGCATTTTCTCCTTTGCGAAGTAAAACGGGTAAGGCATGAAAAACCACATCGCCGATTGGGTGGTGATAATAACGTGCCGCCCATTCGCAGAGCGCCATGAGTTCTGGGGTAATGACTGGCTGTTTATCATGCAGTGAGGTGAGAGGTTTGACTTCCTCTGGGTTCCAGTCACTGGTGTCACTGAGGGCAACAATGACGCCTAAACGGCTGCTTTTCCCAAATGGCACTTTGACTCGCATGCCCGGCTGTAAGTCATGGCGTAAGGCAATGGCTTTTGGCACTTTATAGTCGAATAAAGTGCGCATTGGCACAGGCAAAGCGACTTTAATATAAGGGTGCTGAGTGAGTAGAGCCTCTTGCATGCGTTTAGTTAAGCCTTGTTTAGTAAAGGAAAAAGTTTAGCTGTTGGTTTATAGGCTTAGTGTACGCTAGAGCGAGGCGTTTACGCGAGGGGCAATTTTATGTGAAAAGAGTGATAAAAGGCTTGATGAATCGTTAATTGATCCCTAAAATACGCCGTTCTTGGTACCACTGTACAATGTCTGTACAACGAATCGTGCGGTGCTTGGCGAGGCGAAAGCCCTTTTATGTCGATCAAGTGGCGGCACACCAAACTTTAAGGTAGAAACAATGCAAAAAGATATTCACCCAAATTATTCTGCGATTACTGCAACTTGTACTTGTGGTAACACTTTGAATCTTAACTCTACAATCGGCAAAGACATGCACATCGATGTATGCAGTAACTGCCACCCATTCTACACTGGTCAGCAAAAAATGCTGGACACTGGTGGTCGTGTGGATCGCTTTAACAAGCGTTTCGGAGCACGTCGTACTACTAAGTAATTGGTGGCATGATTGTGAGAGTGTTAAAAAAGCGCCGAGTTTACTTGGCGCTTTTTTTATGTCTGTCATTTAGTGCTGGCGCTACTGAACTTTGTCGGGCAACCGGGCCATTAGAGCGTGCGCAGATTAAACGCATTGTCGATGGCGATACGATTCATTTAAGCGATGGTCGTAAGGTGCGTTTAGTTGGTATTAATACTCCAGAATTAGACCATAAAACGGGTCATCATCAAGCCTATGCCGAACAAGCTAGACAGTTTCTCGCCTCTCGCCTAGAAGGTGAGGTGTTTATCCAGAAGGCTAGAAGCGATCAAGATCGCTATGGTCGTAAGCTCTATTACCTGTTCGATAAAGATCGTATTTCACTGACAAGTCAGTTACTATCTGAAGGGCTTGGTTATCGTATTGCGGTGCCGCCGAATTTAGCTTATCAGGCATGTTTTGTCGATGCTGAAAACGCTGCTCGTAAGGCTCATAAAAGGTTATGGCAACACAATTTGCAATGGCAGCCACAAGCTGGTTTTGCAATCGCTAGAGTGAATATCTCTTCCGTTACCCGCAACCGAGGAGGTTGGTGGCTAGAAACACAACAGGATCTAGTAATCAACTTGTCACCCTATGTCTCAGATTATTGGCCCGCTCAAACCGTGTTTAGTTTGCAGGGAAAGACCATTGAGATAAGAGGCTGGCAACATCACAGAAAAAATCGTAACAACGCTTTTAAATCGTGGGTTTTATCGGTAAGACATCCGAATGACTTGCGTGAAATCAAGGACCTTAATTCTAATTGATTGATAGAATATTCCAATGGTTTTGTGCTTTAAAGTGTGTGTTAGATAGATTATTCTGACGAACCAAAACGATAAGGTGTCATTTTTTGGTAGGAAGATGCAGTGCATTTATCACCAAGAATAAGGCCCACAGAAAAGCAACTAATTCAATAACACCAAACAGACGGAAACATCATAATGGCAGAAGATATGAAGCAAGCTGCATTGGATTACCATGAGAATCCAGTTCCAGGTAAATTGAGCGTTACTATTTCAAAACCAACAGAAACGGCTCGTGACCTTTCCTTAGCTTATAGCCCAGGTGTGGCTGAGCCTTGCCGTGAAATTGCGAAAGACCCAGAGAATGCTTATCGCTACACTGGTAAAGGTAACTTGGTCGCGGTTATTTCTGATGGTTCTGCCATTCTAGGTTTAGGTAACCTTGGTCCATTGGCGAGTAAGCCCGTTATGGAAGGTAAAGGCTTGTTGTTTAAACGCTTTGCTGGCATTAACTCAGTGGACGTGGAAGTGGAATCTGAAAGTCCACAAGCGTTTATTGATACCGTTGCGCGTATCGCGAATACCTACGGTGGCATCAACCTTGAAGATATCAAGGCGCCAGAATGTTTTGAAATTGAACGTCAGCTTATCGAACGTTGTTCTATCCCAGTATTTCATGATGACCAACACGGTACTGCGATTGTAACAGCGGCAGGTTTGTTAAACGCGCTTGAGCTTCAAGGCAAAGACATTGCGGATGCGAAGATCGTTTGTCTAGGTGCGGGTGCAGCGGCGACAGCTTGTATGAAGCTGATCATTGCCTGTGGTGCTCAGCGTGACAACATTTTTGTGTTGGACCGTAAAGGCGTTATTCATTCTGGTCGTGACGATTTGAACCAATTTAAAGCTATGTTCGCAATCGACACAGACAAGCGTACTTTAGATGATGCGATTGATGGTGCGGATGTGTTTATCGGCGTATCGGGTCCTGATCTATTGTCTGCTGATCAGTTGAGCAAAATGGCCGCTAACCCAGTGGTATTTGCATGTTCTAACCCAGATCCAGAAATCAGCCCAGAATTGGCACGTCAAACTCGTAGCGATTTGATCATGGCGACAGGGCGTTCTGATTACCCTAATCAGGTCAATAACGTATTGGGCTTCCCATTCATTTTCCGTGGTGCATTGGATGTTCGTGCAACACAAATTAATGAAGAAATGAAAGTCGCTGCGGTTCATGCTCTGAAAGACTTGGCGAAAGAAGAAGCACCAGCTGATGTTGTCGCTGCTTACGGTGGTACTGCATTGAGCTTCGGTAAAGAGTACATCTTGCCTAAGCCAATGGATTCTCGCTTGCTAAATGTTGTTTCTGCTGCCGTTGCACAAGCCGCAGTCGATTCTGGTGTGGCACAACTTCCATACCCTGATTTCTACCCACTTGAGAACCTAGACCACTTCGGTGCTTAAGTTGCGTACAATACTTTGATAGACCTTTTCATGGTCTAATCACAGCAAAAAAGGCGATACTCTTTTCTGAGTCTCGCCTTTTTTTATGACGAATCATTGCCATGTCAGGAGAGTGTTGATGAGATTAGCAATTTACTGTGGTTCCGCAGAGGGACGCTCGGAAGATTATATGAAGAGTGTTTGGTCATTAGGTCAGTACTTGGCAAAGCAGGGTGTGGATGTGGTGTACGGCGGTGGCAATGTCGGTTTGATGGGTGTGATTGCGAATTCGGTATTGGACGCTGGTGGAAAGGTGATTGGTGTGATTCCAAATCATTTAAAACAAAAAGAGATCGCTCACCTTGGTTTAACTGAGCTCCACATTGTTGCTGATATGCATGAACGCAAAGCGAAAATGATGGCATTAGCCGATGCTTTTGTGGCGTTACCCGGCGGTGTGGGCACCTTAGAAGAAATATTTGAAGCGTGGACGTGGGGGCAGCTGGGTCTGCACCAAAAAGCATGTGCTTTTTATAATGTGAAGGGGTTTTACGATCCTTTATTTACCATGGTGGAAAGCATGCAAAAAGCGGGTTTTGTGAAGCCCGCTTATCTTGATATGTTGATTCGAGAGTCGACACCAGAAGCGTTATTGGTGGCACTACGAAACTATCAAGCGCCGCAGGCAAAATGGTCTAAGAGCGAATAAAACTAAGAAAAAACCATAAAAAAAGACCCACGTCAAAGCAGGTCTTTTTTATGGGTTAAGCTTATGAAGGCGCTATTTAGAATAGATTTTCCAGAGCGCTGCTTTCTTGTTTTTCTTCCTGTACTTCACTGGCGGTGCTGTTGTCTAACGCTGGTGAGTTGAGGTCACGTTTAGGTGGAACGTGGTCTTTGCGGAAAATCTCAAAGATCGCATTGTTTTGGCCCGGTAGCGCTCGCTCACCTGTTTTTGGGTCAATGCGAACGGTAACTAGGCTCGAGGGCTTAGCAACGTAATCTGGTGGTGTGTCTTGTAGTGCGTAACGCATGTACTCAATCCAAGGGGGTAAGGATACTGAACCACCCCATTCAGATCGACCACCGCTGTAATGGCCAAGTGGCGAGGAATTGTCGAAGCCACTCCATACGGAGGTGACAATGTGTCCATTGAAACCAGAGAACCAAGCATCACGTCCATCGTTGGTGGTACCAGTTTTTCCTGCGATGTCGTCACGTTTGAGAACTAACGCGCGTCGACCAGTACCGTATTTAATGACATCGCGCATCATGTCGTAAATGATGTAATTGACTTCAGGGTCTAACACTTGTGGCGCAACAGGTAAGCTATTGATGCCATCGGCATTATTAAAAAGCCCCATTTGTGGTTCATCTTCCGAGCTTCTTTCTAACAGTGTACACGTCTCACAAACCGTCACTGGTGTGGCTTGGAAAAGCGTTTGACCATCGCGGTCCACAACACGATCTATTAAATAAGGTTGTACTTGATAGCCACCGTTCGAGAAGACGGCATAACCAGCGGCAATTTGTAACGGAGATAAGTTGGCACTGCCTAAAGACAAGGATAAGTTATGTGGTAACTCATCAGGATCAAAACCGAAACGTTTTAAGAAGTTCAGTGTTGGACGAATGCCGAGCTCGTCCAATAGTCGAACGGAGACAATGTTTTGTGAGCGGTACAATGCTTGGCGCAAACGGGTTGGCCCATAAAACTTACCGCCATCATTGGTGGGACGCCAAGCCGTCGCCAGATTGGTGTCATTAAACACCACAGGCGCATCATTGATGATACTCGCGGCGGTATAACCACGAGCCAAAGCACTGCTGTAAATAAACGGTTTGAAGTTTGAACCTGGTTGGCGCTTAGATTGTGTGATGCGGTTGAATTTATTTTCGTAGAAATTAAAACCACCAACCAAAGATTGTATTGCGCCATTTTTGCTGTTCAATGAAATCAATGCACTTTGTACGTCGGGCTTTTGAGCCAGCAGCCAACCTTGGCTGTCATCCGGCCGCAAACGAATGACATCACCAGGCACTAGGACGTCAGCCATGGTTTGCGGAGCAGGACCTTGGCTATCGGTATCGATATAGGGTTTTGCCCATTTGACGGCTTCCCAGGATAGCGACACACGTTCACCATTGACCATACGTACGTCTGCCGTTTTTTCTTCTGTGGCAATGACTAAGGCGGCTTGCCAGTCTTTAAATCGACTGACTTCTTCTAGCGCGGCTTGCTGTTCTTCAAGTGGTGCGTCGACTAGGTCAATACGAGTTTCAATCGAGCCACGGTAGCCATGGCGCATGTCGTAACTAATCACGCCATTGTAAACGGCTTCATTTGCGGCTTTTTGACGACCAGAATCGATGGTGGTGTACACCGTCATACCGTTATTGTAAAGGTCATTACCAAAGGTAGTGTAGAGCTCAGAACGCACCATTTCAGCAATGTAGCCCGCTTCAATATCAGGCGTAACACCATGGTTTTCAGCGGTCACAGGGGATTCTACAGCGGCTTCATAAGCTTGTTTGTTAATCATGCCAAGGGACAGCATACGCTGTAAAATCCAGTTTCTTCGAATTAACGCTCGGGAAGGGTTAACGATTGGATTGTATCGCGAAGGCGCTTTGGGGAGGCCTGCAATCATCGCAATCTGAGCGAGGGTCAGCTCGGATAAGCTCTTGCCATAATAGACTTGCGACGCGGCTTCGAAGCCATAGGCGCGTTTGCCTAGATAAATTTTATTGACGTAAAGTTCAAGAATTTCATGTTTGGTCAGTTCCCGTTCCATCTTCAATGCAATGAAAATTTCGGTGAATTTACGGGTAAAGGTTTGTTCAAAAGATAAGAAGTAGTTACGGGCGACCTGCATGGTAATAGTGCTACCACCGCCTTGTTTCTGGCCTGTGGTAATCAGTTGTACGACAGCACGGCCAAGGCCAAGAATATCAACACCGGGATGGTGGTAGAAGTTCGTGTCTTCTGCAGCCAATATGGCGTGTTCAAGGTTGGCTGGGATGTCTGCATAGTTAATTGGGGAACGGCGCTGTTCACCAAATTCGCCAATCAATTGGTTATCGGCGGTGTAGATGCGTAAGGGGATCCGCAGCTCTATGTCTTTTAGTTCTTCCACGGTCGGAATACGATCTTTTACATTGTAATAAATCGCATAGGTGATACCAGCCGCACTAATTGCTCCTAATACACCGAGAAAAAAGAGAATTTTTAATACCTTAGCCATAGATAACCAATTGCCACTGGATGAAAAAGAACCATTATACCTAATATCTTCATAGAATTGGCGCTTAACTTTGCAGCAAAACGTGTTATCTTGAGAAAAAAGTTTGGTATGGATACTGACCTTCGAAACTTCATTAAAAATAACATCAAGGATGAAAGATGGCACTCGCTTTAAATTATTCAATTGCTCTATTTTCAGGGCAGGCTTGTCAGCTTTTTCACTCTTCCGAATACCGTGAATTATTGCCGCGATTATCGTCCTCTGAGTCTTCAGCGCCATCGGCGGAAAGCATCAATGCGTGCTTAAAAGGGGTTGACTTTGCCTCATTGGACTGTGCTTCAAGATTATTAATACTCATACCGGACGAATGGCTTAGTGTGACTCAGCATAGCTTGGATCATCCTGTTTCTGCTCGATTATTGCCTTTAGCTGCACTCAGTTTCGCGGTTGAATCGACTTACGCTACCCCCGACAATACCTTGTATGCATTTCAGCATAAAACAGCGTCAGCTCATGAGACACAACTCACCGTGTATGCTTGCTCAAAAAACTGGTCCGAGCCTTTATTTTCGGCGTTTCAACAGCAAGGCCGACACTGTATTTTAGTCGCTTACAGTCAATTTAAAGACTTCTCATCTCGGTCTTGGTCTTATTGTACTAGCCAGCAAATCTCAGGCTATCGCCCAGAATATGAAAAACAGCAAAAAGTGCGTCGCTGTCTATGGCTTGGCGTGATATTAAGCCTAGTGATTCATTGTTTGGCTGTGGGGTTGTATTGGTATCTTGAGCAGGCGGCTAAGTCGGCGGACATGGCTTATCAGCAGGTGATGGATGTGACCTCAAATTGGTCACAAGATCAGCTAGCGAGCCCCTTTGTATTGACGGCTTTGAATATGGTGCAAAGCCTGCCTGACCGTGTCAGGGTAGAGACATTTCAGGGTCATGGTGAACAAGCGCAGATTCATTTTAGTTTGCCTCATGCCATGCTGAAAAGGGTATTGGATAACTGGCGCAGCATGCACCCTCAATGGCGTTGGAAAGTCGAGAAAAATACGCTTTTAACCGTTGATCAAGAGGAAGTGGTGAATGTCTCCGTTCAAGTCTTCCGCTCTTAATATGTCTTTCCTACGCATGCTGAATGGGCGCTTAATACTGTTTTTTTTGTGCTTACAGATGGCGATCTGGTATCCGTTTTTATTTTCTGTCTATGAAGACTGGAAAAGAGAAGAGAAAAATTTAGCGAATGCTTGGCAGCGCTGGCATAAGGTTCAACGGCAAGATGATCGCTTGTTAGCGCTGTCATTATCTGATTGGGAATGGCTCGATCAGACGGCTATTAAAAAACGCAATCGCTTGGTCACAGGTTGGCGCCTTGAAGGCGTGGCGCACATGACTCAATGGCAACCTGTGTTAGAAGTGGTGCAGGAAACGTTGGCCGTATCGGTAATGGGAGTCGATTGGCAGCGGCAAGTCGATGGCCGTTGGCGAGGTATCATTGAATTGGATGTACAATTGCCAATGGCAAATCGAGAGTTTGAAAACTGGCTGCCAACGCCTTTTCGAACAACGCATTTTAATGCGCGAGATTGGCGCTTATTCTCCACAATGAAAAGTGCTGACCGGCGTTCAGCTCTCGTACAATTTCGTCGTAAACAATATTGGCTTCACGAAGGCAGTTGGATACCCGAAGCGGGTGTTAGTGTGCTTTCTGTGTTGGCTGATCGCATTATTTTAGTCGCCAAGGATGGCTCGAAATATACGCTATTAATAACCACAAGGAGGTCAGAGGATGACAGTTTGCTGCAGGAGGTGGCTGATTAGCGTAACAGGACTATGTTTTAGTAACCTGTGCTTATCATTGGATGTGTACTTCGAAAACAAGCCATTGCAAGAAGTGTTGCCTTGGTTAGCCGCTCAGTTAAATGAAAGTGTGGTGATTAGTCCGGACATTGACCGCAATCTAACCCTGTCTATCAAGGATGCCAGTTGGCAAGACGTATTAGCGGCCGTGGCTCGTCAACCTGGCATTAGTTTGCAATGGCAGTCTGAGGTAGCAGTATTGATTCCGGACCAAACCATGTCTGAACCACCTCTGTGTCAACGTTCGTTTTGGCCTTTGAAACACGCTAAGGCGGAATCTGTTAGTAAGCATTTACAAACTCTTTATCCTTCGGCTTCCATTGTGGTAGACCACAGAACGAATGCATTACTGGGGTATTATTGTGCGCCGTTGGAAGGGATGGATGAGGTTTTGGCTTGGTTGGACTCGCCATTAAAGCAGATTGAGATCAGTGCTCAAATTGCCCAGGTCAGTCGATCGGCTCAGTCACAATTTGGTGTTAATTGGCAAAGCATCTTGTCCCAAGGGGTACGCTCTTCTATCGGTGGTGCGATTGATCTTGGTGCTCTGGCACCCACGAGTGAATTTAATTTGTCGGCTAACGGCGCAAATAGCTTGTTGTCGTTAACGTTGGATATGCTGGAAAGCGAGGGCATGGCGAATGTGGTATCAAAGCCGAAAATCGTGACGTCTGCTGGCCAAATCGCTCGAATTGAATCGGGGACAGAAATTCCGTACCAGACGGTGAGTGATGATACGGTCAGTGTGTCGTTTCGACAGGCCGCACTCATGTTAGAAGTGACCCCTTATGTAAAACAAGATGACCACATTTTATTAGAGTTGAGTATTCACCAAGATTCGGTTGGTGAGTTGGTTAATGGTGTACCGAGTTTGAAGACCAATCGCTTAACCACCCAAGTCATGTTGAGAGATCAGGAAACACTGGTTTTAGGTGGTGTATTTAGGGAAGAAAGCTTTACGACGGAAAGTCGAGTGCCCTTGTTGAGTTCTGTACCTTGGTTGGGAGAATTATTCAAAAGTCACTCAAAACAACAAGAAAAGGTTGAATTACTTGTATTTATTACGCCAAAACTGCTACAAATGACGGTAAACTAAGACCTATTCTTAATTGGCTTAATTTCTGTGTAACAAAATACAATGATAAATGCCCCCAATATTATTTTAGTAGGCCCAATGGGCGCTGGAAAAACAACAATAGGCCGTTTGATTTCACAATCGATGGGCAAAGAGTTTTACGACCTAGACAAAGTCATAGAAGACAATGCAGGTGCCGATATACCATGGATTTTTGAGCGCGAAGGGGAAGAAGGGTTTCGTAAAAGAGAAACACAGGCGCTTTCAAACATGATTCAATCAGATACACACAATACGGTCCTCGCGACGGGTGGCGGTATTGTCATGCGCCCAGAGAATCGCGATATTTTGCAGCAAGATGGCTTGGTGGTGTACTTATATGCTTCGGTAGCGCAGCAGCTTTATCGAACCTCGAAAAGCTCTCATCGTCCTTTGTTGCAAACGGGTGATCCGAAAGCCACGTTGAAAAAATTATTCGAAGTGCGCGACCCTCTTTATAGAGACGTGGCGACTTTAGTGATCGAAACGGATGCTCGTCATCCGAAAGCCGTTGCCAATAAAGTATTAGACGCCATCAAGCGTTATTTAACATCGGAGGATAACCAGTCCTAATGCGTACCTTAACCGTGGATCTTGGTGATCGTAGTTACCCTATTTACATCGGTAGTGGTATTCGCCAACAAAAGGCCCTATTTGATGAGGCCATTCATGGCAAGCAAGTCATGATAGTGACGAATGATACTGTTGCCGCTATTTATTTAGAGGCTATGGTGGCGATGCTGTCCGAGGATTATCAAGTTGATACTTGTATTCTACCGGATGGAGAGGCTTACAAAACGCTGGATACTTATGGCTTGATTATGTCTTCCTTATTACAAGCTAGACATAATCGTACGACGACGATTATTGCTTTAGGCGGTGGGGTTGTCGGAGACATGGCTGGGTTTGCCGCCGCGACGTATCAGCGTGGTGTGCCATTTATTCAAGTGCCGACGACCTTATTATCTCAAGTGGATTCATCTGTCGGTGGTAAAACGGGTGTAAATCATCCGTTGGGTAAAAACATGATTGGTGCTTTTTATCAGCCACAAGCGGTCATTATTGATATTGATTCGTTGTCGACCTTACCGCCACGTGAATTGTCTGCTGGTATGGCGGAAGTCATCAAATATGGTTTGATCTGTGATGCGGAGTTTTTCGATTGGTTAGAACTTGAAATGACCGACTTGATGGCGCTTGAATCGAATAAGATTACAGAGGCCATTTATCGGTCTTGTTTGGCGAAAGCCAATGTTGTTGCTCAAGACGAGCGAGAAGGCGGTATTCGTGCGATTTTGAATCTGGGTCACACCTTTGGTCACGCGATTGAAGCTGAGCTGGGTTATGGTAAATGGTTACACGGTGAAGCGGTTGCAGCAGGTTGTGTGTTGGCAGTGGATCTATCATGGCGCATGGGACATTTAAGTGAACAGGATGTTAATCGTTCTGTGGCTTTGTTTGAGGCTGCTAAGTTACCAGTGCTACCGCCACAGGAAATGACCTTGGACAGCTTTGTTGAGCGTATGGCGTTGGATAAGAAAGTGTTGGATGGTAGCTTGCGTTTGGTCTTACTCGCGTCACTAGGTGAAGCCATGGTAACGTCAGATTTTCCAATAGACGCTTTTGAATCCTGTATTTTGGATGCGCTTGAAGTCGGTAAACAGGCCAGTTTGGCATAATATTTGTTGGTGATATCTTAGAAGGAAGGATATGTCTCAGCCAGAGTTTCAGTTTGATCTCGAGGAAGCCTTGAATCAGCCCTCCAAAGGGCCGCTGAGGGATCCTTTTGGCTCTAAGGATGCGTCTGTCTACTTTGCTTCGGAAGAAGGTAACCAACAACTGGCTTTGCTGGAACATTTAAGTCGCTATAGTAATTTACTTTCTGTCGTACAAGGCCCAGAAGGCAGCGGCAAAAGTCGTTTCTTGATGGAGTTTGCTCGTCACCAAGATGAGATGACGGTGATTAGCCATGTGAAAGCCAGCATGTTGATGACGGCTGGTCAATTATTACAAGCCATCTACGCTGGTTTTTCTGGCCACTTCACCCAACCACCCAATGAGGCTACATTTGGTCCTTTGCTTAAGTTTGCTCATGAGCTAGAGGATAAAGGTCAAGCTGCATTAGTCTTGATTGATAATGCCCAAGAGCTGAATACCGATGCGGTGAGTATGTTATTGGACATGATGTCCTTGGCGACGGAAAATCAAACCGTGCCGCATATTGTGCTGTTTAGTGCTCATTCATTAGGACGTAATCTGGATGCCTATCAACGTTCTCGTTATGAGCAATTGAGTCACTCTTTCAGTCTTGCACCTTATTCATTAGAACAAACTCGTGCTTATATGTTGCATCGAGTTCGTGCGGTTGGAGGTGGGATTAATCTGCCGTTTACGGACAAACAGATCAAGCAAATCCATCAAGAATCAGGTGGTTATCCTGGTCGTATTAATGAAATCGCCCAGCGTCTGATGGGTAAAGGGAACAAAGCTAAGTCTGGAAAAGGGTTTAGTTTGAGTATGGGGTTCCCATTGGCTCACATGGCGTTATTGTCGATTGTGATGTTGGGTATTTTAGTGGCGGTATTGTTTTCGGATAAAGCGGAAGACACATCAAATGATCGCACTGCAAATGTTATTCCGTTAAGCCCAAGGCAGGGACAATCTTCTGAAGCAACCATTGCTCGTATTGATGCGATGCAGCGACAAATCGGTCAACAAGGGCAAGTGGTTTTGCCGCCGATTCCTGAAGGTGCATCGTTACCGGCTATTAGCATGTCTAAAAGTAATGAGGTCCGTTCAGAGTCGATCGCACCAAGTATTGAGACGGCGCCAATTCGGTTGGAAGCGCCCATTCGAGCAGAGGCGCCTATGTTGGCCGAATCACCTGACATAACCGAGCCAAAACCTGTTGTACCGAAAACGGAAGAAACCGCGGTAAACACACCTGATGATGTGTTCAATAAAACTCAGTGGTGGTTATCGCAAAACCCGAACCGCTATACTCTTCAGTTATTAGGGACTCACAATCAGCAAACCGTAAAAGACTTTATTCGAGACCAAGGTGGTATTGATGCCTTTGGTTACTTTAAAGCTCAGCATAATGGCCGTGATTGGTTTGTGGTTGTGTATGGTTTGTATCGAAATCGCAGTGAAGCCATTGCCGCCGCGGAAACGCTACCGAGTGATTTGCGTACCTTGAATCCTTGGGCAAGAAGCGCTCGGGGTATTCAGGACGATATCCGCAAGGCCCAATAAAACCGCATTATAATCTTCTCTCAGATAAGAAAAACTCATCGAAAAATGCTGTCGGATGCGTTTTTCTGTGGGTCATTCGTGAAAAAAAATCACAATTTAGTAAAAATAACTGTATTTCTCTAAAAAACGTGAATGAACAGAGGAATTTTCTGTTTGCAAAAACTCCTGCCATAGATAATTCTCTATCGCCCTCTAAATTGCCTTAAATTACCCTATAAAAAGCCCTAAAATAACAGAATGCAGGGCAGCTCGAGTTTGAGTCACCGACTTCCTCGGGGTAGTATGAGCCTCCATTTCGGTGGCTTTTAGGGTAAATAGTAGTCATTATCAAAACACTTTTCTAATAATAGAATCACTTTTAACCCCGCCACCAGATAGACGATTCGACATCTTATTTTTTTATGTTTCAACTGTGGGAGTTGGTGTATGAATGCAGGCCTTTATCGTCCTGGCGAGTTCAAAGACAACTGCGGCTTCGGCTTAATTGCACATATGGAAGGCAGTACCAGTCATGAACTGCTAAAAACCGCCATTGAATCTTTGACATGTATGACGCACCGCGGCGGTATCGCTGCAGACGGGAAAACGGGCGACGGTTGTGGCCTATTGATTCAAAAGCCGGATGCGTTTTTACGTGCAGAAGCCGATACCTTGTTTAACCATACCCTTTCGGATTTGTATGGCATTGGTATGGTCTTTTTAGACCAGGACCTAGCACTAGCGGAAGAACAACGTGTACGTGTGACGAAAGAATTAGAAGAGCAAGGTCTGAAGGTCGTAGGTTGGCGTGAAGTGCCAACGGATCCCTCTTGCCTAGGTAGCATCGCATTAGATTGCTTACCTCGAATTGAGCAAGTCTTCATTGATAGCAATCGTATGGACGCCCGTACGTTTGCCACCCGTTTGTTTGTGGCACGTCGTCAAGCCGAAATTGCGTTGGCACAGTATGAGAATTTTTACATCTGTTCTTTGTCAGACAAGGTTTTGTCTTACAAAGGTCTGATGATGCCAGTTGATCTGCCGTCTTTTTACAAAGACCTTGGTAACGAAAAACTGAAAACCGCTATTTGTGTGTTCCACCAACGTTTCTCAACCAACACTTTACCTCGTTGGCCGTTGGCGCAGCCTTTCCGTATGTTGGCGCACAATGGTGAGATCAACACCATTGAAGGTAACCGTAACTGGGCATTGGCGCGTGCTAGTAAATTGCGTTCACCTTTGATTCCAGAGTTACAGGACTTACAACCTTTGGTTAACCTGACGGGTTCTGACTCTTCCTCTATGGATAACATGTTGGAAATACTTGTCACTGGTGGCATGGACATCTTTCGTGCAGCGCGTTTGATTATTCCACCTGCATGGCAAAATGTTGAAAACATGGATCCAGAGTTACGTGCTTTTTACGAGTACAACTCGATGCACATGGAACCTTGGGATGGTCCAGCTGGCTTGGTCATGACCGATGGCCGTCATGCTATTTGTATGTTGGACCGTAACGGGTTGCGTCCATCTCGTTGGGTTGTTACCAAAAATGGCTTTATTACTTTGGCATCTGAAATCGGTACCTACGATTACAAGCCTGAAGATGTGGTCGCGAAAGGTCGTGTTGGACCAGGGCAGATGCTGGTGGTTGACACTCAGACTGGTAAAGTGCTGCATACAGACGATATCGATAACCGTCTAAAGGCTTTACATCCATACAAAAAATGGTTGAAGCAGGAAGCGATTCGAATCGAAACTATCTTGGTGGAGTCGTCTCAGGAATTCGAACCCTTTACCAAAGATGAGATGACGACGTATCAGAAGATGTTCCAAGTGTCTTTTGAGGAACGTGAACAAATCTTCCGTCCGCTGGCTGAAAGTGGTCATGAAGCCGTCGGTTCGATGGGGGACGATACACCTATGGCGGTGATGTCGAGTCAGACTCGTCCAGTCAGTGACTACTTCCGTCAGAAGTTTGCTCAGGTGACGAACCCACCGATTGATCCACTGCGTGAATCCATTGTGATGTCGTTGGAAACCTGTGTCGGTGTGGAGCGTAACCTGTTCGAAGAAACACCGAAGCACGCTAATCGTATTATTTTATCGTCGCCACTGTTGTCACCTCGTAAGTTCAGCCGTCTGTTGGCGATGAACGATCACAGATTCCGTTTAGTTCGCTTGGATACGAACTATGATCCGGCCGAAGCGTCTTTAGAAGAATCCATCAAAGCCTTGCAATTGAAAGCCGAGCAAGAAGTGCGTGATGGCGCGGTGATTCTGGTGCTAACGGATCGTGATTTGGCTAAGAGTCGTTTGCCGATTCCAGCGCCAATGGCGGTTGGTGCGGTTCACCACCACTTAACCAAAGTGGGTTTGCGTTGTGATTCTAACATCATTGCTGACACGGGTTTTGCTCGTGATCCTCATCAATTCGCTGTGTTATTAGGTTTTGGTGCGACGGCGGTTTATCCATATCTATCGTATCGTTTGATTAACGACATGATTGATAAAGGCGAAGTCTTGGGGGATCCCATTGCTTGCCATGCGAAATATCGTAAAGGCATTAACAAAGGCCTGATGAAAATCCTATCAAAAATGGGTATTTCAACCATGGCATCTTATCGTGGTGCACAATTATTCGAAGCGGTTGGTTTGGCAAAAGATGTTATCGACCTCTGTTTCAAAGGGGTTGCGAGTCGCATCGAAGGCGCAAACTTCATTGATTTCCAACGTGAACAAGCGTCCGTGGCGAATAACGCCTGGAAACTTCGTAAGCCGATTCAGCAAGGCGGTTACCTAAAGTACGTACACGATGCGGAATATCATGCGTTTAATCCAGATGTGGTGCGTAACCTACAAACTGCGGTAGGCAGTGGTAATTTTGCTGACTTTACTAAGTACACTGAATTGGTAAACAGTCGCCCAGCCTCTATGTTGCGAGACTTGTTTGCTATTTCAGATAACGCGACGCCAATTGAATTGGATCAGGTTGAGTCGATTGAAAGCATATTGCCGCGTTTTGATTCGGCTGGTATGTCGCTTGGTGCCTTGTCACCTGAGGCGCATGAAGCCTTAGCACAAGCAATGAATGAACTAGGTTGTCGTTCAAACTCAGGTGAGGGTGGTGAAGATCCTGCTCGTCACGGTACAGAACGTCGCTCAAAGATTAAACAGATTGCGTCTGGTCGTTTTGGAGTCACACCGGAATACTTGGTCAATGCTGAAGTGCTGCAAATTAAGGTAGCGCAAGGTGCGAAACCGGGTGAAGGTGGTCAACTACCTGGTGGTAAGGTAAATGGCTTGATTGCTCGTTTGCGTTATGCCGTGCCAGGTGTGACTTTGATTTCACCACCGCCGCACCATGATATTTATTCTATCGAAGATTTGGCTCAGCTGATTTTCGATTTGAAACAAGTTAACCCTGATGCTTTGGTTTCCGTAAAACTGGTATCTGAACCGGGTGTAGGCACGATTGCCGCTGGTGTGGCGAAAGCCTATGCGGATTTGATCACCATCTCTGGTTACGACGGTGGAACGGCCGCGTCGCCGATTACCTCGATTCGCCATGCGGGTTCGCCTTGGGAACTTGGTTTAGCGGAAGCGCAACAAGCCCTTCGTGCCAATGATTTGCGTGGCAAGATTCGCCTCCAAACGGATGGTGGTTTGAAAACCGGCTTGGACGTGGTGAAAGCCGCTATCCTTGGCGCTGAAAGCTTTGGTTTTGGTACCACGCCAATGGTTGCTATGGGTTGTAAGTTCTTGCGTATTTGTCACTTGAACAACTGTGCTACCGGTGTGGCGACTCAGGATCAAAAACTGCGTGATGACCACTTTATTGGCACAGTGGAAATGATCAAAAATTTCTTCCGCTTTATGGCCGAAGATACGCGCTTGTGGCTAGCAAAATTGGGTGTTTCAAATTTACAAGACTTAATCGGTCGTACGGATTTGTTGAGCCTGTTGCCAGGTGAAACTGAGAAACAACGAAATCTAGACTTGTCTCCGATTTTGAACAATGACGCGATTCCAGCGGACAAGCCTCAGTACTGTGAAGTACCGTTGAACCCGCCACATGATAAAGGCCTATTGGCGTTAAAAATGTGGGATACCGTGAAAGACGTTGTTGAAGAAAAAGAAGGTGGTGAATTCGCTTTTGATGTGACCAACTGTGATCGTTCTATCGGTGCCCGTTTGTCTGGTGAAATTGCTAAACGCTATGGCAACCAAGGCATGGCTGATACACCGTTGACTTTAAAGCTGAAAGGTACGGCAGGACAAAGTTTCGGTGTCTGGAACGCCGGCGGTCTGAACATGTACTTAGAAGGTGATGCTAATGACTACGTTGGTAAAGGCATGACTGGCGGTAAGTTGGTTATTCGTCCTCCTCGTGGTTCGATGTTTGAATCGCAAGATTCGGCCATTATTGGTAACACCTGTTTGTACGGTGCAACAGGCGGTAAATTATTCGCCGCAGGAACCGCAGGTGAGCGTTTCGCTGTGCGAAACTCAGGTACTCATACGGTTATCGAAGGCGCAGGTGATCACTGTTGTGAATACATGACGGGCGGTATGGTAACGGTACTGGGTAACACGGGATACAACTTTGGTGCTGGTATGACAGGCGGCTTTGCTTACGTACTGGATATGGATCGCACCTTTGTTGATAAGTACAACCATGAGTTGGTAGAAATTCACCGCATAGGTACGGAATTAACAGAAGAATATCGTTCGCACCTTCGTTCTGTAATCGAAGAGTATGTTCGTGAAACTGACAGTGAGTGGGGTAAAGAAATTCTAGAGAATTTCTATGACTACATTGGCAAATTCTGGCTGGTAAAACCGAAAGCCGCGAGTTTAGGGGCGTTGTTGGCCAGTACTCGTCAACGTCCAGAATAAAACACGCTGTCATGGCACGTCATTTTTTGCATGACGTGCCATGAATGAATTTGATTTGACCCATTTGAGAGAAGTGCCGCTTGCGAGCAAGCGGCCACAGGAGATAGCAGCTTATGTCTGAGCGCTTGAACAATGCATTTCAATTCGTCGAAGTTGATCGTCAGGATCCAAAGAAGAAGCCTTTAATCACGCGTAAGGCTCAGTTCGTCGAAATTTATAAACCGTTTGAAGAGCCAAGTGCCAAAGGCCAGGCCCATCGCTGTTTAGAATGTGGTAATCCATATTGTGAGTGGAAATGTCCAGTACACAATTACATTCCAAACTGGCTGAAATTGGTCAGTGAAGGCAATATTCTAGAAGCTGCTGAATTAAGCCACCAAACGAACTCCTTACCAGAAGTGTGTGGTCGTGTGTGCCCACAAGATCGTCTTTGTGAAGGCGCTTGTACACTGGGTGAAGGTGGTTTTGGCGCGGTAACCATTGGTTCGGTTGAAAAATACATTACGGATACGGCGTTTGCTTTAGGTTGGCGTCCAGATATGTCAAAAGTCGTGCCAGTGAATAAGACGGTTGCGATTGTTGGGGCAGGCCCTGCCGGTTTGGCCTGTGCTGACGTGTTAGTGCGTAACGGGATCAAGCCAGTAGTATTTGATAAATACCCTGAAATCGGTGGTTTGCTGACCTTTGGTATCCCTGAATTCAAGCTTGAGAAGAGCGTCATGACACGTCGTCGTGAAGTCTTTGAAGAAATGGGCGTGGAATTCGTATTGGGTACCTCTGTGGGTGACGATGTGCCGTTTGAACATGTGTTAGAAGAGTACGATGCGGTCTTTTTAGGCATGGGGACTTATAAATACATGAAAGGTGGATTCCCGGGTGAAGACCTGCCTGGTGTGTACGACGCTTTGGATTACTTGGTTTCCAATGTGAATCATTGCTTAGAGCTAGAAGAAGACGAAGCGGATTACATCAACCTGAAAGGTAAGAAGGTTGTCGTTTTAGGTGGTGGTGATACCGCGATGGACTGTAACCGTACTGCGATCCGTCAAGGGGCGAAAAGCGTCACTTGTGCCTATCGTCGTGACCGTGAAAACATGCCGGGTTCTCGTAAAGAAGTGACTAATGCCAAAGAAGAAGGCGTGCAGTTCTTATTTAACCGTCAGCCGGTAGAAATCATTGGCGATGGTAAAGTAGAAGGCATCAAGGTCGTTGAAACTCAGATGGGTGAGCCAGATGAAAATGGTCGCCGCAGCGCTGAGATCATTGAAGGCAGTGAGCAGGTGATTCCAGCGGATACGGTATTGGTGGCTTTTGGTTTCCAAGCGAGTCCAGCACCATGGTTCGAAAAATTTGGCATCGAAACCGATTCACGAGGCCGAGTGCTTGCACCGAAAAAAGGTCAGTTTATGTTCCAAACGACTAACGAAAAAATCTTCGCGGGTGGTGATATGGTTCGCGGTTCTGATTTGGTTGTAACCGCCATTGATGAAGGTCGTAAAGCGGCGGAAGGCATCATGGACTACCTAGACGTGTAATATGCCAGAAACACACTGAATTGAAGCAGAGTGTTTTTGATTGACATAAAATGCCAACTTAATTCGTTTAAGTTGGCATTTTTTATGGCTTAAAACATCTAAAATAGAGAGAGCGTCGTATCTACTAAAACGACGCACAAAGAGGATGACTATGTTTAGTTTCTTGAAAGCCGATCCAAAGAAAAAGCTCAACAAAGAGTATGGCGAATTGCTTGAAAAAGCCATGCAGGCTCAGCGTGGCGGCGACATTCGCTTGTATTCTGAATTAACGGAAAAAGCCGAAGCCGTGAAGGCTAAGATGGATGCATTACCTGCCTCCACCTAACTACTTAATCTGATTGTGATATTAGAGTGCCGGCATGGTGGCTTTACTAGATTCATTGGGTCTAATTAATCCTAAACTCTCTTCCGCGAAGCCGGTACCTGCTTCGGTATAGAAGTTGAAGACATTATCAATGCCTGCGGCAAGCAGCTCTTCGCGCTCATCTTGGTAACGAGCTATGGCCGCTATTTGTCCCTGATAGTTTGCTTTGCGTAACTGAATCGCGATATTGGTACTGTCTTCGGCAATCGGTAACGCCAGCATGATAAGCTGAATGTCGGCAGTGTCCAGTCGTTCCCATAAATCCGCATCTTCACCGTCTCCGTAAAAGACGTTTTCATTGGCTTCTTGCATACGTCGAATCCGAATCCGGTCAGCATCCATGCCAGCAACACCGCTGCCGACTAGATTTTTGAGCGATTCAAACGCACCGCGTCCTACTCGTCCTAAGCCGACGATGAGTATTTGTGCGTCTTTGGGCTGACTAAAGACATCCACAGGCAAGCAATCGGGGCGTTCAAATTGGCGAATCGCATCTTTATTTTTTCGATACAGTCGATGAGATTGGCGATAAATGATACTGGTGATAACAAACGAAAAAGACACAGCCAGCGCCAAAATCACCAGCCATTCTTTGTTTAGCCAGCCATTGGACACACTCAGTGCCACGACAATCAGACCAAACTCACTGTAATTCGATAAGATTAAAGCGGATAAAAATGAGGTACGACCGCGCAACTTCAATTTTGTGAGCAAGACAAAGAAAAGGGCAAATTTTGCTAAAATCACCAAGGTAATAATGAGACTGATGCCAATCATACTTAGTGTGGGGAGCGCAGTAAATCCGATGGAAAGGAAAAAGCCGATTAAAAATAGATCTTTAAAATTCATTAAAGACTTGTTCATTTCAGAGGCTTTGGCATGAGAAGCCAATAGGATGCCGAAGATTAACGCGCCTAGATCACCTTTGACGCCGACTAGGTAAAATAACTCGTAGCCGCCCAAGGCAAGAAAAAGGCCGGTTAACGGTAGCATCTCTCCGTGCCCAGCTTGATCAACCAGTTTGTTGATCAAAGGGCGAACTAGAATTAGGCCGAATAGACCCAATGCCCAAAGCGAAGGTATGTGTCCAGTGGCGGCAACTAGAAACACCACCGCTACTATGTCCTGCATCACCAAAATACCCAGTGCCAGTTGGCCATGACGTGTTTTAAGCTCGCCGCTCTCTTCTAGCAATTTCATAACACAGACAGTGCTTGAGAAACTCAGAGCGAACCCAATCAAGGCGGCTGTCTGTAGGGTCAATAGGTTAAAGAATGGCAAACTCAGCATGGCAAAAAGTAAACCTAGACCACCGAACAATACCGTCCAAATCCCCATATGACTTAACGTTGACGCCCAGACTTCACGCTTTAATAGATCTTTTACGTGCAACTTAAGCCCGATGCTAAACAGCATCAGAGTAATGCCCACATTGGCGAGAGAATCCAGAATACTACTTGGTTGAATACCCAGATAGTTGAGTAAGAAACCGGCCAATAGGAAACCGATCAAGGGCGGCAAATTGACCAGTTTCACCGCAAGCCCACAAACAAAAGCGAATAAAATCCAAATAAATTCCATACATTCCTTCTAAATGAACGGCGTACAAAAAGGGGCTTACATCATACGAAATTTGTTTACTAAGCGCAGCTTTGAATTGATTGCTTTTCGAGTATTTGAGAAAAAGACATACCGTTATTGGTATGTCATAAAGCGTTATTTCTATTTGAATGGTATGTCTAATTTACCTACGCTGCTGAGTAGGTTTTAAAACCTGATTGGCTAGACAAAATAATCATAATAACTCTAAAGGCCAACTGAGCTTGCTTTTTGTCGAGCTTACTTGGTCACAACAGGAGAAGCTAATGAACTACCTAAAAAACACCATGATTGGATTGGCGGTTGGTGCGACGCTACTCAGCTCGGCCAGTACCTTTGCTGCGAATGGCTATGTTGGTATCGCGATGCCAACAAAATCTTCCGCACGCTGGATCACAGATGGCAACTCAATGGTTACCCTCTTCAAAGATGCGGGCTATAAAGTGGACCTACAGTACGCGGAAGATGAAATACCGAATCAACTTTCTCAAATTGAAAACATGATTGTAAAAGGTGTTGATGTTTTGGTCATTGCGGCAATTGATGGCACGACCTTATCCAATGCCTTAGAAAATGCCGATGCCGCTGGCATCAAAGTGATTTCCTATGATCGTCTGATCAAAAATAGCCCTTATGTGAGTTACTACGCGACGTTTGATAATTTCAAAGTCGGTGTGCTGCAAGCTAAGTCGTTGGTCAGTGGCATGGAGCAACGTGGTAGTGGCCCTTATAACGTGGAACTGTTTGGTGGTTCTCCTGATGATAACAATGCTTATTTCTTTTACAACGGGGCGATGTCTGTGCTTCAGCCAATGATAGATTCAGGCAAGGTGAACATCATATCAGGTCAAATGGGCATGGATAAAGTTGGTACTTTGCGTTGGGATGGCGCGACCGCGCAAGCACGCATGGATAATTTATTGTCTGCGCATTATACCACCCAGCGTATCGATGGCATTTTATCGCCTTATGACGGTATCTCCATTGGCATTTTGTCTTCGCTAAAGGGGGTTGGCTATGGTTCTGGCGATATGCTGATGCCGATCGTGACCGGGCAAGATGCGGAAGTGCCATCGGTTAAGTCCATTATCGCAGGCGAACAATATTCAACCATCTTTAAAGACACTCGGGAACTGGCCAATGTGACAGTGGGAATGGTTCAGGCGGTGTTGAGTGATACCCAGCCAGAAATCAATGATACCGAAACTTATGATAACGGCATTAAAGTTATACCCAGCTATTTGCTGGAGCCGGTCACAGTGGATAAGTCTAACTGGCAAGATGTGCTGCTCGGCAGTGGTTATTACACTAAGTCTCAAGTCGAATAACTGGCTCGAAGACACGGTTAACCAATGCCTTATAGTACTGAATCAAGAGGTCTAGCTTGGTCGGGCATTGGTTGGCGTGTGACTTAGTACAAAGTGTTTCTATTGTCCTAATTAACAATAATAACGAGGCGGATGCGTTGCTAGCGAAAGCTTTTTTTGCGAATAACGCGTCCAGCTGATGGGATGTTTTATGGAAAATATCATTTTGGAAATGCGCGGCATTACCAAGACCTTTCCTGGCGTAAAAGCTCTCGACTCAGTGAACCTGAAAGTACGTGAAGGCGAAATTCATGCCTTGGTAGGGGAGAATGGTGCAGGCAAATCGACGCTGATGAAAGTGCTGAGTGGCGTGTATCCATACGGCAGTTATGACGGCGACATTCTATTTAACAATGAAACGGCGCGATTTTCAGGGATAACGGACAGCGAAGCAAAAGGCATTATTATCATTCATCAAGAGTTAGCTCTGGTGCCGCTGTTGTCGATTGCTGAGAATTTATTTTTAGGCAATGAGAACCTTGATAACGGCGTGATTAACTGGCCGAAAACCTATGCCCGAACGCAATCTCTACTCGAAAAAGTCGGATTAAAAGAGTCGCCCTCCACTTTGCTTGGTCAATTGGGGGTGGGCAAACAGCAATTGGTTGAGATCGCTAAGGCCTTAGCCAAGGATGTGAAATTGCTGATTTTGGACGAGCCCACGTCAGCGCTGCAAGAAAACGACAGTGCCAAGCTGTTGGATCTATTGTTGGAGTTCAAAGCGCAAGGCATTTCTTCCATTCTCATTACCCACAAACTCAATGAAATCAGCCGGGTTGCGGACAGCATTACGGTGATTCGTGATGGCCAGTCGGTGTCTACCCTAGATTGTCATGCACAAGCCATTAGTGAAGAGGACATTATTCGCGACATGGTCGGCCGTGATATGGCGCATCGTTATCCCACTCGAGACAACGCATCCGACGGCGGTCATCCTGGCAAAATGCTGATGGAAGTAGAGGCTTGGAATGTTTGGCACCCAGATGCGCTAGATCGTCAGATCATCCATGATATTCGTTTTCATGTTCGTGCCGGTGAAGTAGTTGGTATTGCTGGGTTAATGGGGTCAGGGCGAACAGAATTAGCGATGAGTCTGTTTGGTCAGAGCTACGGCAAAAATATTCAAGGCGAAGTGAGGTTGCGTGGTGACATCGCGGATTTATCAACGGTACCCAATGCCATAAAAAGCGGTTTGGCGTACGTGACGGAAGATCGCAAAGAACTCGGTCTGATTTTAGAGGAAACCATTCAGATCAATACCACTTTGGCGAATCTGAATGGCGTTTCTTCACGGGGTGTCATTGATGAAAATAGAGAGCGTCAAGTGTCAGAAGACTACCGAAAAGCCTTGAATATTCGAACCCCTAGTGTGTTTCAAAAAGTCATGAATTTATCAGGTGGTAATCAGCAAAAAGTGGTGTTGAGTAAATGGCTGTACTCACAACCTGATGTCCTCATTCTGGATGAACCGACTCGTGGTATCGATGTCGGTGCCAAATTTGAAATCTACAGCATCATCAATCAGCTGGCCGATGATGGCAAAGGCGTGGTGATGATTTCTTCCGAGATGCCGGAGTTACTAGGCATGTGTGATCGTATTTATGTGATGAATGAAGGCCGTTTTGTGGGTGAGTTAGAGCAAGCCGATGCCAGCCAAGAAAAAATCATGTCAATGATAGTGAAAGCGTAACAGGAGCAAGAATCATGACAACAACAAAAGAAACCACTTCGTCGGTGCAAGCAGCACCTTCTGTTACTCATTATTTGAAAACACATGTGCGAGATTATGGGATGTTAATTGCGCTGGTGGTGATCATGGCGATGTTTGAGTTTTTAACCGATGGCACCTTGATGCGGCCGGTGAACTTAACCAATTTATTTCTACAAAATAGTTACATCATCATTATGGCCATTGGCATGTTACTTGTGATTGTGGCGGGTCACATTGACCTGTCAGTAGGTTCGGTTGTTGGATTCATTGGCGCATTGGCGGCGGTTATGTCGGTCAATTATGATTTGCCAACCATCATTGTTGTGCCTGTTTGCCTTTTGGTCGGGCTGATCATTGGTGGTTTGCAAGGGTATTGGATTGCCTATTGGAAGATTCCCGCTTTTATTGTCACTTTGGCAGGTATGTTGGTGTTTCGTGGCTTGACCCTAGCTTTATTGGAAGGGCAATCGGTGGGACCTTTTCCGAAGAGCTTTCAGCTATTGAGTACTGGCTTCATTCCCGATGTGTTTGGCGTTGGTCGTCCTAATGTCACCGCTTTGGTGCTTGGTATTTTAGCGGCCAGTACCATTGTCTTTTTGGCGGCGCGTAGTCGTGCTCAATCTTTAAAGTATGGTATTCAAGACGAACCCTTCTCGTTTTTCCTCGTTAAAAACGCCTTAATTGCCGCGGCGATTATCTATCTGTCTTATTTGTTGAGCACGTATCGTGGATTGCCCAATGTATTGATTACCATGGCTGTGCTCATTGCTATTTATACCTTTGTCACTAACAGCACCACCATTGGACGTCGTATCTATGCTTTAGGCGGTAATGTGAAGGCGGCCAAATTGTCGGGTATTAATACCGAACGTCTGACTTTTTTGACCTTTGCCAATATGGGCATGCTGGCCGCGCTGGCCGGTCTTATCTTTGCGGCGCGTCTGAATACGGCGACACCCAAGGCGGGTTTTGCCTTTGAGCTGGATGTCATTGCGGCTGTCTTCATTGGTGGCGCCTCAATGACAGGAGGCGTGGGGAAAGTGATTGGTGCTGTGATTGGTGCATTCATCATGGGCGTCATGAATAACGGTATGTCGATTTTGGGAATAGGCATCGATTGGCAGCAAGTCATTAAAGGTTTGGTCTTGCTCGCGGCGGTGGTCTTTGATGTCTACAACAAACAAAAAGCACGCTAAGGAGCCAATTATGTTGTTTCTATCGCAAATAAAACAAGGTGGCGTGGTGTGTCGCGAAGGGCTGGAAGCGCGCCTCGTGAATCAGGCTTTGAGTGTGTATGAGCTGGCGCAAGAAGCCATTAGTCATAACGTCACATTGGCGTCCGTGATTCAACAGCACGGATTGGGGGAGCAAGTGGATTTGGCCGCATTAGCACAGAGCAATCAGCTTGATTGTCCTGTGCGGCATCCAGATCCAGCGCACATGTATTTGACGGGGACCGGATTAACGCATTTAGGGTCGGCCGCTACTCGTAATGCCATGCATGCGAAAAGTGAAGAACTGACGGATTCGATGAAGATTTTTCAAATGGGCATTGAAGGGGGAAAACCCGTTGAAGGTCAAGAAGGTGTTCAGCCCGAATGGTTTTATAAAGGGAATGGGGCTGGTGTGATCGCGCCAGGAGAGGAACTAGCGTCGCCTTCTTTTGCCTTGGATGGTGGGGAAGAGCCAGAAATCGCGGGTTTTTATCTTATTGGTGAAGATGGCAAAGTACATCGACTCGGTTACACATTAGCCAATGAATTTTCAGATCACGTGACGGAGCGTCAGAATTATCTTTACTTGGCCCATTCTAAACTACGCCCTGCAGCGTTTGGTCCTGAGTTGTTGGTCGGTGAATTGCCGATGCACATTGAAGGACATTCTCGAATAGAGCGAGGTAAAACCACCTTATGGGAAAAGGGCTTTGTCTCGGGTGAAGACAATATGTCACACACCTTCAAGAATCTTGAACACCATCATTTTAAATATGCCATTTTCCGTCAGCCAGGGGATCTGCACGTGCATATGTTTGGCACGGCCACCTTATCTTTTGCGGATGGCATTCAAGCTCGCGAAGGGGATGTCTTTGAAATTGTTTCGCCGACTTTCGGTTTGCCACTGCGCAATACCCTCTCTAAGGCCGCGCCATTATCGACAGAAGTGAGTGCCATATGAATAGGCTACCGAGTGCCATTTACCCAGATTTGAAAGACCGCTCCGTGTTTGTGTCAGGAGGGGCGACGGGCATCGGCGCGGCGATTGTGGAGGCCTATGCAAAACAAGGTGCGAAAACGGCGTTTGTGGATTTGGATGAGAACGCGGGGTGTCAGCTGGCAGAGCGCTTGTTGAAGGATGGGCACAGTGTGCGCTTTGAGATGTGTGACATTACGAATATCAAAGATTATCAGAGCAAAATTCGTCATGCAGCAGAGGCTTTCGGGCCCATTAGTGTTCTGCTTAATAATGCGGCCAATGACGTTCGTCACTCGTTAGCGTCGCTGACGGAAGAGCGTTTCGATGAATTGGTGGGCGTAAACATCAAGCATGCCATGTTCGCGGCTCAAACAGTCGCCCCCATGATGAAAGAGCTTGGTGGCGGTTCTATCATCAATTTCGGTTCGGTTGGTTGGATGATGGCCACCGCTGGCTATCCAACCTATGGCACAAGCAAAGCGGCGATACACGGGTTAACTCGTTCGTTAGCTCGTGATCTTGGTGCCGCTGGTATTCGCGTCAATACCTTGGTCCCAGGTTGGGTGATGACGGAAAAGCAGCTGCGTTTGTGGGTCGATGATGCGGCTGAAGAAAAGATTAAGCAAAGCCAATGTTTGGCTGGCAAGGTGCTACCAGAACATGTGGCGAATATGGCGCTATTTTTGGGGTCGAATGCAGCTGTCATGTGCTCGGCGCAGAATTTTATTGTTGATGGAGGTTGGGTATGACGGAGTCATCAAAAAAGGCATTCGTGCCCAAACCATGGCCGCGAAAATTACGTTCCAGCGAATGGTTCGGCGGTACGTCTCGTGATCATATTTATCATCGCAGTTGGATGAAAAACCAAGGCTTGCCTGCTGATTTATTTGATGGTCGCCCAGTGATTGGTATTTGTAACACCTGGTCGCAATTAACACCTTGTAATGCGCACCTTAGAGAACTGGCCGATCGAGTGAAGCACGGTATTTATGAAGCTGGCGGTTTGCCATTAGAGTTTCCCGTTTTTTCGGTTGGAGAAAGCTCTCTAAGGCCGACGGCCATGATGTACCGGAATATGGCGGCCATGGATGTTGAGGAAGCGTTACGAGCGAACCCTTTGGATGGTGTTGTTTTGCTGGCGGGTTGCGATAAAACAACGCCCGCGTTATTGATGGGCGCGTGCAGTGTGGACATTCCGGCGATTGTGGTCTCAGGTGGCCCGATGCTCAATGGTTATTTCAGAGGTGAACGGGTTGGTTCGGGCACCGCCTTGTGGCAGATGTCAGAGGACATCAAAGCGGGCAACATGACTCAGGAAGACTTTTTAGAAGCAGAGCAATCCATGTCTCGCTCCGCCGGTTCCTGTAATACGATGGGAACCGCCAGTACCATGGCGTCGATGGCCGAAGCGTTGGGCATGGCGCTGTCAGGAAATGCAGCGATTCCGGCTGTAGACAGTCGTCGTCGGGTTATGGCGCACCTTACTGGGCGTCGAATCGTTGATATGGTGAAAGACGATCTGAAACCGTCGGATGTGTTAACAAGACAAGCATTTGAAAATGCCATTCGCATCAATGGCGCCATTGGAGGTTCAACCAATGCGGTGATTCATTTATTAGCCATTGCGGGCCGAGTGGGTGTTGATCTGAATTTAGATGACTGGGATAAGTTGGGTCAGGACATTGCCACCATAGTGAATCTCATGCCGTCAGGGAAATATTTGATGGAAGAGTTTTTCTATGCGGGCGGATTGCCTGTGGTGATTAAGCATCTAGCTGAAGCTGGAAAACTTCATAAAAATGCGCTTACTGTCTCGGGTGAATCGATTTGGAACGAGGTTAAAGAGGTTCGTAACTGGAATGAGAATGTTATTTTACCGGTTGAAAAAGCCTTAACTCAAAAAGGCGGTATCGTCGTTCTAAAAGGTAATCTTGCGCCTCAGGGGGCCGTGCTTAAACCCTCAGCGGCCTCGGCGCATTTATTACAGCATCGCGGACGGGCGGTGGTGTTTGAAGACATTGATGATTATAAAGCCAAGATCAATGACGAAGCCTTAGACATAGACGAGCATTGCGTGATGGTGCTGAAAAATTGTGGTCCGAAGGGTTACCCAGGTATGGCCGAAGTGGGCAATATGGGCCTGCCGCCCAAAATCTTACGCAAAGGCATTAAAGACATGGTGAGGATTTCGGATGCGCGGATGTCAGGCACCGCTTATGGCACTGTGGTGTTGCATACTACGCCGGAGGCCGCTGCGGGTGGTCCGTTAGCCGTGGTGAAAAATGGTGACATGATCGAGTTGGATGTAGAGCGTCGTTGTTTGCGAGTAGACATCACGGATGAAGAAATGGCGACTCGTTTAGCCAACTGGAAAACACATCTTGAGGCACCTAAAAGTGGCTATATTAAATTGTTCCATGATCATGTCCAAGGCGCCGATACCGGGGCCGATTTTGATTTTTTGAAAGGTTGTCGTGGTGCAGCGGTTCCGAAAGACAGTCATTAACAAGATCTGCAAACTATCTCGTCATAATTAATAAGGAGACAGCATGTTAACCGGACAACACTTTATCGCTGGGAAGTGGGTAAAAAGCGAAGACACGTTTTCATCTCATCCTGCGAGTGGACCTTCTCACTCTTTTTACGTTGCTCGAGCGGCCGATGTGGATGCTGCTGTTAAAGCGGCGGAAGCGGCTTTTGAAACGTATGGTTACTCTTCTCGTCAAGATAGAGCCGTTTTTTTAAATGCCATTGCCGATGAGATAGAGGCTCGTGGCGATAGCATTACAAAGATTGGCGTACAAGAAACGGGTTTGCCAGCAGTCAGATTGCAAGGTGAACGAGGCCGTACTGTGGCACAATTGAGATTGTTCGCCAGCCACATCTTGTCAGGTGAGTATTTGGATCGCCGCTTTGATGGTGCGTTAGTGGATCGTGAGCCGTTACCTCGTCCTGAATTACACATGATACAGCGACCAATTGGTCCTGTGGCGGTATTTGGTGCGTCCAACTTTCCATTGGCTTTTTCGACGGCGGGTGGCGATACCGCCGCCGCCTTAGCTGCAGGTTGTACTGTTGTGGTAAAAGGTCATCCGGCGCATCCTGGAACTGGGGAAGTCGTGGCACAAGCCATCGCCGCCGCCATTCAAAAATGCAATATGCCAGCGGGCGTATTTTCCTTTATACAGGGAGATGGCTTTGCCGCAGGGCAAGCTTTGGTTCAGCATCCTTTGATTAAAGCGGTTGGCTTTACTGGCAGTTTAGCGGGAGGTCGCGCGCTCTTTGATTTGTGTTCGGCACGTCCTGAGCCGATTCCTTTCTTTGGTGAATTGGGGTCCGTGAACCCCATGTTTGTTCTGCCAGACGCGCTAAAAAATCGAGCGGAAGAATTGGGCCAAGGTTGGGCGAGTTCACTGACAATGGGTGTGGGGCAATTTTGTACGAATCCCGGTATTGCGGTGATGCTAGATAACACCGATTCGCAAGCCATGATAACCGCCGCGAGTGTGGTTTTGTCGGAAGCTTCTGCGCAAACCATGTTAACCGATGGCATTGTCAGTGCTTACCGTTCAGGAGTCGCGACGATAGAGAGTGCTGAGGTCTCGTCGGTTCTACGCACAGCCGATACCGAAGACCGTACAGCACGACCAAATTTGTTCGTGGTGTCAGGACAAGCTTGGCTGGACAATCCGATCTTGCATCAAGAAGTATTCGGTCCGCTAGGTTTGGTTGTATTAGTGGACAGCATTGAGCAAATGATTGAGTTAGCTCGTCATTTGGAGGGGCAGCTGACTTGCACGCTTCATCTTGATCAAGGAGATTATGCGGTGTGTCAGAAACTTATGCCTATATTGGAACGCAAAGCGGGGCGAGTGTTGGCGAACGGTTTTCCAACCGGTGTTGAGGTCAGTGACACCATGGTTCACGGTGGTCCATACCCTGCGTCTACAAACTTTGGCGCTACTTCTGTCGGTACCTTGTCGATCCGCCGTTTCCTGAGACCTGTGTGTTACCAAAACATTCCAGAGGCGCTTTTGCCTAGAGATTGCTCGGAATTGTCTGTCTAGTTTTACGCTTGGTTAACGTTTTACTTACTTGTTTAAGAGCTTGTCGATTTTTGTTCTAGCTCGGCAAGCACTAAACGTTTGAGTTGATTGGCTAGAGGCGATAACTGGCGACCTTGCATTTGTAATACATAGTATGGGCTCATGGTGATGCTACGATCCAATTGAAGGACTTTCAGTTCTGCATTTACCTTTTGCCCCACGAGAAGGTCGCAGACTTCACTGGCCATTGGTGCAATGGCATTGGATGAGACTAGAATGGCAATCAATGCCAGTAATGATGTGCTGTTGGTAATGCTTAACGGTAACTCGGCGCGTTCTTCCATAAAGGCCGCTTCTACGGCCTCTCTTATGGGGGCTCGATGGGATTGCATCACCCATTCAAAATGAGCTAAATCTCGAACGGCGATTTTTTCTACATTGGCTAAAGGATGATCTTTGCGTACGACGAGTTGTACGGACTCACTTCTTGCTGGGAAGATTTTAAATTCATTGGCATCATATTGTTTTGGAATCCGGGCCAATACAAAGTCATTGTGGCCGGCAATTAAGTCTCGAACTAAGCTGTCGCTGGTATCGACGTTTATATCGATTTCCGCTCTGGGCGCAATGGCGCGCAATTGTTGAATAGCAGGAATGACAAAGCCAACAGCCGCACCTGTCACGGCTCCGATTGCGGTTGTGCCTCCTCCACCTTCTTTGAGTTCACTGACCTCCCTGGCGAGATCGCGTAATTCAACAATAAGATTATGTGCACGACGGGCGACGGCTTGTCCAACTAGAGTTGGCTCCATCCCTTTTGCATGGCGAATGAATAAACGTGTGCCAAGGGTTTGTTCAATGTCGCTTAACATTCGCGAGGCAGCGGGTTGTGTCATGGCCATTTCATCGGCAGCAATGCCCAGTTGTCCATATTCTGAAATGATGGAAATCAAGCGCAGTTGATTGAGCTTTAAATGTTTGGCTAGACCTAATTCCATAGTCCCCTCGTTTGTTGTTTTTATAGGTTATTTATGATGACATCCAGTACATTACACAGTTTACTACAGGTACTGAAATAAGCAGTTTTATTTATGTCATAAGATGGATAGACTGTTCTCTTTTTTAAAGATAAGTATGTCGAGCTCTGATCCTGTCGTGCGAAATCCCTCAATAAAACGTCTTCCCGAAGTGGAATTCATTACTCTGTTTGCTCTGATGATGTCCTTGACGGCACTGACCACAGACGCCATGTTGCCAGCGTTTTCCTTTATTGCCCAAGACTTAGCCATCGACAATTACCAGCATACCCAGTGGATTATTTCGGCGATGATTTTGGGTATGGTGTTTGGTGAAATTACCTTTGGACCCTTGTCGGATGCCATTGGTCGGAAAAAGAGCATCGGCATAGGCATTGGCATTTACTTAGTGGGAACCCTAGTGGCGTTGTGCTCTATGTCATTGGAAATGCTATTGCTTGGCCGCATGATCCAAGGCTTTGGCGTATCGGCTCCGAAAATCGCTTCACGTGCGCTGATTCGAGATTTGTATAAGGGCGCGGCCATGGCACGCATCATGTCTTTTATCATGATGGTGTTTTTGCTGGTGCCTTTACTCGCACCTGCAATCGGTCAGTTGGTGATGCAATTGGGCAATTGGCGTTGGATTTTTGCTATGTTGTTGATTCAATCTTTAATCGCATTGGCTTGGTTATTTTGGCGACAACCGGAAACCTTGCCAAAAAAGCGTCGCATTCCTTTGCATTGGCGCAGTTTACTGCGAGATGCGCGAGACATCATAAATCATAAAGAGGTCATGGCCTTTACTCTGTTGTTGGGCTGTATTTTTGGCAGTTTGATGCTGTATATCAGTACGGCACAGTCAATATTCCAAGATATTTACGGGGTAGGGGACGATTTTCCTTTGTACTTCGCCATGATGGCAATTGGCTCCAGTATCATGAATTTCTTTAACGGAAAAATTGTGCTGCGCGTTGGTATGAAAGCTTGTGTGTATTTTGCTTTAACCTTAATGGTCTGCTTGTCCTTTGTGCTGTCGCTGGTGGTCTTGTCTTATGATGGTGTGCCACCTTTTGTGTATTTTATGGGAATTTGCATGGCGATGTTTTCTTGCTTTGGTATGGTGTTTGGTAATGTCAATGCCATGGCAATGGAACCACTCGGGCGAACAGCGGGTTTGGGAGCATCGATGATTTCCTCTTTATCAAGTTTTGTTGCGATCGTTTTGTCAGCTTCTATAGGGCTGTTTTATCAAAATACCTTAACGCCCTTTGCGACAGGCTTCTTTCTTTTATCCGTGACCAGTGCGGCGCTGATGTTTGTAGCAATACGTTTTTCTTCCCTGAAAAACGTGTCTGCTGAATAGGCGATTAAGGCATGAATTGACGCTGAATGGCGGTTTCCGGATCGAAGCTCTCTACTTTGATGTCTTGCGCGGTTGCCGTCCATTTCCAAGTCGTCGCTAAACGCTCTGGAGTGATTTCCCCTAAGCCATCCTGATCACTCACGCTGTTGTGCACTAGTTTTTTGATCGAGATGATAGTATCTGTGGCGGTTTTGGCGTCTACCTCGGGCACCTTTTTATGAACGATTTCGCCGCTTTCTTCTGGATGTTGCCATGTATAGACAACGGCTTTTTGGAAGGCTTTGGTAAAACGTTTCACCACATCTGGATGTTGTTCAAGGAAGTCATCTGCCGCGATGACGGAAGTTGAGTAAAACTCCAAGCCAGCGTCATACCAAGGGAGCACGCGAAGTGTTTTACCTGCTTGAATGGCTTGATCCTGATATTTCACTTTGTCTGTTATCCATGAAATCACCACATCTGTGTTGCCACGAATCAACATAGGGTTTAAGGCGCCTGGATCGGCTTTCACTAGTTGAATGCTGTTTTCATCCACTTGGTTCACCTTTAACAAAAGTGGTAAAAACACATTGGATGAGGTGTAAGGAGAGGTAGCGATCTTTTTGTTTGCTACGTCAGACACTGTGTTTATACCAGAACCCTCTAACACAAAAAAAGCGTGGGGCGCTTTACTGAATACCGAATACACAGCGGATACGGGTACTTGGTTCTGCTGCTTTGACATCAGTAGAGCCACCAAGTCACTTAATCCTATATCGGCATTGCCGGTGGCAATTTTGTTGATGGCGTCATTGGAACCGCGACCACTTGCTACCTCTACTTCTATGCCTTCTGCTTTGAAAAAGCCTTTTTCGATACCGACATACACAGGGGCTTTGTCGCCACCGGGTAACCAGTCGAGTTGAAATTTAACCTTGTCCATTGCAAAGGCATTGCTGAGACTGAAACAAGCTAAGATGGCGGCGCTAAGGCCAAGTCGCTTGATAAGATGACGAGATTGGGATCGAGTCGTTTTCATACGTGTTCTCCATGTTGATATCCAGCTTAGTAGGCTTTACCAAGCGGTTTTACTATCACAACCACAAAGAGAATGAGGTGCTGAAAGGACGAGAGGGCAGGGTACACAGGCGTGAATAAGAAACGTCTGTCACTTCCCTTTCGACACCAAACAGGGTGGTCGAATCAGGTCGTGAGCAATGCCCTAACTTATAAACCGCATAAGTCTGACCGCTTCTACTCAACATTGTGTGTTCATGTCACACAGATAAGATATAGCAATAAGTGGGCCAGCTTGTGTTTACTGCTTTGGCAGAACAACTGGGTATGAACAGATAAAATGTTCTTTTTGTTGCACGAATAATGTGCAATGAAACGATGTCTTGTACGCTGATTGAGCATTTTATCAACAGGAAATTCTGCAAGCGTGTGTGAACTCTGATTGAATAGCTTTGGTACAAGCTTTGCTTATCTTTGATGGTGTTTATATCGGTTTATAAAGGTTCGCAGTAAAGAGTAGAAGCGGTTAGTGCCATTCGGCCCAGACATTGCTCTTTCCCATTCGGAGGGAGTTATGAGTCAGTATTTTATTCATCAAGCAGAAGCGGTGTTTGGCTTTGATCGTCCTGTATCCATTCGTCTTAAAGATGGTATTATTGCCGATATTGGTGATCGTCTAGTCGCCATGGATCAAGACATTGTTATTGATGCCAGCCAATGCGTTATCTATCCAGGTTTTGTTAATACTCACCATCATTTGGCACAGTCCATTTTAAAAGGCGTTCCCGCAGGTTTGAATCAAGGGTTAGGGGAGTGGCTGGCTAGTGTGCCGTATCAATTTTGGCCACATATTACCCCAGAGCACATGTATGCAGCGGCTAAGTTGGGACTGTTTGAGCAATTAAGGTCGGGCGTCACGACTTGTGCGGATCACCATTATTTATATCACGCTGCGACGACGCCGGAATTGGAAGAAGCGGTTTGGCAGGCCGCACAAGATCTTGGTGTGCGCTTTGTGTTATGTCGTGGCGGCGCAACATCACAGGGCAGCCATAAAGGTATGCAAGGCAGTGCCATTCAGCCTGAGCCGTTGTCACTGGCCTTGACTCGCATGGGAACGACCTATCAACAGCATCATGATGATAGTCCTTTTAGTATGACGCGTTTGGTGGTGGCGCCTACTAGCTTGGTACATACCTCGCCCGTAGAAGATTTAAGGACCTTTGCTGAATGGGCCAAAGTTCGAGGTTTAAAACGTCATTCGCATTTACTGGAAGTGGGCTTTGATGAGCAAATGGCCCAACAAAAATTTTCCATGAGTGCCATCGATTACGCAGCCCATTGTGATTGGTTAGGGGAAGATGTGTGGTTCGCTCATCTGGTTAAGGCGGACGAGGATGCCATTCAGCGATTGGCGCAAACCGGAACCAGTATTGCTCATTGTCCCACATCAAATTGTCGCCTTGGAAGCGGTCTTGCTCCGGTGATTGCTATGGAACAAGCAGGTATGAAGATCACGTTGGGCGTGGATGGTTCGGCATCCAGTGAAAGTGCGTCTATGTTGCAAGAACTCAATTTAGCTTGGTTGATTCATCGCTCTCAACATGGGCCTGAAGCGACTAACATTGAGCAGGTGATCCGCTGGGGAAGTGAAAATGGCGCGGACTTATTGGGTTTGAAAACGGGTAAGTTGGCACAAGGCTACGCTGCGGATCTTGTCATTTACTCGTTGGCGTCACCGCGTTATGCCGGCGTACATAGCCGACTAGAAGCGCCGGTTTTATGCGGTGAACCTGCTAAAATTGCCTACAGTTTTGTCAATGGCAAGCTGGTGGTGAAACAAGGTGACGTTATCGGGGTTAATAAAACTAGATTGCAACAAGAAGTAAATGAGGCTTGTCAGGATCTGTTGGCTAGGGCAATCAGCAGTTAGCTTGGTTAATTGAATTCATATCAGCCTTGTCAGTGTGTTACAGCAAGAGATTTCGTTGATATCTTCACAATTAAAGTGGCGATTCTTCCAAACAGTCACGGAAAAGGCGTTATAATATAGCGTTTATCATTATCTGAGTGTCTTTTCTCGTATGTCTGTGACTCCCGCTTCTTCTCTTGGTCGTGAACTCTTCAAAATGACTTGGCCTATGTTATTTGGTGTTCTGTCATTAATGAGTTTTCAACTGGTCGACAGTGCTTTCATTGGTCAATTAGGCGTATTACCCCTTGCTGCACAGGGTTTTACCCTACCGGTGCAAATGATACAAATGGGTGTGCAAATTGGTTTAGGTATTGCCGCGACGGCGGTGATTGCTCGTGCTCTGGGGGCTCAGAATGTAACCTATGCAAAACAGCTAGCAGGCTTAGTGTTGGTGTCGGGTGGGCTGGGCATTGCGCTGTTAGGCTTACTTATCTGGCTGCTTAGATACCCTATCTTAACCCTGCTTAGTGCGCCTTTCGATGTTTATCCCATTATAGATAGCTACTGGCCTTATTGGCTGGTCAGTTCGTGGGTAGGGGCCATCCTGTATTTCTATTACAGTATTTGCCGCGCTAATGGCAATACTATCTTGCCCGGTGTGCTCATGGTACTCACCAGTGTGATAAACATCATACTCGACCCTATTTTTATCTTTACCCTGAATCTGGGCATTCAAGGGGCCGCTATGGCGACCATAGTGTCATTTGGTTTGGGGGTCTTGATTGTGGCGCCCAAAGTGATGCAAAACAAATGGCTAAGCTTGGATTGGAAAAACCTTAATGTGAAAGCCAGCCTAGCTCAGATAGGTAATATCATGGGCCCCGCCATGGTTAGTCAGTTGCTACCTTCGGTGTCTTCAATGTTGGCGACCAAGCTTCTTGCAGGCTTTGGCGCGGCGGTGGTAGGGGCGTGGGCGTTGGGTTCTCGTTTTGAATTTTTTGTGATTGTGCCTGTGTTGGCCTTAACCATGTCTATGCCGCCCATGGTAGGGCGTATGTTAGGGGCGAAACAGCTACAAGACGTTCGTCAGTTGGTTCACATAGCGGTGAAATTCATCATCGCCTCTCAAATTCTAATTGCCTTATTAACCTTTATATCATCTGGTTTTATTGCCGGTTTAATGAGCCGTGATACACAAGTCACCAGCGTGCTGCATTTATACCTAGTGTTAGTGCCGATTAGCTTAGGGTCTTTAGGTATTTGCATGCTCATGGTGTCGGTGTCTAACGCCTTGGGCAAATCCTACACCGCCTTGCTTATATCGGCTTTGCGACTGTTTGTTTTTTTCTTGCCTTGCTTATGGCTAGGGTCTCAACTGGCAGGACTAAAAGGTATTTTTATCGGTGTGCTAGTGGGGAATCTACTGGCGGGTGTCTGTGCTTGGTTTATTTATCGTCGAGCACTGGTTCAGGTAGAGCAGTTGATACAAGCTGAAAAAAGTGACTCACCAAGCTCAGTTTAAATTGATAATGATAGAGAAAAATCCCCTATGCATAACGTTAGATAGGGGGGAATGTTTAAAATGAGTTGAGGGTGTGTTTGACTGCCTCTTTCCAGTTTGGTGCTAAATTCGATAAGTCCATATCTTCATTGCATTGATCAAACCAGATAAAGGCGTCTTCAATGGAAGAGAATATCCCACCGGGAATACCAAATACCGTCGTCACATTCATGTTTTTCATGCGAGGATATTGATCGGGCGGGACAATAATCATCATACTGTTTACGAGACTACGAAACTTGATGTCAGCCCCTTTTGACATCCATTCTAGCGTCGCTTTACCGACGCCAGAATCTTGTTCAAGTGAGGCCTTGTCGGTATAAAGGCGAATAACATGAAACGGCTCGCTTTTGTCAAACCATGCATTCCAATTCTCTAAAGACTCTATATGTTGTTCCAATGTCAGCTTTTCTTGTGCAATAGTTAGCGCCAAAGGCCAATGCGTATTTTCGTGTATTAAAATGCCCATTATTTTTCCATCACAGCGCTAAAGTTGATATTGAATGCCAACTAAGAAGGTTCTTGGTTGAAGTAGTACCGCTGAATCCGCGGAGGCAGAATCTGAGTCTGAGCGCTGAAAAACGGCTGTCTCTTCATCAAACAAATTATCAATACTGGCAAACCATTCAGCGTTACCTGTCGTGTAAGAGGCTTTCACGTTCGTCACAATGTACGCGTCTGTTTTAGATTCAGCTTGGTTGGCTAAGTAGGTAAAATAGCGGTCGGAGTAACGTACATTTAAGTTGGCTTGCCAAGCTTCTTTTTGCCAGTCCAAATTGAGGCTAGATGTGATGGTTGGAGACGTAGCAAGGTCGTTGCCCTCTAAGCTCGTATCATCGGAGAATTTCACGATTTCAGTCTTTAGTAGGGCGATGGAACCAGACAATGTGAGTTGATCTGACACGAGTACCGTTAAGCCTTGTTCGAGCCCCCAAGTATTCACCTTGTCAGCATTGACAATAGAATACGAGCCGTCGTTGTTCCAATCGTCAGTCGTACTGTAAGCTAACTGAAGGTCTTTATAGCGAGTGTGGAAAAGGTTTTGTGTGCTACTAACTCGTCCTGCTAAGAAAGTTTGTCGACCATAAATTTCATAGGTCCAGGACGTTTCTTCTTCGTATTCATAGTCGTTTACGGCAAAGGTGGCAGAATTCAGTGTCCAGCCAGCGCCGCCTGCATTATAGCCTTTGGAAATTTGTACGCCCCAGCTGAGATTGTCAGACTGGTGCCAGTTGATGCCCACTTTGGGTAATAATTCGGAATAACTTTCATCGTGGTTGAAATCATCTGCCGTTATGCCACCACTGTAATCACCACCATGACGTTGTCGGGATTCATACTCATGACGCAAGCCCAGTGATAGGGCGAGATCTTCTGACAACGCAAATGAGCTTTCTGCGTAGGCACTTAATGTGTCTGTTTCGTCTTCATAGTGCAGATCGCCAACGCTGAAGAGTTCTGAGAATTGTTCTTCTCGCGCACGATAATAATAGAGTCCTGCGACGGCATTCCATTTGCTATCACGGTAGTAAATTTGAGGTTCCAATACATATTCACGGGTATCAATTGTCGTATTTGTGCTGTTCTCTACGGTGGTGCGAGTAAAGTCTACATCTGTTGCGGAAGCGTTTAATCTAAATTGGAAAGCAGAGGTAAGATCTTGAGAGTAATCCACGGACATGGTGTTGGTCACAGGATTATGTTGAGGTTGTTTTACCGCATTTGATACCTTGTTTTGATAGGGTTCTGAGACTACTTCGTTCGCTGGTCCTGAGTAATCCGAATGAGATAGACCAATTAGTAGTCTGGCGTTGTTTTCTGTGTCAGGTTCAACGAGGAGCTTACCTCTGATATTAACGCTTTCATATAGACCTGGGTCGTCTACCCCATCGTAAGATTCGAATTCGACAGACGATTTTCGTTCCGTCCAGTCTGCGGCTAAACGGATTGCCACTGAGTCTTCTGTGATTGGCCTGTTTACAACCGCAGACATTTGCTGGTTATGATGGTTGCCTACTGCGGCTCGTAAAATGGTCTCGTCTTCGAAGACAGGGTCATTCGTTTTGATGTTTACCGTGCCTGCCATGGCATTTCGGCCCACTAGAGTACTTTGAGGCCCACGTAAGACTTCAACCGTATTCACATCAAATAAATTGATATCACTATAGGCCACTTCATTGAACGACATTGGTCTGTTATCTATTTCGTAACTCAATCTAGATCGACCACCAGCAAAAAGAGCAATGGCATTTTGAGCCGCCCCTGTACCGTCTATACCTCGTACTGTCGGTGCAGTACCTGTGCCATCCATCACCGACACATTGGAGGTTGTTTCTAGGATGTCTTTGACTGTGGTTATGCCGGCTTGATTTTTAATGTCCTCTTCATCAAAAATTTCGGCGCTTTCTGCACTTTCTTGTACAGATTGGTCCAGTAAGCTTGCTGTGACAATAAGGGCATCTAGCGTCAGTGTATTATCTGACAGTGAATTTTTATTGTCTTCTGCTTGTGCCATTTCAGGAACCAATGCCAGTGGCAGAAACAGAGTGGAGAGTAGTGTTTTGTTGAGCATTATTTGAGCCTTTTGGTGTTATCGATAATAATTATCATTAATACTATTGCGATGACAACCTTTAAACCACTCCATAAGCGTCCGAAATGCTCCAATAGCGGGACTAATATTTCAATTCCATTGACACTTAAATAACAATGCTTATCATTTTTGTTATTCTTTTTTTTTGTGGATTAATTATGACGAAATATCGATTGTTGTTTTTAAGTTGTTTAATGACTTTGAATGCGGCTAGCGTGATGGCAACGCCCGCGCCACCTGAGCGAATTGCGGTGGCTGGCGGATCTATCACTGAAATTATTTATCGTCTTGGAGAACAAGACCGTATTGTGGGCGTGGATTCTACGAGCATCTACCCTGAAGACACCAAAAAATTTCCAGTATTAGGGTATGTCCGAAATATTGCGGTAGAAGGTGTGTTGTCTTTAAACCCTGATTTGTTGTTAGGAGAGGAGGACACTGGTCCAATTAAAGCACTTGAGCAAATCGCCTCAGTCGGCGTAAAAACAGACATAATAGAAAAAGATAATACCCTCCTAGCGTTACAAGAAAAAATAATGCGGATTGCCTCCTTGCTGGACGTTGAAGAAAAAGGTGACTCTCTTTTAGAAGACATTCAAATTGATCTTGATGCATTGTCTTATGCGAAACAGCACCTTCCTGAGTCGGTCAAAAAATCGCCGCCTAAAGTACTATTTTTTCTTACATTAGAAAACGGTGCACCCATTGCGTCAGGTTCAGGTACACCAGCTCATACAGTTGTTGAAGAGGTTGGAGCAATCAACTTATTAGCCGATTATGATGGCTGGATAAAACTGTCTCCAGAGTCGGCGTTGGCATTAGACCCTGATGTCATAATTGTCATGAATCGACGTCAAGATGTTTTCAAGCAAATTGGTGAGCTTGCTCACTTCAAATATATGAAAGCGGTGAAAAATAAAGAGGTTTACATCATAGATGGTATTTACCTCCTTGGTTTTGGCCCTCGTACTCCGCAAGCGATTGTTGAATTAGGCACCATGATATATCAAGACTTCCCTTTGCCTGCGGGCTATGAGTTCCGCGCTCCGCGAGACGATCTACCTTCTATGGCAGAGCAATAAGCGATGCAAAAAATGGTATCGCTTTACCAAAAACGGGGTAAGCGTCAACTTATGGCGATCCCATTTACGTTGGGATTAATGCTGTGTTCGACTTTTTGGGCTTTGGTCGTTGGTGCTGTACCTTTATCGGAAAGTGATATTTTAACCTATGTTAGTCATGGCTTTTCAGAGGTTAACAGTTCATTAAGCACACGGGTTCTGTTTGAAATTCGATTGCCTAGAACAGTTTTATCTCTCTGTGTCGGCGGTGCATTAGGGCTTTGCGGTGCCGCCATGCAGGCGCTGTTTAGAAATCCACTTGCTGACCCTAGTTTGATTGGTGTCGCGGGTGGCGGAGCTTTGGGGGCCGTGACCGTTATTGTACTGGGCTATTCTTTATGGCCTCAGGCAATGGGTGTGATCGGTCAATATGCTCTACCAATAGGGGCTATGTTGGGCTGTTTGGGGGTCTGTGCCATCATCTATAGATTAAGCAATCGCCAAGGTCAGTTCACCATCATTACTTTATTGCTATCTGGCATTGCGGTAAATGCGATTGTGGGTTCTCTCATTGGTATTTTAACACTTGTGAGTAGCGACAGTGAGCTAAGAGAGCTGACGTTTTGGACCATGGGGAACTTGGGCGGTAATAGCTGGGCATTAATATTGCCCGTGTTAGTGTTAATCATCATTAGCCTGATTGGCCTTAGTCGGCTGGCTAACCCTCTTAATCTGTATTTACTCGGCGAAGCTCAAGCACAGCATCTTGGCGTGTCGGTATCGTATTTAAAGAAACAGGTCTTTATTTACACTGCTATGGCTGTTGGTGCAGCAGTCTCTATTAGTGGGATGATTGGTTTTGTTGGTTTTGTTGTCCCTCATCTAGTCAGAATCCTTATTGGTCCTGATCATCGTTTTCTGTTTCCCGTCAGTATGTTGTTTGGTGCCAGCTTTTTAACCATAACAGACGTTATCGCTCGTATTGTGATTGTACCGGCTGAGTTGCCCATTGGCTTGGTGACGAGCGCATTAGGTGGCCCTTTCTTTTTGTTTGTTTTATACAAACAAACTGGTCGATATTAATATTGAGATTACAGGAACCCAGTATGAATATTGAAATACAAGCCTTGTCCATCTCTGTTAATAAAAAAACGCTTTTAGATGACATTGATTTAACCATTAAACCTAATGAGTTAAGCCTGCTTATTGGGCCGAATGGAGCAGGTAAATCCACCTTACTGAAAGCTTGTTCCGGTGATATGCCACCCAGCAAAGGAGACGTTTATATTAATCAAAAAAGCCTCTCTTGTTTTTCTCCTATTGAGTTAGCTAAAACACGAGCCGTTATGACGCAATCGTATCAAATGGGGTTTAGTTTTACCGTGATAGAGGTGGTGTCGATGGGCTGTTTTAATTATGAAGAAGGCATATCTCAAGTTAAGAAACTCGAGATCCTTCAGGATGTTATGCATTTCATGGAAATAGAACACCTTGCCGAGCGCAATTTTGTGACGTTGTCAGGAGGAGAGCAGCAGCGTACTCAACTGGCTAGGGTATTAGCACAGCTATGGTTACCTTACGAACAGGAGGAAGCTCGCTATTTATTTCTTGATGAGCCAACGTCCAGTTTGGATGTGTTCCATCAATATCATGTGCTATCGCTGGCCAAAACGCTGACGAAACGTAATATTGGTGTATTAGCGGTGATTCATGATTTGTCTTTAGCGGCCAGTTTTGCGGATCAGTTGGTGCTATTAAATAACGGAAAAATCATCACGAAAGGTAGGCCTGAAAACGTTTTACAGCGATCACATCTCGAAAATGTTTATGGCATAAAAGCGGAATACTATCATCATTCTGTGACCGTAAAGCCTTCCGTTTTACTCGACCAACAGCAATAAATTCATAAGTGTGATGCTTTGAACGTTCAACATGACGCAAAAAAGAGACGTTTAATATACAGTGTATTGACGTTATGGCTTTATTTGATAATCGTTCTCATTCGTGATATTTTTTGTGAGTGGATAGATTTTAATTGCAACGCGTAATGTCTCAGGGACGAGATTGCTTTTAAGGTGTTTTGAATGATAAATCAGTTAAAGGACCAGACTTCTCAAACTGAGTTAAAAGGCTTTAATAGCCGCATGCAGGATTTAGGAATTGTGCCCACACTTTCTATCTCAGATAAACGAGGCGAGTGTTTATTAGCACACGCAGAGTTTATGGCATCCGAAGGCTGTTTTTCAGCAAAGCCTTCTCCGTTTCTCATGCTTAATTTATGTACCGGTCATATAGGTCGTATGAAACGAGAAGGTGAAGGGCCATCGTTGGAAGGTGTTTTGCGCCCAGGTACCGTTGCTATAGCATTACCGGGCACTATTGCTTCAGGCTACTGGCCTCAAACTCAAATGTTAGGCATAGCGATTAAACTCGATGCTTTTACCCCAGATAATGGGGAAGGTTTTCATGTTGAGAACTTTATTCCTGCCGCGTCTCAACTTCATAATGATCCACTACTAACGGCCGTTATGATCGCACTGTGGCGAGATGCTGAGGTTCATGGTTTATCTGGGGCATTTTTCGAGCAAGGGATTTATACGCTGTTAAATAGGTTGGTTGACTATGAGCCGAAGTTCCCACAAAAAAACATCGTTTATCCATTAAATGGCCGACGTTTGCAGCGGACTTTAGATTTTATGGAAAGCCGACTTGGAAGTGATGTGAGTGTGGCTGAACTGGCAAAACTAACCGATCAAGATGTCCGTTCGTTTACTCGATCATTTCAGGCATCAATGGGGTTTTCTCCTTATGCCTATTTTACGTTTCGTCGTATGGAATACGCCAAACGGCTATTAGTTGATAAATCTTTGATGATTACCGATGTCGCACTACAAGTCGGTTACACTAACCCGAGTAAATTTTCGGCAGCATTTAGGCGCATTGTGGGTGTCACACCTAACGTATGGCGTAAGCAATAAGCTAATTAGTCTTCCTAATCACTCTCGTTCGAACCGATTTGATCTTCTTTGAGCGTCGGCGCGTTGTTCTTCATTTCCATTCTGAATCGGTCTGAGTATTGTCTAATGAATGGATTGCGCAATATCGTCCAATCTTTTTGTCTTCAAACTGGATATTCTATTCTAATTGAAGTCGTAAAGAGGCGAGTGAGGAGGTTGTGATGTCGGTAGAAAATCGTTTTCAGTTTGTGAAAAGCGCCTCCTGTGATGAAGTGATGTTGCTCGAAGCGTCAATGAATGACTTTTCTTATGGAACGCATGCCCACGAAGAGTTTTCTTTTGGTGTTACCTTGTCTGGCCGACAAGATTTTTATGCCTTGGGTGAACACCATAAGAGCTATTCTGGCAATGTGATTGTGTTCAACCCAGAGGATGCTCACGACGGTCATTCCGGTACGGACGATACGCTTCATTATAAAATGTTGTATGTCCATCCAGATCAATTAAACCCTATGCTTGAGAGTGCTGGCGTTCGCTGTGCTCAAGATTTTCGTATAGAACACACAGTACAAAACGATCTAGTGCTCCAAGGACATATCTTGCGTTTGGCCAACTTGGTCGAGAACAAGGCGTCATCCGCTTTGGAGTACTCGTCAACTTTGTTTGAATTTGCTGAATATTTAGCCCACCAAAAAGGCATTCAGATTGATCCTAAACGACGTATAAAAGACCCTGTGTTTGAGCGAGTCAGAGACTATTTGCATGCCCATGTCAGTGAAGAGGTTTCTCTCGACGCGCTAAGCCAAGTGGCGCACATGTCTAAGTATCATTTGTTACGTTGTTTTCGTGATTATTTTGGCATGACACCACATCAATATTGGCAAAACTATCGTATCAACCGCGCCAAAGAGGCTCTTTCAATGGGCATGTCATTGACGGATGTCGCGCTGACCTTTGGCTTCACGGATGTCAGTTACTTTAATCGCCGCTTTAAACCCATATTTGGTGTCACTCCCCATCAATTTAGGCGCACCTTGTTACGAACCTAGCGACCTTTCGCACTCACTGATTCATCTGTTTTTCATCTTTATCAAATTATCTTTTGAGGTTTTTCTATGCTTGAAATAATCATCTACGCCTTTGGCGTTATGTACAGCCCAGGCCCTGCCAATACTCTTGCGCTTTTGGCGGGCGTCAATGGACAAGGCTGGCGAGCATTTGGTTACTGTGCTGGTGTTGGTCTGGCGATGTTGATTCTGTTTCTTCTGCTTGGCTATCTTGGTGGTGAAATCATTCCAGAAGGTTATCAGTCGATTATTGCGACCTTGGGTGGGCTGTATATTGCTTATCTGGGGGTGAAAATCATGCAAACCAGTTTTCATCCGACAACCACCGAGTCGGGAGCGACCGTGATTGGCTTTAAAACTGGCCTGATTTTACAGCTTTGCAACCCAAAAGCCTTGGTGGCGATCGTACCCATTGTGACGGTACAGTATCCGCGATATGAGATTACAGGAATGGATATTGCGGTCTGGTCTTTGATTCTTTCAGCCATGGCCTTTGGTGCACCAGGTGTGTATCTGTTGGCGGGATCTCGACTACAACACGTCGCGATGAATCCCAAGGCGATGGCGTGGGTGAACCGTTTGATGTCCCTGTTGTTGTTCTACGTAGCGTATCGGTTTGTATTTGCTTAATGGCAGCAAGCATCATCGCCAATGCTGTCACAGTATTGGCCGCTGACTTTTCCTTTTATCTTCACTTTCTCTCTAGTCGTTTCTGACGTCGATTACGTTTCACTTAACCCCCTTATTTCTATCCGATCTGGGCCTCAGTATGAAGATTCTAGTGGTTTTTATGAGCATAAATGGATGTTTGTGTTACATGGAAAGCCCCTTTTAATCCGTTCTTTTCCCTCAGTTTTTATGTTGTGGCGAAGATAAGGTTACTAATAGACAGATTATTGAAAGGGAGTTTGAGATGCCAATAGATATTGAAAAACTATTAACCGAGTGGTCGCCAGTAAGTTCGCGCAATATGTATCTGAACATGGTCGCGGATTCGTTAGCTAAGGCATCACAAAATGCTACCCATGTTCAGCAACAGATACAAACCATAACGGTCACCAATACGGCGTTAGGTTCAGGGCTGATTTATGCCATTGCCGCTCAAGGCTCAAAGGAATAACCACTAAGGTAACGGACAGCATTTTATTAAGGTTAATGAGCCTGCTTGTTCACACAAAGCGTGGCTCAAGTATGCCTATACGTATGATCATTATTGCTGCAAATGATGACATAAAGTGTAAGGCATTGACTGACTCATGATGATGGATACTGAGACATTAGGTTAGGTATCAAACGTCATATTGAGAGGAGCTAATAGTCTATTAGCTTGTAGCAATACCATTTTAATCAACTGAAAAGGAGTAACACCATGCCAGTAAATGAACAAGTCACAGATTCAGTCACACAGGTCAACACCAAAGTAGTCGGCGAAACACCGGCTATGGCGATGGGCAACCTACTGATGTCTACCAGTCAGGCGTTGAGTAATGCGGCACACAATGCCACTGCGGCTCAGCAACAAGCACAAATCACTATGCAAGCGGCGACGGTTCAAGGGGTTAATTCTCTGATGGCGATTGGCTCTGCGGTGATTGGTCGTGGTGCTGAGGGAATCATTGAGAAAGGCTAAACCGCCCTGAGAGCTCAACAAGATTAGAAAGAGTAAAGGAGTTAAACCATGCCAGTAAATGAGCAAATAACCGACTCGGTCACTCAGGTGAATACCAGTGTAGTGGGTGAAACGCCAGCCATGGCAATGGGGAATTTGTTGTTGTCTACCAGCCAAGCTTTGGGTACAGCAGCTCACAATGCAACATCGGCTCAACAACAAGCCCAGATCACCATGCAAGCTGCCACAGTCCAAGGGGTCAATTCGCTTACAGCAATTGGCTCAGCGGTATTAGGGCGAGGGGCGGAAGGTATCATTGAAAAAGGCTAGTAACGAGTAATCTTAATTCAAAATAAGGAATGTAATCATGCCAGTAAATGAACAAGTTACCGACTCTGTCACGCAGGTCAACACCAAAGTCGTAGGGGAAACACCAGCCATGGCGATGGGCAATATGTTGATGTCAACCAGCCAAGCGTTAGGTACAGCAGCGCACAATGGTACTGGTGCACAGCAGCAGGCGCAAATCACCATGCAAGCGGCCACAGTACAAGGAGTGAATTCCTTGATGTCGATTGGTAGTTCCGTCATTGGACGTAGTGCAGAAAGCATTATCGAACCAGGTTAAAGGGAAAATCGAATAGAGAGTGAAGGCGTCTTCACTCATATTTGAAAATGAAGCCAAGTGAAACAAAAGGAAGAAGATTATGCCAGTAAATGAACAAATCACTGACTCAGTGACGCAGGTGAATACCAAAGTCGTTGGCGAAACGCCAGCCATGGCGATGGGGAACATGTTGCTGTCAACCAGCCAAGCGCTAGGTACGGCAGCTCATAATGGCACCAGTGCGCAGCAACAGGCGCAAATCACCATGCAAGCGGCCACAGTACAAGGTGTGAACTCCTTGATGTCGATTGGTAGTTCCGTCATTGGACGTAGTGCGGAAAGCATTATTGAACCGGATGATGCTCCTGAAGCATAGGCCTCATAAGAGTCATCGATATAACGTAATTAGGCAACACCCTGACCAGTTACTGACTGGACAGGGCGTTATTTAATCAAGGAGAAGAAGATGAAAAATGTAAACATGCCTCCAGATCCGGATACCTCGGCTTTCCATGCGGCGACTCAATCGGTGGCTCAATCCACCGCGATGGCCTTAGTCGATGCAACGGACAACCTACGTAACTTGAATACATTAAGTACAACGGCCATCGGCACCGCATTAAGCCAGCTACTGGAAACGGGCGACAGCAAATACCTTGATGTTATAGAGCAGGCTCAAAAAATCGTTGTGAATGGCACGGAAAATTTTGGGGCTGTGGGGGAAAAAGTGGCCACTGTGTTGTATGAAAGTTCCCCTTAACGCGCCCTTATATCGCTAAGTTGACGTGATATTAGCCGCAATGACCTTTATGTAACTCGATCAAACCATGGCTTAAATGACTAAGGAGTGAAGATGGAATCGCAGGATATACGTTATGAAAATGAGTTTGAGCAAGAAGTTCCTGCTAAAGCTGTTCAGGAGTTCAATACATTACAAACCTTTTCAGTTCAACCAACTGGCCTACTGGAAACCACGTTAACGGATACATTGGGGTTATCAATGCACAATGCCGTGACTAACCAGCAGCAATCACAGATGACCACAGCAGCATCGATTACCAATGCCTGTGCCCGTTTATTAAAGACCCAATCAGTGGTTGCCAAGCCAAAGGCTGCAGAGAAAGCGCCCGCGGCTGAAAATAACACCAAACAGGCAAGTCATGAGGCGCGGGCGAGTATTCCCCCTGAGGAGCCTAAACCGAAGAAAAAGGCCCTGAACGTAAAAGGGTTTTTAAAAGGCAAGAAAGGAGAGAAAGATGATCAAGCCGAGCCTAATGAGGTTTGATCTGGATGCCCAGCTTGAACAAATTGACACCTTTACCCAGCAACAACATTTAGAAGTGAAAAACCTGATATCCAGCACACAGGAGAAACTGTCTAAGGCTGAGTCAGAGAGTGCGGTGAATAAGGTGGAGCAAGAAGTCAGTCAAATACTCAGTGCCATCGAATCCACGTTAGATGAAGAGATGGCAAACATCAATCAGCAGTTACAAACCATGCTGCCAGTAGAGAAAAAATAGAGGTTATTATGGCTAAGAAAGTGAATGAACAAATTACCGACTCGCTAACACAAACCAATACCCAAGTCTTAGCGTCAACGCCCGCCAGCGCCATGGGCAACCTATACACAGCAATGGGGCAAGCCATGTCAAACATGAGCAGCAACGCCGCCAGTGCTCAGCAACAAGCATCGATCGGTATGCAAGCCGCTACCGTACAAGGTGTGAATTCCATGACCGCTATTGGTTCTGCCGTGCTGAGCCGTGCTTCTGAAAGTGTTGTTGAGAAAGACGACTGATCAGCATAGGTAACATAAATGATCTGTAGAAAAGCAACGCTCCAAGCCTAACGGTTTGCATATTAGCTTGTAGTGATGCATGACAGAAGCCGAACAGAGGAGGAAGCATGAGCGATGAGAACTCACAAGACTTGCAGCAAGTTAATGAGGTGATTGATCAGCTGACCGAATCTGCGATGTCAGACTCTATGGGGTTACAAATGCAAAATGCCGTTACGATTCAGCAGGGCATGCAAACCATCAGTAATGCAGCGACCTCTACGGCGTGTGCTCTCATTCTCAAAAAAGGCGGCTGATGAGTGATGTCTCATGGCCAATGAAAGCGCCACAGATAAGGCCAAACAATCGGTTGCTCAATCCACTGCCATTGCGGTACAGGATGCGGCGGATAATTTGCGCAACCTCAATACCATCAGTACGACGGCCATTGGTGTGGCTCTGTCAGAACTGTTGGCAACGGGTGATCCGAAATACATTGACGTGATAGAGCAAGCACAAAAGGTCATGTCAAAAGGCACTGAGAACTTCGCTGAGTTGGGAGCAAAAGCGGCGGAAGTGGCGAAGAAATTTAGTGAATGATTTTGTCATTCAGGAGCGCTTAGCACTTTGGTGTTGATTTTGTGCCATACCCCCTGGTTGTTGATCGCATCTTTCTTTTATTTAGTTAATTTGAGAATGTCTTTAAATTCAGGTGCGTTACTGTCAGCGACTAATTCATACAAACACATTTCTACACTGCTGGTGGCAGCACCGTTGGCGAGCAGCTTTGAAATGGCCAGTTCTTTATTAAACAACGATCGAGAAGAAACGCAGTCAACCACCACTTCTACCTTGTAACCTAAGTCGAGTAGTTGCATGGCGGTTTGGTAGACACAAATATGTGTTTCAATGCCACAAATAAGCCAAGTCTTTACCGGCGTTTGTTTCACCGCCGCGATAAATTCTGCTGACCCTGCACCGCTAAAGGTGTGTTTTTTAATGGGTTCTTGGGATGCCAATAGATTGGCAATTTGAGCTTGAGTAGAGCCGATTTTATCGGGTGTTTGTTCTAACCACAGAATGGGTAACCTTAACAGCTTGGCACCTTGAATCAGCTTGGCAGTTTGATCCATGAGAGTGCCACTGTCGTGAACAATGTCTGCCAGCTTGCCTTGGATATCAACAACCATTAACCCTGTGTTCTGTCTGCTTAGCATCATGATTCCTTAGTTGTTTGGTTACTGGCACTTTGCTCTTTTGAATCGCGTTTTTTTAATATCATTAAATAGCTCGAAATTGTCCAATTAAATTTCACCGCGCTGACAGCCAGTAAGATAAGAATGACCCCCAATATTTGTAGCTGACAAATATGAGTCGCGAAAGCCAAATGATCCACTACCAGTGCTGTTATCGGATAAATAAAAGACAGCAAAGCAATCAAGCTGGTGGGCAATTTTTGGAAGCTGTCGTACATGATGATGTACATAAAGCCAGTCAACACTGCTCCTAATATCAGTAGGTCTAACCACTGACTGGTTTGAGTTGGTAAGTTGTTGAAATCCGCAAATGGCAAGAGCATAACTATACCAACCATAACCTGTACTAACGCGACAAAGGTTGAGGGTACTTTGCTGACTTGCTTCGTAATCATGGTCGTCACGGTATAGAGGATGGCGGCCCCCAAGGCGAGTAATAACCCCCAAAAAGCCACTGAACTGGTTTCAGTGGATTCCTCTACCCACAATTGACGCATATCGTTCCAATTAAGTTCGGTCATGAGAAATAAGCCAACAAACGCCATGAGAAGCCAGAATACTAATCCTATGGACAATTTTTCTTTTGCTATCAGTGTGCCGGCTAACACCAAAAAGAGGGGTTGCATATGGTAGGCAACGGTTGCGATAGAAAAAGGGATAAAGTTGAACGATGCGAATAGAAAAACCCAATTTCCCACTAAGGTTATGCCTCCCAGAATGATCATGATCAGTACACTGGGTTGAAAAAAACCACGACGAATCACGCCTGAGAAATAGGCGTATATACCTAAGACAACCGCTGCAATGGCACAGCGAAAAAACACCACATTCCAAAAGTCTTGCGCTGAGTTAATGACAAAATAGCCAATGGTGCCTGACAGCATCATGGCGAGAATGAGTTCAAAGGAGCCGATATTAATGGTTGAGCCTTTCATGGTTTTCTCCTTGTATAGACGGTGATTGAAACGATACGCTACAGAGAATAGATTAAAGTGTCATCAAGGTTTTTGGCATATGGAAATAAAGGCAAATTAAAGAAATTGCCGTATAGATTAGAGGTAAAAATGCGAAATCGACTTGGAAATTATCAAATCCACCTTGATGGTACCGATGTTAAGCTGATTGAGCTTCTGTATGACAATGCCAGAACGCCCATTGCTGAACTCGCTCGCGCTGTCGGTATGACGGCCCCCAGTGTGAATGAACGATTAAAACGACTGGAAGAGAATGGCGTTATTTCGGGCTATCGCATTGAGGTTAACCCTGTGGTGTTAGGCTATCGTCTGATGGCCATTGTGCGCATGCGCCAACACCCTGGCAAAGTGAAACAATTGGAAAGCCTGATAGAGTCCATCGCTGAGTTTGTCGAATGCGATAAGGTAACGGGAGACGATTGTTATATTGCCCGCTTGTATTTACAAGATATCAGCGATCTTGACCCTATTCTTGACCCTATTCTTGATCGTGTTGCAGAAATAGCGGATACCAATACCGCTATTGTAAAATCGACCCCGGTAAAGCGGCGACTATTGCTTTGAGCCTTTGCCTTTTAAAGGGGGATAGAGAAGGAGCTTAGTTAAGCATTTTTTGAGCAAATCTAAGTCTTTATACAAGCTTAATCGAGGATCGTGTTGTAGTGGTTAATTGTTATTTCTTTAAGGCGGGAATTAAGAGGCTACAACTAATATTGTATTTATTCACTGAAAGCTAAGTTTTTCTATGAGATAATTCAGTCTTATATCTTTGCTATTAGGTTATTGCCCCACAATTCATGTAGGGCATCAAGCAGCATCACTAATATTATTAATCTTATTGTTTTTTTCGTGGCGTAATAGGTACAGCGAAATTTTGCGGTGCTTTCCATCCACCTGACCAAAGTTTCACTAGGCTGAGCTCTTTCATGAGCATGTAACCTTCTGATCCAAGAACATCGCGGATATTTTGACCCTGTTTTAACTGATCGGGGGTTGGGTTGCGGGTTTCAAAATAGCCTTTTATTGTGCTGTCTTTTGAAATGTATGTGACGTGAGGCGTTGTGCCCATTTTTGTAATGGTGCGATTTTTCCAAACATCATCTGGTTCGGGAGAAGGAGGATTTTGTATTTTAGCGCTTTGATAGCATTCCGTCGCGGCAGCACTGAGTGTGGCGGGGCCCCGGTAGGCATTGTAGACTTCTAAGGTTTCATATACACCGGGTATTAAGGCTTGAGTACCTTCTAAAAAAACGTCAAGAGCCAAATTGACAGGGCTTAAACGCTGGTAGGGCGTATAGTTTAAAAAGACGTCTAATAAATCTAAGTGTTGCCACTCAAGGCTATCGTTTCCGATTCTGCCGTCGTTCGTTTGGTAGTCATAAGTCACTAAATGATTATCACCTTTTGGCCTATAGCCCACATTGGGAGAGGTATCTTTAGGTTGTCCTTGGTACACCACGCCACCTTGGTTTCGGTTTTGAGTAGGACCTGCGCTGACTGGTTTACTAAATAGAGTATTTAGGTCTCGTATTATTTTGCTTTCTGCATACTCTGAAGAAGCATGTAAGGGCATGACGGTCCAGCCTTCATCTGAGATTCCACTTCCTATGTCGTTAAAGTAATAATGATGCCTTTCACCTGTTTTTTGGTAGGCACCAGGGTCATAATCTTTCCCAATGATGGCTGGAAGCACGGTAGTGTCTGTGGTTAAACCACCAAAATGGCTACGGAGTAAAAGCGCTAATATTTCTTTACCGGTAATGATGGCGCTGTGATGGTGCCCACCAGCGGCGCGATCAAGGTGTTTTTGAATTTCCGTGTTGTTATCTATATCTTTTTTCCATTCAATATAAGAGTGCAAGATGTCGCCAAACCAAACCCACGGAGTGGCTTTAGCGAGCTTATTTAATGGGTCATAGGTGTCTTTCCATGCTTGGATAGCAGTCCCTTCATCCCCTTGACTGGACCAAGCAACTAAGATGATGACGGGTTTTAACGCTTGCTCGTTATCACCTGTCTTATCGATTTCAAATTGGCCATCGTCTTGCCGCTTTAAACAATTGATGTTTCTTATTGTTTGATAGCAAGGGCCGCATCGCATGGCTGAAAAAGCCGCACTCTCTTTTATGTGTTTCTGTTCGTCTGGGCTGTATCCTATTTCTTGCTTTGTTTGTTCGTAAGGGCAATCTTGTGGTTGAGGTTCCCACCATTTATCTTTTGTTGGACTTCCTGGTCCAAACCAGACATAAAATAAGAGAGGCCTGTTATCTTTTCTTGCTTGCTCTACTATTGTTTTGAAATTGGGCCCACCCATTCTCCAATTACGTAAATCTAACGGAGGCACTTTGCGGTTGCTTTGGTCGTTCTTAAGTGGCCCTCCGTGAGGGCTTTGATTGGTGAGCGGGGCTGTATGTTTATTTTTGCACATAACTAATTCCTCTATAGGGACTGTTTTTGATTTATCCGTATGGCATGGGTATTAAAATGCGGCCAATAAAAATCGTTCTTCACCGCTTTTTTTCATCTGACACAGACGCGAAATTTGACCGCTGCCGGTGAGGCCACTGTCGAGCACATAAGCGCATTCTTTGTGGTTATCCAGTGGTTGGAATTGTTGGATATCTTGGCTGTTAAATCGTCCCCACAGTCCAATAAATAAAAGGATGTCGTCTTTAGGCAGGGCGTCACGTAAGGCTCTAACACGGTTGGCATCGTCATAGAGTCTGTTCAGTTCTTTTCCAACGGCAAGGTCATCTTGGTGGAGGACATGAAATTCAAACCAATACTGTTTGCCGGCTGTGGCGAGTTTTAAATCCGCTTTCGAGGCGCTTCTTCTTTCACTCTGCTTAACTTGATTGGTTTTGGCATTGTGTTTGTAATATTGGTCGTCTTGTTGATAGGGACAGGCATATTGAATGCCCGTCACATCAAGAATCTGGCTAAGAGGAAGGCTAAATTCGACCGCCATCCAGGAACGACTGAAAGGTTTGCACTGTGGTCGCGCGATGATCTTGTTTGCATGATCGAAGTCATACTGAGCCGCGATTTTAGCGAGCAAGGATTGCTGTATCATGTCGTGTCTCCTGCATGTTTAGGGTGAAAAAATCCGCTTTGATGCGACCATGAACCTGATTGTTAAGGGAAATATTCCTTAGTGGCTATTGTTCTGGTCCAGCGAGCGCTAAGTTAGTTTGGGCTGTCCCATTGCTGTGCTGAATGGCTTTTACAAACTGGTTAATGGCATTTTCGGCGTGACTTTTTTCGACGTTTTCCTGATTAATGTAAGGGTCGAGCTCGGTGCGAATGTGGCCACCAGTAAGCGCATCTTTTTCTCTTTGTACTACAATGGCGTGAACGGCTTGGCAGAAGGCAAAGGCATCGGTTTTGCTGTAAATGCGGTGTTGTCGTCCTATGTTGCCAGTATCTGGATAACGCGGCGCAGCATAAGACACTAGGTAAGGTTGGGTTCTTGGATCGTTGCCTATCATTTCTTCACATGAAAAAAGAACAAAGTCGGTGGATTTATAGTTGTCCATGATGTTATTACAGATGGGAGCGTTAGCTTGTATTCCTAAGTTGTAGTCGCAGAAGAATACATCGACGCCTTTGATTAGAGAGGCCATCATGGTGTCGAAGGCAGATTGGAGCTCTGCGGGTAATTCAGCATCTTCGGGTAGCTTGTTAAACTCTGCAGATTTCACGATGAAGGAACTGCGCCAGCTCGCTAATAGCTCTGTGCCATTCGAATTATCTCGGTTTTTGTAGGCCACTTTGTAGCCGCTGTCGAAGACATCTTCGACATTGGGCTGATCGGAAAGGCAGGCAAATATCCGCCCGTCTGATGCTTCACATAATCGAAAAATGAGTTGGCTCATTGTGTTCTCCTATAGGGTGATAATTCATTGAGACTAGAAGAATAGGCTGTTCTCTATAGAGAGACTCGGTGGAACCTTTTAATCACACGGTTGGATTAATGGTTTGATGCCAGCATACATGACGGAATATTCGATAAGTCATGAAGGCAAGGGCTGACGAGCAGGGCTGTACGAGCAGGAGAGGCGTTTTTGTCTGTTTGGCCTGAGAGTATTTGGTCGGGTATTTCGTTGTTTGTCATCCGTGCCGTGGCGCTTTCTTCGTCGTCAGTATCATCACCCTTTGTCTCTTCGCTGTCTGAATGCTCGTTGCTTTTATTGTTATCTGTCTGTTCATCTTGCACTGAGGTATGGGTATTGGCTGATTGCTTGGTTTGACTGTTAGCAGTGTAGTGATCTTGTGTTTGGTGGTTGGAAGCGTCCCGGATAAAGGTGCCTTGAGGCAGATCTGGGAGCTGTATGGAAAGGTTGTCCATGAATTGTTGATAAGGGTTGCAGCTAAAGTCGAAATGAACCAAGGGGCTACTCGCGTTAACAACGCACGTTTGCGACGTGAGTGCTTGTTTTTCTGTGGCTTCAGTCGGTGACTTGTCTGATTGCCGCTGTGGTTGTTGTGAGGGTGATTGGGCTTTTTTTACTCGCTTCTTCGTTGATTTTGAGCGCGTGTTGAGGCGAAAACCATAGGTAATGTGGACCACACGACGTTTGGGACGTTTCATTTTCCTCTCCTTGACTGGAGGGAGGCAAGTAACAGTCTACTTGCCTCATTGGCTTAAAGAAGGCCTTTGCTCAGAGACTGGATGGCATCATTGACCAATTTTTGGACTTCCGCTTTGGCCGTAATTTGTTTGGTGAGCATTTCAGCTTCCAGTATGTCTTTTTCTCTGTTCAGTTCCATGTCGAGTTCTTCTTGCGAAATAACCCCTTCTTGTTTGGCTTGTAGTAAGGCACTCAGGGTGTCTTGTTGTTTTGTTAAGCTACTGGTTAAGGCTTCACCAAGAGCATTTTTTAAGGGGGAATCTTCTACTTGATCTAATGTTTGTTTAACAATTTGGTTAAAAATATGCTTCATTTTCCTGTCTCCTACTCGTGGTTATTGTTTGGCCATTTCCCCTTGAATAAGGGTTTTCATTAGTCGCTGATATTGGTCCATGCGGCGTTTAATAATGAAATCGGATACTGAATTCTGGCGTTTATGGTTAGTCATATCTTGCTGCCAAAAGGCGTTGAGCGTCTTTGTTTGGGCTAGCGTTTCTTCGTTTTTATCACGCATAGCTTGGCGTCTTTCTAAACTTCGAATGTTGACTTCAATGTTTAAATATTGATCAGAGAACAGTTCGTAAGTCCGGTCGGACTCTGACTGTGTCTGTAAGGTCAGGTAGAAGCGATCAATGTCTTGGTTGATGCGCTCCATTTGTTCAAGGGTTTTTGCATCATAGGAAGAAACAAGTTGGATAGAGCATCCGCTGAACCAGATAACACTGAGCAGCAGACAAAAGAGAGGAAGTCGCTTTTTCATGTGGATTCCTTGGTTTGATGAATGAGGTTGATAGTGTGGATCAGTTTATAGTGAAAAACTCAGGCTTATCGGTGCAGTTGTTTGCCCGAGTGATGTTGTCCCAAAAAAAGGAGAATATGGGTTTTGGACAGCCGATATGGGCGACTTAGAGAAAACATTAAAGATTGTCTTGGATACATTAAAGCCAAAACCACAAAAGCCAAAACTCACGCCAGAACAATTCCAGCAACTGGCTAAAGTAAACATGACGTTACAGCTGGTTTTATTAGGCAAAAAGACCCCTAAAGATTTGCAAGACGACACGAATAAGATGTTAGAGAAATTGGCGAAAACCTTCATTGATGATGCCATAAAAAAAGCTAATGAGAAGGGGGGGGGGGGGGCGTAGAATTGGTCTGACGACGCAGACTGTCTATGAGTTTATCGAGCAACGAAAAGAGAACTTCGATGCTGTAGCCTGCTAAGAAAGCCAAAGCCATGGGAGAAAGTGCCATTTCTCCCATTTCGGGTTTAAGAAACCAGCCTGTAATCATGCCCGCAAGACAGCCTAGGGTTAAACGTAAGCGATAGCCGATTTCCCGGCTGGCGGTATAAGTCAGACTTCTTACTTGCTGTAAAAGGGTGCGTAAGACAAAGATTAAAGCGCCTAATAATCCGTAGATTAAGGGCAGTAAATAGCTTTGCAACATTTGTATAAAAGATTGGGCAGCAATCAGATTAGCTGAGAACTCAATGCCGAAATGTTGCTTATCTAGGGGGACGTCAAGTTGAATTGTTTGGCCGAACATCCACAAAAAATTCCATTGTTTTAGTAATTGATAATTCGCTTCAATATCATCAGGAAGCGGGCCGGAGATAGGCTGGGGAAAGGGTTTTAAATCTTCAAGCAAGGTATAACCAAAGAGATAAAACATCTGCACCATTAATAAGAAGAGTAATGTGAAGACGGTGTAATAGCGATATAAGGTGATGGTTTTAGACGCTGTTGGTTTGGATTGTTTACCATTTGTGATGATCGGTACTACAGCTTTAATGCTTTCTATCGTGACTGGATAAATTTGACGTGCTAGTCGGTCATAACATTGAATTAAGTATATTTCATCGCCTACGGACCAATTATCGTTTTCTATTTTTGTACTGACCGTGGTAATGCCTTTGGCGATTTCTGGGCTAATGGTTAAATTGCCGTGACGAGCAACATAGTGCAATAAACAACGACTGTCTTCAGCGAGCTTAATCAGTTCTTTTTGAGCGCTGGAAGATGTTTTGCTTGCCTCATCGTTCGTCACTGGCAATTACCCCTTTAGTAACGGTATTCTGAAACTTGGCAACCTTGATAATCAAGCAGCTGGCAGCCTCCGCCAGAGTTGTTCCAAATGGCTCTAGGACTGTTAAAACTGAATTCGTCTGGTTTTAAGTCTGTTTTATTGGTGTAGACTTTGATCGAGGTGAACGCGTTAAGCTTAGTATGTATGGGAAAGCAGAATTCATTTTGATTTGTGATAGCGTCTAAACGCCACTCATCTAATATGACATCACAATCTGATATATTGCTGATTTCAACGAATTCATCACCTTCGCTACGGTGTTCTTCGCCATCATAATTCATGTGGCTAATGACGACTTTATCATGCGCACTTTTGCCATACGCTAAACAAGAAATGACCTTGTTTTGGTCATCGAGTAAAGAGCCTAAATCCCCTTTATTGTTCCACAGAGGCTGACTGGATTGAAAATTGAAAGTACTGTCTCCTGATGTGTCGACTTGCAAGCAGGTGTAGGGAAGTAGAAAGCTGCCTTTTGGAAAGACATATTGTTGTTTGGGAGACCCTGCTTGGATTCGCCAGCCACTAATGTCAATGTGCAGTCCTCCTGAGTTTTGAATCGTAATGAACTCATCTAATTGCGTTGGTATACCTCTATATTGGATATTTTTAATCGCTACCTGGCTCAGTGCTTGAAGTGTATTTAGGTGTTGCCATAGGTCGTCTGCTTCGGTTTGTCTAATCGGAGGACAAGAGGCCAGAGCTTCGAGTGTTTTGGTGATATTGCTTTGCAATTGGTTGGTAAAATATGACATGTTGGTTTCCTTATTTGTGGATTGATATGACGGTTGTTTACAGGGATGACGCTCGTTCTTTCAGGCGATCAAACATGACTTTCTGGTTACTGCTGTCTGCGAAAGCCATTTCATTTGAAATATAAATGTTGTTTCGGGTATCTAGAGTGAGTAGCCGTGCTCGCCCTGTGGTGCCCCAAAAGGTATTCATTAATTTGCGGTCTTCTATGGGGTAGCTGCTCAAGATTTTTGTGCGGTAATGGATAATTTGGGTGGACGCTGGCTTTATTTCAGCTTGTCTTTGGTACTCCTGCATGTGTAGGCGTAAGTCGACATAATTGTTGTCACTGATGTTGACTCTAACGAGAGCAACTGGACGTAATGAGGCGCTGACTCGTCCGTTATTGGTTACCACAACATCAAGGTTGAAATAACTGTATAGGTGGTTTTGCTCGAGTTGTAGTGTCTGGATTTGAGTCTCAATGCCGCGCATATTGTCTCGTAACTTTTCTAACCTGCGATTGTTAGAGACGATCACGTCATAGAGGTCTTCTTTGACATCGGATAATAAAAAAATCAGGGCTGGGGTATTAATAGTTGGAATTTCTCTGCCTTTAAATTCCATGTTGGTATAGTTCCGGGTAATGCTTAATACCTGTTGTAAATAGTGTTGAGCTTCATCGTCATCAATGTAATTTCGAAGTGACCATTCTTTCATTTCCGCGACGCGAAATTCCGTTAATAAATTCACCTCATTTTCAGGGTCTAGATATTGGTCGATGGTATGCATGTGCTGTATTAGAAGCGCTTTTGTTTCGGCTATGTTTTTAAGGTCCAGCTTTGCTTTTTCAAAAGCGCTGTGAAGCGTGTTAACGGAGAATGAAGGGTAACGAATCTTATCGCCTCGCTGACCATTGCTGTTATATTCATAGAAAAGCTCTTCATCTATATAGGGCGTCAGCAGCTTGAGTTCATCGGTTGCTAATGTGACCTCAAAGTGATTTGAATTCAAACGTTTTATTTCTGCTAGCTCAACACTGAGATCAGATTGTTCGACAAAATAAACTTGCCAGATAGGGATAATGGCGGCTGAGACAACCCCGATTATAAACAGCGAAATCCCACGAATGTGCTTGTGTGATTTTTGTTTTAAAGAGGTTAAGTCCATCATGAATCCCCATCTTGGCTCAGTTTGTCAGATTGAAATGTTCGTGACTCTGGTTCGCTATTGTTCTGCGTTATGCTTCTCATAAGCGGATTGCAGTTTTTCGTCATAATGGTTTTCAGCGTAGCTAGGACCATTGTAGTAACGAGCAAATGTTGACCAATCCAGATTTTGGATGGCCTCAAGCAAGCGATTGTTAGACTTAATAAAGTGGACGAAGGCGATCAGGTGATGGCGTTCGGCAAAAAACATATCGCTAACAAAGCTTTCGACGTCTTCGTAGCCTGCGGCTTCGTGGTTAAATCCCATAATTTGATAGCGTCCAAAAGACGCCGATTTAAGGGCGGCCGAACGGTCCAACTCCATGGCTTTTTGCAGGCGTTCATATTCTTTTTCACCGCCGACATACAATGATCTGTCCCATTTTGGTGACGAAATGTCGGGGTGTGACTCGTCAAAACGATGACCGCTGTATTTGGAAAATTGATGGGCCTCAAACAGGATGCAAGGCGCATTATTTTTAAAGTAACCACTGCCAGAAGATTCGACTTCTGACACGGCTTTGATGGCCGCAACATCACAGCTCAATAATTCTGCGGCTTGCTCAAAGTCTGCTTCTTTTAGATCTTTTTCAGGCACAATTTTGGGTAAAAACATACTGAGTATTGGCTCGGACTCTACTAGGGCTTTTTTTAATGCTTTATGAGTCATGCCATTACAGCTGATTAATGCATCCGGATTTTTAAATCCCAGTAGGTGGCGTTGCAGTAAGGTAATGGCTTGGCAGGTTGGTGAGTCTGTTTCATCCTCGCCAATTTCGCCATCTTCTGCGAGGGGCTCGCTGAGTTCAATTTTTTCATAAATAGCATTTAAGGCTTTTTGTACGACGAGTACATCGTCGGTTTGGTTTTCACCACCAATACCGACAGACGATGAAAGAGTGAGTTTTGACATGTTTCTTCTCCATATTTAAAGGTGGGGTGACGCTAAAATAGTAATTAGGTTCGTATGTGGTTTATTGGGCTGAGCTATGTATTCTTCGGGCAAATGGATGGCATTGAATGGACCGAAAGAATAGGAGAAGGCGTTTTGCGTGGTATAAGGTGTTGAAGAACGCATACGTAACCACACAGCGCATTTTGATATTAGCCATACAGATTGTCTGTATGGCCTTCTGTCTGTTTAAGAAAGCACCTACCTGCCTCTATAGATAGGTGATCGATACCTCTATGATTACCTTTCTGGTCGTAAATTTGGTGAGGGCGTAGATATGATTATGATTGCATTAATACAGCACGTTTCATGGTGTTTTCAGCGATATTGGTCACGCAGGAAACTGGCTTCTTTATCTCATGAGTTACGTAAAGATATGGGCATTATGCAAGATGACTTTGAAATGGAAGTGCGTAAAGGCAATGGGGTTCATTTGATCAAAGAATTGTGCCAGTTTGCGAGTTCAAACTCGAGTTCAACTCGCACAAGGCCGTTTAACGACAAATAACGTGACGTTAAGTCGAATTAACCTCGGACTTCCACAATTCCTCTATTGAAAATGTGGTTGAGAATGAATACCATTTGAAATCATGTTTTTACTCACTTGGAGAGTATTGTGGAAGATTCAATTCAGCAGAAAATAGTTGATTTCTTACAGGTCGGTGGCCCCGTTGTTTGGATTTTGATGGTGTTTTCTGTCGTTGCGCTGACGATCGTGTTGCTTAAACTTTGGCAGTTTTCTGCTTTGCGTGCTGAGAGTTTAAAAACCACCAATTTGGCGCTTGCCGAATGGCGTAACAAGAGTGTTGAAGGAGCGTTGGAAATATTGGAGCGAAAGCGTCCGATTGATAGTTTAGTGGCCTATTCAATGGAAGCCTTGGTGAATGGTTCTATGACGGCGGATTTGATTCGTGAAGAAGTGGAGCGTCGTGCCATGAATTTGCTGAGTGAATTACGTTCTTTTTTACGACCTCTGGAAATTATTGCAACACTGAGTCCATTGTTAGGTTTGCTGGGTACCGTATTGGGTATGATCACGGCGTTCCAGCAAATGGAAGGGGCGGGTAATCAAGTTGATCCTTCGGTGTTATCTGGTGGTATTTGGCAAGCACTATTGACCACTGCGGTTGGTTTGGCTGTCGCGATTCCGGTTGTAACCTTGCAAAGTTGGTTAGAGCGAAAAGTAGAACGTATCGCGCACAATATGAATGATGCAGTGACTCAGGTTTTCACTAGCCCAAAGGCAAAGGAGTTGGTGGAAGAAGCTGAGAAAGAGATCCTTCATGCCGCTTAAGCTGACTCAGCCAAAACGCAAGAATGCCATCAGCTTAACACCCTTAATTGATGTGGTGTTTATCCTGCTGCTGTTTTTCATGTTGACGTCCAGTTTTGTGCCTTGGCGCATTGTTGACACACCATTGTCTGTGGCGTCCGATGCGCCCAAGCCTGAGACTGAAAGTGACAACCTGATTTTGACTCTTAAGCTTAACGACAACCAAGTTTGGTTAGCGGATCAATCGATCAGTTTATCCGATCAAGCAGCTTTTCAGTCTTTAGTGGAAGAAAACAATGAGGGTGTTTTCATTATTAAGGCGGAAGACGGTGTGACCTTGCAATCCTTAATGAAACTGGCTGACCGCCTGAAAGAAAACGGTGCCAATACCGTTTCTATTGCCAATGCTTTTGCTATGCCGGAGAGCTCCTCAGAATGAAAATAGGAGAAAAGTACGCCGCTCGAAATGCCTCAAGTGACGATAATATGGTGCCCTTGATCAATGTGGTATTCCTTATGTTGGTCTTCTTTATGGTGGCAGGTCAAATTCAAAAAGCCGATCCGATTGCCGTTATTCCGCCAGAATCCATAAATGATAACCGTGCTGAAACGGATCCCAGTGTGGCGATCTTTGTCGGTTTAAACAATGAGCTTTATGTGGAAGATAACGTGTTTCAGATAGCGGATGTGAAAGGCTATCTGGAGCGTGAGTTTGAACAAGCAGAAGATAAAAACGCTTTTTGGGTACAAATTAAAGCCGATGGCAGCATTCCGCTAGAAAAACTGCGACCTGTGTTTGATCAAGTTCGACAAGCCGGATTAACAAAAGTGAGTTTGGCGACTCAGCTAGAGCGAGGCACTGAATGATCTCTGTACGTCATTGGTTTGTCGCTGGTGGTTTGGCCATCTCAGTTCATGCAGGGGCATTTTACTTTGCGTTTTACAGTGATGACTCTGAAGGAAGTCAAACAGCGGGTGTTCAAGGCATAGAGTTTGATTTAGGGATGATGGGTGACTTAGGGGTGGCGGCGCAAACGACCCTTGCTCAAGAAGAAGTTGAGGAAGTTGAAGAACCGATTGAAGAACCTGAACCTGAAGTGGAACCAGAGCGAGAAGTGGAACCAGAGCGAGAAGTGGAACCAGAGCCAGAAGTCGAGCCAGAACCAGAAGTCGAGCCAGAACCAGAAGTCGAGCCTGAGCCAATCGTTGAACCAGAACCAATCATTGAACCAGAACCAATCATTGAACCAGAGCCAATTGTTGAACCTGAACCCGTTGAGGTAAAGCAAGATTCGCCAATAGAGGTCGAAAAGGTTGAACCAGAGCCAGAGCCAGAGCCAGAGCCAGAGCCAGAGCCAAAACCTGAGCCAAAACCTGAGCCAAAACCTGAGCCAAAACCTGAGCCAAAACCTGAGCCAAAACCCGTTAAGAAAGTGGTGAAAGCGACGCCTAAAAAAGTTGCCCCACCTTCTATGGCGAATATGAAGGCGACAACTGGCAGCAGCAATGCCTCGACGACCGGCGGTAACCCGGGTGCAAAAGCGACGTATTTCTCTAAGCTGAAAGCGGTCTTGGCAAAGAATAAACGTTACCCAAGACAATCACGCCGTCGTAACGAAGAAGGGGTAGTATCTTTGTCCTTTATTGCTTATGCCGATGGTTCTGTGTCAGATGTACAGATTACCAAGAGTTCCGGTTACAAGCGTTTGGACGCAGCTGTAATGAAGATGATTCGAAATGCGACGCCTTTGCCAAAGTTCCCTAAAGACATGGCTGAAACGGAATTGAAAATCAACATTCCAGTGTCCTTTAAATTGAGTGATTTAAGATAAATTATAATCGGCTCATCAAATGCCGCGTCTGATAAGAGTCGCGGCATTTTTAATGGCTTAATTTAGCGTGACGATGGATTGGATGATGGTAATAATAACCAGACTTTACCAAAGTGCTTCAGTTGGCCTGCTAGTCGATGAGCTTCTTCTCCGATGCCCTGATACCAGTCGATATGACCTGAGCCTTTAATGGCACCGCCTTTGTCTTGCGCTAACAGCAGGCGAAATTCGTGACCAATGAGTTCACCTGCTTGATCCAACTTTGGTACTTGCGCTAATAAAATCGAGCCCAAAGGAATGACGTTAGGATCGACCGCTGCTGAGTATAATGGTGTCAGTGGTACGTTGGCTGCACCAACGGGTTTTTCCAGACCTTCGCTAAAAAATAAATAGCTAGGGTTAGTGGAGAGGATTTCACGCATTCTGTGAGGGTGTTCATCTAGCCACTGACGAATGCTTTGTGCCGAAATATTGGCTCTGTCTATTTCCCCTCGTTCGATCAATTCTTTGCCAATGCTGCGATAAGGGTGACCATTCACCCCACCCCAAGATAACAGCTTCTGTTCGCCATCCTCGTATTCGATCACTCCTGACCCTTGTACATGCAAAAAGAAGTTGTCGACTAGATCGGCCGTGTAAGCGATTTCCAAATCTTGACCTGCAAGGGCACTTTCAAAATCAATTTCTTCTCGGGATGGATAACGACCTTCGGCGTTGGTCTGTGTCGGCTTACGATACAAGGGGTAGCGGTATTCTTCATCCGGTAAATGACGAACAGGCATCACCGGAACGTAATAACCCGTGATCTGCACATTGCCTCGTTGATCTTGCCCCGCCAGTTGATGAGCAACCAGATGAGGAGTGTATTTAGGGTTGTCTAGCCATAAAGAGATTTCATAGGCCACATGTTTGAGATCCGCCAAATCCACTTCTGTGTTGTCCAGTTGGAACTGTCGTTCTGATAAGCGATTCAAGTAGGTTTGTTGCTGAGTCAGTCCTTCACGAAAACTGTCATCAGGGTAAGGTAAACTAGGTGGCAGACTTTCTTTTAAATACAATTGATCTCGCTTCAATGCCGTGACGTCACGACCATTATTTTCAAAGTCGTTGGAATGATCGATTTCGTTAAAGCTACAAGCGGCAATCAAGGAGAAACTAGCGAAACAGAAAGGACGTAAAAGTAGACGAGATCCATGTAAAAAACGCAATATTGGCATAATATTCAACTTATTATTCGATATTAGATGTAGGTCATTCAAAAAATAGCGCGAATGACAGCGACACGTCATCTTGAATATTTATGGCAGCGAAAGCAATGTTTTGGCGGGCTTTTTACACTTTAGACGTGTGCCTGCAGCATCAATTGCTCATACGCTTCGCGAAGGCTAATGAATATTGCTTGGTCTCCCCCTCGGTCTGGGTGATGTTGTTGCGCTAATTTGCGGTATTGTTGTTTGATGCTGTTCTTGCTTGGATTATCTTCTTCCAGTTCTAGGACTTTTAAGGCAGAACGTCGATCCCCCGTATGACAGATGCCTTTATAAAAGCTGTCGAGTAAGCGGACTACATCTGCTTCGTCAGTTTTTTCGTATTCATTCCAATCTAGATAATAAGCAGCAAGCTTGGCATCTGGGCTATTATTGATACTGGTATTGTTGGAAGTCGATATGTGTTGCGTACTGAAAAGACGAATCTGCGTAGCTTCTATACTTAGCATGAGGTTGTCTTCCTGCCAGAGTTGGCTTTGCAACTGATACAAAGCGTTCATGATCAAGAAATGCTGACGAAACAGTTGAAGGTTTGTATCATCGGCCAACTGGCTGAATTTAGGAAACTGGCTCTGCAAAGATTTGAGGATATCAAACTCTTTTAAGCTATGAGGTTGTGCTTTTAGCATGGTAAGAATTGGCGTGATAAGCGGATTGTTCATGATCGTCTCGCGTTGTGCCTTTTATTGACAGTGTATGTGATGCAAAGCAATAGTGCCAAATACTCTACTACAGGGTGACGGTTTACAGAGAAAAAGGCAAAAGTATGTTGTGGGTTTTATTGGTTATTTTGGCTTTGGTATTGATCCTTGGCCCCAACCTTTGGGTTAAGTACACCTTGAAACGTTATGCGCAAGAACGTGGCGATATCCCGGGGACTGGTGGGGAATTGGCCGAGCATTTGGTGACGCGGTTTGAGTTGCCGCGAGTAGCGGTTGAAACCACGCAAGAAGGACGCGATCATTTTGACTTTAAACAACACGCGGTTCGTCTTAGTCCAAGCGTATTCAATGGACGTTCTTTGACCGCCGTGGCCGTGGCGGCTCATGAGGTAGGCCATGCGATCGCCCATGAGAAGAAACAACCTATCTCTCATCTTAGTTCTCGATATCTTCCACTGGCGCATGGTTTGAATCGAATTGCCGGTGCGTTGCTACTGGGTTGGCCGGTGATATCGGTTTTGTTGCATTTACCTTATGCCGTACCTTTGCATGCTGCCGTGGTGGGGTTATCTGGTTTATTGGCCGTATTTGTCCATCTGGCCATGCTGCCAGAAGAGTGGGACGCCAGTTTCAAGAAAGCCTTACCCATCTTGGCGGAAGGGAATTATGTTCACGCTGAAGACTTACCCAAAATCAAACGCATTCTCACTGCTTGTGCCATGACTTACGTGGCTGCAGCTTTAATGCGCATACTCTTTGTATGGCGTTGGTTTAGACGTTAATGTTTCGTTTACAGCAAGACAGGCGTAAATCCAATATACGGAATGTGTTAGACGGTCAACTTTGGCACCTATATGTATCACTAATTTGATATTTTCTCCGCTTTGTCACAAAAAACTCATGAATTCATCATCTTTTCGTTTTATGATCAAAAAACTGACTATTTGGTAAGTATTGATTTTTTTAATCTTGATGGAGTATTAACATGGCGTTTGACCTATCTAAGAAGGCCGCTTTTTTGGCTTCTTCTCTGGCCTTTGCTTCCTTAGCGCAGGCTTCTACCATTGACTTGCGAGTAATGGAAACCACGGATATTCATATGAATTTAGTGGATTACGATTACTATGGCGACAAGCAAAGTGATGCGGTAGGTTTATCCCGTGTGGCTACTCTCATTAAAGCGGCGCGCGCTGAAGTAACTAACTCTGTACTGGTCGACAATGGTGATTTGTTGCAAGGTACGCCATTGGGTGATTACGTCGCTAAAGGTCGTGTGCTACGTTTTGGTGAAACTCACCCCGCGTTTAAAGCCATGAACCTGCTGGATTATGATGTGGGTAACATAGGTAACCATGAGTTCAACTACGGCTTAGATTTCTTGATGAAAAGCTTGAGTGGCGCCAACTTCCCATACATTAGTTCAAACGTATACGTAGATGATGGTGACAATGATGCCAGCAATGATCAACCTTACTTCCAGCCTTATTTGATCAAAGCAAAAACCTTCGTTGATTCGGATGGCAAATCACAAACAGTCAATATCGGCTACATAGGGTTTGTGCCGCCACAGATCATGACGTGGGATAAAGACAATCTCACCAATAAAGTCATCGCCAAAGATATTGTCGAAACGGCGAAAAAATACGTTCCAGAAATGAAAGCCAATGGCGCGGATGTCATCATCGCTATTCCACACAGTGGCATGATGAACTCACCTTATATGAAGGGTGAAGAACATGCGTCTTATCATCTAGCTAAAGTGGATGGCATCGATGCGATTTTATTTGGTCATTCGCACCGCGTGTTCCCAGGAGATAAAACCATTGGTCAATTCGACGGCGTAGACAATGAAAAAGGCACTGTTTACGGTAAACCTGCGACTATGCCTGGCTTCTGGGGATCGCACCTAGGTGTGGTGGATTTAACCTTGGAACCTGCGGGTGATGGTTGGAAAGTGGCCGATGGTAAAGCGCAAGTACGTGCTATTTCTCGTCGTGAAGGTCGTAAGACGATCCCATTGGTGGAAGCCGATGTTGCCATCAATGACGCGGTAGAAACGGAGCACGAAGGAACACTAGCTTACATGCGTCGTAAAGTGGGTGAGTCCACATCGGATATCAACAGCTTCTTTGCCTTGGTGCAGGACGATCCCTCAATTCAAATCGTAAACAACGCGCAAGTTTGGTACGTTGAAAACATTGTGCGTGGAACCTCGTATGAAGGTTTGCCTATTTTGTCTGCCGCCGCGCCTTTCAAAGCGGGTGGTCGCGGTGGTCCAGAATATTACACAGACGTACCAAAAGGTGACATTGCGTTGAAAAACGTCAGTGACTTGTACATCTATCCAAACGATTTGAAAGTGGTGAAGTTGACCGGAGCACAGGTGGTGGAATGGCTTGAGCGTGCGGCGGGTCAGTTTAATCAAATCGACCCAAAGTCTAATACCGCGCAAGACTTAGTAAACCAGTCTTTCCCAACTTATAACTTTGATGTCATCGACGGTATTTCATACCGCATTGATGTGACTCAACCGGCTCGCTATGACTCAGAAGGTAAGGTGGCGAATCCAAATTCGCACCGTATCCTAGATGTGACGTTCCAAGGTAAAGCAATGGATATGACGGCCGACTTTCTTGTGGCGACCAACAACTACCGTGCTGGCGGTGGTGGTAGTTTCCCTAACTTGTCTGGTGACACCATTGTCATTGATGCACCTGATAAAAACCGAGATGTCGTCGCGAACTACTTGTTAAGTCAGAAAACCATTAACCCAGCAGCAGATGGTAACTGGTCTTTCGCAGACTTTGGTCAGGCAAAAGTTCTGTTCACCACAGCGTCTAAAGCCAAAGAAGCAGCAGGCAGCAACATGGTTTACCAATCTATGAATAACGATGGTTTTGCAGTATTTGAACTGAAATAAGCCTTTTCTTTCTGTTTGGAAGACAAGGTTGAATCATAAAAAAAACCTAAAGTAATCATTGCTTTAGGCTTTTTAATGAACTCTCGCTCAAATCGGAAGGGGCGATTAACGCTGTTTGGTTTCGTATTCAGGATGAATCCAAACCGGTGCATCTAGGCTAGGCAGTGGCGCTTTACCAAGGATGATCTCCGCGGCTTTTTCCGCCACCATAATGGTTGGTGCGTTCAAATTGCCATTGGTGATGGTGGGGAATATGGACGAATCCACCACGCGTAAACTCTCCACGCCTCGTACGCGACACGCTTCATCCAGGACCGCCATTGGGTCATTGTCTGCGCCCATTTTACAGGTACAAGATGGGTGGTAAGCACTTTCAACGTTCTCTTTTACCCACTGATCAATTTCTTCATCGCTTTGTACGTTCAAACCTGGCTGAATCTCTTCGCCACGAAATTCGTCCATTGCCGATTGTTGAAGAATCTCACGGCTTAGGCGAATGGTGTCACGCCAGTCTTGTTTGTCCTGCTCAGTTGAAATGTAGTTGAATAAAATACGTGGTTTGGCCGCAGGGTCTGCTGACTCAATCCATAATTTACCGCGACTTTCTGGCTTATTCGGCCCAACATGCACTTGGTAGCCGTGACCGTCAAAGGCAGAGCGACCATCGTAGCGCATTGCTGCTGGTAAGAAGTGGTATTGAATGTTCGGCCATTTCAAGCCAGCACGAGAGCGAATGAAGCCACAAGATTCAAAGTGGTTGGTCGCCCCTAAGCCGTCTTTGAATAAGATCCAGCGAGTACCGATCAAGCCTTTGCTGATCAAATCCAATTTGCCGTTTAGAGTAACAGGCTGATTACAGCGATATTGGAAGTAGACTTCCAAGTGATCTTGCAAGTTTTCCCCAACGCCTGGTAGTTCTTGAACCACAGGAACACCAGCTTTTTCAAGCACGTCTTTTGGACCCACGCCAGACAATTGCAACAATTGCGGGGAACCCACAGAACCAGCGGATAGGATGACTTCGTTGTTGGCTTTGACTTGACTGACCGAGCCATTCTTACTGAATTCGATGCCAACAGCACGTTTGCCTTCAAACAAGACCTTATGACTAAGCACACCGGTTTTCAGTGTTAGATTTGGGCGTTTTAGAGCTCGACGCAAGTACACATTAGAGGTGGAAGCGCGAACACCGTTTTTCACCGTCATGTGCATTGGGCCAAAGCCTTCCTGACGGAAGCCATTGTAATCGTCAGTTTTGCCATATCCGGCTTCATTACCAGCTTCAATAAAGGCTTGGTAAAGCGGGTTGTAACTCATGTCGTTGCCATTGTTGGTAGCCAATGGACCTTCACCACCGCGGTATAGGTCGGCACCGCCTTTCCAGGATTCCGCTTTTTTGAAGTAAGGCAGGCAAGACTGGTAGTTCCAACCTTTGGCGCCATTTTCTTCCCACTCATCAAAATCACAGGCATGGCCGCGAACGTATACCATGCCATTGATGGAAGAGGAGCCGCCTAACACTTTTCCGCGCGGACAGTGCATTTCACGACCGTCTAGGCCGGGCTCTTTTTCCGTATGAAATTGCCAAGCGTACTTTTCTGTGTTCATTGGATACGACAAAGCGGTCGGCATTTGGATAAAGATGCTTTTATCTGAGCCACCCATTTCCAGCAGCAAGACCTTGTGTTCACCGCTTTCTGTTAAACGGTCTGCCAGTACACAGCCTGCGGAACCTGCACCGACAATAACGTAATCGTAAGTTTCGTTTACCATTCTTTCTCTCGCTTACTCAGTCTTGCTTAATAAGGGTTTTGAATGTCGTTAAGGTCGACAAAGATGCTCTTGTTTTGCGTGTAGTGGTAAAGCGTGTCGATGCCGTTTTCGCGACCAATACCGGACTCTTTGTAACCACCGACCGGCATTTCTGCAGGGGATGCGCCCCACGCGTTAATCCAACAAATACCCGCTTGCATTTGATTGATCACGCGATGAGCTCGAGCGAAGTCTTTAGTAAAGACGCCTGCTGCTAAGCCCATTTTAGTGTCATTAGCACGAGCAATGGCTTCGTCTTCGTCTTTAAAACTCAAGACGGACATGACAGGGCCGAAGATCTCATCTTTTACTTGTGGCATGTCGTCGGTGCAGTCGGTGAACACGGTTGGTGCCACAAACGCGCCTTTGTCTAAACCGTTTTCCGTTACTTGGTAACCGCCACATAGCAAGGTCGCGCCAGCGTCTTTTGCCGCTTGGATGTAACCCAAAACCTTCTGCATGTGATTTTTCGAGATCAAAGCGCCAACTTGCGTTGCCATGTCCATTGGGTCGCCGATAATCATGGCTTCAGTGCGTTCTTTAAGTTCTTTGGTAAAGGCTTCAAGAATGTCTTCATGGACAAACACACGTGTGCCGTTAGTACAAACCTCACCTTGAGTATAGAAGTTCGCCAACATAGCGGCCGATACCGCTTGATCGATTGGCATGTCTGGGAAGATGATCATAGGGGACTTACCGCCCAGCTCCATGGTCACTTCTTTCAGTGTTTGAGCGGATGCCGTCATCACTTTTTTACCTGTGCCGACTTCACCGGTGAAGGAAACTTTATCGATTTCAGGATGGCTCGTAATCATTTGACCAGTACGACCATCACCTTGTACGACATTGAAAACACCGTCTGGTAATCCCGCTTCGGTAAAGATCTCTGCCAGTTTTAACGCCGTTAATGGCGTTTCTTCAGACGGTTTGAAGATCATAGCGTTGCCAGCTGCTAGTGCTGGGCCTGATTTCCACATGGCGATCTGAATAGGGTAGTTCCATGCGCCAATACCCGCACAAATACCCAGTGGCTCACGGCGAGTGTAGAAGAAATTTCCATTGCCCAAATCTTGGTATTCGCCTTGAATTTTATCGGTTAGGCCCGCGTAATATTCGATGACATCCGCACCGGTTTCGATGTCGACGCAGATGGCTTCTTGCAGTGGTTTACCGGTATCTAATACTTCCAGTTTAGCTAACTCTTCATTACGTTCACGCAGAAGCTCGGCGGCTTTCTTAAGAATACGGCCACGTTCTACTGGGCTCATTGCTGCCCAGACTTTTTGACCTTGTTTGGCAGATTCAACCGCAGCATCGAGCTCAGCTTGCCCTGCATGTTCAACCGTTGCGATGATTTCCCCAGTGGCTGGGTTGATGGTTTCGAAATGTTCACCGCTGGTGGATGCATGGTAGCGGCCATGAATGTATTGCTGCTTGTGTGCCATGTTGTTTGCCTCTCTTGATTGGGTTCAATGCCTTGTACTCGTGGTATCAAGGTATTAATTTTTTATTAAATGCGCGTTTAATAAAAAACATTGTAACATTTTTGCTCACTAATATCAGCCCGCTGACTGAGAGCGACGTAAAGAGTTCGTTGTGCGTCGTTTCAAATACGCTGTAACAGTGTAGTGGTTTTTTATGACAAGGTCGGGAAAGGTTGGTTTATTAAGGGCAAGAAAATACGGCCCCTCAATTCCGCTGGAATCTTGAGGCACCGTCATAGGTTGGCAGGTGAAATAAGCAATGCTAGAGGTTTAATACACCGTTGTTGTCATGGCTAACAGGGCTCGGAACATAAGCGTCTGCCATATCGTCGTTGAGCCAATGAACATTGTCTGCCACGTAACGGAATTGGTAAGTGTGATCCACTTCCAAATTTAATGTTGATGCGAACAAACCGGTTTTTTGCTTTTTCAGCGGATTGGCCTCTGCGTCCCAGTTATTAAAATCACCCACAACCGATACTTTACTGGCATCACCGATGGCGTCTGCAGGCAAGGAAAATTTAACTTTGCATTTTGGCTTCGTTTTTAGGTAGGTTTTCTCAATCATTTCCAGCTCCATATGATTTAACAAGAGAGACAATAACAAGGCTACTGCAAAAGCCTGAGAGGGTAGTATTATATAAAGCAAGGCTTGCGCCAGCTTTGGTAACTCATTAACGCTATTGGGAAAGCCTGTGAGGTTAGAACTCAACAGAAGGCGTTTTAAGCTCGCTTTTCGGCAAATCGTTGCAAAAATGCCCTGTTGTAGGGCTTCACTCACCTTTACTATTATAGGACGTAAATTCACATTTACGCGGGAATATCTGAACTACACTCAAGTAGCACTCACAAAAAATAGAAGAGGTGTTTTATGGATATTCAAATGGTTGTCCTCATCGTATTAAGTCTATTGCTGGTGGCCAAAATCATCTATCTCGTGGCGACGAGAAAAACAGATGAAGAGCAAGATCACTCTACTCATCATCATCGCCATCACCACGATCACCATCAATAGTAACGTGTCACATTAAAATGTGTCTTGTTAGCCTCGGTAGCGTTTATTTTTCGCTTCTTTGACTGTGTTTAAATCGACCAAAACCAAACCGTCCACACAGTAACCAAAGTCGGCATCCACACCAAAGTCTAAGAAGCGAACGCCACCAGGTTCACACAACTCACTGTACTGCTTGAATAAGGTTGGCACGCTGGCACCAAAGTGACCGAGTTGCTCCTTCAATACTTTAAAATCTTCCTCGTAGTTATCGCCAGCAAACATATTTCGAATAATGTCTTTGTGTTCTGGGTTCACCTGATAAGGGGTGAACGAACGTGCCAAATGCTCTTTATCAGCAAAATACAGTTGGTAAAACGACACAATAAAATCTTTGGCGGCTTGCGGATAACTATTGCTTAAGCTGACAGGGCCAAACATATAGCGAATCTCTGGATGACGCTTTAAATAGGCACCGATGCCGTACCATAAATAATCCAGACTGCGTTTGCCCCAGTATTTTGGCTGTACAAAGCTACGACCCAGTTCGATGCCTTGTTCAAAATACGGTTCCATATCACAGGAGTAGCGGAATAATTCGGCACTGTAAATACGATTAGGTGACTCTTCTTTCATGTAGCGAGCCACTTCGCCAATGCGATACGCTCCTACGATTTCCAATTCTTCTTCATCCCAAAGAATCAGGTGGCGATAATATTGGTCAAACTTGTCTAAGTCGGAGCGTTCTCCCGTGCCTTCGCCTACTTTACGAAACGCGACTTCCCGTAAACGGCCAATTTCTTTCATGGTGACCGACGCGGCATCGTAGTTGAATAAGTAAATTTGCTTATTATCTTTGGTGCTGCCAAGGTGCTCAGACTGTTTTAGTTCGTGTTTAATTAACTGACGATTTTGCGGATGATCCACTGTTTTTTCGGTTTTTAATAATGGCTTCTTACCTTTGGCAATGCGGTACAGATGACGTTTGACCAGCTTGTTTTTTTCTTTATCACTCAATGGTAATTGCGCCAATTCTTGGATTGGAATGGCTTGACCCACTTGCATTGGAATCTTGCGGTTTCGCTGGCGAAACATTTCGTTGGCAAGTTGAATGGTAGATAACGGTCGATACACTAACGAGCTGGTGTAAAACAGCATGGAGTTACGGCCACCAATGTGCACTGGCAGTAATGGACTGTTGGTTTTTTGCGCCAATTTAAGATAGTTCTGATTCCATTTCTGGTCTTTTACGCCACTAGGTGACATGCGAGAGACTTCGCCAGCCGGAAAAATGATAATGGCTTCTTCGTTGTGGAGGCAGTTCATAATGGCTTTGAGTTGCTGACGGCCGGTTTTGCCACCTAGATTGTCGACTGGCAAGACTAAGTCTTTTAAGCCGTCGAAGCCCATTAACATATCATTGGCGACGATTTTAACATCGGGTCGAATTTCACCGACTAAACGCAGTAATGCCAAACCGTCTAGAGCACCAAGAGGGTGATTGGCAATGATCATAACGCGACCTACCGCAGGAATATTACGACGATCCATCTGGCTGACTTGATAGCCAAAGTTGAAATGATCCAAAACACGATCTATGAATTCAAAACCAGCACAACTGTCGTTTTGCTCAAGAAACTCGTTCACTTCATTCTCATGAAACAAGCGTTTTAACAGGCTTAGCGTTGGGCGAGTGATGAGTGGACTTTTGTCGAAAAACTGAGGTGATTTACTGGCAATCATTTGCTCGACTTGTATCACAATGGCGCTCCGTTCTGAATAAACTTTTGATGATTTATTGTTCAGATTAGAGTGTCTGTGTGACAACGAAGTGACGTTAATGTGGCGAAAACATGACCAATTTGTAACAGAAAAAAGTCATGCTTTTTTCTGTCGTGAGTTTTATGACAGTATTTTTGATATTAACAGGAAGGATTATTGAGACGAATTGTTTTCGTCGGTGTCGTCTTCAAAGCGATAAAAAAAATTCCACACACAGTAGACGGTCAGTAAAACGGCGAAGCTGGCCCACATGGGTTCATCATAGAGCCATTCGATGCTGGCCCAGACAGCACAAGTCAATGTCGCGACGACACGACGCCAAAATGGCTTGAAAAATTGACGATCTGTTTCACTTAGCATAATCAATCCAACCAAATAGAAATGGGCAGGCTCACACAAATGTCGTTGAATAGTACATGACTGATCAAGAGGCAATGTTGTTGTGCACGCAATGTGCGTGAGCCTGAGGGTGTTACTGTGCTTTTGTTTTGCTGTTGCCCAGTGAAATATGGCGCGATCCGGTTAGTTGAGATTGGCCACTCACACCAGAATCGATCTTGTTAATTTGACCACCTTTCGCGAGAAACTCTTGCATTTGTTTTTCGATGGATTCCGAGGTTTCCGTTGCGGCTGGCTGTTTCTTTTTTGTTGCCATGACTGGTAGTCCTTGTTGTTTAATTGAGCAACCACTATATCAGAGTTTCACATTTTTTTCTTGTTGTGGATGAAAAACATCCGCACCGGAATGGCCGGTGATAAAAAACCACAAACAGAGGCGATCCTTCGCGCTCTGTTTGAGAAATGTTTTGGGCGTGGAACGAGGGCTATAAGCTGGTATGAGGGTGGTAGCGGCGTAAAATTGGGTTTAAGAGGCGTGTAAACCAGCCAGTAAACTCAATCGGCGCGTCCAGCACCGTCAAACAGATGCACTCAGCGTCTTTGGTGACAATTGGCTTGTGCTTGTGTCGGGCGTCACGACTAATGAAATCACCTTGTCGGTAAATGCCTGTTTCGTCGGAGAACGCGCCTTCCAATACTAGGGTAATCTCGTCACCAGTATGAGTATGAGTCGGCATGTGAGCGCCAGCTTTCACTCGCGTCAAAGCAATCTGAGCGCCGCCTTCTTCATTGTGAAGTGTGGCGATTTTAAACGAAGGTGATAAATGTATCCAAGTCAGATCATCATAGCTCTTAGTAACAAACTGACGCAGACTTTTGGGAATCTGGTAGCCGTTATCTTCGATCGATTCAACGATTTTTGCCGTTTGATTGGCGTCAGCTGACGTATTTTTCTGTTCTAATTTGGCAAAAAATTGATCTTTTAAATGTCTTAACTCTTGAGGTGGCATGTGGTTTTGTTCAAACAGCTGAGCCCCCAACATTTCTAATTTTTTCACTTGTTGCTGACACTCAGGGCAGTGCTCTAAGTGGGTGGAAACACACAAAGAATGTGACAGAGGCAAAGCGCCTGCCGCATAGTCCGTTAATGTTTCTATTGATGGATGGTAGTGGGTCATCAAATACTACCTCTTTACGTAAATGGTCAGTTTCTGGAGTGCCAAGCGGACTCTAGATTTTATGGTTCCAAGCGGTAGGGATAACTCTTCCGCTGCTTCTTTATGAGTTTTACCTTCTAAATACACTTTGGACAAAACTTGTCGTTGGTCAACAGGCAGTTTTTTAAGGCTCTGTTGGATCATTTGTTGATCTCGCTTTTGCTGCGCATCCTGAAACGGATCTGAGTTTTCATCAACAATGTTTTGCCATAGGTATTCTGGGTCAATATCAGACTGATAGCGGCTGTTCTTACGTAGGTAATCTATCCGAGCATTTCGCGCAAGGGTAAATACCCAGGTATTGAGTGAAGCCGCTTCCGGTTTATAAGTGTGCGCTTTATTCCAAATACGGATCATCACTTCTTGGGCGATGTCATCGGCCATCAAATTCGCGCCTGGCTGAGCGGCCAAACAAAAACTGCGAATCTTTGGCGCATAATGATCAAACAAACGTGCTAAAGCGACTTGATCCCGTTGCTCAGCAATGGCAAACATGTCTTGCACTCTTTGTTTGTCTGGTTCTATTTTGGTTGCGCTTTCCATTTATTACTCCGCTTCAGGAGAAAGGCCGACGAGGCCTGATCTGAATATTGTTCAATACGTGTATCACGTAATATAAATCTTACGTCGTGATATCTTTTTCGGATCACTGTTTATTTTAAAAATGTCTAAAATAAAAAAGTGATCTAATTTGCGATTTACGACGTTTAAAACTTTGATGGACAAAATCGTGTCCTTAACGGTAACAACAAAGACAAGTGATGTGTATGACGGACTCTCAATCGCCACCTAATCTTCAATTAATCGATCGATTTAAAGATTTTTATCGTGATGTGAAGCATCCCAAGTTAGGAAGTATAGATCAGGTTTATGCTGACGATGTGCTTTTTAAAGATCCAGTGCATGAGCTCAGAGGCGCTGAAGCACTGCATACTTACTTGTCTGAAATGAGTGTCAATGTACAAAGTGGGCGCTTTGAGTATCTCGATCAGATCGTTTCTAACGACATGGCTTATATTAAATGGAACATGCATTTTAAACACCCTCGTTTGGGTAAAGACACCATCACAGTTCGAGGCATGAGTCAGGTGCAGTTTCATGATCGCATCTACTTTCACGAAGATGTGTATGATCTAGGCCAACTTATTTATGAGCATGTTCCATTATTAGGTAGCGTGGTAAAAGGCCTAAAAAAGCGCCTAGCCGTATAGGATGAAGGAGACAGCAGTGGAACCGCTTAATGATGAAAGTCAAAAGGTTGTGTGGATTACGGGAGCCAGCTCTGGCATCGGTCTTGCTCTTGTGAAGCGCTACTTAAAGTCGGGTTGGCAAGTCATCGCCAGTGCGCGCACGCAAGGTGAATTAGCTGATTTGATTGAACATGAAAGTCATCTTTCTTTCGTCGCGTTTGATATTGTCGACAAAGCACAGATTGCACCTGTTCGGGATGCGCTTAGTCAACTAGCGCCACATCTGGACTGTGCGATACTCAATGCAGGAACGTGTGAATACCTTGATATAGATGGTGATACGACCGACTGGCAAATGATGGAACGGGTTATGTCGGTGAATTACTTTGGGTTGGTGAACAGTGTTGATGTTTGCTTGCCATTACTAAAACGCGCTTCGCAACCACACTTGGTCGGCGTCAGTTCTCAAGCGGTACAAGCGGCGTTCCCTCGAGCTGAAGCCTATGGCGCAAGTAAGGCTGCTATTCGTTATTTTCTATCCTCACTGCGTATGGATTTAAAAGCCGATGGTATTGATGTTAGCTGTATCTTACCGGGGTTCGTGGATACACCTCTAACACGGAAAAATACCTTTGATATGCCTTTTCTCATGTCGTCCGACGAGGCGGCCAAGCGAACCTACCAAGCGTTACAGCATCGCCCCTATGAATTTGCCTTTCCTAAGCGTTTGACGGCCTTACTTTGGCTAGGTCGTCACTTGCCAAAATGGTGGTTAGGAAAGCTTGCCCCAAACAAACATGACAATTTGTAACGACAAAAAACACAGTTGCAGAATATCTTTATTAAGACATCCCAGTTTAAGGAGACGATGAGTGAAAATCGCCATTATTGGTTCAGGGATTTCTGGGCTAACTAGTGCTTATTTATTACAGAAGCAACATGATGTGACGGTATATGAATCCGCTGAGCGCATTGGTGGTCATACGGCAACCGTTGAGGTACAAGAAGCTGGGAAAATTCGCGCTATAGACACAGGTTTTATTGTTTTTAATGACTGGACTTACCCAAATTTCATTCGTCTGATGGATGAAATTGGTGTGGTTTCTAAGCCCACGGAAATGAGTTTTAGTGTTAGCTGTCAGCGAACGGGGTTGGAATACGGTGGTAATAATCTCAATACCCTGTTTGCTCAACGTCGTAACTTATTGAATTTGCTTTATTTAGGCATGTTAAAAGACATTCTACGTTTTAATAAAGAAGCCATCCAAGATCTTGAAAACGGACAACTAAAAGCCGACATCACCCTTGGCGAATACCTGCAAGATCGTGGTTACGGTAAGCGTTTTGCTGAGCATTATTTGATTCCAATGGGCAGTGCTATTTGGTCGTCTACCTTGGATGAAATGATGGACTTCCCGTTGGTTTTTTTCGTACGATTCTTTAAAAATCATGGACTTTTGAGTGTCAGTGATAGGCCTCAGTGGCGTGTTATTGAAGGTGGCTCGTCTGCCTATTTGCAACCCTTGGTAGATCGTTTCAAAGACAAGATTGTACTGAATGCCGATATTAAGGCTGTCCAGCGTTCAGACCACAACGTGGTATTGGAATTCGCGGAAGGTCACAGTGAGATGTTCGATGAGGTTGTATTTGCCTGTCACAGTGACCAAGCGTTGGCTTTGTTGGCGGATTCAAGTAAAGACGAGCAAGAGATTTTAAAGGCCATTCCATACCGTAATAATGATGTGGTATTGCACACGGACACGCATTTATTGCCTAAAGCTAAGTTGGCTTGGTCGAGCTGGAACTATCACTTGAGTGATGTCCGTGATGAGCCAGCGACTCTCAGCTACAACATGAACATTCTTCAGCACCTCGACAGTGACACGACCTATGTCGTGACATTGAATCAGACGGACATGATTGATCAGAGTAAGATTCTCGGTCGCTTCCAATATGCTCATCCAACCTTCACTTTAGAAGGCATTCAAGCTCAGTCGCGTTGGTCGGAGATTAATGGTGTGAATCGCACTTGGTTCTGTGGCGCATACTGGCGCAACGGCTTCCATGAAGACGGCTGTTGGAGTGGTGTGCGGGTTGCTGAGGGGCTGGGGGTAAATTGGTAATGCCTGTTAGCGGTTCTCCATCCAATGTCACGCACAGCGCCATTTATTATGGCACGGTGCGCCATCGTCGTTTTGAACCTCGTCATCATGCCTTTCAATATAGGGTTTTCATGATGTACTTTGACTTGGATGAGGTAGATCAAGCTTTGTCCATGAGCGCTTGGTGGTCAACCAAATTTTGGTCATTGGCACGCTTTGCACGCAAAGATTATTTTGGTGATAACGGCCTTCCGATCAAGCAAGCTGTTCAAGGCGAAGTCTTCCGTCAAATGGGGATAAGCCTAAATGGCCCCGTTCGCATGCTGACTAACTGTCGTTACTTTGGTTTTATCATCAATCCCATCACTGTCTATTACTGCTTCGACCATGAAGAGCAGCTACAGGCCATGCTCTTGGAAGTGACCAATACGCCTTGGGGAGAAAAGGTGGCTTATGTGCTGAAATGTGATCCACAGCAGAGCCGTCAACGTATCCAATTTAATAAGGATATGCACGTGTCGCCCTTTCATCCGATGAACCATTTTTATGATTGGCGGAGTAGTCTGCCAGAGTCTAAATTGACGGTACACATGCAAAATAAAGTTGTAGAGTCGAACGAGTGCGTATTTGATGCCACCTTGGCTTTATCGAGATTGCCAATGGACAGTAAGAGCCTACGTAAAATCTTATTTTCCTACCCTTTTATGACCGCCAAAGTGGCGTTCGGAATATATTGGCAAGCAATGAAGTTGTGGCTGAAAAAAGTACCCTTTTACAGTCATCCTAACACCATAACCAAAGCAGAATAGAAAGATAAGAGGTTCCATTAGTATGAGTTTGGCCAGTGCAGAAAATCAGAAACAAGCTAAGAAATCCTCTCCCTCCCGACTTGATGGTATGGCGCGAAAAATGGTATTCGCCATGCTCAATCGTCTTGCGATTGGCCACCTGACGCTTGAGGAAGAGGGCATTGTGTTTTCTTTCGGAGAAGCTCGCCATTCCGCCAAACACATTGCGCACATCCGAGTCGAACATCGCCATGCCTACCGAGATGTTTTTTTAAACAGCAGTATTGGTGCGGGTGAAGCTTACATGAAAGGTCATTGGAGTTCGCCGGATTTGGTTGGGGTGATTCGATTGATGGTGGCTAATCTAAACTTGATTAATAAAATGGATCAGAAGAGACCATTTTGGTCGCGGATTGGCACGAAAATACTGCACAAAATGAATGCCAATACAAAGAAAGGTTCTCGTGAAAATATCTCTGCTCACTATGATTTAGGTAACGATTTCTTCTCTCTCTTTTTAGACCCAACCATGATGTATTCTGCTGCCTTCTATCCTGAGAAAAACGCGTCTTTGGAAGAGGCTTCGGTGTTTAAGTTGGATCGTATTTGCCAAAAACTTCAGCTTAAAGAAACCGATCATTTATTAGAAATTGGAACAGGTTGGGGCGGGATGGCGATTCATGCCGCTAAATATTATGGTTGCCAAGTCACGACAACAACGATTTCGAAAGAACAATATGAATTCGCTCAAGCGCGTGTCAAAGCGGAAGGTTTAGAGAATAAAGTAACCCTTTTGTTGGATGACTATCGTGACTTGCAAGGCCAATATGACAAGCTGGTGTCGATTGAAATGATCGAAGCCGTGGGTCATGAGTACTACGACAGTTATTTCTCTAAGTGCAGTGAATTATTAAAACCTGAAGGTTTAATGGTAATTCAAGCCATTACCATCGCAGATCAACGCTACGATTACGCACGTCGCTCCGTGGACTTTATTCAACGTTACATCTTTCCAGGCGGATGTTTACCATCAAACCAAGTGATAGCGGATAAGATTTCGGCCAAAACAGACATGCAAATCGTCGGTTTGGAAGACATTACAGAGCATTATGCCAAAACCTTAGCAGACTGGCGTACACGTTTCCATGAGGCTCGCCAAGAGGTCGTCAAACAAGGGTTTGATGATGTTTTTTGTCGCATGTGGGATTTCTACTTAGCGTATTGTGAAGGTGGCTTCAAAGAGCGGGCGATCAGCACAGGTCAGTTTGTGTTTGCCAAACCTGAGCATCGCTTAACGTTGCCTTCAGGGGCGTAATATCGTGGCAAAGAAGGCGATCATTAACGCGGTATTATTTCAAACAATATGGTTTGTATGTCTTCTTATGGGGTCATTATGGGCATTGCTGGCCACTATGTGTTACCTCGCTTTTCATCACCTATTCATTATGAAAAACCGCCATGAATGGCGGTTGATTTGTGTCTTTCTATTGTTGGGTTTTGTTGTCGATGGCAGTTTATTTCGCCTGTCTGTTTTTACATCGACCACCGCATCTTGGACGACATTCGGTGTGCCTCCAGTCTGGCTAATATGCTTGTGGGTCAGTGTGGCGACCTTATTCGCCCATAGCCTGTCTTTTTTAAGAAAGCGATATGCTCTAGCGGCTGGTTTAGGATTGATTGGCCCGACCATGAGTTATTTTGCTGGTGCCAACATGGCCGGTATTACTTTGGCCTCACCGCTCATTTATAGCTTGTTACTGGTCGCTGCGTTGTGGGCGATGATCTTGCCGTTTGGGGTTTGGCTAACGGATATATGGCAACTGACCGATAGGAAGGATTAATATGCAGTTAATGTATTCTCTTCGTGTTTTACTCACCGGTACACTCTTGTTTACTAGTGGATTGTTGTTGGCGAATGCGCCCAGTTCCGCCATAGGCCAAGCTTTTAGTTTGGAAACGGGAGATCTAGTTTATACGGAAAAACACATCAAATTAGACCGGGCACAACATCAGGTGATGTATTCTGAACCTGATGGTACCGAGTTTGCGCGCAAACAAATCGACTTCTCAAGGTCTTTAATACGCCCCAGTTTTCAACAGTTAAATGATCGCAATGGCGAAGCGATTGAGGTGAAGCAGGTGGGTGAAACGTTTTTGGTGAAATACCGCAAACAGAATGGCAGCGAAGCAAAAGAAGACACGATTGCCGACAAACCCAATATGGTCATAGATGCTGGTTTTGACGCTTTTGTTCGTCAATATTGGCAACCTTTGATATCTGGTAAGACGATGGACATTGAATATTTGGTTCCCAGTAAACACACCACTTTTTCCTTCCGTTTCCAACAGGCTGATTGCCTAGCTGATACATCACCAAGTGTGGTCTGCTTTACTTTGTCGCCAGTGTCTTGGCTGGTCAAGATGGCGGTTGATCCCATTGTGGTGGCGTATGACTCAAGCACGCAAAGATTGCTGCGTTTCACTGGCAGAGCCAACATCAGCAATGCTGCAGGAAAATACCAAAGTGTTGATATTCGTTACCAATACAATGATTGAATTTAGAGGATTTGAACGATGTATGTGAGATACAAAAAATGGCTCATGGTGTTATTGAGTGCTATGACTTTGTCGGCTTGTTCTACGGCGGATGTGTCCATTTACGCCAACAACACCCCTAAGTTTGAGCTACAGTCCTTCTTTTCTGGCCAATTGCGCGCCCATGGTATTTTGAAAAATCGCAGTGGCGAAGTGATTCGTTATTTTAATGCCACGTTAGATGGTAGCTGGGAAAACGGTGTGGGGACTTTAGCGGAAGTGTTTGTGTTTGATGACGGTGAGATTCAGAACCGTACTTGGACCCTGACACCAAACACAGATGGCCAATACATAGCCACCGCCAATGATGTCGTCGGTTCAGGCGAGGTTAGAATAGCAGGCAACGCCTTGTTCATGAAATACGTACTGCAAGTGCCTTACGATGGTGACATTATCGAGGTTACCGTTGACGATCGCATGTATATGGTCAAAGACGGCGTAGTGATTAATGAATCCGTGATGACCAAGTTCGGCTTCGAAGTGGGTTATCTGTCAATCGTGATTGAGAAGGTGTAGTTCTAGCTTGTTTTACTGCCGTTGGACCAGCAGGGATTTGGGTGAAAAACCATAATATCGATTAAACGCGGCACTGAAATTAGAAGCGTGTTGATAGCCGACAGAGTAAGCAGTTTGAGACACATTGCTGCCCGTCATTAACTGTTCCCAAGCTTTTTCCATACGAATCTGCAAAAGCAATTGGTGCGGTGACAATTGATAGAGAGCTTTGGTGCCTTGTTTGAGTTTACTTTCACTAATGCCCACCGCCTGACAGACGTTGGCGAGGGTGATGGGAAGGGACATATTTTGAATCATATATCGTTTTGCTGAGATGATGTTGGCTTCGTCTCTGTGGTGAAATACTGGTTGATATTCTTGATGATTTGCCTGCAATAACGACAATTGTTCACTTAATAGATTTAACACCAGAATGTGTTTCTCTAAAGGCCGCTCTGGTTGATTCGAGTACATCAAGGTCATCAAACGTTTTAAGTAATGTATTGTGTTCTGACTGATTTTCGTATGTTGCTGCTGAATAGGAAATGCAACATCCTTGGCCTCTTTGGGAAATGGAATACTAAGACGATCAAATGCGTTTCCACTTATGAGTATCCGCAACTGATCGATTTTATGCCCCTCTTTATATATTCGTTCTCCTTCGCTATTGCCAAAGGTCGTCAATGTGGCATGGTTTTCCGAAAAGACTAGGTCATCTGTTAAGGCACTTTTACACTGGTAAATGGATTGTCCGGATAAACCGAATGTTAAACTCAACCTTGTCTCTGACGTTTCAATCCGGCTTTCTTCAACGAAATTTTCGCTGGCAGTATAACTTGAATAAGCAATGGCGATGCCGGGTTCGATGAGTTCTCTATCAACGTAACAAGTGCCTAATACTGCCGGTAAACGTTGTCTTTTTACGCCATTAGATGGCTGATCCACCGAAATAATATTGTTTTGATTCACTCTATATGTCATCGAATCTTCCCATTTCTCACCTTTTCACCGAAATGAATAGGTTTTATGCCGGAATGCATAAAAATACAAATGATAATCACTACTAAAAATACTAGCATAGTTTCATCTGATTTCGACAAGTGAAATGGCTTTAAGTAAGAGAGCGGTGTGTGATTTATACAACCGCTTTTACCCATTTAAGAGTAAGGAGAACTAATATGCTAAATGATCAAAAAACGAAGCCAAAGGCCCCGAGAAAATGGAAAGCCATGTTGTTGGTTTGGCTAACAATTTATCCCTTGTTGAATTTGTTTTTTCCGTTACTTGATCCCTATATAGGCCAATTCAGTTTACCCCTGCGTTTGCTTATTATGACGATCATTATTGTCCCCATTATGAGTAGCATTTTGGCATTCCTGCATAAGAAACTCTTCTCTTGGGTGAGAGCGTAATGGCTTGAGTTAAGAGGAGACTGAAGTGTAAAACTTTGTTAGCCAATATTGAATCTGAGACATGAAGTGCTAGGTTTAAAGCAGCGTTAAGGAGAAGATCATTCAGGTCGAAAACCACAAGGTGCAAAATGCAAATACCAGACATTCCGAAAGACGAACAGCTTAGACTCAGTAACCTGAGAAGTTTAGGTATTTTAGATTCGGATGCAGAAGAGCGTTTTGATCGCGTGACAAGATTGGCGCAGCGTATGTTTGATGTGCCAATTGCATTGGTTAGTCTCGTTGATGAAAGCCGTCAATGGTTCAAGTCCTGTCTCGGTCTGGAGGTTAGAGAAACGCCTCGAGACATTTCTTTTTGTGGTCATGCTATCTTGGGAGCTGAACCGTTCATTGTTCCTGATGCTTCATTAGATCAGCGTTTTGCCGATAACCCCTTGGTGACTGGACCGCCTAATATTCGATTTTATGCAGGCGTACCATTGGCTTATGGCGACGGTACAAAAATGGGCACACTTTGTATTATTGATCAGCGGCCGCATGACTTGTCAGAGCGGGATCTGGAAGCCTTGGTTGATCTGGCTAAAATGGCCGAGTACGAGCTCTTAGCGACCCACATTGCCTCAGTAGATGAACTCACTCAATTGTTTAATCGTCGTGGCTTCATTCGACAAGCCCAGCACCAACTCACGGTTTCTCATTTAGTGAAAGAGACGTTTTCTTTGGTCTACATGGATCTTAATCTGTTTAAACCTATTAATGACCAATTTGGTCATGATGAGGGGGATCGAGCCTTGCAACAATTTGCCGCATTGATGCGTGAAAACTTTCGTTCTTCCGATATTCTATGTCGATTAGGAGGTGATGAATTTGTTGTCTTTATGCCAGGTATAAACCTAAAGACGGCCAAACAAGTTATGGCTCGTTTTAAACGTGCTATTGAGCACTACAATCAAACGGCACTTCATGAATACGATTTGTTGTATAGCGCTGGGTTTGCCGTGACAAATTCCGCTGAGAGAAAATTAATCGACACCCTTTTGAAGGAAGCGGATCGGTCAATGTACGCTGCAAAACAACAAACCCCATCTATTGATTTTAAGTGAAGATAGAGAGAGATAATACTTCTTCTCGACAAACCAAGAAGTGCTTCATCACGCTGTGTTTTTTAGTCGATTAACCACGACTGTTCGTTAGAGTTCTCCCTCTGAACTGACTTCTCAACAGCCAGTTTTATTTTGATATAACCTATAAAGCACAATACTAACTAAAAGAAAGCTTGACTAAAAAGGTTGAATCACCTCAATATAAAATGGATTTATATCAACTGGTCTAAAGGGCGGAGTCCCAATGAAAAAGACAAAATTCTCGCTGGTACTATTGTTTAGTGTGTTGTTGAGTGCTTGCTCGTCCTCTTTTGTGTACAACAATCTTGATTGGCTGTTGTATTGGTATGTGGATGATTATATTGAATTGACCACAGAGCAAAAAGCCCTTTTGGATGAACGTGTCGATTCGTGGCATGCTTGGCATCGCTCCGAAGAACTGAAAACTTATGAAAGCCAGCTTAACGCCCTAAGATCACAACTCCAGACAGCTCCCCTTGATCAGCAGCAATGGCTGAATGTGTTTGATGAAATACAGCAGAACGTACAGCGCCTACGCGATAAAATTTCTCCAGAATTGGCCTTACTGGCGCCGTATTTGTCACCCTCTCAAATAGACGATTTTTTATCAGTGTGGCAGAAAAAGCGAGAGGAAAGGCTGTCCAGAGAGGCCGCAGAAAGCAAAGAGGCGCGTTTAGCGGATCGACAACAAGATTTGATTAAACAAGTGGAAGACAACATTGGCAAACTGACACCAGAGCAAATGCAAATTATTCAGCGCTATGTTCAGGCATTTACGCCGACGTTTGAGTTGAGAATGGCTTACCAAATGAGACTTCAAACGATGGTCAAAGACCTCTTTGCTGACCGTAAATCACCAGACTTTTCTCAGCGACTGAGTAGTATCATGATTCATCCTGAGCAATATAAAACACCGCAACACAATGTTGCTTCTGAACATAATAAGATCTTATATGCAAAAATGCTGGCTGAGTTAAACCACTCTCTGACTGAAAAGCAGCGACAATCATTTGATGATGAACTCCAAGATTGGTTGCAATTTTTGGCTGGTTTGGTGCGATCTTAATGTCTGGTTTTCGTTTTATAACAAGAGAGTTGAAGAGGGCATCAATCAGACCGGATGTGAACAGGGGCTTTGAGGAAAATATGTTTGATCTGAGACGCAAAATTTTAGTCATGATCTATACTTCTATTAGATCGTTTTGTGAAACACACATGTTCTTATTCGAGCCTATATGCTCCACTTGTGGCGTCGTATACTCTGTCTCGAAATCCAGATACCTTTTTGTTAAACACATTTTTTTTAGGAGATTGTATGAGCACATCATTAGACAAAAATGCTTTAGATCAGTTGTTTCTAGAAGCTAGAACCTATAATGAATTTTTAGATACGCCTGTTCATGAGGAAACGATCAAAGCTTTATACGATCTATGTAAATGGGGGCCAACTTCCATGAATGCTCAGCCTGCGCGCTTTGTATTTTTGAACAGTACTGAGAGCAAAGAAAGACTATTACCCGCTTTGGCTCCAGGTAATGTCGACAAAACGCGTGCAGCGCCATTAACCTTAATTGTTGCTTCTGACTCTGAATTTTACAATCATCTACCAACACAATTTCCGGTAGTAGATGCCAAACCTATGTTTGAGAATGACGCCGCTTTATCTGAATCAACGGCATTCCGTAACAGTAGTTTGCAAGGTGCCTACGTTATCTTAGCCGCTCGCGCATTAGGTTTGTCTGCTGGTCCTATGAGTGGTTTTAACCCTGCTGCTGTTGATGCGGAATTCTTTGCAGATGGTCGTTTCAAAACAAACTTTATCATCAACCTAGGTTATGGCAAACCAGAGGGTTACCATCCACGAGGCCCGCGTCTTGATTTTGAGGAAGTCGCTAAAATTCTATAAGCTCATGACCTCATGATTCCATAAAGGCGAATGTCACTGATGACATTCGCCTTTTTTCTTTTTCTCTCTTCCTACCTTAAACAGTCTTAATTGAAACGATCATGTGTTTTCAGCTCATGTTTGAAAGAGTCTACGTCATTTAACGTAGCTCCATAGGGTAATTAGCGCATACCCTAGGTTGTGGTTTTTTTGAATACTGTACAGGCTGCTCACTAGGTCATAACCATACGATAAAGCGCCTAAGTGATCAGTTTGAACGCATCAAAAATCACAATAGGACGACTCAATCATGAAAATTAAGACGCTTGCTTCTGCGATTGCGCTGACCAGTGCGACGCTTATTGCTTTCCCTTCTCTGGCCGCCGACACAATTAAAGTCGGTGTATTGCATTCCCTATCTGGCACCATGGCCATTTCTGAAACGACCCTGAAAGACACGGTTCTGATGATGGTCGAAGAACAGAACAAAAAAGGTGGTTTGCTCGGTAAAAAACTCGAAGCAGTGGTGGTGGATCCAGCATCGAACTGGCCTCTGTTTGCGGAAAAAGCCCGTGAATTATTAACGGAAGAAGAAGTGGATGTCATTTTCGGTTGTTGGACGTCCGTATCTCGTAAGTCTGTCTTGCCTGTTATTGAAGAACTCAACGGTTTGATGTTCTACCCAGTGCAATACGAGGGTGAAGAATCTTCTAAAAATGTTTTCTACACAGGCGCAGCGCCAAACCAACAAGCCATTCCTGCGGTTAATTACTTAAAAGACGAGTTAGGTGTAGAGCGTTGGGTGCTAGCGGGTACGGATTACGTTTATCCGCGTACCACCAACAAGATTCTAGAAGCCTATCTGAAAGACATGGGGGTCGCGGAAGAAGACATCATGATCAATTACACGCCATTTGGTCACTCTGATTGGCAGTCTATCGTTTCCGACATTAAAAAATTCGGTAGCGCAGGCAAGAAAACCGCTGTGGTATCGACCATCAATGGTGATGCCAACGTGCCTTTCTACAAAGAATTGGGTAACCAAGGTATTTCTTCAGAAGACATTCCAGTGGTGGCTTTCTCTGTGGGTGAGGAAGAGTTATCTGGTCTAGACACGGCGCCTCTAGTGGGTCACTTGGCCGCTTGGAACTACTTCCAAAGCGTAGAGAGTGATGAAAATGAAGAATTTATTACCCAGTGGAAAGCCTTTACTGGCAACCCTGATCGTGTGACCAATGACCCAATGGAAGCCACTTTTATCGGCTTTAACATGTGGGCCAATGCGGTAACCGAAGCCGGTACAACCGACGTAGATGCGGTTGAGCAGGCCATGATAGGTCAGGAAACGCCTAACCTAACAGGCGGCATTGCGGTAATGAACAAAAACCACCATTTGAGTAAGCCTGTGCTGATTGGCGAGATTCAAGACGACGGTCAGTTTGAAACCGTTTGGGAGACCGATGGTGTGGTTCCGGGCGACGCTTGGTCTGACTTCTTACCAGGTTCGAAAGATCTGATTGCTGATTGGACCGATCCACTTAAATGTGGCAACTACAACACTAAGACCAAAATGTGTTCTGGACAAAATTACTAATTTGACCACCCCCAGGGTTGAAACTTGGTTTCCAGCATTTGCTGGAAACCTTTTTTACCGCTTATGTTCGACTGATTCCGGAGAAATATCGTGAAACGTATTTTGCGTCTCTGTCTGATAGGGATTTTTATGGCATTGCCAACTTGGTTGATGGCTGTGGAAACCGAAGGCCTGCTGTCTGAGCTTACTCAAACCAAGTTATCCAAAATGCCGGCTATGTTGGTGCAACTGGAAGCGCAGGGCGATGAGTCATTATTACCTGTGTTTAGAGCTTGGTTGGATGGCGACCTATACTACACTCGAGCGGAGGGGCGGTTAGTTGTCAAAACCAATACGGCAGGTGAAACCCTCTATGTGGATGTCTTTAGTCAACAAGCGAATGCCCAGTTAGGCAGTAAGCAAGTTCGCAAAATCAAAGTAAATAATAAATTACGCAGTATGTTGCGAGGGACCATTGCACGTCTGCAATTAACCTCAAAAGACCCTGAATTACGTGAAAGTGCGGTGCGTGAATTGTTAGCGGATCTGGATAGTGACACTTTTGCTACTTTAGAAGCACTTTACCCTCAAGAAACCCATCCAAACGTACAAGAAATGATGCAAACCGCCTTGTCTTTGTACACAGCAAAAGAGGTTGAACAGAGTCAAAGTGCTCGTTTGGCAGCCATTGAATTTTTGTCCAGCAGCTTGGAAAACGATGTGCGCAATGGCTTGGTCACCTTAAGCCAAGATGCGAATGATGTGATTGCATCGGCAGCGACTCAGGCACTTGAGAAGATCAATCAAAGTGTCCAGCGATATGCGTTTGTTGATCAGTTGTTTTTTGGCTTGAGTTTAGGTTCCGTATTGTTATTGGCGTCAATTGGTTTGGCCATCACCTTTGGGGTGATGGGAGTCATCAATATGGCGCACGGTGAAATGATCATGTTGGGTGCCTATACCACTTATGTGGTGCAGTTGATTATGCCCAACTACATAGATTATTCCATTTGGGTGGCGATTCCTGCGGCCTTTTTGGTGTCGGGCTTAATGGGTGTGTTGATTGAACGCTTGGTGATTTGTCGCTTACACGGTCGACCATTGGAAACCCTGTTGGCCACCTTTGGTATCAGTCTGATTTTACAGCAGCTGGTACGAACTATTTTCTCTCCTTTGAACCGTCAAGTATCCACCCCAAGTTGGATGAGTGGTTCATGGGAAATCAATCCCGTCTTATCTTTGACGTTAAACCGTTTGTATATCCTAGCCTTTGCTTTGTTGGTATTCATCGTATTGGTGCTGATTTTAAAGAAAAGTTCACTGGGCTTGAACGTGCGTGCGGTATCGCAAAATCGCAACATGGCCAAAGCCATGGGGGTGAAAACCGAATGGGTGGATGCCATGACTTTTGGGTTAGGATCAGGCATTGCTGGCATCGCGGGCGTGGCATTATCTCAGCTTACCAATGTGGGGCCAAATTTGGGCCAAGCTTACATCATTGATTCCTTTATGGTGGTGGTGTTTGGCGGCGTGGGGAATTTATTGGGTACCTTAGTGGCGGCGTTCACCTTGGGTATTGCTAATAAGTTCTTGGAGCCGACCACTGGTGCCGTGTTGGCCGCCATTTTTGTGTTGGTGTTCATCATTCTCTTTATTCAGAAACGTCCTAAAGGACTCTTCCCACAAAAAGGCAGGGCTGCAGAATGAGTAAGTTATTGCATTGGTTTAGCGCAGGGCGCACGTCTGGCAAATACACCTTGCCCTTTGTGATTTTGTTATTGGGGGTCACCTTGTTGGCATCGGCTGCGAATTTACTTTTACCAGAAAGCTCGGCTCTGCATGTGAGCACCTACAGTATTACCTTGTTGGGTAAGTATTTATGTTACGCCATGTTGGCTTTGGCGGTGGACATCATTTGGGGATATTGCGGTATTTTAAGCCTAGGGCATGGGGCGTTTTTTGCTTTGGGCGGTTATGCCATGGGCATGTATCTGATGCGTCAAATTGGTGACCGCGGTGTCTATGGTCATCCTGTTCTACCGGACTTTATGGTGTTCCTTGATTGGCAAGAGCTGCCTTGGTTCTGGTTGGGGATGGACCAGTTTTGGTTCGCCATGATAATGGCGGTGTTGGTACCGGGGTTATTGGCTTTTGTGTTTGGTTGGCTAGCCTTTCGTTCCCGTGTGACCGGGGTGTATCTGTCCATCATGACACAAGCCTTAACCTACGCTTTGTTGTTGGCCTTCTTCCGTAATGAAATGGGATTTGGTGGCAATAACGGGCTAACCGATTTTAAGGAAATTTTAGGCTTTGATTTGCAGTCTGATGCCACAAGAGTGGCGCTGTTTATTATAACGGCACTGTTATTAGCCTTAGTTTTGTTAGTCAGTCAGCGCATTCTGTCTTCTCGTTTGGGTAAGGTGACTTTGGCTGTTCGAGATGCGGAAGCTCGCACCCGTTTTATTGGCTATCGCACGGAACGTTATAAGGTGTGGTTGTTTGTCTACTCGGCGGTGATCGCTGGTGTGGCGGGCGCCTTGTATGTTCCTCAAGTGGGCATTATCAACCCAGGGGAGTTTTCTCCGATTAATTCCATTGAAATCGTTATTTGGGTTGCTGTTGGCGGCCGCGGCACCTTAATTGGCGCCATTATCGGTGCTCTGTTGGTGAATTACGCTAAAACCCGTTTTACCGCCATCATGCCAGATGGTTGGTTATTTGCCTTAGGCGCGTTATTTGTCTTAGTGACCCTGTTTTTACCAAAAGGCTTAATCGGTCTATACGGACAGCTTAAATCCAAGCGCCAAAGCCTATCGACACAGGAGGCGTCATCATGAATGCCATAGATCAATCACTACAAAGTCTAAGAGACACCTTCCGTCGTGATCAGGTATGGCCATTTTTAGCGCCAGAACAAGCGGCGAAAGTGGATGTTTCAAATCAGATGATTCTTTATGTAGAAGGCTTGAACCTGAGTTTTGATGGTTTCAAAGCGTTGAACGATCTCAACTTGTATGTCAAAGACGGAGAGTTGCGCTGCCTTATTGGTGCCAATGGCGCGGGCAAAACCACTTTAATGGATGTGATTACCGGCAAGTCCAAACCGGATTCGGGGTCGGTGTTTTTCGGTCAAACCCATAATTTGCTCAGTAAAGACGAAGCGGACATAGCGCAATTGGGGATTGGACGTAAGTTTCAGAAACCCACGGTATTTGAAGAGCAAAGTGTGTTCGACAACTTGGAGCTGTCTTTGAAAACCGATAAGCGAGTAATTCAAACTCTGTTTTCTCGATTGTCACCCAGTGAAATCGATCGTATCGATGAGGTGCTGAAAATCATAGGTTTGAGTGAGCAGCGTTTTATGCAAGCTGGCGCTTTGTCTCATGGGCAGAAGCAATGGTTGGAAATAGGCATGCTTCTTGTATCTGATCCTAGACTTTTACTGATTGATGAACCGGTAGCTGGCATGACAGCTCAGGAAACCGAACGCACCGCGGAGTTGCTGACGTCCTTAGCCGGAGAACGCACCGTTATTGTGGTGGAGCACGATATGGAGTTTGTACGCAGTATTGCTCGCACTGTGACTGTGCTGCATCAAGGATCGGTATTAGCCGAAGGCACCATGGATCAGATTCAGAACAATAAAGACGTCATTGAAGTCTATTTAGGCGAAGAAGCGGTGGAGGCCTAACCCTATGATCAGCATGAAAAAAGTCAGCCAATTGTATGGTGGCACACAAATTTTATGGGATCTGGATTTGGACATAGTACCAGGCTCCATCACTTGCATTATGGGCCGCAACGGTGTCGGTAAGACGACCTTGATGAAAGCCATTATGGGCTTGTTACCCATTAAAAGCGGTGAAATTTTACTGAACCAGCAAGCCTTGCATAAACAAAGTGCTGAACGACGTGCTTACGCTGGCATTGGCTATGTACCACAAGGTCGCGACATTTTTCCCATGTTAACGGTGGAGGAAAACCTGCGCATTGGTCTGCCAGTAAAGAAGAAAAAAGCCATACCGGAAAAAGTCTTTGAACTCTTTCCGGTGTTGAAGGAAATGTTGCATCGTCGTGGTGGCGATTTGTCGGGTGGTCAGCAGCAACAATTGGCCATTGGACGGGCGTTGGTATTAGAACCAAAAGTCTTAATTTTGGACGAACCAAATGAAGGTATTCAGCCAAATATCGTTAAACAAATTGGTGATGTGATTCTCAAACTGAACGAGGAAGAAGGCCTAACCGTGATCTTAATTGAACAAAAACTGGGCTTTGCTCGTCGTGTGGGTAAAGAGTTTCGTCTCATGGAAAAAGGTCGAATTGTCGCTGCGGATAAGATGGAAAACCTGAATGACGATCTCATTAAACAGTATTTAGCCGTATGACCCTTGCTTTAAGTCATCCCAATACTGAGCAAACAGCCAGTCAATGGCAAGCCTATTTGCGCTTGGGGTTTGCGCATGGCGCTCGTGGAACTGTATTGAAAACCTGTGATCATAAAGGGCCTTTGTATGTGCAAAAGCCTTTCTACCCTGAAGGTCAAGACACGGCCCATGTGTATTTGTTGCACCCACCAGGCGGCTTGGTGTCGGGGGATGAATTGGTCATTGAATCACGTCAACAGCCGCATACTCATGTATTGATTACCACACCCGGAGCGGGTCGGGTTTACCGTGCTCGGCCAGACAAATTGTTACAGCGTCAAACCACCCATTTGCACGTGCCAAATCAGGCCATCATGGAGTGGTTACCACAAGAAACCATCTTGTATCCCGATGCTAATACGGCGTTAGTGAATCAGATTCACCTTGCCTCTGGGGCGCGTTTTATTGGTTGGGAAATCACCTGTTTTGGCTTGCCCGCTAATCAATTGGATTTTGCTCAAGGACGCGCCAGCCAAAGTTTTCAGATCAATGTGGATGGTCGTATCAGGCTGCGCGAGCGGTTACGCATTGATCAGGATTCCGCAGCGGTAATGCATTCGGCGGCTGGCTTACAGGGACAAGCGGTGAATGGTTTGTTGGTGGCTGGGCCTTTTACGCATTTATCAGACGATACCTTAACGGCTTTACGCGAGTCTTGTGCGGAGTTCGCCGGTTTGGCGGGAGTGTCTTTAGTGAAAGAATTTATTTTGGTGCGCGCTGTGCATGGTGACAGCGAGCAAATGAAACACTTATTTAATCAGTGTTGGCAACAACTCCGACCTGAATTGATACAACGCAATGCCTGTGCGCCACGAATTTGGGCGACCTAATGATGAAGAGGCTTTGACTATGGAATTACTACCAAGAGAAAAAGACAAACTGCTGGTGTTTACCGCTGCCTTGTTGGCTGAGCGTCGCTTAAATCGCGGCCTAAAACTTAACTATCCTGAGGCCATGGCTTACCTCACGATGGAAATTATCGAAGGCGCTCGAGATGGTAAAAGTGTTGCAGAGTTAATGGCTTATGGAAAAACCTTACTGAGTGCCGAGCAGGTTATGGATGGTGTTGTGGATTTGATTCATGAGGTTCAGGTTGAGGCAACCTTTCCGGACGGCACTAAGCTGGTCACGGTTCACAACCCGATCAATTAACTGGGGAGAAGCAAGATGATTCCAGGAGAAATACAGGTTAGCGAAGGCGACATTGTTCTGAATCAAGGACGTAAAACCTTGAGCGTTCGAGTGGAAAACACCGGTGATCGCCCAGTACAAATCGGCTCCCACTATCATTTTTATGAAGTGAATCCAGCGTTAGTCTTTGATCGACCTGTCACCAAAGGCTATCGCCTTAATATTGCTTCCGGGACGGCGGTGCGCTTCGAACCCGGTCAAGGACGAGAAGTGGAACTGGTGGCCTACGCTGGCAACAACAGCATTTACGGTTTTCGTGGTGAGGTGATGGGCAAACTGGCGACCGAGGAGACAGACTGATGGCAAACATGGACCGACAAAGTTACTCACAAATGTTTGGCCCGACCACTGGCGACAGAGTGCGTTTAGGCGACACCGACTTATGGATTCAAGTGGAGCAGGACTTCACTACCTATGGGGATGAAGTGAAATTTGGTGGTGGCAAGGTCATTCGTGATGGTATGGGGCAAAGTCAGTTGACCAATGAGGTCGCCGTTGATTTGGTGATTACCAATGCCTTGGTACTGGATCATTGGGGCATAGTCAAAGGCGATGTTGGGGTCAAAAACGGCCGTATCTTCAAAGTGGGTAAAGCCGGTAACCCAGATGTACAAGATAATGTGGACATTGTCATTGGCCCAGGTACTGAAGTCATTGCTGGGGAAGGTTCTATTCTCACCGCGGGCGGTATCGACGCGCACATTCACTTTATTTGTCCGCAACAAATTGAAGAAGCCCTTACCTCAGGTGTGACCACCATGATAGGTGGTGGCACGGGGCCGGCGACGGGCACCAATGCCACTACCTGTACGCCGGGGCCTTGGTATTTGGGCAAAATGCTGCAAGCCACCGACAGTATGCCAATGAATTTGGGCTTCTTAGGAAAGGGCAATGCCAGCTTACCTGAGGCCCTTGAGGAGCAATTGGAAGCTGGCGCTTGTGGCTTGAAATTACACGAAGATTGGGGCACCACACCTGCGTCTATCGATTGTTGTTTGTCGGTCGCGGAAAAATACGATGTACAGGTAGCGATTCATACCGATACCTTGAACGAATCTGGCTTTGTTGACAGTACCTTGAGTGCCTTTAAAGACAGAGTGATTCACACTTATCATACGGAAGGAGCGGGTGGTGGTCATGCGCCAGACATCATTCGTGCAGCAGGGCACGCCAATGTGCTGCCATCTTCGACCAACCCAACTCGTCCTTACACCCATAATACAGTCGATGAACATCTGGACATGTTGATGGTGTGTCATCATCTAGACAGTAATATCCCTGAAGATGTGGCTTTTGCTGACTCTCGTATCCGTAAGGAAACCATTGCCGCAGAAGACATTTTCCATGATCGTGGTGCTTTCTCCATGATCTCATCCGATTCACAAGCCATGGGACGAGTGGGTGAAGTGGTCACTCGAACTTGGCAGACGGCGCACAAAATGAAGCAGCAATTCGGCTTGTTACCAGAAGATGCTGAGCTGGGTGCAGACAACTTCCGTGCTAAGCGTTATATCGCCAAATACACCATTAACCCAGCGATTGCGCATGGCGTTAGTCATGAAGTGGGTTCCATTGAGGCGGGCAAATTGGCGGACTTGGTATTGTGGAAGCCGGCCTTTTTTGCGGTTAAACCTTCTTTGATTATTAAGGGCGGCATGATTGCCAATGCTCCCATGGGCGACCCTAATGCATCGATACCTACGCCACAGCCTGTGCATTATCGCCCTATGTTTGGCTCCTTTGGTAAGGCCAGTGCGGCCACCTCGGTGACCTTTGTATCACAGGCCTCATTAGACAATGGCATTAAGCAAAGTTTGGGATTAGAGCGTACTTTAGTGGCCTGTAAAAACACTCGCAATATAGGTAAATCTGACATGGTTCACAATGACTGGATGCCAGAGATTACTGTGGATCCCCAGACTTATGAAGTCAGGGCGGATGGCGAGTTACTGACTTGTGAACCGGCCAAAGAACTGCCTTTAGCACAGTTGTATAACTTGTTTTGACTCTCTCCCTTTAAAGGGTGGAAAGTGTGAAGTGTTTGGGTAACAGTAAGTTTGCTACCCCCTCCCAGCCTCCCCCTTGTTAAGGGGGAGGGGCAAGATAGTTTCCCTCCCTTGTTAAAAGGGGGAGGGGCAAGATAGTTTCCCTCTCTTGCTAAGAGGGGGAGGGGCAAGATAGTTTCCCTCCCTTGTTAAGAGGGGGAGGGGCAAGATAGTTTCCCTCCCTTGTTAAGAGGGGGAGGGGCAAGATAGTTTCCCTCCCTTGTTAA
>NZ_JBHZSP010000012.1:0-69122 GCF_043643765.1 Marinomonas posidonica | reverse complement strand
GAGGGGGAGGGGTAAGATAGTTTTCCTCCCTTTGTTGAGGGGAGGCGCTCAAACTGTTCCCTCCCCTTTTAAAGGGGAGGGCTAGGGTGGGGTTTAATAGGAGAGGAATTTGGATATTTATACACGTTTAGGCACTCATTGCCATGACCCGGTGTTTACCACAGTCACCTTGGATGCTGAGCAGCGTGAGCGTGGTCGCCTGAAGTTAACGGCTGCCAATGGTGACACTGTTCGAGTCTTTTTGGAGCGGGGTAAACCTTTATTGGTCGGGGAATTTTTGCGTTCTGAGTGTGGCAAGATCATTAAAGTGGAAGGTGGATTAGAAGCTGTTGCCCATGCCAGTTGTGACAATTGGACGGTATTTTCCAAAGCCTGTTATCACCTAGGCAATCGCCACACTAAAGTGGAAGTGGGCGAGCGTTGGTTACGCATTAAGCCGGATCATGTATTAGAAGACATGCTGCATTTATTGGGCTTAGTGGTTAGCCATGAAGAAGCGGTGTTTAATCCAGAATCTGGAGCTTACAGTCATGGTCATCACCACCACTGATCAGTCCTTGCTGCGCTTGCTGCAGTTAAGCAGTGTCAGCTTGCCTGTGGGTGGGTATGCTTTTTCTCAAGGTTTGGAATACGCCATTGAGAAAGGCTGGTTGAGCAAGCAAGCCGACGTGGCGGATTGGACACAAGTCCAGTTGTTGCAATCTTTTGCTCAGGTGGACTTACCCATTTTGCGTTTGGCCATGGCGGCTTGCTATGAACAAGATGAAGCGAAGCTGGTGGCTTTGAACGATCTGGTGTTAGCGTGCCGCGAGACCAAAGAGCTGAGATTAAACGATACGGCCATGGGAGAAGCTTTAGCACGTTTGATGCGCAGTCTAGACATGGCGACACCGTTTCAGCGCATTGAAGAGGTTAGCTTTGTCATCTTGTTTGCGGTGGCGGCGTGTCATTGGCAAATCGAGTTTGAAACTGCTGCCTTGGGCTTTACTTGGTCTTGGCTGGAAAACCAGATTGCTGCGGCCACTAAGTTGGTGCCGCTGGGGCAAACGCAAGCGCAACAATTATTGGGTGAGTTACAACCCGTGATCTCTGAGGCCATTCAGATAGCAAAAAATCTAGAGGAAGATGATATAGGGGCTGGTTTACCGGCTCTGGCCATCGCCAGTAGCTTGCACGAAACCCAGTATACACGGCTGTTTCGCTCGTAATCGGTGATTTTTTAAGCGTTAAACAAAGGCGCCGTTTCTATAAAAAAGCGCACAGATAAGCACACAAAAGAGGACGTATTTTATGACAAAACCAAAACAAACTCTGCGGGTGGGCGTAGGTGGTCCTGTTGGGTCAGGAAAAACCGCTTTACTGCGTTCTTTGTGTTCTGCCATGCGTGAGCATTACCAGATCGCCGTGGTAACTAATGATATTTATACACAAGAAGACGCGAAATTTTTGACGCGCCATGAAGCCCTAGAAGCGGATCGTATCATCGGGGTGGAAACGGGTGGTTGTCCGCATACGGCGATTCGTGAAGATGCTTCGATGAATCTTGCTGCCATTGATGAATTGGTCGAGCGTCACGGTGAGCTGGACGTGGTGTTTGTGGAATCGGGCGGGGACAATTTGAGCGCCACGTTTAGCCCAGAATTATCTGATTTAACCATTTATGTGATTGATGTCTCGGCGGGAGACAAAATTCCTCGTAAAGGTGGCCCGGGCATTACTAAGTCGGATCTTTTGATCATTAATAAGATCGATTTAGCGCCCCTTGTCGGTGCCTCTTTAGAGGTGATGGATCAAGATGCCAAAGCGCAGCGCGGTTCGCGTCCTTTTGTCTTTTCAAATTTGAAAGCAGCACAAGGTTTGGATGACATCATTCAATTTATCGTCTCAGAAGGCATGCTGGAAGCGAAAAGCTTGCCACCTGCCAAAGCCGTTGTGTAATCGGAGAAATAGTATGAAATATCGAATCTCGAAATCCTGTGTGGCTCTATTCTTGGCTGTGTTTTCCTCTCTTAGTGTGGCGCATCCTGGTCATGGCGAAGGTATGGCGGGATTAGCAGGCTTTGCGCATCCTTTTACTGGCTTGGATCACTTATTGGCCATGTTTGCCGTGGGCGTTTGGGCGGCAAACATGGGGGGCCGCGCGTTGTGGGCGATGCCTCTGTCTTTTATAGCACTGATGTTAGGCGGTGGAGTATTGGCTTACATAGGCGTGACCTTGCCATTCATTGAGCAAGGCATTGTCTTGTCGGTGATGGTATTTGGCACGCTATTGATTGCAGCAAAGCATGTACCTCTTTGGTCGAGTCTCTTGTTGACGGCGGGCTTTGCAACTTTCCATGGTGCCGCGCATGGTTTGGAAATGCCAGCCACCGCTTCAGCTTGGTCTTATAGCCTAGGGTTTATGTTGGCAACGGCGAGTATTCAAGGCCTTGGCATTCTTATGGGGCGCTGGTTCCAGCAGCAAGGTGTGCAAACTATGAATCAAGTGCTAGGCGGTATGATTGCGGGTGCCGGTATGGCACTGGCCATTTTCTAACGCAGCTAATATGGCCGCCACACAGAAAATCTATAAGGTACGGCGACACTACAACAAGTGGGTCGCTGACCAAACACTAGAAGACTATGCGTTGCGATATACCGCGAAGCAAGGTCATACCATGAGCATCGAAAGGGTGGGGCATACCGCATTGGGAGCCGCCGCTTTTTTGGCGCTAGAGGGGCTGGCCGCCGTGATCACCCTAGGTTATGGCTTTACCAATGCGGTAGCGGCCATTTTGGTGGTGCTAGCGGTGTTCTTTGTTACCGGTTTTCCGATTGCCTATTATTCGGCAAAACATGGTTTAGACATAGATTTGCTCACTCGCGGAGCAGGTTTTGGCTACCTTGGTTCCACCATCACCTCGCTGATTTATGCCACTTTTACCTTTATTTTCTTTGCCATTGAGGCGGCCATTTTAGCGTCGGCTTTTGAAGTCTTATTGGGGATTCCGCTGGCCTTGGGGTATGCCTTATCTGCCTTGTTTGTGATTCCTATTGTGACCCACGGTATTCGCGCCATCAGCCGCTTTCAAAACGGCACACAATGGATATGGTTGGTGTTACAGGTCGCTGCCATTGGTGTGGTAGTGAGTCAGGAGTATCGGAACTTTTCCGGTTGGACGGAGTTTGTCCCACAGCATTTACCACAAACGACGCAGTTTGATTGGATATTGTTTGGTGGTGCCGCATCGGTGTTGTTCGCCTTGATGGCGCAAATAGGCGAACAAGTGGATTATCTGCGTTTTTTTCCGAAAAAGAATGCCAGCAATCGCCGTCGCTGGTGGTTTTGGCTTATCTTGGCGGGTCCAGGTTGGGTGTTTATTGGTGCCATTAAAATGTTGCTCGGGTCATTTCTCGCTTATTTGGCCATCACCGACGGGGCCAGTGCGATTCAAGCAACCGATCCGACGTATTTGTATCAGCGCATCTTTTTGTTTCTAACCACCTCGCCGTCTACGGCATTGATTCTCGCCGCTGTGTTTGTGTTTATTTGTCAGATGAAGATCAATTTGACCAACGCTTATGCTGGTTCCATTGCTTGGTCGAATTTCTTTTCGCGGTTGACCCATTCTCACCCAGGTCGAGTAGTGTGGCTGGTGTTTAATGTGACCATTGCTCTGTTGTTGATGGAGCTAGGTATTTATCAAGCGCTTGGGGCCATTCTGAGTGTGTTTGCCATCAGCGCGGTGAGTTGGTTGTCGAGTTTGTCTGCAGATTTGTTGATTAATAAACCGCTTGGCTTGAGCCCTCGTGACGTGGAGTTTAAGCGCGCCCATTTGTATGATATCAATCCAGTGGGCACGGGCTCTATGCTGGTGGCGACCAGCTTAGGTTTATTGTGTTATCTCGGTTTGTTCGGTGAGGTAGCGAAGAGCTTGTGTCATTTTATTTCCATTGCGACTTGTTTTGTGTGCGTGCCATTGATTGCGTGGCTGACCAAGGGCAAGTATTACATTGCGCGACAGAGTCCGGAATTGGTGCCCTTGGTGGAAGCGGCAAAACCTCGTCACAGTTTAGTGTGTGGTATTTGTGAGAACACTTTTGAAGTGGAGGACATGAGTTATTGCTCGGCTTATCAGCTGCCGATCTGTTCATTATGTTGCTCGTTGGACTCCAGATGTTTGGACAGCTGTAAGCCCAAGGCCAATATCTCTCAGCAGAGTGATTATTTTCTCAAATTGTTTTTGCCAAGGCGCATTGCGAAAGCCATCAGCAGTCGTTTGGGACGTTTTGCCTCCTTGCTGATCATGATTAACATCATCAACGGCGCCTTAATGATGTTGATTTATCGTCAAATGTCACCCAGCAATGACAGTGAGGCTCTATTACTGCAAGAAACCATGTGGGCGTTGTTTTTTACGCTCTTAATTGTGTCAGGCGTATTGTCCTGGCTGTTTTTGTTGGCACATGAAAGTCGTGTAGTGGCACAGAAAGAATCCAATCGTCAAACGCGAAAACTGACACGAGAAATCGAGGCTCACCAAGAAACGGACCGAGCATTACAAGGGGCGAAGGAACAAGCCGAGCAAGCAAACGAGGCCAAAAGTCGTTATTTGAGTGGTATCAGTCACGAATTACGTACGCCGTTGCAGTCCATTATTGGTTATGCTCAATTGTTGTCAGACAAACAAGATACCCCATCTGGGCATCAAAATGGCTTGGACATTATCCAACGAAGTGGTTTGTATCTTGCTGATCTCATTGAAGGTTTGCTAGATATCTCGAAGATAGAAGCAGGCCGCTTTGACTTATATCGTAATACGGTGAACTTACCGAAGCTGATCGATGAGCTTAATAGTGTGTTTGCTATGCAAGCGCGAGCCAAAGGCATTCAATTCCAGGCGAAAATATTGGCCCCTTTGCCCAATCATGTGGTGACCGATGAGAAACGTTTACGACAAATATTGATCAATCTACTTTCTAATGCAGTCAAATACACTCCGCAAGGCAAGGTACAATTTGAAGTGAATTATCGTAACCAGGTGGCGGAGTTTGTGATTCGTGATAGCGGATTAGGTATCAAACAAGAGCACTTACAGCGAATTTTTGACCCGTTTGAGCGCGTACGTGATTTGTCTACTGCCAACTTGCCGGGGACGGGCTTGGGACTGACCATAGTGAAGCTCTTGTCGGAGATTATGGGCGGGGATTTGCAAGCCAAGTCGACCTTAGGGGAAGGCAGCGAATTTAAAGTGTCCCTCATGTTACCTTGGGTCAGCGAAGGGGATGTGAGCTTGACCGTTAATCGTCGTATTGTAGGTTATCAGGGTTATCAGCGCAGTATTATGCTGGTAGATGATGATCCCGTCGTACGTGGCTTATTATCGGATATTTTGTCGCCACTTGGTTTTCATGTGCAGGAAGCGCCGGATGCTGAAAGCTGTCTGAATGACGTATTAAGCAGTTCTCCAGACCTGTTTATTTTGGATGTGTCTATGCCGGGCATGGACGGTTTAAGTCTGGCTAAAGTGTTGCGTCAACAAGGCTATTCGGTGCCTATCATTATGCTGTCTGCGGATGTACAGGAACGTCAGCGCCAGCCTGATGAGCAAAGAGTATTCAATCAATACTTGGTAAAACCAGTGAAAAATACGGATTTGTTAGAAGCCATTCAAGACTGGTTAGCAGTGCAGTGGATCTATCAGGATGCAGATCAATTAATGCCATTAGCTGATACACTGAGCCAGCAACAGACACTTGATGTCGCCAGCGAAGTGCCTATTCGAGATCATGAAAGCATTCGTGAATTAATCGCTTTTGCTGAAATGGGTTACAAAAAAGGCGTGCGTGAATGTCTTGACCAGATTACCGCAGAGGACAGATTAGATGCCCACCATTTGGCGCAATTGGAAGTGCTATTTCAGGGCTTTCAGTTCGATGGTATTGCGCACTATTTACAACAGCGAAGTATATGAGATAAACAGCTGATGAAGAGTGAGAATCACAATAATGACATAGTGCTGGTCGTAGATGACTCGCCTGATGCATTAAGTTTGATACACGATACGCTCGAACAAGCTCATATGGATGTACTGGTTGCCTTAGAAGGAAAGCAAGCTTTAACGATTGCTAAGCGTATTCGCCCCGACATCATTTTGATGGATGCCATCATGCCTGTGATGGACGGTTTTACGGCTTGTAAAGCCCTCAAGCAAGATCCAGCGTTGGCCAATATCCCAGTCATCTTCATGACTGGCTTAAACCATACGGATGACATAGTGCGAGGCTTGGAAGCAGGAGGTGTCGATTATCTCACCAAACCCATTCAGCCAAATGAATTGCTGGCGCGTATGAAGGTGCATTTATCGAATGCACGTTTAAACAACAATGCTCAGTTTGCTTTGGACAGCATGGGGCAAAATCTGATGACCTTTGATCGCTCAGGCGGTATTGCATGGGCCACACCACAAACTCACGCTTTGATGGCTAAGGCACGACTCACGCCTGATTGGCAAGCTGATCAGCTAAGCCATCTGGTAAAAGATTGGCTGGATCATTCGCCGCAAGAGGGCAACCGCTTGCCTTTATCTCACCTAGAATACCCTTTGACACTGAAGTTTCTGGGTATGACGGAGCAAAGCGAAGCGTTGGTGAAACTGGAAGATGGGGAGCGCTTATCGGGGGCGGAACTGTTGCGTAACCGTTTGTCGTTAACCGAGCGTGAATCACAAGTATTGCATTGGATCGCCAATGGCAAAACCAATCGAGAGATTGGCGAGATTCTGGCCATGAGCCCGCGTACAGTTAACAAGCATCTGGAGCAGATTTTTCCAAAGCTTGGGGTGGAGAATCGAACTTCGGCAGCCGGTGTGGCGCTTCGTATCCAAGCCAATGCCGAGTAAGTTGAGCCGATTTCGCTCAAAATAATCCAAATTGATCGCCGGTTTGGGGTGGCAAGCTGAACCCTGAACAATCTAAATAACCATGACGCTGATCGCTCAAACCATGCTTTTTACGAGCGATGCGAAAGCGCTGATTAATGATGTCAGCAAACAAACCTTCTCCGGTCATTCGTTTGCCAAATCGACTGTCGTAAAGCTTGCCACCGCGCATGTCCATAATGCGTTGTAACACATGACCGGCCCGTTGTGGAAAATGCTGGTGTAACCATTCTTCAAACAGGGGCGCTACTTCGTGAGGCAAACGCAGCAGGATGTAATGAATGGATTGTGCGCCAGCTTCTGCGCTTGCGGCCACTATGCTTTCTAACTCATGGTCGTTAATAAAAGGGATCACAGGCGCGGCCAGTACAGTAACAGGAATATAAGCGTCGGTGAGTGCCCGAATGATGTCTAGACGCTTACTGCCAGATGCGGTTCTGGGCTCTAAAATTCGTTTCAAATCCTTATCTAGAGTGGTCACACTGATGGCAACGTGGACTAGTCGGTGTTTTGCCATCTCCGCTAAGATGTCTATGTCACGAAGAATCAAGGCGCTTTTGGTAATCAAGGAAATAGGCTGCTTGTGTGCTAAGGCTACTTCTAACAAAGCACGGGTGATTTTTAAGTCTTTTTCAATGGGTTGATAGGCATCGGTATTGATGCCTAAGGCAATGGGTTCACACTGATAGTTAGGGTGGGCCAACTCATTTGCGAATAACTCCGCGGCATTGGTCTTTGCCACCAATTTGGTTTCAAAGTCTAGTCCAGGGGACAAGTCCAGATAGGCGTGAGTAGGGCGCGCAAAGCAATAAATGCAGCCATGCTCGCAACCTTGGTAAGGGTTGATGGAAAGATTAAAAGGCACATCAGGGGATTGATTGCGACTGATGATGCTTTTGGCTTTGGCGTAGTGTACTTGAGTTTGCGGATGCCATGACTCGCGGGCGATCAGAGTGTCCTCATTAATATCCTGAGTAACTTGCTGTTTGCTAAAGCGTCCGGTCAGAAGGTTACTGGTGCCGCGACCTTTTAGAGGTGAGTTGAATGGGTTCGAGGACGACATAAAAAAGCCTAAGATACTGTTTATGCGTACAGTATTTTAGGCTTTTTCAGTGTTGCTGCAAGGACTTTTACGAAAAGTCAGTATGTCGCTTATGTCGCATCAGGATAACAAAAGCGATGCCACCGACAAGGCCCGTTAAAGCCCCAATAGGAATGTCTTCTGGTGGAATGATAGAACGCGCTGCTGTGTCGGCCAACACGAGGAAAATAGCGCCAAGTAACGCACTCAAAGGCAGCAGTTTACGATAATCACCACCCACTAAAAGTCGAACGATGTGTGGCACCATTAGGCCAACAAACCCTATCACTCCCGAAAAAGCCACTGCCGCGCCAGTGAGTAAGGCGCAGACTATAATGACAGTAAGGCGAAAGCGGGTGACAGGGATGCCTAAGCTGGCAGCACTTTCGTCTCCTAGCATCATGGCGTTGAGATAACGTGCTTGATAAATCAGGTAAGCACTGCCCAGAAGGAGTGCTGTCAACGGAAACCACAGTTGTTGCCATTGTGCTAAACCTAAACCGCCTAGCATCCAAAAAATCGCTGTGTGTGCCGCTCTGTGATCACCTAAAAAGATTAACAAGTTACCCATTGCAGTGAGCACAAAGGCCACCGCCACGCCGGATAAAATCAATCTGCTGGCGCTGTAAGAGGCGGAAAAATTCGCCACACTGAGTACCATAAAGATACCCAGTAAAGCCCCCATAAAAGCAAACAAAGGCACCGTCATGACGCCGAGAACCATGCCTGTGTGCAGCAAGGCCACAATGGCCCCTAATGCCGCGCCAGAAGACACGCCTAACAGGTGTGGATCTGCTAAAGGGTTACGGGTCACGGATTGCAGCGCAGCGCCTACTATGGCAAGCGACGCGCCGACCATAGCCGCCAATAAGCTTCTTGGTAAACGTACTGCCCAAACAATGCTTTCTTTACCTTTTGACCAATAAGGTTGCGCGTCGAGTAACGATAATTTATGAGCGATGATTTGCCAGACGGTACTTTGAGGAATCGACACTGAGCCAAAGCTCACCGCAATACCAATAAAGACGATCAGACTCAGGCTCAAGAGTAGAATCAACATAGGCATGCTGTTCAGTCGACTTATCACACGCCACTTTTGGATCTTCATTGTGTCGCTCTGAAAGCCTTGGCAAGGCGTTTTATGGCAGCGATGTTTCGTGGGCCCGGTGTGGCTTCCACGTATTCCAATACCACGAAACGATTGTTTTTCACCGCTGGAATGTCTTTGAAGGCAGGATTGCTGCGCATAAAGTCAATTTTTTGCTGTGCTGTAACTTGCCCATAATTCACTATGATGATGACCTCTGGTGCACGATCAATAACCGCTTCCCAGCCAACTTGTGTCCAGCTTTTCGCCACATCATCCAATACGTTAATACCGCCAGCGGCTTCGATCAGTGCCGTCGGCATACCAAAACGACCTGAAGTAAAAGGTTGCTCTTCACCTGAGTCGTAGACAAACACTCTAACTGGTTGATCCAGCTTTGGTAACTCTGCTTGGAAATTTGCCAATGACGTTTGATAGCCTGCTACCAATTTTTTGGCACGCTCTTCGACGTTAAAGATACGACCTAGATTGAGTAAATCTAGGTACATGTCCTGCATGGATACCTTCGCCTTATCCATAATGTGGATGCAGCTTTCAGTGAGTTCGTACACCTTAATTCCCAATGGTGCTAAGGTGTCTGGTGTAACACCGCCACCAACACGCATGCCATAGTTCCAACCCGCAAAGTAAAAGTCAGCATCCGCGCCTAATAAGACTTCTTTGGTTGGGTATTTTGCTGATAATTCGGGCAGTGCGCCTATGCCTTCACGTAGCTCAGGGGCAAGGGTTTTCCATCCCGAAATGCCGGTAAAGCCCACAATATGATCTTGTAGTCCAAGCGCCAGCATCATCTCGGTGAGGTTCACATCGTTTGAAACCGCCGCGGTTGGGGCTTTTTCAAAAGTAACTTGTCGATCACAGCTTTGTACCGTGACTGGGTAGTCATGAGCGCTCGCAGACAGGCTAAAAGTACTGGCGGCAATCGTTAGGCTAATGGCGACGCATTGGCCGAATTGAGAAGAGGTCATGCTTGTTCCTTGTCTTTCTCTAAGTGAAATGAATAGCTTGGACGAGGTGTGTTAGGTTGAGTGTGGGTCACACTTTCAACACTGAACACATTACGAATTTGTTCTGTTGTTAAGGCTTCTAAAGGTGGTGCGCAATCAATAATCTGTCCGGCTTGCATGATGAGAATGCGATCGGCATAGCTTGCAGCCAGGGACAGATCGTGTAATGAAACAATGACAGTGCAAGGGAGTTGTTTGAGCAGTTCCAATACTTCCAGTTGGTGGCGAATGTCTAAATGATTGGTTGGCTCGTCTAGGATTAACACATCAGGTTGTTGGGCTAAGGCGCGGGCAATCATGACTCGCTGTTTTTCACCACCAGATAGGGTTTCAAAACGACGCTCTTTCAGACTAAGTACGTTTAATGCGGCTAACGCTTTATCGATGATTTGACGATCTTCTTGGTTGCTTTTCCAACTTAAAGATTTAGGCGTTAAGCCAATCTCTACCATTTCAAAGACGCTCAATCCAAGGACGTGACCAGCATCTTGTAATACCGTGGCAATGCGTTGAGCACATTGTTTGGCGGATAGTGACCATATACTTTGGTTGTCTAACAGCACCTCACCTTGATCGGGGGGATTCATGCGGTATAAACAACGTAGCAAGCTGGTTTTTCCTGAGCCGTTTGGTCCCACTATGGTTAACAATTCCCCTGCTTTCACTTCAAGATTCAGTCCAGACAAAAAAGCGGATTGCGCTTTAGGCTGAGTCCAGCTGACATGGTTAAGCTGCATGCTGGCAGGGCGGCATGATTGAAACAAATCCATGATGGATAAGCTCATTGAGGCCAAATGGGTAGAGGGCGGCTTAGTGGACATTAAGGTATCTGGCTCACATTTAAAATGTTATAATATAACAAAATAAACCATAATGGAAAGAGACTCAATAGGAGTCGACTTTAAACGGAAAAAAGTCGTTTATTTTGTTGGCGTCACTATAAAGACGTGATGCTCGGTGAACAAGCGAAATCAGGTGGGAATGATTCAGGTAAAGTTGCAAGAGATTGATAAACAAATGACTGGCGTGCATTTATGGCATCGCCAGTCAGCCTATCACCTACGCAATGCTTAGACAGTGAAGCGTTTCACGCGACTCGAAAGCTCGTTGGAGTTGAGTAAGGTTTCATTGACGGAGTGACTGATACGTCGAGACACTTCCATGACTTCTTTTGACATATCAGACAGGGAAGACAAGTTTTCATTGATTTCGTCCGTGACTTTACTTTGCTGTTCCGTTGCGCTGGCGGTTTGGGTGGTAAAGTCGTAGATGCGATCCGCCGATTGCTTGACCGTATTTATGGCGTCCATGGTTTGGTGAGAAAGGTTGGCACTGGAACTGGCCATATCAACACTCTCACTGATGACATTGACAGCACTGCTGACCCCCGTTTGCAAGTCGGTGATCATGCCTTGTATGTCTTCGGTAGAGGCTTGTGTTTTGCTGGCTAATTCTCGTACTTCGTCTGCGACAACAGCAAAGCCTCGACCTTGTTCACCGGCTCTGGCGGCTTCAATGGCGGCGTTTAATGCCAATAAATTGGTTTGCTCTGAAATGCCTAATATCACATCAAGCACAGAGGCAATACGATCAGAGCGCGTGGAGAGTTGATCAATTACAGACGCGGCACCTTGAATTTGATTTGCTAAGGAGTCCAGCTGATTAATCGCATGTTTCAGCTGTTCCACTCCTTGGTCTGCGGAGAGGTTTAACTCTTGTACTTCATCGACTGTCTGAGCGGCATTCTGTGCTACTTCTCTGGTTGCGCCACCCATTTCTTCAACAGCGGTCACCACGAAGTCTAGTGATTGGTGTTGGCGCTCGCTGAGTTGAGCGGATTCTTGCGCAGAGGAACCCAGCCCTGCCATTTCTTCACGAATGTGCTCGCAGCCATTTCTTACCTCACCAATAATGCCGCCAAGTTTACCGACAAAGAGGTCTAATTCTCGACTTAACTCTCCCGTTTCGTCTTTTTTAGTGCTGTTGATACGGCGTGTTAAGTCCCCATCACCGGCGCTGATTTCATGCACACCATAGGTGACTCTTTTGATCGCTCGGGAAATATTGCGCGGCGCAAACCAAGCGAGAGAGATACTGAGGATTAACACCAAGACGGCTAAAATAGCTACGGATAGTTTAAAATTCTCTGCATAAGCGTTAATGTTCTTTAGTTCCAATTCGGCTACTTTACTGATGCGTTCTTCTGATTGATCGTACAAATGACGAAGCTGGGTGAAGCTAGCTTGATTTTCTTCTGTGAGTTTTACAATGGCACGATCATATTGGTATTGTTTTGTGAGCGTGATGATAAATTCAATTTGTTGATGCCATAGTTGATATTGGTTTTCGAAATTCACCAATAAATCTTGTATTTCATCCAGTTCGTTGGTCATCGCTTGAAAGGATTTCATGCGATCGTAGGCTTGTCGAGCGTTCTCAAGCACAATGCTTTCTTGCTCGGCGACATCTACTCCGTGTCTGGCGAATACTAATGAAGCCAAGGCGAGTCGTGATTGATATAAATCGCGATCCGCATTTTGGATGAGGGATGAGCCAGAAGCATATTTTCCCATGTTATTTTGTAAGTGATGAACTAGGCTTTCCGCCGCAATAACGACGACTAAAAAGGTGACGGCCAAGCCGCCAAATGCGAAGGTATAGCGACCCCGAATGGTTTGAAATAGTGACATGAAGCGTTCCTTGAATGTGTAACTATTAATGAATAGAAGTGAATAACTTCCTTGCTATACAACGGTCTAAAACTTTCAAAACGGTTATGAAAAGACAATAGCGCTCATTTAACAGTGGCACTTTATTCATTATGTGCAAAAAAAAAGATTGTAACTTTTTTTATCTGTCTTATTAGGCATGGGGTGACTGGGTGAATGAAGACTGACGATGCCCTGTGTTTTATTAGATGCCTTCGTCAGTTTGAGCGTTTTGCCTAATTACTAAATGGATAGCCAAATTTGCTTCTGTGATGCTTATGGATTATGAGTGATAGGGATGTACCAGTTTTGTGCTTGAATTGCTTGTATCCAACGTTGCACATTGGGGTAATCTGACAGTTGATAAGCGCCGCCTTCTTCGGCGACATGGGTATAAGCGAATAAGCTAATGTCAGCAAGAGTCAGGTGATCGCCAGCGAGAAAGTTTTGTTTAGACAACTGGTTATCCATTAATTTGAGCGCAGTCTGACCTTGTTGAATGCGCTCTGGTAGCATTTGTTCTTTTAGTTCTGTCATGGCGTTATGGGTTAACCAAAAACGTACCGAAGCAATATTTGGTTCGTGGCTGTATTGTTCCCAGAATAACCATTTCATTACTTCTGCTTTGTCGAGAGGGTTACTTGGTAATAAATCAGACTGATGAACTTCAGCCAGATACAACAGAATTGCGTTGCTCTCACTTAGGCATTGGCCATTATCGAGTTCAAGCACAGGAATTTTGCCATTTGGACTGAGGGCGAGAAAGGCTTCTGTACGAGTTTCACTTTGGGTAATGTCGTATTCTTTTAACTGGTAACTGAGTCCCAACTTGGCGCAAGTTAGGCGAATTTTATAACCGTTTCCAGAAGGTAAAAAGTCGTGCAATATCATGCTTATACTCCAATAAAATAGAAAAGGAATACGGTTATCATGGCGTTAGACTAGCATCATGAAAAGCGAATTTAATTGATGGCATTGTTAAGCCATTTTGATGAATCAGCTCAATGAGAGCCAAACAGAGGTGAGCGGTGGATACGGAATTACTTAAGACGCTCGTGGCAATTGTGGATCATGGCAGTTTCCAGCGGGCTGCTATGCAAACTTTTCGCACACCGTCCGCTATTAGTATGCAGATGAAGCGGCTAGAAGAGCAGGCAGGGACTCCGTTATTTGTCAAACAAGGCCGAGAGCAAGCTTTGACAGAAGATGGTCAGCGTTTAGTGCATTACGCCAGACGTATCCTGCAGCTACAAGAGCAGGCTTTAATGTCATTGAAAGGCCCGCAGCAAGGGGCCTTGATTCAATTGGGTTGTCCCAACGATTATGTCGCGAACCTATTGCCATTGATTATGGCAACTATGGAAGAAATGGCGCCTAGACTCAGGTTCCGTATTCGTACTGGTACGTCTATCGAGCTGCGAGAGCTGATGGACAAAGGGGAGGTCGATCTTGCGTTGGTGACACGCTCACCTGGCAGTGATGAAGGGTTAGCTTTGTATCAGGATAAAGGCGTATGGGTAGCGAAAAAAGGCTTTGATTGGCAAGCCAATTTGTCACCTTTGAACTTAGCCATGTACGAGCCAGGTTGTAAATTTCACTCTAGTGCCATTGATGGTTTGCAAAAGAAAGGGGTGGATTACCACCTGTATTGTGTGACGTCTAATTTGGCATTGATCGAAAGTTTGCTGGTGGCGGAAAAAGCCATCTCAGCCATTGCCAGTGTGAGTGTGAATGAAGCGCTAGAAGTGATTGAAAGTGATGTCTTGCCAAGTTTGCCGAGCATTGAAATTGCCTTTAGTCGTTCTGCTGCCGCACCAGAATGGTTGACCATAAAGTGGATTGAAGAAGTGATCACCAAGATACAATCCTAAGCATAAAACTGAGTCATAAGGGAACACATGAAAAGTATCAAAATAGGCATTTATTTATACGAGTTGGCAGAAGTATTGGACTTTTCTGGGCCATTTGAAGTGTTTACGACGGCTTCTAGAATCAGTGAAGATACGCCTTTTGAGGTGTTTCTCATCAGTGAAAATGGGCAGACGGTTTCCGCCCGAGCAGGGTATAAAGTAGTGCCGGATTACAGCATTAAGGACCACCCTGAATTGGATGTGTTGCTAGTTGTGGGCGGTGATCATACTCAGGAAATGAATAAAACGGCGGTGTTGGCTTGGATTGCGCAACAAGCATCAAAAGTGACTTGGTTAACGTCTGTGTGTACCGGTGCTTTTTTGTTGGCCAATGCGGGCGCTTTGCGTGCTCATAAGGTCACCACTCATTGGGACGATGTTTTGGATTTAAGGAAGTTGCACCCCGATCTTGAGGTAATGGAAGGGGTGCGTTGGGTGCAACAGGATAAACAGCTGACTTCAGCGGGTATCTCGGCTGGTATAGACATGAGTTTGCAGTTAGTCAGTTTGTTACACAGTGACCTGCTGGCGGAAAAGACTGCACATCAAATGGATTTTGATTGGACGAAAAATCCGCTCTAGTGAATCATTCACTGTGCGACACATTGTAAAAACGTTCGACATTTTGAGCTACCTGTCCCCACAGTGACGCTTTTACTCTGGCTTGGTGTAGGTCAAAAGCGGCTTGATCAATGAATTCTTCGTAGACTTCAAACCGCAATGGGTTATGAACGTTCTGCGTCACTTTAAAAACCAAGCAGCCTGTTTCTTCTTGGGTTAGCTTAATGTGTTCTGACAGGGCTTGTTGTACCTGATTGAGATCTTGATGGGGCACCATAATGTGCCCAGTGAGTGTGATTTTTGTCATACTTTACCTTCTTCTTGTGTCTGTCTAATGTAATGCGATGACATGAAAGTTTCGTTAAACTAGCAGAATTATTTGAACGCTCCTGTGAGACTTTATGAAACCGAATGATCCTCTGCTACTGGATAACCAACTTTGCTTCGCTTTGTATTCTACGTCTCTGGCGATGACTCAGTTCTATAAAGAGCCATTGGCGAAAATTGGTCTTACTTATCCGCAATATACCATCATGCTAATTTTATGGGAGCAAGATGGTGTGAGTCTGAAGCACATTGCTCAGTCTCTAGGGCAAAAATCAGGTGCATTGACGCCCGTCATCAAACGCATGGAGGGCGATGGTCTAGTGCAGCGTTTACGTGGAGTTGAAGACGATCGTAGTTTGAGTATTGCGCTTACCGAAAAAGGCCGTGCGTTACGAGAACAAGGCTTGGAAGTGAATCGTTGTGTGGCCGAAGCGTGTGGCATTGAGATGCAAGAAGTGGTCGCTTTACGAGACCAGTTAAACCGACTTAAAGCAAAACTAATAGAATAATGGTTGCGCAGTTATTATTATCGCGATAACATATATTTAATAGCTCATTCAGTTGAGCTTTTATTTTAGCTATATAGTTATCGCGATAACTATTTTGAACGGTACCGTTTTAATCATTTAAGGGAGTCTTATTATGCAAGCATTATATACAGCAACCGCTACGACTACAGGTGGCCGCGATGGTCGTTCCATCTCATCTGATAATCGTCTTGATGTGGCGTTAAGCACGCCAAAAGAGTTAGGTGGTGCCGGTGGTGAGGGTACGAACCCAGAGCAATTGTTTGCGGCAGGCTATTCCGCTTGCTTTATTGGCGCATTGAAATTGGTTGCGTCTCAGCAGAAAGTGACACTACCAGCAGACCTAACTGTCACAGCGAACATTGGCATAGGTCCAAATACCAAAGGCGAAGGTTTTAGCATCAGCGCGGATATGACCGTCAGCCTTCCAGGTATTGAAAAAGCGCTAGCGGAACAATTAGTCGAAACCGCTCACAAAGTGTGCCCATACTCTAACGCAACACGTGGCAACATTGATGTGAATTTTGACATCAAGTAAGTCTTAATCTTCTATTGAATAGCCCCTACGAACCTTGTTTCGTAGGGGCTATTGTTGTTTATTTCTGGCTTAAAAGGGCTTTTAAATCGTCACTGGATTCAGGGACTAAAGACACCTTAAGCTGAAAAGGTTTAAACATCTTGTTGAGGATTTCCGCTGTGTAGTTACCTTTGCCGTTCTCCACTTCCGATAGGGTTTTACGTGAGACACCAGTCAATTCTGTATAGGCTTCTTGTCTTAACCCCAACACTTTTACTCTTAATTCTCGAAGTGCTTCCCCTTGACTAAGGTCACCCATTAAAAGGCGTTTCACCACATCTTGCGTGGCGATTTTTTGTTCGTCTTGAGTGAGGGTCGCTAGGTTTTTTGAAGCGCGTTGACGGTTCGCATTTTCTGCAAGAGCTTGAATGTCTTCTACAGCTGTCTTACGCCTAGTAGAACGAGGACGTCTTGTGATTCTCTGAACCGGCTTCGACTCGACACTTGTTACGGTAGCAGCCGAGTTATGATGAGTCAGTGATTCAGTTTCAGCCAGATTAATCTCTAGGTCATCAATCGCTACAGTTGTCTGAGTGTTTTTTGCTTTACTAACTGTGTTTTCGAGTGGGGAACTCTCTGTCGTAGGTATGCTTGTTACTTCGGCTTCAGGCGATTTGATATCAATGGATTTGTCTTTATTGTCATTTGCTTCGACTTTAGCCGATTTTTTACTTTTTTTAGTGACGGCCAACGCCTCTTTTTTAAGTACTTTCTTGTCTTTTTCTGCCTTTTTCGCTTTTAACTTGGCTTGTTTCTTTTTCTTTACCTCAGCCTTTTTGGATTTTGCTTTTGGCTTTTTCATTGGTTGAGGGCTGTCTAATTGATCTTTCATTTTCATATTGGTTGCACTCCAATCAGATTAAGTTCTGCCTACCAAGTAAAGCTACAGGGATAAGATGACAAATAAGTAACAATAGATGAAAGTCGTGTTTTTAGCTAAATTTAATATATGCCAGAGAATACGTTTTTGATCTCTGGCATCTTTTTTTAACGGTACAGAAGGGTGGGTAGCCACATTGAAATAGCGGGAATGAAGGTTAATAAAAGTAGTACCGAAACGAGAGGGATTAAGAATGGTGCTGTAGCCATTACGCATCGCTCGAAGGGGGTTTCAGACACTTTTGCAAGAACATATAGCACCATACCTACTGGTGGAGTCAGTAATCCGAGCATTAAATTTAGAATCAAAATAATACCAAAATGGACTGGGTCGATGCCTATTTGTACTGCCACTGGCAAAAGTACGGGGACTAAAATAGTGATGGCTGCAATCGTCTCCATGAAACAACCAATTATTAATACCATGACGGTAATAATGAGCAGTATCATGACTTTATTTTCGGTGAAAGTAAGCAGCTGCTCTGCAAAAAAAGTGGCGAATTGGTTCGCTGTCAGAATCCACGCAAAAATCGTTGATGTTGCGACTATCATTAAGATTGAAGCGGTTGTTTCAATGGTTTCTTGCGACACTCGAATAAGGCTTTTAAAGGAAAGTGTGCGATAAACATACATTCCTAGGAACATGGAGTAAGCAACAGCCGCGACAGCTGCTTCAGTTGGTGTAAATATTCCGGTTGCTATCCCTCCTACGATAATCACAGGTGTCATTAGTGGAAGGCATGCACGTTTAAAAGTAGCCCATAATATACGTACACTAAAATGGTCATCTTTCGGATAGTTACGCACTTTTGCGAACCAAGACACCATAATCATCAGTGCAAAAGCCATCAGCAAACCAGGCACAAGACCAGCGGCAAAGAGTTGGCCGATGGAGGTGTCTGCCATCACACCATATATCACTAAAGGGAGAGATGGGGGGATAATCGGACCAATAGTGGAAGAGGCCGCCGTAATTCCAACGGAAAAATCCGTATCATACCCTGCATCTTTCATTGCCTTAATTTCTACGTTCCCAAGGCCTCCGGCATCAGCTACCGCTGCGCCAGACATGCCGGCAAAGATAACGCTGGCACCTACGTTTACATGACCTAATCCGCCGGGCATCCACCCAACTAAAGATCGGGCAAAGGCGAAAATACGATTGGTAATTCCCCCCGTATTCATTAAGTGCCCTGCCAGTATAAAGAAAGGAATGGCGATTAAGGTGAAACTATTAACGCCATTCACCATGTTATGCAATACCACAATACTGGGCATGCCTTCCATTATTATGAAGATTAAAGAAGCGACGCCGAGTGACACAGCAACAGGTACACCAATCATTAACAGCGCAAATAAAATAAGAAACATGAAAAGAATAGACATAAAAATCCTTAGTCTTCAATCAGGTACGATCTGATCATTAATATGACTAACCAATTCATCACTGCTTTGTCTACAGTGTTTTATCAGCCACAGTAAAGAGTGACAGGCCATCAAAATGAAGCAAACGCCAATAGTCCAATAGATATACGATTTTGGTACTGGTATTGAAACGAGTGTTTGATGAAGACGCATTGCTACTTGAAAAGACAAATGAGCACAATAAGCATAAAAAATCACACATGTAACATCAGCAAACATCACTAGGCCTTTTGTTAGTCCTGCCGGTAGGTAGCGATATATGAATTCTAAAAATATATGGCTACCTTTTCTAACGGCTGTAATTGACCCAATAAAGCCGACCATAATAAGTAAGTAACGAGCAATTTCTTCCGTCCAGCCGGGCGAATCATTTAACACATAACGAGTGAAAAATTGCCAAAAAACAACGATGATCAACATCCAGAAAAAGAGCATCACTGGTAAATCGGCTAGGTTAAATTTGAATGAATCCTCGACCTGATCTTCATCAATCAGATCGAGGGGAAGCGAGCTTTCTTTAGCTCGCTCTTGTATCTGTTGATTATCCATCAAGCAGCCCCTCTAGGTATTTATAGCGCTTCCAATTCAGCTAATTGTTCAGCAGTGAATCCATTATCTTGGGAGTTAAGCAAAGGTTGAATCGCATCGACAAATGGTTGCTTATTCACTTCCTGTACTATGACACCCTGGTCTTTGAACCAGCTGACAAGGTTTTGTTCTGACTCATTAATTGCCTCAGAAGCTTTACTCGCAGCTTGGTTGGTAATAGAGACAATTGTTTTGTAGTCATCGCTACTGACTTTGCTCTTTGTGTAACTCGAGATCATGGTGAAAACAGAGTTAGTCATGTGTCCGGTTAAATTTATATATTTTTGGACTTCATAAAACTTTTTAAATTTGATTGTTGGTAATGGGTTTTCCTGGCCATCAACAACGCCCATTTGAAGAGCTAGGTATACTTCTGAAAATGGGATTGGTGTTGGATTTGCCCCAACTGCTTGTGGAAACATCAAATAAAGGGGAGCATTTGGTACTCGAATTTTCATTCCTTCCATATCTTGAGGTTTAGTGATTGGAAAGTTGGATGTGACATGGCGAGCTCCATAATAGGTAAAACCGGCTACATCCTGACCTGTTTGTTTCTCATATTCGGAGGTAATATTTTTATATAAGCTGCTGTCACGATAATGCTTCCAGTGGTCGAAATCGCGTATTGCAAATGGGAAAGAGGATATACGCATAGGAGGGTATGTCTGACCAGCAAAAATGTCACCAGTATAAATAATATCAACCGCCCCAAAATCTAATGCTTCACTAAGCTCAGCTTCTTTGCCCAGAGATGAAGCTGGATAGGCGTTAATTTTTACTCTTCCTTCAGTCTGTTTCTCTATTTCATCGGCAGCCCATAATAGTGCTTCGTGGTAGGCTGATCCGGTTTCATAGACGTGAGCCCATTTTAGCGTCGTTGCTGCATTTGCTGAACCAGCAAAACCAAGGCCAACGGCAATGGTTGAAGCCGCTACTAAGAAAGTACGGCGAGTTAATTTATTTAAAAAAGTAGCTTGGCTAGTTTCGTTTATTTTACGACTGATTTTCATCATGATTTTACCTATTTTATTTTTATAAAAAATCAAAGGGTTTACTTAGGTGTAGACAAGTAACGTTTCCTAAGTCGTTTCGTGGTTTCCGCTTAAGCAGAAACCAAGCATTAAATTTTTTTATAAAGAAACACCTCGTTTCCATGGAATAAAGTCATCTTGACCAAGCCGCTTTGCTTTTGTTGCATAAGCACCTGATACGGTTTCAAGGCACAACTCAAATAAGTCATTACTTAATACGTCTAAGGTATTCTCACCCGTCACGATTGGACCAGCATCAAAATCAATAATATCTGGCATACGCTCGGCGATGGTTGAGTTGCTAGAAATTTTGAGCACTGGAACAATAGGGTTACCTGTTGGTGTGCCAAGTCCTGTTGAAAATAAAATAAGGTTTGCTCCCGATGCGACTAATGCCGTCGTGGATTCGACATCATTTCCAGGAGTACACAGCAAATTTAATCCCGGTTGAGTTACGACTTCAGTGTAATCAAGTACATCCGAAACTGGCGCGGCTCCACCTTTCAATGCCGCCCCAGCGGATTTCATTGCATCGGTTATTAAGCCATCACGAATATTTCCCGGAGAGGGGTTCATATCAAAAGAAGCGCCAGCCGCAAGAGCATGAGCTTCATAAGCTTTCATTAATCCAGAAAAGCGGCTTTTCAATTCGGGGTGGGTACAACGATCTAACATATTCTGTTCTACGCCACATAGCTCAGGAAACTCGCCTAATATCGATGCGCCACCAAGTGCCACCGCTTTGTCAACGACACGACCAATAAGTGGGTTAGCGGATAAACCAGAAAAACCATCGGAACCACCGCATTCAACACCAATTTTAAGAGCCGACAGAGGTACCGCTTCTCGTTGATATTGATTCGCTTTGACTAGCCCTTCAAACGTGCCTTTTATAGCCGCATCCATCATAGTGCGCTCTTTTCCATAAGCCTGTTGCTCAAACCATAAAACAGGTGTATCACCGTTTGGCTCAAGTCTGGATAATTCCTCTTGTAACAAAGACATTTGCGCGTTTTGGCAACCAAGACTAAAGACCGTTGCTCCAGCCACATTTGGATGATGAATATAACCCGCTAAGAGTTTGCAAAAAGACAACGCATCTTCTCGGGTTCCGCCACAACCAGCAGAATGAGTCAAAAACTTCACCCCATCAAGGTTTGGAAAAACACGTTCCTGAGGTAATGAAACCAAATCCTCAGACATTGATGAAGCGTCCGGTTGATTCGTCAAATGCCCTTTTACCAAATTCCGAGCAAGGTCGATATAATGGGTTTCATTACTGTAACCAAGCGCATCTTGCAAAGCCGTTTTCATTTGCTCAACATTACGGTTTTGGCAAAACACTAAGGGGACTACAAGCCAGTAATTTGCGGTTCCTACTTGACCGTTTTCGCGTCGGATTCCTTGGAAGCTTGCCCCTTGCCACTTGGATACATCTGGCTTTTTCCATTCATAAGTTTGACCATCTTTGCCATATGTTTGACTACTATGGCGGGTGTTATCTGTTGTGATGGCTGTTCCTTGCTCAATGGTATTAATGGCTTTACCGACCGTGATGCCATACTGGATGAGCGTGTCTCCTTCAGCAAAATCAAGCGTGGCAAATTTGTGTTTGGCTTTAATATTTTCTTTTATAGGGTAATGAATGCCATCTAACTCGATGGTTTCACCTATTTGTAAGTTGTCGAGAGCCACAATCAAGTTATCATCCGGATGTATTTTTAATACTCGGCGCTTCATAAAAACGTCTCCTCAACGGATTGATGAAATCCATTGGCTGATAAACATGCTGCTAATTTAGGAAAGCTTTTAGCTGGTAAAACGTCTAAGCCTTTCTGATAAATAGGCAAAATACGGCGTTCAACTTTTGCTTGATGATTCTGGGCTATGTCGCTCAATTTATGTTGTAAGAATGGGTTCAAAAAGCGCTCTCTAACGCTTTTCACATAAGACTCTACGTCTTCTGACAAATTCGCCGCCAGTAAAATAGGGATCACTTCGTCTGCTAATACGGACTCTAATTCGGCACGTAATGCCTTGTGCTCCATAGCTTGTCTAACCGTCGTTACGTCACTAAGAGAGAGACCGTTAAGCTCGCCTTGCTTCCATAAATCAACTAAATATGTATGAGACAAGTTCAGTACACCAAGCTTTAGAAACTCGATGTCTTTTAGGCTATCCACTAACTTGATAGAAGTGTGTTGGCAAGGCAGTGTCAGGTTTCTCTGTTTTTCAATTGCCCATAATGCGTAGGGTTCTGCCACCGCACCAATGGGTTCAATGGCATCCGAAACAATACGATCCACTAAGGAGTTAGCCCAACAACAGGACTCTTGCAACCAAGATACAAACGGCTCTGATAGTTGCCATTTTTTGGCTAACCCAATAACCAAATCTTTTAACACATCGCCGTTATCCACAACCAACTCACAAGGCATGATAACCAGCCCTTGTTGGTTGAAGTCAAAGCGTGCTTTTAGTAAGACCAAAAGCTTTGCTGGAAAGCTTTTGGGGGCCGTATTCGAGTTGAGCAAATCTGTGTGATCGTCAGCATTTAGCTGAAATCCTTGGTCGGCAGTATTAGACACCACATGCGAAACGCGTTGGCAAAACAACGTTTTGATGGTTTGCCAATCCTCATCTGCTTGTAGTGCCATTTCAATGGAATTAATTTGATAAGTGCTATCAATGACATCACCATTTTGAATGCCTTGTACTTTTACCGGATAAGTCGAATGCGAATTAAAAGCCGCCATGCGGTGTTTACCCGCTGGGCTACTAGACGATTGCACAATGGCAATTTTGCTCGATGACAAGCCTTGTGTAATGGACTCGCCAACAAAAAAATCGACGTGAGCCTGTAAAAAGCGGCTAGTGCCAAACTGCATAATTAAATTTTGGTTCAGCAAATCATTCTGCATGGCTTACACCTCAACCAAGGCTTTAATAACACCCGTCTCACTCTTGCTCCATAGAGGCAATAAGGTAGGTAAATCCAGTAAAGAGCCACGGTGAGTAATCATAGAAGAGACCACTGCACGCCCTTCACGCAAACATTTAATAACGTGTTCAAAATCTTCTTTTGTCGCATTCCGGCTGCCCATTAACGTCATTTCGCGCTTATGAAATTCAGGGTCTGAAAATTGAATATCGGCTTTAACAACACTGACTAGAACCAAAGTGCCACCATGAGAAACCCAGCCGAAACAAGATTGCATGGCTTTAGGATTACCCGTTGCATCAAACACTGTCATCGGGAATTCATTATTCGTCAATGCCGCCAGTTTTTCTGTTGCAGCATCACCAGCTAATATCGTTTCATCTACTTTTAACGTATTTTTGCAATAATCCAGACGCTCTTGATTCATGTCCATCATGATCACACGGGCACCACGCTCTTTCGCAAATTGCGCGACACCCATACCAATAGGACCTGCACCAACAACCAAGACATCCGTATTGGCTTCTAATCGAGAGCGACGAACAGCATGAGCGCCAATCGCTAAGCACTCAACAACCGCCATGTGATCTAATGGCATGTCATTAGTTTCAACAACATAATCGACAGGAACTTGTAAGTATTCTGTCATCCCACCATCCACATGCACGCCAATGACTTGAATGTCTGTACAGCAGTTTGGTTTGTTATTTCGACAAGCAATGCATTTACCGCATGCCATGTAAGGCACAACATATACATTTTGCCCTGTAGCAAGATTCACGCCTTCACCTACTGAATCAACAGTACCTGACAGTTCATGACCTAATACTCGCGGGTATTCAAAATAAGGTTGCTGTCCGCCAAAAGCATGAATATCCGTACCGCAGATACCGATGTGTTTGATTTTAATAATAACGTGTCCAGGTTTATCTACAGGACGCGCAACGTCTTGTATTTCAATAACACCAGGCTGAGTACAGATTGCAGATTTCATAATTATCGACTTTCCAATAAAGAGAATTTTAAAAATTGACAAAAATACAAGCGATGTTTGGAGCCTAAAAAAAGCGCTTTAACGAGATAGGAGTGACAGTGGCTGAACCAAGTGAATTGGCAGAAAGTGTCAAAAGGAAAGATGGTTTTTTTGCAGAGTTCATAAGGTTACCTAACATGCTTTATTTTTATAGTTTGCCCAGAATAGGAATTTAAAATATAAAGTTCAACTGTTTTTTATTTATAAAATACATAAAATAAAAATCATTATTTGCTATTTTGCTGGAATTATGTAGTTTTTAGTTTATAAAAGACTTTATATTTGGAAGGTTAGAAAACTGAAAATATTTTGGATAAAGACTATCATTAGGGCGATTATGAAGAAGAAAAAAGGTTGGAATGCTTGTGAGTCGTAAAAATTTTGTATTTCAAAAACTAGTTAATACATTGTTAGAACACATCATCAAAAACTACAAAATAGACGATAACTTACCGTCTGATGTTGTATTAGCGAACCAATTTAGTGTGAGTCGGACAACGGTTCGTAAAGCCGTTGAGTACCTAGAAGAGCTCGACATTCTTGTTAAGTCTGGTGCAACTAAAACACTAATGGCTATGCCTAATTCGGAGCATTTTTTTGATGTTAGTAAGCAAAGCAAACCAAAAGAAAAGTTGGTCGAAGAGTATTTTCTAACCTTGATCCAGCATGGCAAGCTTAAGCCAGGAGACAAATTCTCAGAGCTTGAATTAGCTCGTCAATCAGAGACAAGTACCGTTGCGGTGAGAGAGTTTTTAATTCGTTTTTCTCGCTTTGGTTTGATTGAGAAAAACCCTCGCTCACAGTGGAAAATGAAAAAGTTTGATGAAGCTTTTGTCGATCAGCTTTATGAAATTCGCCATCTTTTTGAGATGCATTCCTTATCTAACTTTATTCAATTGCCCGAAGATAGTGAATACTGGCAACAACTTAATGATCTTTTTATTGAACATAAAAGTTTGTCTCTCAAAATGGATACTTGTTATGAAGATTTTCCTCGCTTAGATCAAAAGCTTCATGGGTTACTTCAACAGGCCCACCCAAATCAATTCGTCAATCAATTTTATGACATCATCAGTTTTGTTTTTCATTATCACTATCAATGGGATAGAAGTACTGAACGCGAACGAAATACGGTTGCAGTACAAGAGCACCTAGAAATTATCGGTAAGATGTTAATGAAAGATTATCGAGGAGCAGCAGCTGCCCTTGAGAGACACCTAAATACCGCCAAACAATCTTTGAAAGACACAGCAATGCTATAAGTTGTAAATACGCATGGCGTTGTTACCAAATACAGACTCTTTAGAGATATTGTTGTGGGTCAAATATAGATTCACGGTATCGACCCATTTTGTATAAGACGATGCTAAAAGACTGACTGGCCAGTCGCTTCCCCAGAGGACTCTTTGTTCCCCGAAGACGTCAAAAATGGTATCGATATAAGGAAATAAATCCTTCGCTTGCCAATCACTATTGGCTTCTGTAACGAGGCCAGAAAGTTTACAGCTGACGTTTGGTAAGTCTTGAAATTCTTTGAGATCTAAGCGCCACTGGTGTAATTCATTCTCTCTAATATTGGGTTTCGCTCCGTGATTGATCACAACCTTTAGGTTAGGGTGTTGGTCTACCAGCCGTTTCAAATTTTTTAAATGTTGAGGTTTAACGAGAGCATCGAACACAAGCTGACACTGACTTAGGCTATGTAATGTTCTAGCGACAGTGGGACTTAGCATCCAGTCCACATTTTCAATGTCTTGGATCATGGGACGAATCCCCACTAATTGTGGGTGTTTTGAACATTCAGCTATGCGTTTCGAGGCATTGTCATCATCGAAATTAACCCAACCAACGACGCCTTTGATGCAATCGTATTGCTCGCTAAGTTTTAACAAAAACCATGTTTCTGCTTCTGTGGGAGCGGCTTGTACCAGTACAGTGCCATCAATATTGTGCTTGTTTAGCAAGGGAAGTAAGTCTTCTGGCTCAAAGTCTTTATACAGTTCAGTCAGCTCTGGTGTTAACCAAGCATAATCGTTTCGCTCTAGCCGCCAAAAGTGTTGATGAGCATCAATTCGCATGATTTATAACTCCTTTTTTGACTATGATGTTTGCGTATGGGCGAATATCAGACGTTTGAATGATCACAAAGGCTTTTTTAGCTCGCTCGTAAAATTCGAAACGCTCAAGTCCTTTTGGCGAAGAGAGAAAGGGGTTTTTTTGCTTAATGATTTGAGTGAAATCCTCCACCGTCGGTGGAATGGTTTTAGGGTGGTCGACTATTTCCATCGTGATAAAAGGATTTTCCACAAAGGTATCTATGGGCAAGAGCGTTAATATGGCTGATAAGGCTTCAGAGCTGTCTACGCCAGCGAGTCTGATGCATTCTTGACCATGACTAGTGGCCGGAAAATTTGCATCGGTGATGAGTAATTCATCACCGTGTCCCATCGATCTCATCGCATAAAGCAGTTCTGGTGTAATGATATTAGGTACGTGGTAAAGCATGTTATTCCTCTTTGTTTTTATTATGGAAAGATGACTTTAAAAACTGGAGCTTCTTATACTTGGCTAATTATATTTTGAAATATTCAGCGTGAGATTCTTCCAGTGGTAGGATTCTGGGTATCAATTGTCCAATGTGATACTTCATTGCTTCTCTTGCTGCGTCTACATCTTGATTTTTGATTGCCGCAAGAATGGCTTGGTGTTCTTTTACGGCTTCGCCCGGCCTTCCTTCTTCAGGTAAAACCAACATGCGTGCTCTAACTAAATGCAGTGAAACGCTTTCAAGTACCTGCGAAACACCATTAAAACCAGTGAAGTTCATTAGTAACGTATGGAACTCTTCATCGGCTTGGTAAAACCCTACAAAGTCTTTGTCTTCTACCAATAACGCTTGCATTCGTACATTTCGTGTTAATGCCGCCAATTGTTCCTCACTGCGCTCGAGCGTTACTTTTTCGACGGCGGCGATTTCTAATGCTTGCCGTAAAAAACTTGCTTCACGTATTTCATCCATAGAAAAACACGACACTTTGGTTGCCGATTGTGGAATGACATCCACCAAACCTTCTGCAGAGAGACGCGCTAACGCTTCTGCAACCGGAGAGCGTGAAACGCCCAGCTGTTCACATATTGCGCCTTTTCGAATCACGGTTCCGGGCGGGTATTGCATAGAGAGGATGGCTTCTCGTAATGATTGATAAACCCGCTGAGACAGTGAGCCGCTCAAGTTTTGAATTTTATTAAGCGATGACTCTGTCATAGAAAACCTTTCCTTAATACTAACATGTTAGTTGACGGTTGAAATTGTTGGTGCTAGTTTTAATATACAACAACAATAATTAAATGTGAATTTAGAACAGGGGATTGCCCATGATCATTGGGTCAAAACAAACCATTCGTTTACACACTAACGATAACGTCGTTATCGCCTTAAGCGATCTTGCCCAAGGCAGTCAATTAAACGAATTCGATGTTACGCTACTTAGCTATGTTCCGAGGGGCCATAAGGTTGCCGTTAAGAACATCGCGCAAGGTGACAATGTTATTCGCTATGGTCAAATCATTGGTCAAGCGACTCAAGCCATTGCTCTTGGTGAGCATGTTCATGTTCAAAACATGGGGATGGGCGAGCATCTTCAAGACTATGCATTTTCTCAAAGCAGCCATTCATTATCTCCCATTTTAACACCTCGTACTTTTAACGGTTATCACCGTCAAAATGGCAAAGTCGGTACTCGTAACTATCTCGGTATTTTGACGTCGGTCAACTGTGCGGGCTCTGTCGCGCGTTTCATTGAAGAAGCGGCAAGCAAAACTAACTTCTTAAATAATTATCCGAATATAGACGGCATTGTGCCGATTGTGCATAGCACTGGCTGTGGCATGTCAGGTCAGGGCGAAGGCTATCAGACACTTCATCGCACGCTTACAGGTTATGCCAATAATCCAAACTTTGGCGGCATTTTGTTAGTTGGCCTTGGTTGTGAAGTATTACAAGTATCTAGTCTTGTTAATGGCCAAGAGCCTAGTGCGGTATTTCGTTATATGATCATTCAATCTGAAGGTGGGACTCGAAAGACGATCGAAAAGGGTCTGCAAGAACTGCACTTTTTAGCGCAAGCAGCCAATAACGCGACGCGTGAACCTGCCCCCGTTTCAGAAATTATGGTTGGTATGCAATGTGGTGGGTCGGATGGCTATTCTGGCATTACCGCCAATCCAGCCTTAGGTTACGCCTCCGATTTATTAGTGCGCCACGGAGGCACCACCATTCTTTCCGAAACCTCTGAAGTGTATGGCGCCGAGCATTTATTGACACGCCGAGCCGTGTCTAAAGACGTTGGGCAAAAACTGATTGAGCGCATCCTTTGGTGGGAAGATTACTGTGCTCGTAATGGTGGAGAAATGGACAATAACCCAAGCCCCGGCAATAAAAATGGTGGTTTAACAACCATTCTTGAAAAGTCCTTAGGAGCCGTGGCGAAAAGCGGCAGCGCGCCATTAACCGATGTTTATCTGTTTGGTGAATCAATCGATAAAAAAGGTTTCGTGTTTATGGATAGCCCTGGTTTCGACCCTTGCTCGGTCACCGGTCAGGTCGCATCGGGGGCGAATATGATTATTTTTACGACAGGACGAGGTTCAGTTTCAGGTTATAAGCCTACGCCTTGTATCAAGTTGGCGACGAACACTGAGATGTATCGCCGGCTCCAAGAAGATATGGATCTAAATTGTGGCGATATCGTCACCAGTGGTGTGTCTATAGAAGAGAAAGGTCAGGAGTTATTTGAACTGATTATTCGAATTGCTTCTGGAGAAGAAACAAAAAGTGAAGCGCTTGGGTTTGGTGGGGCAGAGTTTGTGCCTTGGCAAATTGGCGCTGTGATGTAGCTATTATCATCTAGTTAAATGGAGAAACGATTGTGAGACTTAAAGGCAAAACAATATTAATAACAGCCGCTGGTCAAGGTATGGGGCGTGCAAGTGCTGAAGCGTGTATGCGTGAAGGCGCTCATGTTATTGCGACTGATATCAATGAAAGTGCGCTACAAACTTTAAAAAAAGATTGTCCAAGTATCCAGACGCACCTATTGGATGTGATGGACGCTAAAGCCATTAAATCATTCGCTGAACAGATGCCGAACCTTGATGGTTTGTTTAACTGTGCTGGTTTTGTTCATCATGGCAGTGTATTAGACATCAGTGACGAAGACTGGGAGTTTAGCGTGAATTTGAACGTCACATCTATGATGCGTATGTGTCGGGCTTTTTTGCCGGGGATGATGGAACAAGCCAAAATCACAGGCTCTTCTTCTGTAGTGAATATGGCTTCTATGGCGTCATCTATTAAAGGTTTCCCAATGCGCACCGCGTATGGTGCAACTAAAGCCGCTGTTATCGGTTTATCAAAAGGTATTGCTGCAGATTTTGTTACGCAAGGTATACGTTGTAATTCGATTTGTCCAGGAACGGTTAATACGCCTTCTCTACAAGGCCGAATTTCTTCTGCTGCGGACCCTGTTCAAGCACAGAAAGATTTTATTGCTCGTCAGCCGATGGGGCGTCTTGCTGAGGTAGCAGATATTACCCCTCTCATTGTGTATTTATTGTCTGATGAAAGTGTATATGTGACGGGGCAGTCGTTACTCGTCGATGGTGGTGTGACTATTTAACTGGGTTACTTAGAGGAAAGCTCGAATCAACCTAGTATTTGTTACGGAGTGAGAATGATGCCGTTATTGGTTGAAATGATCGGAATTGAGAAACGATTCCCCGGCGTATATTCCCTTAGAGGTGTGGACTTTAATCTTGAAAAAGGTGAAGTGCATGCCCTAATGGGAGAGAACGGTGCTGGTAAATCTACTTTGATGAAAATACTGTCGGGCGTTTATCAAAAAGATGACGGCACAGTAAAAGTCAGTGACCAGCTCACTGACTTTGATGGTCCTAAAGCGGCGCAGAAGGCAGGAGTGGGCATTATTCATCAGGAACTGAGTTTGATGAATGATCTGACCGTGGCACAGAATGTTTTTATTGGTCGAGAGCCTCGTTCATCTTGGGGGGTGATTGATGAAAAACGCTTAAATAGCCAAGCCAGTGACATCTTTAAAAAGATGAACTTTGATATTGAACCGATGACAGAAATTGGCAGCCTAACGGTTGCCAAGCAGCAGATGGTCGAAATTGCCAAAGCGTTGTCATTTCAATCTCGTGTTCTCATTATGGATGAGCCGACGGCAGCCTTAAATGATGCCGAAATTGCAGAGCTGTTTGTCATAATTCGACGTCTTAAATCAGAAGGTGTCGGCATTATCTACATCAGTCACAAAATGGATGAAATCAAGCAAATTGCAGACCGAGTAACAGTGTTACGTGATGGTGAATACATAGGTACGGTAGAAGCGAAAGAAACGCCACTTTCTAAGATCATTTCCATGATGGTTGGGCGAGAAGTGAAAGACGAGGCCGTGTATATCCCTGATTTATCCACACAACCTGAACTGCTGGCGGTGAAAGGGCTGAATCGAGGTAAAGAGATTAAAGATGTGAACTTTTCTCTTAAGAAAGGGGAGATTTTAGGTTTCGCTGGCTTGATGGGAGCAGGAAGAACGGAAGTCGCTCGGGCTATTTTTGGCGCTGACCCAATTGATTCTGGTGAGGTTTGGGTGAATGGCAAACTGTGCCAGATTGAGTCTCCAAGTGATGCGGTCGCGGCTGGTATTGGTTATTTGTCGGAAGACCGAAAGCATTTTGGTTTGGCCCTAGGCATGGATGTCAGAGCCAATATTGCTATGGCGACTTTAAACCGTTTTACGCGTTATTTAGGAGCATTAAACGAAGCTGAAATGAGCAGCATTGCGAATGACTATATTAAGCAGCTAGGAATAAGAACGCCTTCAGATACTCAAGAAGTTGGCTTTTTATCTGGCGGTAATCAGCAGAAAGTGGTCATTGCCAAATGGCTATTAAAAGACTGCGATATTTTGATATTTGATGAGCCGACGCGTGGCATTGATGTGGGGGCCAAGTCAGAGATTTATAAACTACTTGAGTCTCTAGCGAAGCAAGGCAAAGCCATTATTGTCATTTCTTCGGAGCTACCGGAAGTTATGCGTTTAAGTCATCGAATTGCCGTTATGTGCCAAGGAAAGCTCACAGGAATATTACCCGGCGGAAAAGAAACAACACAAGAACAAATCATGGCATTAGCCACTCAGTAAAGGCTAGCAGGAGAAAAAAATAATGATAACCGAAAGCCAAAAAACGCCACCAAGTTTAGTTAGCAAATTGATAAAAATGACGGCGCATCAACGAGTGCTCGCGTTTGCGAGTTTAATCGTGTTGTTGATTGTATTTTCTATCGCCTCCCCAAATTTTATGCAGACGTCTAATATGCTAGCCATTCTGCAGGCTACCTCTGTTAATGGCGTTCTAGCCGTTGCAGCAACCCTAGTTATTATTTCCGGCGGCATTGATTTGTCGGTAGGGACTCTGATGACATTCACTGCAGTGATTGCTGGGGTTTTGTTGACCAATATGAATTTACCGCTGCCAATTGGTGTGCTGGGTGCGATTTTAGCAGGGGCATTCTGTGGGTTTTGTTCTGGATCTTTTGTCGCCAAGATGAAGATACCTCCTTTCATCGCAACGTTAGGTATGATGCTGATTTTAAAAGGTTTATCTCTGGTTGTAAGTGGTGCTCGTCCGATTTACTTCAATAATACAGAAGGCTTTGATGAGATCTCGCGGGGCTCTTTGATTGGCGAAGTGCTGCCTTTTCTGCCTATTCCAAATGGCGTATTGATTCTCTTCATTGTTGCAGGTGTAGCGAGTTATGTATTGAGCACAACTATTTTGGGACGTTATTGTTTTGGAATTGGCTCAAATGAAGAGGCCGTGCGTTTGTCTGGTGTGAACACTGATCGTTGGAAAATTGCTATTTACGCCGTCGCTGGTGGCATTTGTGGCATTGCCGGTATCTTGATTTCTTCTCGTTTGAACTCAGCTCAACCTGCGCTTGGTCTTGGTTATGAATTAGAAGCTATCGCCGCTGTGGTGATCGGCGGTACGTCTCTATCAGGTGGACGCGGCACGATTATTGGTACGTTAATCGGTGCCTTAATTATGGCGGTATTAACGAACGGATTACGAGTTCTGTCGGTTGCACAAGAATGGCAGACCGTCGTAACAGGCATCATTATTATTTTGGCTGTTTATGCCGACATGATGCGCCGTCAAAAATCAAAATAATGCAAAGTAACCATTGTTAGAAAAAACGGTGGCATATCGCCACCACAAGAAAGTGAACCTCGAAAATAACAACATTAACGGAGGAACGGACATGTTGTCACGTCGCAAACTAGTAGGTCTTATCAGTGCTGTCACTATTATGGCAACGTCATCTCTTGTGAAAGCAGATGATCAGCTATACATCCCATTAATCTCAAAAGGTTTTCAGCATCAGTTTTGGCAAGCTGTGAAGCAAGGTGCTGATCACGCTGCAGAAGAATTTAACGTTCGAGTTACATTTGAAGGGCCGGATACGGAAGCGCAAGTGGATCGACAGATCGACATGTTAGCGGCTGCCTTAGCGAATAAACCTGATGCTATTGGTTTTGCCGCTCTAGACAGCCAAGCGGCCATTCCGTTGCTACGCAAAGCGCAAAAAGCCGGTATCCCTGTTGTAGCGTTTGATAGCGGTGTTGAAAGTGATATTCCAGTTACAACGGCAACGACTGATAACTTAGCCGCGTCGGCTCTTGCCGCAGATAAAATGGCTGAGTTAATAGGTAATAAAGGCCAAGTTGCAGTTGTGGCACACAGTCAAACCGGTACGACAGGTATTGATCGCCGTGATGGTTTTCTAAAACGCATGAAATATGCTCACCCTAATATTGATGTGGTAACGGTTCAATACGGCGATGGCGATCAATTGAAATCGACAGAAGTTGCCCGCGCAATTTTGACTTCTTATCCGAATTTAGTCGGCATGTTTGGGACTAATGAGGGATCAGCCGTCGGCGTCGTAAATGCCGCTCGTGAATCTAAAGCAACAGACTTGGTTATTATCGGGTTTGACTCTGGCACGGCTCAGATGAATGCGATTCGCAGTGGGTTGATGGCGGGTGCTATTACGCAGAACCCAATCGGAATTGGTTATGAAACGGTGAAAGCAGCGGTTCAAACTATTAAGGGTGAAACCGTGCCAAAAGTAATCGACACCGGTTTCTACTATTACACAGCTAAGAACATTGACGATCCAAAAATCGCCGCTGTTCTATATAAATAACAACCCTAAGCTATGGTGAAGTATCTACTCACCATAGCTTTTTATACATAGGAGAAAGCAATGAAATTAGTTCGCTTCGGAGCATTAGGGAAAGAAAAGCCAGGTTTACTTGATGATAGTGGCCGAGTTCGTGATTTGTCGTCGATCATTCCTGATTTGTCTGATGAGCATTTGAGTTTAGCCACCATGGCCAAATTGAATGAACTAGATATGAACAGTTTGCCGTTGGTCAATGGCGTACCACAAGAAGATTTACGCCTTGGTGCCTGTGTGGCAAATGTGGGTAAGTTTGTTTGTATTGGCTTGAATTACGCCGATCACGCGGCTGAATCCGGAATGCCGGTCCCAGCAGAGCCAGTTATCTTTAATAAATGGACGTCTGCGATTGTTGGTCCAAACGATGATGTAAAGATTCCTAAAGGCTCTGAAAAAACAGATTGGGAAGTCGAACTAGGCATCGTTATTGGTGAAGGTGGTAGTGATATATCTGAAGCCGATGCGATGCAGCATGTTGCTGGTTTTTGCGTGATCAATGATGTTTCCGAACGAGCTTTTCAACTTGAGGGAACAGGCACTTGGGATAAAGGTAAAGGTTGTGACACCTTTGGACCTACTGGCCCTTGGTTAGTAACTCCTGATGAAGTGGGTGATTTCAATGATCTTGGTATTTGGTTAGAAGTTGATGGTAAGCGTTATCAGAATGGTTCGACATCAACCATGGTGTTTAAAGTGCCTCACTTGATCGCTTATTGCAGTCGCTATATGAGCCTGCAACCGGGCGATATTATTTCAACGGGCACTCCGCCAGGTGTTGGTTTAGGTTTCAATCCGCCAATCTATCTAAAAGGTGGCGAAGAAATGAAGCTGGGTATTGATAAGCTAGGTGTGCAATGCCAGAAAGTCGTTAAGGCTTAGGCTAAATATCACCAATATTCATATGGTTACTCAACTCCTTGCGATTCTTTAGGTGCAAGGAGTTGTGAATAAGTGAGTAGGCAATGAAAACAAGAATAATAAACCGCAGTGGTTCCTCAATGTCAGAAATAGGGTTTGGTTGTGCTGGCGCGGGTAACTTGTATCGCCCTGTTTCTTATGAAGATTTTAGCGCAGCAGCGTGTAAAGCAAGTGAATTAGGCATTGAATATTTTGATACGGCTCCTCACTATGGTGCAGGCCTTTCAGAGCGTCGTTTGGGAATAGCTTTAGGTGATATACCTCATCAACAGATGTTCGTTTCCACCAAAGTTGGAAGATTACTGCATCCCGATCATTCTGTTGAGCAAAAAGATGCAGAGGGTTTTGTCAGCGCGAGTCCTTTTGATCGCGAGTATAATTATACTTACGATGGTATTATGAGTTCTTTTGAGGACTCCCTTCAGCGTCTTGGCGTGAGTCATATTGATATGTTGTTGATGCATGATATTGGCGAGCTGACTCACAAAGAGCAACACCCCATGTATTTTCAACAGGCTATTAATGGCGGCTTTAAAGCTATGATGGAATTACGCGAGCAAGGTTTGGTAAGCAATATTGGTTTAGGGGTAAATGAGTGGCAAATATGTGATCAAGCCATGAATCATGCACAGTTTGATTGTTTTATGGTGGCCAATTGTTTTACCTTATTAAACAATAATATTACGCATACTTTTACCGATAAATGTAGCGATAATAATGTCTCTCTTATAGCCGCTGCGCCATTTAATTCTGGCATTCTAGCCAAAGGTTCTAAAAATTTAGGTCATTACTTATATGATGAAGCACCGAAACACATTGTTGATAAAGTCATCGCCATAGAATCCATATGCGAACAATTTAATGTTTCGTTACAAGCTGCTGCAATTCAATACGCATTGCGATATGACTGTGTGAAATCGGTTTTAATTGGCATGACCAATGAAAGTCGGGTTAAGCAAAATATCGTTTGGTATGAAGAGCCGATCCCAGAAGCATTTTGGCAAGCCTTGGCCCCCGTTATTTACTCTTCCTAACGTCCTAAATCCGGTTTTAGGACGCTTTACTCGCAATTTCCTTCCATAGTGATTTTTTAAAGCATTTTGAAGAGGAATTACATCATGAGAGGATTTGCGAGTTTCATTCTATTAGTGGCCTGCTGGGCGTCGAATGCGTCCGCGTATTCGGTGGGTTTTGATCAGGTTCAGTTGTACACAGACAGCGATCGACCGTTAAAAGTGAGTGTTTGGTACCCGTCTAAAGACGTATTTCCGACAGAGAACATTGCCGAGAATAGGGCATTTGTTGGCACCAATGTGGTACGAATTGGAACGCCATTGACGGGGATGTTTCCTCTGGTGGTGATCTCTCATGGTTATCGTGGTAATTGGCGCAATCAGAATTGGCTGGCAACGAAATTAGCACAAGATGGTTATGTCGTGGCGTCGCTTGATCATCCAGGGACTACGTCTTTTGATTATTCCTCACAAGCGGCCGCTCAGTGGTGGCAACGCGCCAGAGACTTATCGCGTCTTCTAGATTGGTTGTTAAACGAATCTTATCTTTTACCAAATATTGATGTTGGTAATATAACGGCTATTGGCCATTCCTTGGGTGGCTGGACTGTGATGTTGCTAGCAGGCGCGCAATTTGATCGTGACCAGCTAAAGCAAGAATGTGTTCTTAATAATAATCCTCGAGTGTGTGGTTTGATGACTGAACTTGGTTTGGATCAACCACAAATAGGCGAGCCGACTGGCAGTTTAAAAGATGAGCGAATCAAGCGAGTTGCGTCGTTAGATTTAGGTTTGGCGAGAAGCTTTTCTAGACATAGTCTGCAAACCTTGACGGTGCCGACGTTAATTCTCGCGGCAGGTGTAGACATTGGCGATTTACCACAAGCGGAAGAGTCTGGCTTTCTCGCACAGTATCTACCAAAAAATACCTATGAATACATAGTGTACCCAGACGCAGCGCACTTTAGCTTTATGAAGCTTTGTAAACCGGGCGCTATTGAAATGATAGAAGAGGAAAATCCAGGTGATGGCATTGTCTGCCAAGACGGTAATTGGCGTACTAGGGATGAACTTCACCAAGCAATGTATCGAGACATCATTCAGTTCATTCAAAAATCGTAACATTATTGAACTGAGAGTATTGTAGAAAAGGGCGTTGCAAGAAGCCCTTTTCTACAATGATGCGTTGTTTCCTAACGATAGACTGGCACGGTACCTGAGGCTGTCTGTCTATCACCTGCTTCTCTGAGTTTCTTACCGAGTTCCTTGATGCGATCCTCTCCTATTTTTAAGGCTTCTGCAGAAGTATGTACAGAGTAATTGCCTAGGTGCAATTGGTACGGATGAGGTACTGCAGACCCCAAAACAAATACAGCGTCTTCATTGCTTGTAGATTGTATTTCTAATGCAGCATCGCCGTTTTCAAACAGTACCATTTCGCCTTTAGATACACTGCCATTAACATTTAGAGATCCGTTAGCCAATGCTAACCAAGCAAGGCTGTGGTCTTGTGGTGGAGTGTAAGTCCAGCGTTCGCCTGGTTTTAGTGTAACGAGAAGATAATTGGTTCCTTCTGGGGCTGGAACAGGGCTGTCGATACCGTCATAACGCCCAACGATGAGATAAGCTGGTCCTACTTGAGGCATGTCGTTGGCTTCGATATAGCGGTTCTCTGGCCGACCGTTTTCAACCTCAGGAGGCAAAGCTAGCCAGAGTTGGAAGCCTTGCATACCAGATGTACTTTTTGGTGTCATTTCTTGTCCATGCCAAACACCGTTTCCTGCCCGCATCCATTCAACACCGCCATAAGTAAGTTCGCCGGTGCCGGCTTCTGGATCATCGAAACGGACGGTACCCTTGGTAAATACGGTTACCGTTGCGACACCGGAGTGAGGATGAATTGGCATCCCTTTACCAGACTGCATAGCTTGCACCATATGTTTATCAGCATTAAAAATATCTAAAAATACAAAAGGTTTAAGGTGCTGTCCCAAATCAGAAGGACTCATTAAGCGGTTGATAAAACTGCCTCCATGGCCAAATGTTCGATGGATTATCTTGCGAGGTACTGCATTAACGGTAGGTTCAACAATGTTATTTTTTGATGCGTTTTCTAAACTAGTATGCATTTTTGGGCCTCTCATTTGTGTGTCGCTATGGATACATAGTCGAAAAAATGGGTTTATTAAAAGTGATAGGTAAACATAGCGTTTCGCACTATGCTTCGATAGACTGTATTTTGTCTACTTGGTGTTGCTTAAAAAGGAACGCGACAGTGAATATTGAGGATTTACACACTTTTATTGAAGTCGCTGATACTGGTGGTGTTGCTTCTGGTGCTCGTCGACTAGGTTTGTCAAAGTCCATTGTGAGTCGACGTCTTGCTAAACTAGAAGAAGAATTGGGTGCGCAATTTTTCTCTCGAACCACACGAGGTTCTGTCCTCACAGAAGCCGGATCGATTTTCCGTGAGCATGCTGTCCGTGTTATTGCTGAGTTAGATGCCGCGCAAGAAGCGATATCTACTGAGAACGCACTGATGGGACGATTACGTATTGCTGCACCGCTTTCATTTGATAATGCTCAACTCGCCACTGTGTTTGCGGAATTGGCAAAACGTTATCCACTATTAGAATTAGATATTTCTTACAGTGATCGCTTTGTTGATTTAGTGGAAGAGGGTTTTGACTGTGCCGTTCGTCTCGGTATTTTGCCCGATTCTAGCCTTATTGCTCGACGTATTTATTCCTTCAAAGCAAATTTTGTCGCTAGCGCCGACTATCTTAAAGTGCATGGTGTGCCAAAAACATTAGATGATTTGGCACACCATCAGGCCGTCATCAGAAAGGGCGAAGTATGGCGTATTTTCGATGGAGACAAGGTCACTAACGTTCGGCCAAGAGGACGCTTTACTTCGGACAGTACCGAAGCGGTTTTAGCGGCAGTTCTTGCTGGAATTGGCATCACTGGGCTACCGGATTTCTTGATTAATAAACACCTCGACAGTGGCAAGTTGGTCCCTATTCTGACCAACTATCAAATACCCGAATTAGGCATGTATGTCGTTCGTCCACCAAGTAGTTTTCCCAATCGAAAAGTAAGAGCACTCATCGAAATTCTCATTGAGTATTTTGGCGATTAGCGCGTCGAAAGGCACTGGGTGTCTGTTGTGTCACACGAGAAAACTCTCGATGGAAATTGGACTTAGTTTGGAAACCAGAATCCAAATAGATTTGGGTGATGGTTTTATCGGTTGATAGTAGCAGTATTTTGGCGCGCTCAATACGATATTCATTTACTACTTGCGAGATATTACGACCGTAAGTTTGGTTGATGGCGGCGGATATTTGACGCGCTGGGATGCAAGTTTTTCGAGCGAGTCTATCGAGTGTTAAATCTGGATCGAGAAACACTTCTTTGGTGCTCAGCAGTACGTCTATTTTGTGTGCTATGTCTTTCACTTCATCGTCTGTTAATGGATGCTGTGGCTTGTCTTTTGATTCATCTACTGGCGTTGTTTTTTCATTTTGATCGGGTGATTCGTTAACGCTGGGTGCGATACTTAGGCTCATCATAATGACGCTGATAGCCAGAACAGGTAGTAATACCGCATGACCAATAGACAGGATTATCAGCGCATGTTCACCCGCAAAAAAGGAAAAATCGACTGCCAAAGCGCCATCAATAACGGCAGACATTAATAACATGACTCCAGCGTCACGTTCGGCTTTTAAAGCATTGTCGATATCTGATAAACGTACTTGTTCAGGAAGGTTTGACGTTTTAGCAGACGATCGAATCAGTGCGATACCGTAACCCACATAAAGCAGCGTTAACATTGGGTCTAACGGTGGCCGCCAAAATGGATAGGTAAAAGACGCCAAGGTAACAAAAATAGGCGGTAAAACGTGCCAGATCTTAAGTTTGTAGCGTCGGTGAGCATTCGAAAAACAGTACCAAGCGGTAACGGGAATACACGATGCCAAGATGGGTTGAATCAAACGAAATAGCGAATAATCAAAGGTCCAACGTAATCCTACCACGGTTGTTGTAAGGGCACACAAGGCGATAAAAACAAACGCTGATTGCGTCGTTTCTGTTTGGCGAATAAACAGCAGAGCAGCCAAAATGCCTAGCAACAGGGCAACCACAAAAGGTAAGGGAATAGCGATCATTTTGTCTCCATCTTTTATCACTCAGATCTTTATTATGTCCTAGATCCTTATCAAGAACGTCCTCAAACCTGATTTAGGACGCGAATTTTTTCTTCGCAACGTACTTTTAAGCCTTCAATGTCCCCCGGAATTAGTCAAAGGAGAAAAGTATGAGCTGGTATTTTGATGCGTGGAAGCGTTATGCACAATTTTCAGGACGAGCATCGCTAGAAGCATTTTGGATGTTTTTTTTGGTGAATTGTTTGATCTCGGTTGTGTTTGTTGTATTGGAAATAGTCTTTCAATCGACATGGAAAATAGAGGCCCTTTATAGCTTGTTAGTTTTTTTACCCATGCTGTCTTTGACTGTACGTCGGTTGCACGACACCAACCGTTCCTCTTGGTGGTTGCTGGTGGTTTTGGTTCCGGCCATAGGCATGGTTATTTTACTTGTGTTGTTGGCTTTACCGAGTGAACCAGATAATCATTTTGATGATTATCCACAAAACAACGCGATGCTATAAGCAGGAGCCAAACATGAAAAATGTTAATAACTTACCCCACTTATCCACCATGTTATGCTCAATTTTGCTACTGTTTTTGGTTTCTGCGTGCAGCCGTGAAACAACAAACGCGGATCAAAATAGCATGGCATTTTCAGATAATATAAAAGCCGTGGTCTACATCGAGTCGCCGAAAGTCGGTACCTTATTGCAGCTGCGAGGTATCGCGGGAAAAGGTGTGTTGATTGCCAAAAAAGACAATCGACAAGAAGAGCAAACAACTTGCGTTTCTTCACCGATTCGATTCGCTGCGGGTGATTTCAATGGTGACAGCATTGGGATTCAGTCTGTAGAGCCTATTCGATTGCTTATCTACTCCGACAAGGTCACAGAAAAATTGATCGGCGGCGATGAAGTTGTCAGTGAACATTATGTTATTACTGATCAAAGCAAGCCCCAACTTGGCGACATCAAAATTGAATCGGGTTTAACGCTCAGCTACGGTTTTGTACTGAATCCTGGTGAGTGGTCTTGGGCGTCGGTATTTGGCTTGGATCATGATGAAGTGGGTTGTGGGTTGTTAAAAAGGTTAGCGTTATAACAGGCGAATTTAAGTGTTTTACTACTTTAGAGGCTTAGACGGCAACAAGGTTTGTGTTGTGTGTCATGAAGTTGAATGAAAATATATTTTTTCAATTATTCAACATGGCTAGGAAAGCATGGTTTATACCTTGAAGACTTATATGTTTCACCGTCGGAACGAGGCAGTGGCGCTGGCAAAGCATTATTAAAGCATTTGGCAGGAATCGCCATAGCGAATGACTGCGGTAGGTTTGAATGGAATGTTTTGGATTGGAATAAACCCGCCATCGCCTTCTATGAATCATTAGGCGCAAAGCCGAAAAGTGAATAGCTGGGGTATCAACTAACGGGTGAACATCTCACTGCGCTGGCCGCTTCTTAAATTACGTGGAAGCCAAAATACCACATGACTTACTGTTTCAGTTATTCTTAAAAGATACAAAGATTGATAATCCTTGTTTCTCTTACCGCTGAGTTAGAAGCTCGGGTGAAAGCAGAGGTTGAAAGTGGGTTATATAACAATGCTAGTGAGGTTATCCGTGAAGCATTAAGGTTTATGGATACGCATGATGAGTGGGTGAAGGAGTTAAAACTCGCCAAACTGCGAGATCATCTTCAAGTCGGTGCCGATCAAATCGCGCGTGGCGAAAGCCAAGTCATTAATTCTGAGTCAGAGCTGGATGCCTTGTTCACCAAAATTAAAGGACAAGCTGAGTGGTAAAGGGATTAAGGTGTTTTTTGTATGGCAAATAGTTGGAATATTCCGTCTTGGCTTGAATATGAAATTCGAGCAAGAGACAAGGTCTGTGTATATTGTGGTGTGGAATTTACGAGCGCAAAAGTATCTAAGAAAACATGTGCGAGTTGGGAGCACATCATTAATGATGCCCGTATTATTAGTAAAGACAATATTGCATTGTGTTGTTGCGGTTGTAACTCAAGCAAAGGTCAGAAAAAACTGTCGGATTGGTTGCAGACAAAATATTGCGTAACCAAGTCGATCACTCCTCAAACTGTTGCTCCAATTATTAAGCAGGCAATTCAGAATGGTCAATAACATATAAGAAACCGTATCGTCTAGCGTGTCTCGAATTGTTCTCTTAAGGGTTGTAATGATACGCCAATCTTATTTCATAACAGCTTAATTGTGTCCTTGATTTGTCTGTGCCAAAATTAATCAATATTCGAATAAGAGGTTTCCCTCATGAATCATCAAAGCATTGAAGATGAAGCACTTCATCTTTCAAGAGAGAAGCGAGCCTTGCTAATTCAACGATTAGTTTTGAGCTTGGAATCTCCATCAGAAAAAGAGCTCAAGTCTGATTGGTTGCTTGAGGCTAAACGTAGGGCTGAAGAGCTTGATAATGGTGCTGTGCAAACAGTGTCAGGTGATGATGTGATGAAGAAGGCTCGAGTTCTGATCAAATGAATGATTCTTTTCACCCAACAGATTAACGCTTTCTTCAAAAAACACAGTCAACGCATCATGAGGTGTTCTCTTAATTACCGTCATGATGCCTTGGCTGTGTCTTGTTCTGGTCCTTCGTATTCTTAAAGCACTGCCCCCATAAATTGCTTCAATTCATCGGTTTGTGGGTTGGACAAGAGGGTTTTTGGATCGCCTTGTTCCCAGACTTTACCTTGGTGCATGAAGACGACTCGGCTGCCGACGTCGCGGGCGAAGTTCATTTCATGAGTAACTAGAACCAAGGTAATGCCTTCTTTCGCCAGTTGTTCGAGTACTTTTAATACTTCGCCGACCAATTCTGGATCGAGGGCAGAGGTGATTTCGTCACACAATAAAACCTTGGGAGACATCGCCAAGGCGCGGGCGATGGCGACACGTTGCTGCTGACCGCCAGAAAGCTTTTCTGGGAAGCTGTCGAATTTTTCTGCGAGTCCCACTTTTTCTAGCATAGCTCTAGCCGTCGTTTCGGCCTCGGCTTTGCTTTTCTTTAACACAATTGTCGGTGCAAGCATGACGTTTTCGCCTACCGTCATGTGTGGAAAGAGGTTGAAGTTTTGGAAGATCATACCGACGCTAAGTGCAAGACGGCGAACCTGAATGTCTTCCGTGGTGACTTCTTTACCGTCAACGGTAATGCCGCCGTCTTGGTATTGTTCTAAGCCATTGATACAGCGAAGCAGAGTACTTTTACCTGAGCCACTTTTGCCGATGATAGAAACCACTTCGCCAGCTTTGATGTCTAGATCAATGCCTTTCAGCACATGATGATCGCCATAGTATTTATGGACTTGATGTAAGTTAACGAGAGACATTGAATTTTTTCTCCAGATGCTTGCTGTACAAAGACAGTGGGTAACAGAGCATGAAATAAATCAGCGCAACTAAGGTGAATATTTTAAAGGGTTCAAAGGTAGCGTTATTCAACATTGTGCCGACTTTAGTCAGTTCGACAAAACCAATGACCGATGCTAATGCGGTGCCTTTAATGACTTGAACTGAAAAGCCGACAGTTGGAGCGATCGCCACGCGAATCGCTTGCGGTAAGATAATATGTCGTAGGGTTTGTAAAAAGCTTAAGCCCAAACAACGACAGGCTTCCCATTGTCCTTTAGGTAGTGTGTCGATACAGCCACGCCAGATTTCTACTAAAAAGGCGCTGGTAAAAAACGTCAGTGACAAAATCGCTGCGCCCCAAGCGGATATTTCATAGCCCAGCATGGATAAGCCAAAGAAGCACAAGAACATCTGCATCAGCAATGGCGTGCCTTGAAATAGCTCTACGTATATTTTTACGATGCGTTGCATCACAGGATTACGCGTCAAACGCATGGCGGTTAATGTCAGCGCGACCGTGGTACCGCCGATAAACGCCGCGAGCGACAACAAAATGGTCCATTGTGTCGCAAACAATAAGTTGCGGAGAATGTCGTAGTTAGAAAATTCGATCATTGAGTATTCCTCATTTTGCTTTTCATTGGGAGTCTTTAATTGACTGTACGATAAGCAAATAGGCGTTTTCCTAAAGCGTTGAAAGCAAATCTCAACAGAATAGATAACCCCAAGTACAACAAGGCGGTAACCAAATAGCTTTCAAAAGCACGGAAGTTACGTGATTGCACAAGATTGGCTGCGTAGGTTAAGTCTTGCACCGAAATCTGAGAGATCACAGCAGAACCCAGCATGACGATAATGCATTGGCTGGTAAGAGCTGGGTAAATCTTTTCAAATGCCGGAATGAAGATCACACGCGTCAGAGTTTGGCGAAAGTTTAAGCCCAATACCTTTGCTGCTTCTATTTGGCCTTTGGAAATACTAGCAAGGCCGGCACGAATGATTTCAGTACTGTATGCGCCAAGGTTAATTGTCAGAGCGATCATACTGGCTTCCCATGGCGTCAACATCATGCCAATCGCGGGTAGACCAAAGAAGATAAAAAAGAGCTGAACAATAAACGGCGTATTACGGATAAGCTCTACGTATATACTGACAATTCGTTGACATGCTTGATTGCCGTATTGGCGAACGGTCGCGCAGACCGTTCCCAATACCACTCCCAAGATCGTTGTCAGTACAGTAAGTTCAACTGTGGTTTTTAAACCACTGAGAAACACATCGCTGTATTGTAATAGATCGGAGAAATACAACATAACGAAAGCCTTATGCGCCGAAGCCTTTAGGTAGTGGTGCTTTTAACCATTTCATCGAAATGTTGTTCAGTTCGCCAGATGCCAAAGCTCTTTTGATTAACTCATTCACTTTAGCTTGTAGTGCCACTTCCCCTTTTGCCATACCGATATAGCAAGGAGAGTCTTTCAGCATAAATTTTGCTTCAGGTGCTTTGCTTGGTTGACGTTTGGCGATCTCTGTTGCGACCAAATTACCAGTAGCAATTAAGTTCACTTGACCAGATAAGTAAGCGGTTAGCGTGGTGTTGTTGTCTTCAAAGCGACGTACGTTGACAGATTTAGGCGCGTTTTTCTCGAGCTCTAAATCTTCTACTGAACCACGTGTTACACCAACGGTTTTGTCTGCTAGCTGGCTGATTTGTGTCACGTCTTCATCTTTAGAACCAAATACGCCTAAGAAGAAAGGCGCGTAAGGTGTAGAAAAATCGATGGCTTTTTCACGCTCAGGGTTTTTACCAAGGCTAGAGATCACTAGATCGACTTTTTGGGTTTGTAGGTAAGGAATGCGGTTAGCACTGGTAACCGGCACAATTTGTAATTTAACGCCCATTTCTTTAGCAATGTAGTTCGCCATGTCGACGTCAATGCCTTGTGGTTGTAGATCTTTACCAATTGAACCAAAAGGTGGGAAATCTTGTGGCACGGCGATACGAATGGTTTGGCGTTCTTGGATATCATCTAGTACATCTGCAGTGGCGTTTAGTGCAGAGAAACAGGCCGCGACAATAAGGGTGTTGCTCAATAGTTTTATAATGCGTTTCATGGAGAGGGGTCCTCTTTTCGTTTAAGGTTTGATTGAATGCCTGAAACACAATTTGCAACACCCATGCCAACATGAAACAAAAGTTTCTTACTGGTGGCAACCTGTAACAAGTCCGCCACTTCATAAGGTGGCTGACTGGACTGGCTGATAAACTGTCTTGGTTATCATACAGAGCAAACGGGGAGTTTGTGTTCTTCTATGGTGCATAAATGAACATTCGTGACTTTTCTGGTGCAGTCATGCAGAAAGCGTCGCTTTCGGTTGGCAGTTAAACGAGAATCGATTAACTTAAGATAATATTTGTGAGATTGAGGTTTCTAAGTGACAACAAAACAGGATGTGTTATCCCTGATTGAAAAAAACTATCCAAGTCTGTCCTCGTCGGCGCGTGCCATTGCCAATTATCTACAGCAGCACCCATTGGCTATTGTGAGCCAGACGTCTGCGGAGATAGCCGACAATACCAACACCTCAAAAGCCACCGTGAGTCGCTTTTTTCGTCAGTTGGGGTATGACTCTCATCAAAGCGCAAAGCAAGCGCAACTTGCTTTGCGCGAAAGTGGTGTGCCGATCTTTACTCAAGGCTCATCATTGGATCAAACAGAGCAAGAGTTAAAAAATTTATCGCTGACGTTTGATGGTTTGCGTCCTGAAATATTGAATGATATCAGTGCCAGTTTAGCGAACGCCAGCCGGGTAACCTTAATTGGTTTTCGCAATGCTTATCCCTTGGCTTTGCATTTTCGACAGCAATTACAGCAAGTTCGTCATTCTGTTCGTTTGTTGCCTCAGCCTGGGCAAACCTTGGGAGAGGATTTACAGGATATTCTGGAGGACGAAGTCATTGTTCTGCTTGGTTTTCGTCGTCGTACTCGCCAATTCAAACAAATTGTTGATTTACTGGAAGGTCGTTCAACAGTGTTGATTACGGATCCAACTGGGCAAATTTACAACCAACAAGTGTCTCATGTGCTGTTGTGTCACTTGGGGAATGAAAATCCGTTTGACAGTTATGCCGCACCTATGAGTTTGATTTCAATGTTATGTAATCGGGTTTACGCTTGCTTAGGGGATGAGGCGAGAAAGCAAACTAAGGAGATCGCATCTTTGTATGAAACACTTAATGAACTTGAGCCTTAATTTAGAGGCATTAGCGAAATGAATTTACCGCTAATGGTCTTTTGTTTCAGTTGACAAACTGCTGAAACGAATGTTTCATAAGCTCTAACAAGGGGGAGTTATGAAACATTTCATCGTACAAAATCCATTTTTATCGCCGTCACATAGTGTTCAGTCTGATTCGTTTAAAAGTGCGACATCAGGCCAATTAAAAGGGCTCAGATTGGCGGTGAAAGACTTGTTTCATATGGCAGGGCTGCCAACTTCCGCAGGTAATCCAACTTGGCTTGCCACTCATCCGATTCCGACGAAAACGGCTTCTAGCGTTACCGCTTTGCTTGATGCCGGGGCAATTTTTTGCGGTAAAACCATTACTGATGAGTTGGCTTACAGTCTTAATGGTCAAAACATCCATTACGGAACACCCTCAAATCCGGTGACACCAAATCGTCTCCCAGGCGGGTCGTCATCAGGTTCGGCGGTGGCAGTGTCATCTGATCTTGCAGATGTAGGTTTAGGCACCGACACGGGCGGTTCGATTCGAGTCCCTGCAAGTTACCAAGGTTTATTTGGGTTACGTCCGACCCATGGTGTGATTTCAGCCGATAATATGGTTGCGCTTGCGCCGTCTTTTGACACGGTTGGTTGGCTCACGAGAGACTTAGCCACACTAGAAAAAGTGGCTACTACTTTACTTAAAAATAAGACGTCTAGAAAACTTACTAACGTATTAATTTCTAATAATTTAATAGATCAGGTTGAGCACGAAAAAGAGCTAAAAGCGCAGCTGGAAATATGGCGTGAACAAGGTCGTTTTTCAAAAGAATCTTCTATCGTAATCGACACTAAAACATGGAAAACCAGTGAGACATTTCGAACTTTGCAAGGTGCGGAAATTTGGCATGAACATGGCAAGTGGATTAATGATCTTAAAGGCCTAGCTGATGATGCGTCCTCCGTTTTTGCGCCAGATATTCAGTTGCGCTTTGACTGGTGTAAAACCATTTCTGAAGCCGATGTTGCTGCGGCAAAACAGCAAAGACAGCGCTTTACGGATTGGCTAGAAAACGAAATCGAAGGATCAGTTCTTGTCATCCCGACCACACCCGGTTTAGCGCCTTTATTTGATGCGGCCGACGACGAACTTGCTGCTTATCGCAATCAGTTGATGGACATCACCGCCATTGCTGGATTAGCCGGTCTTCCGCAGTTGCATTTACCGGTTTGTACCTTAGATGGCGCGCCATGTGGCTTGTCTTTAGTGGGTTCAAAAGGCACAGATTTGGCGCTGATTGAATTTGCAAAAACCTTAATGGAGTCAGCGTCATGAAAAAGAACGAGATAGCTTTTACGGCGCCACATTTTAACGCCACAGAAACGGGGCGAAAAATTCTTGAACAAGGTGGTACCGCAATAGAAGCCATGGTCGCCGCAGCGGCGACGATTGCCGTGGTTTATCCGCACATGAACGGCTTAGGTGGTGATGGTTTTTGGTTGATCAGTGAGCCGGGGAAAGCGCCAATTGGCATTGATGCTTCTGGTAAAGCAGCGCAACTGGCGACACTGGACTTTTATAAAGGCCACGACAGCATTCCAGCACGAGGCGGAAACGCCGCCTTGACCATGGCGGGTGCCGTTGCGGGCTGGCAAGAAGCCTTGGCTGTGAGCCAAGCTTGGCAAGACGCATCCAACGTACAAAACTTGCCTTTATCGACCTTACTGGACGATGCAATTCAATTGGCGAAAAACGGCAGTGACGTGACAAAAACCTACGTCGATGCAAGCAAGAAAACTTTTGCTGACTTGGTTAGTGTGCAGGGTTTTGCTGAGGCGTTTTTGAACGCTGGTAACATGTACGAACAAGGCGATACGTTGACCTTGCCAATACTGGCTCAAACGCTAGAAGAACTGGCTGAAAAAGGCTTAGACGATTTTTATCATGGCGACATAGCTACACGTTTGGCGAAAGATTTAGAAACCGCAGGTTCGCCGATTCGTTTGGCGGATTTTCATTCTTATCAGGCAAAACACGTAGAACCTTTGCAGGTCAAAACCAGTGTTGGCTCTCTTTATAATCTGCCAGCGCCAACACAAGGTATCGCGTCGTTATTGATTTTGGCTTTGTATGACAAGCTTTATACGCAAGGTAAAACCGCCACAGACATGGCGCATTTACTGATTGAATGCACCAAACAAGCTTTTATTGCGCGTAATGAATTTGTGACTGACGAATCTCGTTTGGCAATGGACTTGTCGTCTTTGTTGGATGAAGAACAGCTAGAAAAAATGTGTCATGAAATTGCCTTAGAGCGAGCTCAATCTTGGCCGCATCAAGCGAAACATGGCGACACCATTTGGATGGGCGCATGTGACAGCGAAGGCCGCATGGTCAGCTACATTCAAAGTTTGTATTGGGAGTTTGGCAGCGGTGTGGTTAGTCCTTCTACGGGGATTGTGTGGAACAACCGTGGCTCATCGTTTTCCTTGGAGAAAGGTTCTTTACAAGAACTTGGACCGACTCTAAAGCCTTTTCATACTTTGAATCCCGCTTTTGCCGAATTGAATGATGGTCGTCGTATGAGCTACGGCACCATGGGGGGCGAAGGTCAGCCACAGACGCAAGCGGCGCTGTTTAGTCGTTATGTTTATCATCAAATGCCGTTAGATCAAGCTATCAGCGAGGGCCGTTGGTTGCTCGGTCGAACGTGGGGGGATGTTAGCCATAATTTGAAAATGGAACGAGACTTTGCCGATATCGCAGCAGAGGAATTGGTTAAGCGCGGTCATGATTTGGTTATCGTTGATTCGTGTAATGAGTTAATGGGTCACGCTGGTGCGGTTGTGCTTCATCAAGACGGTCACATCGAAGCGGCGACGGATCCACGAAGCGATGGCTTGGCCATCGTGAGCACTTTTGATTAGCAACACTTTTAGTTAGTCGTACTTTTAAAGACTTATTTTATTAGAAAGCATCTCACTTAGGAGAAAACAGAAAAATGTCATTCATAATGGAAAACTATTCCATGATTCTCGCCATGATGGCCACTGGTATGGTGGGTGGAATTCTAGCCGGTTTATTAGGTGTTGGTGGCGGTATTGTCATTGTGCCTGTGTTGTTCTTTTTGTACCAAGGCTTAGGTGTCAGTGCCGACACCGCCATGCTAGTAGCCACAGCGACGTCATTGGCGACTATTATCCCCACTTCTATCAGCTCTATTCGTGCTCATAAAGCAAAAGGCAATGTGGATTTTGATCTGTTAAAACGTTGGGGCTTCTTTATTTTTGTAGGAGTTATGATTGGTAGTTTCTTGGTGACTCGTGTTGAAGGTGAATGGTTAACCTTACTATTTGGCGTGATTGCTACCTTATCGGCGTTGAACATGTTATTGGGTAAAAAAGACAGTTTGTTTCAGTCTTTGCCGGGTCGTGCTGGTCAAGGTGTGATGGCAACGTGTGTGGGTTTCTTTAGTTCGATGGTTGGGATTGGTGGTGGTACGTTAACTGTCCCCATGTTGACCTTTTGTAATTACCCTGCTCATCGTGCGGTTGGTACGGCCGCAGCGGTTGGCTTGATCATTTCGTTACCTGCAGCGTTAACTATGTTGATCTTTGGTCAAACACCAGTCGACTCACCATTTGGCACCGTAGGTTTGGTTAACTTGATTGGCGCAGTTTGCATCATTCCATTGACTGTTTTATTTGCTCCTGTTGGTGCGGGATTAGCGCATCGTTTGGATGCTGCGAAATTGAAGAAGGTCTTTGCGGTCGTTTTGATCATCACTGGCATGAAGATGCTTTATCAGGTTTTGGCCTAGGAGTTTATGATGCAGCCTTTAACGCTTCCACCTCGATTGTTGATGGGCCCTGGTCCAATTAATTGTTATCCGCAAGTCTTGTCAGCCATGTCTACTCAACTAGTGGGGCAATACGATCCAACCATGACCAGTTACATGAACGAAGTCATGGAATTGTATCGTCGTGTTTTTAACACTAAGAACCAACAAACCTTTTTGATTGATGGTACTTCTCGCGCCGGTATTGAAGCGGCTTTGGTGTCCTGTCTTGAACCAGGCGACAAGGTGCTGATTCCTATCTTTGGTCGCTTTGGTCATTTGTTGGCTGAGATTGCAGAACGCGCCGATGCTGAAGTTCATACTATCGAAGTGCCTTGGGGTGAAGTCTTTGATCCGCAGCAAATTGAAGACGCGATCAAAAAAGTACAGCCAAAATTATTGGCGATTGTACAGGGCGATACGTCAACCACTATGTTCCAACCATTAGAAGAGCTAGGCGATATTTGTCGTGCGCATGATGTGTTGTTTTACACCGATGCGACGGCGTCTATCGGCGGGAACCCGTTGGAAGTTGATGCCTGGAAAATCGACGCTGTGTCGGTTGGATTACAGAAGTGTCTTGGCGGCCCATCAGGCAGTGCGCCGATTACATTGAGCGACCGTTTTGTCTCTTGTGTTCGTAAACGTGCGCACGTAGAAGCAGGCATTCGTGATGCGCATCATCAAGGTTCATCTGGCATGCGCATTCGCTCGAATTATTTCGATTTGCCCATGATCATGGATTATTGGGGCGATGAGCGTTTGAACCATCATACGGAAGCCGCGACTATGTTGTTTGGTTCTCGTGAATGTGCGATTCAGTTGCTTAATGAAGGTCAAGACGCCGTGATTCAGCGCCATCAGTTGGCAGGCGATGCCATGCTGAAAGGCGTTCTAGCCATGGGCTTGAAGCCGTTCGGTGACTTGAAACATAAGATGACCAATGTCGTGGGTGTACACATTCCAGAGCATATCGATGGTGAACAAATACGTCATGATTTGCTGAACATCTTTAACATTGAAATCGGCACCAGCTTTGGCCCATTAAAAGGTAAGGTTTGGCGTATTGGCACCATGGGGTACAACGCTCGCCAAGACGCTGTATTGCATACCTTACAGTCGCTAGAAACCGTACTTCGTCGCGCTGGCTTTGCGTTACCCGCAGGTGATGCGGTAGATGCGGCCATGTCGGTTTATGCAGGAGAAAAATAATGACAGATTACGGCAAACTCGCTCAGTTGGTCATGGACCGCTGTGACGAACTTGGCAAAATCAGTCAAAGCGATGATTGCCTAGATCGTCGCTACCTCACCAAAGAACATAAACAAGCCAATGGATTGGTGGGCGGCTGGATGCAAGACGCAGGTATGCAAACGTGGCAGGATGAAGCGGGGAATCTTTGGGGACGCTGGCAAGCCGCTGACCCAGACGCGCCGCGCTTTATCATGGGCAGCCATTTGGATACGGTGCCAAACGGCGGCCAATATGACGGTATGTTAGGTGTGATTACGCCTGTCACCTTGATAGCCGCAATGAACCAAGCCGGTATTCGTCTACCGTTTCACCTCGATGTGGTGGGGTTTGGTGACGAAGAAGGCACACGTTTTAGCTCTACATTACTGGGGAGTCGCGCTTTGACAGGCCAATGGCCAACAAGCTGGGCCGATTTAAAAGACAGCGATGGTGTTAGTTTGGCACAAGCCCTAAAAGACTTTGGATCGGACTTTGCGAGTATTCCTAATGCCGCTATTTCAACAGATAACTTGCTCGGTTACCTTGAGTTGCATATTGAGCAAGGGCCAGTTTTAGAAGACTTGGATTTGCCAGTCGGTGTTGTGAGTGCCATCGCTGGGGCAAAGCGCTTTGAGTTTAACATTACAGGTATGGCTGGACACGCTGGCACTGTGCCAATGAACCTACGACAAGATGCTCTTTGTGCTAGCAGCGAGATGATTCTAGCCGTGGAAAAAATCGCACAAAATCATGGCATTGTTGCTACAGTCGGCCGCATTCAAAATCGCCCCAATGGCGTCAATGTGATTTCTGGCAACACAGAATTTTCCCTTGATATTCGCAGCGAATTCGATGACAAGCGAGACGTAGCACTTGACGAGATTTTGCTGGAATTAGACGCGATTGCTTTACGTCGTCATGTACAGATTGAACGCAAAGCGACTCATGCCGCTAATGCTGTGCATTGTGACGCTAAGTTACAAAGCGTATTACGTAACTCCATCGAAACGCAAAATATTCCGGTTCATACCTTATTTTCTGGCGCGGGACACGACGCTATGGCAATTGCCGATATTTGCCCTGTGGCCATGTTGTTCATGCGTTGCGACAAAGGCATTAGCCATCATCCAGCGGAAGCGATTGATACGCCAGATGTGGCGGTGACTTTAGCTGTGTTGAGTCAGACATTACAGAGTTTGGCCTAACGTTTTTGTGGGGTCATTCAGCATAACGCCTCGCTCCCCGAGCAAGCTCGAAGAATCGCTTTCACGTTATGCTGGGAAGCTAGCCTTCTCAGCATGTAAGTCAGATTAGCCGAGGCACGAGGCGCTTACTTGTAAAAAATAGTGACGGTTGAAGAGTCGCTTGGTGTTGCATTCAATGACACTTGAATGAAGCAAATATGAATACTCGGGAAAAGTGTCCATGCGTTTAGTTAGCGCTGACGTGTCGAGGAGCGAGACAATACGCAAGCCAATTAAATCGCGTGGACGCTGATGATTTACGGTAAATAGAGGAATATTCAATGCAATTTACGCGCATTTTTAACGATGATCAGGGCAAGAGTCACTTTGGTGATTTAAATATAGATGTCCGTGATGGTGGGCCAATTGGTTTTTTGTCTGAGCGTTTTCCAGCAGGTGAGATGATCTTCCGCGAAACCCCAAGTGACTATGATTTTAAATGGCATCCAGCGCCACAGCGTCAGCTTTTGTTTATCATTAAAGGCCGTTGTGAATTCAAAGTATCGTCCGGTGAAACTCGCCAGTTCGGTGCGGGTGACGTTGTCTTGTTAGAGGACACGGAAGGCGAAGGTCATTGTAGCAAAGCGTTATTTAACGAAGTTAGGCACTCGATTTTTGTTACCTTACCGGATGGTGTGGTGTTTTAGCGCACGAGCACGAAATTAAAGAGAGAATTTATTATAAATATAAAGCCTGAATTGAGTGATTCAGGCTTTTTTATTGCCTGCCATCTAGCTGTTTACGTCACAGTTAATGTTTATAAGGATGATAATTGTTATTATAACTGTTTTTGTTGTTCGTATTTTTCCGTGTCGTTATTGGCTAACAAAAGAACAATGTAAGGAAGTACTTCGAAATGCAGGTTAACCAAGTAAGAAAATGGGCGTTGTTGCTAACAGCGTTTTTGCTGATTTTAGCGCCTGTAAATCAGGCGATGGCGTCTGACAGTAAAAATACTGTCCATAAAAACGATGCTTATAAAGAGGTTATCCATGCGATGGGGTGCTCTGAGGTGCCCAAAAAAGTCTTACGTGTGGTGACCTTGTTCCAAGGGGCAACCGACTCTGTGGTGGCGTTGGGGGTGACACCTGTTGGCGTTGTAGATTCTTGGGCTCAACAACCAACCTATGAATATTTGCGAGATGCTTTGAAAGGTGTCGCTCATGTGGGGTTGGAAACACAACCGAACCTTGAGGCGATCGTGGCGTTAAAGCCAGATTTAATAATTGGCACCAAGTCTCGTCATGAAAAGATTTATCGTCAATTGTCGCAGATCGCCCCGACTGTGATGGCTGAAAATGTTTACGATTTTAAAACCACGTTGGATTTAACTGCGGAGGCACTGAGTAAAGAAACGAAGGGCAAGCAGATTTGGGACGGTTTTCAGCAGCGAATTACTCATTTCCACAATGAAGTTAAAAAGCGTGAGGTAAATTGGCCATTAACGGCGGCGATTCTTAATATTCGCGCTGATCATTTACGCCTGTATTTGAATCAAAGTTATCCAGGTGTGGTGTTGAAGGAGATAGGTTTTAAATTCCCTTTGCCTAATGAAAATGGTTGGGGGGTGAAGCTGAAAACCAAAGAAGCCTTGCCGAGTGTGAATGCCGATGTCTTTTTTATTATTTTACATTCCAGCGATGCGGCCGTTAGGCAAAATTACGATGCATGGCGGGCTCATCCGTTATGGAAAATGCTAACGGCGCCTAAAAATAAGCAAGTATATGAAGTCGATAATGTGGCTTGGTTGTTGTCTGGCGGGATTCTGGGCGCTGAGAAAATACTAGACCAGCTGTATCAGATCTATCAATTACCTCAGGTCGATCACTAGAGATTTTATGCGTTTACATAGCCGTCGCACTTTTAAATGGAGCCTTCTTGCTCTGTCTATTTTATGTCTGATGCTTTCTTTGTTGGGGAGCATTGCTTATGGGCAATATGTCATTTCAAGCAAATCTGTCTGGACGGCATTTTGGGCGTTTGACCCTCAATCCATTGACCACGTTATTATTCGTACCACTCGTTTATCTCGAGCGCTTGTCGCCTGTTTGGTTGGCTCGGCGTTAGCTGTTTCTGGTGTGCTGATGCAAGCCTTAACGCGCAATCCGCTGGCTTCACCGTCTATTTTTGGTGTCAACGCAGGCGCTGTGTTCTCCATCGTGTTGTTCTCTACTTTCTTTTCCGTTACTTCCTTGAATACTTTTCTTTGGTTGGCGTTTGTTGGCGCTGCTGTTGCTGGAGCCTTGGTGTATGGCCTTGGTAGTTTAGGAAAAGATGGTTTATCTCCAGTGCGTATTGTGTTGTCTGGGGCGGCGATCTCGGCGTTGTTTATGGCGTTTACTCAAGGCATTTTAGTCATTGGGCAAGAAGGTTTAGACAGTGTTTTGTTTTGGGTGGCGGGTTCCGTATCCGGTCGTGATTTATCTATGGTGATGCCATTAGTGTCCGCTTTTGTTGTTGGCATCGTGTTGGCGATGCTGGCAGCACCACAGATCAATATTTTGTTGTCCGGCAACGATATCGCGAAAGGATTAGGGCAGAACACTGTGCTGATTAAGGTGGTGCTGAGTTTGCTGATTATTGGTTTGGCGGGTGGCTCGGTCGCGCTGGGTGGCAGCATTGGTTTTATCGGTTTGATGGTGCCGCATATGGTGCGTTCCTTGGTGGGTTATGATCATAAGTGGCTAATACCGTTGAGCGCTCTGTGGGGGGCAATTTTATTGTTGTGTGCGGATGTGATCAGTCGTTTTGTGATTATGCCCGAAGAGGTGCCCATTGGTGTGACAACCGCGATTTTGGGCGCACCCTTCTTTATTTATTTGGCTCGTAAAGGAGGCAAACGTGAATAAGTTTTTCAGCGTTCGCCATCGGTTGTTTTCATTTTCAACGCCTGTTGGTTCTTTGTGCTCGATACTTGTTCTGCTCGCTTTTTTTCTGGCGATTATTTTGCTTTCTCTGTGTTTAGGTGAAGAGCTCATTGCCTTGCCTGACGTTTTTCAGGCATTGCTGGGCAATGGCGATCAGGCTTCGCAGTTTGTCGTCGAGACATTGCGTTTACCGCGAATTTTGATGGCCGCTATGGTGGGCGCTGCATTGGCATCGTCTGGGTTGGTACTGCAATCCATGATACGTAACCCGTTGGCGTCACCTGACATTATTGGTATTACCGGCGGAGCTTCGGCGGCGGCGGTGTGCTTCCTCTCTTTTTTCGCGACAGCAATGGGTATGGCTTGGTTGCCTCTTTTTGCCATCGCGGGCGCTTTGCTGGCGGCTTTGTTAATTTATGCCCTCGCTTGGAATAGTGGCGTGACGCCGATGCGTTTAGTGTTGGTTGGTATCGGTATTTCTTCGGCGATGGGCGCAGTGACGACCTTTGTTATTGCCGCAAGCCCGCTCTCTACCAGTATTACGGCGTATATTTGGCTAACAGGTAGTGTCTATGGTGCAAGTTGGGTTGAGGTGAAAGCGTTACTGCCATGGCTGTTGATTTCGTGGCCTTTGGCGTTTTATTTGGCGCGTCGTGTCAATACCCAAGAATTAGGCGATCAACTGGCGACAGGGCTGGGGATATCGGTTCAGCGGTTGCGTTTGGCCTTGTTATTTTTGAGTGTGATTATGGCGGCACCGGCGATTGCTTATGCTGGTGCGGTGGGCTTTGTTGGCTTGATTGCACCACACATTGCCCGACGTCTTGTAGCGCGCAGTTTTGCGCTTTTATTACCAACCTCAGCATTGGTTGGTGCTTGTTTGGTGATGCTAGCCGACCTTTTCGGTCGCTTGTTATTTCAGCCTTTGGATATTCCTGCGGGTGTCTTTGTGTCTGCTATTGGTGCACCATTCTTTATTTATTTACTCTATCGGCAGCGTTTCTAAGTCGGTTAGTCATATTGGGATGTTTTAACGATGAGTTTGTCTGAAAATCATTTATTAGACCGTAATTTAGGAAATAGTCACTTAGGGGAAAGCAACCCATTAGAAAGTGTGGCGCTGTCTTTAGGTTATGAGAAAAAAACCATTATTAAATCCATGGATTTGGTCATTGAACCTAACCAAATTACAGTGCTGGTGGGGGGGAATGGCTGTGGTAAATCTACCTTGCTTAAGTCGTTTGCTCGATTGCTGAAACCTTCGGCTGGGCAAATCCTACTGAATGGCGCAGACATTCATTCATTGTCTGGTAAAGAGGTGGCTCGCAAACTGGCTATTCTCCCTCAAGGTCCTGTTGCGCCAGAAGGTTTGACGGTCGAGCAGTTGGTTCGTCAAGGTCGCTATCCTCATCAAAATTGGCTACAAAGTTGGACTGAAGACGATGAGCGTTTAGTTCGTAAAGCCTTGCAAGACACCAATATGACCGAGTTTGCAGATCGTTCCATTGATGCTTTGTCAGGAGGGCAGCGACAACGAGCTTGGATTGCCATGGCGCTGGCGCAAGATACCGATATTTTGTTATTGGATGAGCCAACGACTTATTTGGATTTAACCCATCAAATAGAGATCCTAGACTTATTGTTTGAGCTTAACTTGACCCATCAGACTACCATTTTAATGGTGTTGCATGATCTGAATCTGGCCGCTCGTTACGCTCATAAAATGATTGCGATTAAAGATGGCGCCGTGTTTTGCCAGGGCGCACCAGAGGCTATTTTAGATCATGACATGGTGAAATCTGTGTTTGATATGGAATGTCATATTAGCGCTGATCCGCTATTTGGTACGCCAATGTGCATTCCTTATGGAAAAGGACGCAAGGTTAAGTCTCAGGCCGCTGAGCATGTTTGATCAAGCATTTAAGCATGCACTACTTCATGAAGAATGGGAGGTGTTGGCGGCATTTGGGCTCAAGTCTTTTCAACAAGATGAGGCATTTGCCATAGAGTCAAGTTCGTTATTGAATGATGACTTGTGTTTAGACACATTACAAAAAATCATGCCGGAACTCGGTGCGCCGAATCTTAAAGTGACGGCGTCATTAGTAATAAAGCGCATAGCGTTTCTCACTCTTGCGCCTGTTTTATATGCAATGTCGGGCTTTAATAAAGGCCTTGATGGCTCGCTAGAAAATAGTGTCTTTGAATATTCGTTAGAAAATAGAATATGGCAATCTAAGATGCCATTAAAAGATACGTCGGTGTCTATTTGGAAAGACTCGGATAAAGAGGGACGAGATGTTTGGCGAGATGAGATTTTGCGGAAGGTGTTTGCTGGACACCTCACGACACTCGTTGAACAATTTCACCTTTTAACCAAGGTACCAAAACGGATCCTTTGGGAGAATGTGGCTGTGCGAGTGTTTAGCATCTACGAACAGCGTATTTTACCGAATATACCAGATGCTCAAATGGTTCAAGCTCAGGTAGATCTTGCTTACCTATTAGATCAGAGTTCGACCGAGGTGTTTGGGCTGCCAGAAAATCCATTGACGGTGTTTTATCGAAAAAAGCAACAAACGGATGTATCCGATAAACCGATTCGAGTAAGACGTACTTGTTGTTACTACTATTTGGCAACTGAACCTGCGGTTTATTGTGGCGCTTGTCCTTTGCTTTTGAAGAAGCGTTAAGCCTCCTATCTTGGAGGCTTAAGCTTGAGTGCGTAAATTAAAAGTCCAAACCGTATGCTAGAGTAATTGTGCGCCCACGGCCTTTAAAGTAGTAACTGTCATTCGCATAAGCGGCTTGCGAGTAGTAGGTGAAGTAATCTTCGTTTAATAGGTTCGCGATAGCGATGTTCATGCTACCCACAGGGAGCTGGTAACCAACAGATGCATCAACTAAGGTATAACCATCAAAATCAAGGTCTTCATCATCAAAGCTTCGACTAAAAGCATGGCTGATTTGTAATTGAGAGGATAATTTCTCATTCCAGTGAGCATGCCATGAAGTAATTAAGCGATTAGGAGAAATATTAGCACCAGTTAATTTGGTTTCAACTTTGCCATCACCATCTGTATCGGACGTACCTTGAATAAAGGAATAGCTGGCCTGCAACCTGTGGTCTTTATTAAGTTGCAGACCTAACGACGCTTCAGCTCCTTGGATTTCTTTCTTTTCACGTTTTACAACGTATAGACCATCTACCTCAACGATACGACTGCCTAAATCTGAGTTGGATTCGTAGTAACTTATTTCTAAATCATAAGGATGGCGATTTACACGAAAGCCGACTTCGTAGTTGTCCGTCAATATAGGAGAAAGATCGATGAGAGTGTCAACGTCTTGACCACTGGTATCAACCCCTCTCAATATGCGTCCAACATCTGGCATGCCAAAACCTTGAGAGTAGTTGGCGAATAGGCTAACTGTTGGGGTTAATTTAAATACCACCCCTGCATTGTAGACGGTATCGCTAAAGCTTGGGGAGCCACCATTAACAGTCACATTGTTGTTCGCAGCCACTGTTTTGTAGGTGTCGACGTCCAATTTTGCATGCTCATAACGAGCGCCGGTTTGTAACACTAAGCGTTCGGTCGGTTTATATTCAAACTGAATGAAGGGAGCGTAGTTGGTGTAATCCGTTTCTGGAACATACAAGCGATTGGTTAATATTAATGATTGGCTGGTAGTATCCTGTAGTAAGTCCAGTCCTGTGGTAATACTGAGATTCTGGTCCAGAAGATCATTTTTGGTCAGGCTAAATTTAGCACCAATTTTCTCTGATTGGTTTTGGCTTTGGTCATAGGTAACCCCATTACTAGCATCTTGAAAACTACCTGAATCAGAGACACCATAACGACCTTCAAAATCTTGATGGAAAACTTGTGCTTTGAGTGACATACCATCAAGGTCGCTATCGGTATAGGAAAGACTGGTGGTTTGCACCTTGTTGTAAGGCGCAAATCCTCGAGGTGATCCCTTCTCTGAGCTGGTGGCGACACCGTTATCACGATCACCATTAACGCCAACAAAATTCATGCGCCCCTTCATTTGATAGTGGTTTAACTCAAATTCTAAGCGTTTTTCATCCCCTAGCCAGTAGCCCAACTTAGCGAAAGCATCATAGCTCTTGGAGTCCATAATATCGCCACGGACTGTTGCTGAACCAACGTAGTTACCATCGGCATCGAGGTACATACCTTGTAGTTCATTTGTCAAGCCAACTAAATAATCAAAGTCGTCTTTTGCACCTTCGACCTGATAGCCAATTTTGTAGCTAAGAGTGTCGCTGTTTAGATCATCGGTTGGTGAGCTCAATTGCACATCAATATGTTGCTTGAGCTCACTTGAACGATTGGATTTGGTAATAAAGTTGATGATGCCGCCGGTCGCACCTAAGCCATGGACGGCCGTAGCACCATGAATGACTTCGATACGCTCTACCATGGATAGGTCAATGGTATGGGCTGAACGACTGCCTTCTCGAATAGGGTTGGACTGTGGCACGCCGTCAACCATGTATAACACCGAGCGACCACGGAATGTCTGGCTGCTGTTGTTCAACTTTTGGGTGTTGGGCGAATAAGCTGGGAGAAGGTTTGTGAGCGCCTGAGAGCTATCGGTACTAATAGCAAGCTGTTCCTCTATTTGTTGTTGTGTAATAACCGTGATGACCTGAGGGCTGTCATCTTGCTTAGTATTAGACCGACTGGTTTGAATAATTAATGGGTTCAGATTAATGGATTTTGTATCAGAGTGATATTGACGACGATCTATCAGACTGTAAGTGCCATCTTGATTCGACTTTATCATGAGATTGGTGGTGGACAGCAATTGTTCTATTAGGTCGATTGGCGTGGTATGACCAGATAAACCAACACTTTTAAGGTTTTGAGTGAGTGTCGGATTAAACGATAGAGCGATGTTGTGGCGTGCGGCAAACGCCGTGAGCGTTGTTCCGAGATCGCCAGCTTCTATTTGAAGCCGCTGTTGATTACTCTGGATTGTACTGTCTTCCGCGAATGACAATGAACTCACACTAGCGGTGAATAGCAAGGCACTACAGGTTAGCACATTACGAATGGCTGAGTGGCGTCGTGTTTTTGATCGTAGATTTTTATAGGCAGACACAGCTACCTCCTTTTTGAAAGTTATCATGCTTATTATTTGTCTAACTAATAAGCCACTTGAAAAGGAAAAAGGTGTCAGAAAAATAAGAATAAATTTGTTTTCTTGGTTCTTAGAGACAGTAGTTCACACGTTATACGGCTTCTAGTGTGATCCAATAGTTTCCTAAATGATTTTTTATTTCAATGGGATATGTATTCGATAGCATGTTGAGTATGACGTTGATATCGGTAATAGGAAATGCACCAGATATTTCTATGTTTTCAATCTTCGGCGAGACTCGTAAGAGTCCTCGATGATACCGAGACACTTCTTGAATAAACTGATGGAGCGGCATGTTGTGCACAGCTAACATGTTATTTAGCCAAGAAATGGTGTCGCTAGACAAGGCCTCGTGAGATAAAAGAGAATGGTCTGATAGTTCAGCTTGGTGACCCGCTAGAATGATATTTTTCTCCTTATGTTCAGCAAATTTAGGCATGGCCTCGACACGACCTTCAATCACTCCGAGCCGAGTAGTATGACGGTATTGGCGAACGGTAAAATTGGCCTCTAAAGGGGATAAAAATGCTTCTTGGGTTGAGACGATGAATGGTCTGAAATCTTGAGACGTCACTTTGGTAACATGAAGTTGAATTTCACCTTCTCGCAAGGCTAATAAACGTTCTTTGCCATCAAAAAAAGCATCGAAAGCCGTGGCTGTGTTGAGAGTTACCTGAGTACCATCTGGCAAGGTAACCTGTTTCATTTGGCCTTTGGCCGTTCGGTAATCTGCTCGCCAGTGTTGGCTTTCTACTGTTTTATAGGCCCCCCAAGCAATAGGGCCTGTGGCTAATAGTAGTGCTAGTTTCCCGATGTTTAAACGACGTTCTTTATCATCAGGACGATTTAACACAGCATAAGCGATATCTTTTGGTAGTGTGTCTACTTGATTGATAAAACGCTGAGCGCGTTGCCAGGCAAAACGATTGTTAGCGGAAGATTGTTGCCAGTGCTCTAATTGTGTTTGCTCGACAGGAGTTAATGGTTTTTCTTGTTGCTTAACAAGCCATTCTGCGGCTTCTTGCAGGCTTTTTTTTGATGTTTTATTCAAAAAAATCGTTCTCCATCAACGTAAAACAATGAACATAAGCTTGTTTCATATATCGCTTCACTGTAGCAAGGGAGAGTGTCATTTCATCAGCGATTTGTTGATATTTTTTTCCCTCTAGCTGTGACATTAAAAAGACGTCTTTGACATGGCTTGGTAGGGTGTTAAGCAATGAATCTATTTCTTCTAAAGTTTGTAAAATAATGAATTGGCTTTCTGTTGAGGGGGCCAAATTTTCAGGCTGCTTTGCCAGATACTCTAGATAGGTTTGTTCTAATGATTTGCGTCTATAAAAATGGCTAACAAGGCCTTTTGCGATTGTTGTCAAATACGCTTTAGGTTCATTGATTGTGTCAGCATTTTGTTTCGCGTAAATACGTAAAAATGTATCTTGAGTTAAATCTGCGGCATCAAATTGATTATCCAAACGTCGACGTATCCATGTGTATAACCAATTGTGGTGATTGATATACAGAGAATGCATTACATCATGTTGCACGTTTAGGATCGGATTGTGCGGCATGAAATGTCTCCTTTTGGAGTGTAAATGATAATTACTATTATTAGAGTGCTTTATGGATTTTTTGTCAATATAAAGTGCGGAGAGAGCGCTTTTTCGTTATGTGTAAAGGAAAAAACGCCTTTATAACGACTGTTACTAAGGCATTTTTATTTTTTGAAGAAGGTTTATTTCATTCGGTCAGGTTGGTTCTGATCACTTTGGTGGGTGGTTATTTATCCAGTGCTCAGCAATGTCTTCACGTTTTGCTATCCAGACCTTGTCATGAGACTGAACATAATCTAAGAATTTTTTCAGTGCCATGAAACGGCTGGGTTTACCGAGTGTTCGGCAATGCATGCCGATGGACATCATTTTGGGTGTCGTTTGGCCTTCTTCATATAGGCAATCAAAATTGTCTTTCAAGTATTGGAAAAACTCTTCACCGTGACTGAAGCCATAAGGAGAGGAGAAACGCATGTCGTTACAGTCTAAGGTGTAAGGCACAATTAGATGTGGTTTGGTGGTGTTCGCCTCTTCATGGTGAGGCACTTTTACCCAATAAGGTAGATCGTCACCATAATTATCAGAGTCGTATTTTAGCTGAGTTTGTTCTGCCACTAAGGCTCGCGTATTCGGAGAGTCTCGTCCCGTATACCACCCCATTGGCTTCACGCCAGTAAGGTTTTCAATTAATTCCAGTGCTTCTTGCATGTGGCGTCTTTCTTCGTCGATAGACATGTCTTGGTAGTGGATCCATTTTAATCCATGACAGACGATTTCGTGTTGGCCTTCTACAATGGCTTTGGCGACATCTGGATTACGTTGCAGGGCGGTAGCAACGGCAAAGATCGTAAGAGGTAGGCCGCGTCGTTCAAATTCATTGAGAATGCGCCAAACGCCTGAGCGTGAACCGTATTCGTATAGGGACTCCATGCTCATATGACGATCTTTATAGGCTTGGGCTCCAAACATTTCAGATAAGAAGGTTTCCGAATGTTCATCACCGTGTGCTACGCAGTTTTCGCCACCTTCTTCAAAGTTCAAAACAAATTGTACGGCGATACGAGCTTGATTTGGCCATTGAACATTTGGGTGTCCATTTCGGCCATAACCGGCAAAATCTCTGTCTAAATAATGTTTCATGGTCGGTGTTCCGTTTGTGGTTAGGTTTGTTAGTAAGTACGATTTAATTTTTAGTCTGGAATGGCTGTCTCTGATAAACATCATGGTGCCCAGTGAGCATAGCGTCCTATAAAGGGTTTGCTTATCCGCTTTCCATACTGGCCTGTTTTAGAGGTTTGTAAGCCGAGTTGATGCAATGACTCTGCCAGCTTCACTGCCGCGGTGACGCCATCGATAATAGGAACAGGAAGTTCTTTGGACAGTTGGTTTACTAGGTTGGACATGCCTGCACACCCTAGCACAATGGCCTCAGCGCCATCTTGTTTGATAGCGGCTAAGCATTCCGTTTTTAGTAATTGGTAGGCTTGGTTGTCTATGTTTTCTAAAGCTAATACTGGGATGTCTGTGGCTCTGACGCTACAGCAATGAGTCTGGTGGCCATACTTTAAAAGTAAGTGCTCACTTGCTGGTAGTGTCCTTGATAAAGTGGTTACGACGCCAAAGCGATATGAAATGAGGCTGGCCATTTGAAAGGCTGCTTCTGCTATGCCAATGACTGGTGCATCTGCTAACTCACGAGCGGCATCTAATGCAGGGTCACCAAAACAGGCAATAATGTGAGCATCCACATTCTGTTGCTTCCCTTGTTCAATTAAATCAAGTAATGCGGCACTGGCAATGGCTTCATCAAAAGCGCACTCAATGCTTTTTGGACCGTGTTCGGGAGTACTTGGAATGATTTTAGTGCTGGGTAAGGCAGTAGCGCGAGCGCTTATGACCATTGTGTTGGTCATGTCGGCGCTGGTGTTTGGGTTGATTAACTGAATTTTCATAGAAGCCTTAATGAGTCAGCGTTTTTAATGTGTAAACAGCTGTTGAAAGTCGATGTTGTCATCTGTTGTGCTATCCAGAATCAAGGAAGATTTAATGTGCTGTAAATGATGGCGCATCCAATTCTGAGCTTGATCAGATTTTTTTTCGTCAAGCAGGTCAAGTAATTGCGTATGGTCGCCGCACTCGCAACCTACACTACCGCGTGTGCCATAAGCGGCGAGTATTAATGAAGAGCGATAGCAAAGCTGCTCTATAAAGCGGGCTAATACTTGGTTTCCAGATACGTTCGCTAACTCATAATGAAAACGCGCGGTGAGTTGAATGGATTTTGCTAACTGATTGGCGGCTTCGGCTTGCTTCTCCTCTTTTGCCATGCTTCGAAAGCGTTTCGATTGCGTTAAATCCCAATGGTTAAGTAATGCTGGTATAAGTTGTGGTTCGATTAACATTCGACTGTCTAATACTTCCGACGCTTCTGCTTCACTGGGGCGATTAACGTGAGCCCCTTTGTTTTTTTCGATAATGACAAAGTGCTCTAAGGCAAGTCTTTGTAACACTTTGCGAATGCCAGTTCTGCTGACGCCAAATGCCTCAGATAAACGATCTTCTGGTAAGCGTGCACCAGGGGGGAGTTGATGTTCGACGATGGCCTTGAGTATTTGTTGGTATATGTGTTCGTCATTCGACATAAGGTGTTCCTATAAACTGTATACAATATTTTTTATTTGTACTTGGTTAAGCAATATAGCATGTCAGTCTATTTCGTACATCTTAATCAAAAAAGAAATCTTTCATGCACTGGTTTGGCAATAAGTTCGTGTTTATGTTTGTTTTTGGTGCGGGTTATATCTCTATTACGGCTTCTTTCCTAATTTATACCTTGGTTTATTAGGTTTTATTTTTGGCACGTAAATTGTATTCAATATTGTATACAATCAAAAAAGGGATTCGGTCATGAAACAAGAGTTTGAGCAAAGTCTTAAATTGGCAAATAACGATCTCCTTCCGGAGAAAGCGCAAAAGTGGGGGTGGTACAGCATCTTCGCGTTTTGGATGTCTGATGTTCATAGTGTCGGTGGATATGTGTTCGCTGCTAGCTTGTTTGCTCTAGGGTTAAATGGCATTCAGGTCTTTATTAGTTTGCTGTTAGGGATTTCTATTGTCCTGTTGTTTGCGAATTTGATGGGTAAACCAGGCCAAAAAGCTGGCGTACCGTTCCCGGTGGTGGCGCGTATGTCGTTTGGTGTCTTTGGCGCCAATATTCCTGCCATTATTCGAGGCTTAATTGCAGTTGTTTGGTACGGCATTCAAACTTTTCTTGCGTCCAGTTCTTTCATTATCTTATTGCTTTATTTTTTTCCTGAGATGGCGTCGTTAGCGGATAAATCATTTATTGGTTTGTCTTACTTAGGCTGGATTGGTTTTTCAGCAATGTGGGTGGTACAGGGAATTGTGTTTATGTTTGGTATGGACATGATTCGTAAAGTAATCGATTGGTCGGGCCCTGCGATTTATGTCGCCATGTTTGCTTTGTGTCTTTATATGGTTGATCGAGCGGGGTGGGAGAACATCAGTTTTAATCTGAGTTCAACCAGCCTTACTGGCATGGATGTTTATGTGCAGATGTTTATCGCTATTGCTTTGGTCGCTGGATATTTTGCTGGGCCGACATTGAACTTTAGTGATTTTTCTCGTTATTGCGGCAGTTATCAGAAATTAAAGCTTGGTAATTTATTGGGGTTACCGGTGAATTTTGTGTTGTTCTCTTTGTTTAGTGTGGTCATTGTCTCAGCCTCTATTCCGGTTTTTGGTCAGATGATTACTGACCCAGTGGAAACTGTGAAACGTTTAGATTCTGGCTTTATTACGGTACTTGGCGCGCTGACTTTTATCTTTGCGACAGTGGGTATCAATATTGTTGCGAACTTTGTTGCCCCTGCATTTGATTTTTCTAATGTGTCGCCGCAGAAAATAAGCTTTAAAGCGGGTGGTTTTATTGCTGCATTTGGCTCGGTTCTCTTAACGCCTTGGAATTTGTTTAATAATCCAGAGGTTATTCACTATACCGTCGATGTGCTTGGCGCGATGATTGGTCCTTTATACGGCATTATTATCGTGGACTATTACTTTATTAAAAAAGGTCATATTGATGTAGCGTCTTTATACACTGAATCTGTTAAGGGCCTGTATTGGTACGATAATGGTGTGAATAAAAAGAGCGTTTATGCACTAATTATTGCTGGCTCTGCATCGATCTTAGCCACGTTTGTTTTCCCAGTTCTTGCCAATTACGCTCTTTTCATTGGTGGCATTATTGCTGGGTTAAGTTATCGCTACATGATGGAATCTGAACGTGTGGCGATGCAGAACATGACGCTCGCGAAGCCTTAGAATAGTCGAAAAACATAGCCCAGATTATGATCTGGGCGTACTTTTTTTCATAGGCTGCTGGTTTAGGGAGCTTAGCTCTAGGTACTGAATGAGTTGCTGGAGGTTTGATTGAGCATAAGGGTTGTACTCCAGCCCGTAATAACGCGTGTTATCTCCTTCTTGTGGAAATAGAGCTATTAAACTACTGGCCACTAATTCCTTTTGAATCAAAGCTCTTGGGCAAAGAGCAACGCCTTGGCCGGCCAGTGTGGCCATCTTTAATAGGTGGAAGTCTTCATAGATTAGCTTTTGCCCAGCAGAAAGTGTGAGGTCGAACTGAGAAAACCAAGTTTGCCAGCTGTGTTCTGAGTGATCGTGTAATAAATTTGCTTCCAGTAAAGATGCTGGATTGTCTATTGGGTTAGCTTGACTCAAGTAAAGAGGGCTACAGACGGGAATGGTTTTTCCAGTAAAAAGAGGAACAACTTTATATTGGCTCGCATGGTTTGGTAGGAAGCTGCTAATACGGAGGCTATTTTCATCTAGGTATTCAGGTGCTGAAGAGTGATAGCGAATAATTAGATCCAACTCAGGATGCGTTTCTTTGAAAGTTAGTATGAGTGGCAATAACCAAGGTTCCAACAAAGATGGCAAACAATATAAGGTCAGACTTTGTGGATGGTTTGGAGTCTCATTTAATAGAGTGTGATCAATATGATCAAAAGGTTGGGCGAGTTGTTCAGCTAGCGCTAGGCCTCTGGGAGTTGCTTTTAACTGACGACCATTTTTATAAAACAAAGCGTAACCGAGTTGTGATTCTAGTCGTTTAATCTGATGACTCACCGCGGACTCTGTCAAACTTAAGTGGTCTGCGGTTTGTTTCAAACTGCCGAAACGTATAACCAAATGAAAGGTGTGGAGTGACGTGTAGGGAAGGCTCATATAATCACTTTAAAAATTGTCATGTATCTAGAAATAATATCAGTTTTTTAATGTGTTTACTTTTCCTAAGCTTGACTTACTCATTGTATTTGGAGGTCATCATGGCAAAAGTAGAAGCTGCTTATCGTAAAGGTCCTGACTCAAAACTCACCATAGACAAAGGTTTTTATGCCTCATTAACGCAAGGCAAGACAAAACGTACTTTAATTGACAAAATTTCTGTCCCGTTGCGCTCAGGAAAAGCTTGGAAAGTGCCTGCAGGTCATGTGTTTCGAGTCCTGGTGCCAGAAGGGCCACAAGTGGGTGACTTTAATATGTGGAATCAACATGATCCGCGAGAAAAAATGTGGGCATCACGTACTCGTCAATTACAAAGTGCTCATGTAAGTACGTTTGATCGCATCTGGTCAACCTTACCTTTCTTGCGCCCAATGGTGACCATTATCGATGACACTTTGGCCGATTATGGACAGGATGAGGAAGGTGGTCGTGTTCATGATTTATTAGGGACAAGATGTGATCCTTATGTAAATCATCTTTTAACGGGGGAGGATTTTGATTTTCACTGTCATTCGAACTTAGTAAGAGCGGTTCTGCCTTTTGGGTTAACGGAATTTGATGTGCACGATGTTCTGAATATTTTTCAATGCACAGGCTTAAATGAAGATGATCAATATTTCATGAAAGCTTGTCCTGCGAAAAAGGGTGACTATTTAGAGTTCTTTGCTGAGATAGATTTGCTTTGTGCATTGTCTTGTTGCCCCGGTGGTGATCTGTCAGTTGACCTTTGGGGGCCGGATGCTAAGGATCCGCTATCAACCTGCCATCCATTGGAGGTTGAAATTTATCAGTTAGAAGAGGCTGCTTTAGAAGGGTGGCAAACTCCATCTAGTCCAAGCTATCAAGGTGGTCATGGTTTGCAGACTCCGACGATTGATTGGCAAGCACGAAAAAATGCCATAAAAGGCTGACGTGTTTGTTTTTTAAACGATTTTCCTGTTCTAAATTTGCAAAAAATAAGCAGGTCCAACTTTTTAGGGAATTAATTCAATAATCTCAAAAAAGGGCTTGCACTCAAAAATAGGATGCGTATTATACGCATCCACTGACACGGGGTGCACTTCAAAGCATCGAAGCAACACCAAAACAAGTCAGCACGCTCTTTAAAATAGATAATCAGATAATTTGTGTGGGCGCTCGCTGGGGCTTCAAAAAAAATTGAAGTCTTACGAGAGTCAAACACGTCAATTCGCTTTATTAAGTAAAATTGTGAGTGTTTCGAATTTGAGTGA
>NZ_JBHZSP010000011.1:0-184727 GCF_043643765.1 Marinomonas posidonica | reverse complement strand
CTGAGTCCGATAGCGTATCGAAATCAGGCCTTGAAAGCCGCTTAGAACAGAGTCCAACTTTATGGGGTCAGTTCACAATGTGCCGCCCTTTTTTTATGGCTATGGATTACTAATTTTAGCCGAACTGTGACTTTTTACAGCTTTCAGCTATCTTCATAATAGCCACGGATAACATGGATAGAGGATCATTATGAAGCTTTCAAATATATTGGCATCGGTTAATCAAGTTGAAAAATCTAAGTTTATTAATGCTCTCGACAGAGTTTGCAATGAAGCAATGATTCATGACAAAGAGCTCGCTAAACGGGTGCAAAAGCTCGATGGGCAAATAAAAAATGCTTCGAGTGGTGAGATTGTTCAACTTTTTAAATTAGTTTTACCGTATTTTGAAAAATCAGTAAAAGAACAGTTAGCGATGTTGGGTGTTCAGGCAAGTTTACTAACGAACATTGTAAGCCGAGATGGAAATAGTATTGCTCGTATGTCTTGGTTAGAAACTCTTTATCTAAAAGAATGGGGAGAAATCGACCAGCTAGCTAAAGAAATTAAAGTTCAGTTTGAAGAGGAACGTCATCAGACGGAATACCTTTCAGAAATAAGACGTTTGGATATTTATCATGCCTGTTTGAAAGAGGCGTATTTCAATGATGAGGCCAATAATCGTGAGGCAAAGATTACAGATGACGAGCGCGGTATTTTAAATATATTAGCAAGTAAATTGGACATAACCGCTGATTTTAAGAATGCCATAGAGCATCTCGTGAACCAAATTCCACAGAATTGCGTGATGGATTGTCTAAATGCAATGAGAGAGTTAGGCATTGTTTTTGTTAGACGAAAAGATCATTTGGTGTTTATCGCTGATGAAGTGGTTGCCATGCTGAATCGTATATTAGGGAAAGATTTGGCAGATAAACATGTACTGCGAATATTGAGAACATTGTCTGACGCCGAGTTAAATAACATTCTTAAAGCCCATGATAAACGAATTAGAGGTGTAGAACGAAAAGATAAGATAAAGACCATTATTGCTATGGGGTTAACAAGTTGCCAGATGTTGAAAGAAGACCTTTGCCCTTCTGATTCTGGTTTAAATGAAAGAAAAGAGCGCCTGAAATTATTGATAGAAGATCTTAGTCTGGATCTAGAAAAGCTTGGAACAACGTTGGATGAACGAGCAAGTTTAATTATTAGTTGTTTGAACAACTCTGCTGAAGTTGAGTTTAATGCACTTAGTGCGACAGGGTTTAAAGAAATGTTCGCCTCATTACAGAAGCATTTTCCAGAGCTCAATACAATGTTACAAGCAGAGTTTGAAATAGAGGATAATGAAACACTCGATGTCGATAAATTAAGAGCATTAAGTATTACGCCTCATGATATTTTATATGTGTTGACCAATGACGAAGTAAAGGCTGTTCGTGACAGTATGGGGTTGAGTAAAAGAGGAAACCCTAGATTAATGATTTTAGAGTCATTTGCAGATGCAACGGATCGATTAATTGATAATTATGCAGCGCTAGCACAACGTGATTTAGCTGTACTAAGAGCAGAAAACATCGATATCACTGAGGCGGAGATTGGTGTTAAGTTTGAAGAAGTCACAAAAGCGATTTTTGAGCAGTTAGGGTTAGAGGTGGATGAAGATCTAAGGCGCTCTATTAATACAGCCAAAGATAAAGTCGATATTCTACTTTCTTTGAGTGATGATGATGTCATTATTGGAGAAGCGAAGACATGTAAGAATGGAGATTTTGCAAAGTATTCTACTACTTCTCGCCAGGTAAAAGCCTATGTAAATCGATGTGAAAATGCAGGGAAAAGAGTTGCTCAAGTTTTAATCATAGCGCCATCTTTTTCTGATGACTTTGTAGAATCAGCTGAAATGGATACAGAGGTTAATATCTCGTTGTTAAAGGCAAGTGGACTAAAACAAATCTTAGATGCTTATAAAATACGCAGAAATCCTAAATTCTCCGCTAAGCTATTTACCAAAGGTGGTCTACTTAAAACAGATCTGATTGCTAAGAATATATGACCTTTTGATCAATAGAAAAAACGCCCTTTGCGAAGTGCAAAGGGCGTATCAAGGTCTGAATGAGTAGCCATTGAATTGAAAGAAGGGGTCTTCAATTCAATGAGGGCCTTACCTAATCCACTTAGTGGCGGATTAGGTAATCAAATGCGCCGAGGGCAGCCGTTGCACCTGAACCCATTGAGATGATGATTTGTTTGTATGGTGCGGTGGTCACATCGCCCGCTGCAAAGACGCCCGGTAATGAGGTTTCACCGTGTCCGTTCACCACAATTTCGCCTCGGTTGGTCAGTTCCAGTGTGTCTTTTAGGAACTCACTGTTTGGTACCAAGCCGATTTGAACGAAGATACCCGCCACATCCACTAGGTGAGCTTCGTCAGTCTTGCGATCTGTGTATTTCAAACCAATGACGCGTTCGCCATCGCCCAACACTTCTGTCGTCATGGCATTTTTGATGATGGTCACGTTGGCAAGCGACTCGGCTTTTTTGACCAGTACATCGTCGGCGCGAAGTGTGTCACCAAACTCCAGAACGGTAACGTGTTCAACGATACCGGCAAGGTCAATGGCCGCTTCGATACCTGAGTTACCACCACCAATAACCGCGGTTTTCTTACCTTTGAACAATGGACCGTCACAGTGTGGGCAGTAAGCAACGCCTTTACCGCGATATTCTTGTTCGCCAGGAACGTTCATTTCTCTCCAGCGAGCACCGGTTGCCAGAATGACAGACTTACTCTTAAGAACGGCACCATTTTCCAGTTCAACTTCTACTAAGTCTTTTTTCTCTAAGCGCACGGCTTTCTGTGTTTTCATTAGGTCAACATCGTAATCCAGTACATGTTGTTCAAGGCCTGCGACCAGTTTTGGACCGTCGGTGGCTTTGACGGAAATAAAGTTTTCAATGGCCATGGTGTCAGAGACTTGACCACCAAAACGTTCTGCAACAATGCCAGTACGAATGCCTTTTCGTGCAGAGTAGATGGCGGCTGCCGCGCCAGCTGGTCCACCACCAACGACTAAGACGTCATACGCTTCTTTTTCGGATAGAGAAGCAGCTTGTTTGTCAGCAGCACCTGTGTCGACTTTGTTTAGAATTTCATCCAGTGTCATACGACCTTGACCAAAGTGTTCACCATTTAGGTAAACAGAAGGCACGGCCATGATGTTGCGCTCGTCTACTTCGCTTTGGAAAAGTGCGCCGTCGATCATCGTCGCGGTCACTTTTGGGTTCAGTACGGCCATTAGGTTAACCGCTTGTACGACGTCTGGGCAATTATGGCAAGAGAGGGAAATGTATACCTCGAAGTTGAGCTCACTGTCCAAACCTTTAATTTGTTCTAGTGTTTCTTGTGTGGCTTTCGATGGGTGACCACCAGCTTGCAAAAGTGCTAACACAAGAGAGGTAAATTCGTGTCCCATTGGGATACCGGCAAAGCGAACGCGAGGTGCTTCACCTTTTGGGCCAATGGCCATTTGTGGTGCTCGACCGCTTGGATTGTCATCAATGGTTAAGCCAATTTTGGCTGAGTTTAGTGATTCAATATCTTGTGCAAGGGCAATCAATTCGGCTGATTTGTCGTTGCCATTAGTGGACACAGTAATCTCAATCGGATTAACGATATTTTGAAGGTAGGTGCCCAATTGTTGTTTCATATTTGCGTCTAACATAGTGTCTAATCCGTTTTAAATTGAGAATTACCATAAATTTCGGGCGAAAAAAGTCATGCCAAGCAAGCGTGGCTTGAGGATGAAGTACCGAAATTTGAGTTATTGAGGGCTGCTATCCAAGATTTGGCGAAAGCCCGAAGTTGGGTGCGGCGCACCCAACTGCAGGGAAGTCGTCTTAGATTTTGCCGACTAGGTCTAGAGAAGGAGCCAATGTTGCTTCGCCTTCTTTCCATTTTGCTGGGCAAACTTCGCCTGGGTGAGCGGCAACGTATTGTGCTGCTTTCACTTTGCGTAGTAGGTCTTCCGCGTCACGGCCGATGCCTTCTGCGGTGATTTCCATGGCTTGGATTGTGCCTTCTGGATCGATTAGGAAAGTAGCTCGGTCAGCAAGGCCTTGGCCTTCACGCATTACGTTGAAGTTGTTAGTGATGTTGCCAGTTTGGTCGCCAACCATGTAGTAGTTGATTTTACCTATGGTGTCAGAGCTGTCGTGCCACGCTTTGTGAGTGAAGTGTGTGTCTGTAGAAACAGAGAATACTTCAACGCCACGAGATTGTAGCTCTTCGTATTTGTCTGCAACATCGCCAAGTTCCGTTGGGCATACGAAAGTGAAGTCAGCAGGGTAGAAGAAGAACACGGCCCATTTGCCTAGTACATCTTTTTCAGAAATTTCGACGAATTCGCCGTTTTTAAAAGCCGTTGCGTTAAATGGTTTGATTTGAGTGTTGATCATTTGTGTGTCTCCTAATAAGTGTTTGCGTTACCAACAGGACACATATTAGAAGACCTTCGACAATTAATAAAATTGTTATTATTTAGTATGCTAATTTAAAAAAGCTATCGTTAAGTAGGTTCGATGGTTCGTCAGGATATAACGCTCGAATGTCGACAATTTGTGGCATCAGCTTGATGGCCAGATCTGCCAAGTCGGGATCGAAGTGTATGCCTTTTTGCTCAACTAGATAGTCAATGGTTTGCTCGACGCTCCATGGCTCTTTATAAGGTCGCTTGGACATCAAGGCGTCAATCACATCCGCGATCGCCACAATGCGACCTTCTAATGGGATTTGATCTGCCATTAAACTGTTCGGGTAGCCACTGCCATCCCACTTTTCATGATGGGTTAAAGACACCACACTGGCCATGAACAGCAATGGGTCATCGTCAGACTCAAGAATCTGTGCACCGATAAGAGGGTGTTTTTTCATCTCATTCCACTCTTCTGGGGTCAGTTTACCTGGTTTGCGCAGAATGTGATCAGACACCCCTATTTTACCAACATCATGCATAGGAGCGGCTTGAAAAATGCGCTCTACCCAAGCCTGATCACTGACGGTATGTTCGGCCAATAAGCGTGTGATGAGGCTCATTCTGATGACATGAGCACCGGTTTCATTGTCCTTATATTCAACGGCTTTACCAAGATGTTGAATGATGCGCAGTTTACTGTCTTGTAAGGCTTTGGTTCGTTCTTGTACCTGGTTGAATAACTGTCGATTTTGATCGAATAACGCCAAATGGGTACGCACACGAGCACGAACCAAGCTGGGAGTAAAAGGTTTGGTAATGTAGTCCACTGCGCCTAGGTCAAAGCCGTATTCTTCATCCCCTATTTCATGTTTGGCGGTCACGAAAATCACCGGAATGTGCGCGGTTGTCGGATCCGCTTTTAAACGTTTACATACTTCGTAACCGTCCATTTCAGGCATCATGACGTCGAGTAAAATCAGGTCTGGTTTTAGCAGGCGCTTGTCTTGAGTGATGGCCAATGCTCGTTCACCGTTGAGAGCGACCTTCAATTGATAGTCGTCACGAAGGGACGCGGCCAACAGATCGATGTTTTCCGGTGTATCATCGACCAGCAAGATGGTCGCTTGCGGGGTGTCATCGGCGGGATAAAGGTTGCTGATGTTGGTCATAATTAAACTCGCTAAGATTGAATCTTTTTTTCTAAGTTGTCGATGCAAGCTAAGGCACTATCAAAGTCATAATAGGCTAGGGCATCGCAAATCAGTTTGAATAAGGTTTTTTCATCGTCCTTGTTGAAGTAAGGGGTAAGCTGCTGCGCAAGGTCTTGTGCTTGGATTGAGTTTTGCTCCAAGTAATGACGTAACTCGCTCAATTGTTTGTGTTTTTCCTCAGCACTCAAGGATTGTTTTTCACCTTGAACGTCGCTGTTCTTAGGTAATTTGGACTGCCATAGCATTAAACCACTCAGGATGCTTTCGAGCTCAAATGCCAGTTCGGCTTTGACGTCTTGTTGTGAACAATCTGCCTCCAGCTCAGCGGCCATCTTGCTCAGATTGGTCATTCCCAATGTGGCGGCAATCGATTTCAAGGTATGGTTTAAACGCTTGGCGTCAGCCCATTCTTGTTGTGCCAAGTGCTGTTCAAATTCCATGATGAAGGTTTGGTATTTTTCAAGGAAACGGGTCAGCATTTTGCAATAGAGTGCTTGGCTATGAGTATGCTTCAGCCCTTGTTTAATGTTGATGTTAGGCAAATGTGGCAGAGCCAAATTGAGGAGTAGAACTGAGTCATCATCCACAGCCGAATCGGCTTGAATGTAGTGAGTTAGTGGCTTGCTCTCAGGTAACCATTTGGCTAGCGTCGAAAACATATTATGAATGTTAATCGGCTTGGAAATATGGTCATTCATGCCCGCTTCTATGGCTCTTTGAATGTCATGAGTTAACACGTTGGCGGTCAGGGCAATGATTGGTAAACGATCATGTTTTGCTTGTTGACGAATGGCGCGAGTGGCTTGATAGCCATCCATGACTGGCATCTGGCAATCCATTAGGACGAGGTCAAAGGTGTTGCTTTCAATGAGCTCTAACGCTTCTCGGCCATTCATCGCCACACTGAGTTCGACTTTTTGTTGGTTGAGTAATTCTTCGGCTAATTCTCGATTAATCTCGTTGTCTTCTACTAAGAGAATACGTGCACCTTCTAGATTTGAATAGTGTGTTGGCGGCTCGTCCTCGTCTACCTGCTGGGTGATGACGGTTTGATCCAAACGATGAGACGACATGATGGCATCAAATAGACTAGATAAGGTGACTGGCTTGGTTAAGTAGCCGGCGATGTTTAAATCATTGGCAGCTTGTCTGACGGTTGCTAAGCTGTGTGCGGTGACCATGATCATAGTTGGTAGCGTTTTGTCCGACTGATTTAGAATGTGGCGACAGGTTTCGATGCCATCCATTTCGGGCATTTGCCAATCGACCAAAATCAGTTGGTATTCGCTGCCTTCAGATTGGGCTCGTTGAACTCGCTCAAGCGCTTGAAAGCCATCTTTTGCCGAATCACAGCAAAGTCCTAAGGCTTTGACGTTTGAGCTGAGTATTTCTCTTGCTGCATCATTGTCGTCAACCACCAACACGCGTTGAATACTGGGCATGTGTGTCACATCGCCCTGCTGTTTTATGACGTCTGAGGTGGTCAACTTAATGGTAAAGTGAAACGTACTGCCTTGATCTTCTTTACTTTCTACCCAAATTTCACCGCCCATGAGTTCGGACAATTGCTTTGAAATTGCGAGCCCCAGTCCGGTTCCACCAAAGCGTCGAGTCGTCGATGAATCAGCTTGTGAGAAAGAGCGGAACAGATGTTTTTGACTCTCTTCACTGATACCAATGCCAGTATCTTGAACAGAAAAGTGCAATTCCATTTCTCGGTCATTGAGTATCTGATTGAGTCCGACGTGAATAATCACTTCGCCGCTGCTGGTGAATTTGACGGCATTATTTCCCAAATTAAGTAAAATTTGTCTGAGGCGTAAGGCATCACCAATAAAGTGGTTTGGCAGTTCTGGCGAGACGTTGAAGATGAGCTCAAGGCCTTTGTCTTCCACTTTTAAAGACAAAATATTGGCCACATCGGATAGAACATCTTGCAGGTGGAAAGGGTGTTTTTCGATTTCGACTTTACCGGCTTCAATTTTCGAGAAGTCGAGGATGTCGTTAATGATACCTAGTAGGGATTCCGCAGACCCCAGTACCTTTTTAATGTAATTTCGAGGTTTTTCCTCGAGACCCGTTTGTAACGCGAGATGAGACATTCCAATGATAGAATTCATGGGCGTACGAATTTCATGGCTCATATTGGCTAGAAAGTCACTTTTCGCTTGATTGGCTTTTTCGGCGACCTCTTTTGCTTGTTTTAGCTCAAAGGTTTGCTCTTCTATCTCCTGTTCCAATTGCTCTTTGTAAGACTCCAAAGAACGTTGGGTTTGTTGACGTTTGGTGATGTCTCGCCAGGTGCAGATGATGGCTTTTTGATCCTGATAAGTGACGGATAGCAAGGTCATGTCAGCGTATATCGGCTGAGCATTATCGCCTCTAAAGAGCCACTCTGTCTGCGCTTGCCCCGTCTCGTTAACCGTATTAATTAGTGTCTCAATCTCCCCGATTGAATGGTTACCGTTGGCTTGAAAGGTCGGTGTGAGATGAATTAAAGAATGCTTTTTTAAATCGCTAAAAATATGCCCTAGTTTATGGCTGGCGGCTTCATTATTTTCTACTATTTGCTCATTTACCATAATCCAAGCAGGATCAGGAGAGGACTCAAACATAGAACGAAAACGGTCTTCACTTTCTACAATGTGTTTTAGGTGACAAGATAGCTTTCTGGAGATCGCCCAAGCTAATAAAAGTGTGATAAAAATGGTGGCCGCACTTACTAGGCCTGATTGCAGACTGACGGCTTGAAGTTCATCTCCGATCTTCTTTTCAAATGAGTGAGACTCTTTTTGTACCAGTACATTGATCTGGTCTAAATAAGATTCAATGGGTAAGAAAGTACTGTCCAAGGCTTGCCCGAGTAGCGTGGTCTCATTTTCTAAGGCGATGCTGTTTCGAAGGTCACTGAGCAGTGCTGCTTTAGACTGAGGTGCGTTTTGCCCTTTATCTGATAGTGATTCTTCATTGTTATAGAGAATGTTTGTGAGACCGCTAAGTTGGCGGTCGATGCTGGCAGCGTAAGCTGGGTAAACGGAACGAATAACGTCAACCGCTTCTTCTAACAGTACAATGGAAGGCGTTAAGGTGTTGTTAATGATGTCATTTAGTTCATTGATATTGTTAATGTAAAACAGAGAAAATAGCGCTGTATCAAGGGCAACAACGTCTTCAATAAGCATGGTTAAAGCGGTATCTAAACGGGTGTCTCTCAAACTGATGTAGTATTCAAGCAGGTTGGACTGACTGTTCTCTTGCTGTTGATTGTATTCGTACAGGGTGCGATTTTCCTGCTGGCGGTAGCGACTATTTAGGGCGTTTACCAAGCTACGCAGTGCTGTGATTTTTAATTGTGCTTGTTCAATACGTTGGTTTAATGCGGACTGGGCAACAAACTCCGCTTTGCGCTCATGCCAATCTTCTACTCGATTAAAAATACTCTCGATTGCCATGCCTTGCTGTTTTAGGCGGTCTGCTAAAGCCAGCAGCTCTATCTGTTGTCCAGAGCTGTTTTGTAAGTCTGTGGCGGCTTGTTGATATTGGGCAAGCCAAGCTTCGGGATTTAGGTCGTGGTTGTGGTCACTTTCCGTTAAATGCTGGTGCATTGCATTATGTTGAGCTGGGACGATTTCACGCAGTTTAGCCGTATTACGTAACATGGTATTTTGTTGTTCAACCAGTAATTGCTGCTGGATACGAAGATTTTGAATGGTGCTGACTAAAATGGCGGCACCAATGAGCGTGGCAAACAACACTAAACCTGCCATTATCCAGACAAGTAGAGAAGTCGTATTATTGAAGTGCTTAACTGTTCGCATGATATCCCTGCTTTAAGATCATCTTATAACCTGTAGAGCAGATGAAGGTTGATCATCACCAGTCCATTTTAAAAGACACGATGCGAGTAACATTATGAGCCAGTCCCATAGATTTTTTCATTCTGCTTTTCTTACTCTTTAAGCTTACTGGATATGCGAGTAAAACTCAGACAGGGATGTGTCATGATGTGTAAGAATGGCTATCGGATTGTTGCGCTCTTTTACTACCGTGATACAGAATGTAAAAGAGCGGGAGAGGATGGAATTCGTTTAACGCCACTGCTGCAAACGAGCCATTTGCAGGTGTCTTTCATGCTCAGCTTGGTCGACGGTAATCGGGGTGAATTGGATCAAGTCACCGGGTTTTTTTTGCGCCAGCAAAGCGCCGCCAAAGCGTGTCACACAGCCCATTTTAGGGTAGCCGCCAATGGTTTGTCGGTCACGTAACAAAACGATAGGTTGACCGTCCTTTGGGATCTGCACGGAACCATAGGCAATGCCTTCCGAAATGATGCCTTTGGCATCCCCTTGAATGGCATTTCCTGCCAAACGATAGCCCATACGATCACTGTTTTGTGAGACTTTGTAATCACTGGAGAAAAAATGCGCCCGTTGTAAATCCGAAAAACTACGATACTGATAACCCAATACCAGTGGAATGTCGGATTGACTGTAATCAGGAATGGCAGCGCGAGGTACGGATCGTTGCTGGTGCTGATCATAGCGATGGTATGGCAGGATATCGTCTTTTTGTAATTTATCGCCTTTGCCGGTTAAACCGCCAATTTTTTCCCGCATCACGGTGGCGATACTGCCGAGGGTCGGCTCACATTGAAATCCCCCTTTCACTGCCAGATAAGCGCGCAATCCCCAAACAGGCTGTTGAAAGCTTAAGACATCGCCTTTTTTCACCGCGTAGGTTTGCCACGGCGTTAGACTTTTTCCATTCAATGAGGCGTCTAAGTCAGCCCCCGTTAATGCCATGCTGGTATTGGCTTGGGCCTCTAGAGACAGCATGCCGAAGGTGATTTCCAGTTGTTGGGCGTTATCATCATTGTCTAATAACGCATTGGCCCAACGAAAAGCCAGCTCATCCATTGGACCACCTGTGGTGACTCCAATCGCTTGATGACCGTGGCGGCCTAAGTCTTGTAGTAAGGCAAGCATGCCCGGTTTGATTACTTTAAAAGCCATCCAGATTGCCTCCTTGAGCCAAAAAGTCTTGTCGTGAAATGGGTTCAAATCGAACCTTATCGCCCATGGCAATTAGAGCCAAATTTTCGCTTCCCCAATCGACTAATTTAATCGGAGTTCGACCTATGATCTGCCATCCTCCCGGCGTGACGCTTGGGTAAACCGCAGTTTGGTTTTCAGCAATGGCGACACTGCCAATTGGCACTTTCAAACGTGGCGTGGTTTTACGTCCTATATGGAGCTGCGCTGGGGTATTGCCTAAAAACGCAAACCCTGGCGTAAAGCCGATGGCGTAGGCGCGATACAAATTAGCACTGTGTTGCTCAATGACGTCATCGGTTGATAGGCCGCAGTGTGCCGCGACTTCGTCTAAATCCGGGCCTACTTCAGCACCGTAATAGACGGGAATGACAATCTCACGCACATCGGCTTGCAAGGCGTCCTTTGGGTCTGACTTGAGTATTAACTGGCGTATGGCTTTGCAAATGGCAAAACGGTCAAAATGATCGCCATCAAACACCACTAATAAGGTGGTGTAAGAAGGTATTAGATCAATAATGCCAGGTAGGTTCGTCAATTGCTGGCTGACTTGTGCAATGCGATCCGAAATGGCCTCACTGATGGTCTGACTAAAGGTCAGTAAACAGGCATTGTCACTGACCATATCCATGTCGGGTAACAAGGGGGATACAGCTTGGCTCATGGTGTTGTCGCGTTATCTTGATTAGTGACATCGACCAGTTGGCGAATGCGTTTGACCGCATCTACTGCATGGTCCCCGTCGCCATGTACACAAATGGTGTCGGCATGAATGGCCAACTTTTGTCCAGATGCTGTGGTTAAGGTCCCCGTCTCACACAGTTGTACAACCTGTTGCTCAATCAGTTCAAAGCTGGCGTGTACGGCATTAGGCTGTTTGCGTGGTGTGAGTCGGCCTTCGTCTGTGTATAACCGATCGGCAAAGGCTTCAAACCAGATGTTTAAACCGTATTTAGCGGCCAGTTGTTTGACCTGTTCCGCTTCTGGGACAGCCATCACCATGAGGGTCAGAGACGCATCCAGTTCACTTACGGCTTGCATCACTGTGTCTAAAATCGCAAAGTCGGCCATCATCTGGTTGTACAAAGCCCCGTGAGGTTTCACATAACTGAGCTTGGCATTGTGAGCTTGGCAAATGCCCTGTAAAGCGCCAATTTGATATTGAATCAGCGCCTTTAGTTCTACAGGGGCTATGTCCATGTTACGACGTCCAAATCCCACTAAATCAGGATACGCTGGGTGCGCGCCAATGGTTACATCATGTTGCTTTGCCAGCGCGACCGTTTTACTCATGGTGAGCGGGTCTGAGGCATGAAAACCACAGGCCACATTGGCTTGATCGACAAAGGGCATGATCTGTTCATCTTCGCCCATTTTCCAAACCCCGAAGGCTTCGCCCATATCGCAATTCAATTTCATCTTAATGCATCCTTAAATCCGTTACTGCGAGGCCATTAGTTCTGTGACATGGTCGCTGGTAGATAGGTAACAATTTCTGGGAACACACTGATTAAGGCAATCGCCACGCCAATCAAGAGAAAGAAAGGCAAAGCGGCTTTGGCTACATACAGAATGTTTTTGCCGGTTAAGGCTTGTATGACAAACAGGTTGAAACCAACCGGTGGCGTGATTTGAGACATTTCCACCACCAATACGATGAAGATACCAAACCAAAGTAAGTCAATATTGGCCGCTTCTACCATTGGCATAATCACCGCTACCGTCAATACCACGACAGATATACCATCGAGGAAACAGCCCAATACGACGAACAAAACCGTGAGGTATAAAATCAGCTCCATGGGTGACAAGGAAAGACCACCGATCCACAAAGCCAACGCTTTTGGAATGCCTAAAAAGCCCATAGCAAGGGTGAGGAAGTGAGCACCCACCAAGATGAAACCAATCATACAAGAGCTTTTCACTGCGCCGAGTAAGCTGTCAATAAAGCTGTTGCGGCTCAATGATCCTGTCATGGCGGCAAGAATCAAAGCACCTGTCACGCCCAATGCGGCGGCTTCGGTTGGCGTGGTGATACCACCATAAATAGACCCCAGCACAAACCCGATTAACCCGACAACGGGCAATAATTTTCGTAGTGCTTTGATGCGCATTGACCAGCTGGTGTCATGTTGGCTTTTCTGGGGTAATTCGTCTTTGTGTAAATAGCCCCACACCATGGTAAAGCCCATGAACAAACTGACCAGTAATAGGCCTGGCAAGGCTCCCGCGATGAACAAGCGGGCAATGGACACTTCTGCCGCCACGCCATAAACAATCAAAATGATGGAGGGTGGAATCAACAGACCTAAAGTGCCTGAACCGGCCAAAGTACCGATCGCCATGCGCTCGCTGTAACCTTGTTTACGCAATTCTGGCAAGGTCATACGACCTATGGTGGCCGCCGTGGCCGCAGAGGACCCTGATACCGCAGCGAAAATACCACAGCTTAAAATATTCACGTGTAAGAGTTTGCCCGGCACGCCGTTTAACCAAGGCGACAAGCCCTTGAACAAATCTTCTGACAAGCGGGTGCGGAACAGAACTTCTCCCATCCAAATAAAGAGGGGGAGCGCGGTGAGTGACCATGCGGTACTGGCGCCCCAACTGGAGGTAGCAAACAACAGATTTACTTGGTAATTCTCGGACAAAATCAGTCCTAGACCGCCAATGGTAATCAAGGTGAAAGACACCCAAACACCAAGGGACAATAGGGCCAACAGAGCAAACGCTAATAGGATAGCAATCCACATTAAATCCATTAGATTTCCTCCAATTCTAGGGCACTTTCGTGTTCACTGTAGCTAGGTGTTTTGCCTTTCAAGAGACTGATTAAGGCATCCAATACCGCTAGATTGAGAGCGATAATGCCCACAGCAACGGGGATTTGGGGAATCCATAATGGCACTGGGATGTAGCCGTAAGAGACTTCATTGTAGACATAAGACTCGTACACCATGTAGGCACACGAATAAGATAAGTAACTGATTAAGGCAAGTGATAGACCAAGAATCACGCCTTCTTGCCATTTACGTGAGACAGGAGAGAAACGCTGAATCACAAGGGTCACACGGATATGACCGCCCTCTCTAAAGGTGTAGGCCAGACCTAGAAAGGTCGAAGCTGCTAAAGCATAACCGGCAAAATCTTCCGCAGACGGCACAATGAAACCGAATAAACGTCCGACGATTTGCGCCAGCAGCAATAAGGTAATGAGGAGGATGCAAAATCCAGCGAGCAAGCCGGAACAGAGATACAATTTTTCTTTTATTTGTTTCATAGTGTTCACTTTTGATAGAAAAGTCACCGTCTAGCCTACTGACATGGGGGCGAAGAAACCAGACGGTGTGAGAAGGTCAAATACGACGTTTAGATGACCTTCAAGAAAGTGCTTAGTTTTGGTAGCGAGTTAAGATATCGCCCACTTCTTTTGGCGCTTCGGCTTTCCATTCCTCTATCATAGTGGCACCAATTGCTTGCAGCTCATTAAGCAACTCTGGAGACGGGTCGCTTACTTGCATACCATTTGCCGCTAATTTCGCTTTGTCGCTCGCGGCACGCTCCGCTACTTTTTCCCAGCCTAGGGCTTCAGCGTTTTTCGCCGCAGCTAAGATCGCACTCTGGGTGTCTTTATCAAGACGACGGAAGGCGCGTTTGTTCACCACAACAATGTTTTTAGGAATCCACGCTTTGACGTCGGTGTAGTAGTTCACATAGTCCCAAGCTTGGCTATCCACACCGGTAGACGGTGAGGTGATCATGGCTTGAATGATGCCAGTACTAAATGCTTGTGGAATGTCTGGTACTTGAATCGTCGTTGGCGTTGTGCCCATTAGATCGGCCAAACGAGAAGTGGATGGACTGTAAGCACGCATTTTCGCACCTGATAAGTCGCTCAACTTAGTCACTGGCATTTTTGTATAAAGACTTTGCGCAGGCCAAGCCACCGCGTACAGCATCTTCATACCGCTTTTATCCAGTTGCTGCTCAACCTGTGGCTTCGCCGCTTCCCAAAGTTTCTTCGCATCATCAAAAGAGGTGGCTAAGAAAGGAATGTTGTCGTGTTTGAACACCGGATGTTCATTGCCCAAAATACCGATGAAGACTTCACCCATCTGTACTTGGCCGGTTTTAACCGCACGAGGAATTTCCGTGTGTTGCACCAAAGAGCCGCCAGAGTGGACGGTAATGTCTAGGTCGCCACCGGTGGTATTTTTGATTTCTTCAGCAAAACCGTAAGCGATTTGCGTTGGTAGGTTGCCGTCGCCGTAAGGGGTTGGCATGTGCCATTTAACAGCGTAAGCAGAAGTGGACAGTACACTGCCCAGAACCAGAGCGGTCGTGAGTTTTTTCATTGTTCCTTATCCTTTCGTTGAAGGTTAGTGTTGTTTGATTGTGTTATAAAGCGCCACCTCGCCTGGGAAGGAAGACAGCGTAAAGCAAACGGACTAGAGAACCGCCAAATCGGTATCTAATAAATCTGTCACCAGCATTTTGCCGGGGGCATGAGTGATACAGAACGGTGGCTTGGCGTTACGTACAGCGACTTGTGGGGTGACACCACAAGCCCAAAAAACCGGTACTTCACCGTCATTTACTGATACAGGATCGCCGAAATCGGGTTGGCTGAGATCCTGAATGCCAATGTCTTTAGGGCTGCCAAAATGCAATGGCGCACCATGAGCTTTTGGAAAGCGTGTGGTGATTTGAATGGCTCGAATGGCGTCTTTTGGTGTGTAAGGACGCATGGTCACTACCGTATTGCCAAAGAAGCGGCCAGCAGGCGTCGTTGGGATCGTGGTTTCAAACATGGAAACATTGACGTTTTCGGTCATGTTGCGCGGTGTTAATCCAGCTTGCGATAAGGCATTTTCAAATGAGAAGGAACATCCTAAGACAAATACCACCAGATCATCACGCCATAAGTCGGTGATGTCGGCACGGCTTTCTACCTTGATGCCATCGCGATACACATAGTATTCAGGCACATCGTGTCGCATGTCGATGTCTTTGCCTAAATCGGGTAAGTGGTAATCCCCTATTTCGGATACGCCGATTAGAGGGCAAGAAACCGGATTTTTCTGACAGTACAATAAAAATTCATTAGCCCAATCGGCGGGTAAAATCACAATGTTACCTTGCATGGCGCCAGTGGCGAGACCGCTGGTGGGGCCAGTGTGCGCTTGCTTGCGAATGGCTTGTCGCAGTTCATACGCTTGTTGTGCTAATGGCTTGGCCGATGGGTTCATAGGAGAGTTCCTTATTTTTGCACATTTTGTTTTTCTAAGAGTAGTGTTCCTCGCTATAAAAAGTCTAATCGTGTTTTTTTGGGTTATTTGATCAATTAATTTTATCAAGTAAGGTGTTTTCGTATTTTTGTGCGGCTTCAATCGCTAAATCAACGGCCATTTCGGCCAAAGGATTGAAAGGCTCGTCTGAATAGGAGGCGGTAAATTTCAAATCATGAGGGGTCCAAATGGTGTGTATCTTACGCAGCACATTGTCTTCTAATTCTTTGTTGATCATGATGTCTGGTAAAGTGGCGATGCCCACGGCATCGATCGCCAAACTACGAATAGCAGCCAGTGACGTTGAAGCGTAGAAGTGTGCAGGGTTGCCTTCTAAGCTGCGAAATTTCTGTACGATTTCCGCATAAGGTTTGGTGGATTTAGCATAGGTGATAATTGGCCAAGGTGTCAGTTCTTCGAGATAAAGTAAGCGCTCTGGTAAGGCCAATTTGGGGCTACATACCCAAGACAACGCAAAGGTACATAAATCATGATTGACGATACTTGGCTCAGATATGGGGCCCATTAATAAGCCTAAATCCAAGGTTCGATCTTTTACGCCTGCTGCCAATACTGTGGTGATGTCCACCGTCAGTTCGACGTTTAAGTTGGGGGATTTTTTGTGTAAACGAGCTAAGAAGTCCGGTAGCCAAGTGTTGACTATGGTTTCGGAAACGCCCAAACGTAATACTCCAGAATAGGCCGTGTCTGCCTCAGCGCGTTTACGCAGCTGTTCCGATTGAAACAGAATTTTTTCTATGTAGGGTAGTAACTCTTTGCCTTTTGGCGTCAAAATAATAGGACTGGAACCGCCTTCTCGTTCAAACAGTTTCACACCAAGCTCGTCTTCCAGACCAGAAATTCGGGCAGAAATAGCGGGTTGAGTGGTGTGTAAGCGTTCCGCTGCTTTACGAAAACTGCCTAACGTGGCAACCCAAACAAAGGTTTCAAGACGTTTGTAATTCAAGGCCGACTCCTGTGCAACTTCTGCTGTTATTTATATTTCATTTATTATGTCGCCAGTATAAAGCCGAAATGACAGGAGTCCTATTAGGTATTTGTTAACCCCGTTTTTTGCGAAAACGTCGCGAGTCGATGAATAGACCGCGCAGAGTAAAAGCGATTAACCGAATGCTGTCCTTTAGCAGCTCGATAAATATGGCATCGCGCAACACAATGGCGCGTATCTTGCTGATCCCCTTTGAGGCGTCCTACTTTGCTGGTCATGAGAAGTCCCTGTGGTTATTCATTACGTGATGAACATAGGTCTTTTCAGCGTTCTGCGAAACGAATTAAATTTCTCGTATCGCTTGCTTTTGAGGAATTTATCCACACACTATGCAGCAAGATTGGACCTGCTGCGTCTCGTTAGTAGAGGCAAATAATTGGATAATGTGATGATGAATAAATTGGTGTCTTTGTTGTTGAAGGGCTTGGTAGCCGTGTTGCCAATTGGCTTAACCCTATACCTTATTTACTGGTTGTTATCGACCGGTGAATCATTGGCCAAACCGCTCATTCTGTTACTCATACCGGAAGATTACTATTTTCCCGGGGTCGGTTTGGTTATGAGTTTGGCGACCTTGATATTGGTGGGTTTGCTGGTAAATCTATACGGCATTCGCTATCTGGTGAAACTCAGCCATGACCTGTTAGAGCGCATTCCCTTGGTGAAATCCATTTACGGTGCTTTTAAAGACGTCATGATGGTATTTAACCTATCCGAAAAGAAAGACATGAAAAGTGTGGTGTCTTTGGAGTGGAATGGCGCGCAAGTGATTGGTTTTGTCACTGGTGAGCGAACGGGTAAACAACTTTTCCCTGATCAAGAATTGGTTGGCGTGTATGTGCCGCTGAGTTATCAAATCGGTGGGGTTACCTTGTACATAGAGCGAGCGCGCTTAACGGAGTTGGACATTGGCGTGGAAGAAGCCATGCGCTTGACGTTAACTGCGGGTATTCAGAGTCAAAAGAGTGACTGATTTGGCGATAGAGAAAAACTTCTTTATCATGCCCTCCCTTATAATATTGAGTGAGTACTGACAGACAATGGCAAACCAAGTCATGGTGATCGGAGCCGGCCCTGCGGGTTTAATGGCAGCAGAAAGGATGGCCGCAGCGGGTCATCACGTGGCTGTGTACGATGCCAAACCCAGCGCCTGCCGCAAATTCTTATTGGCCGGTGTGGGCGGCATGAACATTACGCACTCCGAAGCCTATGATGATTTCATACAACGCTACTATGACAAAGCCGATTGGTTATCCAGTGCGATACGCCAATTTGATAATCAAGCCTTACGGGATTGGATTCATGGCCTAGGGGTAGACACTTTTGTGGGCAGCTCGGGTCGTGTCTTTCCAACCGACATGAAAGCCGCGCCTTTGTTACGACAGTGGCTATCGCGCTTGCGCGACGCCGGAGTGGTGTTTCATATGCGTCATAAAATGCTCTCCCTAAATTCAACATGTGCCACCTTTGATCATCAAGGGGAAACCGTGACGGCGGATGCGGATGCGATTGTCCTTGCCATGGGCGGAGCCAGTTGGCCCAAACTGGGGTCAGACGGTGCTTGGCAGTCTATGCTTGCTGAGCAAGGCGTTCATTTGTCACCTTTGCGCAGTGCTAACTGCGGTTTTTACAGTCGTTGGAGTGAGTACTTACGTAGCAAGTTTGCAGGCAGTCCACTTAAAGGCGTGGCGTTTACCATGACGCTCGCTCAGGGGCTGGTCGTTCATAAAAAAGGCGAATGCATTGTCACCCAAGACGGTATGGAAGGTAGCTTAATCTATGCTTTTTCAAAATACTTGCGAGACGCCATTGAAGCGCAAGGGGAAGCCAGTTTGTCCATTGATTTGCTACCTGAGGTGAGTGAATCTCAGCTGGTGGCTAAATTGTCCTCTAAAAAGGCGAAAGAGTCCCTTAGCAAGTACCTAAAACGCACTACAGGCTTAAGCGGTGTCAAAGCCGCCTTACTGCATGAAATGTTTAGCAAAGAGGTTTTATCGACCCCAGTGTCTTTGGCGCAAGCGATCAAGCATTTGCCCGTGTCTTTTTTTCAAGTCAAAGCCATAGAGGAAGTGATTTCCAGTGCTGGTGGTGTGTGTCAAGAGAGCTTAAATGATGACTTGATGCTAAGCACAATGCCGGGCGTATTTTGCGCGGGTGAAATGTTGGATTGGGAAGCGCCAACCGGCGGTTATTTGCTGACGGCTTGCTTTGCGACTGGACGTTTAGCTGGGCAAGGTGTGTGTCGATGGTTAGCAACCAAAACTTGATAAAACGTCGGTTTTAAGTAGTAGGAAAACGCCCAGCAAGACTGGGCGTTTTGATCTTTAAACATGCTGTGTTTAGCCTTAGGGTTAGTTACTGTACTGTAAAGCGGGTTCGCCAAAGGCATATTGCACGCCAATTGATGCCACGTTATCTAAGTAATTGTCTTCAATGTCTTTTACCAAGCGGAAGTCGGCTCGTAGGCTAACATCTTGGTTGAGTGCGTATTTCACTCCACCACCGGCATTGATGAACAAGTTGGTGCTGGAGTCTGTGCCATCTACATCGGTTAAACCAACCCCGGCGGCCAAATAAGGCGTTAGATCCACTTGAGTGAATTTTGGCAAGCTATACAAACCGTCTACTCTGTATTGATCTAAGTCGTGATCACGACCACGTTTTCTCGCATCGGAATGCAGGTAAGTGGCTTCGATAGCAAGTGGGCTATTAAATTGGTAACCAAGACCAAGGGCGTAATAATGGTCATTGCCTGCGTCACGATCATTGTCTGTGTTGTAGAAGCCGAGACTTGGGGTCAGGGTGAAGCCGGATTTACTCGGCTCGGCATAAGCCATGGTGGTTAAAGTAGAAGCCATTAGGACTCCGCTGAAAAGAGTACGTTTAGTAAATGAAATTGCCATGTTAATTCTCCTAATGTACTGAATTTATGAACATACATTGATGTGTTCTGTTCCGTTTCAGACTTTAGGTTACGCCCATTTAGTGAGAAATAAAGGGATCTAAAATTCAATAAAAACAAAGGGTTGAAATCTATTTATGTATTCCTGACAGAGGCTTTACTTGGCGAGAGAATTATTTAGTTAAATGAGTAGCAAGTTTGCTGTTAAGGTGTAGAAAATCGGATTTTAATTACAATACTTTTGCATTTTTATATGGCGAAATGAAGTGACTCCAAGGTGCTTGATGAAGATAAGAGTGCTCTTTGTGAAGAGCAAAAAAAAGCCCAATCAAAGATTGGGCGTGCCAGAATGCGGTTCGCTCTATGGCAATCATTGGGAGACTTGAATGCGGTGATTTAGGCTTGATTATCCGAGATCACAGCGACAACACGACGGTTTGCTTGACGATGCTCAGCAGAATCGTTGTCGAACAAAGGCTTATCTTCACCGTATCCGATGGCACTCACTCGACTCTCTGGAATACCGAAGATTTCGACCAAGACATCCGCTATGGCATTAGCACGTTCTTCTGACACTTTTTGGTTGTAGCTGGCGGCACCGGTATCGTCCGTGTGACCTTCAATGACCACCGTGGTATTAGGATTTTCCATTAGGAAGGTCGCCAGTTTCTCAATTTCTGGGTAGAATTTTTGCTGTACCTGAGTTTGGTTGCTGGCGAATTGGATGTTCAGTTTAATTGGGGGTTGTGCTGCGACAACGGCAGCTTGCTCCGACAAGCTTGGTTCTGTGCCGTCAGCCGTCACCGGTGGTTCAGGTAATGGCTCCTCTTGTTTTACCGTGTTTTCCATTAGTGGGTTATCTTCAGCGATTATAGGCTGCTCTATTTCTGTGATGGTTTCAGGTTCATTTGCTGGCGTTGGTTCAGCCATTTCTTCTGTTGCTTGATCGACATTTTCATCATAGTCGATAGGTTGAAAATCCATCTCCTGACTGGCTTCATGGTTCCCTTTATGGCCAAAAGTCATTTGCAAACCAATAGAAGAGACCTTGTCGACGTGATGATCTTCGACGTCATTCACTAGACGAAAATCGGCGCGTAAAGCAAGTGAATCATTGATGGCATATTTCAAACCACCACCGGCATTAATCTCCACATTATTGTCAGGATTGGAGCTGAAGTCAGTGGTGCCAACCCCTGCGGCTAAGTAAGGTGTGAGGTTATAGTGAGAAACATTTGGTAAGTGGTATAAACCGTCTAAGCGATACTGGTCAACATCGACTTTATTGCCTGTTTGAGCCGATTTTGTGTCGGCATTTAGGTAAACAAATTCGACTGCCCAAGGATTATCGAATTGATAACCTAAGCCGAGAGAGTAAGCGGTATCGTTTTTTTCATCGCGATCATTGTCCATATCGTAATGGCCAATACTTGGCGTGATGGTAAAACCTGGTTGCGGTTGAGCCAAAGCAACGGATGAAAAAGAAGCGGCAGCGACTAAGCTGCTGATCAGTGTGCGTTTTGCAAAGGTAAAGGACATGGTTTATCTCCTGATAAGTGTCTGGGTTGTTTTGTGCTGATTACAATAAGCGTTGTGCTTTTTCTCAGAATAAGCGGGTTTTTAGCGCCAGAAAAGATACCCCCAATTTCCCTAAAAAGCCTTTAATTACGGGGGATTGCACTATCATGACGGAGAGTTTACTTAACAGGCATTTTCAACACGTTGGGGCAGAAAGTAAGGTCAGTAATTGGCTAGGAAGGATGGAATTTATTACAGGGATTTTGCACTTTAAAAAGCCGCAAAATGCTGTTTGTAGCATTTTGCGGCCTGATTATTAGGCGTCTTGGATTAAAGCGTGGTGGGCTCCTACGCCCGCCATAACACCAGCGGCAGATGCGAAAGTGGCATTTTGCATAGGATTAACGTTATCTCCTGCGGCAAATAACCCTGTGATATTGGTTTGTTTCATCTCATCGGTTTTGATCACGAGTCCTAACGGACCTTCTTCAAATTCACAGCCGAGTTGCTCGGCTAACGAACTGGCCATATGGGTTTTAGGGGCCACAAAGATGCCACCAATCTGAATGGTGCGACCATCGGCGAGATAGAGACTGGTAATTTTGGGTGGTCGACCAAGGACTTCAATCACTTCAGTACGTTCTATAGTAACGCCGCGTTTGGTTAGTAGGGCGAATTGTTCCTCATCCGGCTCAAATTGACCTTGGGTGAAATAGGTGGTTGGCCCCCAGTCTGGCAGCATAGCGGCCTGATGAATGGAATGAGGACTGGTGGCGATGACCCCCAAGTGCTGATTTCTTAATTCATAGCCGTGGCAATAAGGACAGTGGGCAACGGTGGCCCCCCAGCGTTCTCGTAGGCCGGGAATATCGGGTATTTCATCTTTTAGACCGGTTGCCAGAATCAACTTTTTGCTGTGTATCGTATGACCATTTCCTAAGCTGACATGAAAGAGCCCTTCTTTTTTTGATGCCGCTGTAGCGGTGTCTTCAATCAGGGTAACAGTGGGGTATTTTAGCAATTGGCGCTGTGCTTCTTGCTGAATTTGATAGGGTGATACGCCATCCAGTCCAAAAAAACCGTGTGATTGATTGGCGAAACGATTACGTGGTTCGCCAGCATCAATGACGGTGACCTTTCTTTGTCCACGAGCCAGTTGCATGGCGGCTGATAAACCCGCGAAGCTCCCACCTATGATAATTACCTCTTCAGGCATGTTTCTATCCTCAGTCAATTTAATTTAAGAAACATCATAAGTTACATGAAAATGCAAAGTCAACTCATGAAACTTTTATTGTTTCTTGAGATCTTGAGGTAAAATGTACATAGAGCTTTTAGACCGAGGTAAGTCATGAGAAAAGACAGTCGTTTATCACGTATGTTGCATGTACTGATTCATATGGAGCGTTTAGGAAGTCCTGCGACATCGGAGCGCATTGCAAAAATGCTAAGTACGAATCCTGTTGTTGTAAGGCGCACCATGGCAGGATTACGAAAACAAGGCTATGTAAGCTCTGTCAAAGGGCATGGTGGTGGTTGGTCTTTGGCGAGGCCGTTGAATAAGATTAGTTTGCTGGATATCCACAATGCACTAGGTGAAAGCTCGGTGTTTACCATTGGATTGTCTGATGAATATACCCATTGCCCCATTGAGCAAGCCGTTAACAAAGCCATTAGTGATGTGTTAATTGAGGCGGAGTCTCTGTTGTTAGAGCGTTTTGGTGAGGTCACGTTGGACGTTCTAGCGGAAGGCTTTACCGACTTGCCGTCCCCTTCTTTTGCAAAGGATGAGGTTGTTAAATGACATGCATATGCTGCAGTTTGCGCCTTGTTGGCAACTGTGGCTCTTATTCTGTATTTAACGACTGCTGACATAAACTAACCGTTCTGCTGTTTAGCATAGGGAATAACAGATATAGGCTGTAAACCATGTCTGTTTGTGTGATTTTAACGAAGGAGAAGCGAGTGGAACTTTCAAATTTTCCTATTTTCTATGTCAATGATGTAGAAGCAAGCGTCGATTTTTATCGTTTGCTTTTCGAGCGAGATCCGGTTGAACAACAAGATAGTTTTGCCCTCTTTGTCAGCGAATCAGGCAATAAATTTGGTCTATGGGCTTGGTCTTGTGTGGAACCAAAAGCCGATAAAGTGGTGTCAGCCAGTATGGAAATTGCTCTTGAAGTTAGCAATCTAATCACCCTACAGATTTATTGCCGCAAATGGTCAGAGCTGGGAGTGGAGATTATCCAAGACATAAGTGTGATGGATTTTGGTACCAGCTTTACCGCATTAGACCCCGATGGGCACAGACTTAGAGTTTTTTGTTATGCAAAATAAAATAGCAGACATAAGCTCTCAAATAGCCCATCTAAGAGTGGTTTTTTTTGAACTTAAATGAAATATCGAGAGAGTTTTTGATGATACTATTTCGTATTTGTAAATTATGGATTAACTGAACGCATATTGATCACCTTGGCGCTCAAACTTAGACTGAAGGCAATTCCAATGGTTATCACGTAAGAGTGTGAGCCAATTAAATCAAGTTACGAGGTGTTGTTTATGTTACCAACTTATTTTATTTCTCACGGTGGTGGCCCTTGGCCTTATATACCAGACATGCGTGCTATGTTAGCAACCTTAGAAGCATCGTTAGCGGCCATGCCAGAACAGTTACCCGAAAAACCGAAAGCGGTGTTGATGATTTCAGGGCACTGGGAAACCAAAAAGCTGGCGGTTCAGTCCAGTCCGGCTCCTGGCATGGAATACGACTACTACGGCTTTCCTGAACATACTTACAGTGTTAAATACGCCGCGTCAGGCTCTCCTGAGGTGGCGGCTCGAGTTGTAGAATTATTGTCAGCGGCAGGCATGCCAGTGGATTTAGATGATAAAAAAGGCTATGACCACGGCGCTTTTACGCCGATGGAGATCATGTACCCCAATAAAGACATGCCACTGATTCAGTTATCCTTGAAGAATAACTTAGATCCAGCTGAGCATCTGGCCATTGGTCGAGCCTTGCGCCCACTACGTGAAGAAGGTGTGTTGATTGTTGGCAGTGGCTTGAGTTATCACAATTTGCGTTTGTTTGGACCGCAAGCAAAAGAGCCTTCAGCTCAATTTGATGCTTGGTTGCAGGAGACGTTGATGGCGTCAACACCAGAGCAAAGAAACGCCAGCTTAATCGCATGGGAGCAAGCGCCGTATGCTCGAGTCAGTCATCCAAGAGAAGATCATTTTATTCCTTTAATGGTGGCTTTAGGAGCGGCTGAAGAGGCGGTAATGACAAGGGTTTATCATGATAATAATGTCTTTGGTGGAGTGACAGCATCCAGTTTTCGTTTTGGCTGATGGGACTTAAAAATAGAGCGATTTTGTTTTTCATACGGCTTTAATTGTTCAGGATTTAAATGAACATTACGATTTTTTACAAAGACTTTTCTTTTAAATGAACACAAAGCACAGAAAGCTCAGCTATGGTTAGTGGTGTCCTAAACAATGTTCGCAAGGAGCACTTCGATGAAACAGGAAACAGATAAGGATTTTAAGCATCTCACTCAATTGTTGGAAGACTTGGAGCAAATATCTTTAGACGATATTGCCAAGATACCAGAAGACAAGCAGCACCTCATGGTAGAGACCATTGAACACCTTCAAGATCAACTGAAGGAGGTGGTGCATCACAGTAAGCTTCTGCATTGATTTTAAAATAGGCTGTTCATGGATAAATCTAATCTGATATGGCGCGGTTAATTTAGTGCATGCAACATCAGCAAAGAAAAGACCGGCAGAAAGCCGGTCTTTGTGTTCTAGGTGTTAAATTAACTTATTCCCAAGAACGAAGCAGTTCCTCGTAAGATACCGTGACACCTTGCGGCTTCTCGTTTGACAATTTCGCTTTAGGTGAACCCGGCTGGGCCAACCAATACGCTTCGTCACGAGGCGTATTCAGTTTAGGGCCACAGTTGTCTTGTACTTTCGCACGTTCAAGACGTTGCATCACTTTATCTTGTGCCGCAGCAAGGCCATTCAACGCTTCTTGTGGTGAGGCTTCACCACTGGCAGCTTGAGAAATGTACTGCCACCAAAGCTGTGCTAGCTTAGGATAGTCTGGCACGTTAGTACCTGTTGGTGACCATTCTTTACGAGCAGGCCCTTTATAGAACTCAACCAAACCACCTAGTTTCGGTGCGGCTGCGGCCATTTCAGGTGAGTTTATGTCTGACTCACGAATTGGCGTTAAACCTACCAAGGTTTTTTGTAGCGAGACGGTTTTAGACGTAGTGAACTGAGCATACAACCAAGCCGCTAGACGACGATCATCCGGCGTTGAGTTCATGAAGGTCCAAGCACCAACGTCTTGATAGCCTTTTTTCATGCCCTCTTCCCAGTATGGCCCAACTGGCGACGGCGCCATACGCCATTTCGGAGAACCATCTTCGTTCACAACAGGTAGGCCTTTTGCGGTCATGTCTGCAGTGAAAGCGGTATACCAGAAGATTTGCTGAGCCACGCCGCCTTGAGCAGGTACTGGACCGGACTCAGAGAAGGTCATGCCTTGCGCTTCTGGTGGCGCGTACTTACGTAACCAATCGACGTATTTCGTTGTTGCATACACGGCCGCAGGACCATTTGTTGCGCCACCACGAGAAACACTGGAACCCACTGGGTGACAGCTTTCTACACGAATACCCCATTCATCAACAGGCAAACCATTTGGAATGCCTTTGTCTCCGGCACCCGCCATAGAGAACCAAGCATCGGTGAAACGCCAGCCTAGAGATGGGTCTTTTTTACCGTAATCCATGTGACCGTAAACAGGCTCGCCATCAATGGTTTTCACCTTGTCGGTGAAGAATTCCGCGATGTCCTCATAAGCAGACCAGTTCACTGGTACACCTAGGTCATAGCCATAAATGGATTTGAATTTTGCTTTCAAATCGGCACGTGCAAACCAGTCTGCGCGGAACCAATATAGGTTGGCGAATTGCTGGGTAGGCAGTTGGTATAGTTTACCGTCAGGTCCAGTGGTAAAAGACAGACCAATGAAATCGTCTAGGTCCAATGTTGGTGACGTATAATTTTTTCCGTCGCCTTTCATCATGTCAGAAATCGGCACTACTTTACCGTAACGAAAGTGCGTACCAATGAGGTCTGAGTCATTAACATAAGCATCATAGATGTTACGGCCGGATTGCATTTGGGTTTGCAGTTTTTCGACCACGTCCCCTTCTTGAATCAAGTCATGGTTTACCTTGATGCCCGTGATTTCTTCAAAGGCTTTGGCTAAGACTTGTGATTCGTATTTGTGGGTAGTCAGAGTTTCGGATGCGACATTAATTTCCATACCGCGAAACTTCTTCGCGGCTTGAGTAAACCAACTTAACTCATCAAGTTGCTGCTGTTGGGTTAAAGTGGAAACTGAAAATTCGTCCTTTACCCACTTTTCCGCTGCATCTGAATACGCATCTGCCCATAGGCTAGCTGAATGCAACATAACAGCAAAGGGCAAGGTGGCCAGTGCAATTTTTTTCTTATTGTAGCGCATGATTTACCTCAACAATTTTAGTTTTTTGGCGTCCTGCCAAGTTTTCCATAGGGGCAACCGTTAACCCCAGCGCATTAGGACGATCATCCAAAGAGCACATAGGACGGTTGCTATCGCAATACTCACACTTGTTAGTGCAACAAATGCAAGGTGGATAAAAGCACTGCTTAGCAGGCCAATAAATAAACGATCTCCTCGGGTGGTGGCCAGTGGTAAAAAGCCACGGCGCTCCACACTCGGTGAGATGATTTGCCAGACGGTCATGCTGACCAAAATGGCCGCAATCCCGATAAAAAACAGAGCGGTTGGTAGTGTCCAAGACATCCAAGCCATGATATTTCTCCTTACACTCGACCAAGGGCAAAGCCCTTAGCGACATGGTTACGAACAAAGTAGATAACAAGCATGCCAGGAATAATGGTGAGCACACCGGCGGCGGCCAACAGCCCCCAATCCATACCGGAGGCGGACACCGTCCGCGTCATAATGGCGGCAATCGGTTTCGCGTCTACGGAGGTTAGGGTTCGTGCTAGCAAGAGTTCGACCCAAGAGAACATAAAACAGAAGAAGGCGGTTACCCCAATGCCTGAACGGATCAAAGGAATAAAGATGCGCACAAAAAAGCGTGGGAAGGTGTAACCATCAATGTAGGCGGTTTCGTCAATTTCTCTTGGCACACCACTCATAAAGCCTTCTAAAATCCACACAGCGAGCGGCACGTTAAATAAGCAATGTGCTAGTGCAACGGCGATGTGGGTGTCGAACAAACCAACCGACGAATACAGTTGGAAGAACGGCAGTAAGAAAACCGCAGGGGGCGCCATACGATTAGAAAGCAGCCAAAAGAACATGTGCTTATCGCCGATGAACTTATAGCGACTAAACGCGTAAGCGGCTGGTAATGCTACTAATAGGCTGATGACCATGTTCATAGAGACATAGAAAATGGAATTGACGTAGCCCATGTACCAGGTCGCATCACCAAAGATTTTGGCGTAATTTTCTAGGGTGAAATTTTCAGGGAAGAAGGATAATCCACTAAGAATTTCAGTGTTGGTTTTAAAAGACATATTGACGAGCCAATAGATTGGCAAGAGCAATAGGACAATGTAGAGCACAAGACCGAAACGACCACGCCATTGGGCATGTCGGGCTTTACGTTCGGCGGTGCTATGAACCGGTGCTTGTGTATTAGAAGGTGTCATAGTAGCCCCTATTTATCTTTCTGCATGTTCATGATGGTGGTATAGAAAACCCAGCACACTAACAAGATGATTAAGAAGTAAACCAATGAGAAGGCCGCCGCAGGACCCAGATCAAACTGACCAATGGCTTGTTGCACGAGTGCTTGGCTCAAAAAGGTTGTCGAACTACCTGGACCACCACCGGTTAAGACAAATGGCTCGGTATAAATCATGAAGGAATCCATGAAGCGCAATAACACACCGATAATCAGTACATTGGTTAACTTGGGGAGTTGGATATAGCGGAACACCGCCCAACGTGAAGCACGATCGATACGCGCCGCTTGATAGTAGACTTCCGGAATGGCTCTTAGACCTGAGTAGCAGAGTAAAGCGACCAAAGGTGTCCAGTGCCAAACGTCCATCAACACAACGGTTAGCCAAGCGTCAGTTGGGTCCGATGCGTAGTTGTAGTCAACGCCGATGTAACTCATGAAGGCGCCAAATAAACCGATGTCAGCACGACCGAAAATTTGCCAGATGGTGCCAACGACGTTCCAAGGGATCAACAAAGGAATGGCCACTAAAATGAGCGCAAGTGAAGCGCCTTTTCCTTTCGTCGGCATCATCAGCGCCACACAGATACCGAGTGGTATCTCAATGGCTAAGACCGTGAAGGAATAGATAAACTGACGTAATAGGGCATCATGCAGACGGCTGTCGAGCATGACTTGTTGGAACCATTCGGTACCAACAAAGTAGCGCGTTGATGGGTCAAAAATATCTTGTACGGAGTAATTTACTACCGTCATTAATGGAATGATGGCAGAGAAAGCCACAATCAAGAAAACGGGCAGTACAAGAAACCAGGCTTTATTATTTTCGACTTTAGTTTGCATCTTGTGTCTCCTGTTTAGGCTCGACTAGATAGTCATTGACATATACCTTGGTCCATTGCTCAGGGAAGCTGACGTAGACTTGTCCTGATGGGATTTTTTGGTCTTCGCTGAGTCGAGCTTTCATCATTTTTCCGTTAAATAGGAAAGACAAAATCTTGTAGGTGCCAAGGTCTTCTACATAGTCGACTTCTACCAAGAAGGCATCATCACTTTTGCCATCCCAAACGTGTACAAACTCAGGGCGGATTCCCAGAGTGACTTTATTAATTTGCATGTCAGAAAGTTGCGAAAGCATGGTTTGGCTGGCGGTGATGTCATATTCACCAAAACGAATCGCATTAGTGCCATCGGTTTGCTGAATCAGATCGGCCTCGAAGAAATTCATGCCAGGACTGCCAATGAAATAACCCACAAAGGTATGTGCCGGATTTTCAAATAGCTCTCTTGGAGTACCAAACTGCACAATCTGGCCGTTGTACATGACGGCAATTTTATCGGCGAAGGTAGAGGCTTCTAGCTGATCATGAGTGACGTACACCATGGTGATGTTAAACTGCTCATGAATTTGTTTGAGCTTACGACGTAGCTTCCATTTCAGCTGAGGGTCAATGACCGTGAGTGGCTCATCAAATAAAATAGCGGAAACGTCATCTCGTACTAAGCCGCGCCCCATTGACACTTTTTGCTTTTGGTCAGCAGACAAACCTTTGGCTTTGCGTTTTAGCTGTTCCGTGAGTTCTAGAATTTCCGCCACTTCATGTACTTTTGAGCGTACCTTGTATTCTGGAACGCCAATGTTGCGTAATGGGAAGGCTAGGTTGTCGTACACTGACATGGTGTCGTACACCACAGGAAACTGAAACACTTGCGCGATATTGCGCTCTTCAGGTTTGAGCTCATTGACGCGTTTACCATCAAATAAGACTTCCCCCTCTGAAGGCTCCAGTAGGCCTGAAATAATATTCAATAAGGTGGATTTACCACAGCCAGAAGGCCCCAGTAGAGCGAAAGCTCCGCCTTGTTCCCACACGTGTGTCATTTCTCGAATGGCGTACTCTTTTTGACCATCTGGTTTTTCGCCATAGCTGTGGGCGAGTGAATTAAGCGTAATTTCTGCCATGATTATTGCTCCCTCATACGTGCTGGGGAATGCACCATTTTACCTTCACTATCAAAGGCATAGAGTTTATGGGTGGGGAAATAGACCTTAATGTCTTGATCCACTTGGTATTCATGAACGCCAGACAGGTGAAGTACCAAATCAAAATGCGAATTGTGAACGTGTAAAAAGGTCTCTGAGCCACTGATCTCGGCGAGATCGACTTTGACAGGAAGCTCTAAGTCGTCATCTGAATGGGGAACCAAACCAATGTGTGAGGCTCTCACTCCGAATTTATAAAGACCTGGCGTTAGGCCCCTTAGGTCACTGTTTAGGCGGAAGTGAACGGTTTCATCAAAGGTGACTTCTTCCTCACTGACGCGACCAGGCACCAGATTGATCGGCGGCTCGGAGAACATTTCGGCGGTGATGATGTCTTTCGGCTGATGATAAACCTGCGCGGTTGGCCCCATTTGCAATAATTTGCCTTCGTGAAGAACGGCGGTGTTGCCGCCAAGGGCAAGGGCTTCGTTGGGTTCCGTGGTGGCGTAGATGGCAATACAGTTACGCGCTTTAAACAAAGCCCTGAGTTCTTGTCTCAGTTCTTCGCGAAGTTTGTAATCTAGGTTCACCAGAGGTTCATCAAATAGAATGATTTGTGAATCTTTTACTAAGGCACGAGCCATCGCTGTCCGTTGTTGCTGACCACCAGACAGTTGCAGTGGTAATCGATCTAGAAAAGGATCGATGCGCAGCATGGTGGCTGTTTCCCGAACTCTTTGATCCACCTCCGCTTCATTCATTTTGGCGAGTCGCAAAGGTGAGGCGATGTTTTCGTAGACCGTAAGATTGGGGTAATTGATGAATTGCTGATAGACCATCGAGATATTGCGCTCGCGAACAGGGAGTCCGGTTACGTCAACACCGTTCATGAGAACGCTTCCTGTAGTTGGTCGATCAAGACCGGCCATCAGTCGCATTAACGTCGTTTTACCAGACAAGGTGCGCCCAAGTAACACGTTGAAGGAACCTGGCTCAAGCGTCATATTGACCTTGTCTATCCAAGTTTCACCCTCAACAACGCGCGAGACATTTTGCAGCGTCAGAGACATGTTTAGAACCTTATTTGTTGTTATTGTTTTCAATGCCGCATGTGCTCAGTGTGAATTGCAAAAGTGAACATGCAAGCTTTGTAAGGACTAATACAAAGCTTGTGCCAAAATACTAAAAATCCTCTTAATTTTTTTAACTTTATGAAATATAAGGAAAAATAATGTGACCTTTAAGTCAGGATGAAATGTTCATATATGAAAAAGACTGTTCAGAGGTGTTCAAAGTGTTTAGAGTGGGGAAGAATTGTGAACACCGGATGAACACATTAGCGTCATCTGAGTAAGCTCTAAATAACAATACAGAATGAACTTGGCGAATGCCCCTGACACGTCGGAGCTGGAAATGCCTGAGCAAGAACAACAACAAAATATGTCACCAAATGCCTTAACTGAAGGAGCTCAAGTCACTGAAAAAACTCATAAAGAGCAAATTCAAGCGTCTTGGTATCGGTGTGAGCAGTTTGGTTTGGAGCATGGCAGTCGACCGGACTTTGCCAGTTTGCCAAGAGGGGAACTGCACGATTTAATGGACCAGCATCGTAGTCTATTAGAGACCACTGAAAACGAAGTTTTGCCTTATTACGAGAATATCTTAAGCAATTCGGCCTGTATGATCGTGCTAGCCGATCGCCAAGGTCATGTTTTGAATACCTGGGGGCAACCGCGTTTTGGAACGGCTTCAGAACACGGTCTTGTTGGTGGTAATCAGTGGAGTGAAATTGGTGTTGGCACAAATGCCATCGGTACAGCCTTGATTACTGGCCAAGCCATTCAGGTCGGTCGCGATGAACACTACCTAAGAGCGAATCGTTTCATGGTGGGCTCGGCCTCCCCTATTTATAATACTCAAAACGACTTAGTTGGTGTGTTGGACATCTCATCGGACGCTTATCTGCCTCAGGATCATACCTTTGGTATGGTGAAACTTATGTCTTTGAGTGTGGAAAATCGGCTTATTTTTTCAGCGTTTCAACAAGAGCATTTTATCCTCAGTTTCAACACCAATGTGACCAGTTTAGACAGTCATTGGTCGGGTATTTTGGTGCTGGATGAAAATGGCACCATTGTGTCGGCTAATCGGCGTGCTGAAGTGGTATTAGCACGGGATTTAGCGCTTCTGAATATTCGTCAGATTTTTGATATTGAAATGCGAGAAATTAAGCATCACCCGGCCAGTTTACCCCTAAAACTGATGGCGCTAGGGCGCTATCAGTTTTATGTCAAAGTCATACCGCCAGTGCAACAAATTATGCGTGTACCAGATTTTCGCCAAGGCTCTGGCTATGTTCCTCCTACCCCTAAAGATAATAAAAATACTATGCAAAACAAGGGTAAAGACTTGTCTTTTATGGACTTGGAAAGTGCGGGTCACGCTCGTCATAATGTGCCACCGAATGTCATTCCATTAGCCGAATTGCAACATGGAGATGCCCACGTAGAGCGTTTAGTGAAGCAGGCTCATAAGATCATGGAAAAGGACATTCCGATTTTAATTCATGGTGAAACGGGAGCGGGCAAAGAGATCTTTGTGCGTAGTTTGCATTATCACAGTTCACGCCGAGAAGAGATGCTGGTGGCGGTGAACTGCGCTGCCATTCCGGCTGAATTGGTCGAATCTGAACTTTTTGGTTATGAAAAGGGCGCTTTTACAGGGGCGCAAAATAAAGGTTCAATTGGCTTGATCCGACGAGCCCACAGAGGCACGTTATTTTTGGACGAAATTGGTGAAATGCCAATGGCGGTGCAATCAAGGTTATTACGTGTGTTACAAGAAAGGGTAGTGACGCCGTTAGGCTCAACAGAAGTCTATCCTGTGGACATTAAATTGATCTCAGCCACTAATCGAGCCTTAAAAACAGAAGTGAAAGATGGTCGCTTTCGACAGGATTTATATTATCGTATTTCGGGTTTAAACATAGAGTTACCGCCGTTACGTGAACGACAAGATAAGGTGAAATTGATCGCGTATTTGCATGCAAGATTAAGTCAAGAAGAACCAAGCCCTCCTTTATCAGATGACATGTTGGCTTTGCTTGAGAAACACCCTTGGCCAGGAAACATGCGTCAATTAGCGCATACGTTAAAGGTTGGCATGGCCATGGCTGACGGTGATGAGTTGGAAGAGTGGCATTTACCTGACGACTTTTTTGACGATCTGATGATGTCGTCCGCAGAGGAGATTGAGCATCGTGACGTCAGTACCGATGCGGAAACACTTAAGCAGCTAATCCCGCGTTTATTGGAGGAACACAAGGGCAATGTGTCACAAACCGCGAAAGCCGCGGGCGTGAGTCGAAATACAGTGTATAAATACACTAAGCTCAAGGCACCAGACTAAAGTGGCTCGATAAGGAAATCGACTTGCCTTTCCAAAAAGGATGAGTCTTGATACCTTGTGAGAGTCGGAAAGACGATTTTGTTTCAAGTGGAGGCTAAGTTTGCTGAGTCGTTCTGTGTTGTTGATTTTATTCACCCTGTGGTTAGCTGGTTGCGCTTCGACGCAGAATAACATGGCACGTTTGCCGATATTTCAGGCTTGGCATGATGGTGAACAAGTGGCTTACATCACCACAGATGTTTCTGATCGCAAGATGGCAAAGGAAATGCAGGCGAATTATGCACCGCGTTTACGGGATGCGATTCCTCGTTACCCAAAACCACCTCAAGTTAAAACGGTACTAGAACGGGTATATGGCTTCCCAAATAAAGAGCAACAAAATATCTTTGCGTCGGCGCCTGTCCCATTAGGTTATTTAAGCCGAGATCGTCATTATTCACCACTTTGGCTCATGTACTGGGTGGTATGGAATAACCCCAAAGACGTCTATGAATTGACCTCAGAAGAAGCTGTTTTTGAGGCTGAAGAGAGTGGATTAATTCGTATTGAGCGTAGCGATATTGTGGTTAATTGCCCTGTGCTGCCATTTTTGCCGGAATAATTCGTCGCTAATCTGTATATTCTTAATATGAGCTGAAGATCTCTATAAGGTATGTGTATATCTGACTTGTTCGCTTTATATTTATAAACTTTTTGTACAGTCTTTTGTTGGTAGTTTGTTACTTATATGGCATTATTTGTGCCGTTACACTTTATTACAAAAGGTTGAGATATACGATGGATGGTACATATATAAGAGGGATTTATGCTTCGTAAGTTGAGTGTACTATTTCCCTCTAGTAAACAAGTCCTATTTTCCTACGCCTTTATATCCGTTGTTTGCTCAATATTGCTTTTCTCCTTGGGTTTGTATTTTTACCTCTTGAAAGACATCTCTACTCGAACAGACCTCGCTAAAGCGGCATTAGATTCGCAAATGGAGGCAATTTTTGTTGAGCTTAAAAGCATTGCAAATGACGCGGACCTTTCTTGTAATTCAGAAAGCATCACGCGCTTGCGTAGCGCGACATTTTATTCCCCTACTTTTAAAGAGTTTGGTCTGTTCAATTCGGATTATCAGGTTTTTTGTACCAATCTAGGGCCCAGAAAGTTCAAGATTTTTAACAGTATTGCTCAGCGAATTGAAGCCAGCCCAGCCCATAGAACCGTATCTCTCGTTAAGTCACATACTTTAGGAGATAATGCGTTTCTGGTGTTTTATAAAGGCGAAAAAGGCATTGGGGTAAATGGCTTGGCACCGCCGCAGCGTTTAGGAAACTATGTTGATCGTTGGCTGACATCAGGTTATGCCTATCAATTGACTTTGGGTAAACAAATGGTCGTATCCAATAGTGCTGATATTGAAGGCTCGATATTGGATAAACAGGTTCGCACTCTGGATGATTGGGCGATGAGTTTGGCGGTGTATTTGCCAGAACGTTATTATTGGCAAATATATCAGTCAATGTGGCCCTTCATCCTTCTTTTTAGTGTCTTTTTACTTGTTTTGTTTTGCGTTTTACATTGGAGTTTTCTGTATTATCGCCGCTCATTACCACAATGTATCAAAAGGGCCATTCAAAACAATGCGATGGAAGTGTATTTCCAGCCCATTGTGTCATTAGATGAAAACCGTACTCATGAATTGGAGGCGTTAATTCGTTGGCATTCTCCTTATCATGGTCAGGTCTCTCCTTTATCCATTATTGAGGTGTCTGAACGCTTAGGGTTAATTGACGAACTCACTTGGATGGTGATTCGAAAAGTGGGGGCGTTCTTCCGTCAAAATGCGGATTTACTCAAAGACATTCGAATCTCAGTGAACGTTGATCGACACAGTTTGATTCATGAAGACTTTGCTCCTACGCTGGCTAAAGTGATGAATGAATGGCCTGAATTAAAAGGGCGATTAGGGTTAGAAGTGACAGAAACAACGGCATTGAATTCCATTGAATTACCTTTAATGGTGAGTCGTTTTGAGCACATTAAAGCCTTAGATATTCGTCTATCCGTGGACGATTTCGGTACGGGTTATGCGGGGTTGGATTTTTTACGACGTTTCCCATATGACACATTAAAATTAGATCAAATTTTTATCGCGAGTTTAAAAGAAGATCAATTTACCCGACAGGTCTTAACCTCCGTCACCAAGTTAGCGAAAGAGCTGAATATGGAAGTGGTTGCGGAAGGGGTAGAAAGGGAAGACCAGTTGGAAGCGGTAAGAGAGTTAGGGGTTGAAAGAGTGCAGGGGTATTATTTCTGTCGACCTTTGCCGATTGATCAAGTCATAGAGTGGTTGATGGACGATCAAGCGAGAAAAAGCCATTTGTAGCATTGTATTCCGCTTTGCCTTCTCTTACTCTTTGCTACCTTTTATTTTCAGAGAGCGATTTGCATGGCGACCTTGGTGTTTCGATTAAAATATGTTCCTGAAGAAGAAGCCGACGATATCCGTCAACTTCTGGCGGAGCATGATATTGAGTTTTATGAAACCAGTGCGGGTCGTTGGCAAATATCCATGGCGGGGATTTGGGTTAGAGATAAACAGCAGGCCGAACAAGCACGTGTTCTCATTCGCGAAGATCAGCTAGAGCGCAGTCGTAATATGAAAACCCCAAATATTGGTGAATATCTAATGGGCTATTTTCAACATGCTCGTCAAAACTCAGCCGAGGCGTTTTTTACTCTAGTGGCAATTGGGTTGATCTTAAGCCTTTCTATTTTGCCTTTCATCTTGTAGTAATTTTTTAAGTATTTGTTACAGTGCTTTTAGCGACATTGGCGCACTGCGAGCGAGCGCTCATGTGGAGCGTGTTATAAGGTGCTTCTTGCCAGCTTAGGTATTCGGTTATACTTAGCGTTTAGCAATCAAAAACGGCGATTCTGTGGCTCATAAAAGCAAGCATACCAAGGCTAAACGTAGCAACAAACTAGAGTTGCATCCTCGCAATCCTCACCGTGCGCGTTATGATTTTGCCTTGCTGGCGGATTCTTGCCCCGAATTATCCCATTACATTCAGCTCAATAAATACGGTAATGAATCGATTGATTTCGCGAACCCAAATGCGGTGAAAACGCTTAATCGTGCTTTGTTGAATCATTTTTATGGGGTGGCGTTTTGGGATATTCCAATGGGCTTTTTATGCCCTCCCATTCCTGGACGAGCGGATTACATCCATTATTTGGCTGACCTTTTGGCGTCCAGTCACGAGGGCGTTATTCCACGTGGTAAAAATATTAAAGTGTTGGATGTCGGTGTTGGAGCAAATTGTGTGTATCCGATCGTTGGGCATCAGGAATACGGTTGGCAATTTGTTGGTTCAGATGTGAACCCCGTTGCCATTGCCACTTGCTCAACCATTATCAAGTCCAATCCTTGTTTGAAAAACGCGGTGAGAGTTCGACAACAAACGTCGGAGAAAACAATCTTTAACGGCATTTGGCAAGCGAATGAACGCTTTGACCTCACTTTGTGTAATCCGCCCTTTCATACTAGTGAATCGGCCATGCTTGAAGAATCCCAACGTAAATGGCGTGGATTAAAAGGGGTGTCAAATACAGCTCGCAAAAATCCAGCGCAGAAAAGCACATTGAATTTTGGTGGCACGGCTGCGGAACTTTGGTGTGATGGCGGGGAAGCGGGTTTTATTGTACGAATGGTAAAAGAGAGTATGGCCTATCGTGATCAATGTTTTTGGTTCACCTCGTTAGTGGCTCGACAAAGCAATATAGACACGATTCAAAAAGCTTTAAAAGACGTAGGAGCAAGGCAGGTCAAAGTGGTAGAAATGGCACAAGGGCAAAAAATCAGTCGATTCATCGCCTGGAGTTTCCTCGCAGACGATCAAATCGACTATTGGCGTCACCATTATTGGCAACAATAATGGTGAATAAAAGTCGCGTTAGTCTCTTGTTATAGCGCCGTTGCGATTTCAGCGGCCAGACGCGCGTTGTTAAACACCAACTGAATGTTGCTGGATAGACTGTTACCGCCTGTCAATTCCGCGACTCGCGCCAATAAGAAAGGCGTTGACTCTTTACCACCTACGCCTTGTTCTTCCATTTCTGCTAACGCTTGATTAATCGCTGAATCAATCGACTCTTTGTCCATCGCAAATTCTTCTGGGATCGGATTGGCAATCACGGTACCACCGTGTAATTGCATGCCCCATTTCGCACTGATAAATTGTGCAATGTCTTTGGCGCTTGTCATGTTGTAATCCACGGTATGATCACTTTCACGAGTATAGAACGCAGGCAACACATCCGTTTTATAGCCTAACACTGGTACGCCTTGAGTCTCCAAATATTCGCGAGTTAAGGCCAAATCCAAAATCGACTTCGCGCCAGCACAAACGACCGCCACATTGGTCTTAGCCAATTCTTGTAAGTCGGCTGAGATGTCGAAGGTTTGTTGCGCGCCACGGTGAACCCCGCCAATGCCGCCTGTTGCGAATACTCGTATGCCCGCCATGGCGGCAATAATCATAGTTGCTGCAACAGTTGTGGCACCGTGTTGTTTCTGAGCAACCACAAAAGGTAAATCACGACGAGAGCATTTGGTCACGGACAAACCGGCTTTCGCTAACGTATCGATTTCATCGCTGCTGAGCCCGGCTTTAAGGCGGCCATTGATGATTGCGATTGTCGCTGGAATAGCGCCATTATCACGAATGACTTGCTCTACTTTTTTAGCGGTTTCTGCGTTCTGTGGCCAAGGCATACCATGGGAAATGATGGTACTTTCTAAAGCAACAACAGGTTTGCCGGAAGCAATGGCTTCAGCGACTTCTGGGTGAATATCAAGAAATTGATTCATAGTGTTTGCATCCATTGAGTGACAGTTTGAACACTGAGTTCAGGGTGATTGGCGTGAGGACTTTCTAGGGTCATGGCAGCACAAGCCAAGGCAAAAGAAAGTCGTTGTTCTGTTTGTTCGAATTGTTCGCAAGCCGTTAAATATCCGGCAAGCAGGGCATCGCCTGCACCAGTATCGCTGATTGGTGTCGTTGGGTAGCAGTTTTGCTGATGATGTCCAGATGCATCACAGAGCAGTAAGCCTTGACTTCCAAGACTCAGTAAAACGGTTTGGACGCCTAGTTGTCGTAGGGCCTGTGCGAGTTGCTCTGGGTCTTTTTCTTGGCTGCTGAGAATGGCTCTGGCTTCATCCTGATTGACTTTTAGGATATCCAAATGCGTGAGAATTGGTAACAGTTTTGGTGCTTTCGTTGCAGATACCGCATCGGCAATGAAGGTGGCATTAATGGGTTGTTGAGCAAGCCAAGTAATGCATTCTTGCGATAAATTAGCGTCCACTATAATGCGGCTTGCGCCTTGTAGTAAGGCTGTTTTAGCCGCGAGTCGACTGGTTTCTAATGTGTCGATTATACGCATATCGGCAATGGCCGCTTGCAACTGACCACGTTCGTTACTGATGGCTAAATAGGTGCCCGTTGGTAAGGTGTCGTGGCGAATCACGTGATGGGTATCCACTCCGCTGGTTCGAGTCTGCTCGATTAACCAGTCACCGCGTTGGTCGAGACCAATAGGGGCAATCAGATGTACTTTTTCCCCCAAGCGAGCTAAGTTCTCCGCTATGTTTCGACCAACTCCGCCGGGACTTTGGTTGATTTGGCCAGGGTTGGAGTCTTGCGGTAACCATTGAATAAGGCTATTGCCGTTGATGTCGACATTCGCGCCACCAATGACTACATAGGCATTCTGTTCGGCTAAAAGATAGCCTTTACCTAAAATATGACCTTGTCTTGTTAGCTGCATAATGTGGCTGGCGACTGACTCTCTAGTCATATTGAGTCGATCTGCAAGCGCCTTTTGTGAGGCTAACGGATCTTGTTTAATCGCTTCATAAACGCGCAAGGTTTGTTCTTTCATAATTCATCTTTAACAAAAGTTGAAAATAATAACTTATGTTAAGTGGCTGCTGATGACAAGTCTTTTTATCCGGTGTGGCATAAATATTTGATAAGCCCTATTATTCAAGACACGATAAATGTGGCCAGCTATTTGCTTTGATATTCAAACGTATCAAGCTAGATCAATATGAGGATGTAAGGTGTTCAGCAGCTTTCAGGCGCGATTAATTTTATTTGTTTTGGCGTTATTGGCTCTCGCTCAGCTGGGCACTGCGCTGGCCGTCTTGTCGTCTCTAAAAGAGGATAACTACCGACAGGGTGTGCAATCGATTGATGTTTCTCGAAATGTCTTCGATTTGTTATTAGAAGCGAGGGCGGAACAGCTTACGAAAGGGGTTGAAATTCTAACCTCAGATTTTGGTTTTAAGCAGGCGGTTGCCACTAAAGAAACGGGCACCATCCGTTCTGTTTTACAAAACCACGGTGCGCGAATCAATGCGGATGTGTCTCTTTTAGTCTCTCCTGCGGGTGAGGTTATCACGATGACACAAGCGCTAAATGCCAGTGACGTGGTCGCAGATCTGGTGTTTGCCGCAAGGCGTTCCGGCGGGTCGTCTATTAGTACCATGATTGCATTTGGCGATCTGGCCTATCAACTGGTGCTGGTGCCAGTAAGGTCACCAAACATTGTGGCTTGGGTCGGTATGGCGTTTCAGCTTGATCAGTCCTTGGCGGAAGAAATTAAAGGCGTCACTGGACTTGATATCAGTTTTGTCTATAGAACCCAAGATGAGCAAATTCTTTTTGGCGGTACTACCTTGTCATCAGTTGAAGGAAGGCGCTTGTTAAACGAGATAGAAGCCATCGAAGAAGCTCTGCAAGAACCTATGTTTTCTAATGATGAAAAATACTTGTCTTTGGCGGTCGACTTAGGGGTTAAGAACCAGTGGGGGATGATTCATTTACCTTATGGGCCTTGGAAAGAAAGTTATAATTTCACGCGTAACCAATTATTGGGTATTTTTGCTGGTGCCTTAGCCTTAGCTTTGCTGATGGGGTTAGCGTTGGCGCGAAATATGACTCGTCCTATTAGTCATTTGGTTGAATTTGCGAACAATATAGGGAATAGCGTGCAACAAGCTGAGTTAACTGTGCCAAAAATGGTGGGTGAGTTTGGGGTTTTATCCAACACCATGAAGACCATGCAGCATTCTATTTTAATGCGTGAAGAGGAACTGACTTATCGAGCTTCGCACGACATGTTAACTGGGTTGAATAATCAAAGTGCTGTTGAGCTGTATCTGCAAGAGACCTTACCAGCAAAGGAAGGTGGTCTCTTATTATTGAACATTCGTCGTTTTCGCGACATTAATAATATGCTGGGCTTTGATCTGGGGAATATTTTGCTCGGTAAAGTGGCGAATCGACTGCAAGACTGGGCGCATCAGGCTGATATGATTGCGCGTTTAGGCGACGATAAGTTTTTATTAATTTTTCAGCGTAACATTACCGCTCAAGATTGCTCTGATCTGAAAGAGGTGATGAATGATGAACTTGAAATCGAGTCAGGTTCAGAACTTCGTATTGACGTGAGCATTGGTGTTTTACCCTTAGAGCACGCAACAGAGAGTGTAAATGCGGCGTTAAGGCGCCTTGATATCGTGGCGGAAAAAGCTAAGGAAGAAAGTGACGGCTGTGCTTTTTATCAAGTCGGTGAAGATGAAAACCATCGTCGTCAGTTAACCATTATTCGCGACTTGCCAGCCGCGTTAGAAGCGAATCAATTGTTTGTGGTGTATCAGCCTAAAGTCGGTTTAGCCCAAGCCGACTGTCATGAGGCGGAAGCCTTGATTCGATGGATTCATCCCGAGTTAGGTTTTATTCCCCCCGATGAATTTATTGCGCTCTTAGAAAACGCGGGCAGTATCCAATTGTTGACGAAATGGGTGCTCAATACAGTGTTAACGCAGTTGAGTGAATGGTGGCAACAAGGTCATAACATTCGTATTGCCATCAATTTATCTGCTCACGATTTGGTGGATGAAGAGTTACCTTTAATCGTTTCTCTTGCGTTGGAGGCCAATCAGTTGCCAGTAGAGGCATTGGCTCTGGAAGTCACTGAAAGTGCGGTCATGACGGATCGCAATAAAGTCATTTGTGTCTTACAGGCATTACAAAATATGGGTATTCATTTAGCCATTGATGACTTTGGCACTGGCCAGTCTTCGTTGGCCTATCTGCGGGATTTACCTGTCAATGAAGTGAAGATTGACCGTGCCTTTGTTCAGCACATTGATACCAATAAAGGCGATGCTTCCATCGCTCAAGCTAGTATTAATTTGTCGCACAGCTTGGGCTTTCAGGTAACGGCTGAAGGCGCTGAAAGTCAAGCCAGTGTCGCGCTTTTAAGGGAACTTCATTGTGATAAAATACAAGGATACTTTTATTCTAAACCATTGAACGCCGTTGACTTTTTTGATTGGCGGGCTGAATTTAATGGTAAATCAACTGGATCAGTTTAATTGCTAAGGTGGAATCCGCTATGTTGCTTTTAATACGGATGGCATTGCTGTTGGTGTTGATTGTACTGGTAACTTTGTTGGGCATTGTGTTTTGTCTATTGACCTTAAAATCCAAAAATCGTGTGTATCACCTCGGTCGAGTGTTTGCACAGGTTGGGCCTTTATTTGGCCTGACGGTAGAAGGTCGAATATCTGAGGCAGCCAAAAACGTTCCTCAAGCTGTATATGTTGCTAATCATCAAAATAACTTTGATCTATTTACTCTTGCCGTAGTCGTGCCTAAAGGTGTGGTGACCGTGGGAAAAACCAGTTTACGTTGGATCCCATTTTTTGGCCTGTTGTACTGGGCCAGTGGCAACATACTGATTAATCGCAATAACCGTAAAAAAGCCATTGCCACCATCGATCAGGTGGTGAGCAGTATGAAACGAACGGGCTTTTCTATTTGGATGTTCCCCGAAGGCTCTCGTAGTCGTGGTCGTGGGTGGTTACCCTTTAAGCGTGGTGCATTTCATGCGGCAGTACAGGCTGGAGTGCCCATCATTCCTGTCGTCTGTAGCAGCACACACAATCAGGTTAAATTGAATCGCTGGAATAATGGTGAGGTAAAAGTGGCAATGTTGGATCCGATTTCCACTGAAGGTCTTCATGAAACCGATGTCGTCACTCTGATGAAGCAGTGTGAAGAGCAGATGTACCAAGTTCAACAGCGTTTAGACGCTGAGTTAGCGGCTAAGGGGTAATCTTATTGGATAAGATCTGCTGTAAGGTGTTTTCTAAAGAAGCTTGTAGCGGATTGTCGGCTAGGTACCATTTTGGATGTTGTCTGGCTTTTTGAAAGTCATTCAGTAAGGGTTTAATGATGTTCTTGTTGTTTGAATTGTCTTCATTTACTTGAAACACCTGTTGAGTAGCGTGACCGCGCTGATGTAAATGAGCGATTGTTTGCATACCACGTAATGCTAATAGCCCCAAAGTGACGTCATCAAGGCAGAGATAATGACGTTTGGTTAGTTTGCTTTTGATGGTGTCTTTATAGTGTTTACCTGTTTTCCATCCCGCACCCAATAACGCGCCAATCCCAGTGGCCGTTCCTAAACTCAATCCTGCTGACATAACATCGATGCCTGCGCCAATAGCCGCACCGGTTAGAGCCCCACTGCTGGTTTCTAGTCCCCATTCTTGTAGCGTGTCTTTGGCAAACAAGTCTTGTTGCCATTGAGCGTTTTGAATGTCGAGGTGACTGAGCTGGACATCGTCTGAGCGAAATTCATAAAGCCCTAAAAGGCGTGCTAAAAAGCTTTGCTCCAACCCTTGTATAACCTGTTCAAAGCTGGCTTGTTGTTGATCATTAGGTGGATATTGATCTGCTAAAAATCGATAGCTAGCCGCATTGATGAGCAGTTGCGCAAGTTGAGCAATGGCGGATTTAAAGCGCAATTTAGACGCTTGCTGACGAAGCTGGATAAAGCGCTCCAGCAGACCATAATCCTCGGGCATGAGGCTTTGAATACTTTGGTATAAGCGTTTTTCGTCTTCAAAGTAAAACGCCACAGAATCGTATTTCACTAAGGTATGCAGATGGCGTTCTGCTAGAATTTCTCGCCACTTGGTAGTGTGAGATGTTGTGCTGGCACTGAAATTTAGAATGGGCATAATGGGCTTGTTGGCACTAGCAAGAATGTCGAGTTCATTCAGATATTTACCAAGTGGTGCCTGACGCACATCGATCACATATAAGATGATGTCCGTTTGCGTGAGTTGAGTCAGTATTTTCGCTTCTTGTTCGAACTCGCCATGAGCATAATCGCTTTGGCAAAATATGGTTAACCAGTCACTGCCCGTGTGGGAGAGAAAGGGAGGTTGTTGTCTGAGTTGCCATAACCCAATGGAATCTTCAAATCCTGGTGTGTCGGTTAATTGCATGATTTGCTGATTTTCCAAGGTAATGGCAACACTTTCGACATGACGTGTTGTGCCTGCTTGGTCGGCTACTTCACCAAAATCATGGCGACGCAGTAAGGTGCGAATCAAAGACGTTTTGCCTGTGTTTGCATGCCCAACGACTAACAATTTAATTGGCATCGTTTATTCCTCCGGCAAGCACTTGAGCTCAGGTAAGTTCAGTTGTTCAGATAAGTCGGCCCACGCATTATCAAAATGCCCTGACTTGGTTTTCCATAGCACCATTTGGAGGTGTGGTTGTTGCCTCGCTAAGCTGCTTAGAAAGCGAGTCGTGCCTCGGTCAGGACTGTGAGTGTTACTGACCAAGAGATACGTTGTTTGCTGTGGAGCAAGCGCTAAAAAGGCTTGTTGTTGCGTTTGGTCATTTAGTACCTGCGTATTGGCTTGTATGAGAGGCGCAGGAATGTCATCACTCCATTCAAACAGCCCCCACAAACTATCAGCTTCTACTTGGCAAATTGACCGGGTTTTGCTGGGCTCTGATTGATTCTTATGTCGCTGGTGATGGTCTGGATCGATAATACGTTTTTGTTGTCTTTCTTGGTGTGTGTAGCGATTCAGAATGATGTCTTCTTGTGGGCTGCGTTTACGGGTTACACGCTTGAGCCGATACATTGTCATACACATCATCAGCAACAGTAACCTAGGCAAAATACCATACATGGCCACACTGCCGAGTAAGAAGTTTGCCCAGTGTTGTCGTGTGGCTTGGCTTTGTAGTGTTTGATCGATACGGCTGGAAAGTATGTCGGCATGAGTTGGTAGATCTAAGCCTAACCATGTTAATGGGGAGCTTAACCATTGTGTTAACGCTAAAAAGCGACTGTCGCTAAGCAACGTCGTTTCCCAGATAAAACTCACTTGATTGGTCAGTAACAGCAATATTGTCATTAATAAACCAGCACACAGATAACTTAACCAAGCGCCATGAGACAGGCTGCTAGCAAGCCAAGTTTGGCTTTTTGCTGGGTTCTGCCAATGCCAAAAAGCCTTACTGACTTGCACCTCAATGGCCAGCCAATGACTGATCTTATGGAGTAAAAACGTTAATAAACCTAATAAAAAAGGGCTGTTGTTCCGGCTGGGTTTAAGGTGTAACCAAATGAGGCTACCTAACCACAAAAACAGGTTGATTAGGTGAACCCCTAATAGGGTTAACAACAACCAATAAATATTAATGTGCTTGCTTTCGTTGAGCAGAAAACTGCTGGGCGTAATCACAAGTCCAATGACAAAACTCAGCAACATTAGAACCAAAATGCTATTAGTAAAATAGCGTTTAAGACGAGCGTATTGTTCCGTGTAGCTTGAAGCATTGACGGCGGTTGGTTGGTCGAGTGCCTGTAGCGCCTGATCTAAATGGTTGGCGTGTGCAGGCAGTGTTAAATCTGAGTGGCTCTCTAAATAAGCGGCTAACGCCAGTTTTTCATTCCTTGATGGAAACGTCATACCTAATACAGTCTCATTGTGCGGTCATAAAAGAACATGCTTCTTTTGTACGCGAACTCAAGCTTAAAGGCAAAATTAGGCGATGAAGGCGGAGACGAAAAAGAGCGTTTCTGTCGTGGCGTCGAAAAATGAACTAGGCTTTTTGATACTTGAAGGTAGATTTGTATCCCATTGTTCTCACTTAAAATTACCTTAACCTTGCGTTTTTTTGATCTAACGCAATGTTTTTTAATTTGTAGGTAAAGTCCTACAGTATTAGTGTGTGTATTTGTTAACCCTCATTGAATTGCACAACTCCGAAAGCCTACTATTGCTGTAATTGTGGGACGCGTGAATCTAGGAGGTGGGGTATGCGTTTTAATTCAGTCAGGGTGAAGAGTTCTTTGCCTGTTGTGGTAATGGCGTTGACATTCGTCGTAACGCTACTTGCTTTAGGTTTCATTATTAATCAGTTAAAAGCTTCGTTAAATGAGCACACTAATCATTACGAGAAGGCGATTTCAGTGATTCTGAATGCCGACCGTGATGCTTATCAAGCCAAACTAGCAGAGCAACGCATTGTTGCCGACCTAGGGGATGTGAAAAGCGAAGAAGTCGATCGTGCTGATAACATTCAGCAAGTGAAAGACCGCTTCAACCTATATAAAGAACACATGTCAATCGCCCCTCAAGTTGTAAACAGTTTAGGTGACTTCGATAAAGCCTTTGATGCTTGGGTAAAAGCCTCGGAGGCAATGGTACAAACGGACACAAACGCGGCAAACTATTTGTCGGTTGAAAAACAAGCCAACGACACCTTTAGTACCATGCGTGACATTCTTGATGCAGCGGGTGTGGCAGTTTATGAGCATGCTATTGAAAGCAAGAAAGTATTGGAGGCGCAGTTGGCTTCTTCAATGCGAGTTGCGACCATTGTGGTGATCATTGGTGTACTGATCGCAGTATGGTTCAGTTATAAGACGCCTAAAACCCTTACCGATCAAGTGCGTTACCTTGGTCAGCGTATTCGTGAAATTTCCGAAGGTGACGGCGATTTAACGCAGCGTATTGAATTTTCAACGAAAGATGAGCTAGGAGATCTAGCAAACGAGTTCAATAATTTTGTTGAAAACTTGCGAGGCATTATCTCTAGTATTCATCAACAAGCGAATGCCCTAGGTAAGGTGACAAGTCAGCTGAATGATGCGGCATCAAAAACAACGGATATTACAGGTTCCTTGTCAAATGCATCGGCTTCGATTGTCAGTGCCGGTCACCAGATGGACATGTCAAACCAACAAATGGCAGAAGTAGCTCGTGAAGCGGCTAATGAAGCCAACAACTCAAGTAGCTTAACTGAAAATGGTATTACCGCGGTGAACAAGTCCCATTCTGCGGTCACGGAATTGGTGTCTGACATTGAGCTGGCACTAGGACGTTCCGACGAATTACAGAAGAGTTCTGAGAGCATTGCTTCGGTATTGGAAGTGATTCGTAATATTGCGGAACAAACCAACCTATTGGCATTGAACGCAGCCATTGAGGCCGCTCGTGCCGGTGAACAAGGTCGTGGTTTTGCTGTCGTTGCTGATGAAGTCCGAACCCTTGCGACTCGTACACAAGACAGTACCAATGAAATTGAAGCCATGATTGAGCAGCTGAAAGTGAATGTGGCGGAGTCGTCTAAAGCCATTCAAAACAGTCGTAACAATGCTGACTTTACGGTGAACAATTTTGGTGATGTGACCAAGGCTTTCCAAGACCTACAAGAGTCCTTCGCGAAAGTTCAAGAAATGGCAGCGCAGACAGCGCAAGCAACGCAAGAGCAGTCGACGGTAGCTAACGACATTAATCAAAATATGTTGTCGTTAAAAGAGCAAACTGACTCTGTGCAAGCGGTCTCAGACACCATTAAGAAGCAGTCGAGTGATATTTCTGACTTATATAAAGCGCTTGATAAGCAAGTCGGTAGCTTTAAAGTTTAGTCATTGATAGAACCCTACCCCTCAAAACCGCCAGAGCAAGCTCTTGGCGGTTTTTTTATTAATCCACTATGGGTTTATTCAATGGCAGTGGCGCTGATGTTTTTACTGAGCGAATGGCAAAATAGCTTTGTATGTCTTTTACATGTGGTAAGGATTGAATCTGTTTTAAAATGTTTTCGTAATCTGGTAAATCTCTAGCGACCACTTCCAGTTTGTAATCTGCCAAGCCTGATACCAAATGCGCGCTGATGACGTCTTCCATTGCTAAAATCGCTTGCTCAAATTCTAAATGATAGTCGTCAGCGTGATTTCTGAGCTTTACTTCGACAAAGACTGTCATGGAGAAACCGGCTTTTAAACGGTCAATTCTGGCATGATAGCCCTGAATAACGCCTTGTCCCTCCAGTTGCTTGACGCGTCTTAAACAAGGTGACGGTGATAAGTGGATTTCGTCGGCTAACGCCACGTTCGTCAAACGTCCGTCCTCTTGAAGGTGGGCAAGTATTTGTAGGTCGGTTTTGTCTATGTTGGCATCTTTCATAAGTTTTTGGTCTTGTGGTTTTCATGTATGCTAAAAAATAGAGGATAACTGGGTGAAATAGCAAGGACATGCTCGCAGATTTGCAGAGATAATATAATGTAATATTATCTGGCGAGGTGCGTATGGCTCATTCTGCAACACAAGACTATTCTGAACCTGCTTCCAACCCTCAACCTGACTATAAGGTGTACGCAACAGGTTGGGGGTTTAAATTGGGATTATTGGCAGCGTTTGTCAGTATTCTGATTTGGTCGTCATGGTTGGTCAGTATGCGCGCGGGTGTGACGAATACGCTCACGCCTTTTGATCTTGGGCTTTTGCGTTTTACACCGCCTGCACTTTTGTTATTGCCTATTTTGTGGCGTGGTCGAAAAAAGATCAAAGCCGTGTCACCTATCTTGCTATTAGGCATTGTCTGTGGCGCTGGTGTTCCCTTCTTCTTTTTGAGTGCTACTGGTTTGAAATATGCGCCAGCGTCCCATGCAGGCTTGCTGATTCTCGGTGCGTACCCATTCTTTGTTACTTTGTTGGCGGTGATTTTTTATCAGGAAAAAGTCACTCGAGCGCGAAAAATGGGTTTGGGGCTTGTGTGTAGCGGTGTGGTTGTGTTGTTGAGTTTGTCCATGTTGACAGCCGCTGAAGGGACTTGGAAAGGCGACTTGCTGCTTTTAGCGGCCAGTATGTTTTGGGCTATTTATACGGTGAGCTTGCGCATTGCAGGCTTGCCTCCCTTATTATCTACTTCGTTGATGGGGTTTGTGTCTTTCGTTGTATTATTGGTGCTTTGGTCTACAGGCTTAGTATCAAGTGGGCTTTCGGAAGCTTCTTGGGACATGATTGCTGTACAGCTGGTGGTGCAAAGCTTGTTAGTCGGTTTAATGACGGGTTTTACTTATGGTTATGCCGTACAACAACTGGGCGCTGAAAATATGGCCGCGATTGGTGCTTTTACCCCAGTGTTAGCCTCTGTTATTGCCATTCCTATCTTGGGTGAAACCTTAGAGGTGTATTCCATTGTGGGATTAGGTTTGGTTGCCACGGGCGTATTGTTGGCCAGTGGTATTCTGAAAAGGCGCTAATCCCGTACGATCGACCTCATGATCTATTCTGTTTTGATAGGGTGCTGAAGGGCATCCTATCAGCCTCCTTTCTTTTACTCATTGTTTTTGCAATTGACGTTGTTTAAATCGCTTATCCTACTTTTGCGCGTTGGCTAAATGGTTTCGATACTACCTATTTTAGACCCATGACTTAGGCCGTTGATGGCCGCCATTGTTTTCCATTCTGAAAACGAACAAATTACAAAAAGCCGTACAAAAAAGCTTCATTTTATTTTTTTATATGTCATTATACGGAAATAGAGTTAATATTTATTTCGTAATGCGGAATTTTAGATTTAATCTCTCTAAGAAATAAGCTAAATAATGACCAATATAAATATAAAAAAATGAAATCATTGGAGATACCGCCAATGAGTTCATAGAGGTTTTATGGCATGAAAAAAATACTAAATTGGATGTGGCAGAGTATTGATATTCTGATTACAACGATTTTGGCTGTGATGGTGGTGTTGGTTTTCACCAATGTCGTCTTAAGGTATGGCTTTTCTTCCGGTATACGAGCTTCAGTTGAGCTATCTCGTCTTGGACTAGTATGGATCGTGCTGTTAGGTGCGGCAGTGGTACTACGTCGTGGTGAGCATCTTGCTGTAACAGAGTTCTCTGAGCGTTTCTTCCCTTCCGCTGTGCCCATTTTAAACCGTCTTATCTGGCTGGTTATCTTGATTTCCTCAAGCATGCTGTTCATTGGTGCCATCAATCAAACCGTTGCTAACTGGAACAATATATCCCCATTAACCGGATTGCCAACGGCCTTGTTTGCTCTCGCTGGTGTCGTATCAGGGTTACTCATCATATTGATTTCTTTAGTCCGAATTTTTAACCCTAACTGGCTTGCTGACCAGGAGAATGACGAATGACATTGATTATTTTTCTGGGGGTATTGATCGCCTCTATTTTGTTGGGCTTGCCTGTTTCTTTTGCGCTGTTACTTTCTTCTATGGCGCTCATGCTGCACATGGATTTATTTAGTGCCGATATATTGTCTCAGGCATTAATCGGTGGTGTGGACAGTTTTACTTTGTTGGCGATTCCTTTTTTCCTGATCGCGGGAGAGGTGATGGCAACAGGGGGCTTGTCTGAGCGTATTGTACGCCTCGCTAATACCTTTGTTGGTCACCGTAAGGGAGGCTTAGGTTATGTTGCAATTTTTACCTCCATTTTATTAGCGGGTCTATCAGGTTCTGCCGTAGCAGATGCCGCAGCGCTGGTTAGTATTTTGTATCCGATGATGAAAAAAGCCAATTACCCTGAAGGCTCATCAATTGGTTTATTGGCATCCGGTGGCATTATTGCGCCAGTGATTCCGCCTTCAATTCCGCTAATTTTGATTGGTGTTGCAGGTGGAATATCCATTAAGAATCTCTTTATCGGCGGTATTGTTCCTGGTCTTTTGATGGGGATGACGTTGATGTTCTTATGGGGATTCATTGTCCGCAAAGAAAACTTGGAGCTAGAAAAGAAAGCGACGTTTGCAGAGAAAATGGCTGCTCTTAAAGACGGCATCTGGGCGCTGTTCTTACCTATCATCATTTTGGGTGGCATTCGTTTCGGTATTTTCACGCCTACGGAAGCCGCTGTTGTGGCCGCGGTGTACGCGATCCTTGTATCGTCATTTATCTATAAAGAATTGAGTTTTAAGCGTTTGTATTATGTGTTAGGACGAGCAGGTCGTTCTACGGCTATGGTGATGTTCCTGGTGGGCTGTGCCATGGTGGCAGCATGGTTGATTACCATTGCGCAATTGCCTCAACAATTAGCTGAAATGCTTGCTCCCTTAGTCGACAGTCCGCGCCTATTGATGGCGGTTATTATGCTGTTGGTCTTCATGGTCGGCATGGTGATGGATTTAAGTCCGACGATTTTGATTCTTGTTCCTTTGCTGATGCCTATTGTCAAAATGGCTGGCATTGATCCTGTCTATTTCGGGTTGATGTTTGTCATTAATACGTCGATTGGTCTGATTACACCGCCTGTTGGTACTGTTTTAAACGTGGTGTGTGGTGTTTCACGAGTCTCTATTTCTACTTCTGTGAAGGGTGTATTGCCCTTTATAGGTGCCTATGTCGTTCTGTTAATACTCTTCATAGTATTTCCCGACATCATTACTGTCCCGATGAAATTTATTATTGGATAACCCAAGGAGAAAAATAATGAAAAAAATGACACGGTTATTTAAAAGTGTGGGCCTTGTGTCTGTTGTTTCTTGTGCTGTTTTGTCAAATTCAGCCCTAGCCGCGACGACACTGAAGTTGGCTCATGCCGCACCAGAATCTGATTTACAGCAGGATATGTCTCTCTTCTTTAAGAAAGAAGTAGAAGCACGCACCAATGGGGATGTGAAGATCAATATCTTCCCTCAAGGGCAGCTCGGAAATGATCAGCAGATGATCCAAAGTACGCGTTTTGGCCTAGTGGATTTTTCCATTGTTGGTTTGAATAACTACTCTGGATTATTACCGGAATCCGCTGCTTTTACCTTACCTTTTATGTTTCCAAATCGTGATGCCGCCTACAAGGTACTAGACGGTGAAGTGGGACAGTCAGTCTCTAAGCAGATGGAGCAATTCGATCTTAAAGGGTTAGGCTATCCTGAAAACGGCTATCGTAATATGACCAATAGTCGCGGCCCAATCCGTACGCCAAGCGATGTTGATGGTTTGCGTATGCGCGTTAATGGTTCAAAAGCATTGAATGACATGTTTAACCTATTGGGTGCGAACCCAGCTCAAATCCCAGTAGCTGAGCTGTATACCGCATTGGAAACCGGTGTGGTAGATGCCCAAGATCACCCAATTGGTGTCACCTTGTCGTTTAAATTCTATGAAGTGCAAAAGTACTTGAGCCTAACGCAACATGCTTACTCTCCTCTTGCCTTTACTATGAACCTAAAAACGTTCAATAAGCTAAGTCCTGCCAATCAGGCGATCATTACTCAGGTCGCCAAAGAGTCTGTCGAAATGCAGCGTAAGCTGAGCATAGCGAAAGAAGACTCTATGATTGCGGCACTGGAAAAAGACGGCATGAAGGTCAATCGTGATGTGGACGGTGCGGCCTTCCAAGAAGCGGTTAAACCTGTTTGGGAAGCCTTTATTAAAGAGCATGGCGACAAAATGGTGAATGACATTCTAGCCGCATCTAAGTAGCTGAATGACTCGATGCACTTTGCAAATCAAAGTGCATCGAGTGTCTCATTTTATTGTGTTTTTATTGCAGACTGACTGTCGAGAAACATCATGTATCAGACATTAAAAGAAAGAGTATTGAAGGCCAATTTGCAGTTGCCTGAATATGGTCTGGTGACCTTTACATGGGGCAATGTGTCAGAAATTGACCGTGAAAAAAAAGTGATCGCCATTAAACCTTCTGGCGTGAAATATACAGATATGACAGTGGATGACATTGTCGTTATCGACTTAGATGGTAATACGGTCGAAGGTCGTTTGAACCCCTCCAGCGATACCGCAACTCACATAGAATTGTATAAGGCGTTCCCTGCGATAGGGGGGATTGTTCATACTCATTCTCGTCACGCCACGATCTGGGCGCAAGCTGGCTTGGATATTCCAGCATTAGGTACCACGCACGCAGATTATTTTTATGGTGATATTCCTTGTACTCGAATGCTGACCGCAGACGAGATTGCCACAGAGTATGAGAAAAATACCGGTATGGTCATCATTGAAGAATTCCGTCAGCGTGGCCTGAGTGAAACTGCTGTACCGGGTGCCATTATTTCTGGCCATGCCCCTTTTGCTTGGGGGAAAGATGGCTTTGATGCGGTTCATAATGCGGTGGTTTTAGAAGAAATCTCGGCCATGGCAATCGGGACTCGAAGCTTGAATCAGCAAATTAAGGTGCAAGACGAACTATTGGATAAGCATTATTTGCGTAAACATGGTGAGAATGCTTATTACGGGCAAAAGAAGTAAGGCGCACGATTATGTACGAACTGTTAGCCCTTGACTTAGATGGTACGGTACTTAAATCGGATCGAAGCATTAGTCCTTTTCTGATTGAGCAAATTCGCCAGCTTTCTGAGACGACACCAGTGATGATTGTGACCGGACGTCATCATACGGCGGCACGACCTTATTATCAGCAATTGGGATTGAAGACTCCCATTATTTGTTGCAACGGTGCTTACCTTTACGATTATCAAACTGAGCAGGTCTTGCAACATAACGCCTTATCACCAGACGTGGCTAAGCAATTCATTACTCTGGCAGAACAACATGATGTGACGGCCGTGATGTATGTGACTCAAGCCATGTTGCATTCAAAACATCGGCCATTGCCCTATGTTGAAGCCTTATCTGATTGGGCCAATTCCTTGCCCGAACTCAATCGCCCTCAGATTTATAAGGTAGACAGCCTGTTCGACGAAGTGGAGCAACATCCGCATGTTTGGAAGTTTGTATTAGAAGGCCAAGAGGTTGAGCATTTCGCGCAATTGCCTTTCGTTAAACAGTATTTTAACGGGGAATACTCTTGGGCGAATCGAATTGATTTTGCGGGTATCGGGAACACTAAGGGCGCAGCACTCACTGAGTATCTTAAAACACAAGGTATTGAGGCTGATCGTGTCGTGGCCGTGGGAGATCATCATAATGACATTTCTATGCTCACGTTAGTAGGCATGGGTGTGGCCATGCTGAATGCGGATGATGCCATTCAAGAGTTAGCAGACAGAGTGACAACGGCCACCAATGATGATGACATGGCGCTGGCCGAATTAATTGGTGAATTATTTTCCGTTCAGGGGGGGGGCCGATGAATTACTTTATAGGCTTAGACTCAGGCGGCACGTTTATGAAAGCCGCTTTGCTCGACAGTTATGGCCAGCAGATAGCGATAGCCAAGGTGTCGGCACAGGTACTCAATGAGCAGCAAGGCTGGGTTGAACGAGAACTGGATGATTTATGGGGAGACGCCAAATCCGCCATTTCTAAATTACTGGCTTCAGTTGAGGTTGATGCCAGCGACATTAAAGGCTTGAGTATTTCAGCTCAGGGTAAAGGCGCGTATCTATTAGACAAAAATGGCGACAATCTTCGTCATGGGATCATGTCATCGGATTCTCGTTCTTTGGATATTGTTAAGCAATGGCAGCAGCAAGGTACGCCGAGCGCTATTTATCCAATTACCCGTCAAACCTTATGGACTGGGCACCCTGTGTCTATCATTCGCTGGTTAAAAGACAATGAGCCACATCATTATCAAAACATCGGTGCGGTCTTAATGGCACATGATTATTTACGATATCGATTGACTGGTAACATTGCGGCTGAGCTAACGAACATATCCGAAAGTAACTTTTATAATATGGTCACTGGTCAATATGATCCAGAGCTACTAAAAGTCTTTGATATTGCTGAAGTATGGTCTGCATTACCACCCATAATCAAACCAGATGAATTGGCCGGTCATGTCACGGAAGCCGTGGCTCAGGAAACGGGTTTAAACGCGGGTACACCGGTGTTCGGTGGCTTGTTTGATGTGGTGTCTACTGCTGTTTGCTCTGGTATTAATGCGACGGAAAACACCCTGAATTATGTCACAGGTACTTGGTCCGTGACGTCTGGGATCGCCACCGATATCCCCACTGAATCTAGTGATGCGTCAAATCAATACAATTATGTCTATGGTCATTATGTACTGGATAAACAATACATTATTCATGATGCCAGCCCCACTTCTGCCAGCAATTACGAATGGTTTCAGGACTATCTCAGTCAACATGGCGAATTTGATCACTTGGAAAATCAAGCCTTAGTGTCCGCTTTGCCTGTGGCTGAAAGTTCACTGTTTTTTGTGCCCTTTCTGTACGGTTCAAATATGGGGTTAGGGATTAAATCGGGTTTTTATGGGCTGCAATCACATCATACTAAAGGCCATTTAATACAAGCGATTTGGGAAGGTATTTTGTTTTGTCACAATGTGCACTTGGATCGCATGCGGGATCGATTCCCTCAAGCCAGTGTACTGAGGGTGACAGGTGGCACGACCTCTTCTGATGTGTGGATGCAAATGTTAGCCGACTTAACGGGGATGTCGGTGGATATCCCTAGTATTGATGAAACGGGCTCACTTGGTGCGGCCTTAGTGGCGATGGTCGGCGTGGGACAATATGACAGCATTGAGTCTGGCCTAGCGGCCATGGCGATTAGTAGCAAACGGGTTGAACCCAATCCTGAACATTTCCAAGCTTATCAGCGTAAATATCAGCGTTATTTGAAGCTCGTTAGCCTATTCAAAGAATTTGAGGAGTCCATATGACTAAACCGTTATTACAAATCGCCTTAGACGCTACTGATATTGACACCGCATTAGCATCCGTCGAAAACATTGCTGATCATGTTGATGTTATTGAAGTTGGTACCATTTTAGCGTTTGCCAACGGAGTAAAAAGTGTGAGCTTGTTGCGCGAAAAGTACCCGCAACATGTTATTGTCTGTGATATGAAAATTACCGATGCCAGTACCATTTTGACTAAAATGGCATTATCTGCAGGTGCGAATTGGGTCACAGTGAGTGCCGCGGCACACATTGAAACAATTCGTGCAGCACAAACTGTTGCAAAGGAATTTTCGGGCGAAATTCAGATAGAGCTATACGGCCACTGGACATTAGAGGATGCCAAAGCCTGGGTCGCCATGGGGATTACTCAAGCCATTTATCACCGCTCACGTGACGCCGAGTTAGCGGGGGTAACATGGACAGACGAAGACTTATTAAAAATGAAGGCGTTATCAGATTTGGGAATCGAATTATCCATAACGGGTGGAATAGTGCCCGAAGATCTGCCTCTCTTTAAAGATCTTAAAGTGAAGTCTTTTATTGCTGGTCGTGCCTTGGCCAGTGACAAAGGTCGATCGATTGCTGAATCATTCCATAATGAAATAGCAAAATACTGGTAGGTAGACATGAGTGAACAAATAAAGTCACTTCTTAAATCATTAAGTGTATTAGAGTTTTTAGGTCAATTTCCAAATGGTGCTTCGTTGCAAACCATTGCTCAGCAAACGGGAATGACCAAGTCCTCTGCTCACCGTATTCTGTCCACTTATGAAAGTGCGGGATACGTCAGTCAATTGTCGAGTGGACGCGATTATCGTCTGACGATGAAGTTGCTGCATGTGGGACAAGTGGCTTTAAACTCGGATGTGACTGGTTTTGTGAAACCTTATCTAACTCAACTACTGAACTCTATCAATGAAACCATCAACTTTCTGGCATTCGATGGCGACAATATTCTATTCAAAGATAAGCTCGAACCGAGCAATGCCTCTTTTCGTACTCGTACCTATGTGGGTCTGCATTCACCAGCGTATTGTTCCGCTGCTGGAAAATGTTTCTTAGCGTATGCGTCGGACCAAATACGAGAAGCTTATTGGCAGCGTAATCACCCCATTATGAAACAGCTGACAGAAAACACCATTTTAGATAAAGATGCTTTTTTCAAAGAGTTAGAGCGGGTTAAAGAACGTGGTTACGCTGTTGATGATGAAGAAAATGAGGCAGGGATATCCTGTGTGTCTGTGCCGGTTTTTAATAAAGACGGTATGCCGATTTATGCCATTAGTGTTTCTTCATTGACGCCAAAAATGGTCCGTCTAGGGTTCGATACATTGGCAGACACTATTTCGCAATCGGCCAAATTGATAGAAGCAAAGTTGTTTTAAAGAGCAATCTTCTGAGGTAAATAATGATCGAATTTTCAAAGACATTTCGTTTAGGCATTTATGAGAAAGCACTACCGGCTGAGTTAAATTGGCGTGAGCGTTTAACCCATGCCAAAGCTTTAGGTTTCGACTTTCTGGAAATTTCGGTGGATGAAACTGATGAGCGACAAGCTCGTCTTGATTGGACTGATGAGGAAATTTACGCACTTCGAGACCTATGCATAGAACTGGATATGCCGCTGCAATCTATGTGTCTGAGCGCCCATCGGAAATACCCTTTTGGTTCGATGGATGACAAGGTTAGAACTCGTGCTTTTGACATTATGGAGAAGGCCATTGCGTTAGCTTATAAGCTTGGTGTGCGATGTATTCAGATGGCGGGTTATGACGTCTATTACGAACCTCAATCTGCTGAAACACATCAGCGTTTCATTGATGGCATGCAGCGTGCGACGAAAATGGCTGAGCGAGCAGGGGTCTTGCTCGGGGTAGAGATCATGGATACGCCTTACCTAAATTCGTTGAGTAAATTTGAAGTGTTGAAGCGCGAGATTCCCTCTCCCTTTTTTATGGCCTACCCAGATGTGGGTAACATTTCTGGCTGGAACCATGATGTACCGACTGAGCTAAAGCTTGGTCAAGATCATATTGTCCAAATACATTTAAAAGATACTTTACGAGTGTCGCCGGAAAGCAAAGGGCAGTTCCGCGATTTGGTCATCGGTGAAGGGGAAGTGGATTTTCATGGGATTTTTAACACCTTAAAAGAAATCGATTACGCTGCGCCATTTGTGATTGAAATGTGGGCTCAAAATGATCATTGGTATGAGGATATTGCTCATGCTAAGGCCAAATTAGAGAGTATTGCGAATGAATGCGGTCTACCGCTTTAAGGTATCGCTATACCTTGTCTATCATGGACTAAGACATTGATTTATGTTCCATAGAGGTTTTTATGGCGAGGACGGTACCTTCGAAGGCGGTGCCGTCTGTTACTGTTGTTTTTATTCTACACCCCTCTTTTCCGTTTTTTCTCTATGCAAATAAACCAAATAATTCCTGATTGGCATGATTATGTATTTTTTCTTAAAAATTAAATAATTAGCTCTGCCTACTTTTTCTTTTTATAAGATTTTCAAAAATACTGATTAAAAAAGCTTCACATATTCTTACTTTATGTCATTATACGGAAATACAATAATAATATATTCCGCATATCGGAATTAAGGTTAAGTTTATTATGCCTATCGTTTCTGTAGAACTGCTTCAAAGTACCTATGAGAAAGCCCTATTGGCTCGTAACATGTCGCCAGATATGGCTAAGCGTTTAGCTAAGGGATTCGCTGATATGGGAAATGAAGGGGTGTATTCACACGGAATTAATCGCTTTCCTGTCTTCATCGGCCAAGTGGATAAAGGTCAAATCCAACTGAACGCGGTTCCAGAGTGCGTTAATCGCATGGGCGCACTAGAGCAGTGGGACTGTCATTATGGACCTGGTGTATTAAATGGCTTGATTTGTGCTGATCGAGCGATGGAATTAGCACGTGAATACGGCATTGGTATGGTCGGAATGCGTAACTCCAACCATTGGATGCGAGGCGGTGCCTATGTACTGGAAATGGCTCGTCAGGGCTTTGCTGGTATAGCGGCCACCAATTCTATTGCGGTTATGCCAGCTTGGGGTGGGAAAGACCATCGTGTTGGTACGAATCCTTTGATCATGGCCATAGCGGGTGATCCTCCAGTCTTAGTGGACTGCTCAATGTCACAGTTTTCTTATGGTCAGCTGCAAAACCATGTGCTTGCCGATAAAGAGTTGCCGGTAGTGGGTGGCTATGACAATGAGGGGAATTTAACGAAAGATCCTCATGTGCTTTGGGAGAACAAACGCGTTTTGCCAATGGGCTTCTGGAAAGGCTCTTCTATGTCGATTGTACTCGACATGATGTTGACCGCCATTACGGGAGGACGATCTGTACCGGCCATTACAGAAGATCAAGAAGGTGAATTTGGTGTCTCACAGTTTTTGATTGCCATTGACCTAAGTAAGACCATTGAAAAAACGCAGTTTGCCGCAGAGATGCAGCGAATTCGTGATTATGTCTTGGCTTCGGAACCGGCTGAAAGCGGTGAAGTGTCGATCGCAGGCTCTAAAATACAGAGCTTTATTGATAAGCATGAAAAAGCGGGCGGCATCGACATTCACCCAGATATTTGGGATCAGATCCAACAATTGGCGCAATAGTATTTATAAAGATCAGCATTAATAGACATCGATTACTTAACAATAAAAATAATGTTAATGAGGTGGGGTTATGTTGGAAACCAGTGAGCTGCAAACGCCAAACGCATCGCTTTTGCAGTTTAAGAATGTCACCAAAAGATTTGGCAATAGCATTGCCGTGAACGACGTGTCTTTTAATGTGGGCTCCCATTCTGTGGTCGCTCTATTAGGAGAAAATGGCGCTGGAAAATCGACCTTGATCAAAACCTTAGCCGGTATTTATCAAGAAGATCAAGGCGAGATCCTTTACCAAGGAACGCTGTTAGATCAAAAAAATAGACATCATGACGACATTGCCTTTATCCATCAGGATTTAGGTTTAGTCGATTGGATGACAGTGTCCGAAAACATGGCGCTTGCCATGGGCTATTGTAAAAAGTTCGGCTTAATAGATTGGCAAGCCACGGATGCCCGAGCCGCCGAAGCGCTGGCCAGCGTAAATGCCAATATTGACCCACGCACTCGCGTATTCCGCCTATCTCGAGCAGAGCAATCGCTGATTGCCATTGCCCGAGCCGTATACTGCAAAGCCAAAATTCTTGTCCTAGATGAACCTACGGCCAGTTTACCTGCCGCTGATGTGGAACGCTTATTTGGCGTGATTCGTGATCTTCGTCAAAAAGGAGTGGGCATGATTTATGTTTCCCACCGTTTAGACGAAGTCATGGAAATTTCCGACAGCATGGTCATCATGCGCGATGGTCTGTTGGTGGCAGAATGTCCTACTAAAGGCATGCAAGCAAAAGATCTCGTTGAGCTTATCGTCGGCAATGCTCAGAAAGACTTTCATCGCCAGAGAGTTGACACTAATGCTGCGACTGTACTTGACGTCACAGATTTTGAAGCTGGCAATGTAGGTCCCGTCTCCTTTCATGTTAAGCAAGGTGAAATCCTCGGTCTGATTGGCTTGCGTGGCGGCGGTCAGGGTGAAGTAGGTCGTGCGCTTTTTGGTGATTACCCGATTTTTAATGGTCAAGTTCGGCTAGACGGTCAATTGCTGAATTTGAATTCGACTACTGCTGCCATTCAGGCTGGTATTGGTTATGTCGCTGGCGAGCGGGGAGAGAACCTCGCGATGTCCATGTCGGTTCAAGATAATTTTTTCATTAACCCTTTGCTGGGTGAGACGTCTTTCTTTGCGCTGAATGCGTTATCTAAAGAGCAAGGTGTCGCAGAGGATTTGATTGATCGTTTTGATGTTCGTCCTAGAAATCCAAATCAAACTATCGAAAACTTAAGTGGCGGCAATCAACAGAAAGTCATTATGGCTCGCTGGTTGAACTTGAATAAGCGTGTCTTGATTTTGGATGAACCGACAGCTGGGGTTGATGTAGGGGCTAAGGCTGAAATCTACAACTTGCTTAAAACAGCAGTTAGTAATGGCCTAACGGTCATTTTAGTGTCGACAGATTTTGAAGAAATAGAAAAAATTTGCAATCGCTGTTACGTGTTCAGTAAGGGGGTTATCCACAAGGAATTGGCGGAAGAAGACATGACCTTTGCCAATATGCTGAAAGTGGCTTCGGCGGATGGTGACTAGCAGCAATGAATAATTGACAGAGATTTTCTAGCTAAAAAAACAAAAATATAGAGAGCAGCAGACAATGACGACTTCTATTAAATCTACGGCCCTAGAGCCGGACCATAATGATAAAAAATCAGAGAACGAGGGACCATTATCTCATCTTGGTCGTTACCTTCCGGTGTTTGGTTTGCCCATTTTAACCCTGTTATTGATTCTGTTTTTTTCAGTGTTATTGCCGGATACCTTTCCGACCATGCTGAATTTACGGTCAATCTTAAGTGATAAGTCCATCATTGCTATTTTAGCCTTGGCTGCCATGGTGCCTATGTTAACTGGGAAGATGGATCTGACTGTTGGTTACGGCATAGTGCTGTGGCATATTTTGGCGATCAGTTTGCAAACTAAGTTTGGTATGAGCTGGCAAATGGCGGTTTTCGTCGTTTTAGTCTGTGGCATGTTGTTTGGTTTGTTAAATGGTTTACTGGTCGAAATGGCGAAAATTGATTCCTTCATCGCTACGCTAGGTACCGGCACGGTGATTTATTCGGTTGCTCTTTGGTACACCGGAGGGCGTCAAGTAATCGGGTCGCTAGATGCCGATTTCTATGCACTTTCTAATGCCTTTTTCTTTGGTTTGCCTGCACCTGCCTTCTATGTGTTGGGTATTGCTATCTTGTTGTGGATTATGACTGAACGTCTGCCTCTAGGACGCTGTTTATATGCCATTGGCGCTAACCCAAGAGCCGCTGACTTAAATGGTATCCCGGCTAGAAAATATGTCATCGGTGCTTTTGTCACATCCGGTTTATTGACGGCTTTTGCAGGGGTTCTCTTGGCGGCAAAGCTGCGCATAGGACAAGCCAATGTCGGTTTGGAATTCCTATTGCCTGCACTGGTTGGTGCTTTCCTCGGTTCAACCACCATCAGACCAGGACGAGTCAATGTGTTGGGGACCATTATTGGTGTCTCTATTTTGGCTGTGGGTATTTCTGGGATTCAACAGCTTGGCGGTGCCTTTTACATTGAGCCTTTATTTAATGGCGCGACGTTATTGATTTCTATCGGTATTGCCGGATACGCCCAACGCCGTGGAGGTCGCATAAAACGAATTAGTAAAAAAAATGAGTAGTACGACAAACGAAATGAGTGAATGGTTTTGTAGTTTCATGTCTAGAAATAAAAACAAAAAACAGCGATGAGGTTACCATGAAAAAATATCAATCGATCTTAAAATTCAGTTCTTTAAGTGTATCTATATTATTGGCCATCGGTTCTGGAAGTGCTAACGCCGATGATTTTTTAAGCGAAGCTAAAGCTAAGGTTCAAGCTGCAACAGCGCCTTATAATAAGTGGGATGGACCCACTTCAGGCCCAACAGCAGAAGCGGATAAAACGATTGTATTTTTAGCTTCAGATATGCGAAATGGAGGCGTACTTGGGGTCAGTAATGGTGTTAGAGAAGCGGCAGGATGGACAGGCTGGAATGTTCGATTACTCGATGGGCAAGGCTCTGTGTCTGGTCGTACTGCGGCTTTTAATCAGGCGATAGCGTTAAAACCAGATGGCATTGTATTAGGCGGTTTTGATGTTAATGAACAAGCGGCGGCGCTTGAAATGGCGACGAAACAAGGTATCAAAGTAGTTGGGTGGCACTCTGCACCAAATCCAGGTCCAATTCCGAGCAAAAATGTCTTTTCAAATATTACGACTAGCGCAGATGATGTCGCTGAAATTGCTGCGTTAGCGGCTGTGGCAGGGTCTGATGGTAAAGCTGGAGTAGTGATATTTACTGACTCTGCTTATGCTGTCGCCATTGCAAAGTCTGATGCTATGGCTAAGGTCATTAAACAATGTAGTGGCTGTACCTTGATTTCGGTTGAGGATACGCCTTTATCCGATACGTCTACTCGTATGCCGCAATTAACCACCTCTTTGCTCCAACGCTATCAAAATAAATGGACTTATTCTTTAGGGATTAATGATCTTTATTTTGATTACATAGGCTCAGCTCTAAACGCGTCAGGTTTACCGGAAGACAAGCTTCCTCGTAATATTTCAGCTGGAGACGGAAGCCAATCTGCTTACTCGCGTATTCGATCTAACTTTAATCAAGTAGGTACCGTGCCAGAGCCATTGAATATGCATGGTTGGCAAATCGTTGATGAATTAAATCGATCGTTTGCGGGTGTGGCTGACAGTGGCTTTTCGACTCCTGTGCATTTAGTTACGCCTGGCAATATTCAATTTGACGGTGGTCAAAACGATATTTTCGATCCTGATAATAACTATCGTGAACATTATAAAGCTATTTGGAAGTAGCCTCTGTGTAAATCGTGAAGCTCTTTTGTATGTGAAAGGGCTTGTTATTTGAGTCTCTACGTTATTTTGGAGATAGAGTATGGCAGGCATCGAAAAGTTTGATAATAGATTGGAACGTATTTTATTGGCGGACTCTGTTCTAGAGAAAGTCTATACGGACGGGAAATGGTATGAAGGCCCTGTTTGGTTAGAAGTATCACAAACCTTATTGTGGAGTGATATTCCGAATAATCGAATATTAAGCTGGAATAGCGAACAAGGGGCAAGCATTTGGCGCTCTCCTGCCAACTTTACCAATGGTCATTATTTAGATTTACAAGGTAATTTATTGCATTGTAGTCATGGTGCTCGAGCGATAGAGAAAACGAATTTACAGACAGATGAAACCACAACCTTGGTAGACCGTTATCTTGGTAAACGCTTTAATTCTCCAAATGACTTAGTTGTTAAATCAGACGGTACTATTTGGTTTACCGATCCGCCTTATGGCATTTTATCTAATGTCGAAGGTTATAAAGCTGAGTCTGAGCAGGAGGGAAATTTCGTTTTCCGCTTCGATCCTGCTAACAATGAGTTATCTGTCGTTTGTCGAACGATTGAAGAACCTAATGGACTGGCTTTTTCCCCTGATGAGTCTCAACTTTATATTGCTGATACTTCTGCAGCATTAAGACAAGATGGCTCGGGAAACCATCATATCAAAGTGTTTGATGTTGAGCAGGGGGCGACATTAACGAATGAAAGACTGTTTGCCACAGTATCCCCCGGTTTAGCCGATGGTTTTCGTGTGGATGTGCAGGGTTGGATCTACACGTCGTCAGAAGACAGTATTCAGGTTTATCATGATGACGGGACATTATTAGGCAAAATTTTTGTCCCTGAAACAGTCTCTAACTGTACTTTTGCTGTTGATCGATCTTCGGATCATCTGGGCGAGACATTATACATTACTGCTTCTACTTCTATTTATCGTATTAGACTGAATACCAAAGGAGCCCGTCCGAGGAATTTAAGTGTTTGATATTGAATTTTTTTAAGGAATTATTAGATGAATTTTACAGAATACTCGGCCATTGTTCGTGCTTTTGACGGTGGTGTTTTCACCTCGATTACGAACAGTTATGATGATATTTGTCATGCACAAGATCAGTTAATCGCTGAGTTAATAAGCAAAGGGGCGGTTATCAAAGGCTGGAAGGTCGTAGAAGACTCCGGTTTGTTTATCCTCTCCCCTATTTTTGACTTTCAAGTTTTGTCGAATCAAAGTACCGAGATTGCGAGCCGTGATATATCTGGCATAGAAGTTGAAATTTGCTATCAGTGCCGTGTGCCTCTTTTAGCTCATGATATTGAATATGCGGTTAGCCAAAGTGAGCCTCTTGTCGCAATTGAAGTTTTACGTCCCAAGATCAATGAGCAGAGCTATCAGTCTTGTGACTTTTACTACCACTACGGCATGTTGGTGTCAGATCAGCCTATTGAGAGTGATTTTTCTTTGAAAAGTGGGCAAGAGTACCATTACTCAACAAGCGCCCCTGATTTCTTTGAGCAAAAGCGAGCGGTGTTGTTAAAAGGCGTTCAAGAATGTGTCCGACGAGGTTACATCGATGACTTCTTCTTCATGACGGGCAGTCTAAATGGGCTGATCGAAACCGATATTTGTTTGGGCAAAAACGAAGTCGTAGGTGACAGTGGCACACTGATTCGTGTGGATGTTGTGTAGTCCCATAAGTTATGAAAAAAGCCGCTTATGAACTGACCCCATAAAGTTGGACTAAGTTGGACTCTGTTCTAAGCGGCTTTTTGCTTTCTAAACGATATTGAACTGATTAAGCATCAATACGTTTGTATTTAATACGCGTTGGTGTTGCGTCGTTACCGGTACGTTGTTTGTAGTCGGCTTCGTATTCAGCGTAGTTACCTTCAAAAAAGACGGCTTTTGAATCGCCTTCGTACGCTAGGATATGCGTTGCGATACGGTCAAGGAACCAACGGTCGTGGGAAATAACAATCGCGGCGCCTGGGAAGGCCAGTAGTGCGTCTTCCAGTGCTCGTAAGGTTTCTACGTCAAGGTCGTTGGTCGGCTCATCGAGTAGCAATACGTTGCCACCTTCTTTCAGGAGCTTGGCAAGATGCAAACGGTTACGCTCACCACCAGACAAGTGTTTAACCAATTTTTGTTGATCAGACCCTTTAAAGTTAAAACGCCCAATGTAAGCACGAGACGGTACTTTGTAGTTGTGAACCGTGATCATGTCTTGGCCGTCCGCGATTTCTTCGAAGACGGTTTTGTCGCCATCTAATTCACGCATTTGGTCTACGTAAGCCAGCTGAACTGTGTCACCCAAGGTCACAGTTCCAGTATCAGGTTTTTCAACCCCCGCGATCATTTTAAACAGCGTTGATTTACCGGCGCCGTTACCACCGACCACACCGACGATGGCACCTTGCGGCACCACCATGTTGAAGTCTTCGAGTAGCATCTTATGTTCGAAGCTCTTGCTCACGCCTTCGATTTCGATGACTTTAGAACCAAGACGTGGGCCAGGTGGAATGTACAGCTCGTTGGTTTCGTTACGATCTTGGAACTCTTGAGAGTTCATTTCTTCGAAGCGAGCTAAACGCGCTTTAGATTTAGACTGACGCCCCTTGGCATTCTGACGAACCCATTCAAGTTCAGATTTGATGGCTTTTTGGTGAGATGCTTGTTGTTTGGCTTCTTGTTCCAAACGAGCATCTTTTTGCTCCAGCCAAGAAGAGTAGTTACCTTCGTATGGAATGCCGTGACCACGGTCTAATTCCAAAATCCAACCGGCTGCGTTATCTAGGAAGTAACGGTCGTGGGTAATGGCCACTACAGTCCCAGGGTAATCCTTCAAGAAGCGCTCTAACCAAGCTACGGATTCGGCATCCAAGTGGTTAGTTGGCTCGTCGAGAAGGATCATATCTGGTTTGTCGAGTAATAGACGACACAGTGCGACACGACGACGTTCACCACCTGAAAGGTGCTCAACACTGGCTTCCCATGGTGGTAGGCGAAGTGCTTCTGCGGCGACTTCCAAAGCACGCTCTAGGTTGTGACCTTCTTTTGCTTCGATCAAGGCTTCTAGCTGACCTTGTTCTTTGGCTAAGGCATCAAAATCGGCATCCGGTTCCGCGTAGGCTGCGTAAACGGCATCCAGTCGCGCTGTGGCGTCAATCACATCTGCGAAGGCTTCTTCGACGATGCCACGAACATTTTTAGTCGGGTCAAGGTGAGGTTCTTGTTCCAAGTAGCCGATTTTAATACCCGGCATAGGACGTGCTTCACCATTATATTCGGTATCAACGCCTGCCATGATGCGCAATAGAGTGGATTTACCAGAGCCGTTAAGGCCCAATACACCGATCTTAGCGCCTGGGAAGAATGAAAGAGAAATGTCTTTTAGAATTTCGCGTTTAGGTGGAACAACTTTTCCAACGCGATTCATGCTGTATACAAACTGAGCCATAACAGAGCCAACTTATTCCTGAGATTGATAAAACGCGCCTTACCATGATTAATGAAATTAGGCTTAATGATGGGATAGCGCGCTGATATATAAGTGCGCTAAGAATAGCACATGGGAACAAGGGGCAAAATATAACCACAGACAAGAAACACAAATTCCATAGTATTTTCTGGCGTTCATTTTAAGTGAGGGCTATGACTGACTGAATTGAATGATTAAGCCAGCGCCAATCACCACTAAAATGGCGCCCAACCAAGCGCCAAATGCTGGCCGTTGTCCTGTGGTGATCCATAATCCGGGAAGAATCAGTACTGGCACGACCGCGGATAAGGTCGTGACAATACCCACATTAGCATTACCAACCCCCCACACCAACACGCTCATGCCAATGACCATGCCGATAGTCGCTAGTGCACTGATGCCGATAAAGTCTCGCTTTGTCAGTTGTGAAAAAGGAATCGCATCGGCGGGTTGCTTGTGACGATAGTACAAACTGTAAGCCAGAATTAAGGCGATCGCCCCTGTTGTAACTCGCAGGCCAGAGACGGCAATTGGATCAGCACCGCTGAGCAAAGCCGGTTTACTCAATAACGCACCACTGGCCTGACCAAGCGCACCACCAAGGGCCATGACAATGCCAAACCCCAGATGACCGCGAGTTTGTTCCCACGCATGGGCATTGTCGCGTTTGCCAAATAAGATGGCGATGATGACACCGGTTAACACTAATCCACAGGCGAATAATTGCAGAATGGACAGATGTTCGTTGAGAAAGAGCCAGCCTAATACAATGGAAATGGGGGCGTTCATTGAGAATAAAACACCAGCTCGTCTTGGTCCAAGGCGATGAACGGCGGTGAAGAGCATGGTATCGCCTAAGAAAATACCCAATACACCAGATAGCATAACAAGCTCAGCATGTTGCCAAAGTGTGTCGTCAAAGCGGTCAGTCGCCAAACAGAGTATTAATAAAATGCTGCTGGCGATGGTGATTCGACAGGTATTAAAGCGCATGGTGCCAAAGCGCAGAATCAGTCGTGGTGCCATCAAACTGGACAAAGTCCAACATAGGGCAGCGACCAGACCGGATAATTCAGCAAAAGCCATTAGATTCCTTATTAATGTATTTACTGGGCGAGCAAACCGCGCGCTTAGTGGCTATCTAAGAATGGGGTTGGTATCATCTGAGCCAGAAATAAGAGCCAAACATTCTTACATCAAACCTGTGATATTGGAAGCACTATGCGATGCCCTTTTTGTGGAACTCAAGAGACTAAAGTAGTGGATTCTCGACTTGTGTCAGAAGGCGCACAGGTGCGACGTCGACGTACTTGCATACATTGTCAGGAGCGCTTCACCACCTTTGAAGTGGCCGAATTGCAAATGCCAAAACTGATCAAAAGTGATGGCAGTCGAGAGTCATTCGACGATGATAAATTACGTAATGGCATACTCAAAGCCATTGAAAAACGCCCTGTGAGCATGGAAGCAGTGGAAACCGCAATTACGCGTATTAAAGAAAAAATGCAGGCCACAGGTGAGCGGGAATTACCGTCTCGTTGGACGGGGGAAGCAGTTATGGAAGAGCTTCAGCGATTGGATCAAGTTGCTTATGTTCGCTTTGCTTCCGTGTATCGAAGCTTTAAAGACATCAGCGAATTCCGTGAGGCCATTGATCGCCTTGAAAGCCACAGTGTGGCATTGCCTAACGCCATTGAAGAAGACAAAGATGATGCATAACCACGAATATTGGATGACCAAAGCGCTGCAACTCGCTCAAAAGGGCCTGTTTACCACACATCCAAACCCTAGAGTGGGTTGCGTGTTAGTGAAACAAGATGAATTGATTGGACAAGGCTACCATGTGAAAGCTGGCGAAGGTCATGCTGAAGTCAATGCGTTAGCGGATGCCAAGCAAGATGTGAGTGGCGCGACCGCGTATGTCACCTTAGAGCCTTGCAGCCATCAGGGCAAAACACCACCTTGTGCCGACGCACTGATTAAGGCGGGAGTGGCTCGTGTTGTGTACGGTACGCAAGACCCGAACCCAGAAGTTGCGGGCAATGGTTTAGCGAAATTAAAAGCCGCAGGCATAGAGGTCGTTGGCCCCATCTTAGAAGCCGAATGCGAGGCTTTAAATCCTGGCTTCAATAAACGTATGCGTGAAGGTTTACCCTTTGTTCGAGTTAAATTGGCCATGAGCCTAGATGGTCGAACGGCGATGGAATCTGGTGAAAGTCAGTGGATTACAGGACCTGATGCGCGCTTAGATGTACAGAAATGGCGAGCTCAAAGTGATGCGATTGTGACGGGCATTGGCTCGGTATTAGCGGATAACCCTAGTATGACAGTACGCATTAATGAACAGGGGCAGCAAGTCGATGCTAAGACAGTTCGCCAACCTTTGCGTGTCATTATGGACACGGCACTTTCGATCGTGCCAGAAGCCAAGATTCTTTACCCTAGTTCACAGGCGTGCGTGTTTGCCATTGAAGAGGAAGTGGAAGCGGAGCACCTTGAGGTCTTGCAGCAAAAAGGGGTGCAGGTGAAATTTTCGCCTCCCGGAGACGACGGCCGCTTGGACCTGATTGATGCGATGGAACAACTGGCGGACATGGGCATTAATGAAGTTCTACTGGAAACGGGGGCTGAGTTGGCGGGCGGCTTTTTGCAAGCCGGCTTGATCGATGAAATCATTGTCTATATGGCACCGAAATTACTGGGCTCCAGCGCTCGTGCCTTATTCCAACTACCTATTGAGGTGATGGCTGATGCGGTAGATTTGCAGTTAAAATCTGTGCGTCAGGTAGGACAAGATCTACGCTTGGTGTATCAACCGGTTTATCTTGATGAGTCAGAAGACGAGCTGGAATGAGTGGCTAGAGATCACTGAGTCATTGCTTTCACTCGCTTTTTTTAGGAAAGCAGAAAAACCTTAAAAACTTGGTGAAATTTCGATAAGTTTGCCGAGAAACCTAGCGTAAATGTTGCTATAATCGCCCGCCAAGATAAAGCGTATTCTCGTGCTCTTGGCCATAACGGCTTAGAGTACAACAAAACAGGCTGAACACACATACTCAAAAGGTCGTGTAGTCTGGATAACTGAGGCAAAAAATGAGCGAAGTGGAAACTACAAACGAACAAAACCCAGCACCGCAGCGTAAGGACAAAAAACCTTCACGCTCACAAATGCGCAGTGCGTCGCGTCGTTTGGCATTGCAAGCTGTCTACCAATGGCAGATGAATCACACTGCGGTAAGTGAAATTGAAACCCAATTTGTGATGGACCAGGACATGGGAGCTTGCGATAAAGCTTACTTCCGTGAAGTGTTACAAGGTGTCACGTCTGGTGCTAAGAAACTGGATAGCCTGTTTGAAGAACTATTGGATCGTCCATTCGCAGAGCTTGATCCAATTGAACTCGCTGTATTGCGAATTGGTGCGTTTGAGTTGTCTGAGCGTTTGGACGTGCCATATCGAGTGGCGATCAACGAAAGCGTTGAATTGGCAAAAGGCTTTGGCGCCACAGAAAGTCATAAATATGTGAATGGTATTTTGGACAAGTTAGCACAACGTGTGCGCCGTGAAGAGATTGCCGCACGTCGTAAAAAATAAGCCAATTTATTGCTTTTAGACATCGAAAAGCCCCCGTTTATGGCTCATCGCTAATAAACGGGGGCTTTTTTATGGTGAGCAATGGTTTGTTGGTTTCTAGCATAAATAGGCGTGGCCTATCTATATCAATGGCTGGTGGCTGTCTAACCCGTTATCATAGGTACATTAAAGTAGCTAGAACGCCGCTTTACTCAATAATTTTAGGATCATAATGAAAAAGAACTTTGTGTTATCTCACCCCAAAAAAAACTACCCTCGCCTCATAGAAGAAGCAAAAAACGAAGTGAAGAAATACATTAAGCAGGAGCGCGCTAAGGCCTTACCAGAAGGGGCTGATTTTTGGGGATTTGACTGTAAGTTTGGACAAGTTGAAAGCAAAGCTCGTGAGATTCATGAAGGGGATATCAAGGTTAATATCAGTACTGCACAGAGTCAGAACTGGAAGTCTTTTTATCTGGAAGTGGTACCAACACCTAAGACGCGAATGAAACGCCCGAAAGAAGATTAATCTTGCGGTAGAGAACTATTCATGAGTGATTAACAAGGCTGATCAGCGATAAATGGTCGGCCTTGTTTGTTTTGCAGCGCTTGATCCTGCCTCACCGTTTTGCTTCTGACATCTTTCTGACAATACGGTATCCTCTTAAGGCGTAAATTGATTTTCCTCAATCCCTCTTTGGTGGGCTTGGCTGAGGAATAAAAGGACATTTTGTTGAAAGAATTTGAGTTGATACAAAACATCTTTCAGACCTCTGAAATGGCAAGCATTCGAGGTCGTGACGATCTTTTATTGGGCATCGGCGATGATTGTGCTCAGGTGCAAGTGCCAATGGGTCAGAGTTTGGTATTTTCAATGGATACCTTGATTGAAGGTCGTCATTTTCCCTATGATGCTGATCCTGTTGATATTGGTTATCGTGCGGTGGCCACTTGCGTCAGCGATTTAGCGGCAATGGGAGCGAAACCGGCTTTCTTCACCTTAGCTTTGACCTTGCCTCACTCAGATCCACAATGGCTTGCCGGGTTGGCGCAAGGTATGGCGGAATTGGCGGAGCCGATTGGTTTGATTTTGGTTGGCGGGGACACCACAAAAGGCCCTTTAACCATCAGCTTGCAAGTTCATGGTTATGTCGAGCATGATCAAACCCCTTGTCGTGCTAACGCGCAAGTGGGAGATGATATTTATGTAACAGGTTGCTTGGGAGATGCCGCCGCCGCAGTGGCGATTGTGACTGGGCAAACACAGGTTTCCAGTGAACGCTTTGATTATTTCTATGAACGCTTTTGGCGTCCGTCACCGCGGTTAATCGCTGGCATGGCATTGAAGCGAGTGGTGAATGCGATGATGGATATTTCGGATGGTTTAGCGCAAGATATTCAGCATATTTTATCCGCGTCAAAGGTGGGAGCAAATTTGGATGCCAGTCACATACCGATTTCCTATGAATTGAGGCAGTGGCAGCCAGAGCAGGCGTTGAATTTGGCGTTAACCGGTGGTGACGATTATGAACTGTGCTTTACCGCAGAGCCTTCTCAAGCGGCCGAAATTGCTTTGATTACTCAAACTCTAGGGTTGCCTTGTATCAAAGTTGGCGAAGTGACAACGTCAGGTTTCACCATTCAAGGGTACGATGGTGATGTGTCTGGCTGGCAACATTTTTAGCAGTACAATACATTTAATTTTTTAGAAGGTTTCCGCGTTATGGCAAATTCTGCCCCCGCCTCTGTATGGCGAAATCCGATTCATTTTCTGGCGTTTGGTCTTGGTTCTGGTGCAGCGCCAAAAGCCCCAGGCACGTTTGGTACCTTGGCGGCGGTGCCGTTATTTATTTGGTTCCTACAAGACCTGTCCAATATGGAATACTTGGTGGTATTAGTGCTTACCTCGCTGCTGGGTATTTATCTGTGTGGCAAGACGTCGAAAGACATGGGAGTGCATGACCATGCGGGTATTGTGTGGGATGAATTCGTTGGTTTCTGGATCACCATGTGGATGGCCCCTGCAGGTTGGCTTTATCTTGTATTGGGGTTTATTTTGTTTCGTCTGTTTGACATTTTAAAGCCTTGGCCGATTTCATGGGTCGATAAAAACATTCATGGTGGTTTTGGTATTATGCTTGATGACATTCTCGCCGGCGTCATGTCTTTTGTGGTGCTGCAAGCCATTGTGCATTTTGTTATAGAACGTTTTTAATGCGCTTCCTTGAGGCCTAAATTAGATCAAAAAAAGCGATGTGTGTGATCACATCGCTTTTTTGTGCGTCGTATTTTGGGCATCAAAGTGCGTTGAATTAACGTGCCACTGCTACCGGTTTGTTCAACTCTTTGCGCTTACGCAGCGCCTCATAGAAAGGTGCGTAGGCGGGGCGATCTATGTATTTCCCTTCTCCTGATTTAGCGATAAGGGTATTGTTGTGCCAAGCCAATTTACCATTGCAAATGGTTGTCTCAGGCACACCGTTTATCTCCATCCCTTCGAAAATACTGTGTTCAATTTTTGAGTGATGAGTTTTCGCAGAAATGGTCTTTTTCGCGGCCGGGTTCCAGATGACCAAATCGGCATCAGCGCCTACTCGAATACAACCTTTGTTCGGGTAGATGTTGAATATTTTTGCGGTATTGGTCGAGGTCAAAGCAACAAATTCATTGGCGGTGATCTTGCCTTCATTCACGCCCTTTTCCCATAGTACCATCATGCGTTCTTCGACACCGGCAGTGCCATTTGGGATCTGGGCAAAGTTGTCTTTCCCCATGGCTTTTTGATCTGCACAAAAAGCACAGTGGTCAGTAGCTGTGGTCTGTAAGGTTCCCCCTTGTACCCCTTTCCAAAGCGCATCTTGGTGATGTTTAGGGCGAAATGGTGGGCTCATTACGTGGGCGGCGGCCGTAGCCCAGTCGGGGGTTTGGTAAACACTGTCATCCACTGTTAAATGACCAGCGAGTACTTCGCCAAATACTGTTTGACCGTGATCTTTGGCATAGCGAATGGCATCAACGGCTTCTTCAGTGGAGACGTGAACCAGATAAATAGGTGCACCTAGTGTGTTGGCGATACTAATGGCGCGATTCGCGGCCTCGCCTTCTACAGAGGATGGACGAGATAGAGGGTGAGCCTCTGGTCCGATCATGCCTTCAGCAAGCAGTTTGTTTTGTAGGTGATACACCAGTTCCCCATTTTCGGCGTGAACGGTAGGAATGGCGCCCAGCTCAAGGCACTTTGTGAAGCTGGATACCAGAATGTCGTCTGTTGCCATGATGGCATTTTTATACGCCATAAAGTGTTTAAAACTGTTCACACCATGTTGATCAACCAGTACTTTCATTTCTTCCGCGACGGAGTCGTCCCACCAGGTAATGGCCACGTGAAAGGTATAGTTTGAATGAGCTTTTTCTGCCCAACCACGCCATTGATGGTAAGCGTCTAAAAGTGATTGTTGTGGGTTTGGAATCACGAAATCAATGATGCTGGTGGTTCCTCCTGCCAACGCTGCGGCCGTACCAGAGGCGAAATCGTCTTTTGCCACTGTGCCCATAAAAGGTAGTTGCATGTGAGTATGGGGATCAATGCCGCCAGGCATGATGAGCTTACCAGTAGCGTCAATGGTTTCTACATCATTGGGTAGCTGACTGATGCTGCCAATTTCGACAATTTTATTGTCTTTACAGAGAATGTCGGCTTGAAAGGTTTCTTCATGGGTGACAATGGTTCCGCCTTTGATTAATAGACTCATATGCCGTCCTTTTTTCTACAGGTTTGTTGTTAAATTTGGGCAAGCGCGACCGACCAGCAAGTGGATCTTGCTCGTTCACGGGTTACCAACGTTGAAGGATGGCATTGCTCTGCTACCGTTCTAGACGGAAACAGGCAACGCCAGTGAGGTTAAATTAGATTTTATGAGGCCACAGCATCGGTTTGGTTCGCTGATGCGCTTTGTAGATTGGCTAAGATGAAGTACAGCAAAGCGCCAGTGAAAGCACCGGTAAACCAACCATAGTTATAGAACCAGCCTAATGACGGCACATTCAAAGCAATTAGTGTAATCAATACCGGGGCAGCAAAAGCGATGAGACCTGCGTTGTTGAACGCTGGATACAAGCTACTTGGAGTATATAAGGCAACCAGATCCAAATGCTGACGTTTGATTAAGAAGTAATCGACAATCATAATGCCTGCAATAGGGCCAAGTAAGCTGGAGTAGCCTAATAGCCAGTTTGAGTACATGCTTTCAACACTGATATCCGATTCCAACATGCCCATTTTTTTGAGCAGTTCCCAGCCCATCAATAAAATGCCAATAAACCCCGTCAATAAGGCTCCGCGAGTATGGTTGATGAGTTTCGGTGCAATGTTCTGGAAGTCATTGGTTGGCGATACCACGTTGGCCGCTGTGTTGGTTGATAGGGTCGCAATCACAATTAATACCATAGCCACGGCAACCCAAACAGGGCTGTCAATTTTACCAATTAACGAAATCGGATCGGAAATGGTTTCCCCAACTAACGTACTAGAAGCGGCCGTTAGTACGACACCCAATGCGGCAAAGAAAAACATGGTGACCGGCAGGCCAATAATTTGACCAATCACTTGGTCTTTCTGCGTTTTGGCATAACGACTGAAGTCAGGAATATTGAGTGACAGTGTCGCCCAAAAACCGACCATCGCGGTCAAGCCACCTAAAAAATAACCCATAAAGCCAGCGTCTTCTGGACGGTTAGCGGGTGTGGCTAAAATCTCCGTAAAGGATACCTTGCCGCCAGCCCAAACCATTAAGCCAATGCCAACAATAAGGAGCAAAGGTGCGGCCAATGTTTCAAGCCATTTGATGGATTCCGCCCCCTTGATGACAACGTACATGTTCAGTGCCCAGAAAATGAAGAAGCCAATGACTTCGCCCACGCCACCTAAGCTAGCCCAACCATCTGAGATGGCAGAGAGAAATAAGTGAATGGCCAAACCACCAAACATGGTTTGAATTCCAAACCAGCCACAGGCGACAATGGCTCGAATCAAGCAGGGGATGTTGGACCCCACCATGCCAAAGGAGGAGCGTAATAGGACAGGGAAAGGAATGCCAAATTTTGTACCAGGGTAGGCATTCAAGGTAAGTGGCACCAGCAAGATAACATTCGCAATCAAAATGGTGAACAGGGCTTCCGTAACAGATAACCCGAAATAAGCGGTCAGTACGCCACCTAGGGTGTAAGTCGGCACACAAATGGACATCCCGACCCAAAGGGCGGCGATGTTCCATTTGCTCCATGTGCGATCCTTGATCTTAGTCGGAGCAAGGTCGTCGTTATAGGCTGTGCTGTTTTGCAGGTCGCTGTCGACCTCTAACTCATAAAACTCACCTTGCTTAACAGACTTGCTGGTCATTTTTGCCACCTCTTCTATTCTTGGGTTGATCGTTATTATGGGATTATTGCTTCATTCAAGGTGGGCGCTCAGTTTATTGAGCGCCCTTTCTTCATCTCGTCTCTTGTGGACAAGGATTATGCTTTTTTATGTTCTTGGGCAATTCGGTCACTGGCTTCTAACATGGTATGCAGCAGCACATTGGCACCGGCTGCACACTCTTCTGGAGAACTGTACTCGGCTTCGTTGTGACTGATGCCGTTTAAACACGGCGTAAAAATCATCCCTGTTGGGACCAAATCCGCCATATAGCAGGCGTCATGTCCAGCGCCAGCATAGATATCCATATGGCTATAACCTAATTTTTCGGTGGCGGCTTTAACATCATCAGACGCATTAAACTCCACCGGTGCGAAATACCAAAAGTGATCTAGATTGACGTCAAGGTCATGCTCTTTGGCGATCTTTTTACAAAAGGCTTCCAGCTCTTCATGCATGGTCAATAACACATCAGGCCGTGGGTTACGTAAATCCGCACTAAAGGTTACCTTGCCCGGAATCGTATTACGCGAGTTTGGCCACACATCCATATAACCAACAGTCCCCAAACCATTTTCGTGACGATGAGCGATATTATTCATTTCGGTAACAATGGCTGAGGCTGCTAACATGGCATCCTTACGTAAATGCATTGGCGTGGTGCCGGAGTGCGAAGGACGACCGACCACCTCTACGTTATACCAGCGAATGCCTTGACCTAAGCGCACAATACCAATGGCCTTTTTTTCATCTTCCAGTATAGGGCCTTGTTCAATGTGTGCCTCAAAAAATGCCCCCATATGGCGGCTACCCAATTCCATATCTCCTAGGTAGCCAATGCGTTCCAACTCATCACCGAGACGAATGCCATTCACATCGGTTTTATTTAATTCAGCTTCTAAATCGAAGCGACCGACATAGGTACCAGAACCTTGCATAGCGGGCTGGAAACGAGAGCCTTCTTCATTGGTCCAAACAGAGAACTCCATCGCCGTTGGTGTCTCTATCTGGTTTTCATGAAGGGTTCGTAATACCTCAACGCCCGATAGCACACCAAAGACACCATCGAACTTACCGCCAGTGGGTTGAGTATCAAGATGGCTGCCTGTACCGACGGCTGGTAAATTGTTATTGGTACCAGGTCGACGAGCAAAAATGTTGCCAATTTTGTCTACTTCCACTGTGCAACCACAAGCTTCACACCAAGACACAAAAAGATCGCGAGCTTGTTTATCCAAATCCGTTCCGGCTAAACGATTACAGCCGCCTTTTTTGGTGCCGCCAATTTCCCCCATTTCCATTAACGTATCCCAAAGGCGTTGTTCGTTAATTCGAAGGTCTTGCATGGCCGTCTCCTATTACCGTTAAATACATTTACCAAAAGGTAAAAAAACTGAATAAAAAAATTTGAACTTGTCTTTTCGGTCAGCAATAACTAGGCCAAGTTTTTAAATAACACTGTCTTGATTCAGTGAAATAACGCCATATTAATAGCCATAAGCGTTCTCAAAATGACGCTGATAAATTAAAAAATAACCTTTAAAAACATATATTTGTGATACTTTGGAAAAACGGTTAAAAACAAATAAAAGGTGGAATAAAGTTTGGTAGTGAAAAAACAGAAACAAACGAAGCAGTCTATTAATCGACAAGAATTGGAAGCGAGAATTTTACGCTCAGCGGAAATTGTTTTTGCAGAGAAAGGCTATAACGGGTCTTCTATGGAAGCCATTGCCGCAGTCGCTAAAATATCCAAGCAAAATCTAATTTATTACTTTTCAAACAAAGAGTTACTGTATAAACGAGTACTCAAAGAGATGCTTGATATTTGGATCGAAAAGCTGTCTTTTCTTGAAAAAGACGGCGATACACCAGAGCAGGTCATTCGTCGCTACGTCCATGAAAAAATGCAGTTATCTCGCCTTTATCCGAACGGTTCGAAAGTGTTCGCTCACGAAATTATTAGCGGTGCACCAATGCTAAAGGACTATCTAGTGAGCCATTTAAAACCACAGTTTGAACGTGATGTTAAATTAGTTAAGTCATGGATAAGTAAAGGGTTAATCGCTGATATAGACGCTGAGCATTTGTTTTTTACCATCTGGGCTGCCACACAAACCTATGCGGATTTCTCTCTGCAAATGGAAGTGCTACTGGCTAAGACATCATTAGATGAAGATGACTTTGAACGAGCCGAATTAGCGGTCACTGAATTTGTAATGCGCGCTCTTGGTGCCAAAAAAATAAATTAAAATTCTTTCTTACTTCATTTCTTTCATATTCCCACTCGGCTGGTGAAAAAATAGTCAGCCTAAAACCTTCAAAAAAGTACGTCTTTTCATGATCTTAACCATTTAGTTAACTTTTTGTTTAACTAAACTTTAATTTAATGGCGCAATTTTAGTGCGCAATTTGCACTAAAAAAAACAATTTACTACCACCAAAATGCTTGTTATTAATTTTTATACCAAATGGTAAAAAAGTTAATTTCCTGACCTTGAGTGGAGTGAATATGATCTCTGTTACCGAAGCCATATCTTATGAGTTTGCGACTGGGCCAGACTTATACGCACTCTGCCAACAGGCGGCAAATACCCGTTACCAAGCTTGGGGAAATGCCATCAGTTATTCGAAAAAAGTCTTTATTCCTTTGACGAATATGTGTCGAGACACTTGCGGCTACTGCACTTTTGTTCAATCACCAGATTCCATTCACGCGAACTATATGACGCCTGAGCAAGTATTGAAAACCGCACAAGAAGGCGCGGCTTTGGATTGCAAAGAGGCGTTATTCAGTTTGGGTGAGCGTCCTGAACTGCGTTATCAACAGGCGCGCGATAAACTGGCTGAGTTGGGTTACGACAACACCCTAGACTACCTCCATGATCAATGTGCCAATGTGCTTGATAACACCAGTCTATTGCCTCATGTGAATGCAGGGGCTTTAACTTATGCCGAATTGAAACGTCTAAAACCCGTGGCCGCGAGTATGGGGATGATGTTAGAAAACGTCACCACAGAGTTACTCAAACAAGGCCAAGCCCATTACGCCTGCCCAGATAAAACGCCAAAGCGACGTCTAAATACTCTGGAATATGCAGGCCGTTTAGACATCGCCTTTACGACGGGGATTTTGATTGGCATAGGGGAAAGTTGGGAAGACCGAGTACGCAGTCTGGTGGCCATTCGTGACCGGCACCTGACATACGGTCATATTCAAGAAGTTATTATTCAAAACTTTCGTGCCAAGCCTGGGACGCAAATGGCGGGTTGCCAAGAACCGGATTTGGATGACATGAAGCGAACCATTGCTGTGGCACGACTCATTCTGCCGAGTGAGATTAGCCTACAGGCACCGCCCAATTTAGAAGAAGAATATGGCAGCTACCTTCATGCTGGCATCAATGATTGGGGGGGGATCTCTCCTTTGACCAAAGATTTCATTAACCCTGAAAGAGCTTGGCCGCAAATCAGTAGTGTCGCGAAAGCCTGTGAAGGCTTGGGGTATTCATTACATGAGCGACTGACCATCTACCCTCGCTATCAGCAAGCGCAGGGCAAATACCTGACGGAAAACCTAATACAGCGAGTGGCGTCCATATCGGCGTCATATTCGTCATCTGCTCACTCTCTTTGTGCTACAGGAGGACTTGTCGCATGAGTCTAAATACCATCAATGAAACCCCGATCCCTGAGACGATTGTTAGATCCCACCCGCTGAATTTGGCGGTTCAGACAATTTTGAATAAAGCGATTTTGGGCGAGGAGCTGAGTGTTGACGAAGCCTGTGTGTTATTTGCAACCGAAGGTGACGAAGCGCAAGCCGTGTTAGCGGCGGCCGACCAGGTGCGAGAACAGCGTGTGGGTAATACCGGTAGCTTTGTGGTGACTCGCAATATTAATTTTACCAATGTCTGTTACATGGGCTGTCGCTTTTGTAACTTTGCGACGGAAAAAGGCAGTAAAGACGCGGAGTTTTTAACGGTGGAGCAAGTAGCTGACCGTGCTGAAGAGGCTTGGCAGCGTGGCGCTACCGAGGTTTGTATTCAAGGCGGTTTGCACCCAGACATAGACGCAGATTATTACCGGAATCTGGTCATTGCCGTCAAAAAACGTGTCCCTGAGATTCACATCCATGCGTTTTCACCGTTTGAAATTTGGTATGGCTGTAAAAAAGCTCGCCTTGAACCGGAGGTGTTTTTGTCTGAGTTAAAAACATTGGGTTTAGGTTCTATGCCAGGCACCGCGGCGGAAATTTTGGATACGGAAGTGCGTAAACAGCTGACTAAAAACAAACTCACCACAGAAGAGTGGGTACGCATTATACGTGCTGCGCATTCAGTGGGTGTGCCGACAACGTCTACCATTATGTACGGTCATGTGGATCAGCCGATTCATTGGGCGAATCACCTCAAATTGCTGCGCGATATTCAAAAAGACACCGGCGGTTTTACCGAATTTGTGCCACTTGGTTTCATCCATTATGAAACCCGTTTATATAAAGATAACCCAGATAAAGTTCGTCCCGGACCAACTCGAGATGAACATTTTAAAATGCACGCCATTGCTCGTCTTATGTTGCAAGGCTATATCGACAATATCCAAGCTTCGTGGGTGAAAATGGGGCCGGATGTTGCAGCTCAAATGTTACGTTCCGGCGCCAATGATCTGGGCGGCACCTTAATGAATGAAAGCATTTCTCGTGCGGCTGGCGCGACGCATGGTCAGGAAGTGATGCCAGAAGACATGGTGGCTAATATTGAAGCGGCGGGGCTAACTGCGATTCAGCGTAATACCAAGTACCAGACGGTGAGAGATTATACCCAAGATCCAGTGCAGCCGAATCGTATAGCGATTCAAGGAGTGGCGTAATGGCGGGGTTAAATATCACCTTATTAGCCGGCGGAGTAGGAGGTGCCAAAGCAGCAGAAGGGCTGGCATTTGGACATTATTCACAGGCAGCAAAAGTGATTGGAAACGTCGCCGATGACGATGAATTTCATGGGCTTTGGGTCTCCCCAGACATTGATACCTTGATCTATTCCCTTGGTGATCAAATAGATCGTCAGCAAGGTTGGGGGCGTAAAGGCGAAAGCCATCAAACACTAAAAGAGCTTGCGGCGTTGGGCCAAGATACTTGGATGACCTTAGGCGATTTGGATCTGGCGACGCACATTTATCGCACTCAGCTGAGAAAGCAAGGCGTCAGCATGAGTGAGATTGCTCAAAGGTTAGCAACGCGACATGGGGTGAATCTGCCGATTTTATTACCGACGGATGATACGCTGCAGACTCGTGTTAAGACGCCCTCTGGTTGGCTGTCTTTTCAAGAATTTTTTGTTCGCGAACATTGTCAACCAGACGTGATTGAAGTGGCTTATCAAGGGGCGGATCACGCGACACCCAATGCCGCCGCCTTAGCTCAATTATTAGCCAGTGATGTCATTGTCATTGCCCCCAGTAATCCTGTGGTTAGCATCGGAGCCATTCTGTCCATCCCTGATATTCGTCAAGCCGTTATCGACAGTGACGCTTATGTTGTGGCTATTTCACCCTTGATCGGTGGAAAAACGGTTAAAGGTCCCGCAGACAAAATGCTGTTAAGCGAAGGGAAGAGCGTCGATTCAAAAGGCATCTACGATTCTTACCAAGGTTTTTTAGATGGCATGGTGATCGACCTGCAAGATGCACAAGAAGCTGACTGGTTGCTGGCTCAAGGCGTGGATGTCTTAGTGACACCAACCTTGATGAAAGAGCGTGATGACAAAGTGAACTTGCTCGATCAAGTGGTGGCTTTTGCATTAGATAAACAGGCAAAGAGGGCCGCTTGATGAAACCAAAAGTAAACAATCTATGTGTGGTGATTCCAATGAAATCACCGGCTAAAGGAAAGCAGCGTTTGTCTTCGAACTTGCCAGCTGAGGCGCGAGAGAGCTTGTCACTCAGTTTGTTTGAAACGACTTTGCAGTTTTTCCAGCAGCATTTTCCTGAGTTAGATGTGTTGGTGGTGAGTGAGTCGCTGGATGTCCTTCGGTTGGCGCAAGATTATCAAGCGAACAGTCTGTTTGATGACGGTGAAAGGGGCTTAAATGGCGCTTTACGGTTTGCCTGCGATTGGGTAAAGCAGTCCGGCTACGATGGCCAATTGATCATCCCGAGTGACATCGCTATGTTGGAAAAATCAGAGATTCAAGCCTTGTTAACCGCAGGGTTGGAAGCTCAGGTGGTGATTGCCGTGGCCAAAGATGGAGGGACCAATGCTTTATTCACTTCTCCGCCTGATGCCATTGAATTCGAGTACGGTTGTCACTCTGCAGTGGCCCATCAAACCAATGCGCAAATGCAGCAACTCAGCTGTCGTAGCTTGCATTTGACTCACCTGTCGTTAGACATTGATCAAAAGGAAGACTTGTCGCTGGCATCACGCCGTCAACCTGAGCGTTTCCAGTTCTGGCATAAGTCTCTCATTGCTTCCGTTAAGGCGGTCAGATATGCCTGATTCTATGACTATGTCACGTTTGATGGGGTTACCGGATTTTCAACCTGGTGATGATCTGGCGCAGAGCATTATTGATACCTTATCGACACAAAACCAAGGTTTGCAGCAGGGCGACATCTTAGTGGTTGCACACAAGGTGGTGTCCAAAACAGAAGGGGCTTGTGTCTACTTATCCGATGTAACGCCTAGTAACGAAGCCATTGAGCTGGCGAAAACCGTGAACAAAGACCCACGTAAAGTAGAAGTTATCTTGTCTCAGTCGAATCGTATCGTTCGGGCAATGAAACGACCAGATCAGCAAGAAGGTGTGCTGATCGCAGAGCACAAAAAAGGCTATATCTGTGCCAATGCCGCAGTGGATGAATCCAATGCGGATCATCCTGGGCAGCTGATTTTATTGCCCGAAGATCCAGATAAAAGTGCGACCGCATTATGTCAGCGCTTAGAAGCACATTTTCAATGTGAGTTAGGTGTGGTGATCAGCGATACCTTTGGTCGCCCTTGGCGCTTAGGTCAAACCAATGTGGCAATCGGTCTCGCCAATGTTCCTGGGGTTATGCACATGCTAGGAGAAATCGATGCCTTTGGTCGCCCACTGAGTGTTACCGCTCCAGCGTTCGCCGACGAGCTGGCGGCTGCGTCCGGTCTTTTAATGGAAAAAAGTGCCAAGTCCCCAGTGATTCTTTTTCGAGGCTTAAATTGGCCAAAAACACAGAGCTCAAGTCGAGACCTTATCCGTTCACATAATGAGGATTTATTTAGATGAGTGAAGATAACACAGTCGCTATTTTAGGTGGCACCGGTCCACAAGGTAAGGGGTTAGCCCTGCGTTTAGCACAGGCTGGTGTTCATATTGTGCTTGGGTCGAGAGACGCCAGTAAAGCTCAACAGACCGCCAGTGAATTAACGGAACAGCTCAATGTGTTGGGTGTAAACGCTCATATAACGGGCGCCGATATGGTAACAGCAACCAAAACGGCTGACGATTTGGTGATTCTATCTGTGCCGTATGCGGGTCACGATGAGACCTTAACAGCGTTGGCTTCGTCATTAATCGGCAAAACCCTAGTGGACATTGTTGTGCCTCTTGCACCGGGCAACCCAAAAGCCGTAGATATGCCGGTTGAAGGTTCGGTGACGGAAGCCGCGCAAGCCTTGTTAGGCGATGATATACCGGTAGTCGGTGCGCTGCATAATGTGTCCGCCATTACGCTAAACGATTTAGCGCGTCCCATTAATTGCGACATTCTAGTCTGTGGCAATGATTTGGCAGCGAAAAAACGGGTGATCCAATTATGCCAAACCATGGGTACGCAAGCCTATAACGCAGGGTTGGCTGAGAGCGCTCGATGCATCGAGGCGTTAACGCCCATTCTGATTCGTCTGAACATTTCAAAGGATGTGCCTTTTTCCCATGCAGGGGTGCGCATTTGCCCACCAGAGCAGGCGCATTAAGGTTTTATCTTACAAAAAACTCATACTAAAAATGATCACAAGAGGAACTTACTATGGAATTCGGCATCACCTTTAAAGGCTTTGTCAGCCCAGATCGGGCACGCAGTTTGGTACGTCAGGCTGAGGAAGCAGGTTTTACTTACTGTTGGTTTTACGATTCTCACATTTTATGGCGTGAATCGTTTGTCGCCATGGCCATGTGTATGGAACACACTACAAACATGCGATTTGGTCCTTGTGTGACCAACCCTAATATTCGTGATTGGTCTTTGTCTGCGAGCTTATACGCCAGCTTAGCGCATCAAAGTAATGGGCGTTTTGATATCGGTTTAGGACGTGGTGATTCATCCATGCGGGTGATGGGAAAAAAACCGGCCACATTGGCTCGTTTGGCGGAATTTACCACGAAAGTTAAAGCCATGGTCCGAGGGGAAGAAGTGGAATACGGCGAATGCCCAGAGCCGGTCAAATTGCCTTGGGCGACAGGTTATGAATTGCCTGTTTGGATTGGTGCTTATGGGCCAAAAGCCTTAGCAACCGCAGGGCAAGTTGGAGATGGTTTGATCCTGCAAATTGGCGATCCAGACTTGGTGAAATGGTTTAAAGATCAGGCCATTGCCGCGGGTAACGAAGCCGGTCGTGATATGTCTAACTTCAAAGTTCAAGCTGCCGCCCCCGCTTACTTTGGTGACATGGATTACTGTATTGAACACACCAAATGGTTCCCTGCTATGGTGGGTAACCATGTGGCAGATATTGTTGAGAAATACGGTAGTGATTCAGGCTTAGTGCCAAAAAGCTTAACGGATTACATCGAAAAACGTCGTGGCTACGATTACTCGAAACATGGTCAAAGCGACAACCCATTCTTAGATTTCATTACCGAAGATATAGTGAAAAGCTTCTGTGTATTAGGTACACCAGAAGATCACATCGCTAAGATCAAAGATCTTGAAGTGGCGGGAACCACGCAGTTCAACATCTATCTAGACAGCGGTGATGAAGAAGAAATTATTGCTAAATACGGTGCTGAGATTATTCCAAAATTTCGTTAATGAATGACCTTAAAAGGCGAAAATAGCCAACTCATGGAGTTGGCTTTTTTGTTTTACCAACATGTCTCTTATCTTGAACTTGTTTGTGTGGACGTTCTAAAGCCTTTTTAAGATCAATGAATAACGATGTCTTTAGTGGATAAAGGTTCAGTTTACGGTTGGCTTGTGTTGTATCGGGGTGTTTAAAAAATAGTCAAAATAGCGGAAAAATTAGCTGTTTCTACTAATATTTAGAAAGAATGGCCGTGTATGCCGTGATTGGAAAGTAAAACTTTGGGAGAGCTTATGTCATTCAACCTTAATCAAATTGATGAATATATGCTGGCTCTCATCGTAAATGCTAAGGCGTTATTAAAAGAGTCTGAAGTTTTGTTTGAGCATAAAGCCTTTGCTCGTTCTTACACGCTTTCTCATATTGCCAGGGAAGAAATTGTAATGAGTAAGATTTTGTATGCCACGGCGCTTAGGATTGCATCGGGAATAGACGTGGATTGGAAAATGACGATGAAGAGATTACAAGATCATCAATTAAAACTTAAACAAGAGATCACCGAAAATTCCATTTTAGCGGCGCTGTTAGAAGGGCAAGGCGATTTTATAAAAATGGCTGGGAGTATGACGGTATTGCCACATCAAGCACATAACATGAAGAGTCACTCTCTTTATGTTGATATTGCTGTGGATGGCGAAATGAGTGATCCCAGAAAAGTGATTAGTAAACGTTTGGCCGAGCGTAATATTGAGTTGGCGTGTCACGCGATTGATGAAGAGGCTTCCGCCCAAGCTAAAATAAGAAAATTATCCACGTTAAAAGACCGCAAGAGAGCCGATTCTCCCGCAGCTAATAATATGAGCTTCGAAGATAAAAAAGCATTGATTAAAAATGTGGTGTCTTTTTTAGTGAAGCATTCTGAGCAATGACATAAACAAGATGGTTCGCCTGCTTATCTGAATAGGGCCGTATGAGAGTGTTTGCATCTTTGCGAGCGGTTTCCATGGTTTAATGATGATCATTGCGTCGTAAATGGGCCTCAAAAGCTCGAATTAATAAGGATAAACTGAGCGTCAGGGTTAGGTACATGAAGGCCACCACGTTGTAGGTCTCAAAGAACTGAAAGGTCGACGAACTGTAGACCTTGGCGAGCTGGGTGATGTCTTGTACGCCGAGAACAGAGACCAAAGCAGAATCTTTAATCATGGCAACAAAATCATTACCTAACGGAGGAAGAATCTTACGCATGGCTTGTGGCAAGATGATCAATCGGAATCGCAACCAGCTAGACAAACCAAGGGATTGTGCGGCTTCGATTTGGCCTTTGCTGACCTCTTGAATACCGGCGCGAAAGACTTCCGCAATAAAGGCACTGTAACTGATGGATAAGGCTAAAATAGCACGCCAGAGCATGTCGAAGTCACGGGTTCTAGCGCTTTCCAGCCAGCCAGCTTCAATGGGCCATTGTAATAGCCAATTATAGAGATGGACCATTTCGCTTGCCCCAACGAAGGCGATATAAAACAGCAATACTAATACAGGAATGCCACGAAATATTTCCACATAAAAACGAGCGAATTCTCGCAAAATGCGCCATTTTGAAAAACCGGCTAGGGCGATGATCAAGCCTATGGCGCTGGCTAATAGGAAAGCGACTAAGGTTACGCCAATGGTGGTCAATAATCCGTTACTTAATGCGCCTGCGATCTTTTGATAGCTGTGGTTTGCTACCATGTTCCAGAGCAAGACTATGCCTATGATAATAGTAGCAACAAGCCACCAAGGGGTGCGATCTAAGGTCTTTTTAAGGGGCATCATATTTCAGTTGTTGATGATAAGAATGCTTCAGTGATAAAGGTTTTTAGTCGTTTATCACTGAAGTGTCGGCCATGCTGCGGCGTCATTATCGGCGCTTAAACAATAAAAGATGGCTTATTGGTTATAGTCAAAAAACCATTTCTTGTTTAATGCATCTAATGTGCCATCCGCCTTCATGCTTCGTAACGCTGCATTTACAGGTTCTACCAAATCAGAACCTGGGGTAAAGATAAAACCGAAATCTTCTGTGCCGAGTGGGCCACCTACAATTTTAAACGCACCTGGGTTAGCGCCTATGTATCCGCGTGCCGATGTGGCATCCATTAGGACACTGTCAACGTCACCGGATTTCAATGCCTGTACAGATGCGCCAAAGGTTTCTAACAAGGTGATGCGAGGATTGTCTTCATTGCCATCTAACACATCGTATACGGCCACATAAAAGTTTGTGGTGCCAGCTTGAGCTCCAAAGTGTAAGTCGTCATTAGCGGCAAAACTTTTGGCGTCAGTAAATCGGTCTTCGTCCGCTCTGACTAACATGAATTGTTGTGAGGTCATGTAGGGAATGGAGAAATCAATTTGCTGTGCTCGTTCAGCATTAATGGTAATGCCATCCATACCGATATCATATTGACCTTGTTTAACCGCTTGGATCATGGCGTCCCAGCTGCTTAAATGCCATTCAATATTCGCGTTCAAGCGTTTTCCTATCTCATTCATGGCATCGTATTCCCAGCCTATGCCTTGCCCTGTGTTGGCATCGACAAAATTCAGTGGTGTATAGGCATTTTCGGTAACGGCTAGAATAGTGCGACCTTGAAGATCGGGTAGCGCAGTAGCCTGACTTGCACTGGCAATAAATAAGCTCGCTATTAAAGCCAAACGGGACAGCAAAGAATGCATGATGATTACCTTTTAGAGAAACGGTTGAAAGGGCGTTATCGACTTGATATTCGTTTAGGATTATACACATTTGTTCCATTGGACACTATGCGGAACCGCCTGTTCGGTAGCATCTAAGCAAGGAAACGCGTATATTCTGGTTATTCGAAATAGCCCTAATTTATTACCATCACTGATGAGTCATTACTATTATGAGTAATCGCTTACGCGAATTATCGTCACAGCATGCTTTTCAAACCCAGTGCCTTGCACAAATGGGGGTGGTGACTTGGTTGAATGGTGTGGAAAATGTCGTGGGGCAGGTTTATCTCCCTGCGCAACCTTGGCAAGCTCAAGGCAATGTGTTGGCGGATTCTGAAGCTCTAGACGAGACGCTGTCCCTTGTTTCTGAGCATGACAGGGTGTCCGGTTTCTCGGCCAAAGCGGCTCAGCCTCCTGTGATGTTAGATCCACAAGAGAAGCAACAATCTGTTTCCAATTTGCGTGAACAGTTAAATGCAGGGCCTGAAATCATTGTGGAAGACTTGCAGCCAATTGAAGAGTTGGCGGTCGACATTGAGGTAGCGACGGACGTTCATTTGACTCAAGTGTCGTCAATTGAGCTTAGAGCCTATGCCTTGTCAAATAGGTTGTTAATTCTGAGTGATGTGCCTGCGGTATTCTCGCAACAGGAAGAAATTGATCAGCTGGCGTTGAAAATGGCGCAAGCCCTATTGAAAGACCCTGTTGAAAATTGGCAGCGCTATGCATTTGCTTGGCCTGGAACATTAAAAAATCCACACTTTTTAAATCGTACCGATTGGTTAATTGGCGCGTTGGAATCCTCAGTCCAACGTTGGACTCAAGGCTTTTTGCCTGAGGCTAAGCTGGTGTTAGCGGGCAGTAAAATTGCCCAGTTAATGGACGATTTACCTAGCAGCAGTCCTTTGAAATCCTATCCTATGGCTAGGATTGTGAGTTTATCTGAGTTACACCGAATTCCTGAGTTGCGAAAGGAAGCTTGGAATAGCATGCAAACGAGTTTCTTTTCGTCCCATTAATACAATGAAATGTGGCGTCTATCTATGAATTCTACCTACGTGATTCGTCCAGCTGTTGAATCTGATGTGTTAGGTCTCGAACGCTTGGACAAACATTCAAACCCTCATCCTTGGGGCCGCACTTTAGTGGCCGATGCTTTGGAAGTCAGACTAAACTGGGTGATGTGCGAAGCACAAAATCCCGGTAACCTGCTTGCCTGGCTGACGGCCTCCAGAAGTGTGGATCAATCTGAGTTGGAGCTGATTTTGGTGGATTCAAGTGTGCGTCGACAAGGGATCGCAAAGCAATTGGTGGGGCATTGGTTAAACAGTTTGAACCAACAAGGCGTTGCGGAATTTTTATTAGAGGTTCGGGAATCAAATTTGGCGGCAATTCATTTGTATGAGGCGCTGGGTTTTGAGTTAGTTGGGCGCCGTAAACACTATTATCAAACAGAGACGGGGCGTGAAGCGGCTTGCTTGTATATATTAGTTACCCCTGTTGGAAGAGGATGAAAAAATGACCCAAGTATTGGTACCAATCGCTAATGGCAGTGAAGACATTGAAGCTATTACTATTATTGATGTGCTGAGGCGTGGCGGTGTAGAGGTAACGGTTGCCAGTGTCCACGAAACAACGGATGTGACCTTGGCGAATGGTTGTCAGTTGACAGCGGACTCTCTGTTGAGTGAGCACACTGACAAAATGTTCGATGCCATCGCGTTGCCCGGTGGTATGCCGGGCGCAGAGCACCTTCGTGATTGTAAATTGTTGGTGGATTTATTGGAAAAGCACGATATTCAAGATGCGTTATTAGCGGCGATTTGTGCATCGCCAGCATTGGTATTCGGAACCCATGGCTTTGTTGTGGACAAACAAGCGACGTGTTACCCAGGCTTTGAATCGGGTTTAACCGGAGCGGAATATTTGGCGGACGAACCTGTGGTGATGGACGGCAATATTTTAACGGCGAAAGGACCAGCGGTTTCCATGGTGTTTGCATTGACCTTGTTGGCAAATCTGACAGGCTATGAAGAGGCGCAAAACGTTGCCGACGGTCTGTTGTGTTAAGGAATATTTATTCTTGACCAAAGAGTTAGTTAAAAAGCGTGAAAATAGGCTGTTTTTGACCATTTCAGCCCCATTCTTAGGTGGACGGTTAAGCCAGTTCAGAGTAAAATTAGGCAGATTTTTTGAACGCGAGATCCATCTACATTCTGACGATGGATAGACGGCAAAAACGCAATTTCTTAAAAGCGAGATGGGCCGCCGGTTCGTCTCGCTTTTTTGCAACCTGATAGGCTCTAAACGGGAGGTTCCTTTGGCAACATCAGCGATTCTAGCTCTGGAAGACGGCACAATTTTTAAGGGCGTGTCGATCGGAGCGGATGGCTCCTCAACCGCAGAGGTGGTATTCAACACCTCAATGACTGGTTATCAAGAAATTCTTACTGATCCTTCCTACGCTCGACAAATGGTCACTTTGACCTATCCTCACATTGGTAATACTGGTGTTAACTCTGAAGATGAAGAGTCTAACCAAGTGTGGTGTTCGGGTTTAATTATTCGTGATTTACCTTTATTAGCCAGCAGCTGGCGTAAAGAAGAGACTTTGTCTGACTATCTGACTCGCAAAGGTGTGGTGGGTATCGCGGATATCGATACTCGTAAATTAACACGTATTCTTCGCGAAAAAGGTGCACAAGCTGGTTGTATCATGGCCGGTGATAACATCGACGAAGAAGAAGCCATTGCAGCGGCACGTGCTTTCCCCGGTCTAAAGGGGATGGATTTAGCAAAAGAAGTGACAGTACAAGAAGCTTACCAGTGGACTGAGTCTACTTGGGATCTTGTGAAGGGTCATACCACACCAGAAAGCTCCGAATTTCATGTTGTTGCCTATGACTTCGGTGTAAAACGAAACATTCTTCGTATGCTAGTTGAGCGTGGTTGCCGCCTAACAGTTGTACCAGCGAAAACCCCAGCCAGTGACGTGTTGGCTTTGAACCCAGATGGCATTTTCCTATCAAACGGCCCTGGTGATCCAGAGCCATGTGATTACGCGATCCAAGCGATTAAAGACATTCTAGACACTGAAATTCCTGTATTCGGTATCTGTCTTGGTCACCAGTTGTTGGCGCTGGCCAGCGGTGCTAAGACCAAGAAAATGAAGTTTGGTCACCACGGTGCCAATCACCCAGTTCAAGACATCAAGCAAGGCACTGTGATGATCACTAGCCAAAACCATGGTTTTGCAGTGGATGAAGACAGCTTGCCAGCCAACTTGGAGATGACTCACAAGTCTCTGTTTGATGGCTCTTTGCAGGGAATTAGTCGAACCGATAAGAAAGCGTTCAGCTTCCAAGGTCACCCAGAAGCGAGCCCAGGGCCACATGACGTTGCGCCTTTGTTCGACCAATTTATTGACAACATCAAAGCCTCAAAAGCCTAAAAGGAGCGGAACGAAAGATTATGCCAAAACGTACTGACATAAAAAGCGTCTTAATTTTAGGTGCCGGCCCAATTGTAATCGGTCAAGCCTGTGAGTTTGACTACTCAGGCGCACAAGCTTGTAAAGCCCTGCGTGAAGAAGGTTTCCGCGTTATTTTGGTGAACTCTAACCCAGCCACCATCATGACGGACCCTGTTATGGCGGATGCCACTTACATCGAACCGATTGAGTGGAAAACCGTTGAGAAAATTATCGAGAAAGAGCGTCCAGACGCAGTATTGCCTACTATGGGTGGGCAAACGGCATTGAACTGTGCGCTGGATCTAGAGCGTCATGGTGTTTTAGAAAAATACAATGTTGAAATGATTGGTGCGACGGCTGATGCGATCGACAAAGCAGAAGACCGTAATCGTTTTGACCAAGCGATGAAGTCGATCGGACTAGAGTGTCCACGTGCTGGTATCGCTCACAACATGGAAGAAGCCCTGAAAGTACAAAGTGAAGTAGGCTTCCCTTGTATTATTCGTCCTTCTTTCACCATGGGTGGTACTGGTGGTGGTATCGCTTACAACATGGAAGAATTTGAAGAAATTTGTACGCGTGGTTTGGATTTGTCGCCAACCAACGAGTTGCTAATCGATGAGTCTTTGATCGGTTGGAAAGAATACGAAATGGAAGTGGTACGAGACAAAAAAGACAATTGTATTATTGTCTGTGCCATTGAAAACTTCGATGCCATGGGCGTTCACACAGGTGACTCCATCACAGTGGCACCCGCACAAACGCTGACAGACAAAGAATACCAAATCATGCGTAACGCCTCTTTGGCTGTATTGCGTGAAATCGGTGTTGAAACCGGTGGTTCTAACGTACAGTTTGGTATGGATCCGAAAACGGGTCGCCTTGTGGTGATCGAAATGAACCCACGAGTGTCTCGCTCATCGGCTTTGGCATCAAAAGCGACGGGTTTTCCGATTGCGAAAATCGCTGCAAAATTGGCCATTGGTTACACTCTAGATGAGTTGCAGAACGACATCACTGGCGGTCAAACGCCAGCGAGCTTTGAGCCTGCCATTGACTACGTGGTCACTAAGATCCCACGTTTCACTTTTGAAAAGTTCCCAACGGCTAATGACCGTTTGACCACACAGATGAAATCTGTGGGTGAAGTCATGGCGATTGGTCGTAGCTTCCAAGAGTCTTTGCAGAAAGCCCTACGTGGTTTGGAAACGGGCTCTGACGGTTTTAACCCTCAATTGGACATGGCAGAAGAAAACAGCAAAGAGAAATTGTCTCATGAGCTGCAATCTCCTGGCGCTGATCGTATTTGGTACATTGGTGATGGTTTCCGTGCTGGCATGACAGTGGATGAATTGTATGCGGTAACCGGCGTAGATCCTTGGTTCTTGGTGCAAATTGAAGACATCATCAAAGAAGAAACGGCGTTGTCTAACAAAGGATTGGCGGACATGACGTTTGATGTGATGCGTCGCTTGAAGCGTAAAGGCTTCTCGGATGCGCGTCTTGCCGATTTGCTACAAGTGACCGAAAAATCCTTGCGTGAACGTCGTTATTTGTTGGACGTGCATCCGGTTTACAAGCGTGTTGATACTTGTGCAGCGGAATTCGCGACGAATACGGCTTACATGTACTCTTCTTACGAAGATGAGTGTGAAGCGGCACCAAGTGATAAAGACAAGGTGATCATTCTAGGGGGTGGTCCAAACCGTATCGGTCAAGGTATTGAGTTTGATTACTGCTGTGTACACGCGGCGCTTGGTTTGCGTGAAGACGGTTACGAAACCATTATGGTGAACTGTAACCCAGAAACCGTATCAACAGATTACGATACCTCTGATCGTTTGTACTTCGAACCAGTTACCTTGGAAGACGTATTGGAAATCGTACGTACTGAGAAGCCAAAAGGCGTGATCGTACAGTTCGGTGGCCAAACGCCATTGAAGATTGCTCGTGCTTTGCAAAACGAAGGTGTGCCAATTATTGGTACCACCCCAGAGGCCATTGACCGTGCGGAAGATCGTGAGCGTTTCCAAAGCATGATCCAGCGCCTTGGTTACAAACAGCCTAACAATGCGACGGTTCGTTCGACAGAGCAGGCCATTGTGAAAGCAGCTGAAATTGGTTACCCATTAGTGGTTCGCCCATCTTATGTTTTGGGTGGTCGCGCAATGGAAATCGTCTACAACGAGAAAGAACTGACTCGTTATATGACAACGGCTGTGAAAGTCTCTAATGACAGCCCAGTATTGCTTGATCACTTCCTAAATGCGGCCATCGAGATTGATATCGACTGTGTGTCTGATGGTGAGCAAGTGGTGATTGGCGGTATTATGCAGCACATTGAGCAAGCTGGTGTTCACTCTGGTGATTCCGCCTGTTCATTGCCACCTTACTCGCTGCCTGCGGAGACACAAGATCGCATTCGCGAGATGATTAAGAGCATGGCTCTGGAATTGGGTGTGATCGGTCTGATGAACACTCAGCTAGCAGTTCAAGACGGTGAGATTTATGTCATCGAGGTCAACCCTCGTGCATCACGTACTGTGCCATTTGTGTCTAAGTGCATTGGTCGTTCTTTGGCACAAGTCGCTGCCTTGGTGATGGCAGGTAAAACCCTTACTGAGCTAGCTTTCACTGAAGAAATTATTCCTTCTTACTACAGTGTTAAAGAAGCCGTTTTCCCATTCAACAAGTTCCAAGGCGTTGATCCAATTCTTGGGCCTGAAATGAAGTCGACTGGTGAGGTCATGGGAGTCGGTGATACGTTTGCTGAAGCCTTTGGTAAAGCGGTATTGGGTGGTGGTACAGAATTGCCAACATCAGGTCGTGCATTCATCAGTGTTCGTGACATGGACAAAGAAGGTGCGGTTGCGGTGGCTCAGCGTCTGGCGAAACAAGGCTTTGATCTTGTGGGTACAGAAGGCACGGCGAAATATTTGACAGAACATGGCGTCGAAGTGCGCAAAGTTAATAAAGTAAATGAAGGTCGTCCGCATATTGTTGATATGATGAAAAATGGCGAGATTGATTACATTATTAACACCACGTCAGGTACTCAAGCGATTACGGATTCTTCTTTGATTCGTCGTACAGCATTACAACGCAAGGTTTGTTACACTACGACATTGGCTGGCGCTGAGGCGACGAGTTTGGCTATTGGCCTAACCGGCGAAACCAAAGTCAGAAGATTACAAGATTTGCACTTGGGGAAATGATGAAAAAAGTTCCAATGACAGTAGAGGGTGAAGCTCGTCTTAGAGAAGAGCTGAATCACTTGAAAGCTGTTGTCCGTCCTCGCGTAATTGCAGACATTGCAACAGCGCGAGAGCATGGCGACTTAAAAGAAAACGCGGAATATCATGCTGCTCGTGAAGAACAAGGCTTTACTGAAGGTCGTATTAAAGAGATCGAAGGTAAACTGTCTGATTCACAAGTGATTGATGTTAAGTCGATTCCTGCAACTGGTAAGGTTGTCTTTGGCACAACCGTTACGCTGTATAATGTTGATACAGAAGACACGGTGACTTATCAGATCGTTGGGGATGACGAAGCGGATGTGAAAGTGAAGAAAATTTCATACGCGTCTCCTATCGCCAAAGCCATTATCGGCAAGGAAGAAGGCGACGAAGTGGCTGTTAAAATTCCTAGCGGCGAAGCGGTGTATGAAATTGAGAAGGTTGAATACATTTAAATTTCATTTATGTAGCTGATCTTTTAAAAAACCACCCTTGGGTGGTTTTTTTGTGCGCTGAGAAAAGTAATCCGATTCAAGGGCTTGAGTTGTTGTCTCCTTGCAATAAATGCGTATTGGAGGTCATGAATGCTTTAAGCTCATTGATTTTCAATGGTTTAGAGAAATGATAGCCTTGGAAAATATCGCATTGTAAGTCCGCTAGGATCTGTCTCTGTTCATCCGTTTCCACGCCTTCCACTACGGTGGTGATATTTAGTTTTCGTGCGATGGCAATGATGCCTTCGACCATCGCAAGGGTGTTGCTGTCGGTGGTGATATTATCTACAAAACTTTTGTCTATTTTAAGTTCATCAATTGGCAATTGATTCAACAAGCTTAATGATGAGTAGCCTGTACCAAAATCGTCTAAAGAGATGCGAATGCCTTTCTCGCGTATTTTCTCCATTAGATTTTGAATGTCGATGACATCATCAATAAAGAGGTTCTCAGTTACCTCAAGAACTAATTCAACGTGAATAAAGGTGTGTTTTTCTATCAGCTCAATCAATCTGTCGAAGAATTCATTGTGCTGGAATTGCCGTACAGAGATATTGATCGACACCGTCACAGGTAAACCTGTTTCTTTTTGGACTTCCGTTATATCGGTAAACGTTTGATCAATGATAAATTCCCCGATGGGTAGCATTAGACCACAGGCTTCGGCAACGGCAATGAATTTGTCGGGAGGCACAAAGCCTAGCAATTTGTTTTCCCAACGAACTAAGGCTTCTACACCAAAAGAGCTGCCATCACGGCGAATTTGTGGTTGATACATCATGTACAGTTCGTTCTGCAATAAAGCCTTTTTAAGTTCTTGTTCCATTTGGGCGCGATATTGATAAGCTTGTTTGAAATCTTTACGAAAGAAGGTAATAGTGTTGCGTGTTTTCTTCGCTTCATACATCGCAAGATCTGCATAGCGCTTTAACTCGTCTAGGTCTTGGCCGTCTTCAGGGAACGCCGCGATACCGATACTAGCGCTTAAAACAAAGCGATAATCGTCGATTCTTGCAGGTAATGCCAAATCTTTTTGAATGGCTTTGCAGAATAAATTTATGCTGTTCTCGTCTTGTTTAAACACCACAATAATGAATTCATCACCACTGTAACGTACCAGTACATCTTCAGTGTTTACTAAGGCCTGCAATCTTTCGGCAACGAGGCGAAGTACTTTGTCACCGACTTCGTGGCCATAGCCATCATTGATGGCTTTGAAATTATCTAAGTCGATGAAGATAAGGTAATACAGGGAGTCTTTTTTCATCCAGGTGAGTTGTTGATCTAAATAAAAACGGTTGTGCAGTGCCGTTAAATAATCATGGTTGGCTTGGTGTTCCAGCGCGTTTTTAATGCGTTTTTCATTGATTGCAATGCCTCTGAATAGCAAATAAATGAGTAATAACGAGCCCGCAAAAATGCCAATAAGAACTTGTAATTCTTTGAAGAACAGGCTCATAACGTAGCTGTCATCCAATTTAAGTTCCGCCCATAAATCGTATTTGTGGATATAACGACTTACGGCTTGGCTGGTTTGGCCGGGTTGTACACTGGTGGTGATGACTTCCAGCTCATTCGTTTTGATGTTTTTAATGCTCAGGCCTTTTTTCTTCTCTAATTTACGAAAAGCCTCATCAAAATTGGCTTGAGGGATCTGATAGCGGTAAATGTTTGAGTCTATTTCATGATGAGATAACACGATTTGGAAATAACGATCGCTGTCTCGATAGAGGTAGAGGTTGCTGTTGTTTTGATTGCTCTCACCGTCGAAGAAAAAGCGGAAGCCTTTTGGGATGTTGATTACAGTGGATAAGACAAACAGAACGTTGCCATCCTGATCGACAACGGATTTCCGTAAAGGGAAAGCGACGGTTTTAAGCACGTCACTTTGATACGTTCGGCCCAGTACCATTCTATTGGTTTCTAATGTTTGTTGGAAACTGTCACGATTCTCAGGTTGAGATAGTAAGTTAAATTTTGGTGGAAGCTTTACACCAGAGGAAGCAACATACACATCGCCATGAGGTAGAAAAAGACCGACGCCAAGCATGGAGTTATCCACTTCCACGACAGAATCCATTACTTTTTGGATAGTGTCCTTGTCGGCTAACTCGCCATAGGCAATGACTTCTTTGGCAACCAGATCAAGTAACACTTCATATTGACGTAAGATGGACTGTATGGAGTTGGCTGTTAGTGCCATGAGTCTTTTTTGTTCGGAGGTGTATTCTTCGTAGACGGTTTGATAGCTAACAAAAGTCGCCGCCCCAAAAAACACCAACCAAATGGCAGCGGTCAGATAAAAGGCCGCCCAGATATTTTTTTTGATTAAAGCCATTCATGCCTCACTCAGAATGATCAATCGACGAATACATGATACAAGTGACTGAATGGAAATTTGATGCTGGAGTAGCTGGCAGCATCATCGAGTGCTTTAGCCTCCTTACTGGTATTTCACGAAATCAACAAAGTCACAAAACAAATGGCGCTGTTGATCTCACTGTCACTTCTAAAAATAACGATATTCTTGGATACGAAAAATATAGAAGCTTGGACTTGAAACGGCCACTTTATTTGGTTGCTTGTTGTGTTTTTTGTGTCGTTAAATAGTTACCTTTGGTAAGTGCGTCCAAATCGCGTTTAGCTCAGCATTCGGTGTATTTAAGTTTTCAAGTAGCTTTTCGACAAGCTCTATGTTCGTTCATTGAGAGTGATAACGAATCGTCAACGATGTTTCTGTTTGCTTGAGTCATTTTATGTTCTCCTCGATTAAGTGAAAGAGTCGTACTGAAAAGTCAGGCGTTGTATCTTGATGATTTCCGCTGGCGATTAAATAAAAAGGCATGAGCCGAATAATAAGTTAATTCGGCTCATAAAATAATGATATTATGAGCCGAATAATTTACTTAATCGGTTCATGCTATGAAATACAGTTGGCAACACCCTGATTGGCCAAACTTTACCTTTGACGAAACTCAATGCCGAGACGCTTTGTATTGGTATGCGTTAGAGGCTGGTCGTTTGTCTGGAGGTATGAGTCAGCTTGAAAATACGTTGCAGTACGATGCATATATCGACCTCATGGTGAGCGAAGCCATAAACACAAGCCAGATAGAAGGCGAGCGTTTGGATCGAGAAGACGTACGCTCTTCTATCAAAAACTTCTTAGGCTTGAGTAATCCACCAACGCGAGTCGCCGATCCACGAGCAGAAGGCATGGCTGCCTTGATGGTCGACGTGCGTAATAGCTTTGCTGATGAACTCACAAAAGCGACTTTGTTTCATTGGCATCAACGAGTTCTTCCACAACCAGAGAACAGTCTGCTGCCTCGCAACCTAAAGGTTGGCCAATGGCGAGATTCTGAAGAACTTATGCAAATTGTTTCAGGCCCCATTGGCTATGAAAAAGTCCATTATGAAGCGCCGCCAGCTCATCAAGTCGATACAGAAATAAACCGATTTCTAGATTGGTTTAATCGTTCTAACCCATTAAAAGCAGAGCGAGATATCCTTCTTGCTGGGCCTGTTCGCTCGGCTATCGCGCATTTGTGGTTTGAAACCATCCATCCATTTGACGATGGCAACGGCCGAGTCGGGCGAGCAATTGCCGAAATGGCCTTGGCGCAAGACCTTAACCGGCCTCCATTGTTAAGCTTGTCGACAATAATCGAGAAAGATAAAAACGCCTATTACGATGGACTAAACAAAGCCAGCCAATTTAATTTAGATATTACCGACTGGGTAAAATGGTTTGTCGACTCGGTTCTGTTGGCACAAAAAGAAGCCGCTCAGAAAGTCGACTTTGTATTGAAAAAAGCGAAATTCTGGGAAAAACATCGACACACCGAACTGAATGAACGTCAAAAGAAAGTGCTTAGTAAACTCTTTAACGCAGGGTCGGATGGCTTTGAAGGCGGACTCAGCGCCAAAAAATACATCAGCATTACCAGAAGCTCCAAAGCCACCGCCACCCGAGACCTCGCTGATTTGGTTGAAAAAGGCTGCTTGTACCGTCTAGAGGGCGGTGGCAGGAATGCAAGGTATGGGGTGGAGTTGGGGTGAAGGAGTCTGCTCCTCCAATTTTTACGCTTTGATTCAGGTAGATTAGTTTGTTCCGTTTTTTACTAGGTACGTATATGAAATGAGATAGCCAACTAAAATTCTATATATATAGTGAGTTCTGCTAAGTCTTGAGGTGCCAGTTGCAGGGAGCTCTAATATGCAAACTTTATTTTTAAAAATGAATTGAGATATAAATTCTTCGTGCTCCTCTTTATTGTTACCTATCCCTGAGGCATTGATCACTTTTTTATGAATTGTGGAAGGTCGAGAATAATACCCTGATTGTGAGTAATTGCGTGACGCATTTCTCAACCAAGAGAACAGCGATACGTAAGTTGATGTTAAAAGCATTTTTACTTTCGGCATCCTTAATATTAGGAAAGGTATCTGAAAGTCGAGCTAGCATTTTTTTAAATCACTAGGATCTTCTCCTGTTAATTCTTTGTATGCTGATTTAATAAAACTCTCGAATTTTTCATAAGCGCTCATAAGTAACCAACAGTATTGACTGTTTTTGTGCCAAAAAGTCAGCTGCTTTAAGTTTTCTATTGTGGTGTCGCGAAATGCATATTTTTCAAGCTTTCCAGTAAAGGGGTTATCAAAAGCATAAGCTTCTTGGGTAACGATATCGATTGTTTTTGTTGAATCATTATAATTTTCAAGAGTTGTAAATTCTCTTTCAAAGGCACGATTCACTATTTGTTGTATCTGATTAAGGTCAGCTAAGCCTTCTAGAAATTCTTTATACAGACTGCTAATTATCTGATTACGCATATACTGTCCTAGCAAGGCGTGGATAAATTTATGCTAAATAAGGGGTCTACGGAAAGGCATTTTAACTTTGCGTCATTCAAAAACCGAGTGGCGTTTCGATGAGTTGGGTGGTTTTAACTAGAATTGAAAAGCGAAGAGAGACGCCGCTTGGCTTGATGTCATGTACAAAAGTCTGTATCGGGCTGATGATGTCATGTGGAGAGGTTGTTGGCCTGAAGGCACGACTTACATGAAAGCTTCGCTTTCAATAATCCCTCCCCTTGAAGAGAAGGGGAGGGATTAAACAAAAACACCAGCCGAGGCTGGTGTTTTTAAATCGCATTAGCTGTCCACTTTCTATTAAGCTTGAGCCTTCTTAAATGCTGTGATCAGTGCTTGGGTAGACGCATCCAGTGCGCTGTTGTCGCTGTCGCTGACTAAGCGATTATAGATGTCTGTGCCCAACACTTTACCCAGTTCAACACCCCATTGATCGAATGAGTTAATCCCCCAAATGGTACCTTGAACAAAGGTGCGGTGCTCGTAAAGAGCAATTAACGCACCAACGGTCGCTGGTGTCATCTTGTCGGTTAATAGGGTGTTGCTTGGACGATTGCCCTTGATGACCTTGTGCGGTGCAATCTTGGCGATTTGTTCGTCGGTTGCTCCGGCCTCTTTTAGCTCTTGTTGAGCTTGTTCAAGGGTTTTGCCCACCATTAGCGCTTGCGACTGACTTAGGCAGTTCGCGAACAAGTGCGTGTGGTGTTCAGCAATTGGATTGTGGCTGGTTAATGGTGCGATGAAGTCAACAGGAACAAGACGAGTACCTTGGTGCAACAATTGGTGGTAAGCATGTTGGCCGTTGGTACCAGCGCCCCCCCAAATGATTGGTCCTGTGTCGGTTTCTACGCCGTCACCATTCAATAGATTCGCTTTACCATTACTTTCCATGTCGAGCTGCTGAATGTGAGCAGGCATGGCGCGTAGGTAATGATCGTAAGGAATCAAGGCATGGGTTTGTGCATTGTGGAAGTTGATGTACCACACGCCTAAGGCACCCATAATAACGGGCAGGTTTTCTTCTAACGGTGCTGTGCGGAAATGCTCATCCATTTGGTGAGCGCCGTCTAGCAATTCGTAGAAGTTATCCATGCCAACCGCAATGGCTACCGGTAAACCAATCGCCGACCAAAGAGAGTAACGTCCGCCAACCCAATCCCACATTGGGAAAATGTTTTCTTCAGCCATGCCAAAATCAACGGCTTTCTTAACGTTTGAGCTAACGGCAGCGAAGTGTTTGCTGACGTTGTCTTGCGAACCGCCATTGCTTAGGAACCAGTCGCGAGCCGCATTGGCATTCGATAGGGTTTCCAGTGTCCCGAAGGTTTTTGATGACACCACAAATACTGTGGTTTCAGGATTCAGTTGCTTCAGTTTACCTGTGATGTCAGAGCCATCAATGTTGGCAACGAAGTGAACTTTAATGCCGTCTTTTTTGTAGGGTGTCAGCGCTTCAGCAACGACTTTAGGGCCAAGGTAAGAGCCGCCAATGCCGATTGATACAACGTCGGTGATGGTTTTTCCGGTGTAGCCTTGCCACTCACCACTGTGCAGTTGCGCAACAAATTGTTCCATCTGCTTTAGTGTGGCACGAACTTCCGCAAGCACGTTGACACCATCGACCATAAGACTGTCTTGTGCTTGGCTGGCACGCAAGGCGATATGCAGTACTGAGCGATCTTCCGTATTGTTAATGTGAGCGCCGCTAAACATGCCATCAATGGCGTCTTTCATGCCGGCTTCAGTGACCAGTTCAGTCAATAAAGACAGGGTGGTGTCATTCGCACGGTTTTTGGCGTAATCAAGGGTCCAGCCAGCCGCTTGTGCTTGATATTTGTCAGCACGTTTAGGGTCGGTCTGGAAAAGTGATGTCATATCAACAGAGGCTATTTCCTGTTGATGTTCTGCGAGTTTCTTCCAGGCAGAAAATTCAGTGGGTGAACGCATTACAATCTCCCTCGTGTTTGAAAGTGAATTAGGTTATGGGGGTGAGCTTAATGGCTCAACTTACCCAAGGTCGACGCGCAGGTTGTCAATAAGACGTGCGCTCCCTAGATGTGCTGCAGCCAATATGACCAAGCACTTCTCTTCCTCTGTTGGCATTTGTAAATTATCTTGCGCGCGGATTTCAAAATAATCACGACGGAAACCGGCCGCTTCAAGCTTCTGTTGAGCTTGTTCGCGGATGTCCTCGTGACTCGCGCTGTTTGCTAAGAGCTGTTCTTTTGCCCAGAGCAATGTTTTGTACATTGTCGGTGCAATGTCTCGTTCTTGTTCTGTTAAATAGCCGTTGCGAGAACTCATTGCTAAACCATCTTCATTTCGGGCGGTGTCTATCCCTATAATTCGGACATTGGAGCTGAGATCTCGTGTCATGTCTTCGATGACTTTCAATTGTTGGAAATCTTTATTTCCAAAAATAGCGCAATCAGGTTGCACTATGTTGAATAATTTCGTGACCACGGTGGCGACGCCAACAAAATGACCAGGGCGAGACGCGCCGCAAAGTATGTCAGATAGGCCAACGACTTCAATCTGTGTCTGACTGCGTTTGCCATCTGGGTACATTTCCAAGGCATCGGGAGCGAAAACATAATCACAACCGTTGGCTTTGAGTACCTTTTTGTCTTCCTCTAAGGTTTTCGGATAACGTTCTAAATCTTCGTTGGCGGAAAACTGCATTGGGTTGACGAAAATGGATGACACAACAATGTCTGCTTCTTGTGAAGCGCGACGAATTAATGACATGTGGCCATCGTGTAGATTGCCCATCGTCGGAACAAAAGCGATGCTTTTATCTTGAAGGCGTAAGGTTTTAAGTGCTGCTCGTAATTCAGCTATGGTATGAAACGTCTGCATTATTGGAATCCGTGTTCTGGACCAGGGAAACTGGCACTTTTTACTTCGTCTACATAGGCTTCAAAGGCCTGGCTTACATTACGACCATCCACTAAGAAGTTTTTAACAAAACGTGGCACATGACCAAGATTAATGCCCAGCATGTCATGCATGACTAACACCTGACCGTCTGTATGATGACCAGCGCCAATGCCGATGGTCGGAACGGGAACGGCTTCAGTTAAGCTTTTGCCAAGTTCAGTGGGGATGCATTCATACAATAAAATATCAGCGCCTGATTCCACTAAATCCAACGACTCTTGGAGTAACAGTTCAGCGGCGTCTTGGCTTTTGCCCTGTACTTTATAGCCACCTAGCTTATGAACAGATTGCGGTGTTAAACCTAAATGAGCGCAAACTGGAATGCCGCGTTGGCTTAACAGTTTTATGGTATCAGCCAGCCAGCTGCCACCTTCTAGCTTAACCATGTTTGCCCCAGCCTGCATCAGCTTGGCGGCATTGTCTAATGCCTGTTCTGGCTTGCTGTAACTCATGAAAGACATGTCTGACATAATGAAGGCATTCGTGTTGCCTCGTTTTACTGCTGCAGTGTGATAGCACATTTCTTCGATGGTAACGGGTAAGGTGCTGTCTTTACCTTGAACGACCATGCCAAGTGAATCACCCACAAGGATGGTTTCAACGCCAGCCGCATTCATGACGTTCGTGAAAGAGGCATCATATGAGGTTAGGCAGGTGATTTTTTCTTTGTCGATTTTCATTTTTTTGAGTGTCGACAAAGTAACGGGTTTGGTCAGTTTTTTCTGTGAGTTGTCTGAATACATATCTTATTCTTCTGTGATAATAACCAAGTCGCTGGTATCAAGTTGGTGTAACTGCTCAGTAACGGTTTTGCCATTTACCAAGAGCATATCGGGAGCAAGATCATGAAGAGGTTGGATGACAAAACCTCGCTCAAGCATAAAAGGGTGTGGCACGGTCAATCTTGGTAAATCAATCTGCTCTTGGCCATACAATAACAGATCTAAATCTAAGGTGCGCGGTCCCCAGTGACGTTCGCGACGCCGATGATGATCTTGTTCGATGGCTTGCAGTAAATCTAATAATTCGATGCCAGATAATGAGGTTTCGAATGACGCAACCGCATTCACATAATCTGGCTGATCTTGTGGGCCAACCGGTTTGCTAGCGTAGAGTTTAGAGATTCTAAAATGAATCAAACTCGGCTCTGTGGCAAGAGTTTGAATGGCTTGGCGAATCTGCTCAAGAGGCTGATCAAGATTACTGCCAAGACCAATGTAAGCTGTCATCATCGGCCTGTCTCTTATGAATCGGTTGAACTGTCTCTTTGTGGGGCGTTGCTTTTACGGCGTCGACGAGGACGACGTTTTTTTGGCCCTTCATTATTCGAGCGACTGTCAATTTGTTTGATAAGTTCTCGTTGCTGATTCTCGTTGCTATGCTGGAATGCTTCCCACCAAGCGCCAAGGTCGTTCAGCTCAGTGCCGCTTTGTTCGCGAATGAGTAAGAAATCAAAGCCAGCACGAAATCTTGGGTGCTCTAATTGTTGGAAGGCGCGTTTGCCATAACGCTTCGGTAGTCTAAGTTGCATGTCCCAAATTTCACGCATTGGCGTTGAGAATCGACGTGGAATTGCCGTTGACGCGACTTGATTATCAAGCACCATGTTGGCGGCTTGATGCAGTGCAGGTGTAACGGGCATGCCTTGCGCCTGAAATTCTTCGTGTCTTAAGACAACACTTGGCCACAGTAAAATGGCGTATAAAAAATAAGGTGCGGTACTTTTACCGCTTTGAATGCGGTCGTCAGTATTTTTTAAGCCGCGTAGAATGAAAGCTTCAGGGTCAATGTCATCCCGTTTCCAGCCACTTTGTAGTAATGCATCTGTGTCTGGAAATAAGTAACGAAACAGGCCAAATTCTCGCAGTAGCGCAAAGGTTTTAATGCCGTTGCCGCTGCCCAGTAATTTCAGTACCTCTTCAAATAGGCGTGCGGGTGGGATGTGATCCAGTAAATGCGCCATCTCTTTAATAGGCGCTGCTGTGCTGGCTTCAATGTTGAAACCAAGCTTACCAGCAAAGCGAATCGCTCGAAGCATACGCACAGGGTCTTCTTGATAGCGTTGCCTAGGATCCCCGATGATGCGAATTTGTTTGTTTTTAATGTCAGCAAGACCACCGCAATAATCGTGAATGCTAAAGTCTTGAACATTGTAATAAAGAGCGTTGAAGGTGAAGTCACGGCGCTCTGCGTCTTCTTCTATGCTGCCATAAACGTTGTCGCGCAGAATGATGCCATGAGTAGAGCGTGCTGAATCTTTGTTTTTCAGTGATGTTTGTGTAGCACTGGGGGTTGGTGTCTCTTCTTGTGCTGTATTAGCTCGAAAGGTAGAGACTTCAATAATTTCTCGACCAAAAGTGACGTGTACTAAGCGAAAGCGTCGACCGATCAATCGAGAGTTAGAAAAGATGGCATGAACTTCTTCGGGTGTGGCATTGGTGACGACGTCAAAGTCTTTGGGTTCTATGTTTATCAAGTGATCTCGTATGCAGCCGCCCACCAAATAAGCATCGTAACCTGCTTTATTAAGACGATATAAAACCTTAACAGCATTTGGACTCATGTCCTGTCTTGAAAGACTGTGTTGTTTACGAGGTATGATAATGGGGTAAGTCTGTGTTTTATTAGGAGTGAACACAGAAGAGGCTTTACGTACCAGAGATTTGAATCCTGTAAGCATTAGACAACAAATTTAAAAGTTAACGAAAATGGCATTCTACACGTGATGGCGAAAAGTTACACGATTTATGAGGCAGTTTCAGTGAAATTGGTGAAGATCGGGAATCTAAGAGATGGATTAAGAAATAAAATAATCGCTTTGGATACATGAAGATACTAGTTCCGAAAACAAAGTCAGTGCTGCTTCTGCAGTTCTACTTGGGTCTTATTTTTATTTTTGCATTGTTTTCATCGCCCGAGGGCTTGTATATCTAAAAAAATCAATTATCCAAAGCGATTTTCCATCCATGGCCTCAAATTTTATTTTTATTTGAAGAGGCCACGGTGTTCCTAATTATTATTTTTATTTTTAAGAACCTAACATACGACGATTAACTTATTTTTATTCTTGGTCAATCTTATTATCGTTGTGCCATATATAAGGCATTAGTTGTGCCAAAAAACATAATACACTGATTTTATTGGTTTTTAGTAAAATATTGTACACTTTTTTTACAATATCTTTCTCTTTTTTTGGGTATTTTGGTATCAAGTGTTACTTTTCGGTTGTTACTTTTTTGGGTATTGCGAGCTTTTGTCTTCTTTCCCATAAACTTTTACGTGATATGCCCAACGAATGTGCAAGCTGGGTTTCTGTCATCTTGTGCTGGTGCGTGAGCACAAAGTGTTTAAAGTAATCGTCAAGGGTGGTGCCTTCTGGAAGTGTGGCATTCATGTCACTCTCGGTCGAGATTGGCGAGCTTTTCCCTTTGGTATGATGTTGGCTAGCCAATTTGAGATTGGCTGCTTCCACTCTATCCATAGGGCTAAGTATGATGGCTCGCTCTATGGCGTTTTCCAACTCTCGAACATTACCTGGCCAGTCATGTGAGCGAATCGCTTTGTCGAATGTTTTGCTGTAGGGAACGGGTGGGCGATGATGCTTTAAACAGGTTTTTTCTAATAAAGCTTTCGCCAATATAGAGATGTCTTCACCGCGATCGCGTAACGGCGGTAACAGCAATTCCATGACGTACAAGCGATAGTATAAATCCTCTCGAAATTGACCGTTTTTGACCATTTCAAAGAGGTTTCTATGGGTTGCTGTAATGAGGCGAATGTTTACGTGAGTGGATTGTGTGGCACCGACACGACGAATCTCACCTTCTTGTAATACCCTGAGTAATCTGGCTTGTGCCTCAAGGGGAAGCTCGCCAATTTCATCCAGAAATAAAGTGCCTTTGTCTGCCGCTACGATCAGACCGTCATGCGCCGTGGTAGCCCCGGTGAAAGCGCCTTTTTCATGGCCGAAAAGCTCTGATTCTATTAAGTTTTCAGGGATGGCGGCGCAGTTGACGCTGATGATAGGGTGGTCGTGTCGTTGGCTTAGATTGTGGAGTGCTTTGGCAACAAGCTCTTTACCTGTCCCTGACTCGCCTCTTATCAATACGGTGACGTCCGTTGCGGCCACTTTTCTCATGTCACTGAATAACTCCAGCATAGGTGGGCATTGGCCAATGATGCCACTACCAGGTGTGCCAAGAGGAAGGGCTTCTTCGCGTTCACTGGCCGCAAACAAGACTGGTTTTGATGATAGCGTGTCAGAGGTTGGGGTGGTTTTTTCTTGATCACCTTGTTCCAGCGTATTGACGACATGTTTGAGTAGCGTTTCTGTGTCTGTGGGTAAGGGCAAATAATAAACCGCACCCTCGGCCATGCTGTTTACCCCAGTGCTTAGGCTGGGTTTGGCATCTAGTACAATGTGTTTTGGCGTTTCTGGAATCTCGCTAGCGGGGTGCTCTAATGATTCGATGGCCGCTTGATCCACGAGCATTAAGTCGAATGCTGAGAGGTCATAATATTTGTTGGCCTGCTCAAAAGATTGGCTGGTGTTAATTTGAAAACCGTATTTCGATAGCCATCTTTCCGACTCTTTTAACAGGGAGTTGTCGGGGCAGATAATCATAATGCTGTGCATGTGATGTCACCTCTTGTAACCAATGTAACGATTATACACACGGATGAAGAGAGGTTGGAATAGAGAAGGGTTATTGAATAAGGTGCCAGTCTTGCGATTGGATCGGCAGAGTACTTTGTCCCTGTAGGCGTTTTATGTCCCATGATTTGATGGCTTGGTCTAAGGCTGCTTGAATGTTTGAGGCTTGAATCTGCAGTCCAAGGTACTTCAAGGCACACAATAAGGTGGTGATATCGCCATCGACAATAGCTTTAGCGTGATTCTGCTTACTGATCTTGTCACCTCTCTGATTCACGATGAGAGGAATGTGGCAAAGTTCTGGTGGCGTCCAGTTAAACAGTGAATACAGATGCAGTTGTTGGGCGGTGGTTTCGATTAGGTCGGCACCACGAACAAGGTGGGTGATGTGTTGTCTATGATCATCCACTACCACGGCTAATTGATAGGAAAAGTAGCCATCTTTCCGTTTTAAAACAGGGCAGGTGTGTCTGAGATCATCGGTAAACGTGAGCGTCCCCTGGATGGGATCATAATATTGATAAACCAGTTCACTGCTTTTTAACCGCCAAGAATGCGGGGTGTCCGTATGACTATCGCAAATGTGTGGGTGTCGGCCTTGGAATGTTTGCAGGGACTGGCGAGTGCAATTGCAAGGGAAGAGTTGTCCTTGCTGCTTTAGTTGCTCTAAATGATCTTGATAAGATTGGTGGTGTTGGCTTTGTACTTCGACTTTGTCATCAGGAACCAGCTGATAGCTTTGCAGGGTGGTAAGAATTTGTTCGGCAAATATGGGCTTGCAGCGTGTACCATCCACATCTTCAATGCGAATAAGCCATTTGCCTTGTCGTTGTTTGGCTTCCAGATAGCTCGCTAAAGCACTGACCAGTGAGCCGAAATGAAGCGGACCGGTTGGCGATGGTGCAAACCGGCCTATATAGCGACGTGTCACGGATTAACCGCCGACTTGCTTCTCTTTGATTTCAGCAAGTGTTTTACAGTCAATGCACATGGTCGCCGTTGGGCGAGCTTCTAAGCGACGAATACCGATTTCGATACCGCACTCTTCACAAAAACCGTAATCGTCATTGTCGATTAGCTCGATGGTTTGAGAGATTTTCTTGACCAATTTACGCTCACGATCACGGGCGCGCAATTCAAGGCTAAACTCTTCTTCTTGGCTAGCTCGGTCATTTGGATCTGCGTAGTTTACCGCTTCTTCTTTCAGATGGTGAACAGTGCGATCCACTTCTTCCATTAAGTTTTGTTTCCAGTTGAGTAGGATGCTTTTAAAATGCGCCAACTGGTTCTCGTTCATGTATTCTTCGCCTTCCTTAGCTACATAAGGGGTGAAGTCTTTCATTAATGAATCTGGGTTCATATTTGGCATATGCATTGCCTCACTTCGCAGGTATCCGTTGTGATAACCTGTAACCAATAAAATTAGGTGGTTTATTTTTCGGCCGGAAACTTACCAGATTATTCGGTTGTTCACCACTTTTTTTGCGCAAAATATCACGTTTTTTTTCAATTAGGCAGAGAACTCCGGATGAAACAGCTTAAAATGGCGGCTCGAGTTGAGCAAATTTCCCCTTTTCAAGTGATGGCGGTGCTGGAAAAAGCCAAGGCATTAGAAGCAGAAGGAAAGCCCGTTATCCATTTGGAAATAGGTGAGCCAGATTTCTCGGCTGTCGCTCAAGTTGAGCAGGCAGGTATACAGGCAATCTCGCAGCATCAGACCGGTTACACTGCGGCCACTGGGTTGCCAGAACTCAAGCGGGCGATTAGCCATTATTATGCTTTGCGATATCAGGTCGATGTGTCTGCAGAGCGAATAATAGTGACTCCCGGTGCTTCAGGGGCGTTACTGTTAATGGCTTCTTTGATGGTGGATGTTGGCGATGAGGTGTTGATGCCTGACCCTTGTTACCCATGTAATCGACACTTTGTGATGCAGGTCGGTGCACAGGCGAGGTTGCTAGAGACGCGGGCCGAAGAGGCTTTTGCCATGACCCCAGAAGCGGTTGAAGCCGCATGGCAAGCAAACACGTCAGGCGTATGGTTGGCCTCGCCTTCCAACCCAACCGGAGCGGTGCTTAGTCGATCTTATGTGGAATCTATGTATGACACAGTGCGTCGTTTAGGTGGGCATTTATTGGTGGATGAGATTTATCAAGGCTTGGTGTACGAAGGGGATGATTTTTCCGCGTTATCCATTGCCGACGATGTGTTTGTGATTAACAGTTTCTCAAAATATTTTGCCATGACTGGCTGGCGTCTAGGGTGGTTGGTGGTACCTGAGTGGGCTGTCGAAGGAGCCACAAAGTTGGCGCAAAATTTGTTTATTTCAGCTCCCAGTGTGTCTCAATACGCGGCAATACGAGCGTTTGGTCAAGATGTATTGGACGAATGTGAGCAACGTCGTCAAACGCTGAACGCTCGTCGTTTGGTTCTATTAGAGGGGCTTGAAAGACTTGGTTTACCTGTCACCTCGCCAGCTCAGGGGGCGTTTTATGTCTATGTTGATGTCTCCAGTGTGACTCAAGATGCCATGGCTTGGTGTTTGGCATTGTTGGAAACGGAATATGTAGCATTGACCCCAGGAGCCGATTTTGGCAGCAAAGACGCCAATCTTTATGTACGCTTTGCTTACGCTTGTGATGAAGTGGATTTATTGGAGGCCTTGTCTCGAATTGAGCGCTTCATCAATAAATCATTCCATTGATTCCGTTTGAGGAGAGAGGGTTAACCTCTTCTTTTCATTAAGAAGATGCCTGCGCAAAGGCAAATGGCAATAGGAATGCTCACACCAATGGCGGGTGGAAAATCTACGGCGACACTCATGCGTCCAAATAGGTTAAGCGCATTCTGAAACGCTAAGCCAATCAACACGCCAGAGAAGATGCGGCCTCCCATGGTGGAGGATCTCAGTGGCCCAAAGACACTGGATAACGCGACGAGTACCAAAGCCATCGCGGCAATGGGTCTTAATATGGTAATCCAGAACTCCAGTTCGTATTGTGACGCATCCAAATTTTGTTGGCTTAAATAATTTTGATAGCTGATAGATTGACTCAAAGACAGGGTTTCAGGGTCTTGAGACGCCAGATAGAGGTGTTCTGGTTTGATGCTCATATGCCAGTCTTGAGTTTTAGCTTGTGTTATATCGATCCGATCAGAGTAAAAGAGGGTTTCCGATACTTGATTCAGTTGCCATAGGGAATCGTCCACATAGGTTGCCGTTGCGGCTTTTGTAACACTTTTTAGTTGTTGACCTTGTGGCTCAAAAATCTCAATGCCATACAGTTTGCCGGTGTTGTCCGCCGCATCTATGTAGATAAAGCGATTGTCTGCTTTTAGCCACACGCCACCCGTAAGAGAAAACTCGCCACTTTTTTGATTGCGGAATTTTTCAATGAGATTGGCTTTTTGCTCGCTGACTGGCGACACAAATTCAGACACACCAAGGCCAATTAGAGACACCAATAAAATCGGCTGGCAGGCCGCAAATCCGATACGCCAAATGGGCATGCCCGCGGCTCTCATGACGGTCAGTTCAGATGTCGCGGCCAGGGTTCCTAATCCCATCAGGGTGCCAATCAGAGAGGCAATAGGAACGTATTCAGCGAATTTTCCCGGTAAACGAAAGAGAATAACTTGCAGCAAAGACGCGACGGTATAGTGCTCGTTAACTTTTTTAATTTGCTCAATAAAGGTTAATGCAAAGTCGAGCCCGAGTAACACCAGAACCACTATCAAAAATGCCCACAACACACTACTGGCAATGTACTTGTCTATTTTACTCATGACTTACTGTTCAACCTCTGTGGTGCTTGGTAAGCGTGCTTTGCGGCGATGAAATACTTGGTTGTACTGGGCAAACAGTAACCCGGCCAAGAGTAAGAAGATGCCATGAATCCACCATAATCCGTATTGCATTGGTAGCTTGCCTTTTTCCAGTCCTGTGCGACCCCATATCAGTAGTGCGAGATAGAGAATCATAATAAGAATGGCGGGCAGCATTTTAAAGAAGCGACCTTGTCTCGGGTTTACCTGACTCAGAGACAAACCAATGATGGCCAGAATTGGAATGATAATGACGAGGGATAAACGCCACTGCAGTTCAATTTTGTCAATTTTACGATCACTGTTAAGCAAAGTAAGTGTGCTTTGAGTGAAAGGATCGTCGATGGGATCGCTGGCCTGATTTTCCATTCTGATGGCATAAGTATCAAACTGCGTCACACGATATTCTGCGGTGCCGGGCTGGCCTTCGTAGCGAGTGCCATCTTTAAAGACAAGGTAATTTTGATCGCCCCTATCACTGATGCGAATCTGTTCGGCATTCGCGGCAAAGGTTTGCACTGGAATGTTTTGCCCTTTTTTACGAATAACATCCGAGATGAAAAGGTTATTCATCCAACCTTCTTCCGGCGTGAAACTGTCGACATAAGTGGTGCGTTGTCCGCTGCCTTCAAAACGTCCTGGAATCAAAAAGTCAAAAGTAGAGAGCTGATTCTGCTGTTCTGAGGCTTCGGCGGCTTTATATTCACTGGCTGGTGCGAGCCAAAGATTGATGGTGGCACTGAAAAGGCTGATTAGAAAGGCAATGCCGAGAGTGTAACCTGCTAGCTTGACTTTACTGATGCCACTGGAGAATAAAATCGACATTTCATTTTCAATGTACAAGCGACCAAACGCGAGCAGAAGAGAAAGAAAAAAGGCTAATGGAATGATCATTTGTACAAAACTGGGAATGTGATATCCCAAGATAACAAAGAGAAATTCGAAGGTCATTTTGCCTTCCGCAATGCGCCCTAAGTAATAGGAAAAACGCCCGCTCAAAATCACTAATAATAAAATTAGCGTGACGCCAGCAGTTGACACCAGCACTTCTTTCGCTAAGTATCTGAATAGTCTCAAAGTCACCTCTGATGATTAATGCTTCTAAGCCGAGAGTTGATTACACATCTAAAGCCCCCATTATCTCGTGGTAAGAAGGACATTATCCAGTATTTTTTTAAAGTTATTTTATTGAGGGTTCTTTCATGAATATGGCGTTATTTGATCGCCTGCCTAATGTAGAGGCAGATTTGTTGGTCGTGTTTGTACCAAGTGAAGGTGACTTGCCTGAGTCGACCGCTTGGGTGGATGAAAATGCCGCTGGGCACATTTCTCAATTGCGTGAAACCGGTGTTTTCAAAGGGGGGGTTGCACAGACTTTATTGCTGCCTTCTTTAAGTCAAGATTTTGCGCAAGCCGTATTGTTGGTCGGCGTCGGTAAAGGCGATGCTTTAAGTGATATGCAGTCGCGTAAAGTGGTGGCGGCAGTGGCGGCACAAATTAAAGGTCTGCCGTTCGCGAACGTCGCTGTGGCAAACCAAGGTTTGGTCATGAAAGACCGTTCGGAGTCAGAAATCATTGCCTTGGTAGCGCAGTGGTTGAACGAAGGTTTCTACAGCTTTATTGGTTTCAAACAAGACGATGCTGAAAAAGCCACAAAAGTGGAGACCCTATTACTTCAAGGTAGCGATGAATCCGCATTGGCAATTGGTAAAGCCACCGCAAGTGGTTCCGCTTTTGCGCGTCAGCTAGGCAATTTGCCAGGCAATGTATGTACGCCAAGTTACCTTGCTTCGAAAGCGCAGCAATTAGCAGAAGACTTCTCTATCGACGTTGAGTTGTTGGATGAAACTAAGATGGATGAGCTGGGTATGCACTGTATGCTGTCTGTTGGTCGTGGCAGTGATCAACCGAGCTACTTGATTGTCATGCATTACCGTGGTGGTGAAGAAGGCGATGCTCCTCATGTTTTATTGGGTAAAGGTATTACCTTTGATACGGGTGGTATTTCATTGAAACCTGGTTCGAAAATGGATGAGATGAAGTACGACATGTGTGGCGCAGCAAGTGTCTTTGGCACCATGAAAGCCATTTGTGAATTGAAGCCTAAAATGAACTTTACCGCGGTCATTGCGGCGGCGGAAAACATGCCAAGTGGTCATGCGACTAAGCCGGGTGACATTGTGAAGACCATGTCTGGCAAAACCGTAGAAATTCTAAACACCGATGCGGAAGGTCGTTTGGTGTTGTGTGATGCTTTGTCTTACATCGAACGCTTTGAGCCTAAGTCCGTTGTCGACATTGCTACTCTAACAGGTGCTTGTGTGGTGGCTTTGGGTAGTGTGAATTCTGGTATGTATGCAAACAATGAGGCGTTAGCCGCTGAGTTGAAAACGGCTGGAAAAGTGTCCGCCGATAAACTTTGGCAGATGCCTTTGGATGAAGAATATCAGCAGCAGTTAGACAGTAACTTCGCTGATATTGCCAACATCGGTGGTCCTGAAGCCGGTTCTGTAACGGCGGCTTGCTTCTTATCTCGCTTTACGGAATCTTACCCTTGGGCACACTTAGATATTGCTGGCACAGCTTGGTCGGGTGGCGCAAATAAAGGGGCAAGTGGTCGCCCTGTTGCCTTGTTGACGCGCTACTTGCTTAGCAAGGCTTAAGCGACTTTCTCTGCTAGAGAAAAACCTAGGCTTTAATGATCATAAAGCGGCGATATTTTTATCGCCGCTTTTTTTTGATAAACCTATTAGGAATCAAGATTTTAGTTTTCAAATGAGCAGTTTGCATTGGTTGTTTGTGTGTTTGGCAGACTAGACTTTTGAGGTCTTCAATGCGAAAGTGGAGAGATTGTGTGGCCTGTTTGATATGGTCACAAACAATTTCATTTAGCATTTCAACGATTGGTTTTATATGTCAGATCTTGCGACGAATCAAAATGAAGAAACTCATGAGCCGGATGAAGAAACGCTGATTTCTGCGCTGCGTAATCAGGACGACATACCTATTCTAATGGATGTCGTGACGGACCCAGACTCAGAAGAAGATGGCGTGAGTCAGGAAGAGCATTTTGTGCATTCCGTAGAGGATGTCACTGAGCAAGTTGAGTCTTCGGTTGAGGCTACTGTTTCCAATTACGCCTCACGAGAAGCATTAGAACAGGCTATTACTTCAGTCTTGCAGAAGCGCTTGCCTGAATTGGTGGCCGAAGTGATTCAGGTCATGCAGACCACTGAGTCGAAAAACGAAAACTAAGTTATTACGCTGTTTTCGTAGGATGTTTATTGAAACCAAACCCTATAGTTCTTTATCTGGCTATGACAGGGTATAATTCCACCCCATTAATTTTGACCGCGACATTACAAAGAGCTTTAAGACACCATAATGGAAAAAACTTACCAACCTCAAAGTATCGAACAGCCTATTTATAAACGTTGGGAAGAGAGTGGCTATTTTTCACCTCAAGGCAACGGCACTCCTTTTTCGATCATGATTCCTCCGCCAAACGTCACGGGTAGTCTGCATATGGGGCATGCTTTCCAGCATAGCTTGATGGATGCCATGATTCGTCGTGAACGTATGAAGGGCAGTCGTACATTATGGCAACCAGGTTGTGACCATGCCGGCATCGCGACTCAGATGGTGGTTGAGCGTCAATTAGCGGCACAAAATGTCACTCGTCATGACTTGGGTCGTGCAAAATTTCTAGACAAGGTTTGGGAGTGGAAAGGCCAATCTGGCGGCACCATTTCTGACCAAATGCGTGTGTTAGGTGACTCTGTCGCTTGGGATAAAGAGCGCTTTACGATGGACCCTGGCATGTCGGCAGCGGTACAGGAAGTGTTTGTCCGTTTGTTTGACGAAGACATTATTTACCGTGGTCAACGTCTGGTTAACTGGGACCCAGTTTTACATACAGCAATCTCTGACCTTGAAGTCATCTCGGAAGAAGAAAACGGCTTCATGTGGTACTTCCGTTACCCACTAGCGGATGGCGTTAAAACCTCTGATGGTAAAGATCATATTGTGGTTGCGACAACGCGTCCAGAAACCATGTTTGGTGATACTTGTGTGGCGGTCGCGCCTGATGATGAGCGTTTTGCTTCATTGGTTGGTAAAGAAATAGAGTTGCCTCTAGTAGGGCGACGTATTCCTATTATCGCTGATGAATACGTAGACAAAGAATTTGGTACAGGGTGTGTGAAAATTACCCCAGCTCACGATTTTAACGATTATGAAGTGGGTAAGCGCCATGACATGCCGTTGATCAATATTTTCAATGATGACGCCGCCATCAACGACAATGCACCGGAAAAATACCGTGGCATGGATCGTTTCGATGCTCGTAAAGCCGTGGTGGCCGATTTTGATGCGCTGGGCCTATTAGAGAAAGTTGCGGATCACAAACTCAAAGTGCCTCGTGGTGAGCGCGGTAACACCATTATCGAACCTTATTTGACACAACAGTGGTATGTGGCAGTAGAAAGTCTAGCCAAGCCTGCCATTGAAGCGGTTGAAAATGGCGACATTCAATTTGTGCCTAAGCAGTGGGAAAATACCTACTTTGCTTGGATGCGAGATCTGCAAGACTGGTGTATCTCTCGTCAGTTGTGGTGGGGACACCAAATCCCTGCTTGGTACGATGCCGACGGCAAAGTATATGTTGGTAAAGACGAAGCAAGTGTACGTGCCAAATACGGTTTGGCAGCCGATCTTGAATTAACACAAGACGAAGATGTTTTAGACACTTGGTTCTCATCCGCATTATGGACCTTCGCGACGCAAGGTTGGCCGGAAGAAACACAAGACTTTATGGACTTCAGTGAGTCTGATGTCTTGGTAACCGGCTTTGACATTATTTTCTTCTGGGTAGCCAGAATGATCATGATGACCTTGAAGTTCACCAATAAAGTGCCGTTCAAAACTGTTTACATTACTGGCTTGATTCGTGATGAGCGCGGCGACAAGATGTCGAAATCCAAGGGTAACGTGATTGATCCATTGGATTTGATTAACGGTATCGACATCGACTCTTTGGTGGCAAAACGTACGTACGGCATGATGCAGCCTCGTTTGGCCGAAAAAGTGGAAAAAAATACCCGTGAGACTTACCCAGAAGGAATCCAGGCTTACGGTACAGATGCCTTGCGTTTCACCTTATGTTCATTGGCATCTGGTGGTCGTGACATCAAGTTTGATCTAAACCGTTTGGAAGGCTACCGCAATTTCTGTAACAAAATCTGGAACGCCACACGTTATGTGTTGATGAACACAGAAGAACAAGATTGTGGACAAAATGGCGTAGAGGTTGAGTTGTCGCTGGCGGATAAATGGATTATCTCACGCTTACAGCATGCCGAAGATGCGGTCAATCGTGCCTTTGAAACACATCGCTATGACCTCGCAGCACAAGCTTTGTATGAGTTCATGTGGCACGAATACTGTGACTGGTACTTGGAATTGTCTAAGCCGGTACTATGGGATGAGAATGCTACTGGGGCTCAATTGACTGGTACGCGTCGCACCTTGGTTCGTGTGTTGGAATCTTTCTTGCGTTTGGCGCATCCAATGATGCCATTCCTAACGGAAGAAATCTGGCAGCGCATCGCACCGCTTGCAGGTGTTGAAGGTGACACCATTATGTTGGCGCAATACCCTGAAGCGGAAGATGCGAAAAAAGATGCGCAAGCCGAAGCGGATGTGGAGTGGCTTAAAGGGGTTATTCTTGGCGTTCGTAACATCCGTGGCGAAATGGACATTGCGCCTTCTAAACCGTTAACCGTGTTATTCCGTAATGGATCTGAGCAGGATAAAGCGCGCTTAGAAGCGAACCTGACCTTCTTGCAAAAATTAGCGAAACTTGAGTCAGTGACTTGGTTGAATGCAGGCGACGAAGCGCCGATGTCGGCCACTGCCTTAGTGGGTGATATGGAAGTCTTGGTGCCGATGGCAGGTCTGATCGATAAAGATGCGGAGCTTGCACGTTTGCAAAAAGAAATTGATAAGGCATCTAAAGACCTACAGCGTATTGAAGGTAAGTTGTCGAATGAGAGTTTTGTGGCGAAGGCTCCTGAAGCGGTTGTCGCAAAAGAAAGAGCGAAATGTGATGACCTTAAGTTGGCGGTCAGTAAGTTAGAAGATCAAAAAGCCAGCATAGAATCACTATAAAAATGAGAGGTCAGGGCCGGTGTCCTGACTTCGCGCTTACTTTAATAAAAATAAAAAAAGAGGCGATCTAAATGCAACGACTGACGGGAAGTGTTAAGTGGTTTAATGATGCGAAGGGCATCGGCTTTATTAAACGAGAAGCGGATGCCGACGTGTTTGTACATTATAAATCCATTTCTTGCACTGGACATAAAACCCTTAAGAAGGGGCAAAGTGTGAGCTTTGTATTAACGAAAACAGATTTCGGTTTACAAGCGATGGATGTTCAAGTGGAAAATAGTGTGACTCAGCCCGTTCAAAAAGACATTAATGAGCAGGCTGTGGGCCATTAGCTGTTTAGCATTTTATGAGCCAGTTTGACAAAGTCGACTGGGGTTAAAATACCCACCAGTTTGTCGTCTTCTAGCACTGGTAAACAGCCATACTTATTGTCAATGAAGAATTCGGCCGCTGTGTCGAGCGGCATTTCTGGGCTGATGGTTAAAATGTCCTTGTTCATGGCGTTGGAAATAGGTGTTTGTTGTTCTTTTTTGGACAGTTGTTGAGTGCCAAATTGGCTGACAAGGTGGAAGGCATGACGCAAGTATTCCCGTTGAGTTAATATGCCGACGCATTCATTCTTGTCATTGGTGATGGGAATGTTGCGAATGTTCTTTTCCTGCATGATGGTTTTGGCGGTCGCCAGAGAGTCGTTCTCTCTCAATGTAATCAGCTTAGTAACCATTAAATCTGCGACGGTTTGCATTCTAGCTATCTCCTTGTACGACTGATAGGTTTTCATTGAGTTTGGGTGAAGAATGAGTAAAACGCAATGCACACCAATTGAGGTAGATCAATGATGACAGAAGAAGACTGGATGGCGTTGGCGCTTAAGCAAGCAGAAAAGGCCGCAGGCGAAAGCGAAATTCCAGTTGGTGCCATTATTGTGCAAAATGGCAAGGTGATCGGAGAAGGCTATAATTCGCCTATTTCGAAATGCGATCCGACGGCTCATGCTGAAATTCAAGCGATTCGAGATGCTTGTCAGCTCGTAGGCAATTATCGCCTTCCAGATGCCACTCTTTATGTCACTCTTGAGCCTTGTTCCATGTGTGCTGGGGCCATTATTCATGCTCGTATAGGTCGTGTTGTCTATGCGACAACAGAGCCTAAAAGTGGCGTTGTGGAGAGCCAAGGGCGGTTTTTTGATGCGCCTTTTTTGAATCACTCTGTGACTGCTGAGGGTGGGGTGTTGGCCGAAGTGGCGTCAGAACAGCTGACGCGATTTTTTCAGTATCGTCGGGCACAAAAGAAAAAGCTCAAAGACTTGTCAAATCCTCCCATTTCCTAATTAATTTGCCCCTTTTTTTGCAGAAAAGTCAGACTCTGCTGGCCTCTATTTGCCTCATTGATTTAAAATACCCGCACCATTTCCCCCAAAACTACAAATGAGGCAATAACCAACATGCTAACCCTGCATGGTTCCGCAGCGCTATCAGCGTTTCGTAAGGCAAAGTTATTAGCGAATATGACTGCATCTGTTCCGTCTGTTACCGACGTTGATGCTCAGTTTATTCATTTTGTTGAACTGGCTGATGATCAGTCTCTTACGTCTGAACAAGAGGTTGTTTTACAACGAGCACTTGAATACGGCCCTAAATCGGCAGACATTCAATCGTCTGATCAGAGCGTTTTAGTTGTCCCTCGTTTGGGCACTATCTCTCCTTGGTCTTCTAAAGCAACGGATATTCTTCATAACTGTGGTTTGGCCGCTGTGTCTCGTGTTGAGCGTGGTGTTGAATATTTTATTCACAGTAGCCAACCGCTGACGTTAGAAGAGTTGGACTTGTTATCGGCCATGTTGCATGATCGTATGACAGAAAGCGTGCTCCCGGCATTGAGCGACGCTGCGCAAATGTTCTCACATGCAGAACCGGCTCCAATGACCAGTGTTGATGTGTTAGGTGGTGGCCGTGCCGCTTTGGTTGAGGCAAACCAAAGCTTAGGACTGGCATTAGCTGACGATGAAATTGATTATTTGGTTGAATCATTTGTCGCTTTGGGGCGTAACCCAATTGACGTTGAATTGATGATGTTTGCCCAAGCAAACTCAGAACACTGCCGTCATAAAATTTTTAATGCGTCTTGGACCATTGATGGCGAAGAGCAAGAGCGCTCTTTGTTTAAGATGATTAAAAACACCCATGAACATAATCCTCATGGCACCTTGTCTGCTTATAAAGACAATGCCGCGGTGATGGAAGGTCATCATGCGGGTCGTTTCTTCCCTTCTCCAGATTCTCGTGAATACGATTTTAGTCAAGAAAACATCGATATCTTGATGAAAGTGGAAACCCATAACCACCCAACGGCGATCTCACCCTTCTCTGGTGCAGCAACTGGTTCTGGTGGTGAAATTCGTGATGAAGGGGCGACGGGTATTGGCTCAAAACCCAAAGCCGGGTTGAGCGGTTACACCGTATCTGATCTTAAAATTCCAGGTTACGAGCAACCATGGGAAAGCCATTACGGCAAACCTGCCCGTATCGTCACGCCATTGGATATTATGATCGAAGGTCCAATTGGTGGCGCGGCGTTTAATAATGAATTCGGGCGTCCAAACCTATTGGGTTATTTCCGAACTTACGAACAAAAAATCCAAGGTGCTTCACAAGAAGAAGTACGTGGTTATCACAAGCCAATCATGCTGGCTGGTGGTCTTGGTAACATTCGCCGTGAACACGTCGAAAAAGATGAAATCAAGGTAGGAGCTAAGCTTATCGTGCTTGGTGGACCGGCGATGTTGATTGGACTAGGGGGCGGTGCCGCGTCTTCTATGGCCTCGTCTGATGGTAACGAAGACTTGGACTTTGCTTCCGTACAGCGTGGTAACCCGGAAATGGAGCGTCGTTGTCAGGAAGTCATCGACCGTTGCTGGCAACTAGGGGATAAGAACCCAATCAGCTTTATCCATGATGTGGGTGCGGGCGGTCTATCAAATGCCTTGCCTGAACTAGTCAAGGACGGTGAACGTGGCGGTACGTTCGACCTTCGTAAGATCTTAAATGATGAGCCTGGTATGTCGCCTTTGGAGATCTGGTGTAACGAGTCACAAGAACGTTACGTTATGGCGGTATCCTCGGATCGAGTGGATGAGTTCCGTGAGATCTGTGAGCGTGAGCGTTGTCCGTTTGCCATTGTGGGTGAAGCCAAAGAAGAAATGCATTTGCAGGTAGAAGATGGCCATTTTGGTAACAAACCTGTAGATCTTCCAATGTCTGTGCTGTTTGGCAAGCCGCCAAAGATGCATCGTGAAGCTACCAAAGCCGTCATTGCGGGTGATGACTTCACCGCAATGGGCGTGGATTTAGCGGATGCGGCGAAGCGTGTATTGAGTTTGCCGACAGTGGCGAGTAAAAACTTCCTGATTACCATTGGTGATCGTACCATTACGGGTATGGTGGCGCGTGATCAAATGGTCGGTCCTTGGCAAGTGCCAGTCGCCGATGTGGCAGTCACTACGTCTTCTCTAGACAGCTACACAGGCGAAGCCATGACTATGGGTGAGCGTACACCTGTTGCTCTATTGGATGCGCCAGCGTCTGGTCGTATGGCGGTTGGTGAAGCTTTGACTAACTTAGCGGCGGCGCAGATTACTCAGCGTAACCAGATCAAGTTGTCAGCAAACTGGATGGCCGCAGCAGGTCATGAAGGGGAAGACGAAAAACTTTATCAAACGGTTAAAGCCGTTGGTATGGAACTGTGTCCGGCATTGGATATTGCAATCCCAGTGGGTAAAGATTCCATGTCGATGAAAACAGTTTGGAAGGAAGGCGAGCAAGAAAAAGCCGTCACGTCGCCATTGTCTTTGGTGATTTCGGCGTTTGCGCCGGTTGCCGATGCTCGTAAAACCTTAACGCCAGAATTGCAAAATAAAGCCGACACACAGCTTTTATTGATTGACTTAGGTGCTGGTAAAAATCGCCTAGGCGGTTCTGTTATTGCTCAGGTATACAACAAGTTAGGTCAACAGGCTCCAGATGTGGATGATGCGGCCGCACTGGCTGGCTTCTTCGACACCACGCAAGCGTTAAACGCAGAAGGTAAATTGTTGGCTTACCATGACCGTTCTGACGGTGGTGTGTTCGCAACCTTGACGGAAATGTCTTTTGCTAGCCATTTAGGATTGAACATTGATTTAGATGCCGTGGTTAACTCTGCAGAGCAAGTCGCGCCAGCCTTATTCAATGAAGAGTTGGGTGCAGTGGTTCAAGTCAATCAAGCGGATGTTGATGCGGTTGTGGCGGCTTATGCCAAGGTAGGCGTAGCGGTTGCACCGATTGCCACGCTATCGGGCGATGATCAAATTCGTGTGCGTTTGGCCGGTGAAACATTGTTAGAAGAAACTCGTATTAACTGGCAACGAGTCTGGTCAGAAACCAGTTATCGTATTCAGGCGATGCGTGATAACCCAGAATTAGCACAACAAGAGTTCGACAATCTGTTGGATGCTAAAGACCCTGGCCTGTCTGCTAAGGTGACCTTTGACCACAATGAAGACATGGCGGCGCCTTTCATTGCCACAGGCGTGAAGCCTCGTATGGCTGTGTTGCGTGAACAAGGTGTCAACGGTCAAGTAGAAATGGCGGCGGCTTTCCATAAATCCGGCTTTACCCCTGTTGATGTTCACATGAGTGATGTGTTGTCAGGTCGAATTGATTTAGCCGAATTCCATGGTTTGGTTGCTTGTGGTGGCTTCTCGTACGGTGACGTGCTGGGTGCAGGTGAAGGTTGGGCGAAGTCGATTCTTTTCAATGCTCGTGCTCGCGACCAGTTTGAAGCTTTCTTTAATCGCCAAGATACCTTCAGTTTAGGGGTATGTAACGGTTGTCAGATGTTGTCTAACTTACACGAACTGATTCCGGGTGCGCAGAATTGGCCGAAATTTGTCCGTAACCAATCAGCGCAATTTGAGGCGCGTTTGGTGCAAGTGGAAGTGCAAAAATCCAACTCCATTCTGTTGGCAGGTATGGAAGGTTCTCGTTTGCCAATCGCTGTGGCACACGGTGAAGGTCAAACAGAATACCGTGATGAAGCACATCAAGCGCTGCTGCAAGCCAATCAACAAGTGGCACTGCAATACGTAGATAACTACGGCCAAGCGACGGAGCGTTATCCGTTCAATCCGAACGGTTCTGCACAAGGTATCACTGGATTAACGTCTGAAGATGGCCGTGTGACCATTATGATGCCTCACCCAGAGCGTGTTTATCGTACGGTTCAGCATAGCTGGCACCCAACTGACTGGGATGAGCAAGCACCTTGGCTGCGTTTGTTCCAAAACGGTCGTAAATGGTTAGGTTAAGCCGCTAATGGTTTAAACGAAAAGGCCTGATATTCGATGGAATATCAGGCCTTTTTTGTTATCGGCTTAATAATGAGTCAGGTATTATTGGCTCATATCAACGCCGACTTGTTAACGTCATTTATTGAACGTGTTTTGCTTACTTGTGATTATCAAATGCTTCTGCTTCGTGCTTCATAATAAAGCGAATCAGACCTACCACGATGCCTGCCACACCTAGGCTGAATAACATCAGGGCAAGTGGATTATCAGCAAAGGTAAAATACGCTGAGACATTTTCCCAAGAGGTAATAGAGGTTCCCATAATTAAGCTCCTTTCGCTTCTAGATCGCCGACATTCGTTGTTGTACCGCTTTTAGCTGGTACGGTTTCTGGGTAAGGGTGAGCCAAGATTTCGACCTCGTCTAGACCCAATACTTCCACGTTTTCTGGTACGCGTAGCATGTTGAATTTCTTCAATAAGTAAGAAACAGCGTAGCCAGGCACAAAACCAAGAACCGCCATGACGATGGCACAAACCGTTTGACCGTAAAGGCTGATTGCTGGGTTGCCACCTACGTTTGGTGTGCCACCTGCGAAAACACCGACTAGAATAACCGCTACCACACCGGTTACACCGTGAACGGCAACCGCGCCAACAGCATCGTCAATGCCTTTTTTCTCAAGCAGTTTCGCAGCACCAACCGCAATGAAGCTGACGCAAGTCGCGATGATGAAGGCCAAACCTGGATCGTATAGATCAAGGCCTGCGGCGATGGAAATGATACCGACTAGACCACCAGACATGGTCCAGAAAGGGTCGCGAGTCGCGATGTAACAACCGATTACACCACCCGCAAAGCCCATTAGCGTGTTGAAAGCGAAAGCAGACAGATTAGTTGGGTTGTTGTAGATGGTTGTCCAGCCAGTGTCGCCGCCGTTGAAGATAATACAACCGCCTAGGAAACCGAAGAAACCAAAGATGATCATCATCAAACCGATCAAGGTCATGGGTAGGTTGTGTGCACGGATTTGCTGCGGAACACCATTGATGAACTTGCCCACACGAGGCCCTAGATTGATCAGCACACCTAACGTGAAGAAACCAGCAATAGCGTGTACTACTCCAGATGCGCCCACATCATGGTAACCCATTTCTGTCAGCATCCAGCCATCTGGGTGCCAGCCCCAAGCGCCAGCAAGAATCCATACGCCGCTACCCAAAATAACCGTTAGGATCAGGAATGCGCTGACACGAATACGCTCGATAACCGCACCAGACATGATGGAACCTGTGGTCGCACCGAACAATGCGAAAGCCGCCCAGAAAATACCTGTACCCATGTCTTGTACATCAGGACCCATACTTTGTGACCAAGGCAAAGCAGAAGAGGCTTCTACTGGCATCAAACCACCAGGGAAAGCATTGTAGATCCACCAGCCGAACAGGTAGAAAGTGGGGATGATAACGGCCAGCGCAAGAATGTTTTTCACCCCTGCGGCAAGGGCGTTCTTACTACGTGATGCCCCCATTTCGTAGGCTAGGAAGCCTGCGTGAATCATCACCATGATAGCGGTACACCACCAGTAGAAAACTTCTACGTTCATGGCTTGGTGCATGTTAAAAATCGCTTGCTGAGCATCGAGAGACGCTTGCAAGGATTCCAGGGTTGGGGTTTCTGTAGCCATAGTTTTGTTCCTTTTTGTGGGAGTTGTTAGCTTTTAATGACCGAAGTCGTTATTTAATCAGCGTCTTAACACGCCGTTTATTTATTATTTCAATCCGTGATTTTTCGGCTTGTCACTGACAAACCACCACTGGCTTCACCAGTAGAATTGTTAAACCTTGAGTTACGAAATTAAAAAGTTCTCTGTGGTTTGTGTATCGTGCTCAAGCAAATCATCATCTGACCTGTCTTTTAGTTTCACGCCAGATAGCTCCAGTGTTCGTGCTTCATTCAATAAGTAAAATGCCTTACGCGCTGCTTCTGGGTACATCAAGCCTGCTGGACGAATATTGGAAATGCAGTTGCGGTAAGCGTCTGTGTAGCCCACTTTTGCACCCCAAGTTAAATACAGTCCTAAGCTATCGGGAGAGCTTAATCCCGGACGCTCACCAATCAGCACTAACACACATTTGGCATTGAGCCTTTCGCAAATATCGTCGCCAATGGCTACTCGACCTTGCTGTACGAAACAAATAGGAGCGACTGACCAAGCCTGTTGATTCAACGGGTTGTCTTCAGACAAATAGCCAAACAAAGCCTCTAAAAAGGGCATGGTATTTTGCTCGACGGCGAGAGAGGACAGTCCGTCTACGACGGCAATCGCTAAGTCGTATTCAGTTTCAGTATTTTGTGCGTGCTGATCCAAATTGTCTGCCGACGCTTGATCTAAGCGACGACCAAAATCTGGGCGCTGTAAATAAGTGGCGCGATCCGTCGCGCGGCTGTGCAAAAATAGGGGGGCACAGTTTGGGGCCCAATCCTGAGCCATAATCTGTTGTGCAAGTTGTTGAGTGTCCAGTTGTGTGTGCACGGCATCAATGGCTTGCGCATGAGCTAACTGAAAGGCCAGTAGATGCTGTGTCGGTGTACTCACCCCTGAACGGCCAAGGCCAACACGAGCATCGGTAAAGGCTTTCAGTTTTTGCCAGCTGTTTTCTGTTACGGCATCTTGTTGAGTCGGTTTGTCTTGCGACATTACAGACCTCCAATTAAACGCTGCAAAGAGGGTTGAAAGGCCGAAGGCAACTGCGAATTTAAGGTGAATTGTTCGTTGTTTTTGAAAATTTCCATCTTCGCCAACCAAGCATCAAATTCTGGAGCGGGTTTAAGACCGAGAGCACGTCTGGCGTACAGCGCATCATGGAAAGAAGTGGTTTGATAGTTGAGCATGATGTCGTCAGAGCCGGGGATGCCCATAATAAAAGTGCAGCCAGCGACGCCCAATAAGGTCAGCAAGTTGTCCATGTCATTCTGGTCGGCTTCGGCATGGTTGGTGTAACAAACATCACAGCCCATTGGCAGACCAAGCAATTTTCCACAAAAATGGTCTTCTAGACCGGCGCGAGTGATTTCTTTGCCATCGTATAAATATTCTGGACCGATAAATCCCACTACAGTGTTAACCAACAATGGGTCAAATTTACGTGCCACAGCGTAGGCGCGTACTTCGCAGGTCTGTTGATCCAAACCGTGATGAGCATTAGCGGACAAGGCGCTGCCTTGACCGGTTTCAAAATACATCACATTGTTGCCAACTGTGCCGCGCTTCAAAGATAAAGCGGCGTCTTGAGCTTCGGCGAGGGTCGCGAGGTTGAAACCGAAACTGTCATTGGTTGCTTGCGTACCGCCAATAGATTGAAACACCAGATCCACTGGCGCCCCTTGTTCAATGCATTCAATGGTATTAGTCACGTGAGTCAGCACGCAGGATTGTGTTGGAATCTCGTAATGTTGGATCACTTCATCCATCATCTTGATCAGTCGAGTGGCTTGTTGAACATTGTCTGTTGCTGGGTTAATGCCAATCACAGCGTCACCATTGGCGTACAATAAACCGTCTAACATGCTGGCAGCGATGCCGGTTAAATCGTCGGTTGGGTGGTTGGGCTGTAGGCGTGTAGACAAATGGCCGGGCAAACCTATGGTATTACGAAATGCCGTACGCACATGGCACTTCTTCGCAACTAAGATGAGATCTTGGTTGCGCATGATCTTACTGACTGCAGCGGCCATTTCAGGCGTCACGCCCGCGCGAATGGAATGCAGCCTCTCTGGACTGGCCAAGTCACTTAACAGCCAATCACGAAAGCCGCCCACGGTGAGGTGTGAAATAGGCGCGAAGGCAGTTTTGTCATGCTCGTCTATAATCAAACGCGTAATTTCATCGTCTTCGTAGGGAATCAGTGGTTGCTCAAGAAACAGTGAGAGAGGCACATCGGCCAAGGTCATTTGAGCGACGGCGCGCTGTTCTGCGGTTTCTGCGGCCACGCCAGCTAAACGATCACCAGAACGCGCAGGGGTTGCTTTGGCCATAAGGTCTGCAAGGTCTGCGAAGGTAAAAGTTCGCTCTCCTAGAATATGACGAAATTGCGGTGTGGTGCGGTTTGCGCTCATGTATTAGCTCTTTAAATGGGGTGACTCATAAAGTGAAACAGTAAACTGTGCTTTCTATGATGAGGTGTAAAAAGGCACAGGTTTTGCTGCTATCTACTTTATGAAAATTGCCGAACAGGCGTTATCGAATAATGGCAAATTTTAAAAATCCTTATAAATCATAGATTTATAATTTCCAAAGGGTTGGATAGGTAAGATAATTATGTTGAATGTAAATCAAAATGCACCAACTTGGGTCGGAGAGGTGCAGATTTCCGAAGCTCATGATGCTGATTTGCATGCCAGCAACCTAACCAATTGGCAGCAAGAGTACGATCAAACCAGCCGCGGCAGTTTTTATGGCAGTATTGTTGAACTGCCTTTTGATGGTTTGCAGGTATTTCGTGAACACACCAGCCAAGCATTACAGCAAAAGTGCGTTGTGTGGCCTGATTCCGTGTGGTTGGGGATTCCGTTGGAAGAGCAGCCTGCAAGCCGAATTAATGGTTTAACCATTCGGCCGGATACTATTATGTGTCGCCCAGGTAACTGTGAATTTCAGCTTTCAACACCAGAGGACTACGATCTATTTGGCCTAGTCGTCGATCAGAAAAATCTCTTGAAGCTTGCTGATATTCACGGTTTGGATTTGAACTGGAAAGAACTGACCGAGCACGGTCGTCTTGGCGTGCCAGATAAAACCTTGGAAGAAGTGCGTTTTCTGCTGCATCGTTTGTTATCAGTAGAGCAGAATGAAACCCCGTCGCGTTTGCAAAAAGACATCGTTCTGATGGCGATATTGGAAGTGCTTAAAGTGGAAACGCCACAACCTGCGAAGACGCAAAGCTATTATCATCGTAAAAAAGTTGTGGATTGCGCTCGCAGCTTTTTGGATCAACATGTGGATGCGCCAGTAACGGTGACGCAACTTTGTGAAGTAGTCAGTGTAAGTCGTCGTACTTTACAGTACAGTTTTGAGAGCATTCTTGGGGTGAGTCCGATTCAGTATTTACGTTTTACTCGTTTAAACGGTGTGCGACGTGATCTGGTTAAAGCCAGTTTTGATGGAACATCGAATACTATCAATGTTGGCCAAATTGCCGCGCAATGGGGCTTTTGGCATCTGAGTCAATTCGCCAAAGATTACAAGCAATTGTTTGGTGAGCAACCTTCCCAAACTCTAGATTGGCGTTGTTAATCTTAATGTTCAGTTCTTTCCTTAGACTTCTATACCATTTTGATTATATCTAGTTATAAACAATTTTTATAAACCAATAGATTTTTTTCATTAAGAGAAAATAAGAATCAATAGTATCTTTGTTCATTCTTGCGATTTTTTTGCATTTTTTAAAATAACAAAATACTCAACGCGAGTATGGCTAGAGGTTCAATATGAAAAATAAATGGGTTTTATCTTTGCTGATGTTAAGTATGGCGGGGGCCACACAGGCAGCAGAACCAACCTATGAATTTGGCATTACTTTAAAGGACTATCAGGGCGATAAAACAAGCTCAGTGTCATATGGCGGACAAATTGCGCGCCATGCATTGCACAATTCAATCAAAGTATTGAGCAAGCAAGGCAATGGTAACAACAATCAAGCTTTGCTTGATGAATTAAACCTATACTTTTCTGGTACCGCTGCGGGTCGCGATATTATTGATCCCGTTTCTAAGCCAGGCTTTGCGATCAAGCAAAGCGAAATTGATGAACTTTCTTCCGGTAAAGACTTGGCAACCAGTGCTTACAAAGGTGTCGTAACAGGCTGGCCAGGAAATATGACGGCGGCTGAAGTACTGAACAGCATGATTGCGCAAGCGGCGAAAACCAAAGGCGGGTTTGATCCCGTTAATGGCTACGACTACATCCAATTGATTTCCAAATTTTCAATGGGCGCGGTTTTCTACAATAAAGCGGTAAACCATTATCTAGATGAAAAGTTAGGTGCCGATGTGCATCCTAATGATAAAGCCTACAAAGACGGTGTGGCCTACACAGGTAAAGAGCATGTTTGGGATGAAGCCTTTGGTTACTTCGGTGCGCCTATCCATGCTTTAAACTTAACGCCCCAAGAAATCGTTGATATTACAAAAATGAAGCCAGACGCGTTTGCTAAGGCGGATTATAATAAAGATGGTGTGGTTGATCTTAAATCTGAAATGGCATTTGCTCATGCCTATTACGCTGCGAGTGTCGATGCTTCAGGTGGTACGCAATACTTCTATACCATCATGAAGGCTTTTTACGATGGTCGTAAATTGATCCAAGACGCGCAAGGTGAAAAACTGTCAACAGCTGAGCGTCAAAAGCTACAGGCTTATGCTAAGGTGATTGCGGATAACTGGCAGAAAGTTATTGCTGAAGCGGCGTTCAAATATGCTGGCAGTGTCTACAAAGACATTGAAACCCTGCAAAAAGCGGAAAAATCCAATGGCGACATCGCCAAGCCTTACCGCAACTATGTGAAGCATTGGGGTGAATTGAAAGGCTTTACTTTGTCTTTGCAAGCGGCGGGCCGTGAATTGGGTGAAACGCAAGTTCAGTTGAATCGTTTGACTGGTTTCAGCCCAGTATTGTTTGGTGATTCACAAGTGGTTGCCGTCGGCGCTGACGGTGCATTCATTCAAGCAAAGAGCATTTCGATGAATGAGTACAAGTTGAATATGCTAAAACTGCAAGTGCATTTGGCTGAGAAGTTTGCTTTGAAAGCCAAGCTGAATGATCGTACGGCTGGTATTTCAGACTTAATGGAAAACCTGAACACAGGCGTAAGTGCTGAAAACGATTAATAGCAGAGCGTATAATATGAGAAGGCCACGTGCCTTCTCATATTTTGTTTTGGCTTTGTGTTGAGTGTTTATGACGTATTTTGAGTGGTTGCTCAGTGTGTTGCAACAAACGCTTGCGGATTTGCAAAGTGTGCAGAAGCGAGTGTCGATCTGGTATCTGTTATCGGCTTTTATGATCGCTGGTGTTTTTTACGCTTGGCGTTATCCTGGTAAGTTGAAATCGCAGCTTATCCAACTCTTTTCTCCTAGCGTGTGGTGGCACAGATCTGCCCGTCACGATTACGTTATTTTCTTCATCAATCGTTTTGTTATGGCATTGCTGTCACCACGATTGCCCAGTAGCGTTCTGCTGACAACTTGGTTGTATTATCAGAGTCAGAATTGGTTTCCATATTCTGCCGAACTCAGTTTGCCGACTGCTTATGTGATCGCCTTGTTCACCTTGTGTTATTTCTTGCTGGATGACTTCAGTCGATTCTACCTGCATCGTATGCTGCACAAATGGCCTATTTTGTGGGCATTTCATCGAGTGCATCACAGTGCAAAAGTGCTGACGCCTATTACGGTGTTTCGTACTCACCCTGTAGAAGGGGTTCTTTTCTTTTTGCGTTCCGTTGTGGTTCAAGCCATCTGTGTTACTTTCTTTGTGAGTTTATTCCCTGGGCAAGTGTCCTTGTACACAGTATGGGGCGTTTCCATCTTTACTTTTATATTTAATGTGTTGGGCGCTAATCTGCGTCATTCTCATGTGGTATTGAGTTACGGACGCTGGGAAAAATGGTTGATTTCACCAGCGCAACACCAGCGTCATCACTCTTCTGCGATAGACGATTATGATTGTAATTTTGGTGTGGTACTAGCGCTTTGGGACAGAGTGTTCGGCTCTTGGAAACAGGCCAATTGGCAGCAAAAACTGGTGTTTGGGACTAACACCCGTTTTGATGAAAAGGGTTTGGTAAACATGTACTTAGAGCCCTTTCAATATGCATTCGAGAGTATGAAACGTCGTCTTTTTGCTAAAATGCCAGCCATTATTATGATTCTGGTGTCCACTACCACTCTTTTTTATACCACTTAACCTAGGTTAATTCTTCTAACGGTATTTCAGTGTACTCTGCTGGCTATAGTGAAACACAGAGGAAAATACGAATGTCTGATTTACACGCTTATTTAACAGATCTCAAACTAACAATGCCTGATGAATTATCACTGGCATTTGTAGAGCAATTGCAGGCAGCGCATATCGCTAAGTACAGTTTTAATAGTTTGGCGGTATTGCTTGGTGAAGAGGTGTCTCTTGATCTAACCAATGTCTATGAAAAAATTGTGCTGCATGGCTTGGGGGGGTATTGCTTTGAACACAATAAGTTGGCGTTTGAATTATTGAAAAGCCTTGGTTATTCCGTTCGTTTGGTGATGGCTCGAGTATTAAATGAGCAAGAAGTGGATCGGCCTCGTACACATCGCGTTACGCTGGTTAATATTGATGGTAAGAGGTATCTCCTTGATGTCGGCTTTGGTGCGGACTGTCCTATTGCACCTTTGTTGTTGCAATCAGATTTGGAGCAACAAATTGGTCATGAGAATTATCGTATTGTGCTACGAGGTGGGGAATATGATTTGCAGATTCAAAGATCGGATAATTTTTATACCTTGTATCGTTTCGATCTAGCCGAATACACAGATGCAGACTGCATGATGGGGAATTTTTTCTCGTCTAAGTACCCTAAAGCGGTGTTCGTAAACAATTTGGTGGCGAGTATTAAAGACGTCAATCAAACCTCAGGCATACGTAATCATGTGTTTTTTACCCGTCAACATGGCATCGAACAGGAAAATCTGATCGACTCAGCGCCAGCTTTACATTCCTTGTTGGCTGAAGTGTTTCATGTGCATGTGGAAATGGTCATTGCGGAGCATTTATTTGACCGATTTATTGCCCCCAAATTGGCAGAATTATCGAGCCGTCATACTGCTCAACAATCATAAGCGAAACAAGGAAGTGTGTTATGAATCCTCTTATCTCATTATTTGTATGGGCTTTATTAATGGCGTCGTCTTTTGTGGTGTCTGGCAATATGGTGGCCTATGCCAGTCCCATTGCCACGGCATTCTTTCGTTTCGTGTTGGCCTTGTTGCTGATGACGGGCATTTGGTTTATCAAAATACAGCTAACAAGATCGACCAGTGAAGGAAAACAGCTTGCCCAGCTTAGAGCGCTTTTTTCTGGAAAAAAGGTTTGGCAATACGCTTTGATCAGCGGTGCCTTAGTCGGTTTTTTTATCGGTTTGTTTGCCGCTTTAGAGTCTACTACGCCTTTGCATACGTCTGTACTCTATACCTTAGTGCCACTGATCGGGATGTTGATTGCTAAATTTTGGTTAGGCGAGTCAGCTTCGTTACTTAAAGTGTCTGGCTTTGTGCTGGGTTCTTTAGGGGCTGTTTTAGTGTTACTGGCGACTCAAGGTAATGGGCCTTTTGTCTGGCATAAGGGGGATTATATCTTTCTTGGAGCCTCTGTTTTATTGGCCTTTCATGTGGTGTCAGTACAAAAATGGGGGCAATCCGTTGGGGCGTTTGAAGGGGCCTTTTTGATCATGCTGTTTGGCTCTCTGTGGTTGTTGCCTATCGCCTTGATGTGGGGAGACTTATCCAACGTGGCTTGGGATAGTTTTGGGTTTTGGTTGAACGGTTTGTATTTGACCGTGTTTACCACGCTTTTTACCTTTATGTTGCAACAAACCTTGGTTCGTTCTGTGGGTGCTAACCGTATTTTAGCGGCTTCCTATACCATTCCTGTTTGGGTCGCGCTGTATCTAGCCTTGTCGTCATGGCAGTGGTTATTGTTGTTCAATATGGGGTTTGCATTAGGATTGGTGTGCTTGCTGGTGGCTTTGTATTTGATCGATCAGCAAACTAGAATCAAACCTGTTGTAGAAAATTAAACTCTATTTAATGCATCTAGTTGAAATAATAGTGGAAACAGCATGGACAAGGCGCAATTAGAAATTGAATTTCAACACCACTTTGCAGAGCAGGGTTACGATATTGATTGGCAAAAACTGTCTTTGTCGATGAGTTTTCATGCCGTAGCGAAAGGTGATTTTTTGTTTCGCCAAGGAGAGTATGCTCAGCGCCTTTTCTTTCTTCATAAGGGGCTGGTTCGTTACGTGAATATTTCCTCAGAGGGCAAAGAGTTCACAAAGACCTTCGTTCGAGCACCAAAAATCATAGGCTCCACTCGTGCCATGGTGGAAAATTCTGCTACCTTGTTTGGCATTCAGGCTTTACAGGATTGCGTGATTAGCTCTTACGATTGGCAAGATTTTTATGCTCAGATGCATCAGGACTTAGGTTTTTTGACCTATTACAGTCGTTTCATGGAGCAAATTTTTCTGACTAAAGACGCACGGGAAAGTGCGTTTGTTGAGCATTCTGCAGAACGTCGTTATTTGGACTTTTGTGTGGATTACCCCGATTTGAAAGATAGCATTCCACAGCAACAAATTGCTTCTTATTTAGGCATTACACCAGTAGCTTTGAGCCGCATTCGTCAAAAAATCAGGTTAAAGTCGAAAGGTTGATTCTCTGACATCATCAAACCAACCTTATGTTTATTGTGACGCTTGAAAAATGACTGAAGACGTTATTCGGCTTCTTTGGCCATGATCTCTTCCAGCGCGCTTTTAAAGACTTCCGCTGGCTGTCCGCCTGAAATCGCATATTTATTATTGATGATGACGGTCGGAACGGAACTGATGCCATTTTGTTGCCAAAATGCTTCTTGTTCTCGAACCTCATCAGCATAATGCTGACCTTCTAATATGGCTTTTGCTTCGGCTAAATCTAAATCCACACTGGCGGCTAGGTTGGCTAGCACCGAATAGTCACTGACGTCTTGGTTATGAGTAAAGTGAGCTTTGAACAAGGATGCCTTTAATTCAGCCTGCTTATCTTGAGTGGCCGCCCAATGCAGAAGTCGATGCGCATCAAAGGAGTTTCGCATACGGCTGTCATCGGTAAAGTTGAAGTCAAAGTCGACCTCCTTACCACGGGATTGAATCATGGCGCGGTTTTGATCGGACTCTTGTTCGCTTATGCCATACTTTTCGATGATGTGTTCACGAAAACCTTGCCCTTCCGCTGGCATGTTGGGGTTTAACTCAAAAGGCTGAAACGTTAAATCGACAGTGACAGAGTCATCTAATTGATCAAGGGCTTTGTTTAAATTCCCCAAACCGACGACGCACCAAGGGCACATGATGTCTGAAACAAATTGAATAGTAAGAGATGTGCTCATAATGTGATACCTAATAAAGAATGATTAGGAACTTGTTATGGGCATTGCAAACAAATTAAAGGTATTTAGCTGAAATAACCTGCAAGATGCGCAAATTTTGCATCTTTTTTTGAAGCTTAAAAAGAAAAATGGCCTGCTGTATTAAGACAGGCCATAGAGACTTAAATGACGCCTAATTCGACCAAACGCTCATGCAAATAGCTTTTGGCGGTATAACGGTCTGACAAGACCACTTCTGGTTTTGGGTGCAAAAACAGCGGTAGAGAAATACGTGACTTGGTTTTGTCTGCGCCCTCAGGGTTCACGACTCGGTGCGACGTCGAAGGGAAGTAACCGCCCGAGGCTTCTTGTAGCATGTCGCCAATGTTGATGATCAAGGTGCCAAAATCACAAGGCACGTCCATCCAAGAGCCATCTTTGGCTTTGACTTGTAAGCCAGGTTCATTGGCGGACGGTAGGATAGTCAATAAGTTGATGTCCTCGTGTGCGCCAGCGCGAATCGCTCCTAGCTCCTCATCACCCTTTAGTGGTGGATAATGCAATACACGCAATAACGTTTGATCACTGTCTTCGACCATACTGGATAGGGACTGAGAGTAGTGTTGTGCAACATCCGTTGGTGTATGAGCTTCTACCCAACCCAGTAGTTCCGCTGCTAGCTCATTCGCTTCCGAATAATATTGTGCCAGTAAGGCTTTTTGCTCAACAGGGCATTGCCCCCAAGGGTAGTAATGGAAGTACTCTTTAATGTCTTTTTTTGTATGACCTTTGGCTGTCTCAGAGATATCAGCTGGGAAAAAACCGTCTTGAGTGCCTTTATGGTAAAGGTAATTCTGTTTGTCTTCACCGTCGAAAAAGTGCTGCCATTCTTGATAGATGGCACTGACTAACGATTGCTGAATAGGGTGGTTTTTTAAGACGCCAAACCCTGTTTCGTGAAGGGATTTAACAAAGTCTTCTTGAGCCGTTTTGCTTGTATAGTCAATGGCTTGTAATGTCATCATAGTGCCCTTTTTACGCATAAAAGTGTGTGTTGGTCGATTTGATATACGCCCTTTTGATAAGGCGTAGATGGATAAATAAAACGAGCCAATATTAGTCTAGGAAGACCAACCACTATGGAAAAAGTAGCGTAAATCCACGGTTTCTGCCTGAAAATGCTGTGCCCAATGAGACAGACTCAGTGCTTTTGGACAGACAGCCGCCACGACAGAAGTCGTTGTTAGGTGTCTTGCATTGAGTAAGTTGAGTGGCATTTTTGTGAACCTATTCCGTAAAAGCGGATTTAATCATTGATGATTTAGTGAATCTCTAGTTTACTAACTGAATGGACAGTTTTGAAGTGATTCCGTAATAAATTGTGAGGATTGGCTAGGTAAATTCTCAGTTTGTCCTATACTGACATTGGCGGCTTTGTTGATTTGGTCGCCTTCTTTGCTCTTCTACATGTATATCTTCTGCCAGGCTGGCACCGTGTTTTTAATCCAGTAATTGCGTTTTTTATTTGATAAAGAGGGCTCTTGTTATGACTGTATTTGATTCTTTTAAAAACCATTTTTTAATTTCAATGCCACACCTCGATGACCCGCATTTCGAACATACTGTGATCTATCTTTGTGAACATACCCCTGCAGGTGCGATGGGGATAATTATTAATCGCCCATCTAATATTGATTTCAGTGAATTGGCAGATCATTTAAGCATGCCAATAGAGCAACCAGGCTTGCTCACTGAAACCATTTATACTGGCGGCCCAGTTGAGGCTGAGCGTGGTTTTATTCTGCATACTGCGGATAAACAATGGAGTAATACACTTCCGGTGACGTCTGAAGTCTCTTTGTCTGCGTCTTTGCAGGCTTTAGAGGACATCGCAAAAGGTCAGGGCCCCAGTGCATTTCGTGTCACTCTGGGTTGTGCCGGGTGGGACGATGGGCAGTTGGAAATGGAAATTGCTAACAATGATTGGCTGGTATGTGAGGCGGATTTAGACGTATTATTCCACACACCAAGTGAGCTGCAGTTTACAGCAGCGACTCAAGTCTTGGGCATTGATATGGCGAGACTTTCACCGGACATAGGACATGGTTAATGACAGCAAGTGCGTCACCTGACAACAACACAACAAAACCCAATACGACGCAATCCGTATTGGGTTTTGATTTTGGCACGACTCGAATCGGCTTGGCAATTGGGCAAAGTATAACGGGAACGGCTCAACCTTTAGAGCCGATTAAGGCCCGTGACGGTATTCCTAATTGGGATGAAATTGAAAAAGTGTTTGCAGAATGGCAACCTAATGCCATCGTGGTTGGGCTACCGCTTGACATGGATGGGCAGGAAAATGAAATGTGTCTGCGAGCACGAAAATTCGCCAAACGATTACATGGACGATTTAACCTGCCATACCATATGATGGATGAGCGGTTGTCCTCTTATGAAGCAAAAGGACAAGTAATTGCACGTGGTGGCAATCGGAACTTTAAAGACAATTCAGTCGATGGGTTGGCGGCACAGATGATTTTGGAAACATGGTTTGCTGAGCAGTATTAAGATCCGCCTTGTCAGTAAACGGTGTGTGATGACAGATTAGAGTTTCAAAACAGGTTAATAACAACATGACATTAGATTTAGAGCCTTCTTTGGCCTCAATGAAGCAGCAGTTAGTAGATTACTGTCAGGCTAAGCAAATTGAAGATGCGATTGTGGTTGGAATTCACACTGGTGGGGTGTGGGTAGCGGAGCAACTGATGTCTGCTGCGCCAACTAAGGATCCATTAGCGACGCTGGACATTACGTTTTATCGAGACGATTTTACCAAAGCTGGATTAAACCCTAAGGTGAACCAGACATTATTGCCTGCGATTGAAGATCGTCACGTTATTTTGGTGGATGATGTGTTGATGTCTGGCCGAACCATTCGTGCAGCGATGAACGAAATTTTTGATTTCGGTCGCCCTGCCAGCATCACCTTAGCGATTTTATACGATCTTGGTCAGCACGAGTTGCCAATCGCGGCCGATATCGTTGGAGAGCGTTTGACGCTTAATCCTGATCAAAGGGTTAAGTTAACTGGGCCTAAACCGCTTGCGGTTTCTGTGATTGAGACGGATTAATCTGTTTTCAAGCCTTTATTTTTTGTTGAACAAGTACGACAATTACGCCTATGGATAAGTTTTATGAAAAAGTAATGAGTCGCACTGAGTTCCATCGAAAAATAGGTGGGCTTGTTACTTGATGTTCTTAATGCCCGGTCACAGTTAGCTGTACCGGGCATTTTCTTATCGACCTATTTTGTTTCAAAGAGAAAGGCGATCTGCGCCTTTGTAGCTTGAGGAAAGCAAACCATGATGCGATCCGAACCACGGGCATTACAACTAAACGATGACGGCCAGTTAAAACATTTTTTAACTTTGGACGGTCTGGATAAAACGATTCTGACAGAGATCTTGGATCGGGCCGATTCTTTCCTAACCATGGGAGAGCAATCGGTTAAGAAAGTCCCTCTTTTGCGAGGGAGAACCGTGGTCAATCTGTTTTTTGAAAACTCCACACGTACCCGGACTACTTTCGAGTTGGCTGCAAAACGCCTATCGGCTGATGTGATTAACCTCAATATTGAAACGTCTGCCACCTCAAAAGGGGAGTCTTTGCTGGATACGTTGCAAAACTTGCAAGCCATGCAGAGCGACATGTTTGTGGTTCGTCACTCGGACAGTGGCGCGGCACATTTTATTGCCGAACATTGCACGCCCAATGTCGCCATTATCAATGCTGGTGACGGTCGTCATGCTCATCCAACTCAAGCCATGCTCGACATGTTAACCATACGTCGTCATAAGGGACAGTTTGAAGGCCTCAAAGTCGCGATCGTTGGCGACATCTTACATTCCCGAGTGGCTCGCTCTCAGTTGCAGGCTCTGACCACATTAGGGGTAGACGAAGTACGCTTGGTCGGCCCTAAAACATTAGTACCCAGTTTCTTTTTTGAAATGGGGGCGAAAATCTGTCATGACTTAGAGGCAGGTTTGAAAGACGTTGACGTTGTGGTCATGCTGAGGCTGCAAAAAGAACGGATGAAAGGTGCGTTATTGCCAAGTGAAAGTGAGTTTTACCGTTTATACGGTTTGACGGAAGAGTCCTTATCTTGGGCGAAACCTGATGCCATTGTAATGCACCCAGGGCCAATTAACCGCGGTGTCGAAATTTCTTCAGAGGTGGCCGATGGTGATCATTCTGTGATTTTGAACCAGGTGACGAATGGTATTGCCGTACGCATGGCGGTGATGTCTATGGCAATGAGTGGGCAATTACAGAAAGCTGAAACGGATCAAGGCAGCGAGGGTGAGAAGTAGTATGAAATTACGAGTTCAAAATGGTCGTTTGATCGACCCGAGTCAAAACCTTGATGCCGTTGTAGATCTGTTTGTTGAAGATCAAAAAATCGTGGCGATTGGTGAAGCGCCAGCTGGTTTTGAAGACGCAGAAGTGGTGGATGCCACAGGCAAATGGGTGCTACCAGGTTTAGTGGATTTGGCAGTGTCATTGCGTGAACCAGGTCAAACGCAAAAAGGCAGCATCGCAAGCGAAGGACGTGCGGCTGTTTCGGGTGGTGTGACAACCTTAGTGTGTCCTCCTGATACTAAGCCGATTGTTGATACGCCAGCGGTAGCGGCATTGATTCAAGATAAAGCAGATGAAGCAGGCATGGCCAATGTGTTTCCTATCGGAGCCTTAACCCAAGGTTTGGAAGGGGAACAACTTAGTAACATGGTGGCGTTAACGGAAGCTGGCTGTGTGGCGGTATCGAATGGTCGTCACGAAATGAAAAGTGCCAAAGTCTTGTCACGAGCATTGGAATACGCGGCGACGCACGATCTTTTAGTGGTATTTCACCCAGAAGATAAAAGCCTGTCAGATGGCGGTTGCGCCCATGAAGGTTTGTATTCCACTATGCATGGATTAGCGGGTATTCCAGATACGGCGGAAACCGTTGCCCTTATGCGAGATTTATTACTCGTAGAGAAAACGGGTGTACGAGCGCATTTTGCTCGTCTGTCTTGCGCAAAATCTGTCGAAATGTTGGCGGATGCGAAAGCCGCTGGGCTGGATGTCACGGCTGATGTGGCTTTGCATAACGTGCTGCTGAGTGACGATGTGTTAAATCAATTTGATGGGCGTTTCCATGTATTACCGCCATTGCGTGGTGAGGGGGATCGTCTAACCCTAATCGAAGGCATCAAACAAGGCGTAATTTCGGCTATATGCTCTGATCACCAGCCACATGAAAAAATGGCGAAAATAGCGCCTTTTGCTGCCACTGAACCGGGTATGGCAAACGTCGAGATTCTATTGCCGTTGGCCATGACATTATTAGACGAAGGCGATTTGGATTTCTCAACACTACTTACCTGTTTAACGTCAGGTCCTGCGGCTTGCTTTGGTTTGGAAGCAGGCTCCTTGGCCGTTGGTAGTTTTGCCGACTTTATATTGTTTGACAGTACTTCGAGATGGCACTGGGCATACGAAAACCGCAAAACAAAAGGTCATAATTCACCTTATTTCGAAGACGAGTTTATCGGACAAGTGATGGCGACTTACATATCTGGGCAGCGAATTTATCAGCTTTCGTAATGAATTTTCAGGATAAGTTGGGTTTTTACCCAACTTATCTATACAAATTCTTTACTTTTTGTCTTAGGTGGTTAATCTAGCTAAACAAGGATTTGCTACTGGTTGTAATGTTTTATGTCTATTGAATCTTCAAAATCACTGTTGGATGAGCAGCAAGCGTTGCGCTCTCGTGTGTCTTTTTTGGAAAAAGAGCGCGACTTTATTAAGAATTTGTACAGTGATATGTCCCAGATGATGCAAATCATCTCGAAAGGAGCACCTTTAAGCTCCTTGCTTAACCGATTTCGTGAAAAAATAAAGTCGCAGTTGTCGCAGTCTTATTGTTTGTTTTTGGTGTGTGACAAAGACTGTTTGCAGTGGCGACTTCAGTATTCCGATTTGGTGAGCGAGAGTCTTTTGAACTCAAAAGGCATGTTAGTGGATATTCCTCAGGCGTTGATTTCATTTGCGGCGGCCCCTTCCTGTCAAAAACGTCATGATTCAGACATTCACAATGCGGCGAACTGGCAGTCTTGGCAAGCTTTCCTAAATACCCATGATTTCTCTGATGTCTCTATGGTCAGTAACTCTGATGAGCAGGGGGCGATATACATCATGCTTGCTTTCCAAAAGCACCATCAGCAGCTAGAAAGTGATCTGATGGAAACGGCATTGGAGGCTTATTGCTCTTGGTTGGATGCGGTCTTTATTCGTGAAAAAGCGAATTATCAGTTGTTGGAAGACAACCATAGAGACCCTGTTACGGGCTTGTTGCGTCGTTTTAGTTTTGAAAACAGTTTTGGCATTGTGCTGAAAGACTCTCGTCGCCATTTTCAGCGGGCGGCTATGTTTTCCATTCAATTGCTTTCCAAGAAGAAAGTCGATGACGAAGAACTAAGAGTGTTGGCGGAATTGATCCGTGAAGCGGTGCGTGAGAATGATTTGATTGCACACTATGATGAACGTGAGTTGGTGATGGGAATTCGCATTCAGAATTTAGCCGATGCGGAAGTGGTTGCGAGCAAACTTTTAGAATCCATGCAGCAGGAAAAGTATGCCAGTAACAGTCTGATTGAATCAGGTGTTTCTATTGGTATTGCTTTTTATCCTGAGCATTCAAGTTTAGAAACTTTATATCAGGCGGCGCACTTTGCTGCTAATTCCTTGAAAAATATGTCAGGCTATCAGATTGAATTTCATGGTGCTTTGTACGATACCAGCAGCGAATTTTATTCTTTATAAGTGATTTTTCATTAGTGTTATCATGTGTTTCTACTCGGTGAGTGAATAAAGTGTTTTATTCACTCACTTGATTCAGATAGTAAGAGGCACCAGCATGACAATCGACACAAACCTCTCTCATGCCGATCAGGTCACCGAAAATCTTTTTCAGGTGAGGCAGCAAGTTGAGCAATTGGCAATAGACGCAGGCCGCGATCAAGCCAGTGTGCGGATATTGGCTGTAAGTAAAACCAAACCTCTCGCTGATATTCAAGCCGCCTATCAATCTGGGCAAAGGGCGTTCGGCGAAAACTATGTTCAAGAAGCGTTTGATAAATATCATGCGTTATCTGAACTCACGGACATAGAGTGGCATTTTATTGGGCCAATTCAATCAAATAAGACTCGTCAAATCGCAGAATCCATGGATTGGGTGCATTCCATTGATCGCGAAAAAATTGCGCGTCGCTTAAGCGAGCAAAGACCTGACAATATGCCAACATTGCAGGTCTGTATTCAGGTCAACATCAGTGGTGAAGAAAGTAAATCGGGGATTTTATTAGAGCAGTTGCCAGCGATGGTCGCATTGGTTCAAAGTTTGCCGAATCTTCAGTTACGAGGCTTGATGGCGATTCCGGCCCCCCAACAAAGTTTTGCCACTCAATGTCAGGTTTATCAACCTTTACAACAAGCGTTTCTTGAATTATCCGAATCCGATAGCATGATAGACACATTATCCATTGGTATGTCGGGGGATTTGCCCGCCGCGATTTCGTCTGGAAGCACCATGGTTCGCGTAGGTACGGCGATTTTTGGCGCGCGGGATTATGCTCAATAAGACCGGTGAGTCGATTTTTGATGAACGTTTACAACGATTAAATAGACAATTTTAGGATACAAAATGACACCAAGTATTGCCTTTATCGGCGTTGGAAATATGGCAAGATCCATTTTTAGTGGATTATTAGCGAGTGGTTATCCAGCCAACCGCATTATAGGAACGTCGCGAACAGCGGATAAACGAGACCACTATGCTGACGAATATGGCATCACCATGTTAGCCGATAACCAACAAGCTGTTCAGCAAGCAGATGTGGTGGTGCTATGTGTAAAGCCTGCTCAGATGCAATCTGTGATTGAGGCGTTTGCCCCACAGGTTCGTCAAGATCAGTTGTACATCTCCGTGGCCGCAGGGGTTGAAATAGCTGCCTTGTCTCATTGGCTGAATAGTCCAGTTGCCGTGGTTCGAAGCATGCCGAACACGCCTTCGCAAATTGGTGCAGGTATGACAGGTTTAATCGCCAATGGCAAAACTACTCAAGTTCAAAAAGATTGGGTGACAGAATTGTTCGCCAGTATTGGTGACTCAGTCTGGGTGGACGATGAAACTCAGATGCATACGGTGACGGCGTTATCGGGTAGTGCTCCAGCTTACTTCTATCGTTTTGTGGAAGCTATGATGAAAGCGGCTAAACAGCAAGGTTTAGACGAAGAGAGCAGTCGCAAGCTAGCCAGTCATGCTATGTTAGGGGCGGCGCGTATGGTGGTAGAAATTGATGAACCCATCGCTCAGTTGAGGCAAAATATTACCTCGCCAAATGGCACTACAGAACAAGCGTTATTGTCGTTTGAAGCGTCTAATATTGATCAAGTAGTGGCCGATGCGATGACAGCTTGTATGGATCGTTCAAAGGTTATGGCGAAAGACTTTTCTGCCTAGACAACATTTAACTAAGGAAAATGGCAATGCAATCAAACCCATTTGTGATGCTAATACAAGTCATTGGTAACTTGTATTTATTCATTGTACTGCTGCGCCTGGTGCTGCAGCTTACTCGAGCTGACTTTTATAACCCGATTAGTCAGGGCGTGGTAAAAGCGACCAGTCCATTTATCATTCCATTGCGTAAGATTATACCGTCGATAGGTCGTCTCGACACAGCGTCTTTGGTGTTGGCGTTAATTGTGCAGCTGCTTACTCTGTTGTTAATTAATTTTATGCACGGGGTGAACGCTCAGCCAATACAATACTTCATTGCCACAGTCGTCGGGGTGTTGTATCACCTGTTAGACTTATATTTCTGGGCGATGTTGATTTCGGTGATCCTAAGTTGGGTGGCACCAGGTGCCAATCACCCAGGGGCAATGTTGGTTGCTCAGATCACTGCACCTTTGTATAGTGCTTGTCAGCGCGTTATTCCGCCGTTGGGAGGATTGGACTTATCACCTATCTTTATCTTCTTAGCGATTTCGTTTTCGAAGCAAGCATTGGCGTTTTACGGTTTCGGATAGAAGTAAGTGATGTGGGGCATCACGCGGATAAATAGGCGGAGGAAGGTGCCGAATTGAGAAGATCGGCATATTCCTATATGATGCGACCCCTAAATGGGAGTGAAGATAGGCGACATATGATAAAACCGCCTTCGCTCCTGCTCCCTTGTTAATTTTTTGGATGAAAGCTATGAGTACGATTGCGGTTTATCCGGGGACATTTGATCCTATTACAAACGGCCATACGGATTTGGTTGATCGCGCTTCAAAACTATTCTCTAAAGTAATAGTTGCGGTGGCGGCGAGCCCTAAGAAACGTCCGGCCTTGTCCCATGAATTGCGTATTTCATTGGCCAAAAAGGTGCTTGGGCATTTACCCAATGTGGAAGTACTCGGTTTCGATAATCTATTAACTGAGTTTACTCGCTCAGTAAATGGCCAAGTCGTTATTCGTGGCTTGCGTGCGGTGTCGGATTTTGAATATGAATTCCAATTGGCGAACATGAACCGTGTTATTGCGCCAGATGTGGAAAGCATTTTCTTGACGCCTTCAGAGAAGCACTCTTATATTTCTTCTACGTTAGTTCGAGAAATTGCTTCACTAAATGGGGATTTCGGACAGTTTGTAAACCCTGAAGTGAAACGAGTACTTCAGGAACACTATCAAACGTTGTAAAACTGATTTGTTTGATTACGCTGTAGAATCTATGGCGATTTTGGAGAGAACGAATGTCTCTTATTATTACCGATGATTGTATAAACTGTGATGTATGCGAACCTGAATGTCCGAATGAGGCCATTTTTCAAGGGGAAGAAATATACGTCATTGAACCGTCAAAATGCACTGAGTGTGTTGGTCACTTTGATGAACCGCAGTGTCAACAAGTCTGTCCTGTTGACTGTATTCCATTAGATCCGAACTATAAGGAAACGGAAGAGCAGTTAATGGAAAAATACCTGACATTAACAGGTCAACTTTAACGTCTTAGGTTGAAATTAACATCGATACAAATGGATTTATCTTCCTTGCGGGGGCGCTGCTGCTAGTCAGCATCCTCGCCAGCTCTGTTACTGTTCGCGTTGGTCTGCCTTTGCTTCTTGTGTTCCTTGGAATGGGAATGCTAGCAGGTGAAGAAGGGGTAGGCCGACTGGACTTTGACAACCCAAATCTTGCCTTTTTTGTTGGTAATCTTGCCTTGGCTGTCATTCTTCTTGATGGTGGTATGCGTACCAAGATCAGTACTTTCCGAGTGGCTTTATGGCCTTCTTTGTCTTTAGCGACCCTAGGTGTGGTGATGACCACGGCGGCGGTGGGTTCCTTTGCGGCTTGGTTGTTGAATGTTGATTTAATTTATGGGCTTTTACTGGGGGCCATTGTCGGTTCGACCGATGCGGCCGCGGTGTTTAATTTGTTACGCAATAGTGGCGTCAGGTTGAATGAGCGTGTTGGTGGAACATTAGAAATAGAATCGGGTGCGAACGACCCGATGGCGATTCTGCTGGTGGTGATGCTAACCGGTTTACTGCAGTCTTCAGAACAAGTTAGTTTGTGGGGTTTTCTTAGCCAGATCGGATTACAGTTTGCGATTGGTGGCTTTTTGGGCTGGTTAGGTGGTCGCTGCGCATTACTGTTGCTGCAGCGAATTCCCTTAGTGGAAGGTTTATATGCCCTGCTGATTGTCTCCTGCGGTCTGGCCATTTTTTCGGGCGTCAATATGCTGGGCGGCAGTGGCTTTTTAGCGGTTTATTTAGTGGGTGTGATACTGGGGAATGGTAAGATCAAACAGCATGATTCCATTTCTCAGGCTATGGATGGTCTGGCTTGGCTAGCTCAAGCTGGTATGTTTTTGTTGCTAGGATTACTGGTTACCCCGTCGGATTTATTGGCTTATGGCTGGCAAGCGGTATTGATTGCACTTTTCCTCATTTTTATTGCTCGCCCTGTGGCGATCCTAATATGTCTACTGCCATTTGATTTTCGTTGGCCTGAACGTTTCTATATTAGTTGGGTAGGGTTACGTGGTGCGGTGCCAATCGTATTGGCATTGTATCCGGTCATTGCAGGGCTAAGTAACTCTAATTTATTGTTCGAGATTACCTTTACTGTGGTGTTGATTTCTCTGCTATTACAGGGCTCTACTGTACCGTTGATGGCGCGATGGCTGAAAGTCGTGGTGCCACCTGTTCCACAACCAACCACGCGTTTTTCGTTGACCGAAAGTGATGCGTTTCATCCGTCATTAGAACTGTATGAGTTTCTAGTGCAAGCGGACGGCATTCGTATCCCTGCGGCCATCATTCATAATGTGCCAAGTGTGAGCGTCGACACACCTCAGTTAGTGGCTTTAGTACGTAATCAACATCCAATGGTGGTGACGGCGGAAACGGAATTAATGACCGGCGATCGCGTCTGGATGTTGCTGCATCCAAATGATGTGAATGATGTCGCCTTTGCTTTTGCTCAAAAAGGCACCGCGTCATTCCTCATGCAAAACTTTTTCGGAGAGTTTTCGGTTCATGGTGATGCGTCTTTATTAGTATTGGCGCAAACCTATGGTGTCGACAGTCAAGACATAAACGATCAAGAAACCGCAGCGGACTTATTAAAGCGTCAGCTAGGGCGACAAGTTGTGGTGGGTGACCGAGTGAGATTCGGTAAGCTGCGCCTAACCATTCGACAAATGGATGGCGCAGACATTACCGTAGTGGGCATCAAGCTGCAAAGTTAGTCGTCAGCCGTCGCTCAGCTTGATGTGAGTGATTTAAGCAAACAAACGTCGAATCTGCTCAACCTCTGGTAACGTTTGATTGTCATTGACAAGAATGATCAGACCTTTAGCGTCAATTAATTCTTTGGACTGAGGGTGAGTGACAATGTCGCCACCTTGCTTCACATAACCTAACGCCGTGCCAATGTCTTTTAGAATGAGCGTTGAGACCACATGGGCCCAGCTCACATCCGACAAACTGATATCTAGGCGAATGGTATGATCCCCTTGATGTCGAAATAAATCTTCCAATACTTGCTCAGTGCCTGGTGCGATCAAAGATCGTACTAGCATTTCTGGGTAGGCTCGAATCGGACGAATCACCGCATTCGCACCAGCCGTCTTGAAACGAGGACGATTACTGTCATTAATGGCTTCGACCAGTAGAAAGGCAGACGAACCTATCTGCTTAATCCTATGTAAGGCATCAAAAATTAAGCTATCGCAATGATTGTTGCGGCTATCGGGTGATAGCACAATCACGTATTTGGCATTTTGTATGCCAGCGGAGAGTAACATGCCATCTTCCAACGCATCGCCAGTATGATGAACCACGCCTTGTAATCTAAGGTCGTTTGGTAAACCATCCGGAAAGGCTGTGGTGAGAATTTGAATGGGCGTATCGGCTAATTCAGGTGTTTGATTAATTTGATTCACCAAGAGACCCAGATAGCGTTCTGCGTCATATTTGGGTGTGTTGATGATAAGAATATGATCTTGCATATGGTCCCACCTCATTCGGCCTTTGATGCGCATTTCTTTACGCATTAATCTGAGTTCAACATAGTCACTGGCAATTTGTGCTAGCAGGGTAATGCCCATTCCATAAATTAATACGATGGTGCAAAACTGCCCCCAGAAGCTAACGGCGGATAAATCCCCATAACCGGTTGTGCTGGCTGACGTCATGGTGAGCCAAAATGCTTGCCACCAGTCCAAATCTTCAAACAACACCATGGCGAGACTATGAAGTGCAATGACGCCCGCTAACAGCAGCAGGCGCTTTTTTAAGTCCGTGGTTTCGTGAAGGTGCACTTCCTTACGAAATTGGCGACGGCTGTTTTTCCGTTTTAACAGGAGGCTAAGAGAATTCATTGGGCTCCTAATCGTTCATTTCACTGGGCATAGCGTAGTCGAGTTGTCGCCAAGATTCGTAAACCATCACGGCTACGGTGTTGGAAAGATTTAAACTACGTGAATTAGCTTGCATGGGCAGACGTAAGCGTTGTGCTGGTGGTAAAGCTTCAATAAAGTCAGCAGGCAGACCTCGTGTTTCCGGGCCAAACACCAAAACATCATTTTCCACAAATTCCGCTTCACTGTGCGTATGACTGCCTTTTGTGGTCAGCGCATACACAGTGCCCGTCTCGTTTTGATCAAGAAACGCTTGAAAGTCAGGGTAGCGTTTTAAGCGTGTGAACTCATGGTAGTCCAAGCCTGCACGACGTAGCTTTTTATCTTCTAACTCAAAACCCAAAGGTTCGATCAGATGAAGGTGGTAGCCCGTGTTGGCACAAAGGCGGATAACATTGCCGGTATTAGGTGGAATTTCAGGTTGGTAAAGTACAATGTGTAGCATGAATTTATCTCCTTGATATTCAGAGATAATACCAGACAATCGGCGAAAACTAAGTTTTTATGTTTTTTTCAAAAAAAAGTATTGACCATAAAAAAGGTTTCTCTATAATACGCCCCACTTGCCCAGATAGCTCAGTCGGTAGAGCAGAGGATTGAAAATCCTCGTGTCGGCGGTTCGATTCCGTCTCTGGGCACCATGATTAAAGAAACCCGCTTATTATAGCGGGTTTTTTTTTGCCTAATTTGTGCCTAAATGGGCACAAAGGGTTATCCAGTCGCTCTGAAACGTTCCGTTTTTGTCTTATACTTATTTCACATTCTTTCCATTTAGTGACCAACGATGCCGACTTAGACGAAGAAACCGCCAAAGCCATACAGAAAAAAGTACAGTCCTCAAAAGGCCCTGGTAACTTCCGATTGTTGTTCTTAAATATTGGTAAATCCCAAGCCAAAGAGCCGGTGCAAATCATCCCAGTGGGCGACATAGGTACCAAAGACGAATTCGAGCGGATAAAGAACATCACCCGAGATGAAATCCTCTCCATGCACCGCATGCAGCCGGGCCTATCGGGCATCATGCCAGAAACCAACGGCGGCTTTGGAGACATAGAGAAGATCATGCGGGTTTACCACGAACTGGAAGTCAGCGCCCTACAGCAACCGTTTTTAGAGATAAACCAGCACATAGGTGCTGGCGCAGTGAGCTTTGGAGAGCCCAAATGGCACGGTGAAAGTGCCATGTAATGAGGTATAAAAAAGCCCCTCAAAAGAGGTGCTTTAATGGCAGTTGTCAATGATTACTCAGGGTATTTTCCCCAATCATTATCATAGCCAAAGACATTTATGACTGGTGAGTTATCTTGTTTATAATATTCTATTACTACAGAGCCGTTGGCCAGTGCAGTTAATAGTATGTTGGCTGCGCTATCCCAATCCCCATTACCTGGCCAATTTGCAAGGTTTGGGTTGGCACTAACGATTCCTAGAGGTCTAGAGAGTTTTACTAGTGCATTGTTGAGTTTTGCTTTATTTATCCTGCTGTTACAGTATGCATCTACCATTCCAGCATTATTAGCATCAAATCGTATATAAGCGTGCGCGGGTAAATCGCCGCGAGCAGATGGGCCAGGATTATTCAATCTTTCAATCAGGACGTTCTCATACTGTCGCCATGCTTTATCACTATGGTATATCGCCTTCTGAATAGTTGCACCAGCTGCCTCAAAAGTATTTTTATCATCAAGAGATAAGTTTTCAATTAATAAGTCACCAGCCATATTGTTTCTCCATATTGTTTGGTTTGATACCTTGTCTTCATAAGGTAAAGCTAATGCTAAATTCATTTTTACTCTTCTACTCGTCTAAAACGACTGTAAATAAGTTGGTTTTACTTAAGGGGATTAGTTTTGCCGATGAATATTATGGATGAACAAAGTGAGCGAAAAGATATAAAAAAACCCCTCATGTGAGGGGCTAATTTAACAAGGTGCGAAAAAACAAACTCAGACGACAGAGAAGTTTATTTTCTTACCTAATGCTTCTAAAGCGCTTACCAACGTATCGATTTTCGTATTATGGCCAAGGTTGATAATACGTTGCATTTCCTGCTTCTTTTTACCGATACGTTTGGCCAGTTCCGATTGAGAAACATGCTCTTCAAGCATCGCGTTCAGTAGAAGCACTTTGCTCCAAACGCTTAAAGGCACGCTCACGGATTCACTGGTTACTTTAGACGGTAGCGGTACCGAGCGTTCGTCTTCAAAATAGAACTCAAAAGCGGTAACCAAGGCGTCTTCTGCTTCGGCTAAAGCTTCTTCGTAAGTGTCGCCACAGGTTAACGCTTCTGGAATATCAGGAAAACTAACGCTGTAGCCATTTCCGTCTCTTTCAATTGTGACTGGGTATTTCATAGCAATAAATCCTATATTTATATAAACGCCCATGCGCGTTTCATATGCTATTTTTCTAAGCCACCTTTGCGGCTTAGAATTGGTATTAACTCAATTACATCGAATAAAATAACCCTTGCGGGTTACTTTATTCCTAGCTGTTTCAGTATTGCCTGTCTTGTGCCTTCTGGTATTTCTTTACTTGGGTGTCTTGGCATTACTGATCGTTTATCTTCGTAGTAGAGCTTTAGGTGGTTTGTGCCTTTCTTAACCTCTACTCCCATCTTTTCTAATTGCCGTCTGAATTCACTTTGCTTCACCTTGTCTCCTTGTCAAAATAACAATACAAATAGTAAACAAATATGTTTACCTTGTAAAGCTTGATAGTAATCTTTTTTGTTTACTTCTAATGGAGGAGAGGAGTTGCCCTGTCATATCCCCTTATTTTTGCTAAAATATCCAAAACTTAGGGGATAACGTCATGCGAGTCATTTGCCCACATTGTTACAGCAAAGCCTTGATTACGTCGAGCAATGAGCTGACGGCCACGGTAAAAGACCTATATTGCCAATGCACCAACACCAAACACTGTGGTGCCAGCTTTGTTTATAAACTTAGCCACTCCCATGATTTAAACCCACCTCGACACACCACACAACAAATGGCCATTGCCCTAATAAAAAGCCTGCCGATCGAAGAAAGGCAGGCTCTGCAGCGGGATATGTTCGCTAGTTAGTGGGTGTTACCATCGTTTTCGTCTATGGCCGCAATGATCTTCCTTTGCGTCGTCAATAAACTGTATTCCACGCACTTCAACAAGCTAGCGATTTGTTCACCTGTTACGCCTATGTCGTCTTCAATGGCATGAGCCGCCATCATTCCTAGTCCATCTAATGCATCGATCCCAAACGACATATGGTGTATTTGGCGCTTTATCTCATCAGACGTGGTTATGTCCAAGTTCACGCGATCCATGTGGAAGTCTTGTGCTAAATCTTTGTCTGGCTTACCCATGCTGTACTCCTTGCATGTTGTTAAATCCGGTATTAAACACGACTGAGCTGGCTCTGTGGCGGGTGTCGCCCTCGATGAGCAGGGTTTGAAATATCGCATCGACTGCTTGGCCAAGGTCATTTTGTCGACTGTACTGAAAGCGGACACGGGTATGGATGAGATCGGGTAACAGGGTAAGGAGTTGTTGCTTTTGTCGATCGGACAAACCGCCGATAGAAAAGATGGCGCCATTCGGCGTTTGCACAAAGAGTGGTTCGTCGCTTTCGACGCAAACCGCGACGATGCGGCCAATGCCAATTTTATAGGGTGATGGAGCAAAGCGGGAGCCGATAGACGGCAAAAGGACGTGGTGGTGCTGTGAACGAACAATAGTGTTATTCATGGTTTAAATCTCTTGATAGAAGTTTAAGCCACTACTCATGCTTCCAAACATGGGTGGTGACTGCGTGCAGAGTTGGAAGACCAGTCAAGAGAACCTGGCAGGCACAAGGCCTCACCACACACAGCCACCATAACGCTTGCATTATGGCACAAAAAAACCGCAACGCGGCGGTGATGTGCGTTCTCTTAAATTCAGAGCTTCCAAACTCTCATGTTGGATTTTGCCAACACACGTAAACGATAGGATGGTAGGAAAAAGAAGTCAATAAAAATGTTTTCAACTAATGACAAATGACCACAGATAAAACATAGTAAAGTTATTGTCTGATTAGCTAGAGGGAGGTAATGGAAGTGATACCTAAATACAAAGACATTTCAGACTTGCTCGATAAAGGTGCCACAGTAGAGGCACTAGAGAGAATTATGGAGCTTCGGGAAGCGACGCTTGAGCTTCAAGAAGAGAACTTGGACCTAAAGGTGAAAGTTAAAAAACTTGAAGAAGATCTAGAAGAAAAAGCTAAATTAACTTACGAAGCTCCTTTTTACTGGATGATAGACGGTGGAAAGAAAGATGGACCATTTTGCCAGCAGTGTCATGATAGCGACAAGAAGAACATTCGATTGCAAAACTATAGAGATGGTTGGTGGAATTGTGCAACCTGCAAAAATAATTTTGGCACTGCAGAGGCTCAATCAAAAGATCGAGTGGCTATTAGTGGTAGTTCATACATGAGTCGATTCTAATATGAAAATTGATCAAGAATACCTAGTTAAGCTCTTAAGCCCGTTAGATGATGGAAATATTCTCACATTGTCTGCATATCTTTCTGAAGTTGAAAAGTTAGGCGTCATTGTATGTGAGAGCAATAAAAAACCTACTGAAATGTTTGATGTGCATTTGAATTATATGATTTCAAAAAAAATGATTTCAAACATGGCAGGTCAAAGTGATCTCAAGTCGTTAGGCTTTCTTTCTCCTTTGTCGGGGGAGTTATCATTCCTAGGGCACGTAAAAATCATGAAAACGGAAAAGGAAGAAACTACCTCAAATAGTCATTTTACTTTTAATGGACCAGTGACCACACAACAAGCTCAATTTGGTAACGACAACATTCAAAATATCACCATCAACATGCAAGAGCTCGTTGAAAAAGTAGCGGCATCCGGCGATAAAGAAGCAAAAGGAATGCTAATGAAGCTCCTTGAAAACCCAACGGTTAGTGGTGTGATTGGTGTAGGTGTGTCTAGGTTGATTGGGATGTTGAGCTAAATTGACTAAGGAATAATATGAGACCTGATAGCCTTTACAAGTATTGCCCAATCTATAGTGATAATTTTGAAAATGAGAGATCAATAGAGAACTTAATTAATTCACATGCAGTATTTTCGAATAGACATAATTTTAATGATTTGTTTGATTCGAAAATTGACTTTATTAGACCTACTAGAGCGAAACTTAAAAAACTGGCAAGTGAAATGAATGCAAAAATGAGGTCTGACTTTAAGCGAGATTTTTTAGGTGAAGATTGGGAAGAAAAATATTTAGCTGTTGAACAGGAAATATCAAGAGTTTTTGATAGATATTTATATTACTGTCTTACGGACAAGCCGGATAGTAATCTTATGTGGTCTCATTATGCTAATTCTCATAAAGGGTTTTGCATCGAATGGAGTTCTGAATTTATCAATGCAGACAAGGTCAGATATGAATCTGAAATAGCCAAGTTTGATGTTTTCGACATTCTAAGGTCAACATACGGGCTACCATTATAAAGATAGCGCCGGAGATGAAATATGGGAGGCGTTAAGGTTAAAACTTGATGATTGGAAATACGAATCAGAATATCGTTTCCAGCTTAGTAATACTATGGAGGGTTTGATAGCTAAAAAAGGCGATAATTTTGTGCTTGTTAAGTATCAACCAGAATGGATTAAATCTATCATTTTTGGTTGTCGTATGACAGAAAACGCAAAATCATACCTGAAAAAAAACCTACCTTTTGACGTTCCATTCAAAGATGCATATGAAGGGAAAAATACTATAAAAATTCGAAGTTCTTAAGAATTTATTAATGGATATTAATCAAACGTAATAATGGGTTCTAAATGTGATTTTTTATACGGAATACACATGCAGTTTTTTTTGAAATCGAAGAATGTATTTATGCTTAAATCTATTTTCTTATCAAACCTAGAGCGACAGTAGTCACAGTGATTGTTAGTTCCAGAGCTTCTTAGTATTGCTTCTTTTATTCCAGACTTATGCGATTTAATGAAATTATCATCCCATGCTTTTTCACATGAACCTTTATAATATATATCTCTTACTACTTTGTTGATATGTTTTATTTCTTCTTCATTTACTTGAAATTCTGATGAAATGATTGAATCAGTTAATTTTGATTCATGATTTAGGTGGGCCAAAACGAGAGTATACTTAGATTTAGGGATTATTGATTCGATCTCTAATTCGTCTAGAAAATATGCATTCAATGTCCGAATCTTCATGTCACTTTCAATTTCTGTTAAATTATCATTAGCTTTTATAGAATTAATTTGAACGTTAGAAGGAAAAAGTAAGCGTATGATTTTTGATAGCATTTGAAATCTCGATTTAATTAATGATGTTGATATTTTTATAATGTTTGGGCTGATGAAAAGCTACCCTCTTAATTTCCTATACTGTTCTAGCTTTATTTGTGACTTCCGCTTTTCTTCATTTTTAATCTTACGGCGAACAATATCAATCAAGTCATCCAATTCGCTGACAGAGTGTTCTCCCCACGCCTTATACTGCTTGATGGCTAAATCCACCGAGCGATGCCAGTCGTAGTGTTCTTCTTTAATCGCCTCGTCTGCGATCTCACAGCGAACATCAGACCTGCTTTTCCTCTGCATGCTCGTTCCCTCAATGACCCGCCTTCCAGATTAGCAAGCCAAAGCATGGCTTGTCAGTATTTAGTCAATAAAATGTTTTCAAATGATGACAAATCAAACGGTTATAGAGATACTAACCATATCCTTAAATTTTCATATCCCAAATCATGGAGGATATCCCTTGGCATCAAGTGATTTTGAAATAGAAATGTCTTTGTATAAATTAGAAAAGTGTGGGTTATATGAGTCAACACTTCAGGGTAATCAACAAAGAATTCTTCGTAATGAACCTGCAAAAGCTCTACTTATAGATGAATTGCTACGAGAAATTAAGAAGTGGGCAGTAGACTCTGATCGACCTTTTGGTAACACATGCCCAAGCGGAATTGCAGACTCATCTAGGATTTATTGTTACAACATTACTGAGTATAAAGGTACTTTTCTTGCTGCATTTTGGGTTGCGATGGCTAAAGGGAAAAATAGCATTAATAAACTCTCACGTAGTAAGCCTATAAAAAATGTTGTGCCTACCGATGCAAAAGCGAATCTTACAGATGATGATATTGCAGGATATATGGCTTATTTTATTTTTGTACCTGAGAAGAACCGCTTTGCACCTGTTCAGCTTCGCCATATAGGTACTGATAAAAATCCTGTATCTACTCCTAAAATGAAAGCTTATCTAAATGCTTATATAAATTACGAAACTGGTTATTTGATGAAAGAAGATGGTGGTTCTTCTTTCTCAGAAAAGCCAAAAGGTACAGAAGGTCGAGTACCAAATTCAAATTTAGTATCTAGGCTAGAGTGGTCAAGAGAAACTGGCGACCCAGAATTACAAGTCGTAAAAGATAAATCTAGAGATATTTATAAGTTAACTTATAAGTTTAGACAGCCTGAAAAAATTATGAATCATGCCAATTCGAAACTAAATTATTTTAGACAAATGTTTGCTGATTTTAAGTTGGGGAATGATGATTTAGACAATAGAAAAGAAATGGAGGTTGTTATTCCTATTCTTAATGGGTTAGACGTAAGTGAAATTATTGAGTTGGAAAATAATTTTGAAGAGTTTTCTGAAGGGGAAGCTTTTAATGTTGGATTTAAAATCCATAAAGATCCGAAAGAGTATTGGCTAGATAAAACTTATAGAAAGTTTAGTGATAAGATGAGTGTCCAAACTGAAGCGAAAAATAGAGAGTTTCCAGTGCTATTAGATCTTCATAAAAAGTTGTTTGATAAAGCGGGTAGCTTCCTTAATTCTTAGTTAGTTTATATGCTATAATCTAACTTATAGAGGGGGTGATATTATGTCTATAGGTAATAAACTTCTTGTATTTATTGGTAAAAAAATTTCGGACGATGATTTTCTTCGTCGATTTAATTACTTTCTAACATTTATTTTTTTAATCATTTCTGTATCAGCTTTTTGGCCAGGTATGCAAATTAAGGGTTCCGATCAGGCATCTATTGGGGCTAGCATGACGACAGTTTCAGCTATTATCTTTGGTATCATGGGAGCTTGGCTGTCTTTAATGAAATTAGATGCAGAGAAAGAGTTGGAAGAAAAAATACCAAAATGGGAAAGTACTGGGCATATAGTAAAGAAAATCGAAGATTTAAGTGGGATTATAACAGTCAGTTGTATAATTCTATTCTTTTGTATTGCACAGATATTTCTTTATCATGCGTTATCTAAGATAAATTTCTTTATTCAATATGCAAGTGTTCTTAAAGGTGTATCATTTTCAATTTTAGTTTTTCTTGGCCTAGTTCAAATTAAATTGATAGTGAAAATTTTATTGTATGGCGCAGATCAGTTTTTAGACATACTGAAGTTGAAAGATAAACTTGAAGATAAGCATTATTAAAAAGCCCTCATAATTTGAGGGCTTTTTAAGTTTTAGATCTTAATCCAAAAATCATCACAACACTTATTTTTCCTTACATACTATAATGATTATCAAGATAGATATTTTCTAACGTCTGATGCATAAGTACCAACAGCATTTACTGCTAGTATTAATGCACCTTGAGTGCAACCTAAAGAGCTGCACCAATTTCTTACTTCAGATGGATCGTTAATGTCTATTCTGATGTTATCTGGAGATCCGACTTTCGATTTGTCGTCTGACATAATATTTCCTCGCTAAATCCACTATCGGAATTGATAGTAGGTTTTAATATAGGGCTACTTTTCCTTTCTCAAGTGTAGATAGGAGTTATATTTAAGGCTTGGCCAGCTATTATCGTGCCGCGTCCGTTTTGGAATTCAACAAAGGCGTGTATCAATTGATGTGTTTTTGGCTGCTCTATCACTGGAGTTAGTGGGATAAGGGCGTTAGCGATTCTGCCAAAGGTTACTAGGTCGACACCAAAGCGTTCTTTAAGCGGGGTGTCGTAATCTTCCCCGCTATCGATCAGGGCGTCTGCTTGGTCTGGAGTGAGTCCGAGGGCTTGTTCTGCGAGTAGTTGTATTTCTACTTTGTTCATAAGTACATCCTTTTACTGTGTCTAGAGGTTCAATTCAGTAGCAATCCTTGCTGACTAAAGATTAGCAATCTTCTTGTGATGGTTCAAATCAATATCAATATCATGCTAAAAGCATAGGTACAAAAAATACTAACCTATTGATTTATATGGAAAATAATTTTCAAAGTTGGGCACAAAAAAACATCTTAACTTATTGAAGTTATTAGATTAAATACAGAATTGAAAATCCTCGTGTCGGCGGTTCGATTCCGTCTCTGGGCACCATGATTAAAGGAAACCTGCTTTTTAAGCAGGTTTTTTTTTGCCTAATTTGTTCCTAATTAGGAACAAACGCTACCTTGCTGCTTTAAATCGTTCGATTTTTGTCTTGTATTTATTCCTCATACTCTCGGTTTTATGGCCAGCAATATGATCACTTTCAGCATCTGATACGCCTTTCGACTTTAGAAGGTGTAATGTCCAAAACGTATCTTTTAAGCCTCTTTCTTCCATTGTATCTTTTAAGCGGTGTAAGGCTGTTCGTAAACCCGACATGCTGAGCTTGTGTCCGGTTGAGCTGATGATTAATGGAACGTCTTCACCGTATGCATTGTGATCCTTTAGCATTTTTACAGCAGCTTGGTAAGCTTTATAAAGTCGCTCTGTTCATTCAATAAAATTTTTCTTACTTCCCTTTCTGCGAGTTACTAAAATCCCGCCATTTATAGGGTCAGGATTGATGTGTGATGTTCTGAGGTCTAATGTTTCAACACCTCTTGAAGTAATTAGGTACGTGAGTTCAAAAAAGTAGGGTAGGTACTCAGATTGTTCTGCAGCGATTTTATATTGAATGTCATATTCTTCGTCTTTGACGTAACGTTCGTTTGCTTCGACATTGAAATTTAAATTTTGAATGGGCTTTCTAGAATGCCCAGAGTGGAGTGGTTAGAGCGCTTGGTTGATGGTTGATGTGTCTTTGAGCCATCTTGTATTATATTTGTTAAATAATACATTTGTAAGAAGGACAATGTATTGAAGTTAAGCAAGAGGTGCAGGCATGGATGGCAGTACAATAACCTTAGTTATTTTGGGACTTTTGATCTTTTCAGTATTGTGTTTTAAAAGGGCATTAACGCTTAAAAAACGACATGGGGGATGGGTTAAGTCGAAGGAAGGCGTCGGACATATAGGTGCTAATTTCTCTCAATTTACCGATTCAACAAAACAAGTCGAGCCTGGGCTCACTATGAACACCGAGGATGAAGTTAAAGCGACCATAGAGTCATCTTTAGTTCGATTGAGTCAACAAATGAAAAAAGCCGAAATGGACAAGGTAGATTTTCATTATGAAGGTGCTGTTCTTAAAGTTTACAAGCTATTAAAAAATGGCAATCGGTACAAGCGTCCTATCGTTACTCTGTTCTACAACGAACGAAATGCATCAGGAAAATGGTGTGTTGAAGTGGGAGGTGGAAGAGAGACTTTCCTGCTTATTGATGATGCGATGACAGTGTTGATTTCTACAGCAAAGGAAATGGCATCTTAATGTCAGAAATAGTTGATAAATATAAGTTCCTTTATTAACTCTCGAAGTTAGGCCTTGAAAGTGAGTTGCAGAAACTTAGAGTGGCTTTCTCATGTTCTGTATTTATTTATATAGTGCATGCTGAGTTTTTTTGCGCTCCAGTACCCATGAGTTGTCTTTTCAAAGAGAAGAACGTTCGGCTTCTTTTTATCGTGGTTTGAGTTTGTGTATTGAAGTTGTGCAGAATCAATTGGGTCAGGGCTTAGTGAAATCAGAGGAAAAACAAGACTGAGTATTTTGCAATATGTATATCCAATGTATATACTTGGCTGATGTGGTTAACATTGAGGTGAAGGTATGAACATTGATGCTGAAGTAAAAAAATGGGGCAACAGCCTGGCATTGCGCATCAATGCGGTCACGGCTGAAGCACTGAACCTACATCAAGGCAGTAAAGTGACCTATGAAATTTTGCCAGATGGTTTGTTGATCAAGCCGGTGGTCGATAAAAGCGCCAACGCTTGGCCTTATTCAGAGTCAGAGCTATTAGCGGGTATTGATAAAAATAATGCCCACACGGATGAATTGGCGGCCTTTGATGACAATGAATGGCTTGATTAGCCTGATGACGGAATAAAAGGATATTAGTGTGATGCAGAGCCATTATGTACCGGACCGAAAGGACATTGTTTGGTTGGATTTCGAGCCCAAAAAAGGGCGAGAAATCGGCAAATTGCGGCCCGCGATGGTGCTGTCCTCTCAGGCGTTAAACCAGCAGACGGGAATGATTATCTGTTTGCCGATCAGCACCAGTATTCGCGGTGGTATGTTGGAAGTGCCGCTTGGCGATGCCCTGAACAAACCTTCTGTGGTTGTGTCAAACGGTGTGCAAACGCTGGATTGGAAACAGCGCAAAGCCCAGTTCATTACTAAGGCAGAAGATCATGTCTATAAAGAAGCGGTTTTGAAACTGGCCACTTTGATGGGTGTGGATCAGTTGTTAACTTGATTGCATTGATACAAAAAAAACCGCTGTTTGAGAGGCATGTAAGCTTTCTCAAACAGCGGTTTATAAATTGTTTTTTGATCGAGGGAAGGCATGAAGAAGTTTTCTGGACATCTGAACAAAGGTCAATTCGATTTCAGCACCGAAACCATTTCTTCAATGAATGATTAGCTTTTAGAGGTGATGATCATATCTAACGCTTTACCATTTTCTATCAAAGTAAAACCTTTAATACCTCTCAACAAGTTCCAGCTTTCTTCATCTGTTGAGAAAAAATAAACACAGCCTGCTGCGGATTCTGATGCCCTTTTTATCAGAATATTCCAATCAAACGCCATCTGTTCTGTTTCATTCTCTGAAATATCTGCTGAATACATAGACTGTGTCTCATCAATTGTTAGAGGGCCAACAAAAGTGAGATCTGAAAATTGTTGTTTTACCGAACTTAAGCCACAGTCGTTTTGGCTTTCTTCACTAAACACCATGGTACTAAAACATAAGAGTAAAAAGTTCATTATCATTTGAACTATGATATTTTTCATAGGTCCTCCTTTACTGAATAACGCCATACTTTTTCTGATATATCCAAAACTTAGGGGAGTTAGCCACGCGAGTCATTTGCCAACATTGTCACAGCAAAGCCATTCCACGATTTAAACCCACCTAGAAATGCCATCTAACAAGTGGCGATACACCTCCTTTTATGAAGCGTAATGCTTTTCGCAGATCTGATGTACTGAGTCTTGCCAGTTGCAACGATTAAAAAATGGCTGACTTTTGCTCGTTGCAATGTTTGGTTCGAAATGGCATTGCAGCGATTCCCTTCATCAAGCACCTATGTCTTTGATGAGGGTTTTCGTGAGCTTGATGGTGGCAATGACTTGGCTGATGTCATCTGGGTCTCTTTGAATCTGGAAGCCTAGGTGTTTACAGAATTGGATCATGCGTTTGTTTTCCGCTAAGACAATGCCTTTCATGACGTTTAACCCTTTGTCATAGGCGACTAAGAACAGTTGTCGCATCAGGTAGGAGGCTAAGCCTAGACCTTGGAACTCGTCTCCTAAAACAACGGCGAATTCACAGCTCTGGTCGTCAAAGTTATCAATATAACGAGCGGTGCCAATCAGTAGGTCAGAGTCTTCTCGCTTAATAACCGCAAGCAAGGCCATTTCTCGGTCGTAATCTATGTGTGACATGGTCGCCAGCATGCGAGGTGTGAGCTCTTCGATGTTTGAGATAAAGCGGAAGTAGCGGGTTTCATGTGACATATTCCGTACAAAATCCGCCATGATGCCTGAGTCTCTTGGAAGCACCGGACGAACAGTCGCTTGTTCGCCGTTTTTGAGTGACAACTCGCTGACCCATTGCCTAGGGTAGGGTTGGATGGCCAGATGCTCATAACGCCGTAGGTGTTTGCTGTCTTTCAGGCTGGCGCTGACATCGGCATACAGACTGCCGCTATCATGGAGACGAACATCGGCTAGATCTAAATGGTCAATTTCGGGCAGCTCGCAGACAAGAGTCGACAGGTTGCGTAATAAGCCTTCTAATTCATAAGAGGTTTCATTTGGTAAGGCTCGTTGGATGAGGTCTTTTGCCAGTAGGGTATTTAATGGTGGCAAGGCAACGGCCTCGGCTTGTTGGTGTTGTTGTGCTCCTTCCAACGCTAAGCCAATAGCCGGTCCAAATACTGGGTCTTGAAATACTCGAATGTGCAAAGGCGCTGCCAGCAGATGGTGGGCTTGTCGTCTGGAGGTTAGTCGAATATGAAAGAGTTCAAAGATGTCTTTTAGATCATCTAATCCCAGACTTGGCGATGGACGTTTGTGGAGCTTGGTGAGCTGTCTACTGGCTTGATTGACGTCTATTTGAAAACGAAAAGCGTGGCTGTCGGCGGCTTGTTTTGCCAACAGTTGGTTGCGTTGAAACTGGACGAGAAACTGAAAGCCTTCGATCGCGGTTTCTGGCGTTCTAAAAGTCGGGATACCAGCTTCATTTATGCGCGTTCGCATTTTCGTCATGCCACCACCACCGAGTAAGCACACCATAACCAGTTTTTTCTGTTGTCGATGCAGTTGTGTGATTAGCGCATAAAGTGAATCGATGTCGATCAATGCGGTGGGGCTTAAGGTGAGTAATACTGCGCCACAGGCTTCACTGTTGAGGGCATCGGCCGCGAGATTAATAAACAGGTCCGTAGCACTACTGGCCCAAACTGTGGTGACAGTGCCAATGCCACCGCGTCCTGCCATCGTCTGTTCTAGTTGTTGCTGCAGTGGCCCTTCAGGCGTTAATAAATCAATGCCTAATTCCATGGCACGTTGGGCGGCCAGTTCCCCTGGGCCGGCACCGTTGCCTATGATGAGTAGAGAGCCTTCTTTGACCCGTCTTGCATTGGTCATCACCGAAGCGGCGGCAATTAGGTCGTTCAAACGTCTGCCGCGAACGGCACCGGTGCGACTGAGGGCGGCATCCAGAACCCGTTGATCAGCGCCAATAGCATGCTCTGTGACCACGGCAACAGGCTTGCTTCGTCCTGTTGCTCGTAAACTACTAAGAAAGCGTGTCGGGCGTCCTATTTTTTGCAGATACATTAAAATGGCTTGGCTATCGAAATCTCGAGATAAGTAATCTAAGACCTGTGATGGCATCACATCAACAGGCGATCCCATGGCGACGACTTGTGAAAAGCCAATGCCTTGCCAGCTGGCCCAGTCCACTAAGGCACTGGCGACGGTGCCTGATTGCGACATAAGGGCAAGTTTGCCACTCAATGGTTGGGTTAACCCCAGCCATGCAAATACCCCTTGTTTAGGTCGACAAATGCCAAAGCTGTTCGGGCCGAGTAGGCGAACATTGTGTTCACGAAGGGCTTCTGTGAGTTCGTCTGCCGAGGTGTCTGTCCACGATAACATTAACAAGGAGTGAATATTGGCTTTGCCGCAGTCGGCAATGATCTCTTGCATGCTGGTATTAGGGTAATGACCAACTAACACCGCCAGGTCGACGGTTGCCGTTAGTTCGCTTAAAGAGGCGCTATGAGGAAAATCACAGGACTGGCTGGGGGCCACACCGACTAAATGAACAGGGCAGGATTTTGGTGCTTGTGATAACGAGTTCAATAATGCCAGCAATAGCGCATTATCTGGGTCGTCACCAGTGAGTATGGCCATGGATTTAGGGGCAAGCAGTGGCTGTAATGCGTGTTGAGTCACGGTGTTATCTCCTTGCCTTAATGTTCGGTGTTGGATAGTGAAGCGTGTTTCCAATAAAAGCACGCTGACCTCTGTATAAATATATAGGATTAGCTACTTAGGTATCCTTTTGGACGCCAATTAGCTGGTGCGTGTTTTCACTAAACAATAGCATACATAACGAAAGTAAGAATTGTAGACTATGGTAGGGTAGACGGCTTTGATGTGAATATGGCTTGATATAGAGCAAGTTTATTTCACAACCATTCTCTTAAATTGGAACCACATGACAACGGCCTACATAACTCATTTTCAGTGTGATAAGCACAATATGGGCGCAGATCATCCCGAGTCTCCTCAGCGTTTGGGCGCCATTCAGAATCGTTTGATCAATGGTCAGTTGATGGATTTCTTACGCCATGTAGAAGCGCCAACAGCAACACGAGAGCAGTTAGTCGCGACTCATCAGCCAGATTATGTGGACAGCATTTTTGCTCGTGCACCTGAGGAAGGGCAGGTGGAGCTGGAAGCCGAGACGATTATGATGCCGCATACGTTAGAGGCGTCTTTGTATGCCGCGGGCGCGGTGGTGAAAGCGGTGGATATGGTGATGACACAACAAGTCGATAATGCGTTTTGTGCTGTTCGTCCGCCAGGTCATCATGCTGAGTTTGATAAAGCCATGGGCTTTTGTTTGTTTAATAACATTGCCGTGGGGGCGAGATACGCGACGGCTCAATACGATTTAGAGCGAATTGCCATTGTGGATTTTGATGTTCATCATGGCAATGGGACAGAGGACATCTTCAAGCAAGATCAACGAGTGCTATACGCTTCTAGCTACCAGCATCCTTTCTATCCTTACAGCGACCCTGGCGCGTCCCATGACAATATTTTGCACATGCCACTTGAAGCTGGTTCTGGTAGTGCGGCTTTTCGGCAGGTCATCCTGGATCAGCTAATCCCTGCACTGGATGACTTTAAACCACAGTTAATTATGATCTCCGCAGGCTTTGACGCCCATAAAGAAGATCCAATGGGGCAGTTAAGATTAGATGAAACCGATTTCACTTGGATTACGGATCAACTCCGAGAAGCGGCTGAACGCTATTGTGATGGTCGCATCGTTTCAGTGTTGGAAGGCGGTTATAATATTGATGCTTTAGGGCGCGCGGCCTTTTGTCATATTCGCAGTTTGATGTCGCTCTGATGAGGCCTTAAGCAGACAGCAATTGTCGGCCTAGAGAATAATCAAATTCCGATAAGCTGCGCAATTTGTGTGAGGCAATATTAAACTTCTCATCGTCAAATTCATGTGAATGAGGGATTGCGATGCTTTTTATGCCTGCGGCAAGAGAGGCTTTGATGCCCCCGACTGAGTCTTCAAATGAGAGGCAATCTTGCGCTCTTACACCAAGTTTAGACAAGGTTAGCAAGTAAATATCGGGCTTGGGTTTGCCATGTTGAACGTCATCGGCTGAGCTGTAAGTCAAAAAGAAGTGGCCAATGTCTAGGCGTTTAAACACAGAAGGAATAATGCTTTTGGGTGAGTTGGTAGCTAACGCTATTTTTACGCCCTTTGACGTTAAGGTTTGCAATATGTCTCGTACGCCAGCCATTGCTTCACCCTGGTGTTGGACAAGGTGGCTAACCTGATTAATGACTCTCTGTTCTACTTCCTTGTGTGAAAGGCCTGTCCATGGGTATTTTTGATACCAGAATTCGGTGACTTCTCGTGTGGTCATGGCGGCGGTAAGATCGGTTTCCTGAGGCGTTATGGGAACGCCTAAGGCAGAAAACACAGCCCGTTCCGCCTGCTTCCAAAAGGGCTCAGAGTGAATTAACAGTCCGTCCATATCAAAAATAGCGGCTTGCATTGTGTCCTACCTTAGAGTGAAACCATTTTGAAACTACCAGTATACGGGTTGTGGTGTTTTCTGACCATTGGCGAAAAAGTAGCCTGCTTTTGGTGTCACAAACACGGTTTGGCCTTTTTCGAAGCAATGTTTATCAAAGGCTTTGTGAGGTAAGTCCACTTCCCAGATGTGGTCACTGCGCCAATCAATTGGTGTCAGTTCCAATCTCACTTCAGCACCGATTAGGTTAATGGCGACCACTTTCAATGGTAAGAATGCCTGTTCTGTCGCGACGGAAGAGACATGGAATTCATGGGAACGCAGGTATATTTGCCCGGCTGTTTTGGGTGCCTCATCAGGTAGCTGTAGGCTGGCCACATCGTTTTGCCATTTGCCCTGACTAAACTCGGCATCAAAAACGTTAGCATTGCCTAAAAAATCAAACACAAAGCGGCTGTTTGGTGAGGCATAAAGGTCGCCAGGTTGATCGATTTGTTCAATGTGACCATTACTCATCACCACCACTCGATCTGACAGTTCTAAGGCTTCTTCTTGATCGTGGGTAACAAACACGCTGGTAAAGCCTAACTCATCATGTAAACCGCGTAACCAGCGACGTAGCTCTTTACGGACTTTCGCATCCAAGGCGCCAAAAGGCTCGTCTAGCAGTAAAACTTCAGGCTGTGTTGCCAAAGCTCTAGCCAAAGCAATGCGTTGTTTTTGACCACCCGATAATTGCGATGGGAAGCGTTGTGCTAGATGACCAAGTTGAACCATGTCCAGCAAATGCATAACACGTTTGCGAATAGTAGCCGCATTAGGGCGTTTAGACTTGGGTAACACCTCTAATCCAAAAGCCACATTATCGGCCACGGTCATATGACGGAACAGAGCATAGTTTTGAAACACAAACCCCACCCGCCGGTCGCGCACATGCAGATTGGTGACATCGCGTTCACCAAATTGAATGCGACCTGAATCCGCGCCTTCCAGTCCGGCAATAATGCGTAATAGAGTGGTTTTCCCAGAACCGGATGGCCCCAGCAGACCAATCATTTCGCCCTCATTAATGTCTAATGATAAGGGGGATAAGGCCTGAAATGAGCCAAAGTGTTTGGAAATATTGTCAATCAGAATGCTCATTTTGCTACCTGCTTTTCTTGGTCTGATTCATTGCGCATAAGTTTTTCTTGGCGCCATTCGATGTAAGCTTTAAACAATAATGTGATCAAAGCGATCAAGGCTAATAATGAAGCACTGGCAAACGCGGCGGCGGCTTGGTAATCCTCATATTGCAATTGCACATGCAGTGGTAAGGTGTTGGTTTCACCACGAATATTGCCGGATACCACAGAGACGGCACCAAATTCTCCGACGGCGCGAGCATTGGTTAGAATGACGCCGTAAATGAGTGCCCATTTGATGTTTGGTAAGGTCACTCGACGAAAGAGTTGCCAGCCAGAAGCGCCTAAGATAACGGCGGCTTCTTCGTCTTCTCTACCTTGTTGTTGCATCAGTGGGATGAGTTCTCGAGCAACAAATGGACAGGTAACGAAAACCGTGACCATGACAATGCCGGGCCAAGCAAACATTAATTGAATGTCTTGGTCGTACAGCCAAGAACCGATCCAACCATTGTTGCCATATAGCAATAGATACAGTAAGCCTGCCACCACAGGTGACACTGCGAAGGGGATGTCCATTAAGGTCATCAGCAGTTTACGCCCAGGAAACTCAAAGCGTGTCACCGACCAAGCTAACATAACGCCAAATACCAGATTGATTGGCACAGTAAGTAAGGCAACAAATAAGGTTAAACCTATGGCATGCAAGGTGTCGCCTTCAAGCAGGCTGGCGAAATAGTGGCCTACGCCTTCCACTAAGGCTTGTTGAAAAATGCTGATCAGCGGCACGACCAATAGTAATATGGTCAGCAGTAAGGTGATGCCGATCAACGAGTACTTGATAAGAGGGCGATCACCGACTCTTAATTGATGAGATTGCCCTGGGCGATTAGACATAGTACGACTCCCTATCGACCATGGAGGCGACGTAAATAACGTGCCTGCCAAACGTTAATGGCAAACAATAAAACCAAAGAAGCCATCAACACCACAGAGGCGATGGCGCTGGCCGCTGGAAAATCAAACTCCTGCAAGCTAACAAAGATCATCAAAGAGGTAATCTCGCTGACATACGGCATATTGCCTGCGATGAAAATCACCGCACCAAATTCACCAAGGCTACGGGTAAAGGATAACGCAATCCCCGTCATGAGTGCTGGCCATAATGCCGGGAAAATGACTCGTCGAAACACCGCCCAATCTGATGCGCCAAGGGTCATGCCGGCTTCTTCCTCTTCCGGTGAAAGCTCTTCTAAAACTGGCTGCACGGTACGAACAACAAACGGAATACTGGTAAAGGCCATGGCGAGAATGATGCCGACAGGGGTGTACGCGACTTTGATACCAAGGCTTGCCAATAGATCGCCATACCAACCATTTTGTGAATACAGTGTGGCCAGAGTAATACCGGCGACGGCAGTTGGTAACGCAAAAGGTAAGTCTACCAGCGCGTCGAGAACACGACGTCCTGGGAATTCGTAACGCACCAATACCCAGGCTAATAACAAACCAAAAAGTCCGTTAAAAATGGACGCGAAAAATGCGGCCCACAGTGTGACTTTATAACTGGCAACCACTCGTTCGTTGGTGATGACATACCAATATTCATCCCATCCCATGTCGACGGATTGCATGATTAATCCGGTCATGGGAAGCAGCATGATCAAACTGATAAACAACAAAGAAGTACCCAGACTTAGACCTAAGCCAGGGAGGACTCGTTTGTGTTTCGGTCGGGCTTGCGCCACGCTTAAATGTGTTGCCATTAGGTTGCCTGTTTGCTTTGAAATGATCTATCTCGAACAGAAATAGCCAAATTAAAAGTGGTCACTAAGCGACGTTTAGAAAGTAGAAAAGCCGAACACGCGAGCGTATCCGGCTTAGCTTTCATTAATCAAAGATTAACGACGCTGAAGTTGATCCAGTTTACCGCCATTACGGAAAATGTCTTTAGTCGCTTTTGGCCATCCGCCCGCGATTTCTTCTACGGTTAGTAAGGTCACTTCTGGGAATTTGTCGGCAAACTCCGCTTTTACCACGTCATTATGAATGCGGTAGTTAAAACCTGCCAATAAACGCTGTGATGCTTCACTGTACAAGTAGTTTAGGTATTCGTGAGAAACCGCTTCTGTGCCATGTTTCTTGGCATTTTTCGCGACAACCGCAACAGGGAATTCAGCCAAGATAGAGGTTTTAGGCACGACAACTTCATATTGATCTGCGCCATATTGGTTGCGGATGTTATTTACTTCGGATTCAAAGGTAATCAAAACATCCCCGATACCGCGCTCTACAAACGTGGTTGTGGCGCCACGACCACCCGTATCAAATACGGCAACGTTTTTCAGAAAAGTGCTTAGGAAGTCATCAATGTTACTTTCGTTGTCCTTGCCAAAATGGTTTTGTGCGTAACCATACGCAGCAAGGTAAGTATAACGACCATTACCAGAGGTTTTTGGGTTTGGAAACACCAAGGCCACGTCATCACGTACTAGGTCACCCCAGCTTTGGATGTTTTTTGGATTACCTTTACGTACCAAAAATGCAGTAGTGGAGTAATAAGGAGAGCTGTTATTTGGGAATTCAGCTTTCCAGTTTTCAGGAATCATGCGTGCCTTATCATGCAGCACTTGTACATCGGTGACCTGATTAAAGGTCACGACATCCGCTTGAAGTCCATTCATGATGGCATTGGCTTGCTTAGAGGATCCCGCATGAGATTGTTTGATCTCAATTGTTTGCCCCGTTTTTTCTTGCCAATGTTTTTCAAAAGTCGGGTTGTAAGTCGCGAACAGCTCACGAGCAATGTCGTAAGACGTGTTCAAGATGGTTTGGTCGGCTGCGGATGCGTGAACCGCGCCACTTAGTAGTAAACTGCTGACGATGGTTTTGAAAACGCCTGACTTAAATTGCATGTTAACCTCAGATTCTAATGCTAGTCATTCTTAATTGTTGGTAAGAATACTTAAAAGATTTAGTTATTACAATTGTCTTAAATAAACTTTTTTGGAATATAGATAGCCGGCTTTGATGTTAGGAAATCGGAGGCATTGAGATTTCCCTTGTTCATGCAAAAAAAGTGTAAGAGAGAGGTCTTTATGTTACCAGTGACAGAGTTGGCGTAACTATTGAATAGCTCCTTATACCCCCGAAAACATTGGTTGATAGGTTGTATTGCTCTTTAAATGAACCACAAGGTTCATTTTGTGTGTCACGTTAATTTTCTTGTGTGTTATTTTGGTGCGTTATTACTTTTTTAGGGTGAGCATGACGGATTTTATTTGGTTGTTAGTCACTGCCGCATTTGTTTTTGTAATGCAGGCGGGTTTTTTATGTTTAGAAAGTGGTCGAATTCGCAGTAAAAATAGCATTAATGTGGCGGCCAAAAATATTTCCGATTTTATTTTGTCCACCACGTTATTTTGGTGTTTTGGTTTTGGCATCATGTTTGGCGAATCGGTTTTTGGTGTGTTTGGCCGCAGTGAATTTGCATTTGATGAAGATCATACGCCATGGCAAATCAGTTTCTTTATCTTCCAAATGATGTTCTGTGGCACCGCCGCAACATTAACCTCTGGTGCCGTGGCAGAGCGCATGACCTTTATGGGGTATTTGGCCGTTACTGCCATCTTGAGTGCTTTAATTTACCCTATTGTTGGGCACTGGGCATGGTCGGGCATTTATGATGCGAATGGGCCACAAGGTTGGTTAGAACAATTAGGTTTTATTGACTTCGCAGGCTCAACCGTCGTCCATTCGGTTGGTGGCTGGGTGGCATTGGCTGCGATTATGGTGATTGGTCCAAGACTGGGCCGCTTTGAACAAGGCATTCGTTTACCGCCAGGCAATAACCTTCCGTTGTCTGCGTTAGGGGCGTTGCTGATCTGGTTTGGTTGGTTTGGTTTTAACGGTGGCAGTACGTTGGCACTGACCAACGAGGTGCCTATGATCATCTTGAACACCTTTATCTCTGCGGCTTGGGGCGGCTTAATTGCCGCCGGTTTAAATTACCTTCGTGACGGCTTTGTGGAAGTGGGGTTTGTATTGAATGGCACCATTGCGGGCTTGGTCGGTATTACCGCGTCCTGTCATGTGGTCTCACCTGGGGATTCCATATTGATTGGTGGCGTATCCGGTGTCATTGTCTATTACGGTAGCTTGTTGATGGAGGCGTGGCGGCTGGATGATGCACTTGATGTGGTGCCGGCGCATTTATTTGCAGGCGTTTGGGGCACGCTTAGTGTGGCGATATTTGGTGACCAAGCACGGATTGATAATGACTTAGGCTTCTGGCAGCAACTTGGCGTGCAATCGTTAGGTGTGTTGATGATTGGTTTTTATTGCTTTTTGGTTGGCTACTCTTGTATCTGGCTACTAAATCGCGTCATGCCGTTAAGGGCCAGCAAAGAACAAGAGGAGCAAGGTTTGAATGTGGCAGAACACAGAGCCACAACAGAATTGTTGGATCTGCTGACTTCTATGCAATATCAACAGAACAATGCGGATTTTTCCAAACCTGTACCAGAAGAGCCCTTTACCGAAGTCGGGCAGATTGCCCGTAAATACAATCAGGTCATTGATCGTGTGAGCAGTGAAATTGCTCAGCGTGATGATGCCTTAATGCGTTTCCAAGAAAGTGAAATGCGCAAGTCGGCGATTCTAAACTCGTCAATGGATTGCATTGTTACCATTAACCGCTTCGGTTCTGTGATCGAATTTAATCCTGCGGCAGAGCGAACCTTTGGTTGTTTGAAGAAACAGGTGGAAGGCAAAAGCTTCATTGGTTTGTTTGTTCTGGAGGCGGATCGTAAGAAAACGTTTGAAAGTTTGAATTCAGGTTTTGCTTCGTCCAGCGGCTTGATTTTAAATCGCCGCAATCCGTTTCGTTTACAGCGTAGCCCAAACCATGATTTTCCAGCAGAAATTGCCATTACTAAGGCGAATACAGATACCAGCTCAGGCAGTGAATTTACCTTGCATATTCGAGATATGACCAAGCATATTAAATTGCAAGAAAGATTAAAATTCTTGGCTTACAGTGACCCTTTGACTGGCCTTTATAATCGTACTTATTTGATGGATGCGTTGGTCAGTGCGTTGCTTTTTGCAACCAAGCAAAAAACGTCAGTGGGGTTGCTGTTTTTGGATCTGGACAACTTTAAAATCATCAATGATACATTGGGGCATAAGGCCGGTGATGAATTGCTATGTGAAGTGGCTCGGCGTTTGTCTATGGTGTCGGGTGAGCAAGATGTGATTGCTCGGTGGGGTGGTGATGAGTTTGTTTTTATGGTGACGGAGAATGTTACAGAAACACTATTACAGGAGCGTGCTGAGAAAATTTTGCAAGCCATGCGAGCGCCAGTAAATCTTGACGCCCAAGACTTAACCATTCCAACCAGTATCGGTATTACTTTTTCGAGCCAGAATAGTATTAATGCGGATCGGCTCATTCAGCAGGCCGATATTGCTATGTATTATGCGAAAGATAAAGGGCGGGATAATGCGCAGTTCTTTACCTCTGAAATGGCTAATGTGGTGACGAAAAAATTCGGTTTCGACAAAGAAATTAATGACGCATTAGCGTCAAATCAGTTTGCTTTAGTGTTTCAACCAAAAGTAGGTCGTGATGGACAAGGTATTCTGGGATTGGAGGCGCTGATACGTTGGCACCACCCTGACAAAGGCTTTATTTCCCCTGCGGAATTTATACCGATAGCCGAGGAGTCGAGTTTGATTGTCAAAATCGATGAATGGGTGATTGATCATGCCCTTAAACAAATGAGTCATTGGCGAGCGCAAGAGTTGGAAATGGTACCTGTCGCGGTGAACTTGTCCGGTCGTCATTTGGTGTCGGACTCTTTGGTGCCGTATGTAGCAGATCGATTAGCAAAGTACCAGATTTCTGGCAGTATGTTGGAGTTTGAAATCACCGAAGGGGTATTGTTACAGGATATTCAACGTTGTGTTGAGGTATTAAGAGAGTTAAAAGCCCTCAATATTAAGATTTCCATCGACGATTTTGGAACGGGTTATTCTTCTTTGAGCTATTTAAAACGTTTGCCTTTGGATACGTTAAAAATTGATCAATCGTTTGTAGAAGAATGTGATACGCACACAGAAGATGCCAAAATTTGCGAAACCATCATTCATTTGGCACATAACCTAGAGTTGATGATCGTTGCCGAAGGCGTGGAGACGGCATCACAAGCCGACACGTTGGCATCCTTAGGTTGTGAAATATTCCAAGGATATTATTTCTACAAACCCATGTCGGCAGATGCCATTCCGTCTTTGCTTAGTCAGCGTCTTGTGTTGAGTTAGGCGCTTGTCTTTCTCGGATACTGGTCATTAATTCTTGCCCTTGAGTTTTCTCAAGGGCTTTGGTTCTATGATGCAGCGCGGTTTTGGCAATCATGTTTGCGGCAACTGGCGCAGTAATGAGCAAAAATAAGGTGATCAAAAACTCTTGAATGGATAAAAAGCCTTTTGAGTAACTTTGATAGATCATAGACGCGACTAACACCCCTGTGATGCCCAGAGTCGAGGCTTTTGTCGGACTGTGTAAGCGCATGTAGATGTCAGGTAAGCGTGCTAAGCCATAAGAGCCTACCAAGAGAAACAGACCGCCGATCAGCAGGCACATACAAATGATAATTTCGAGATAAAGTGGCATATTTGTATCCTATTCAATAATGTCGCCGCGAAGTAAGTACTTACAGAGTGCTGCGGTACTAACGAATCCGAGCATGGCGATGAGCAAGGCGGCTTCAAAATACAAAGCCGTATTGGCGTAAATGCCGTACAAAAGAATCAACGCAATGGCATTAATGTACATGGTATCGAGAGCCAGAATGCGATCAGACACAGTGGGCCCAACCATTAAACGCCATAGATTTAAAATCAAGGCAACGCAGATACAAACGGCAACAATGACGATGGTATAAGTTAGCATCCAAATATCTCCTTGATTGGTTTTTCGTAACGTTGTTTGACGGTCTCAATCAATTCGCTTTCGTTGTCTAGATGTAACGCATGAATGTACAGCCATTGTTTGTCTTCAGATACTTCAGCACTGACTGTACCAGGGGTTAATGACACAGTACTGGCCAGAATAGTAATACCAAGATCAGATTGAATGTTAATCGGAATGGCTACAAAGCCTGGTTTCAGTTTTTTGACTGGACCAATGATCCATAAGGCCACTTCAACGTTAGCTACCACTATGTCTTTCATCACCATTAGTACATAACAAATGGCTTTCCAAGGCTTCAGGATTTTTGGGTGCTCATCACGCATACCATTGACCAGCATGGGTATGGTAATGGCGAAAAAAAACGCTAACACTATGTGTCCTGCACTCATTGAGTTATTCAGTAATAGCCATACAAAAAACAGCAGAACCGTATGGAATGGCATAGGCAGAAATTTCATCGGCTAACCCCCGGAATTAAGTCGTAGGCTGACGATTGGATGTCATGCAAAGCCGTCGCGGCTTGCAAGGTGTACTCTGTGATCGCACCACCGAAAATAACTAACACTGGTGCAGCAAGTAAGAGCAGTGCCACGGCGGTTATTTCGCTTTTTGACGCGGGTTCAGCATCATTTGACGCCGAGCCGCTATGTCGCCAGAACAAAGTCGTGCCCGCTCGGGAGAAGGTCACCAAAGCGCCCAAACTGCCAATTAAGATTAATGGCCACACCCACATGGTTTGCACGGAGGATTGTGTTGCCTGCAAGATCATCACCTTGCCAACAAAGCCGGAGAATGGCGGCATGCCAACTAAGCTCAAAGCCACAATCGCGAATGCAAAGCCCATTAGCTTAGGTTGAGTAAACATACGAGATTTGACGAACCGGTCTTCCGCTTGGCCTCTTTGGCGACTAATTAGGTCTGCCAATAAGAACAACGCGGCTGAGGCTAACGTACTGTGTACCATGTAATACAATGCGGCCGAAGTGGCTTCAACGGAATTGATCGCGGCACAGGCGAGTAAACTACCGCTGGAGACAATCACCAGATTGGCGCTTAGGGTTCGAACACTTGGGCTAGCTAATACACCAATGCTACCAATGGTGATGGTGAGCAGCGCCAGTGGCCAGAGCCAAGGCGTGGCAATGTTTTCCAGCTCGCCGGCGTGTTCTCCGAAAATCACAGTATACACTCGGAAGATACTGTAAAGGCCGACTTTCGTCATAATGGCGAACAATGCCGCGACAGGAGCCGAGGCGCTGGCATAGGTTTTTGGTAGCCAGAAATGCATGGGTAACATGGCGGCTTTTAAACCAAAGACAACCAATAGGAACAAGGCGCCTGTTTTGGCGAGGGTGGCATTTTCTCCTTGTAACTGACCGACCTTGATGGCCATGTCGGCCATGTTTAAGGTGCCTAGCGTACCGTAGAGTATGCCTAAGCCAAATAAGAATAGGCTGGAGCCGACTAAGTTTAGGATCACATAATGCACGGTCGCTTGAGTTTTTTGCTTACCGCCTGCGTGAATTAATAAGGCATAGGACGCGATCAGTAATACTTCAAAGAACACAAACAGGTTAAAAATATCGCCGGTTAAAAAGGCACCGTTGATGCCCATTAATTGGAACATAAACAATGGGTGAAAATAGGCGCCACCTTTGTCCTTTCCAGCTATGGCGTAAAGCATGACAGCAAAGCCTAGGAAGGAGGTGAGTAACACCAGTAAACTGGATACCCGATCGGCCACCAACACAATGCCAAAAGGTGCTTGCCAGCTTCCTAAAGCATAAAGTTCTGTGCCAGAGGCATCAATTTGATACAGCAGTAACGCTGAAGAAATCAATAAAAACAAAGTACCAATAACGGAACTGATTCGTTGCGAATTAATGTCTCTGGAAATCGGAGGCAGCAACATAATCGCGCCAAATAACAGCGGGATTAAAATGGGGAAAATGCTCAAATGCTGCATTTATTTATTGCCTCCAGACGACTTATTCGACACTTCACTTGGTAGTTTAGGTAAGTTGCCATCCACATGGTCATTGCCCAAATCCGCACGGGCGCGCATGGCGAGGATAACCGCGAAGGCGGTCATTGCAAAGCCTATGACGATGGCGGTGAGCACGAGGGCTTGTGGTAGCGGGTCACTGTATTGTTCAGACTCACCCAAAACGGCCGCCGCATTTAATTTTAAACGGCCGCTGGCGAACAAGAATAAATTCACAGCATAAGACAATAGCGTCAAGCCAATTACCACAGAAAAACTGCGACCACGTAAGGTTAAGAAGATGCCGCAAGCAGTGAGCAAGCCGACACAAAATGCGTATAGACCTTCCATTAATCGTGCTCCTTTTGAATCGGGCGTTCGCTGGTGGTCAGCTGGCCGAGATTGGCGAGAATTAACATGGTCGCACCGACCACAGTGAGGTACACGCCAAGATCAAAAATCATCGCGCTGGCTAGCTCGAATTTACCAATCAATGGCAAATAGAAGTAATCAAACCAAGTTGTTAAGAAGGTATGACCGAATACCCAGCTACCCAGGCCGCTGAGGGTGGCGATGCCTATACCTGAGCCAATCATGATTTGATAGTCCAGTTTAATTCGCGTTTTGATCCACTCAACACCGTGTGCCACGTATTGTTGAATAATCGCAACAGAAGTAATCAAGCCAGCAATGAAACCACCACCTGGAAGGTTATGACCTCGCAAGAATATATAGGCAGAAACGAGAAGCGCTAATGGCAACAGACTTTGTGAAATGACGGCCAGTAGGATTGGGTGACGATCCGTTGACCAAGCCAAACCATTATCATCCGACGATGGCATGAACAGCTTCATACGAGCTACCAGCTTATATATACCCAATGCCGCGATACCTAATACGGTAATTTCTCCCAAGGTATCAAAACCACGGAAGTCCACTAGGATAACGTTTACCACATTGGTTCCACCGCCACCGGTTTTACTGTTGGCCGTGAAGAAAGTAGAGATGGTGTCCAAAGGTCGAGTCATTAACGCATAACAGATGGTGCCAACGACGCCACCGATTAGTGAGGCTAACCCTAAATCTCGAACAACACGTCGTGGAGATGACTCCTTTGGTGTTTTTTGCGGCAAGAAGAAGAGTGCCAAAATCAGCAGGATGACGGTCACCACTTCGACGGAAAGTTGCGTCAAGGCCAAATCTGGTGCTGAAAATTGAGCGAAGGCGAGAGAGACGATTAACCCAACCACGGATAAGGTTAACAGCGCCACTAATCGTCTTCTGTGCCAAATGACCGTCGCCAAGGCGGAAATGGTCAACAGCACCGCACAGGTAATAGACAAAGCATCCACAGGGATTTCGGGACGTTGTCCTGCCGTGGTATTCAATTTCATTAAGGAGGATGCGGTCATCACCACAGCAAAGGCCAAGGTGAAGAAAATGTAGCGCTGTAAGGAACCGTTTTCCGTCACCGCAATAATGCTTTTGGCTTTATTGGTAATGTATTGCACGATGCTTTCAAAGACCAGTTTTGGATCACTGGCAGGAAATTGCGCCTGAAACTTAAATAAGTGAATACGGTTATGGTACATGTAAAGACCGCCAACCAAGGCCACCACACTCATTAACAGAGGGAAGTTGAAGCCATGCCAAATAGCGAGGCTGTATTCTGGCGCTGGGGTGTTTAGGGTAGCACTGGCGGCGGCGTACAGTAACTCACCGACTACTAAACTTGGGAAAATCCCGACCAACAAACAAAGAGCCACTAAAATTTCAACTGGCACACGCATATAGCGAGGCGGTTCATGCGGTGTTTTTGGCAAGTTTATGGGATCACCATTGAAAAACACATCGTGAATAAAGCGTGTTGAATACGCGACAGCAAAAACGCCACCTAAGGTTGCGAGTACTGGAATGAACCAAGATAAAGACCCTAGAGAGGCTTGATGTAAGGTTTCGGTGAAGAACATTTCTTTCGATAAGAAACCGTTTAGCAAAGGCACTCCAGCCATTGAGGCCGATGCCACCATCGCCAGCGTGGCGGTATACGGCATGTATTTCCACAGTCCATTTAGCTGGCGCATGTCTCGGGAGCCTGATTCATGATCAATGATCCCGGCCGCCATAAATAAAGAGGCTTTAAAGGTTGCGTGGTTGATGATGTGGAAGATCGCGGCCACCGCGGCCAAGTCAGTTCCCATGCCTAACAACAGAGTAATGAGTCCTAAATGACTGATGGTGGAATTGGCCAATAAGCCTTTCAAATCATGCTGGAAGATGGCGATATAAGCGCCGACCAAGAAAGTGGCCAAGCCGGTCAAACTCACAATCAAGAACCATAGATTAGTATCCGCTAAGGCAGGATAGAATCGTGCCATTAGGAAGATACCTGCTTTTACCATGGTGGCTGAGTGTAAATACGCACTGACGGGCGTTGGTGCCGCCATGGCATTGGGTAACCAAAAATGGAAGGGGAATTGAGCTGATTTGGTAAAGGCTCCGATTAAAATCAGTACCACAATAATAGGGTAATTGGCACTGGCTTTAATGAAATCGCCGCTGTCGAGAATGTCTTGTAGGTTAAAGCTGTCAACCGTGTTGCCCAAGATCAACAAGCCTGCCAGTAATGCTAAACCGCCGGCTCCAGTGACGGTTAATGCCATGCGGGCACCTTTGCGAGCTTCGGTTTTATGCCCCCAAAAACTGATTAGCAAAAAGGAGCTAATACTAGTAAGTTCCCAAAAAAACCAAATTTGAATGAGGTTATTGGATAACACCACACCGAGCATGGCGAACATAAAGAGGATCAGATAAGCATAAAACTTGCCAATGGAGTCTTTTGCGGAAAGATAATAGCGGGCGTACAGAATAACGAGTAAGCCGATGCCAAGAATCAAGATAGCAAACAGCAGTGCAAGTCCGTCCAATCGAAACGAAAGGTTTAGGCCAATAGCTGGAATCCAAGGTAAAGCCGCTTGAAAACGTTCCCCTTGGAAAATTTCACCGGCGTGTAACAGCACGAGTAATAAGGTTAAGGCTGGGAGTGCTGCCGTCAAAAAGGCACAAGCCGTTCGACTATAGCGAGCACTAAGAAGAGGAACCAGAGTCCCTAATAAAGGGAGAAACGGTAGCCAGATCAGTGAACTCAAGGGGATAACTCCTTCCAAATGAACGGTAAAACAGAGCCAATACAGAGTGTGAGCATGATGTTAATCCTACATTCAGCCTTATCAACGTGTTCTGCGATCATACTATGTTTGGTTCGTCCTTACCCGACAAACCCTTACCTAAAGAGATAACAGTGAAAATAGCACAAATTGCGATTAAGAATAAGTAAAATTGAGAGCGTAGACGATAGAAAAAGTTCCGTTGATTGCTGTATTTTTCATTAACTTAGGGTGATTAAGGCGAATAAAGTGAGGCGCTGTTTTTAACGACGCTGAGTGGCTTGTTATCATTAAGGGCTTCGTTATAAAAACAACTCTCAGGGATTTTTTGGGGATGGTCCTGTTATGGCACAAAGAAGCGTATTTTCGTTAAGAAAGGTCTAACTAGGTTTGTCGTCATTAATCGCGTTATGGGTACGACAAACCTAGTTGGATGGAGTGACGTTAAAAGAACTTCCAGATAATACTGTGTTCAGAGCCTAGGCTCCAGATAAGAACCACAGCGGCTAATAAAGCTTCTAAGACAAGTACGCCAATACCAAGAGTGGTGCTCGAAAGAATGAAGCCTTGTTTGTTGCTGATGCCTAAGAAACTAGGCGTGCCTCGGTAAAGCAGATAACCGGTATAGATGATACCAACCACACAAGACAATAAACACAACCAGATAATAGGATAGATCGCGACAAGGCCGCTCAAGAACAATGGTGTGGCAATGTAGCCAGCAAAGACAATACATTCTTGGCGTGGTGGACGATTTGCATGATTTCGTGCCATCCAGTGAATCACACTGCCAACGGCTGCGACAGCGACTAAGATGAGAGCGTAAAACAGCAGACCAAGCCACAAACCATCCATCATAGAGACTTTTATGGATTCGTTGCCTATGGTCCAACCAAATTGCGTGGTGCCAATAAAAGTACTGACAACCGGTATGGCAGCCATCCAAAGCACATGGTGATAAAACATGTGACTCACTGTTTCGTGCTCTTCGTTAATCGCTCGCCACTCTTTATCCGGATGATGAATAAGACCCCAAACATGATTGATCATGGATTCCCCCTTGCTTTGAAATAAAGCGTAAATGTGTTGGAAAAAGTCCTGATACAGCCACGCCCAAACTTTTGTGGCTTTCCATCAGTATAGTTGCATACGCGGGAAACGTTGGAAGGGTTAATATAATTTTATTATAAAGAGGTGCGTTTTAAGATCTTATGGCGTTAAAAGCAGAGGTGCTTTAATTGTTTTTTGGGTCGAGCGAATCGTTGAGGCGTTTCTTTGTGTTTGATGAATTTGACGCAAAAAAAACGCTTGTGATGAAGGCTTATAGTTCGGGTAGTTTGTTGTTTTTATATCTTTCTACGTGGTAGTGTTTTTCGTGATTTTATGGTTTTTGTGTGTTATTCGGTAGGGTGATTTTTTAATTGCTGCAATCTTTTCTTAAGGGCTTTTTCGAGTAAATTCTTATTATACGGTTTCATCGTTTTCCATTGCTGGCATTCTTGTCGAGTTCGAGCGCAACCAATACACCAACCTTTTGGACCAGAAAATACACAGACATCAATACATGGACTTTTTTGAGACTTCATTTTTTTACTTCCACACCACTAGGATTATTCACTGTTGAACTTAGGATCCAAGCTCTTGTAAAGCTTGCTCTATACTCGATTCAAGTTTGCTCAGTTGGCTCAATTCATCATAAAGACGTTGCTCTAAGTTCTTGAAATTGAGCGGCAAGGTTTTTTGCAGAATATGATGATCTTTGGCAATGATTTGATAGCCTTTCCAACCTTTTATACGCTCTTCTTCAAGCTCTAAAAAGCGCTGCATAAACTCACTTCTTGATGGGCAATCTTCTTCTGCATGTAAGCAAATTGGAAAGGATTTTTGTGTAATTTGAGGCGCTTCAATGTAGGTTTCGAAGTGAATTCCACCTTGATTATGATTATGCCAACTTGATTTATAAAGTTGTAAGTAAGGTCCGCGATTATAGATTTCCCAATCGTCTTCAAACCATTTCGCTTGTTTAAGCTTTTTTTCAAGGTTACGGAAAATGCTTTTAATGTCTTTCATAGGGCTATCTATCTTGTTTAGGGCTGATTTCCTTGGCTATTTTCTCGGGTGGCTTTGCCAGTGAGAATAGTCATCTGGGGCAATGTACCTTGCTCTGCTCTCAAAGTGAAGGTTTGAGTGTTGATGCCGCTGCCGTAACGATTTTTTATGCGTTGAACTTTGGAAGGTCATTTCTTATGGCGTGATTTCCCTACAGAAAACCTACTCGGCAAAATAAAACGACATTCACTGTAATAAATCATTTTATGCCAACGACTAATTCTCAATATCTACACATGACGGCCAGGGCAAAACATTGTTAGAAGCGCTTCAATCCATGCTTGCTGATCGAACGACATCCGTTGCTTGGCTGTTTATAGGCATCATTTTGCTTTCTTATGTATTGGAAGACTTGGCTATTGTGACTGCGGCGATTCTGGCGTCACAAGGCAACTTGCCAATCAGCTGGGCGCTACTGGCGATTTTTATTGGCATTGCGACGGGAGATTTAGCCCTGTATGGGGTGGGACGAAGTGGTCGGCGTTTTCGTTGTGTGCGGCTGAAGCTATTGAAAATGCCTTATTTTCCTATGGCCAAACAGCGCTTTGAAACGCACTTGTTCTTGAATCTTTTTATTATCCGGTTTGTACCCGGGTTGAGAACCGTCGGCTTTACCTTGTCTGGTTTTATGGCGTTGCCAATGAGCCTGTTTTTGGGCGCAGTGGTTACTGCGACAGCGCTTTGGAGTGGTTTGGTGTTTGGCATTATTTACACCTTTGGCCAGCAAGCTTGGTTGGTCGCGACACAATATCAATGGCTGCTGATGCCAGTTGCTTTGCTCGGTTTGTTAAGTGTGAACCGATTGATTAAAACGACATATTTAAAAGGTGTTGATAAGTAATATGACAAAATGTTCATTGATTCCTGCACATAAAGTGAATGGCGGTATGCCGACATTAGAAGAAGACTCGAAGCGAACGATTTCGCCCTATGAGTTTTTACCCACTTGGTTTTTTTACACGCCAGTGGTGTTGCAGAGTGTTTTTCAGGGGATTTACTATCGTGACTTTCGATTGCCTTTAGTCGCCAATCCAAGCATCAAGCTAAGCGGTATGGTCGGAGAGTCAAAGCATGACATTATGAATTTGGCGGGCAGTCTGGCGTCGAGATGGATTGCCACTTATTGCGTAAGAGAGAAAAACCAATCGCCAATAGAGCAGCAATTAAGTGCCGCGTTAGCCGAGTTGAAACAGCGTAATATTCCTTTCCCTTTGGTGGCAAAACCAGATTTGGGTTGTCGAGGGGTTGGCGTCAAACTGCTGCAATCCGTAGAGCAATTGGCCGATTATATTCAATCCTTTCCTTTAGGTGCGCGTTTTGTTCTGCAAGAAAAAGCCCCTTATAAAGCCGAGGCTGGCGTGTTTTATGTGCGTCAGCCAGGGCAGCAAAAAGGTGAGATTTTCTCCATAACATTGAAGTATTCCCCTACGGTTGTAGGGGATGGTCAACAGACGTTGAAACGCTTGATAGAAACTCATCCTCGAGCCGGAAAGTTGCGGCATTTATATCTACCGCGTCATCAAAATATTCTTGATTGGGTGCCTGAAACAGGCGAAGAGTTTCAATTAGCCTTTGCGGGCAGTCACAGTCGTGGGGCTATTTTTCGTGATGGTAATCAATACATTACGCAGGCCTTAACCCGTAAGTTGGATTTGTTACTGAAAGACGTAAAGGGCTACTACTACGGTCGTTTAGACATCAAATTCGACAACCTTCATGATTTTATGCAAGGTGAAAAATTCACCATCTTAGAACTCAATGGGGCAAGCAGCGAGGCCGCTCATATCTGGGATAGAAATGCGTCCCTGCCAAGTATTTTTAATGTGTTACTTAAGCAGTATCGCTTGTTGTATTCGATTGGCGCAAAACAAAAGAAGCGAGGCCATCAGCCTCCCTCTTTGCGTCAGTTATTGGCGGCTTGGCGAGAAGAGAAGCAGCTCACTAAAGAATACCCAACGACAGACTGAGCGTTTATGAGGTCATTTAAAAGCACTGGAAAGAGAGCCGATATGATTCCAATACTGAACAGTGAACGCCATCAGCAAACCGGTTTTAATAGCGAATTGGCGGTCATTCAAGGGTGTATTGATTCCCTAAAACAAGGTGAAGCTTTTTTGGCTTCATTGACCAGCGAGCAATATTTAGCGTCTGCGGAACCTTATGTTACTAGCAGTATTGGAGAACACTTCCGGCATATCTTGGATGTGTATCGAGGGGTTTACCTAGGTGTTTACTCGAAAGAGGTTGGAGCCTGCTTGTCTACTCATCAGGCAAGGGTGATTGATTACAATCAACGTCGTCGTGGACACCGAGTGGAAACTTGTCGTCTGCAGGCTTTGGCGGAAATCGAAGAGTTATTGGCTTGGCTTGAGTGTTTGACGTTGGACGATGTGAAAGCGCCTGTACAAGTTATCTCGGAAGTGTCTGTTAGCCAAACACAATCCGCCCAAATGTGTTCCACCTTGGAAAGAGAGCTGACCTTTATCGCGCTTCATGCAAACCATCATTTTGCTATGACCAAGGTCACCATGACATTACTGGGTCGTCATGTGGCAGCGGATTTTGGTTTTGCCCCAGCGACGCTGACATACATGGGGAGGTCCTAGCGATGTGTTCCGTTAGCTGGTGCCTTAATGATCATGGTTATCAGATTTACTTTAATCGTGATGAACAGAAAACACGTCCTGTGGCGCTGCCACCTAAAAGACTGCACTTCTCTGGTGTAGAGGTATTGATGCCAATTGACCCGGTTGGGCGAGGTAGTTGGATTAGTACTAATAATGCTGGCTTGAGCCTGTGTTTATTAAATAATTATCAAGGCAAGATGCCAGCAACCCCCTTGATAAGCCGAGGCTTATTGCTCAGTCGATTGGCTAAACATACCTGTCTGAATGATGTTGAGCAGGCGTTGCGCAATATTAGGCTTAACAAGTTTGCGCCGTTTATTTTGTTGTCCTTTGATCTTAGCCTTTGTGAAGGGCAGACATCGGTGCGGGCTTTTCATTGGGATGGAGAGGCCTTTAGTATCGGCACCATGGCGTCTCCAGTGTTTTCATCTGCTGTGGCATTAGGGCCGGTTACTGAATACCGAAATGCGACGTATCAGGACACAGTGGGGAGCGAAGCCAGTCATGCTGCACGTATGGCATTTCATTGCCATCATCATGCAGAGCAGGGTTATAAATCCATCTGTTTGCACCGCGAAGATGCGCAAACTGTCAGCTTTACCCATGTCTCGGTGACCCCAACCGAGCAGTACATGAGTTATGTAGCGGGGTCGCCCTGCAATCATTTAACACCGAGTAGTTTGGCGCAGAATCGCCTCACCTTATCGAAACAAACGACCATGTCTGAGGCTTTTTGAGGAGCAAAAAATGAAAAAACTAATCGTCATCATCACTCTGTTTATCAGCCAATGGGGATGGGCGGAAGACCCTATTTCAACAGGGTATTTTAGCAACAAAGCTCTCAGTGGCTATGACACGGTGGCATATTTCACGCAGCAAAAGGCCATTGAAGGGCGTGCTAACTTTAAAACTGAATATCAGGGTGCAGATTGGTATTTCGCCTCGCAACAGCATTTGGAGATGTTCTTAGCCGAGCCTGAAAAATACGCACCACAATACGGTGGTTATTGCGCTTGGGCGGTTTCTGCTAGCAAAAGCTTTGCGTCGTCAGATCCTGAGCAGTGGGCCATTGTCGATGGCAAATTATATTTGAATTATAACAAATCGGTAAAACAAAAATGGGATGCTGATCGTCGTTTGCACATTAATCAAGCGGACCAGAATTGGCCTGATATGATGCCGCAGTAAGTCAGCAAAGAGAGAAGAAGATGAAAGATAGTCCATTTCGTTTGCCCAGAGTCACACCATTTGGCCTTGGGGAAAGGTGTGTTGAGTGGTTGACGGGGTTGAGTAAGCTGGATGCTTTATATCAACAGCGTACACCAACACAGTCCAGCTTTGAGTTTATGAATTACACTCTCAAAGCCTTGGATATTGATTATCAATTGGCATCCGGTTCCTTACAAAATATTCCCCGAAAAGGCCCCGTTGTGATTGTTGCGAATCACCCGTTAGGTGCGATTGAAGGTGTTATTTTGGCGGATTTGCTGGCTAGGGTGCGTCAAGATGTCAAAGTGTTGGCAAATGAAATGCTTAAGCGTTTGCCTGAAATTCGCGACCTTTTTATCGGTGTGAATGTGTTTGGCGGCAGTAAAGCCGCGAAAACCAACAGTATGGCCATTCGCGAGGCCAATCAACATTTGGCCGAAGGCGGCGTGTTAGTGATCTTCCCGGCAGGAGAAGTGTCTAGTTATGCTAAAGGCAGCAAGGTGTTGGCCGATGTGGCGTGGCGTCATTCGGTGGCGAAATTTATCAATCGTAGCCAAGCGGCGGTGGTACCCATTTTTATTGATGGACAAAACAGCCCCATGTTTTATCGAGCAGGGCGAATCCATCCACTTTTGAGAACCGCTATGTTGGCGAAAGAGTTGCTCAACAAACGTGCTTCGAAAATTCGTTTATCAATTGGGAAAGCTATTGATTATGCAGAATTAAAAGGTTTCAGTGATGAAAAAGATTTAGTCCATTACCTGCGTCTTAATACCTATTTATTGTCATCTGAAACTCAGCAACAAAACTTGCCCAAAGTCATTGCGCCACTGGCGACCGAGTATTTATTAAAAGACATAACAGCATTACCCACTGAGGTTTTGTTATTCGAGCAAGGGGATTTTGCTGTGTATTGTACTGGTCGCGCTCAACTGCCCAATGTCATGCAGGAAATTGGGCGCATTAGAGAGCAAAACTTTCGTGCGGTTGGTGAGGGCAGTGGATTAGCGTGTGATTTGGATGAATATGATGATTACTATCAGCAATTGTTTGTGTGGCACAAAGTAGATCAAAAAATCGTGGGGGCTTATCGTTTGGGCTTTGTGGATCAGTTGCTTAAACAAAAAGGACTGCAAGGTTTGTATTCACGTAGCTTATTTCAATATGATCAAGCGTTTTTGGCCAGCATGGGAAAAAGCATTGAGGTTGGGCGTTCTGTGGTGGCTGAAGCGTATCAAAAGAACCTCAATTCTTTACTGATGTTGTGGAAGGGGATCGCCGCTTTAGTTGCACGTTACCCACAATACACGCATTTGTTTGGGCCGGTCAGTATTAGTAGTGATTACAGCGATAGCGCACGACAGCTTATGATGCAAACCTTGTCTTTACATCATTATGATCAACAACGAGCCAAACTGGTCAAAGCGTCCACGCCGTTGGCACAGAATACAACAGACTTTTGGCAACCGAATCTTTTGTCGGCTTTAGCCAGTGTTGAGTTGCTATCGAAGATACTGGCGCGCATGGAGCAAGGTAAAGGTTTGCCCGTGTTGCTTAGGCAATACCTTAAAATGAACGGTAAATTGATCTGCTTTAATCTGGATCACGATTTTAACGATGCGTTGGATGGCCTGATTATGGTGGATTTGACTAAGGTGCCACTCAAAACCTTAGGGAAATACATGGGACGAACACAGGCAGAAGAGTACCTTAATCAACATGAAGGTGCTGAATCTGACTTACCTCAGTGAGGTGCCATGTATTTTCACCTATTCGTCGTAACGAAAAATGCGCTTGAGCAACAACGTCCGTAGCTTTGTCACGAAGGGGAGCTTCGTGACTGAGAGGGCCGAGGCTAAACAGGCACAGCGATTTCTAAATCAGCCAGCAAGGCTTTGGTTATGTGATAGCGGGTGATGATGCCTATAATGCGCCCTTCTTGTACCACTGGGTACACCTTAGGTTTGGGTTCCGCCATCATCTTGGCGATTTCCATAATGTGATCATTAGGGCTGACACTAAGCACATTAGTCTGCATCACTGAGCTGACGTCTTTTGGCTCTTCACTGTAATACGCGCTTTGCATCAGCGCCGGTAAAATGTCTTGTTCAGACACAAAACCTATCAAATGCCCCCGCTTATCGGCCACTGGTGCGCCCGGTAAACGGCGTTGCGTCAAACCTTTTACACAATCAATGATACTGGTGTCAGGGTAAACGTAATAGGTGTCACGCGACATAATGTCTCTCACAAAGAGGGTACCTGTTTTCATACTTATTTCTCCCAGCCAATGCTTACTTTTAGTGTAGAGCGAGACGCGCCAAATTGCGTAACGGGCGTGAGCTTTTTGTTGTTGGTATGAGAGTTTGAAGAATTAGGAGTGGGTGTGCTTTGCGTGATGGTGGATTGGGTAAATAGTGGAAAGGCTATGAGTTTTCGTTACACACCAAATAAAAAAGCCACCCGAATGAACTGACCCCATAAAGTTGGACTCTGTTCTAAGCGGCTTTCAAGGCCTGATTTCGATACGCTATCGGACTCAGGC
>NZ_JBHZSP010000010.1:0-189248 GCF_043643765.1 Marinomonas posidonica | reverse complement strand
GCATGAATCGTATCCATGATGTTCTCCTTTTAAACTGACCTACTCAGTATAGAAGGGGGTGTCCATTTCATTATTTTGTTACCATGGCGCGGATTTGGTCGACCAGTGCCGTTTTTCATGGAGTAAAGCGGATTTAATGTCGATGTCTAGGATGAATGTTTAAGGTGTCATTATGTTGTATTCCGTTCTCAATTTGGCGGTGTTTGTGGTGTTGTTGGTGGTGTTGTTTCGTCAACAAAAATCAGAAAAATCCTTGTCTGTACGTGTGTTTACCGGTTTGGGTTTAGGGGTCTTGTTCGGTGCGTCTTTGCAGTTCATTTATGGCGTGGGTAGTGGTCCAATTACTGACACACTTGAGTATGTGAACATTGTTGGCTCTGGTTACGTCAGCTTGCTGAAGATGATCATTATGCCGCTGATTCTGGTGTCAATTATTGGCGCCATCGTCAAGGTAAAAGACACGGGCTCTTTGGGTAAGATGTCTGGTTCCATCATTGGTATTTTGCTGGCCACCACGGCGGTATCGGCTTTGATCGGTGTGTTTGTGAGCAACCTTTTCGGTTTGTCTGCTGACGGCATCGTACAGGGCGCTCGTGAAATGGCTCGTGGTGAAGCCTTGGAGACACGTTTAGATGGTTTAGCCAATGTGTCTTTTGCAGATATGATTCGTTCTTTCTTCCCTGGTAATCCTTTTGCGGATCTAGCCGGTAGTCGTCCAACGTCGACCATTGCGGTAGTGATCTTTGCCGCCTTTATTGGTGTGGCAGGCGTGAAAGTAGCGAAAACTCAGCCGGAAATCGGTGAGATTTTCGAGCGCTTTGTCGACGTATCACAAGCCATTGTTCGTACATTGGTGCGCATGGTATTGAGCTTAACGCCTTACGGTATTTTGGCGCTGATGACCAAGGTGGTTGCGGGCTCTAATGTGTCTGACATTTTGACTTTGTTGAACTTCGTTGTTGCGTCTTATGTTGGTTTGGCGCTGATCTTGGTGATGCATCTATGTCTGTTGGCGTTTAATGGCATTTCACCATTGCGCTATTTGAAGAAGGTGTCTCCTGTGCTTTTGTTTGCCTTCACGTCGCGTTCTAGTGCCGGTACGATTCCACTGAATATTGAAACGCAGACGAAGAGTTTGGGGAACGGTGATGGTGAAGCGAACTTCTCCGCTTCGTTTGGTGCGACCATGGGACAAAATGGCTGTGCTGGTTTGTACCCTGCTATGTTGGCGGTGATGATTGCGCCAACGATTGGGATCAATCCATTGGATCCTTCTTTCATCTTGTCTTTGGTGGCCATTGTCACCATTAGCTCATTTGGTATTGCAGGTATTGGTGGCGGTGCGACCTTTGCCGCTCTAATCGTGTTGTCTGCATTAGATATGCCAGTGGCACTAGCGGGTTTGTTGATTTCGATTGAGCCTTTGATTGATATGGGACGAACGGCGGTTAATGTGAATGGGGCAATGACGTCGGGAACGATTACGTCTAAGTGGCTGGGGCATACTGATGGCGAGACGTTTGCCAGTGATAATGAAGCCAGTGGCGAGTTGAAAAACGGCTAACGACGAGTGTTATCACGAAAAAAACCACCCTAGGGTGGTTTTTTTGTGCGTACTGATTAATTAATGCAGCGCTTGCTTATCTATGATTGGCTCGCATTGGGCTTGTTTACACCGCCGTTCGGTTTGCGGTTGCGTCTGGCTGGTGCCAATGGTTTGCTACGTAGCCCTTGTCCCTGAGTGACATCGGCTTTTGGTGCCGGCTTTTTCACCTTGTTGTTACTGTTGCCTGATCTGGCTGGTGTCTTATTGGCCTTAGGCTTCTTTGGCTTCTTAGGTTTGATTGGACGTGTATCCAGTGTGGTGTCTGGCAACATGTGGGTTGGGAAAAAGTCGTCCACGTAGCGACGTTCAATCAGCTTTTGAGTGAGACGTTCGATGGCTTTAAGTTGATCCAATTCGTCCGCTGATACCAAAGAAATAGCTTGTCCTGTGGCATTGGCTCGACCTGTTCGGCCGATACGGTGAACATAGTCTTCTGCCACGTCAGGTAAATCAAAGTTCACCACGTGTGGTAGTTCTTCAATATCAATGCCGCGTGCAGCAATGTCGGTTGCCACGAGAATGCGAATGCGACCTTCTTTAAAGTCGGCAAGAGCACGAGTTCTGGCCCCTTGGCTTTTATTGCCATGAATGGCGCTGGCGCGTATGCCCGCGGCTTCCAGCTGTTTGGTGATTTTGTTGGCACCGTGTTTGGTTCGTGAAAACACCAGAGCTTGTTGCCATTGACCGTCAGCAATAAGATCAATCAGTAAATCAATTTTCTGTTTCTTATCGACTGGGTGCAGCCATTGTTCGACAGATTTGGCGGTGGCATTGCGTGGTGTGACTGAAATTTCTACTGGGTTGTTTACTAGGCCTTTGGCTAGGTCACGAATCTCTGGCGAGAAGGTCGCTGAAAATAAAAGGTTCTGACGTTTCTTCGGCAAAATAGCCAAGACTTTTTTGATGTCGTGGATAAAGCCCATGTCGAGCATGCGGTCGGCTTCGTCGAGAATCAACACTTCCAGTTGGTCGAATTTCAGCGCCTTTTGGTTGTATAGATCTAATAAGCGACCTGGTGTGGCGATCAGTACATCCGCGCCGCGACGCAGCGCCATCATCTGTGGGTTGATTTTGACACCACCAAACACCACGGTCGATTTTAGCGGTAAATGCTGACCGTAGTTTTTCACGCTTTCAGCCACTTGAGCCGCTAGTTCACGAGTCGGAGTTAATACTAAGGCGCGAACTTGATTGCTTTTTGCTAATGGTCCTGCGCTTAGCTTTTCAAGAAGCGGCAGTGTGAAACCGGCGGTTTTACCGGTACCTGTTTGTGCCGCTGCCATAACATCCTGACCTTCGAGAACGGCTGGGATGGCTTGCGCTTGAATCGGTGAAGGCTCTGTATAACCTTGTTCTTCAATGGCTTTAAGAATAGGGGCGGACAGACCCAGTTTGGTGAAACTCATAGATGTACTCGTGTAATGACAAAGGCAGGTGTACAGATTGACTGTACAAGATTTGCGCGAAGCTTACCCTATATTCTTCTATGTCGCCATTAAAGATGACGTAAGTCGCTTTTTTTTAACCTTAAATTCGCTACCATGATGAACAGAAGTGACCTCATTGGTCGAGAGCTAAAGGGACAACGAGATTGAATCAAGTAAAGCGAGTAGTGATTGCTGGTGCCGGAATCGGCGGACTAACGGCGGCCTTAGCCTTGGCTAAGCAAGGTATTCAGGTGGTGATGTGTGAGCAGTCTTCCCAATTGGGCGAAGTTGGCGCAGGTCTGCAAATAAGCCCGAATGCCAGTAGGGTGTTAATTAAATTGGGTTTAGCTGACGCATTAACATCAAAAGTATTTGAGCCAGCTTATGCCAGTATTCGAGACTATCGTTCAGGAGAATATTATTTGCGAGCGCCGCTGGGCAAAGAAGCGGAGTTCCGCTACCGCGCACCTTATTGGCATTTGCATCGTGCAGATTTGCATGCTGTGTTGGTCGAGGCTTGTCGGTCAGCGGGAGTGCAAATTCAGTTAAATGCTGAGGTGTCTGGTTATCAGCAAGAGCAGGATAAAGTGGTGTTGCAGCTTACTGATGGGCAATCGGTTAGTGGGGATCTGTTAATCGGTGCGGATGGTATTCGCTCGGCCGTTCGGACTCAGTTACTGGGGCCAGAAAAGCCAAGCTTTATGGGGCAGGTAGCGTGGCGTGGGGTGATCTCAGTAGACGATTTGGCAACGAAAATTGCGCCTGAAGCTTGTGTCTGGGCGGGGCCTGGCAAACATCTGGTGACTTATTATTTACGGGGTGGTCGGGACGTTAATTTTGTTGCCGTCGAGGAACGGTCTGATTGGCGTTCTGAGTCCTGGCGAGAAGAGGGCGATATTCAGCAATTACGTCGAGCCTTTGCAGATTGGCATCCACAGGTAACAGGATTGTTGGAAGCCGCGAAAAGTAGCTTTTTGTGGTCACTGAACGGACGTGCTGAGCTGCCGACGTGGCAGGATAAGCGAGTGGTGCTGTTGGGAGACGCTTGTCATCCTATGTTGCCTTTTATGGCGCAAGGGGCGGCCATGTCAATTGAAGACGCTTATGTATTGGCTGATCAGTTAAGTCAGTATGATGTTCCTAAAGCACTAATGAATTATGAAGCCATTCGTAAACCTCGGGCCACTAAAATCCAACAAATGTCTGCGGCCAATGCTGGTTTGTATCACATGCATGGTGGTGTATTAGGTAAAGCCAAACTCAAAGCCATGCAACTGGCTACGTCTATTGCGCCGAAGATTGTGCAGTCAAAATTGGACTTTGTTTATGGTCATGATGTGATCGGCTAGGATCTTCGTCACGGTCGAAATGTTATTAAAATATGTAAGAAAAAAGTCAATTTGATTGTTTTTTGCTCTATCCATTTAATTTGATCTCTAATCATTTATGGTTAAAAAGAGTGTACCAACTTGCTTTGCTGCACTCTTTTTAAATCAAATGCGAAGGGATAGTGTCATATGATTGTGCTCTCAGTGTTATTTTTTCTGCTTGGCATCGCGCTCATGGTAGGCGGTGGTTGGCTGCTGTCGCTCGGTGGGAGTCTTTATTATTTATTGGCGGGTGTAGCGTTACTCGCCGTATCTTTTACTTTGCGTCGCTCCCACAAGTTAGCAAATGGATTGTATGCCGTTTTGCTCATAGGGACCTTGGCTTGGGCTCTGCAGGAGTCAGGGTTAAGCTGGTGGCCATTAGCCACGCGTATGGGACTATTGCTGGTTCTGGCTATTCCTTTGTTTTTGGTGGCTTGGTTTAAATCAGGCAAAGGTGGCAGAGTGTTGTTCAGTGTTTGGTTAGCGACTGCTTTGGTGACCATTTCGCCTTTGTTTATGACCTCGCCAACGACAGTAGAAGGGCAATTGACCCGTTCTGTGACCTTGCCAGAAGCTAAGCTTGGTGATGTCAAACGAGCTGAGTGGCAAGCTTATGGACGCAGTAATTTAGGTCAGCGTTTCTCTCCTTTGGATCAAATCACCCCAGATAATGTTGAGCAATTGCAACTGGCTTGGCAATATCAAACTGGTGATAAGAAAGGCCCACAAGATGTGGGCGAAACCACTTATGAAGCGACACCGTTAAAACTCGGTAATGCTTTGTATATCTGTACGCCGCATAACTGGCTGGTGGCGTTGGATGCCGACACTGGCGAAGAGTTGTGGGTGTACGACGCTAAGGTACCAGCAGACAGTCAGCGTCAGCATCAAACCTGCCGAGGTGTCTCTTATTTGCCTGCCAGCGATGGCAAACCTTTACCTGACGTGAAGAAGGCCTCGCAACCGGCAGAAACGCTTGCTGCTATGCAGTGCGATGCTCAACTGTACTTGCCGACTTCCGATGCGCGTTTAGTGGCGCTTGATCCGACGACGGGCGCGCGTTGTGCCAATTTTGCCGAGCAAGGTGAGTTGGATCTAATGCATAACATGCCGTTTAAACAGTCAGGCTATTACTACTCTACGTCACCGCCATTAGTCGCTGGTGGGGTGGTGATTGTGGCCGGATCGGTCAATGACAATTATGACATCAACTCGCCTTCTGGTGTGATTCGTGCCTACGATGTGAAAAGTGGCGAGTTAAAATGGAATTGGGATTCAGGCCATCCTAAAGAAACATCCCCCATCGCTGACGATGAAACCTATGCCACCAGTTCGCCGAACAGTTGGTCAATCGCCAGTGCCGATGAAGAATTGGGTTTGGCGTATTTTCCAATGGGTAACCGTACGCCAGATCAATTAGGTATGTATCGCTCTCCAGCGGAAGAGAAGTACGCTACGTCAGTGGTGGCTTTGAGTCTTGAAACGGGTCAAGTCGAGTGGGTGCAGCAGTTTGTCCATCATGACCTTTGGGACATGGACACACCAGCACAGCCTTCGTTGTTGGATCTGCAAACGGATTCTGGAATACAGCCAGTATTGGTGGTTCCAACCAAACAAGGCGATGTGTATGTGTTAAACCGTGCCACTGGTGAGCCGATTTTTCCAATAACAGAGGAGCCAGCACCACAGGGCGCTATTTTGGGAGATCATACCGCTCCAACTCAGCCAACATCGGCGTTGTCATTCAAGCCTGAAGGCTTAACGGAAGCCGATATGTGGGGGGCGACCTTATTAGACCAGATGATGTGCCGTATTGAATTTAAGCAATTGCGTTATGAAGGACGTTATACCCCCCCTTCTGAGCAAGGTTCGATTATTTATCCCGGTAACTTTGGGGTGTTTAATTGGGGCGGTATTGCGGTGGACCCAAAACGCCAGCAGATGTTTGGTATGCCGTTGTATTTGGCATTTACGTCAAGATTGGTGCCGAAAGAAGGCGTGGATTTGAGCCAAGCCAATAAGGGCGAACAGGGTGTTAACTCCAATGAGGGCGCGAATTACGCCGTGGAACTCAAACCATTCTTGTCGCCAATGGGTGTGCCTTGTCAGCAACCACCTTGGGGGTATGTGGCCGGGGTGGATTTACAAACAGGTCAGACGGCTTGGCAGCATAAAAACGGCACAATTGAAGACATGACGCCATTTAAATTGCCGATCAAAATGGGAGTGCCGGGCATTGGTGGCCCCATTATCACTGAAGGTGGTGTGGTCTTTATGGCGGCAACGGTCGATGATTATCTGCGTGCCTATGATATGTCGAATGGCGAGGAATTGTGGAAAGCACGCTTACCAGCGGGTGGTCAAGCCACTCCTATGACGTATCTCAATAGCCAAGGAGAGCAGATGGTGGTGCAAGTGGCGGGTGGTCATGGTTCCATTGGTACGACTATCGGCGATTACGTGGTGGCGTACAAACTGAAAAAGTAGCCGCTTTTAGTCATTAGTACTAAAAATCTATGCTCAGTGAAAATAGCTCAACTTAGGTTGAGCTATTTTATATAGCTAAATCGAATATTTTTTGTTTCAATCTGCTTGTTTTGTTATAACGAATTCTGCCAATCACATGGCAATTTGTTATTGGCGCACAGAATGGCTTTTCACTATTATGTGCCACCTTATTTAAAGACCAAAAGTCTTGTGACCTAATTAATCTGGAATTCAACAGACGATATGACTTCTAAATCTCCTTTGGCGTTACTGCCACTCATTCTTTTTCTTGTGCTTTTTGTTGGCAGTGGCTTGTGGTATCAATCCCAAGACGTTGACTTCGCTTTCTATCAAATTTCTGCACCGGTAGCGATTTTGCCGGCGATTGCCTTGGCCATTCTGTTGGCGAAAGGGCATTTTAATCAGCGAATTGAAACCTTCATCAATGGGGTGGGTGATAACACCATCATCACCATGATTCTGATCTATCTACTGGCTGGTGCCTTTGCGAGTGTGGCAAAGAGCGTTGGTGGTGTGGATGCGACAGTAAACTTTGGCTTAAGCGTGATACCGGCCTCTTTGCTTTTGCCTGGATTGTTTGTGATTACGGCGTTTGTTGCGACTTCTATGGGCACCTCAATGGGTACTATTGCTGCCATTGCTCCCATTGCAATTGGTGTGTCAGAAGCGGCCGACCTACCACTGTTACTCACCGTCGGTACGGTCATTGGTGGTGCTATGTTCGGTGATAACTTATCGATCATTTCCGATACCACGATTGCCGCGACACGAACTCAAGGTTGTGACATGCGCGATAAATTCCGCATGAACTTCAAAATTGCTTTGCCTGCTGCCATCATCACCTTGGTTTGGCTGTTTTTCCAAAGCTCCAATGCGCAAATTGCCGATATTGGCGACTATGAGCTGATCCGTATTTTGCCTTATGTTGCGGTATTAGGGTTAGCGGTTGCGGGTGTTAATGTGATCTTAGTTTTGTTCAGTGGCATTGTTTTGGCTGGTGGTATTGGTTTGTTCATGCAAGCTGACTACACCGTAGCGACTTGGTCTAAAGATATTTATGCTGGCTATACTGGTATGCAGGAAATATTGATCTTGTCTTTGTTGATTGGTGGTTTGGCCGCGTTGATGAAGTCACAAGGTGGTCTTGATTGGTTGGTTGGTGCCATTGAGCGTATTAGCCGTTTGTTTGGTGCCAAACAAGGTTCAACCCGCGCAGGCGAGTTGAGTATCAGTGCTTCAGTCGCTCTAACTAATTTGTGTACCGCCAACAACACGGTGTCGATCCTGATTAACGGCTCGGTTGCAAAAAACATAGCAGAGCGTTACAACGTTGACCCCAAACGCAGTGCGAGTTTGTTGGATATTTTCTCGTGTGTGGCGCAAGGTGTTTTACCTTACGGTGCGCAAATCCTTTTAGCTTCCTCATTAGCTAAAGTGTCACCACTGGCACTGGTTGGCTATGTGCAGTACTCTTGGTTGCTTGCAGCGGTAGCCTTGTTGTCGATCCTATTTGGTTGGCCGAAAGCGAAAGTTTAGTCTTTTGGGACACGCTTAATGTTATGACACAAAGGAATGGCTGAGTTCATTTCTTTGTGGATAGAACCGATTATGAAAAGCCTGAATGCCTGATGATAGGGATTCAGGCTTTTTACGTCATTGCACATTACTGGGTATAAGGACATCACTTGAAACACACCAGTCATCTCAAAGCCGAATTGATTTTAGTTTTAGTCACTATTATTGCCGCTCTTGGTTGGATTTTTTCGAAAGAAGCCTTGATCGGATTACCTCCTTTATTTTTCATGGGAGTACGCTTTTTAGTGGCTGGGTTTGTACTGTTTCTTGTTGGGCAGAAGTTTTTTCGTGGCATGAGTTGGCAGGGGATTCGTCAAGCCTGTTTGGTTGGCGTTTTGTTTGGTATCACCATGATGTTTTGGGTAACTGGACTGGATCAGGGTTCCAACTTGGGAGTCGGTGCCTTTATCACGAGTTTAGGCGTGGTGTTAGCGCCTTTGGTTGCGCGTTTTATGTTTGCGGAACGGCCACCTATGAGTATTTGGGTCGCACTGCCTTTTGCTATAGTGGGTTTAGGTTTTTTGGCCTTAAACAATGGATTTAACTTTGAAATCGCGCATTTTTATTTCTTAGGGGCGGCGTTGGGGTCAGCGTTGCAGTTAAATCTTTTGTCGCGTTTTTCCGTTAGGATGCATGTTTTGGTGCTGACTGCGATTCAGTTGTTTGCCGCTGGTGCAGTGTTGCTGGGGCTGTCATTGTTATTTGAACCTTTGCCGCACAGTATAAGCATCAGTGTGGCTGGCTGGTTTTTAGCCAGTACTTTGATTGCCAGTAGCTTACGTTTTTTGCTGCAAACTTATGGTATGAGTCTTACACCGGTGAGTCATGCGGCGGTGATTATGAACCTTGAGCCTGTATGGACCGCCATTTTTGCAGTATTTTGGTTCAATGAGATCATGAGCGCTGGGCAAGTGTTTGGCTGTGTGCTGATTTTTGTTGCCATGTTGGTTAGTAGATGGCCACAAATTCGTTCGATATTACGCCGAGTCAGAGCTGCTTAATCAGGTAGAATCTGATCAATCACTTTATTGTAGAGCTTAATCATTTCTTGGCTGAGAGGGCGTTGTTGAAATTCCCAACGAGCCAGTAAACCTTCGGTTAGAGTGACCAACATTTCAATTCTTGCCGTCGCTTCGGCTTCGCTGATGTTGGGCGATTTGTCTTGCAATAGGGCAACGGCGTGTTGTTGTAAGCGTTGCTGAGAATCCTGACATATTTCAAAGACGACAGGATTGCGAGCTGCTTCTGCTTGGATTTCGGTATGCATCACTCGAATTCTTTGAGTGTCTTCACTGTCGTCTAAAAAGTGCCGATCTAACCATTTTTCTTTATCCAGAAAAGAGGACATGAATTGTAACTTTTTCTGTGTAGACTGCTCAACTAAGGCGCGAATAATGTCATCTTTATGGGCAAAGTAGCGATAGATTTGACCAACGCTTAATTCCGCTGATTTGGCAATGTCACTCATGCTGGCTTTGTGAAAGCCTTTGGTGAGCACATGTTGTTCAGTGGCATCAATAATGCATTGTATGCGTTGGTCTTTAAGGCTGGGTTCTTTACTACTTCTCATTTATTTGCACGTTTAGGTCATGTATTTGGGATTTGGCTTAGATTATAGTTTTGTGAATGATCATTCTCAATGTTTCGAAAGGAAGTCTCCTCAATGTTGTCTAAATTTAAATATGCTTCAAGTTTATTGCTTGTTTTGTTACTTGCTGGTTGTCAGGAAGAGGCTTCTCAGTCTGAATCTGCAGCACCAAAGGCTCAAAAAGTGCCAGTCGGTGTCGTAACGATCGAACCACAAACCACAGAATTAATTGCTGAGCTACCCGGTCGAACGACATCAAGCTTGGTGGCAGAAATTCGACCACAAGTCGGTGGTATTGTTGAGAAGCGCTTCTTTGAAGAAGGGCAAGACGTTAAAACTGGCGATGTCTTATATGAGTTAGATGATTCCACTTATGTTTCCTCTTATAAACAAGCGCAAGCGGACCTAGAATCGAGTAACGCCAGTTTAAAATCAGCGCAATTAAAATATAACCGCTACAAAGAGTTGCGTAAGCAAAATAACGTTTCGCAACAAGATTTAGACGACGCTCAGGTGGCTTTTTTAGAAGCGAAAGCTAAGCAAAAAGGTTCTGAAGCAGCACTAGAATCGGCCAAAATCAACCTAGGTCATACCAAAGTTCGAGCGCCAATTGATGGTCGTATCGGCATTTCTCAAGTGACCGTTGGGGCCTTGGTGACCGGTAGCCAATCAACGGTCATGACCACCATACGTTCTTTGGATCCAATTTTCGTTGACTTAGCGCAAACCAGCTTGGATCAGTTAAAACAACGTACTTTGCTAAAGCAGGATGGCGTTGAAAAAGGCACGAACAAAGTGTCTTTGATTCTTGAAGATGGCACACAATACGAATACGAAGGGCAACTAAAAGCCCGTGAAGTCAGTGTGGATGAAAATACTGGCAGTGTGACGTTACGTGCAGAGTTTCCCAATCCAGATGATCTTTTATTGCCTGGGATGTTTGTCCGAGGCTTGATACATGAAGCCACGCACACACAGGCGTTACTAGTGCCACAGCAGGGTGTGTCTCGTGATGTGAAAGGTAATCCAATTGCCTATGTTGTGAATAAGCAAAACGTCATCGAGAAGCGTATTTTGACCGTAGAACGCGCGATTGATAATCAATGGTTGGTGTTATCTGGAATTGATGCCGGTGACAAAGTGGTGGTCGAAGGGTCTTTGAAAGTCCGTTCGGGCAGCGAAGTCATGGCCTCACCAATGGTTCGTGATGAGAAGACGGGTGAGATCATTGATAGTAAACAGGCTTCAGCAGCACAAGGGAATTAATCTATGTTAGCGCAATTTTTTATCAACCGTCCGGTGTTTGCATGGGTTATATCCATTGCAATCATGTTGGTCGGTTTGGGATCCATTAATACCTTGCCAGTTGGACAATACCCTAACGTTGCACCACCAACGGTGAGTATTTCAGCAACCTATTCTGGTGCCTCTGCGGAAACAGTAGAAAACAGTGTGACTCAAGTCCTGGAGCAACAACTTACAGGGTTAGATGGTTTATTGTACTTTTCTTCGTCAAGCAGCTCTTCAGGCCGAACGAGTATCAATGTGACCTTTGAGCAAGGGACTGATGCGGATATTGCACAGGTTCAAGTACAGAATAAAATTCAGCAAGTGACGTCCAGTCTGCCAAATTCGGTGCAACAGAATGGGGTGACCGTTGAGAAATCCAATACGGATTTCTTGTTAGTTGCCGCAATCTATGACGAAACAGACACCGATACCGCAAGCGATATTTCAGACTTTTTGGTGTCGAGTATTCAGGACCCAGTTTCCCGTGTTGATGGGATTGGTAGCATTCAGGTTTTTGGTTCGGAATATGCGATGCGTATTTGGCTTGATCCTCTGAAGCTGGCATCTTATAAGTTGATGCCGTCGGATATTTCATCTGCTATTACCGCGCAAAATACGCAAGTCGCGGCGGGTAGTCTTGGTGCTTACCCTATTGTTGATGGCCAAGAATTGAATGTGACGGTAACCGCGCAGTCTAAACTGCAAACAGCTGAACAATTTAAAAACATTATTTTGGCTTACGATGACAGTGGCGCAACCGTGCGTTTAAGTGATGTGGCAAAAGTTGAATTGGGCAGTGAGAGCTATTCTTTCATCCCTCGTTTGAATGGTCACCCTGCGTCAGGTATGGCTGTTATGCTGGCGCCTGGTGCGAATGCTTTATCCACTTCCGAGGCTGTTAAAACGTTATTGGCTGGGTTAGAAAAGAATCTGCCCGATGGTTATAAGTTATCTTTTCCTGTAGACAACACCAGTTTTATCAAAATCTCGATTGAAGAGGTGGTGAAAACCTTATTTGAAGCGATTGCACTGGTGGTCATCGTCATGTTTGTATTTCTACAGAACTGGCGCGCGACCCTAATTCCTGCGATTGCTGTACCAGTTGTATTGCTGGGTACGTTTGGGGTGTTGGAGTTGTTTGGCTTCTCGATTAATACCCTGACCATGTTTGGTATCGTGCTTTCAATTGGCTTACTGGTGGACGACGCCATCGTGGTGGTGGAAAACGTTGAACGGGTGATGGAAGAAGATAAGTTGTCACCGAAAGAAGCCACGATCAAGTCGATGAAGGAGATCACCAGTGCCTTGATTGGTATTGCGGTCGTGTTATCGGCGGTTTTCTTACCCATGGCGTTTTTCAGTGGTTCCACTGGGGTTATTTATCGTCAGTTCTCAGTCACTATTGTCGCTGCGATGACTTTGTCTGTCGTGGTGGCGCTAACATTGACTCCGGCTTTGTGTGCCACCATGCTCAAACCTAATCATCATGCGCCTAAAAAAGGCTTAGGTGGCTGGTTTAACCGTAACTTTGATCGTGCGACCAATAAATATTTTGGTGGTGTGAGTAGCATCATCAAGCGTCCGATTCGTTGGATGGTGGTTTATGGTGCCATTGTTGCCGGTTTGAGTGGTTTAATGATGAATTTGCCATCTGGTTTCTTGCCAACGGAAGATCAAGGTCGAGTGATGGTGATGGTGTCTTTACCGGAAGGAGCCTCAATGGCGCGGACGGATAAAGTGATGCGCCAAGTGGAGCAGCACTTTATGGTGGCCGAGAAGGCTAATGTAAAAGCCATCTTTACTATCTCTGGCTTTAACTTCATGGGTACGGGCCAAAATGCCGGTTTAGCCTTTATTGCACTAAAAGACTGGAGTGAGCGTGTTGGTCCTGCTAACAGTGCAGGGGCGATTGTTGGTCGTTCTTATGGGGCCTTTGCTGGTATCAAAGATGCCATGATTTTCTCATTGATCCCGCCTTCTATTCAAGGTCTAGGACAAAGTAATGGTTTCACCTTTCAATTGTTAGCGTCTGGTAATACTGACCGTGACACTTTGATGTCAATGCGAGACTCCTTGTTGCAAAATGCCAATGCTAGCCCATTATTAACAGGGGTACGTTTAGGGTCACAGTCAGAAGCGCCACAGTTACACATTGATATTGACCAAGAAAAAGCATCAGCTTTGGGCTTGTCTATGTCAGACATTAGTTCGACTCTAAGCAGTGCTTGGGCGGGCAGCTATGTGAATGACTTTGTGGATCGTGGTCGTGTTAAAACCGTCTATGTACAAGGTGAAGCGGAATATCGTTCTGCTCCAGAAGATCTGCAGCACTGGTATGTACGTGGAAATGATAACACCATGACACCTTTCTCTGCGTTTGCGGAAAGTGAGTGGACGTATGGTCCAAAAACCTTGAGTCGTTTCAATGGTTCGGCGTCTTATCAAATCGAGGGTTCTGGTGCCAATGGGGTGAGTTCGGGTGAGGCGATGGATGAATTACAGCGTTTGGCTGATAATTTGCCTGCTGGTACCACCAGTGCTTGGAGTGGTTTGTCTTACCAAGAACGTTTATCAAGTGGACAAACACTCATCTTGTACGCCATTTCCATTTTGGTTGTTTTCCTATGTTTGGCTGCACTTTATGAAAGCTGGACTGTGCCATTATCGGTGATTTTAGTGATCCCATTAGGGGTGATTGGTGCCGCTGCCGCTGCCCATTTGCGTGGTTTGGAAAACGACGTATATTTCCAGGTGGCCTTGTTAACGACCATTGGTTTGTCCTCCAAAAATGCGATCTTGATCGTTGAGTTTGCGGAAGCGGCTTACCGACGAGGGGTTAATGTGTGGGAAGCCGCTGCACAAGCCGCGCGTCTTCGTTTACGTCCAATCATTATGACGTCCATGGCGTTCATCGTGGGTACTCTGCCTTTGGCCTTGTCCAGTGGTGCTGGTGCCAACAGCCGTATTTCAATTGGTTCTGGGATCGTTGGCGGTACATTGACGGCGACAGTTTTGGCGATCTTCTTCGTGCCTCTGTTCTTCGTAATTGTACGTCGTATCTTCCCGAAACGCCCTGATGGCTTGTCCTCAACAGAGCATGATGATTAAGACATAGTCATATAAAGACGCAATAAAAAAGGAGCCGACTGGCTCCTTTTTTTGTGACAAGGCAGACCGCTTAGAGCAAACGCTTGCGAATATTCACCACAACAATTTCAGCTGCAATAACGACTGCGAAAATGGCCAGTAGAGATAACGCCACTCTGTCCCATTGGAATAAGTTCATCGAATCGTCTAACACCACGCCAATCCCGCCTGCGCCGACTAACCCAAGAACCGCCGACTCACGAACATTAATGTCCCAACGAAACAGTACGATGCTGAAAAAAGATGGTAAGACTTGTGGCCAATAGCCCTTGAGCAAAATGGATAACCAAGAGGCACCAGTGGCTTTCAGTGCTTCAATGGAGCCCATGTTAACTTCTTCGATTGCTTCTCCTAATAGCTTGCCGACAAAGCCAATAGAGCGAAAGGCGATGGCTAATACGCCAGCAATGACACCGGGTCCAAAGATGGAGACAAACAGCAGAGCCCATACCAGAGAGTTAACTGAGCGTGACGAAACCAAGAAGAATCGAGAGATCCAGTGACACCAGGCAGAATTTACGATATTGCTGGCATTCATTAGTGCTAACGGAATCGCAAAGATGAGAGTGATAAGTGTGCCCAGCGTGGCGATGTTGAGCGTTTCAATCATCGCATTGTGAACGGCAACAGGGTAATACGCAAAATCAATTGGCCACATACGCGCAAACATATCGGCCATTTGTTCAGGGGCGTCGAGTAAAAACTCGGGAATCACCTCGACGGATTTAATCGATTGAACAAAGGCTATGATGAGTACCAGATAAACAGCATAGCGAGACAATTTCTGCTTTAGTGTAAAGCGCTGCCAGTGATGATCTATTGTGTTCATAATGTGTATTCCTAGGTCAGGCTAGCGAAAAATGCGACGAACGATGTTGGATAGAAATTCGCCAAACATAATCAGTGCGATGATGACGATCAGGATGGCGGCGACAAAATCATAATCAAAGCGTTGGAAGGCGGAGAAAAGTGTGCCGCCAAGTCCACCAGCACCGACAATTCCGACCATGGTCGAGTTACGTAGATTGGAGTCGAGTTGATAGGTGGAAAAACCAATGAAGCGCGAAAACACCTGTGGCATGACGGAAAATAAAATAATGCTGGTAAAACCTGCCCCAGTCGCTCGGATGGCTTCAACTTGTTTTAGAGAAATCTCTTCAATGGCTTCCGCAAAGAGTTTGGCAATAAAGCCAATAGACGCCACGATCAAGGTTAGAATCCCAGCCAATGCGCCAAATCCCACGCTTTTTACGAACAAGATGGCAATGATCACCGGGTGGAATGTACGACAAAGCGCAATCAACATTCGTACTGGCGTGCTGACCCACGTTGGCATTAGGTTTCGAGCGGCAAATAACCCCAAAAAGAGAGAAAAGAAAATACCAAAAATACTCGAAATAATGGCAATTTCTAAGCTCTCAATAAGACCACTGAGCAACAGCGACCAGCGACTAAAATTTGGCGGAACCATGCGCCCTAAAAGATTGCTAGCATGGCCTAAACCATCGTTAAAACGCTCCCAACTCAAGCCCATAGCCTGAAAAGAGTATACGACATAACAAATAACGACCAGCCAAGTAGCGGTAACAAACCAATTTTGTTTAAAGGGATTGTCTCTGTTCGGTGAGGAGTTTATACCAGCCATGATTCACCTCCATAGATTTTTTTCAGGTGTTCATCAGTGATGTTTTCTGGTGGTCCATCATAGACAACCACGCCATTACTCATGCCAATCATACGTTTGGCAAATCGGCTAGCCAGTTTTACATCATGGATATTAACCAGAGTGGGCAGTTGTTTCTCATCAGAGAATCGTTGTAAAAGTTCCATGATCTCGACGGCCGTTTTTGGATCAAGCGAAGACGTAGGCTCATCCGCCAAGAGAATTCTTGGGTTTTGCATGACGGCTCTGGCAATACCAACTCGTTGGCGTTGACCGCCAGAAAGGCTGTCGGCACGTTTCATAGCGTGCTCACTTAAGCCCACTGCGTCCAATAATTCAAACGCGGTATTAATGTCTTCTTGGCTGAAATTTCGACGCCATGCTTTCCATGCGGACATATAACCAAGACGACCGGTTAGGACATTTTCTATGACGGTCAGTCGCTCAACCAGATTGTACTCTTGGAATACCATGCCGACTTGGCGGCGCAGTTTGCGTAATTGCGAGCCCTTGGCAAGGCAAAGGTCATTGTCGTCAAATAATATTTGTCCGTCAGTAGGGGCAATTAAGCGGTTAATACAGCGCAGTAGGGTGCTTTTACCTGTTCCAGAAGGACCGATGATGGCCACAATTCCAGGCTCAGTAATGTGAATGTCGATGCCTTTTAAAATTGGGTTACCGGCGGTGTATTCTTTTTTTAAACCTCGAATTTCAAGAAAATTTGAGTGCTCAGCGGTGTTATGAGTGACAGACATAGTGTTTCCTAAAGACAAAGAGTGCCGAGCAACCTGATGACTCAGGTTGCTGGTCTTTATGTAAATGGGTATTCAGTTAAAGGCGGTTTACTGGGTTTTGCTGGCAGCGGCTTTTGCTGCTTTGGCTCGTTTAGCCGCCGCTTTAGCCGCATCGGCTTCGGCTAACTGTTTGAGTCCCGCTTTGGTGTAAGCTGTACCTGATGCGTGGGCAATGTCACGGATGACTTGCCATTCTTCTTTGTACGTAACGGGGAAAAAGCGATCAGCGCCTCCAAAGGTTTGCTGCATGTCCGCTGGAAAGCGGAAGGTAAAGAACGCTTTTTTGATTTTTTCAACCAGCTCAGGGTGAAGATCATGAGCATAACCAAAAGAAGAGGTTGGGAATCGAGGGCTGGTATAAATGATACGGAAGTCCTCTTTGTTGATACGTTTGGCATCCACCATGCGTTTAAAAACGTCTGATGCAACTGGAGCTGCTTCATAGTCGCCAGATAACACGCCCATGACAGACTGGTCATGCTTGCCGGAATATTTCACTTCGTAGTCTTTGTCTGGTGTGAGTCCAAGCGCAGGGAAGATGGCTCGTGGTGCTAAGTTACCAGAATTGGAAGAGGCGGATGTGTGCGCGACCACTTTACCTTTTAAATCGGTCATTTTCTTGATGTCGCTGTCTTGGCGTACGATCGTGATCAGGTTATAACCCTGAAAAGACTCTTCGGTTCCTTTTACGGCAATGGGAACTAAGCCTCCTAAATTTACGGCATAACCTGTTGGCCCAGTTGAGAAACCTGCAATGTGCAAGCGACCAGAACGTAACGCCTCGACTTCCGCAGCATTTGAGTGGACTGTGTAATACACCACTTTTTTGCCAGTGACCTCGCTGAGGTATTTTTGGAAATCACTAAAGGCGTCTTTATAGACCGCTGGATCTTCAACTGGAGTATAGGTAAAGACCAGTGTGCTTGGGTCGCGCCATTGGCTTGAGTCTTTTGGCAGATCAGCGACCAGATCGTAGTTTTCGTCACAGAATTTATCGTCCAAAACGCCACGATAGCTACAATCATCCGCTAGGGCTGTGGTGGCACCTAACAGTAATGAGCTTGAGAGCACTAAACCTGTTAATAATTTAATAGGCATTCTTGTTTTCCTCATGATGTATTTTTTATTGTTATCACCGGTCGGGAGGTTCCGTTGTCGGAGATGAGATAACCCCACTTCAATGTCGGGTTAAGTCTTCTACAGCAAAGCCAATGCCAATGTTTAAAAACATAATAAAAACAAAGGCTTGATATTTTTTCATGGTCTCTTTTTATTGGCTTGGGACGCTTTAGTCTCATGACAAAATGTAAAATGGGTCATTCGTGTCCTTCTGATTCGATGGATTTGTATTGTTGTTTATCTAATTGATGTTTTTTCATTTTGCGATACAAGGTTTTGCGTGACATATCCAGCAGCTCAGCCGCCTCATTTAATAAGCCGTTTGTGGCCCTTAAACCTTCTTCAATAATGTGACGCTCAAATTGGTCCATACGTTCTTCATAGCTGCCATTAATGTCGTCCTGTCGTTTGATGGAGGCCAGTGAGGTTTCGCTGATGCCGAGTACGAACCGATCTGCGGCGTTCTTTAATTCACGAACGTTACCAGGCCACTGATGTTGAATTAAATAATCTAGGTAGGACGGAGTAATACCGGGCCGTTCCCGAGCAAAATGTTCAGCGGCTTTTTGTGCATAATGATGAAAAAGCGGCAAAATGTCCTCAGGACGATCCCTGAGAGGCGGAATGGTAAGGCTGGCCACATTGAGTCGATAAAATAAATCCTGACGAAATTTCCCTTCTTCACCGAGTTGCGCCAGATTGTCTTTGCTGGCTGCAATCACAGTGAGCTCAACTGGAATGGGCGTGGTGCTACCGACGCGTTCAATGGTACGTTCTTGCAAGACCCGCAATAATTTGATTTGTACGGGCAGAGGCATAGTTTCGATTTCATCTAAAAATAATGTGCCGCCATTTGCGGCTTCGATCTTGCCAATATGGCGTTTATTGGCTCCGGTGAATGAGCCTGCTTCATGTCCGAAAAGCTCACTTTCAATGAGGCTTTCGCTAATGCCACCACAGTTAATGGCAATAAAACGACCTTTTTTTCGTAGACTGAATTGATGCAAGGCTCTGGCAACGACATCTTTGCCACATCCGGTTTCCCCATAAATAATGGTGTCAACGTTGGCTTGTGCCAAAGAAGAGATATGTTGACGAATGTTTTTGATGGCCGCTGATTCGCCAATAATTAAGTTTTCTAACCCGGTTTGTTTAGCAAGGTTGTGTTTGAGTTTGCGATTTTCTAGGATCAGCTGGCGTTTTTCTGAAGCTCTTTGTAATTGATTAATCAGTTGAGCCGGTTGCAAAGGTTTTTCAAGAAAGTCATAAGCACCTTCCTTCATGGCTTCAATGGCCATTGGAATGTCACCGTGACCGCTCATGAGTAAGACGGGCAGTTCATGATCTAACTGCTGTAAGTGAGCGAGTAAATTCATACCATTCATTTTTGGCATCCTGACATCGCTTAGTACCACAACAGGGCTGTTTTTATCGAGTTGTGAGATGGCTTTGTCTGCTCGGCTGTAACTATCGATTTGGAAGCCTTCAAGCTCCAGCATTTCGGTTAATGCTTCGATAATGGCTTGATCATCGTCGATTATGATTATTTTTATTATGTTTAGCATTTATTGTTCTGCCTTTGCTAATTCTAAGGTGAAGCGACTGCCTATCTCAGGTGTCGATGAGACTCTGATTTGACCGCCAAAGTCTTGGATTATGTTATAGCTAATGGATAAACCGAGTCCGAGTCCTTGTCCTACTTCTTTTTGGGTGAAAAAAGGGTCAAAAATCTGCTCTATTTGATTTTCTTCAATGCCGATGCCGGTATCGCTCACATCAATGAATATCCTATTGCTTTGTTCGTACACTTCGATAGACAGTTGTTTTATCTGAGCACTGGAGAGAGCGTCAACCGCATTACTAATGAGATTGACCATGACTTGTTCTAAACGAATGGGTTCCGCCAAGACAGAAAGAGAAGAGGCGCTAATCTGATAATCAAGCTGGCAACCTTGGTCGGCAATTTGACTCGACATGAGTTCGATGGCATCTCGAATAACGGCATCTAAGCCAACCGGCGTAAGTTCTGTTCCGGCAACACGAGCGAAGGCTTTGAGGTGCTTAGTGATGCGTGTGATTTTGGTGAGTAGTTGGCTGATTTTTTGTAGGCTGGTTTGTGCCTTATCCATTTGGGCTTTTTCCATATGGCGTCCTGCGGTATGCAAATGGCTGGCAATGGCGGTGAGTGGTTGATTGATTTCGTGTGTAATGCCGACGCCAAGCTTGCCTAGTGCTGCGAGCTTACCGGCTTGTACCAATTCGTTTTGAGCGGCTTTTAATTGCGCTTCTGCAGCGACTCTTTCTTCGATTTCAGCGGCGAGCGTTTGATTGGTGTGTTCAACTTGTATGGCTGTTTTCTGAAAGTACTGGAGATCACGAGCCATGCTTGATACTTCGTCATGACCCACAATACGGATTTTAGTGTCCAATTGTGAGCTGGCAATGGCTCGCATATTCTGTTGCAGTTCAATAATGCGTTGCAATACATTGCGACGCACATAAAACCAAGAAATCGCACACGCAATGCTCAGACTAATAAGAGACAGAAGTAGAATGTTACGAATGCTACCATGGATGGATTTGATCGCTCTTTCGAGTGAGCCACGAATACTGGTATTGGTGTTATTCGTGTATTGATTGATTTGTGCCGCTAATTGTTGAATGTGTTGTTGGCTGTTTTCTAAGAGAAAACTTTGCTGGTAGAGCAGATCTAGTTCTTCATTTTTGAGTTGAAAAAGCGGTCCTTGTCTGGAGCTCATTGTGAGTAAGTCGAATAATGATTCCTGCAAGGAAGCTGGCACTTTTGGCAGTACAGAGAGGTATTCTGCTATTTCAGCCCCTAGCTTTTCTAGCCTTAAAAAGGTGTAGTCTAACTCGTTAAAGGACGCATCGTTACTGACTTTTTCAATTAAGCCAGAGAAATAGTAGAGTCGATGTATGACCTCTTCTAACTCAGGAGAAGGGTGAATCTGGTCCATTTGATAAATCGCGTCTTGGAATAACGGAAAGACAAACAAAGAGTGCTTTGCGAGTTCCTGTCTGATTACTTCTCGACGTTCTACACTTTGATTTAACAGCGTTAGGCTGTTGCTAATTTGTGTAATGAGTTCAAGAAAGTAGCGATTGTAATCCGGTAAGTTGCGCATCAACGAATCCATTTCACGGATGGCGGAGCTGAGTTCGCGCATGGCTTTGGCTCTGGCAACGGACGAGTCACTGGTGACGAGCAGTGGTGCTGTGGCAACAATCTGTCGGCTTTTATCGTTTAACCGAGCGGCGGCATCCAATCCGGGAATATCTTGCTGCTTTAACAACAAAAGACGGTCACTGAGTTGCAAATAGGTGTTAGTCGCCATCCCACTTGCCACAATGGTGATAGAAGATATCAAAACAAAAGCTAAAAATAGCCTACCGCCAATACCAATATTACGAAGCCAATAAACGCTGGGAATCCCCATTTATGTACGTCCTATTATTTTTATAATTTATTTACCTAATGAAAGATTGATGCCAACTTCAACACCTTCATTTTATTAGGTTTGGGGTTTATATTGCGGACAAAAATGTCCCATCACAAGTGTTTGCTGTCTTTTGTGATCCTAGTTAGTGTTGATGACGCCAATCAGAGGTGATTGCCGTGAAAGGGCTTTGAGGGGGGGAATTCGTAAAAGGGCTTTTAAGGTTTAACCATAGACTCAAACATCTCGATGTTTTTGATGCGAGATGTTTGTGTCTTAATTAGTCGACCTTAAAGTCGTTGCAATCCCCACAGCAAATACAATCCACCTAAGATGGAGGCGACCATGCCCGCTGGAATCTCTTGTGGATAGAGCCATTGTCTGCCCAACCAATCGGCAAATAACATCAAGAAACTGCCCACTAACGCGGCGGCTATTAGATGCTCTTTCGCGCGATTAAAGCCCAACATACGAGCCAAATGAGGGGCCATTAGACCCACGAAACTGAGAGGTCCAACCACCAATGTAGCGGCGACGGTTAAGCAGGCTGAAATGGCTAACAACACCAATCTTGAACGACTGACTTTTACGCCTAAAGACTGAGCACTGGCTTGGCCTAGGGGTAAAATGTCTAGCCATTTGGTGAATAAAAACACCAAAGAAACCAGCACAAGGGTGAAGACTAAGGTCATCAACAAGGTTTGGTAAGTGACGTAATAGGTAGAACCCGACATCCAAGCGAGGAACTGATAGTTACGCGGGTCGCCACCCGCTAAGATGATGGTTTGAATGGCGTTCATCAACGCGGTAATGGCCACACCGGTTAATAATACGCGTTCTGGTTGGAAGCCCGATTTACGGTTGAGTAGCACAATGATCAACATGCTTAATGCGGCACCGATTAACCCGCTGAGGTACATACCTGCCATACCAGCTGCTAGACCGGTATACAAAGATAGAATCAAACCGATGGCCGTCCCCGAGCTAATACCAATGACCTCTGGGCTGGCCATCGGGTTGCCACTGATGCGTTGAATGATGGTTCCGGCCACCGCCAACATAGCGCCTGCTAGTACTGCAGTTAACAATCTAGGTAAACGCCAATCCAGCATTGACCATTCACCGTTTAATAAGAGCCATTGCCAACCTTGGTTTTGCAGTGACACGGTGGAAAAGAATGCCAAGCCCAACAGTAAGACTGCGGCGGTGAACAGAATGGACTTTTTGCCGAAACGACGAACTTGAGGTGTATGACGTGTCAGTACGGTCTCGGTTTGCGTTTGGTTTTTCATCGACAGCTTGGGCAGCAGCCATAACATCAAAGGGGCGCCTAATGCGGCCGTGGCGGCACCAGTTTGAATGTACATGGGCATGTAACCCGGTAGAGACTGAATTAACAAATCGGTTAGGGTGAGCAGTAAAGCACCAATGACCATCGCCACAATGAGTTTAGGGGCCAATCGACGAACGCCTAGTAAGCGCGTAATTGCTGGGGCGGCTAAGCCAATAAAACCGATCACGCCGACACTCGCTACGACCCATGAAGTGAGCAGAACGGCCAAGCCTAGACAAATAAAGCGTAATTTCGCTAAGGAAACGCCTAAACTTTTCGCGCCCGATTCAGTGAGTTCCAAAAGACTCAGAGGTTTGAGAAAAAGGAAAGCCGCGCCGGTGGCTATGATGACTTTAGGCAATAAATATTGCACATTTTCCCAGCCTGTTTGCACCAGAGAGCCGGCGCCCCAAATCATTAAACCGGAGAGTTTTTCTTCATTGAGAATTAACAGAACCGTACTAAAGGCACCAAAATACAGATTAATCACCAAACCGGTAATCACGACAATGGTGGGTGATAGAGCACGTCGCCATGACAAAGCAAAAACCAATGCCATGGTAATTAAACCGCCCATTAGAGCGACCAGACTGTGCGAAATTTCGATTAACCAAGGGGCGTAAAGAGTGGCTAGCATTAAACCAAAACTGGCCCCTGTGGCGACCCCCAAAGTAGACGGTGAGGCAATAGGATTGCGCAACACTTGCTGCATCAGTACCCCTGCGACCGCCAGTGCGGCACCGCAAATTAAGGTGGTAAAGAGTCGAGGCCACCAGGTTAAAGACAGCTTGATGGAAAGGACAGACTGCCAATCTGTATGGAGAAAACTTTGTAAGGCCAGATTAAATGGCATTTGTGCCGTCAGTTGTAGATAACAGACGGCTAGAACAGTCAGCAGGAGAAGGCTGATGAAGCTAAAGGGGAGAATGCGCATTAGTTTGCCTCCTGTTCTGTCATGGCTTGTGTAATAAGGGTGGCAAAACGAACCGTAGAAGGAATGGCACCAAAGCTCCAAACCGGTTCGATGCGTAATACTGGATGACCTGATTGTTTAATTAGGTACTGCCAGAGCTGATCTTTTTCGAGGTGTTCTTTGGCACCCGCAGGAAGCGGGTCCACGACAACAAATTGCCCTTTAATCTCCAATAAGCTATCAATGCCGACTAGAGCAAAGCCCCATGCATTGGTGTCACCTGGCCAAGCATTCTTGATGCCTAATTGATTCAGCGCGATTTGGAACATGCTGTTTTGACCAAACACCCGCACATGACGAGCGTCCATAAACTGAATGATGAGGAGGTCTGCTTGTGGTTTGGCTGGCAAGGAGGCTTTGAGTTGCTGTAACGTATTTTCCGACCTTGTAATGAGTTGCTGTGCGGCGTCTTCTTTGCCGATGGCCGACGCCATAGTGTTGGTAAAGTCTTGTAGGGCTTGCCAGTTGGCTTTGCCATCGGCATAGATGGAAATGGCGGTAACTGGCGCGATTTTTTCCAGTCTGGCTTGATGATATTGATATGCTGGTGAAACAAAAATATGGTCCGGTTTTAGCTCGGCTAGACGTTCTAAGTTAGGCTGTGTTCTTAGGCCGATGTCTACCGATTCATTGGGAATGCTTGGCTCTTTCACCCAAGCGTTATAAGCCGTCTTCTGAGTAGCGCCAACCGGTGTTACGCCTAAACCTAACAAGGTTTCGGTATGAGACCAGTCTATGGACACTAAGCGTTGTGGCTCAGCATGCAGTGTCCAACTGCTTAGACATAACAACAAGGTTGTCAGTCGAAGACGTTTTATCAAATGAACAATCATGGGAATTCTCACTGAAGTTGAGTGCCTTGGATGTTAGTTTGGCATGGCAACTGGGTAGCCAGCAGGGTGATCGGCAACGTGCATGTCGATGTCGTAAATTTGCTTTAGGTGTTCTTGATTAAACAAATCTTTAACGGTGCCTGCAGCAATTAATTTGCCGCTGTGCAATGCAACAATGTCATCACAAAAGCGCGCGGCCATATTGATGTCATGAATCACAATAATGACGCCAAGGTTGAGTTGCTTGCTGAGCTTTTTGATCAGGTTCAGCATGTCGACCTGATGGGCGATGTCCAAGGCAGAAAGGGGTTCATCCAACAGCAAGTATTCTGAGCGTTGAGCCAATAGCATGGCGAGCCATAAACGTTGGCGTTCACCACCAGATAGGGTATCGACCATGCGATCCGCGTAATCCAATGTGTCGGTTAACTGCATGGCTTCTTCAATAATGGTTTTGTCTTGCTTGGTTAAGCGGCCAAGTAAGCCGTGCCAAGGGTAGCGTCCAAAACCGACTAAATCGCGTCCAGTTAGTGTATCTGTGGAAGGCGTATGCTGGGGAAGGTAGGCGACTTTTTGCGCGAATTTTTTACTGGGCCAAGCGGATAAGGTTTTGTTATCCAATAAAATGTCCCCTTCAGTCGGGGATTGCTGTTGTGCCAACAGCTTCAGTAAAGTCGACTTGCCTGAGCCATTGTGTCCGACCAGAGCATAGATTTTTCCCGCTTCGAATTGCATGGAAAAGTCAGATAAAAGTGAGCGATCACCAACTCGAAACTGCAGATTTTTAGACTCTATCATTCTAGAAAACCAAATAGGGTTGTGTGCGATTTAAGTTTGCGTTAGACAAACTCACATAAGCTTACATTTTATTCTTCCTATTAATAATAATGCAAATCGTTTGCAACACTGTTTATTGAAAGGGGGTAAAAAAACCGATTAATCGTTTGTGTGAGAAGACAATGTCAGGCTTTAGTTTGTATAAAGTGCTTTCTGCGGCGAGTTGATTGGTTGATATTTTGGTCATGCAAATGATCGCCTTCTTGCTTGAAGGCAATCAAGAGGGGTTACACGTTAAAAGGGAGCGAATTGATCCAATTCAACCGTTGGAATTGTCCAGCGTTGGTGGGCTTCTAGTGGGTCAGTTTGGGGTCCAGTTAAAGGCGTTTGCATCCGCTCACCGTACAGCCAAAGTACCATGTTGCTGCGTGTACCACTGGTGATTGGTTGAGCCGCATGCGGCACACTACCAAGGTGCAGCATGGCGGTCCCTGGTTTGAAGGTGAGTCGGTTTGCCGTCCCTTTTTGGCGATCATAAAAATCCACTTCTGAGCCTGTGAAGTGTTCGCCTGGCAGATTCAGGTTGATATTCAAGGTGGCAGCACTGGCATCCGTATGAGGTTGTAATGATGTATCCATACCGGTTTGATATTGGATAGAAAAGCCAAATGTTTGGCTGTCATATCCTACGATTTGAGGGAACAGTAAGCGTGCAATTGGACGCATATATTGATTCATGAGTTCGCGGTAAAAGTGTTGAAAGGCTGGTGCGGCCAGATAACCTTTTGAACGAGGATCAAGCATGGTGCCATGACGATTGAGTGCGATGCCATAGGGTGGGCGAATCGGAATACCGGCTTCGGCCACCGCGTTGAGGTAGTGACGTAGTTCCGCTAATCGTTGGGGGTCAAAGAATTGAGCCAGATAGACATCAGGTGAAACTTCTTCCCATAGCTCTTTTACGGCGATTTCTTGTGTTGGGTCTTGCCACGCTTGTTCGACGGCAGCGCGTAATTTAACGTCTAATAAGTAGGTACCTAATGTAATACTAGGAGCTTCTTCTTGGTCTTCCCATGCTTTCCATGCCGCACTTAAAAGTTGGCTATTACTGTCCCAAAAGTGCTTAGCCGACGGAGCTCGTTGCAGCATGCTCTCTCTGGATGGCAGAGTGAGCGCACGGGCATGTGCTAAAGGGTTGGATGCCATTTGGTTGATCTGGGTGGCAGTCTTGTTCATTTGCCTTATCCTCATACTTTGTTTGGTTAGCAGTGAATGTCACTGTTGATGATGAGGTAAGTGTAATTAGATTAAATTTGTGGATAAACTGGGTGAACACTGAATCACTTTTTTGATTTCGAATATAATTGGTGCGGTTATTCGGTTACTTTTCATGGCTCCCAAATTGGGGGAGTGCCTATTTTTTCTAATAGATAATCAATAAACACTCTTACTTTGGCTGTTAGTACATTGGATTTTGGGTAGACCAGCCATACAGCGCTTTGATCATCAATCTGGTAATCCGGTAGTACTCGTACTAAAGAGCCGTCGACAAGATCCTCATGAATATTCCACAGTGAACTCATGCAAATGCCCAGTCCTGCTTTGGCAGCAATGCGCATGCTAGCACCGTCATCACACACGACTCTTGGTTTAGTATTGGCTGGGGGGAAATTGTAGGTTTGCTGATTTGATTGAGTGATAAGCTTACGAGTTTTTGCGTTCATGAAGACCAATAACTGATGTTGCGTGAGGTCTTCGGGGATTTTTGGTGTGCCGTGAGTCTCTATATATTTGGGGGAGGCACATAATACTCGCGTGTCGCTGGCCAGTCGTCGGCCAATTAAGCTGCTGTCTTCTGCTGCAAGATTGCGTAGGGCAAGATCAAAGCCTCCTTCAATGAGTTTAACCTGACTGTCGGATAGCATGAGCTCAACATTGATGTCAGGGTAGCGCTCTAAGAACTCCGGCAAGATTGGCATGACGTAACGTTGCGCAAAAGTGCTCGACGCAGCAAACCGTAATGTGCCACTTACGTTTGGGTTACCTCGCCCTAGAGCGGCCAGAGCAGATTCTTGCTGAGCGAGTATTTCTTTAGCATAGGGTAAGAATTCTTTGCCTTCGATGGATAGGCTTACTTTTCGAGTGGTGCGGTGAAATAAATCCGCGCCCACTTGTGTTTCCAGTTTCGATAACCAAGCGCTGGCCACAGAAGGCGTTAGTCCTAATTGCTGTCCTGCGGCGCTGATGTTTAGAGTTTCAGCGGCTAAAACAAATAACTTAATGCCATTAGTGTCCATTTATTATCTCCAAAATCAGAATTCTGATTCCATTTATAAAACATTTATCATTTTTTTCCAAAGTATTATGCTGGCCTCATTCAATAGTAAGTGACTGATCCTTACTTATTTATCCATTTGGGAGAGAGGGAAAGTGAACATAACAGCCTCTGTTAACTATCATGTCACCAGTACTCAGCCGCAAGCGTTTTGTTTTGAGGTTGATGGCATTGTTGGCAATCTTGTGACACCTGAGTTAGTGGCAACTCGTGTTGAGGTCAAGGATTGCCGAGATGGTATGAATCAAATCCGCTTTGATGATGAGGGGGTTGCTTTCTTGTTGTCTGAGTCTGTGGTGAGCCATTTTACCGGTGATGATTGGCAAGCTCAGTATGATCAAGAAATTGCCGATTTATTGACTCGTCATATTGGAGCGAAAGAGGTGCTGGTGTTTGATCATACCGTGCGTATTGATGCGCAAGACGCTGATCGTAAGCCTGCTCGAAATGTTCATAATGATTTTAGCGCTAAAGGCGCTCAGCAGCGATTGATTGATTTGTTGGGACAGAAGCGGGCAGAAGACTATCAGCAAGGTCAATTTGGCTTTGTGAATGTATGGCGGCCATTAGTTCAGTCTATTACTAGCTCGCCGCTGGGTTTTATCCGTCCTACTTCGATGGCCGCGGAAGATTGGATGACCATTGAATTGATTTACCCAGATCGACAAGGGCAGATTCTAGGTGTTGCTGAAAACCCGGATCATGAGTGGTTCTATCTGTCGAACATGACGCCTGATGAAGTGGCCATTTTTAATGTATATGACAACCGGCATCGACCTCATCTCGCACACAGTGCTTTAGATGTTGTCGGCCAAGAGGCAACGACGCCCAGAAAAAGTATCGAAACGCGCACGTTAGTGCGATACAGCTAGTTCAGATTTTGATGAATAGGAATAAACAATGAAAAAGACCATTTTAATTACTGGCGCAACGGATGGTATCGGTTTTGAAACAGCGAAAAAGCTCGCTGCACAAGATCACTCACTTCTTCTTCATGGTCGAAGTGCGGGTAAATTGCAGCAAGTGAAAGAGGCTTTGTTGGAGCAATTCCCTCAGGCTAAATTGGACATTTTTTTAGCGGATTTATCAGGCCTTGATCAGGCTATCGCATTAGCTAACCAGGTTAAGGCAAAGTATTCGTCGATTGATGTGCTGATTAACAACGCGGGCGTATATAAAGTGCCCAAAGCGATGACGGAAAACGGGCTCGATGTTCGTTTTGTTGTGAATACACTGGCACCCTATGTCTTGACCAAGGCTTTATTGCCATTAATGGGGGCAAAGAGTCGAGTGGTTAATTTGTCTTCGGCAGCGCAAGCGTCTGTTAACTTGGAAGCCTTACTGGGTCGTGTGCCAATGTCTGACAGTGAGGCTTATGCACAAAGTAAGTTGGCAATCACTATGTGGAGTTTTCAGCTTGCTAACGCCATGGAAAGTGATGCGACAGCCATTATTGCGGTTAATCCTGCGTCGTTTTTGGGGAGCAAAATGGTGAAGCAGGCGTATGGATCAGATGGCAAAGATCTGGGCATTGGTGCAAATATTCTTATTCGTGCAGCGTTGAGTGATGAGTTTGCTGATTGCACGGGACGTTATTTTGACAACGACATTGGGCGTTGGGCGCAACCTCATCCTGATGCGTTAAATAAAGGAAAAAGTGACGCCTTAGTGAATGTTATGGATGAGCTATTAGGCCAGTTTGGTATTCAGCTTTAAGTTATGTTTTGTTGGTGATGCCTATAACGTTTTGAAAAATGGATAGGGATGTAAAACATTAGAATCCAGAACTTTGGATAATGACCCAAAAAGGTCTAGAGCATTCAGCCAGAGTGAAAGTGTTTTTTGATTTTATGGAAGGGAAAAAGGTAAGTGCATGCTTGTTTACTCATGCCAAAATACCTGATCTCTCAGTAAAAACGAAAGCTTAGAAGAGATATTCATACCATTCTTAACTGGGAAAATTTGAATTATCTCTACTTATAACATGAGGATAGACATTACTGACGAGTAGATTAGGGTGAAAAATGACACTATCCTGATAAAAGCGAAAAGAAGTGCTGAGTGTTTGATTTATAACGCTGAGCCATTTTGCTAGAATAGCGCTCAAACTTTTCACGCTTTGATAAATGGTTTTCTGGCTTTTGGCCTATGGCAAGCTGCATAACAGACAGAGCTTAGACTTAACTTTATTTTTTTGCGCTTCTTCTGACGATAAGAAGGCGGCAAAATAGGAATTTGGATACATGGCAAACGCCGATTTTATTAATGAAGTAAACAAGCGTCGTACTTTTGCGATCATATCCCACCCTGATGCGGGTAAAACCACCATTACTGAGAAAGTGTTGTTGTTTGGACGTGCGATTCAGTCGGCAGGAACGGTAAAAGGTCGCGGTTCTAAGCAACATGCGAAATCCGATTGGATGGACATGGAGAAAGAGCGTGGTATCTCGATAACAACGTCTGTTATGCAGTTTCCATACAACGATTGTTTAGTGAATCTACTGGATACACCAGGACACGAAGACTTCTCGGAAGATACCTATCGTACTTTAACCGCTGTCGATTCCTGTTTGATGGTTATTGATGCGGCAAAAGGGGTCGAGGATCGTACCCGTAAATTGATGGAAGTTACCCGTTTACGTGATACACCAATTGTCACCTTTATGAACAAATTGGACCGTGATATTCGCGATCCAATGGAAGTCTTGGATGAAGTGGAAAGCGAGCTTAACATCATGTGTGCGCCGATTACTTGGCCGATTGGTTGTGGTAAAGAGTTCAAAGGTGTGTATCACATTCATCGTGATGAAACGATTTTGTATTCAACGGGTCAAGGCCATACCATTCAGGAATTACGAGTGGTGAAAGGTTTGAATAACCCAGATTTGGATGCCGCAGTGGGTGACGAATTGGCTGAGCAGCTTCGTGAAGAGCTTGAGTTGGTCATGGGGGCGTCAAATGAATTTGACCATGAGTTGTTTATGGAAGGTGAATTGACCCCTGTCTATTTTGGTACGGCATTGGGTAACTTTGGTGTGGATCATATGTTGGATGGTTTGACGAAGTGGGCACCTGCGCCATTGCCTCGTCAGACTACTGAGCGTCAAGTCGAAGCGAAAGATGAGAAGTTCTCAGGCTTTGTGTTTAAGATTCAGGCGAATATGGATCCGAAACACCGCGATCGCATTGCCTTTATGCGGATTGTTTCAGGTACTTATAAACAGGGCATGAAGATGAATCATGTTCGTATCGGTAAGAATATTAGTATTTCCGATGCGGTGACCTTTATGGCTGGGGATCGATCGCGTGCTGAAGAGGCCTTTGCAGGTGACATCATTGGTTTGCATAACCACGGAACCATCCAGATTGGTGACACTTTTACACAAGGTGAAAATCTGAAGTTTTCTGGTATTCCAAACTTTGCACCAGAGCTATTTCGTCGTATTCGTTTGAAGGACCCTCTGAAACAGAAACAGTTACTAAAAGGTTTGGTTCAGTTATCCGAAGAGGGGGCTGTGCAGGTATTTCGCCCGTTGCAAAACAATGATTTGATTGTTGGTGCGGTTGGTGTGTTGCAGTTTGATGTGGTCGTGGCGCGTTTAAAAGCGGAATACAATGTGGAAGCCATTTATGAGTCGGTTAATGTGGCGACGGCTCGTTGGGTTGACTGTGAAGATGGTAAAAAGTTGGAAGAGTTTAAGCGTAAGAATCAGGTTAATTTGGCATTAGATGGTGGCGATAACTTATCTTATATTGCGCCAACTATGGTCAATTTGAGTCTAGCGCAAGAGCGTTTCCCGGATGTTATCTTCCGTGCAACCCGAGAGCATTGATCAATACTTGACTAAATTACTAGGTTAAGCGGATAATTCGGTCATTCGTAACAGTATTATATGGTGTCATAATGAGTGTGGTTGAATCGGTTGATCCAATTGAATTTACAGAAGCGGCCGCGGCGAAACTAAAGTCTTTGATTGAAGAGGAAGAAAATGAGCGTTTGATGTTACGTGTTTACGTAACTGGTGGTGGTTGTTCTGGCTTTCAATATGGCTTTACTTTTGATGAAGAGCATCAAGAGAATGATACAGAGGTGGTAAGAGATGGTGTGACCTTAGTGGTTGATCCATTGAGCTTCCAATATCTTGTGGGTTCAGAAGTCGATTATAAAGAGAACTTAGAAGGTTCTCGCTTTACGGTACAAAACCCTAATGCCACTTCAACTTGTGGTTGCGGTGCGAGTTTTAGTATTTAAGTAGAGTGGTCGTGACTTGTTCAAAGAGGTCTTCACGTAAGTGAGGGCCTTTTTTTTATGGCTCAAAAAAACAAAGAGTGAGGGTTCTTGTTAGGCTTTGGTATACAGGTTGTTGGCTCGTCGAGCTCGCTCTTCATCACTTACGATGCTGCTGTCGAGTGGCTTGTGGTGGCCGATGAAGACCAAGCCAATTCGCTGATCCCCCAATATGGCTGGAGTGAGCACTCGATTTTTTGCTTTCCATATTCTTAACCCGTGAATGGCAGGAGGTATGGCGTCTTCTTCTAGCTTACTTTGATTAACTTGAGCGTAAAGGGGCGATAATTGATCAGCTTCACCATCTTGATCTAATAAAATGTGATGGTGGGTTACCTGTTGCTCAATAAACTCGGGTGGATAGGGTGTGTTGAGCGTTGGTAAGCGGGTCTCTTTCGGCAAGTTATAGAAAAAACTGGGCACTTCTGGAGAACCTTGGTGTGGTGAAATTAGCAGCGTCATTTCCGTGGCGAGGCCATAAGCTGGCTTCACAGGAATGTGGAAAATTAATTGTTTGGCGGGAGGGTGTTGCCGAACTTCAGGGGCACCGTAACCGGCTTGAGAGTTAGGTCTGCTCATACCGGTTGGCGGGACCTGCAAGAATAATTTCCAATCTTTTTGATCCAAATCCAGCTCTTCAGGCGAATATACCTGTATGTTGGATTGAATCAAATATCCTAAAACGTGCTCTAGTAGGTTGGCAAAAATACTGGAAGAGGCTGTTAATGACTCTTTAATGTCACTGTCTACATGAATTTCTTTCACTTGGTGGGCAGCACTGCTGAGGTCAACAGAGTCTTTATTGCTCACAAACAGACGTGGCTTGCTTCTGGCAAGAAATTTCCTGTCAGTCTGTTTGGTGCTTGCTCTGTTCAATGCCTCGATAAATAGCATGATGCGGCTCCTTTGATCGCTGTGCAATGTTATCGACCATTTTTACAAAGAGTTTAGTGGTAGAGGCTATTTTTAAAAAGTTAATAGTGTTATGACTGAAAAACTATATCAAATGGTGGTGTTGGCTGGGGGATGAATATGGAGGGAGACGCTTAGCCTACTTCCCTGTAGGCATGGCGAATTTTGGCTTAGCGCAGTAAGTTTGAGAGCTTAGGGTTTGGCTCTAAGGCTGCGCGGTAAAAAAGTGCGACCTTGCCGATCACTTGTACTGTTTCACTTTTCATCACTTTGCTGATTTCTGCAATTAACGCATTGCGTATATCACGATCTGTGATGCTGATACGGATTTTGATTAGTTCATGATCTTCAAGTGCTCTGTCTATTTCAGTTAGTACAGCTTCAGTTAGACCGTTACCAGCGATCATTACCACAGGATTAAGGCTGTGGCCGATTAAACGGTACTGCTTTTTTTGGGCGTTTGTCAGACTCATAGTAAATTTTTCTCATCTTAGTTGACCCTCTTTATTGGAGGCTTTAGAGGTTAAGCGATATTATAGCGGAATATTGATTGATTTAGGTATGATGAAAACGTGGCAAGATCAAAAAGTAGTAACAATTGGATGAAGGAACATTTTGACGATCCATATGTCAAAAAGTCCCAACAAGATGGCTATCGCTCTAGGGCGAGTTATAAGCTGATTGAAATCAACGATAAAGATAAGCTGATTCGCCCAGGGATGAGTGTGGTGGATCTCGGTGCGGCGCCTGGTGGTTGGTCGCAAATCGCGGCAAAATTAATTGGCGATAAGGGAACCATAGTCGCGTCTGATATTTTGGAAATGGCCCCACTGCCTGGTGTGCGCTTTGTTCAGGGGGATTTTACTGAGCAAGAAGTGTACGAAGCCATCTTGTCAGAGATTGGTGATCAAAAAGCGGATCTTGTAATTTCGGATATGGCCCCCAATATGAGTGGAAACAGTTCTTCTGATCAGCCTCAGGCTATGTATCTAGTGGAACTCGCCTTGGATATGGCGGCTCATGTGTTGCGTCCTGGTGGTAACTTTTTAGTAAAAGTGTTCCAAGGAGAGGGCTTTGAAGAATACTTGAAAGCCATGCGAGAGCAATTTGGCTCTGTTGTAACGCGAAAACCGGATGCTTCTCGGGCGCGAAGTCGTGAAGTTTACTTATTAGGAAGACAATATAAGGGTTAATGGGCAATGTTCTGGTATGATAGCCAGTAACATTTAAAACTAACCGTTAAGAGGTGTGCTCTTGAACGATATGCTAAAAAATATTCTGTTATGGTTGGTCATTGCGGCTGTACTGTTAACAGTTTTTAACAATTTTAATACCACGTCAGAAACGAATCGAATTTCATATTCTGAGTTTGTTAAAGAAGTACAAGATGGCCGGATCGCGAAAGTGATTGTTGACGGTTATACCATTAGTGGTACGCGTTCAAATGGCGACAGTTTTGATACCGTTCGTCCTGCTGCGTCCGATCCTAAATTGATGGATGACTTGCTGAATAAAAATGTGGTTGTTGAAGGTCGTATGCCGGAACAACAGAGCATTTGGACTCAATTGTTGGTGGCGAGCTTCCCTATTCTTCTTATTCTTGCCATCTTTATGTTCTTTATGCGTCAAATGCAAGGTGGCGGCGGTGGCAAAGGCGGTCCAATGTCCTTTGGTAAGTCAAAAGCACGTCTGCTTCCAGAAGATCAAATTAAGACCACCTTTGCTGATGTTGCTGGTTGTGATGAAGCTAAGGAAGACACTGAAGAATTGGTAGACTTCCTTCGTGAGCCAAGCAAATTTCAACGTTTAGGCGGTAAGATTCCACGCGGTATCTTGATGTGTGGACCACCGGGTACGGGTAAAACTCTGTTGGCGAAAGCCATTGCTGGTGAAGCGAAAGTGCCTTTCTTCACTATTTCTGGTTCAGATTTCGTTGAAATGTTTGTCGGTGTGGGGGCGTCACGTGTTCGTGACATGTTCGAACAAGCCAAAAAACACGCACCTTGCATTATCTTTATTGACGAAATCGATGCCGTAGGTCGTAACCGTGGCTCAGGTATGGGTGGTGGTAATGATGAGCGTGAGCAAACCTTGAACCAGTTGTTGGTTGAGATGGACGGGTTTGAAGGTAACGAGGGTATTATCGTTATCGCTGCGACGAACCGTCCAGATGTATTGGACCCAGCTTTGTTGCGTCCGGGTCGTTTTGACCGTCAAGTAACGGTTGGTTTGCCGGATATTCGTGGCCGTGAGCAAATTCTAAAAGTGCATTTGCGTAAAGTGCCGTGTGATGATGATGTTGAGCCAAAAAACATTGCTCGTGGTACACCCGGTTTCTCTGGTGCCGATTTGGCAAACTTGGTCAATGAAGCTGCTCTGTTTGCGGCACGTTCGAACCGTCGTTTAGTTAATATGGAACAGCTTGAGCTCGCTAAGGATAAAATCCTAATGGGTGCTGAGCGTAAGACCATGGTGATGAATAACGAAGAGAAGCTCAACACGGCTTATCATGAAGCGGGCCATACTATTATTGGTTACCTCATGCCGGAACATGATCCTGTTTACAAGGTGTCTATTATTCCTCGTGGCCGTGCTTTGGGTGTGACTATGTACTTGCCTGAAGACGATAAATACAGTGTCAGTAAGCGTGGTTTAGAGAGCCAGGTTTGCAGTCTTTATGGCGGCCGTATTGCCGAAGAAATGATCCATGGTTTTGATGGTGTTTCGACTGGTGCGTCAAATGACATCGAGCGAGCAACCAGTATCGCTCGTAACATGGTGACCAAGTGGGGGTTGTCTGAAAAACTTGGACCTTTTGCTTACGAAGAAGATGATAATTCTGGTGGTTACATTTCTGGTCCGACTGGAAGTAAGGCCAATTACTTCTCGCCTGAGACAGGAAAAGTCATCGATGCAGAGGTGCAAGATATTATTAATCGCTGTTATGAAAAGGCGACGAAAATTTTGCATGAAAACCGCAGTAAGCTGGATGTGATGGCTGAAGCATTAATGCAATATGAAACCATTGATGCTAAGCAAATCAAAGAAATTATGGATGGAAAAAAACCATCTGCGCCAGACGGTTGGTCAGATCCTAGTGCAGATTCGCCAAACAGTGGTGAAGAAAAAACAGCACCGGAAGAGTCTGCCGAAGAGACGCTGGAAGCCGATGATGTGGATGGTGTATCTGGAGAAGCTTCGCGACCTGCAGGTGAGTAATTTCAAACCATTTTGATATGGATGTTTCATGTCGTTAATGTCATTTGGGGGCAAGTCGTTAGACTTGTCCCTTCCTCATGTAATGGGCATTCTGAATGTCACTCCGGATTCATTTTCGGATGGCGGTGCCTTCAACTCTCTTGATTCTGCCTTGCGTCAAACGGAACGAATGATTCGTGAGGGCGCCAGTATGATCGATGTCGGTGGTGAATCGACGCGGCCAGGTGCAGCCCCAGTTTCCTGCCAGCAAGAGCTTGATCGAGTTGTTCCTATTGTAGATGCCATAAAATCCCGTTTTGATGTCATTGTGTCGGTAGACACCAGTACGCCTGAAGTGATGTTGCAGTCCGCTAAGTTGGGTGCTGGGTTGATTAATGATGTTAGAGCATTAGAGCGTGATGGGGCTTTGCAGGCAGCGGCTCAGACGAAACTGCCAGTGTGTTTGATGCACATGAAAGGTATGCCGCGAACCATGCAAGAGCAACCTGATTATCAGTCTGTTGTGTCTGAGGTGTCTGATTATTTGTTAAGTCGAGTGTCGGCCTGTCAGTCAGTGGGGATGGACTCGGCGAACATTTTGCTGGACCCAGGTATTGGTTTTGGTAAGGCGTTATCACACAATTTATTGTTGTTGCAGTCTACGGAGCACTTTAAGCGACTTGGTTTTGAAGTGTTGATAGGGGTGTCTCGTAAAACTATGATCGGAGATGTCTTAGGGCTTCCTGTCGAAGAGCGCTTATATGGTACTATGGGGGCAAATGCTTCGGCCTATGCTCGTGGCGCAAGGATATTTAGGGTTCACGATGTTAGGTCTCATGTCGAAATGTTGACACTAATGTCACGTATTGAGAGAGAGAAATAATGCGTAAGTATTTTGGTACAGATGGTATTCGTGGCAAGGTTGGTACAACACCGATAACACCGGAATTTATGTTGAAGCTTGGTTGGGCTGCTGGCCAGGTATTCAAGGAAAAAGACAAGAAAATATTAATCGGTAAAGATACGCGAATTTCTGGTTATATGTTTGAGTCAGCGTTGGAGTCCGGAATTGTTGCTGCGGGTGCCGATGTTAGATTGGTTGGCCCTATGCCAACGCCTGCGATTGCATATCTTACGCGAACCTTTCGTGCCAGTGCAGGGATTGTGATTAGTGCCTCTCATAACCCTTTTTATGACAACGGAATTAAGTTTTTTTCTGCTGAAGGTGGCAAGGTTTCTGATGAAATCGAAGAGCGCATTGAATATTATTTAGATCAACCAATGGAAGTGGTTGAATCCAGCTTAATTGGACGCGCGCGCCGCATTGATGATGCTGCGGGTCGTTATATTGAATATTGTAAAGGTACCTTTCCAATTGGCTTGCAGTTAAGTGGTTTAAAAATCGTTGTGGATTGTGCTGATGGTGCTACTTATCATGTTGCGCCACGAGTTTTTTCCGAGTTGGGGGCCGATGTGGTTTCCATCGGTGCTAACCCTGATGGGTTGAATATCAATGAATTCAGTGGTGCGACTAAGCCTGAGTTGTTACGCAAAAATGTATTGGCTGAAAATGCAGATATCGGTATCGCTTTAGATGGCGATGGTGATCGCTTAATCTTAGTGGATCGTCACGGTGTGGTGCGTGATGGCGATGATATTTTATACATTATCGCCAATCATCTTATGAGTACTGGGCGTTTCAGTGGTGGCGTGGTTGGAACCCTCATGAGTAACTTTGGTTTGGAGTTGGCGTTCTCTGAAACGGGTATTGGCTTTAGTCGAGCAGCGGTCGGTGACCGTTACGTGAACGAAAAGCTAATGCAGCACGGCTGGGTGCTGGGTGGCGAGCCTTCAGGTCATATTGTCTGCCGATCTATTACGACAACCGGTGATGGTATTGTTGCGGCATTGCAAGTGTTACAAGCAATGGTGGAGAAAGGTAAGGCACTGGATGAGCTGCTTACTGGGCTTGTGAAGTTCCCACAGAAATTGAAAAATATTCGAGTGGCGGAGCGCTTTGTTCCAAATGAAGAACCGGCGTTACAGAAAGCCATTGCGGTGGCGAATGAGAGATTAAATGGTCTAGGGCGTGTGTTGTTGAGAGCGTCTGGGACCGAACCGTTGATTCGAGTTATGGTGGAAGGCCGTGACGATGAGACAGTAGACGAATTGGTTGATTATTTGGTGGAAGAGGTTAATGCCGTTGTGGCCGCGAAGCAATCTGCTTAATAAAACGTCAACTTAATGATTGGAATAAAAATAAATACTTGAAACCAACAGAGGCTTTCCATAGAATGAGCGCCTCGAATTTAAGGGCTAGATTATGATTCGACAAAAAATAGTAGCTGGTAATTGGAAAATGAATGGTTCGAAAGCGTCAGTTTCGGACTTGGTTAACGGTCTATTAGAGATATCAGAATCTAGCGCTGAAGTGGTTGTTACTCCCCCATTTCCTTTTCTTTCTCAGGTTGCGGAGATGATTGCTCCACGTAATGAGTTGGTACTGGCTGCACAAAACCTTAGTCAGTATGAAAAAGGCGCTTATACGGGGGAAGTGTCGGCTGCGATGTTGACAGACTTTAAAGTGACTTATGTCTTGGTTGGCCATTCAGAGCGTCGCTCTTTGTATGGTGAAACAGATGACGTGGTTGCTGAAAAAGTGAAGGTTGCCCTGTCGGCAGGTTTGAAACCTATTTTATGTATCGGTGAAACGCTGGAAGAGCGCGAAGCTGGACAGACTTTGTTTGTTTGTGAACGTCAAGTTGCTGCGGTAATCGATGTGGTTGGCATTCAGGCATTTGATAATATCGTTATTGCTTATGAGCCAGTTTGGGCGATTGGTACTGGATTATCGGCCAGTGCACAACAAGCGCAAGATGTGCATCAAGCAATTAGAGCCAATTTGGCGAGCTTATCTACACCGGTTTCTGAGAAAGTTCAGATTCTTTATGGTGGTAGTGTTAAAGCCTCAACCAGTGCAGAGCTATTTACCATGCCTGATGTTGATGGTGCCCTTGTGGGTGGCGCATCTTTGGATGCAAAAGAATTCTTAGACATAGTTAAAGCAGCAGGTTAATTGATGGAAGCGCTTATTTTAGTTTTTCATGTTCTCGCCGCAATTGCGATTATTGCATTGGTGTTATTGCAGCAAGGTAAAGGCGCAGATGCTGGTGCTTCATTCGGTGGTGGTGCCTCTCAAACCGTATTTGGAAGTCAGGGCGGTGGTAGCTTCTTTGGTAAGCTGACCGGTGTTTTTGCTTTGGTTTTCTTTATTACCAGTTTTGGTTTAGCGTTTTACGCTAGTGAACAGGCTAAGAGCGTCTCTGGTGCTCTAGATTCACTGCCTTCAGCCTCTCAAGTATCTGAAGACACAGTTGAATTGCCTGCTCTAGGAGAGGAGAAAAAAGCGTCATCTGACCTTCCTGTAACGGAATAAGGGCGCTTTGATATAAGGTTTTGCCGATGTGGTGGAATTGGTAGACACGCCATCTTGAGGGGGTGGTGGCCTACGGCTGTGCCGGTTCGAGTCCGGCCATCGGCACCAATCTTGAACTGACGTCATATTTTCTGTATGATGTCAGCTATTAACACAGAGTTTTTTGGGACTCTGCTAATAGTCCGGATTGACGGCCTTCTTTTGCGAGAAGGAGACTTGCGACAATTTGATTGTTGCAGGTACTGAGAGCCCCTTTATGGGGTTTTTTGTTATCTGAACTGCATAAATGGGCCTTGAGCCCGTTTTTTGTTTCTGCGTTTTGCAAACGCGATATTCGGAGAAAGCGATTGTCAGCTAAATTTACGATTTTAGAGGAACTTGTCCGCCCAGTAGTTGAAGGCTTGGGGTTCGAGTTTTGGGGAATGGAGTATTTATCGCAAGGTAAAGACTCTGTGCTGCGTATCTTTATTGAAACAGATGCTGAGAAAGGGATTGATGTCGAAGACTGTGCTCGTGTGAGCCGTCAGGTAAGTTCTATTTTAGATGTTGAAGATCCGATCACAGGTGAATATCACCTTGAGGTTTCTTCACCTGGTTTAGATCGACCATTATTTTCTTTGGCTCAATATCAAGCATATGTTGGCTCAATTGTGTCTTTACGTTTGCGAGTGCCATTTGATGGGCGTCGCAAATTTAAAGGACAGTTAGTGGGCGTCGAGAACGATGACATAGTCGTTCGTGTTGACCAAGAAGAATACTTATTGCCAATTGATCTGATCGATAAAGGCAATGTTGTTCCACAATTTTAAAAATTAACCTTGAAGAGAGGCTAAAAGGATGAGCAAAGAAATTCTTTTGGTAGTAGAAGCCGTTTCCAACGAAAAAGATGTTCCGAAACAAGTTATTTTCGAAGCTGTTGAGATTGCTTTAGCCAGTGCTGCCAAGCGTCGTTTTGAAGAAGACGCATTAATTCGAGTGTCTATTGATCAGCGTTCTGGTGATTACATGACGTATCGTCAGTGGAACATTGTTGCCGATGAAGATTATTCTAATCCAGCATTTGAATTAACGATCGATGATTCTGAAGAGCAAAACCTAGGTTTAGGCATAGGGGAAGTTTACGAAGAAGAAGTGGAATCGGAAGAGTTTGGTCGTATTGCTGCACAAACAGCAAAACAAGTTATCGTGCAAAAAGTACGTGAAGCAGAACGCGCAAAAATGGTCGCTTTGTACGCTGAGAAAGTTGGCAAACTAGTTCATGGTCAAGTGAAGAAAGTGACTCGTGATAGCTTGATTATTGACCTTGGCGAAAACGCCGAAGCCTCTTTGCCAAAAGATCAATTGATCGCTCGTGAAAGTTTCCGTATGAACGATCGCATTCGTGCCTTGTTGTTGGAAATTCGTGAAGACAACCGTGGTGCACAGTTGATTTTGTCACGTAATGACCCTGCCTTTATGGTTGAGTTGTTCCGTCTTGAGGTGCCTGAGATTGCAGAAGAAGTCATTGAAATTCGTGGCGCTTCACGCGATCCTGGCCTGCGCGCAAAAATCGCTGTGAAAACCAATGACCGTCGTATCGATCCTATTGGTGCGTGTGTTGGTATGCGCGGTGCTCGAGTGCAAGCCGTTTCTAACGAAATGAATGGCGAGCGCGTTGATATTGTTCTTTGGGACGATAATCCAGCGCAATTAGTGATCAATGCAATGGCGCCTGCTGAAGTAGATTCTATTGTTATTGATGAAGATGCTCATTCTATGGATGTGGCGGTGAAAGCTGACAACCTAGCTCAAGCGATTGGCCGTAATGGTCAAAATGTTCGCTTAGCCTCATCTTTGACTGGCTGGTTGTTGAATGTAATGACCAGTGAAGATGCAGAAGCGAAACAACAAGAAGAGTCGCAGAAACTCATCGACTTGTTTGTTTCTGGTCTTAATATCGACGACGATTTGGCCATTCAAATGGTTGACGAGGGATTTGCTTCTTTGGAAGAAGTAGCTTATGTCCCAATGGAAGAAATGTTAGACATCGACGGATTTGATGAAGATTTAGTAAATGAACTTCGTTCACGAGCAAAAGAAGCCTTATTAAACCAAGCACTTCAAGCAGAAGAGCAGTTGGATGGGGCGAAACCGGCTGAAGACTTACTGACAATGGAAGGCATGGATAATCACCTTGCCTTGGTGCTTGCTTCCATGGGGGTAATCACAATGGAAGACCTGGCCGAACAGTCTGTTGATGAGTTGCTTGACGTTGAAGGTATGACGGAAGAGCGCGCAGCCAGCTTAATTTTGACCGCTCGTGCACCTTGGTTCACTGAATCTGAATAAAATCTGAGTACAAAAGGGGGAACTTAATGACAGTTCAAACCGTAAAGATACTATCCGAACTGGTTAATAAACCAGTCGATAAGCTACTAGCTCAGATGAAAGAGGCTGGTCTACCGCAAACAAAAGCGGACCAAGAAGTCTCTGAAGTTGAAAAGCAAGTGTTATTGAATTATTTAAAACGTCAGCATGGTGAAGGTGAGACGGCTGACAATCAACGCATTACATTGCAGCGTAAGAAAACCAGTACCATTTCAGGTGACGGTGGTAAATCAGTCAATGTGGCTGTGAAGAAAAAACGTACTTACGTGAAGCGTGATGATGTTGACGAAGAGGCGCAAAAACAGGAAGAATTAGCTAAGCGTCTTGCTGAAGAGCAAGCACGTCAGCAAGCAGAAGAACAGGCTCGCCTTGAAGCAGAGCGTAAGCTTGCAGAAGAGACGGCAGCTAAAGCGAAGGCTGAAGCTGAAGAGAAAGCGCGTCAAGAAGCGGAAAAAACCGTTGCCACTAAGGACAATGGCGTGCTAAATGATACGGAGCAAAATGCCTCCGACGTAGGAGCGGCAGAACCCGTGGAAACACCTAAACAGAAAAAAGCGCCAAAGAAGGCTACTCAGCCTGCAATGGACAGTAAAAAGCCAAGCGTTGCCCCTAAAGGCAAGAAAGGCCCTCGTCATGACAGTGATAAAGAAAAAGATAAGCCTCGTGGTCGTAACAACCCAGACAACAAGCGCAGTCGTGTCAATGTTAATGATGGTGATGAGTTTGGTCGCCGCAGTGGCAAGTTAGGTCGTAAACACAAGAAAGCGACTAAGCAAGAGCATGGTTTCCAAAAGCCAACGGCTAAAATGGTTCATGAAGTTGCTCTGCCTGAAAGCATTACTGTTGCTGACTTAGCCGAAAAAATGGCGGTTAAAGGTGCTGAAGTTATCAAGATCATGTTTAAGATGGGGGCCATGGCCACCATAAATCAGACGATTGATCGTGATACGGCGACTTTAGTGGTTGAAGAAATGGGTCACACCGTCAAATACATTGACGAGAATGCAGTGGAAAATGACATGATCGATGCGATCGATTATGAAGGTGAAGCCATTAAACGTGCCCCAGTAGTCACGGTGATGGGTCACGTTGACCATGGTAAGACCTCTTTACTCGATTACATTCGTACGACTCGTGTTGCCGCAGCGGAATCTGGCGGTATTACCCAGCATATTGGCGCTTACCACGTAGAAACACCACATGGCATGGTCAGCTTCCTAGATACACCTGGACACGCAGCCTTTACGTCTATGCGTGCTCGTGGTGCTAAAGCAACCGATATTGTTATCTTGGTTTGTGCAGCAGACGATGGTGTTATGCCACAAACAATTGAAGCCATTCAGCATGCTCGTGCAGCCGAAGTGCCTATGGTTGTGGCCATTACTAAGGTCGACAAAGAAGGCGCTGACATTGAACGCGTGAAAAATGAGCTTGTTGCTCAAGAAGTGGTACCTGAAGAGTGGGGCGGTGACGTCCAATTTGTTGGCGTTTCGGCCAAATCTGGTGAAGGTATCGAAGAGCTACTAGAAGCTATTCTTCTGCAGTCAGAGGTTCTTGAACTTACTGCTGTACCAAGTGCTCCAGGTAAAGGGGTTGTTGTTGAGGCTCGACTCGATCGTGGTCGAGGCTCAGTGGCTACCTTGTTGGTACAAAACGGCACTTTGAAGAAAGGTGATATCGTCCTTGCTGGTCTGCAAATGGGCCGTGTGCGTGCCCTGCTAGATGAAAATGGTAAAGCGATTGATACGGCAGGTCCTTCCATTCCTGTTGAAATTCTAGGTCTTGATGGTACACCTGATGCGGGTGAAGAATTCATCGTGGTTGCGGATGAGCGTAAAGCTCGTGAAGTGGCTAACTTCCGTCAAGGTAAGTACCGTGAGGTACGTTTTGCTCGCCAGCACTCTGCAAAATTAGAGAACTTGTTCTCTGAAATGGGCAAAGACGAAGTTCGTACTTTGAATGTTGTGCTAAAAGCCGATGTTCGAGGTTCTTTAGAAGCTTTGATTAAGTCTCTAACCGATTTGAATACAGACGAAGTAAAAGTCAATATCGTTTCTAGCGGTGTTGGTGGAATTACGGAAACAGATGCGACTTTGGCGCTAGCGTCGGAAGCGGTTATTTTTGGTTTCAACGTACGTGCCGATACGTCAGCGAAGCAATTCATTGAACGTGAAAGCATCGATCTACGTTACTACAGTGTTATCTACAACATCATTGATGATGTGAAACAAGCGCTGTCTGGCATGTTGACACCGGATCTACGTGAAGATATTCAAGGTACGGCTGAAGTACGTGACGTCTTCCGTTCGCCGAAGTTTGGTTTGATCGCCGGTTGTATGGTCATCGAAGGTACGGTTTACCGTAACAAGCAGATTCGCGTATTGCGTGATGATGTGGTGATCTATGAAGGTGAACTTGAGTCGCTTCGTCGCTTCAAAGATGCGGTTAATGAAGTTAGCCGTGGCATGGAATGTGGTATCGGTGTGAAGAACTACACAGATGTCAAAGTAGGCGATAAGATCGAGGTTTTTGAAACCATCGAAGTTGCGCGTACGCTTTAATAGGACAAAATCATGGCAGGCGAATTTAGTCGTACTAGTCGGATTGGTGACCAGCTCCAGAAGGAGCTGGCGTCCTTGATCCAGTTTGAAGTAAAAGATCCTCGTTTAGGCTTGGTGACCATTAATGAAGTTCGTGTCGCCAAAGATCTTGGTTACGCGGATGTTTATTACACTGTTTTGGGCAAAGATGATCAGCCGGAAGTGATTGCTGAAAATCAAGCGGCACTTGATAGCGCAAAAGGTTTTTTGCGTCGTCGTTTGTCGCAAGAAGTGAAGCTGCGAGTCATGCCGCATTTACGCTTTCACTATGACCAAAGCGTGTTGAATGGTACTCGCATGTCGGCTTTGATTGACGAAGCGATTCGCGATGATCAAAGTAAAAGCGGTAACGAAGACGAGTAATTAGGTTATATGTCTAAAACGAAATGGCGTTCAGTAGACGGTATCGTACTACTGAACAAGCCGATCGGCTTGAGCTCTAACCAAGCTCTACAACGTGTTCGTCGCTTATATCGAGCGGCGAAAGCGGGTCACACTGGGGCTCTTGATCCATTGGCAACGGGGATGTTACCTCTTTGTCTTGGCGAAGCTACCAAATTTTCTCAATTCTTGTTAGATGCTGATAAGCGTTACATCACTTGTATTCAGTTGGGGAAACGAACCACAACTGGTGATAAAGAAGGTGATGTACTCACGGTTGAACCTGTTCCTTCGCTTTCTGATGTTGAGCTAGAAACCATATTAGATCAATTTCGTGGTGATATTGAACAGGTGCCGCCAATGTATTCTGCCTTGAAGCATGAAGGCAAGCCGCTTTATGAGTATGCGCGAAAAGGGATTGTGATTGAGCGTAAGCGACGTCAGGTGAGAATTTCAAATCTGACCTTGATTTCTCGCACCGAGGATACGCTCACTTTAGATGTGCAGTGCTCGAAAGGCACTTATATTCGTACCATTGGTGAAGACATTGGTGAGGCGTTAGGGTGTGGTGCGCATTTGCATTCATTGCATCGTGTGTCGACCGCAGGTTACTCGCCAGATGATATGTTGAGCTTGGAAGAGTTTGAGGTGTTGGCGCAGCAAGGTGAAGATCAACTTGATGCAAAATTAATGTCAATGGATACTGCCGTTGCGCATTTAGATCAGGTAGAATTGTCGCCATTGCAAGCGAGAGAAATGGTGTTTGGCCGTCGTGTCGAAAATCATACAGAATTAGCGTTAGACAGCTTGGTTCGCTTATACGACCAAGGTGAAAATCGTTTTTTGGGGCTAGGGGTAATAAAAGATCATTTTATTAAGCCTCAACGACTCATAAATACCAGTGAGTTAGCAAACAATTAGTGTTAAACTAACTCTCGTAGGGTAACTGAAAATATGCTCGGCTACCCTTTATTTTTAATCGCATATTATTATTCGGAGATAAGATTATGGCATTGTCTGCAGAATCTAAAGCAGCATTGGTTAAAGAGTTTCAAGTAGCGGAAGGCGACACTGGTTCTCCTGAAGTTCAAGTAGCATTGTTGACTAAGAACATCGAAGGTCTTCAAGGTCACTTTAAAGCTCATATCCATGACCATCATTCTCGTCGCGGTCTAATTCGCATGGTAAACCAACGTCGTAAGTTGTTGGATTACCTTAAGCGTAAAGACGCAGCGCGTTACACTAGCTTGATCAAAAAGCTAGGTCTACGTCGCTAAGACTGAAGAAGGGCCATAAAATATTATGGCCCTTTTTTTATTGGTCTCCCAAGGGCAGCCTGTACTTCATATGTGCTTTACAGAGAACTCAGAGCATATATGAGTACTGGCTTAAAAAGATGAACTTTGGGAGAAAGTAATTTTTTTAATAAAAAGGAATACTAGTGAGTATTACGACAAAAACTTTCCAGTTCGGTAATGATACCGTCACTCTTGAAACTGGCCGTATCGCTCGTCAAGCGACGGGTGCTGTATTATGTACCATTGGTGATGCGCAGGTACTGGCTACCGTTGTTGGTGCTAAGTCTGCAAAACCAGGTCAAGATTTTTTCCCATTGTCTGTTCATTATCAAGAGCGTGCTTACGCTGTTGGTAAAATCCCAGGTGGTTTCTTAAAGCGTGAAGGTCGTCCTTCTGAAAAAGAAACACTGACTTCTCGTTTGATTGACCGTCCAATTCGTCCTTTGTTTCCGAAAGGTTTCATGAACGAAGTTCAGGTTGTTTGTACTGTCATGTCGACTAACACAAACTTGGATGCGGATATTGCCGCTATGTTGGCAACATCTGCTGCTTTGACCATTTCTGGCATCCCATTCAACGGCCCAATCGGTGCCGCTCGTGTTGGATTCAATGATGAGTCTGGCTACGTTCTAAACCCAAGCTACTCTGAGCTAGAATCTTCTCTACTAGACATGGTTGTTGCAGGTACTAAAGACGCTGTATTAATGGTTGAATCTGAAGCGCAAGAGCTAACAGAAGACGAAATGCTCGGTGCGGTTTTGTTTGCGCACAAAGAAATGCAGGCAGCGATCAGTGCTATTACTGAATTTGCAGCAGAAGCTGGTAAGCCTCGTTGGGAATGGCAGCCTGAAGAAACTAATGTTTCTCTACAAGAAGCGGTTGAATCTGGTTACGCAGCACAAATTGAAGAAGCATATGGTATCAGTGAGAAAATGGCTCGCTATGCACAGCTTGGTCAAGTACGTGATGCCGCTGTTGCCGCTTTAGTAACAGAAGAAGGTGAGTTTACGGAAGCGGATGTAACGTCTGTTTTTGCGAAACTAGAAAAACGCATCGTTCGTCGTCGTGTTATTGATGGCAAGCCACGTATTGATGGTCGTGACAATAAAACAGTTCGTCCAATCGATGTTGAAGTGGGTATGTTGAGCAAAACTCACGGTTCTGCTTTGTTCACTCGTGGTGAAACTCAGGCGATTGCGACTTGTACACTAGGTACAAGCCGTGATTCACAAATGACTGATGGTCTAACGGGCGAAAGCAAAGACAGTTTCATGCTGCATTACAACTTCCCTCCTTACTCTGTTGGTGAATGTGGTCGTATGGGCGGCGTCGGTCGTCGTGAAATTGGTCATGGTCGTTTGGCTCGTCGTGGTGTTCAAGCGGTATTGCCAACAGAAGAAGAATTCCCATACACAATTCGTATTGTATCTGAGATCACAGAATCAAATGGTTCAAGCTCAATGGCCTCTGTTTGTGGTGCCTCTTTGTCTATGATGGACGCGGGTGTTCCTCTTAAAGCGCCTGTTGCTGGTATTGCCATGGGGCTGATTAAAGAAGACGATGGTTTTGCTGTCTTGACTGATATCCTTGGTGATGAAGATCACCTAGGTGATATGGACTTTAAAGTAGCGGGTACGGAAGAAGGTATCACAGCGCTTCAAATGGACATTAAAATTGAAGGCATTAACGAAGAGATCATGGACATTGCTTTGAGCCAAGCGCTTGAAGCTCGTACTCATATCCTTCGTGAAATGGCGAAAACCATTGGTTATGCACGTCCTGAGGTGTCTCCAAATGCACCTTCTATGGCGACGATCAAAATTGATCCTGAGAAAATTCGTGACGTTATCGGTAAAGGTGGTGCAACAATTCGTTCTATTACAGAGCAAACTGGTGCTTCTATCGATCTTGATGATGACGGTACCGTGCGTATTTATGCTGCGGATAAAGCGGCTTCTGATGCTGCGCTACTGAAAATTCATGAAATTACCGCTGAGGCTGAAGTTGATAAACTGTACAAAGGTAAGGTCGTACGCCTTGCTGAGTTTGGTGCTTTTGTTAACATCTTACCTGGTAAAGATGGCTTGGTGCACATTTCTCAGATCGCTGAAGAGCGTATCCGTGCAGTAACGGATTTCCTAGCGGAAGGTCAAGAAGTCATTGTTAAGGTTCTAGACGTTGATGCTCGTGGTCGTATCAAACTGTCTATGAAAGACGTGACGGAAGAAGAAAAAGCCGCTTTTACTGAATAATTTCAGTTTAGGTTTAGGGTTGAAAAAAGGTGCTTAAAGCACCTTTTTTTGTTTTTAATCAGGACAGATGAGCTAGAATAATACGATATTGAGTCGTTTCATTATTCTATTGTGTGTTTCGTTGTATAAGGAAAAAGTCATGAAGCTAAAGTTAGTCAGTGTGTTGGCAGCCAGCATGGTTTTGGTTGCTTGTAGCAAAGATGTTGTGAATACGCCTGAAGTGGCGGTTCCTAGTTGTGTGTTTGCGGATGGCTCTAATCAAGCAGCCCCCGATTGGGTATGTGGTGCGCCAGTGGATGGAGTGGCTTTGTCTGCCGTTGGTTATAGTGAAAAATCTGCGGCTGGTCCAAATTATATGAAACAAATGGCAGCTACCTCTGCCCGTGTTGAATTGGCTCAGATTTTAAGTGTTGACCTGCAAAACATGGTTAAGCAATACGTGGAAACCACGGGCGCGGCTGATGCTGAAACCGTCGATCGTGTAAACAGTGTTGTCACCAAGCAGGTGACAGAGCAGCAACTTGTTGGTTCTCGTGTGATGCGCCAGATGCCAACACCAAGTGGTGGTCTTGTGGTTTTGGTTGGTTTGGATCCATCACAAGTAGAAGGTGTTGCAGAGAGCATTTTACGTACTTCTATGAGAAACGAAGCGGCTTTGTATCAGAAGCTAGAAGCTGAAAAAAGCTTTGAAGAATTAGCGTCTGAAATTGCTAAGCGTCATTCAAACTGATTCTAGCTTGTTAATAGAAACGGCCATTATCGCTAGATACGGGCCGTTTTTTTATCCTGATGCTTGTCTATCACTGTGATGAAGAAGGCTGTAGATTTCCTTCTTCATCAAAAATAGGGGTTGGTTTTTGGTTTTCATCGACAGCAACAAAGTTAAAATGCCCTGTAATAGCCTTGGTGCGTTTATCACTGTGCAGTTCTTCCAGAAAAATATTTACTTCGACTTTTAGCGAAGTTCGGCCAACATGAACGACACGAGCCACAAGCTCAACTAAAATACCGGAAGGGATGGGATGTTTGAAGTCCACTTGTTCGGTGGATATCGTGACCATGGCTTTGCGTGAAAAGCGAGTTGCTGCAATGTAAGCTACTTCATCCATCCATTGTAACGCGATACCGCCAAATAGGGTGTCGTAATGATTGGTTGTACCAGGAAACACCATCTTGGCCACACGAGTTTCGGAGATTTCTTCGCGTTTCTGAATGAGTAGCTTGTTCATGTATTTTAACCCTTTTAAAACAATTATTTGGTTAAGCATTATTATACTGTTAAGCGGCTGCGATAGTCGCTTTAAAGCAGAGTTGTTGTTATCTGAATATCTACAAGACCTGAATCGATCTCAGTTGATTGAGCTTGAAGAGCCAGCAATAGTAATGCCAACTGCTTTAGCCCCAGCACGCTATCGACAAAATACCTTATCGACTTTTGATGTCAGCCTGTTGGATTTTTTATCATTACAGCGTTGTGAGATCGGTATCGTCGCGGGTAGGAAGAATAGCATTCTGGGACGAGTCATGCTGGACAGTCAGCGCTTCTTGTATGAAGTCGATATTATTCGTGCTATCGAGTCTTGTCCGATTACCGACTCAGCTTTAGAGAAAGAGTTAATGGCGGTCGCTCAGCAAAAGCGTATTGAGTTACCTAAAGCGTTTGGGAATGCCATTTTTAATGGTGAAGAGAGCGAAGCTTTTTTCAGTCTCTCGAATGGCTTTTTGCCATTAAATTATTCTACGGCAAAGCAACAATCTTTATTAAATGCATTAACGCGATTTGTGAAGATTGGCAACTCGCTTGATGCCTTACCTGTCATTCCAGGTAGTGTCTTTGAGCAGGATCTAAAACAATTGATGGACAGTGAGTATGCTGGGCGCTTGTTGTTTAGTTTGATGCATGTTCGCCGCTATTTGGATCAGGTCACGAGTCAAATTTCCTTGTTGGGCGAAGAGGATTGTGGTGCCCCTGTCAACTATTTAAAACAGCAGTTTGAAGTACATTACGTGAAACAGGTTCAACCTTATATGGGGCGGCTGAGTCAATCAGCTTATCAAGTTTTACCTTTGCTGAATGAATTGGCTCAGTTGTCTCATCTGACAGCAGAAATGCAGGCGTTTTTAACGCAATACGATATGACGGCAAGTCAAAGTGAATGGCAGCGATACCAAATGGCTTCCCAACGCCATGCAAAAGCTTGGAGTACCTTATTGAATGTGTGCGGAATGGGCGTTGGTGGTCAGAGTTAAATTTGAGTATGAATTTGTTTTTCCAGGCTTTCAACGAGATCGTATTCGAAAGGAGTGCCTTCTGCCAATGGTTCTTGGTTAAGTGCTTTTAACAGAGCTATGTTAGCCACAGGATTATGGCCGATGCCTTGGGAGAAGTGCATAGGACGAGTGATGGCATGAGCTTGATGTTCGTTCAAACTGTCTTTGGCATTGATCAGTGATGGGCCAGGTTGGCTAAACAAACTCATCATCAGAGCAAATTGAGGGCTGCCTGATACAGACTTTCCAGCCAAGCTGCTTTGAGTGACCTGAGTCTCAACAATTTCTCTTATGCTCATTAACCTACCTATTGTTTGGTGATGTTATGAGTATCGGCATAGAAGGTTTTTTCTTAACTAGAATAATGAATTATTCACAATGAGTTGCTGGTAGGATGAAAAAGTCGGAATATCTTGTTCTGATTGTAATTTTTTGTATTAAGCTGACCATTTTTAATACATTTTATAGCTGAAACTGTTTAAGCATCGTACTATAAGATATTGTAGATTCATTATTTTTTAGATTTCGAGTTACGTTTTGTATCAAGGAAAGAGATGGCTGCTTTGATTTGGCGGCAGGGCACAATGCATGCATGACATCAATGAGCTGATAGACAATGTTCGTCATAATGAAGAAATTGCGCGCAAATTTTTTGAAATCGAGCGCTGTATTTTGTCGATTGGACGTTGCGATCAGTTTGTCTCAACTCTGACCAAAGAAGTCCAAAAACAATTTAATGTCCCTTATGTATGGGTAAACCTCATTAATGAGGCGCCTTTATCACATCTTATCGAAAGTCTTGAAAAACTACCTGACCTAAGAGATCGAGTTTTGTTTACTCGTCGCAGCGCTATGATTGATATCATAAAGTCGAGTAATAAGACGGTGTTGGTCAATTCTAACTTGAGTTTTTGCCGAGAAATCATCCCAAGCATTTACCGCGATATTATTGCTTCCCTAGCGATATCGCCTTTGACTATTGATGGTGAATTGGTTGGTCTGTTTTGCCAAGCCGACGCGGATCGAAGTCGGTATGATGCGAGCACTAAGGATACGTTTTTACTGGACCAATTGGCGATTAAAATCTCAATTTGCCTGAGTAATGTAACAGCACGGGAAAAACTCGAATACTTAGCCACTCGTGACCCTTTGACTGGCTTATTAAACCGCCGTCAGCTGGAACTCATGTTAGATCGTGAGTTTTCGCGTTCTAAGCAACAAAAACGCGACCTCACTGTAGTGTTTATTGATTGTGATGCCTTTAAATCCATTAATGATACCCTCGGGCACAACTGTGGTGATGAAGTATTGGAATACATTGCCAAACGCTTGTTGAAATACGTTCATAAACAAGGATTAGCATTTCGTTTTGCGGGAGATGAATTTGTTTTCGTCATGCCAGGGAAAACATACGATCAGGCAATTCAAGTGGCTGAGTCCATTCAAGAATATCTACAATCCAATCCATTAAGGTATAAATCTAACCTCGTTCCGATTACTATTAGTTACGGCGGAGCGAGCGTTGTGTCCGACGCGCCAAGTCACTACAAACATCTGCTTAAAGTGGCAGATGAACGCCTCTACGACTATAAAAATAACCGTAAAAGACTGGTGCCTACAAAGGTCTTTAAGTTTCTAAATAAGCTAAGATGACTTTGTAATTTTATTACATTTTGATCCGCCAAGATTGAAAAATTCGGTGTTTTTTACCTTTATTTTGTTGTAAAATTTCAAAAAATAAATTTAGGGTTCACATATGTCCCACGCTTTAATTGCCGACCTTGGTGGCACAAATGCTCGATTTGCTTTGGTGCCGATACATCAATTTGAGCCACTCGAAGTCAAAGTGCTTCCTTGTAAAAACTATGAGACTTTTTTTGATGCCGCGGCGGATTATGTTGATCACTGTAGTGTCGACTTGAAAGACATTGATGCTGTGGTGTTGGCCATTGCTGGACCAGTGAATCAAGAGGTTATACGCTTTACTAATAACCCTTGGCATTTTACTCGTGACGAGGTGCAGAAATACTTTGGCGCGGAAAAAAAAGTGGCTTTATTGAATGATTTTGATGCGATTGGTCACTGTCTTGAAGTCCTTCCGGAAGGCGACAAAGTGCTTTTGGGCGAGTCAAAGACAGTAGATCCGAAAGCAGCAAGTTGGGTCATTGGTGCAGGAACTGGGTTAGGGGTGGCGTGTGTTGTCCCACAAGAGGATGGCCCGAATATTGTACTGCCTGGAGAGGGTGGCCATGTAGACCTCTCTACCTGTAATGAAGTCGAAGACGATATTGCGGTTTTTTTGCGCAAGCGTCATAAGCGAGTATCAGCAGAGCGAGTGCTGTCTGGTATGGGCTTAGAGAATATTTATGAAGCCTTAGCCGCTCGACAAGGTATTGATAAGCGTCTCTCTGCACCGGAAATTGGTGAAGCATTAAAAGCTGGTAATGATCCAATTGCCAAGGCTGCCTTAGAGCAGTTCTTTGTGTTTTTAGGGCGAGTCATTGGAAACCTTGTACTGTCAGTTGAAGCACGTGGTGGCGTTTACATTGCCGGTGGCATTGTGCCTCGCTACTTAAAGGAAATATTGTGCAGCGGCTTTAGGGAAGCTATGCAAGACAAGGGTCGTATGAAAGAGTTTGTTTCACCGATTCCGACTTTTGTTGTGATGTCTGAATACCCAGGGCTGATGGGATGTGCGTGCTACGCTTCCTATCTTGTGTCGAAAGCCTAGATTTAGTTGGAGATAAAAGAATGAAGGCCAGTTTAAAAGCCTGTGATGTCGTAATTTTTGGTGGCGGTGGTGACCTTGCCATGCGTAAGTTGTTGCCTGCTCTGTATCATTTGGATATGGACGGTTTGCTGGCGCCCACAACTCGAATCATTGGTGCTTCGAGACGAGAAGTGAGTGATACTGACTATCAAGCCAAAGTCCGTGATGCACTTGATGAGTTTGTGCCATCCAGTGTTGGTGATGATTCCGTTTGGCCGCGCTTCAAAGAGCGTTTGAGTTATGTTTCTGTTGATGCCCAACAGGAATCTGATTTTGCCCGCTTAAATGACCATAAAGTTGGTGGTGATGACCGTGATGTTGTTTTCTATTTGGCGACGTCTCCAGACTTGTTTGGTTCGATTTGCTCTTCTTTAGCGACACATGGCCTGAACGAAGACCGTATGCGGGTGGTTCTAGAGAAGCCACTTGGTCGTGATCTTGCATCTTCTCGTGCGATTAACGATGAGGTAATGAAAAACTTCAAAGAGCAGCAAGCTTTCCGAATTGACCATTATCTTGGCAAAGAAACGGTTCAAAACTTGTTGGCCATTCGCTTTGGCAACACTTTATTCGAACCGCTTTGGGACAGTGCGCACATTGATAATGTTCAAATAACAGTCTCTGAGACAGTTGGTGTAGAAGGTCGCTGGGGTTATTACGATAAAGCGGGAGCCATGCGTGACATGGTGCAAAACCATCTGATTCAGTTGTTATGTCTGGTTGCTATGGAGCCGCCAGGGCGCATGGATTCCGATTCTGTACGAGATGAAAAGATTAAAGTGTTAAAAGCATTACGTCCTATTGTTGGCGCGAATGCATACACGAAAACGGTACGTGGTCAGTATGCTAAAGGCATGATTAAGGGCAAAGATGTGCAAGGTTATTTCGATGAAGAAGGCAGTAATCCTGATTCACGTACAGAAACCTTTGTTGCTCTGCGTGCTGACATTGATAATTGGCGTTGGGCTGGCGTACCTTTCTATCTAAGAACAGGTAAGCGTTTAGGTCAGCGTTATTCTGAGATTGTTATCCAGTATAAAGCGGTTCCACATAGTATTTTCAGCGATGAGAGTAATCGCCAACTGCAGCGTAATCAATTGGTTATTCGTCTACAGCCTGAAGAAAAAATTTCTTTAACTGTGATGAATAAAGTCCCGGGCGCGAGTGAAGGGATGAATCTACAGCCAGTGGATTTAAACCTGAGTTTAACTGAAGCGTTCAATGATAAGCGCAGCCCTGAAGCTTACGAACGTTTGTTGCTGGATGTGATGCGTAATGATGCTACCTTGTTTATGCGTTACGATGAAGTAGAAGCAGCTTGGAAATGGGTGGACGGTATTATGTCTGCTTGGAGTCAAACCAGCGAACGTCCGAAGGAATATGCTTCCGGCTCTTGGGGCCCAGCGGCGTCTATGGCTTTGCCAATTAAAGATGGGCGTAACTGGCACGATTATTAAGTCGTACTGGGCGAGTTGCTTCAGTCGATAAACACTCAGTCAAGAAAAGGAAAATAACATGACGCAAACTTATACTGCCGAGCAGGTGATGACGGCAACACCTGTTGTGCCTGTGATCGTTGTTGATAATGTTGAACAAGCCGTGTCACTAGGTAAAGCCTTGGTAGCTGGTGGGGTGCCTGTACTAGAAGTGACGCTGCGCACACCAGCTGCGTTAGAAGCGATTACGGCACTACGAAAAGAAGTACCTGATGCTATTGTTGGTGCTGGTACTGTGTGCTCTCGTGCGCAATATGTGCAAGCTATTGAGGCAGGTTCTCAGTTTATTATCAGTCCTGGCATGACGGCGGATTTGTTGGCGGTAGGAAAAGAGTACGATGTGCCTTATCTGCCGGCAGTAGCAACCATTTCTGATGTGTTATTGGGGATGGAATACGGTTATGACCGCTTTAAGTTTTTCCCTGCGGAAGTGAACGGTGGCGTTAAGGCGCTGAAAGCCTTTGGTGGTCCATTACCACAAATCAAGTTCTGCCCTACAGGCGGCATTGGTGCCAATAATTTCCGTGATTACTTGGCGCTGGATAACGTGCTATGTGTTGGTGGTTCTTGGATTGTTCCGACAGATTTAGTGCGTGCGGGCAAATGGGATGAGATTACTGAGTTGGCAAAATCCGTTTCTCAGTAATACCCAAGTAAGATCAACCTTAAAAGGGAAGATGAGCAATCATCTTCCCTTTTTATTACTAAAGATTCTCTTCTGCAAATTCGGCTAATCGGCTACGTTCAATACCATTTACATGCATGATGCTGGCATATTTAAAGGGTTTAGATTTTTCCACAAGGTAAGTTAATCCAGACGTTAATGGCGTAATGTATTTATTGTCGATCTGGGCCAAGTTGCCTAAGACTATAATTTTCGAGTTACTGCCAATTCGAGTCACAATGGATTTAAGTTGAAATTGTGTTAATCCTTGTGCCTCATCGATGATAATAAGGGCGTTGTTGAAGGATCGACCGCGCATAAAGTTTAACGATTTAAATTGAATGTTGGCTTTCTGTTTGACGTAATCAATGCTGCTGATGGAGTGTTCATCGGCACCATGCAGTATTTCCAAGTTATCATCAAAAGCGGCCAACCAAGGCGCCATTTTTTCTTCTTCTGTACCCGGTAAAAAGCCAATGTCCTCGGCCATTGGTGGTGTTGATCTTGCCACAATGATTTTATTAAAACGTTTTTCTTCCATTGTTACTTGTAAGCCATAGGCAAGTGCCAATAGGGTTTTACCTGAGCCTGCTGGCCCCGTCATGACCATCAGATCAGAATTCTCATGACGCAGTAAATAAAACGCCATAGCTTGCTCTAAATTGCGAGGGTGAATGCCCCAAAAATTTTGGTTCATCAAGTGCTGTTTGTTTATATCCAATAAATACACATAGTCATGATCAATGTTTACCACAAAGCCAATAAAGTCTTCCTCATCAATGATGAACATATTTAAGTGGAGGCTTTCGAGTAATGACTTGCTGATGACATGGACAGTGTGACGGCCATGGGCTTCGGTTTTGACGCTGTCAACACTTGACCAAAAACTGCCTGTAAACTCAATGTAACCTTTGGTCATTAGATCGAGATCATCAAGTACCTTATCTTTTCGATAGTCCTCGACACGCTCTAGCCCTGAGCCTTTGGCTTTTATGCGCATGTTAATGTCTTTGGTAACGAGACACACAGAAGATCTTAGATGTGTTGCCTGCAGACTTAGAGCAACATTAATAATGCGATTGTCATTGGCATGGTCATGATTGCCATTGAGAAATGGAATGTTATCGGTTGCTGTGATCTGTTGATCTGGGAAAATGGCGAGTGAGCCTTCACAGCTTTTTGCTTGTTCGTTTGAGTTTGTGCTCTTATCTAGCGTGTGAATAGGGACGCCGGCTTGGAGTTGCCTTGGGGTGGCGTCACCGACGATCTTGTCTATGGTGTTGATGGCGAGTCTTGCTTCGCGGCTGACGTCTTTGTCACGCCGGTCTTTGATTATGTCTAACTCTTCCAGCACCGTCATAGGGATGACGACCATGTGCTCGGCGAAAGCGTAAATGGCTAATGGATCATGCAATAGTACATTGGTGTCGAGAACGTAGATTTTTTCCATAGACGATGACTCCCATAATGTGAGTAAAGTTTGCTGATGAGAAAGAAACGATTTCGAAAGGGTTGTGCTGATTTAGCAATAGATACGATGTTGGAACGATGTTGGTGGTTTGTAAAAATGCAGGTGACGAGATGAATGAGAGTGTAAAGCTTACTTCTGCACGCAACTGGGCAGATGTGAGAAAGGTAATTGTTTGGATAACAACGATTTCTGAGCAAGCTAAACCTCACTGTCTTTATCCATACTCTAATTAGAGTGTATGACAGTTTTGTTGCTGTTGCTTGTATTATTTGAAGTATGAGGCAATAAAAAAGCCGCTAATCATAGCGGCTTTTTTCGAAACGAATGAAATTTATTCGTCTAGGAAGCTTCTCAAGTGCTCTGAGCGGCTTGGGTGGCGTAGCTTACGCAACGCTTTTGCTTCGATCTGACGAATACGTTCACGTGTTACGTCAAATTGCTTACCGACTTCTTCCAGAGTGTGATCTGTGTTCATGTCGATACCGAAACGCATACGCAATACTTTGGCTTCACGAGCCGTCAAGCCAGCAAGAACAGTGGTCGTAGATTCACGCAAACCTTCAATGGTGGCAATGTCGATTGGTGATTCAGCGCCATCGTCTTCAATGAAATCGCCTAGATGCGAATCTTCATCATCGCCAATAGGGGTTTCCATTGAGATTGGTTCTTTAGCAATCTTCAATACTTTGCGAATCTTGTCTTCAGGCATGTCCATGCGCGCTGCCAACTCTTCAGGCGTTGCTTCACGACCCATCTCCTGCAGCATTTGACGAGAAATGCGGTTCAGTTTGTTGATGGTTTCGATCATGTGAACCGGAATACGAATGGTTCGTGCTTGGTCGGCGATAGAACGCGTAATGGCTTGACGAATCCACCATGTGGCATAAGTCGAGAACTTGTAACCACGACGATATTCGAATTTATCAACGGCTTTCATAAGGCCGATGTTGCCTTCTTGAATCAGATCCAAGAATTGTAAGCCACGGTTAGTGTATTTTTTCGCAATCGAGATAACCAAACGCAAGTTGGCTTCTACCATTTCTTTCTTGGCACGACGAGCGCGAGTTTCACCAATCGAAATACGACGGTTGATCTCTTTTAATTCTGCAATCGTTAGGCCTGTGTCTTTGGAAACAGCACGCAATTTGCGCTGACTACGCATAAATTCCGCTTCGTTTTCTTCCAACGCAGCAGAGTAGTTTGCATTAGCCGAAATTTGCTCTTGAAGCCAATCTGGGTTGGTTTCATTACTCGGAAAACGTTTCAAGAATTCTGTTCTTGGCATGCCAGATTTACGAACACAAACTTGCATGATCAACCTTTCTTGTTCACGCACTTTTTCCATGCGTGAACGAACTCGATCGATCAATTCGTCGAACAGTTTAGGAACCAGTTTGATTGGTGCAAACGCAATGCTAAGTTCTTCTTGTTTGCTTTTTACAGCAGAATCTTGGCGGTCACGTGTTTCAAGCAATACTTTTAACTCGTCATAAATGCGAGCAATTTCGTTGAAACGTAATGCGGTTTCTTCTGGGTCAGGACCGTTATCGGTTTCTTCTTCGCTTGATTCTGAATCGTCTTCTTCATCGTCGCTGTCAGCGTCATCCGCTTCTTCTTCAATAGGAAGTTCTTCAGCCAATTCTTCAAAAACCGGCTCTTCACCATCGCCATCAATGAAACCGCTGAAAATATCGCTCAGACGACCTTCTTCCTCTTGAACTTTTGCGTATGCATTAAGCAATACGTCGACGGCACCAGGGAAATAAGAAATCGCCGCCATCACTTCACGCGTACCTTCTTCGATACGTTTGGCAATGGCAATCTCGCCGGCGCGAGTCAATAGTTCAACTGTGCCCATCTCGCGCATATACATACGCACTGGATCAGTTGTTCTTGTGATGTCCCCTTCTACAGCAGCAAGGGCCGCCGCCGCTTCTTCAGCGGCCGCTTCATCTGTCGTGTCGCCTTCTTCCATAAGAAGGCTTTCTTTGTCTGGAGCGTACTCGGAAACCGTGATGCCCATGTCATTGATCATGGCAATAATTTCTTCGACCTGCTCCGGGTCAGAAAGGTCATCAGGCAGATGGTCATTAACTTCGGTAAAAGTTAAATAACCCTGTTCTTTACCTTTGGCGATCAACTCTTTAAGACGTGACTGTTGAGTGTCTGGCATTCGACAACCTATCGTTTGAAATTCAATTGAAGTTTTGCAAGCCGCATATTATAACAAAATCAATGAGTTTTATCCACTTAATCCTGCTTTATTTGTGTGATTTTTAGACAATCTTTATGACTTTTTCTGTCTAATTAAATCCATCAAATTTCTGAGTTCTTGCTTAGTGTTTGTATCCTTAATGGATTCATTACCTTTATTTTTCAAGCGTTCAATACTGTTATTTAATCCTAGGTTACGTTCCAGGGTAGAAACCATATCCAGTACTTCTTGCTTTGCATTAGTGATTTTTTGCTTTGTTGCCGCATCTTGGTGGTTTAAAAGATCAATAATTGGCTTATGTGCGACATTTTCCGCTAATTCGCCCAGTAAGTGTCCGGCGTTTTTTTCTGGGTGTTTTGCGAAATATCTCCATATTTTACCGAAGATTTTTAATTCATCATTTGCTTGATTGATGATTGGGTCGGGAATATCGATGTGTTGCGCAATATGGGGGTGAAGTAATAGGCATAAAGAGGCTTGTTTTATTTTGCTCAAACTAGACGGGGCAGGTGGAAAATAAGCCTCATCTTTTTGTTTATTGAATTTGCCTTTTTTCTTATAGCCAGTTTTACCAGTTTGTGGCGAGGTGTATTCGTGATTGCTATATGATGCGGAATCATAATCTCCATAGGGCGAAGCAGGGTAGTCATCATAGTCATGATGAGATGCATCATGGGTTGGATAATCGTAATACTCTGGTTCATTGGTGGTGCTGGAGATTTCTTTATCGTAGCTCGGCTTTACTTTGGGCAGTGCTGTGTGCCCTAGTGTATCGCTGTCGATGCCTGATTGTTCACTTAACTGCTTAATTAAAATGGAGCGAAATGTCAGCTCTTTCGGGATTTGTTGAATCATGCTCATGGCATTGCGAGCAAATTGAGCTTCCCCTTCTTCGTCTGCAAGAGTGACTTGATTTCTAGCATGATCAAACAGCACATGGGAAAGTGAAGCGCTGTCTTCTAAGCGCAAATTGAAGGCGTCTTTGCCTTCTTTACGCACCAAGGAATCTGGGTCTTCTCCTTCCGGTAGAAATAAGAAGCGCAGTTGTTTTTCATCCTGCATGACAGGAAGAGAGGCTTCTAAACCTCGGATTGCCGCAGAGCGACCGGCTTTATCACCGTCAAAGCAGAGGATGACTTTGCTAACCAATTTGAAAAGTTTGCGTATGTGCTGACTATTGACGGAGGTGCCTAAGGTGGCGACCGCATTGGTAATGCCGTGTTGAGCTAATACGATGACATCCATATAGCCCTCAACAACAATAATTTGATCGAGATTTTGGGTGTTTTGTTTGGCTTCAAATAAGCCGTACAGTTCTTGGCTTTTCTGAAAAACAGGGGTTTCTGGTGAATTTAAATATTTAGGTTTTTCGTCACCAAATGCACGACCACCGAAACCAATGACTCGTCCGCGAGAATCTCGTATAGGGAAGATAATACGATTTCGAAAGCGGTCGTAGTAATGGCCAGGCTGATCTTTTTTCTCAATCAGCATGCCGCCACGATACAGTTGTTCCTGATGTTCGGCTCTGGTACCAACCGATTTAAGAAGATTGTCCCAACCGCTTGGCGCAAAGCCGAGACCAAATACTTTGGCAATTTGCCCGGACAAGCCGCGTTCTTGGGCGAGGTAATCTGTCGCTTTGAGCTTGTCTGGGTGCTCGATTAACTGGCGTTGGTAAAAGGTCGCACTTTCAGAGAGCCGCTTCAGCAACTCGGCATTCTGCTCATAGCGATCCGGCGCACCTTGCTCTCTAGGAACTTCCATGCCAGCGTCTTTAGCGAGCACCTCGATGGCATCAACAAAGTCGAGATGGTCATGTTCCATCACAAAAGAGATGGCGTTGCCGCCTGCACCACAACCAAAGCAATAATAGAATTGTTTGTTGGGGTTTAAGCTAAAAGAGGGACTTTTTTCATTATGAAAAGGGCAAAGTGCACTGTAGTTTTGCCCAGTTTTTTTTAGGCTGATACGGGACGACACCACATCGGTTAAGTCGGTGCGAGCCAATAACTCGTCAATAAACTGATCTGGTATGCGTCCCGCCATAAAATTAGCCTAGTTGTGCTTTCACTTGTTTGCTGATTTGTCCCATGTCGGCACGGCCTTGTACCTGAGGTTTTACAATGGCCATTACCGCGCCCATTTGTTGCATTGAGCTGGCCCCAGTTTCTTCAATGGCCGCTTTCACAATGGTGGCAATTTCTTCGTCTGTCAATTGGGTTGGTAAGAACTCAGAAATAATGGCTAGCTCATCTTTTTCGATTTGTGCTAGGTCGTCACGGCCGCCATCGGTAAATTGTTGGATCGAATCTTTACGTTGCTTATTCATCTTATCCAGAATGGCGATCACTCTAGCATCATCTAATTCAATACGTTCATCGACTTCCACTCGTTTGCATTCCGCTAAAATGGTGCGAATGACAGTAACGCGGTGCTTTTCTTTTGCGCGCATGGCGGTTTTTAAGGTATCGGAGATGTGTGCTTTTAATTCTGACATGGGAGCCTCTTGGATGTTAAACAAAAAAAACGGCTAGTTTTTAACTAGCCGTTCTTATAAACCTAAACACGAGAAAGGTCTAGGTGTTTGTGATCTAGTGGATTTGCCAAATGGCAAATCGGCCTAGTACAAACGTTGGAATTTTTTCTGCTCGCGAGAAACTTTCTTAGCGTGACGTTTAACAGCAGCGGCTGCAGCACGTTTGCGAAGAGTTGTTGGTTTTTCGTAGCATTCACGACGACGAACTTCAGCCAAAACGCCTGCTTTTTCACAAGAGCGCTTGAAGCGGCGTAGAGCGATGTCAAATGGTTCGTTATCTTTTACTTTAACTGCTGGCATGTTTTTACCTTTAATAATCGGTTTTAAGTTTAAGTTATTCACAAAAACGGCATGCATAATACTCCTAATTAAAGAGTATTCAAAGCGCGTATTTGTTAGACAGAGTTGAGCCAAACAATTTGGCTGATTTTTCTAACCCTGGACAGACAAGGATGGTTGTCTGTTGTTGTCTGTTTTATGTCATAGGGTGCTTGGAAGTGTTCACTTATCAAATAAGCGCCAAACGAGAAAAATCACCTGCCTTTTAATTTAAACATTGAAAACGCGCGCATTATAATGACTTTACGTGCCTGTGTCCAGTGGCATCTGCCATGCTCTGTCGTTCTAGGGTACAATGTCGGCAAATTACAGATGAGATTGGTTTGATGAAAGTATTGGGTCTTGAAACCTCTTGTGACGAAACCGGCATTGCCATTTATGACACCGAGAATGGTTTGTTGGCGCATAAGATTTATTCGCAAATCGCGCAACACGCTGAATACGGCGGTGTTGTGCCTGAGTTAGCATCACGGGACCATGTGCGCAAAACCTTACCTTTAATTGATGAAGTGTTAGCGGATGCGGGTATGACTAAGAAAGAGCTGGACGCCGTTGCGTTTACGAGTGGGCCTGGGCTAGTTGGGGCTTTGATGGCGGGGGCGACGATTGGTCGTTCTCTGGCCTATGCGTTGGGAATTCCTGCCTTGGGTGTGCATCACATGGAAGGGCATTTATTAGCGCCTATGTTAGAAGAGTCGCAACCTGAAATGCCCTTTATTGCATTATTGGTTTCTGGTGGTCATACCCAGCTGGTTAGAGTGGATGGTATTGGACAATATAAATTACTCGGTCAATCTCTGGATGACGCCGCGGGAGAAGCGTTTGATAAAGCAGCAAAAATGATTGGTTTGCCTTATCCTGGTGGCCCGCAAATTGCGGCATTAGCGAAGCAAGGCAATCCCGCATCAGGTTTAAGATTTCCACGTCCTATGACAGACAGGCCTGGCTTGGATTTTAGCTTTAGCGGCTTGAAGACGGCATTTTTAACCGCAGTGCATGAAGCCCTTGATGATGATCGATGCGATGAACAATTTAAAGCAGATGCGGCCTTAGCGTTTGAAACTGCCGTGGTTGACACTTTGGTTATCAAATGTCGTCGCGCTTTGGAAAGTGAAGGCTTAAAGAGCTTGATCATCGCCGGTGGTGTCAGTGCTAATCAAAGATTACGTGAACAGTTGGAAAGTCAGCTGAAAAAGATTAAGGCTAGTGTATTTTATGCGCGTCCAGAGTTCTGCACAGATAATGGTGCCATGATCGCCTATGCAGGAGCACAACGCTTATTAGATGGGCAATCTTCAGAATTGAATTTATCCATTCGGGCTCGTTGGCCGTTGGCCGAGTTGCCACCACTTAAGGAGTTGGCAAATGTCTGATTTGGTATTCATTGAAGGTTTGAAAGCAAAAGCCGTGATTGGTGTTTATGATTGGGAAAAAACCATTCAACAAGATCTGCTATTGGATTTGGAAATGGAGCACGATAATCGTTTGCCAGCAGCCACGGATGATCTTAGTAAGACGTTAGATTATGAAGCCATTTCTAATTACATTTTAGCCTATTGCTTAGAGCATCAGTTTGAATTAATTGAAACCTTAGCCGAGCGTCTGTTAGCGGATTTGGCGGCTACTTTCCAGTTGCAGGCAGTGCGCTTAGTACTTCGTAAGCCGACCGCGGTCGCGGCGGCTGATGCCGTGGGCGTGAAGCTGTATCGCCGGTTCGCGGATTAGTCTTTTTGCTTTTTTATTGTTTCAAGGTGAAGCGGCATCACCTTGAAACAATAGAGGGGAGTTTAGAGTGGCCAGATTGCGAATACGTTCCTGTTTTAGCGCTTCTCCTAATTCAGCGCCAGCATAGCCTTGCTTGATAAGGCTGACCGCATTCACTTTGGCGATTGTGTTTCTTAGGGTGAGCCAATCTTTCAGGTTAGTTTGCGTGATTAGGCTGATCACCTGAATTAGCTTTTCAAACGGTTGCGGCTTTTTAATGGCGTTGACCGACATGAGCCAAGCTTCCCAATTCTCCGCCGTCATACAGATTTGCCTATTTTCCAGAAAATCCCTAACTTGCTCGGCCAAAATTTTGTATTGATTTGGGCTGCGAAGTGTTTGATGAAGTGCTTTTAAGTCTTGTAGCTGTGTGTGCCGACAGATGATTGCCCAACGTTGAGTGTGTGTCAGTGACCTTAATGCGTCTTCTGAGTTGTCTTGCTCCGACCACTTCAGGTTTGAAAATAGTATTGGCATGGCGTTGGCTTTCGCCAGCACTTTGAAAAAAATTTGTGGGTGGTCAGTTGCTAAGGCTTTTTCTAATTCTCGCCATATTCTTTCCGGACTAAGACTATTAAGTTCACCTGAGTCGCTAATTTGTTGCATTAATAACATGGTTTCATTCGCGACTTGAAACCCAAAGGATTGAAAGCGGGCAGCAAATCGAGCCACTCGTAAAACGCGTAATGGGTCTTCGACGAAAGCATTGGAGACGTGTCGTAACAGACGATTGTGAAGGTCTTGTTGACCATGAAATGGGTCGATAAGTTGACCTTCTTCGTCTTGTGCGATGGCGTTAATGGTTAGGTCTCGTCTTTCAAGGTCTTCTTCCAGAGTGATGTTGGGCGAGAAGTCACAGATAAAACCTGTGTAGCCTTGACCTTGTTTTTTTTCCCGGCGGGCAAGAGCGTATTCTTCTTTGGTTTTTGGGTGCAGGAAAACAGGGAATTGTTTACCGACCTGCTGAAAACCTTGTTGTTCAAGCTGTTCTGGTGTAGCGCCTGTCACCACCCAATCTTGATCAATCACAGGGAGTTTGAGTAGGCGGTCACGGACGGCGCCACCAACCAGATACACTTGATATGACATTTATGCTTGGCCTGTCTCACACTGCTCAGGAAACATAGCACTCCACTGGCTGAAGCCGCCATTTAGGGAGTAAACTTGTTTAAAACCTTGGGAGGCAAGGTATTCTGCAGCACCTTTGCTACTGTTGCCATGATAGCAGCAGACGATGATCGGGCGTTCTTGGTCGGTATTGTCAACAAACTCTTGTACATTGTCATTGTTTAAGCTGATGGCATTTGTCATGTGACTTGTCTGATAGCTAGCAGGGTCACGGATATCTACAATGGCGGCGTTATCTTCCAAAATGGGAAGGGCGTCTGCGATATCGATACAAGTATAAGTCATGGAGTTTTCCGATTGATTGTACAAGGCATACTAAAACGTTCTTTGTCTTCCAGTCGTAAGGCAGTTAAGCTGCCTCCCCAAACACATCCTGTATCAAGTGCATGTATATGCTTAAGTTGGGTTTTGCCTTCTAGGGCAGCCCAATGTCCAAAGACAATGTGACAGCCTTCGGGAACTTGAATTGGGTAACTGAACCAAGGGGCAAACCCTTTGGTCGCTGTATTAATGCCTTCTTTTGATTTTAAGTCTAATTTGCTGTTTTGGTTGCAAAATCTCATGCGAGTTAAGTAGTTTGTGATGACTCTGAGTCGGTCTAAACCGACTAAATCATCCCGCCACTTACTCGGGCTATTACCATACATGGCTGAAAAATATTCATCAACTGTGTCTGATTGCAGCTTGTCTTCTACTTCTTTTGCGAGTGTGAGCGTTTGCTCTAATGTCCAGCAAGGTGGAATCCCCGCATGGGTCATAACGACATTGAGCTCTGCGTCATAATGGCAAAGAGGTTGATGTCTTAACCAATCCATTAAATCGTCACGATCACTCGCCATCAAAATATCTGTTAACGTGTCACCTTTTTTGAGAGTGCCATGACCATAAGATACGGCGAGCAAGTGTAGGTCATGATTGCCTAATACGACCTTAGTTTTCTCCCCAAGGGATTTAATGAAGCGCAAGGTGTCTAAGGATTCTGGACCACGATTGATCAAGTCGCCTGCAAACCAAAGTTGATCGTGTTCTGGCTGATACTGGATGTGTTTGAGTAATCTCTCCAGTGGTTCTAAACAGCCTTGTAAATCGCCGATAACATAGGTTGCCATAATCTCCTCAGTGCACTTTATTTGGGACAGATAGGGTAAATGGTCGTATTGGTGCGGTAAATTCGGTGCCATCGTCTGCGATAAATTGATAGCTGCCATGCATGACGCCGACGACCGTTTCAATCACAGTGCCACTGGTGTATTGGTATGATTCCCCAGGTTGCAAATGAGGGTATTCACCTATGACACCACTGCCTTTGACTTCCTGTACTTGCTCATCACCGTTGGTAATAACCCAGTGACGAGTTTGCAGTTTGGCCGCATGAGTGCCGCAATTTGTGATCGTGATGTGGTAAGCGAAGACATAACGAGACTCATCCGGTGTGGATTGTCTGGCCAGATATTCGGTTCTAACATCCACCACGATATCGTATTTTTCCATTTAACTTTCCTTCTCAAGAAGGTAGTTGGTGATGGCGACAAACTCTTTCACATCTAAGCGTTCAGGACGCAAGCTTGGATCAATGCCTAAGTGTGCAAAGTCCTCTTGATCTAATACACCCTTGTAGTTGTTGCGCAATGTTTTACGGCGTTGTTGGAAGCCAATGCGCACCACGTCTTCTAATTTTTTCACGTCGGCCGTTGAGTAAGGTAGCGTTTTATAAGGTGTCATACGCACAATGGCAGAATCGACTTTAGGCGCTGGGTCAAACGATTCAGGGCCAACGACGAAAAGAGAATCGACGGCACAATAATACTGTGCCATAACACTGAGTCGACCATATAAGTTATCGCCAGGGCGAGAGGCTAAACGATCCACCACTTCTTTTTGCAGCATAAAATGCATGTCGGTAATGCTGCTGGCTTGGCTGAGCAGATGGAAAATTAAAGGGGTAGAAATGTTATACGGCAAGTTGCCGACAACACGGATGGTTTCGTTATCTTGCACCAGCGAGCTGAAATCAAATTTCATTGCGTCCGCTTCGTGCACGGTAAGTTCAGGATAACGGAACAAATTGACTTTCAGGATCGGGATCAAATCGCGGTCAAGTTCGACAACATCCATACGCTCAGTGACACTGATAATACCTTCAGTTAAGGCCCCCTTACCTGGGCCGATTTCAACGATACGTTGGCCTTTTTTCGGGGCGATACAGGCAACGATACGACGAATTACACCATGATCGTGAAGGAAATTCTGGCCAAATCTTTTTCTAGCCTTATGGGGTTGTACTTTGCTCATTGAGAAAACTTTTTCGCGTTATTGGCCATATTTATGGCGTGTTTAATGGCGACGTTTAGGCTGCCATGGTTGGCGTTGCCTGTGCCGGCTAAATCCATTGCTGTGCCGTGATCCACGGACGTACGAATGATGGGTAAGCCCAATGTAATATTCACAGCATTACCAAATCCAGAGTATTTTAACACAGGTAAGCCCTGATCGTGATACATGGCAAGGGCGCAGTCTGCATTCTCTAAATACTTTGGTGTAAATAGGGTGTCAGCAGGAAGCGGACCAATGAGATCCAGCCCCTCAGAACGTAATTTATCGAGTGTAGGGGTAATGGTCTCTATTTCTTCTCTGCCAAGATGGCCATCTTCGCCTGCATGAGGGTTTAATCCACACACTAAAATTCGAGGCTGCTCGATACCAAATTTTGTTTGTAAATCTCGATGCAGTGCCAGTGTTACCTTGCGGAGTGCTTCTTCAGTGATCGCCTCAGACACGTCTTTTAAGGGGAGATGAGTCGTCACCAGAGCGACTTTCATCGCCTCACTTGCCAACATCATTACCACGTGAGGTGAATGGCATTGGGCTTGAAAGAATTCAGTATGTCCAGAGAAGTGCGTGCCTGTTTGACAGAGAATACCTTTATGCACAGGAGGGGTGACAATGGCATCAAATTGCCCAGATAAACAGCCTTCTCCAGCTTGTTTTAACGTTTCTAGTACATAAGGTGCGTTGGCTATATTGAGTTGCCCAGGTTGTGCTATTTCCGCCATAGGGATGTGCATTAAGCTTATTCTCCCTGCTTGATGGGCTGGCGGCTTAGCATGGGCGGCAAGCGTTTCAATGTCAAGTTTGAGGTTGAGGGTTTTTGCTCTTGAGCGCAGTAAATCGACATCCCCTAGAACCACTAAACGAGCCGCAAAAGACGACTCATTTAGTGCGCTGAGAATAATGTCTGGCCCGATGCCAGCCGGTTCACCTGAAGTGATCGCGATGATTGGAAGTGTGTCAGGTGATGCTTGATTCATAAGGTGTTACTTATCTTTGATGTCAATAAAGGCGTCAGCACGCAATTCGTCTAACCAATTGCCCAATACGATGTCTTGCTTTTGCGAGGTTAGGGCTTGTTTGGCATTACTACGCTTGACTTGATCACTGATGTCGGCTTCACGGCGACCTTCTACCTGTAAGATATGCCAGCCAAACTGTGTACGGAAAGGTTTGCTGACCTGGCCAACCGTTGTTTCATTCATCATGTCTTCAAAGGCTGGCACCATAGTGCCAGGGGTGACCCAGCCAAGATCACCACCTTGCAGTGTTGAGCCTTGGTCTTCACTGTATTCTTTAGCTAATTCTGCGAAGTCAGCGCCATTTTGAAGCTTATTATAGAGTTCATCTGCAAAGGCTTGAGTTTGCGCCATGTCTCGAATTTCATTGGGTCGTACTAGAATATGGCGAGTTTTAGTTTGTTGCTGTAGTGTCACAGAAGCAGAGCGTTTGTCGATAACCCAAAGTAAATGGTAACCCGCATTACTTTGTAGTGGACCGACAAGAGGGCCTTGTTCTGTATCAAGTGCTCTGACAAACAAAGGTGGTAACTGGTTCATCGGGCGCCATCCAAGGTCGCCACCTTCTATGGCAAACTGCCCCGCTGATTTTGCCACGGCTTGTTGGATAAAATCGTTTTCATTTTGAATTTGCTGAGTGATCGTGTTGATTTCCGCTTTCGCTTCTTCTGGATTACTAGCTCTAATCAAAATGTGACGTAGATGAACTTGGTCCTTGTCTTTGGTGATGCTGGTTTCTGAGCTCATGTAATCATCAATTTCTTGTTCCGAAATGACGATACGACGCTTAATGATTTCACGTTTAATGTTGTTGATTAGGATTTCATGTTCAATTTGTTTACGGTAGCGACTGTAGTTGATCCCTTTGCTCGCTAATACCGTCTTTAAACCTTGTAGATCAAGGTTCATATTCTTTGCGACGCCTAAAATAGCCTTATCTACATCGGAGCTGGACGCTCTCATACCAATTTTTTCGGCATAGTTAGCTTGTAGGGTTTCATCGACTAATTGAGTGAGTATTTGGCGATGAATGTTGTCTGTCATTATGCCGCCAGGCACTCTGTCTTTGACAATTTGAAAACGGTTTTGAATGTCGCTTTCAAGGATGGGGGTGGAATCAATGATGGCGGCGATGCCATCAATTTTGCTGGTGTCGGCCTGCACTGATTGTAAACTAGAAAATGTTAGTATTAGGACGAAAAAAGAGAATAACTTCATGATTAATATCCGGTTTTTCCTTGGTTCCAGTAGGTGTCTGCAATGCTTTTGGCGTTACTGTTGCTACGTCCAGCGGTGCTTAAACTACGTAAAATAAATTGTAAGAAGATGCCTCGGTCGGCGTCATTGTCATCGTCAATCCAGTCTTGATAGCTCAGAGAGACCTTAATGCAGCAGTTCTCATAACCAATGCCTGATACCTGTTTGGTTGCTTCGTCATCCATGAAGTCGTAGCTGTACTGAGCGAACGCAGACCAATTTTGGTTGATTGGAAATACGGTACCAAAACTGGCTTGCTTTGTATTATCATCCGAGTCTGAATTATTAATTGAATATAAATAACTTAAATTCACTTTGACCCGATCTGCCGGTGTTAAACTTGCCACCAGTTGGGCAAGATTAATGTTATCTTCGTCAGGGTCGTAATTCAGGTTGGCGGTGAGGCTAAAGTCAGAACCATAATAGCTGGCAGAGGTTAATAGATCACTGTGTTCGCTATCGTCAACTGGACTGCTGTCACTGGTCGTACCACTAATATCAACATATCGATCGTCTAAGTAGAAGACCTGACCAGCTTTTAAAGACCACTTTTCATTATTATTTTCATCATATAGACGACTTTCTAACCCAAAACTGACTTGTTCTGTGTCACCGACCCTGTCGTTGCCATTAAAGCGCTCGTGACTAAAGGCGCTAGAGTAAGTCAAAGTAGATTCGCTGGCATCAAAATCAGGAATGTTTGTTTGGTTTTCGTAGGGAGAATGTAAGTAGTTTAATCTTGGTGATAAGGTTTGACGCCACGTGCCATTTTCGTTGGTAAAACGGCGTTCAAATGCTAACCCTGTGTCCAAGTAAGTTGTGATGTGGCCAAGCGACGCTTCGGAATCTGTGTCGCTACTGTAGTCGTGTAATTGGTAGTCTCGGTATTGAGTCAATATACCTGGCGTTAGGGTCAACCAGTCGTTACCAAAATCGAGGGATGTATCTTGATTGACAACTAAGCGCTCGCCGTCGAAATCGTCTTCGGCTGGGTCATAAAAATCCGTATATTGTACTGCTAAGTTGTACTTTAAATACGTGTTTGCAATCGAATAAGAACTTTCTACACGAGGCAGCCATTCAAAAGGTTCGTCGTCCGAACTATCTGGGGTCTGGTAAGTTAAATAGGTTAACTTGTTGAAGAAGTTTCCACTGTTTAAAGACACATAAGCACTTTGTTGGTAATGGTCTTTTTCGCCAATAGATGTGCTGTTAGCTTCAGGAAATTCGTTTTCTGTGGGGTTGGCTTCATAGGTAAAACCGGATTGCAGATATTGATTAAAGCGCTGATGAGAGGTTAGCTTGAGTAATATCTGATCCCCTTCATCTTGATCCGAGAAATAGGACTGCTCATAGGTCGTTTCGCCGAATGAACTCAGATGACGAAACTCAACATCAATACCTTCGCCTTTTTCTTGAATGTATTGTGGAGTAAAGGTGGCATCATAGTTGGCTGCCATGTTCCAGTAAAAAGGTGCAGAGAAACTTAAACCATCGTTGCCTGAATAGCCAAAACTGGGGAATAAAAAACCACTTTGGCGTCTGTCATCAATCGGAAAGCGCAACCAGGGCGAGTAGAAAATCGGAATGCCTGCAATGCGAACTTGAACGTGCTTGGCGGTCCCGAAGCCTGACGTCGGGTTAAGCTCAATGCTGGTACCATATAAGCTCCAACTTTCTTGGTTCGGTTCACAAGTAGTAAAGAAACCTTCCTCAATAAAGACCACACCATTTTTTTCTTGTGTTAACGATTTAGCTTTACCCCGTGCTTTGCTGTTATGACTCAAAAATAGGGCGTTTTCAAATTCTGTGGCGGCGCTGCCGTTATTGGATAGGTAGCTGTTTGTGCTTCGAATGAGTTCATTATCGGTTCTTAGGGTGACATCGCCCGAAGCTTGGTAATAGTCGTTTGGAATGCCTTGAATGCTGTTTGCAGATAACTGAGAGTCGGGCTGAATAATGTTAGCATTGCCTTGCAGATGAATAACGCCGGTTTGATCTCGGGTAATTAGATCGGCTTGTAGTTGCGTGTTGTTACTCTGGCTGGCTTGCCATTGATTAATGTATTGGCCTTGGCAATAGCGACCTAACTGAGCTCGTTGTTCAGTGGTCAGGGATTCTCGAGGAGCCCAATCCCATTGATCTACTTGCCCGTGAGCAAGTGGCAATATGAAAAGACCTTGAAAAAATAGGGCGTAGTTGCGTAAATGCTTAACCATGCAGGGTATACTTATTTACCAATAATTGTTGTCCGAAATCGGAGGCTGCCAATTGAGGCTCCACGTAATAAGACAAATGATAATCTATGCAGGCCCATAGGGGCTACCGATTCTGGAGAAATATCTTTATGTGGAAAATTGTGTGCGCCATTTTGGGCTATGTTTTAATGTCAAATTTCCTTGGTGCGATATTGGGGTATATTGTTGGTAGCCTGTTAGACAGGGCTCAAAAAGGTGGAGCGTTTAATCAAGCAAAGCGAGGTAATATACGCCTTCAGCAGGAAACCTTCTTCCGAACTTTGTTTTTATTGATGGGGCGTTTGGCAAAGTCGGATGGACAAGTTTCCGAGGAAGAAATTCAGCTGGCTCAGTCTGTTATGCAGCGATTGCGTTTGTCTCCGGAAGCGCAAGAACAAGCTAAACGACTGTTTAATGAGGGCAAGTCAGCGAATTTTGATTTGGTCGCCGAACTGAATCATTTTAAAAACATCGTTGGCCCTGGGGATTTAACCCGAACTTTATTAGAAGTTTTGCTGGTGTCTGCGTATGCAGATGGCCATTTTAGTATTGAAGAGAAGTCCTTTGTTTCTCAAGTGTGTGCCAACTTAGGCATCACGGTGGCAGAGTTTGAGGCGCTACACATTCAAGTGAAGCAACAAGCGCACTTTAGACAGGGCTATCAATCTTCCAATAACAATATGGGGTCTAAAGACTTATTGAAGTCAGCCTATGACGCTTTGGGAGTGACGCCGGACATGTCCGATGCCGATATTAAAAAAGCGTATCGTCGCCTAATGAGTAAAAATCATCCGGATAAACTGAGTTCTCAAGGTTTACCAGATGAAATGATTGAGTTGGCAAAGGAACGCACTCAGGAAATTCAATCGGCTTATGAATTAATTAAAAACGCACGTAAGTAGTGAGGTTGCTGTGTGAATAAAGGAATTAAAAAAGTCCTTTATTCACTTGAGGCAGTGGCCGACGTTGGCTAATTTGTTTGGTGTTTTGCTTTAAAAAACCGCGCACTCTTTGAACCAATAACGCTTGACTGTCTTGCCCTGTTACACGATCTGGAATGGCGTCTTTCTGAATGTATTGACCTTGAGGGTTTTCTCTCTGACGGCCTGCTTGTTGTCGCCACTGGGCAAATTGTTGGTTTCGACTTGGCTGACTTAAATAGTAGTCTAATATTGGTTGTGGCGTCTCTCTAATCAGTTGTGCAATCTGATAGCTCGACATGTCTGCAGGTGTTTGGATGTCAATGAGCGCTAGGGCTTGGATGGTTAACTTGTTTTGTGCAGAAAAAGCTAAGGCATAGCTGGCGCCGGTTCGATATCCAATTAAGACAAACTCATTAACCCCATCGGTTTTGGCCAACTCTATGGCCGCTTCAATTCGAGCAAACACAACCGCTTGGTTGGCTAGGTTAAGCGCATTGTCTTCCGTGCTTTCTGAGGCTGAGTCAGTACTGGTTATCTTAATGGCTTGGCCACGTTTAGTGACATCAGGCACTTCTATGGACAGTGTGCACCAACTGTATTCTGTTAGTTTATCGCGTAGGGGGGCAATGGCTTCCGGCCAATCTGGGTGTTCATTATCTGAATGCAAAAGAATGGCGCAGCCTTGGGTTGAGCTGGTCTGAGATTTTCTGTAAAGGGATAGAAATGGACCACCTTCGGCTTCTAATACTTGTATTTGATGTTCAAGTTGAACGCCCTCTAATGAGGACTTTAGAGCGTTGATTCGACTTACTTGCGGCTGTGGTGTGACGTACGTTTGTGTCGCAGGGTCGGTTGATGACGATTCTTCTGCTGGTGTGTTGACAGCAGAACCAAGTAGCCAGCCAACCAATGTAATCTTAAGTAAGAGATGAATTTTCTGCATTGTTTTCAATACTTCTTTCGATGGCCTTGTTAAAATATCGTCTTCGACGTTTGGTGTTTTTTATCAAGTTGCATTTATTGTGTCACTGCTGGAGACAGATATGAATGATTTTATCATTGCCCCTTCAATTCTTTCTGCTGACTTTGCCCGTCTAGGGGAAGAAGTCGATCATGTGTTGGAGGCGGGAGCCGACATCATACACTTTGACGTCATGGATAATCACTACGTTCCCAATTTAACGATAGGGCCCATGGTCTGTAAAGCGTTACGTAAACATGGCGTAACGGCAGACATTGATGTGCATTTAATGGTGAAACCTGTCGATCGTATGATCGGAGATTTTATCGAAGCAGGCGCTTCCTATATAACTTTTCACCCAGAAGCCAGTGAACACATTGATCGTTCTTTACAGATGATTAAGGACGGTGGTTGTAAATCCGGTTTGGTCTTTAATCCTGCAACACCTTTACACCATTTGAAGCACGTTTTAGACAAGGTAGATATGGTGTTGCTGATGTCAGTAAACCCAGGTTTTGGTGGTCAATCTTTTATTCCGGGGACCTTGGATAAACTTCGCGAAGCACGTGCGTTAATTGACGCCAGTGGTCGTAATATTCGTCTCGAAGTGGATGGTGGTGTCAGTGAAAAAAATATCGCTGAGATTGCTGAGGCGGGTGCGGATACCTTTGTGGCTGGATCAGCGATTTTTGGGAAGCCAGATTATCGGGCTGTCATTGATGCTATGAGGGCCGAATTAGCGAGTGTTCGTTAATGAAAACCCCCAAGTATTTTTCGAAATGGTTTGAAGGTTGGCCGGATCTAGTGTGTTTGGATTTGGATGGCACATTAGTGGATAGTGTGCCGGATATCGCTGCTGCTGTGGATGCTTTTTTATCAGAGTTTCAGGCACCCTTGGCGGGGGAAGAGCAAGTTCGAGCTTGGGTTGGCTTAGGTGCAGCCAAGTTAATTGAGCAAGCATTGGATTGGGCTGGGTTAAGCCAAGATAAGCACGAAGACGCGTATCGCTTGTTTTTAATTCATTACCATCAACACCTGACGGATCATTCCAAACTGTATCCCAATGTGGTCGCGATTCTAAAAGCTTTTAAGCACAATGGTGTGCCTGTAGCTTTGATTACGAATAAGCCCAGTGTCTTTATTAAACCGATACTGGATAAATTTGGTATCACGGAAGAATTTGCGTGGTTCCTTGGCGGCGATACGCTAGATGAGAAGAAGCCTTCTGCTCTGCCACTGTTACATTGCAGCGAATCCATTGAGGCTCAACCCGAACGTTGCTTGATGATAGGGGATTCCATTACGGATTTTAAGGCCGCACAGAATGCGGGTTTTAAATCGGCACTAGTAACTTATGGTTATCATCAAGGGGTGGACCTTAAAGGACTAGGAGCGGATGCCATTATTGATGATTTGGCGGAGCTGCTCGTTTAACGGCAATGGCATTACTTGAAATGCTAGAAACGGCCAAGCTTGGAGGTGTCATCAAGCTTGGCCGTTTTTTTATGGACATGAGTCTTATTTGTTGGGCGTTGATTGGTTGGATGCGGATTCATTATTAGCAAAATGAATTTGACCATCGTCACCAAAATGCAGTGTTTGCGTTGGGAAAGCCACTTCTGCGCCATGATCTTCAATAATCTTCATCGCTTTGAAAAGAACATCTTGCTTGACGTTATGATAGGTTCGCCAATCGACTGTTTTGGTATAGGTATAAATAAAGAAATCGAGGGAAGACGGACCAAATTGGTTGAAATTCACCATATACACTTGTTGCGTGTCTAAGTCCTCATGATTTGCCACCATCTCTTTAATGTCTTTTAGTATGTCAGGCAGAATGCTGAAATCAGAGTAGCGCACGCCGATGGTTTCATTAATGCGTCTGTGTGTCATACGCGATGGGTTTTCAACCGAAATCAATGAAAAAGTTGAGTTTGGAACGTATAAGGGACGTTTTTCAAAGGTGCGAATACGGGTTTGACGCCAACCAATGTGTTCAACGGTCCCCTCTATATTTTGATCGGGTGAACGTATCCAGTCACCAATAGCGAAAGGTCGATCTAGGTAGACCATGAGCCCACCAAAAAAGTTAGCCAATAAATCTTTCGCGGCAAAGCCGACCGCAATACCACCGATACCACCAAACGCTAAGACACCAGAAATGCTGTAGCCTAAAGTTTGTAAGACAACCAGAGCAGACGTAATGATAACGGAGGCTCTCAGTAGCTTACTGATGGCGCCTGCCGTGGTGTAATCCACCTTGGTTTTTACCTTACTAGAACTGGTTACGGCTTTCTCACTTTGAGAAATACAGCGCAAAATAAACCAAGTTAATATAACAATAACGCCCACTTCTCTAATGGAGTCAATTAGAGAAGACAGTCCAGGGTCAATGTTGGTGCCAGAGATTTCCGCAGCGATGCTTAATCCAACTAGCCAGATAAATACCCCAATGGGTTTTTGAGCGGCAATCACCAACACATTGTCCCAAGGGGTCTTGGTACGTTCTAATTGTGTGTTCAAGCGACTCAACAAACGGCTGGCAATAAAGTTAACGATTAGCGTGCCTAAGACTACCAAAAAGACTCTGACGACCCAGTGCATTTCGGTGTCACCTAGGCCGAAGTGAGTTTGCATTGTTTCCCAGTTCATAAAATCTCTCTGTATTGATGAATGTAATAGGGTTTATAGAAGAAGTAAGGTACCCAAACCTAAAAAAGCCACAAAGCCTGCGCAGTCCGTGACTGTGGTGAGTATCACTGAGCCTGATAGAGCTGGGTCAATACGCAATTTGTCGAGTAAGACAGGGATTAAAACCCCAGATAGGGCCGCCATCAAAATATTGACAATAATTGCTAGTCCGATCACGGCTCCTAGCATCGAGTTGTTAAACCACCAATAGGTTACTAGGCCGATGATGATGGCCCAGACAATGCCATTTAGCCACCCCACCTTTAACTCTTTGCTTAGTAAAGACTTTAAATTGCTCCGTGTTATTTGCCCAAGCGCCAAACCTCGCACAATCAAGGTGAGTGTTTGACTGCCAGCAATGCCGCCCATTGAGGCGACAACAGGCATTAATACGGCCAAAGCGACCACTTGTTGTAGTGTTGCTTCAAATAAACCAATGAAGGCAGATGCAAGAAAAGCGGTCAATAAATTAATGCCCAGCCAAATCCCGCGAGTTGCAGCACTGCGTTTGACCGGAGCAAATAGGTCTGATTCTTCATTTAAACCCGCGGTAGACATGTGTTGCGCTTCATTTTCAAGGCGCAGGGTTTCTAACGCTAGGCCAGCATGGAAACGACCTAATAATATGAGGTTGTTGTCGACAACGGGGAGCGCTGATAAGGTCGATTTTTCGAGTTGTTCAGCCGCTTTCGATAAGGTCGCGTCTGCTTGAATAACAGAGCATTCTTCATCAATTAGATTCGAGATGGGCTCATGTTCATGCGCCTTAAACAATTTGTCGAATTTGACACAACCCACCCAGCGTCCGGTTCGGTTCACCAGATAAATCATGTCTGTGTAGTTGGGGGTGGTCTTTTTTAACAATCGTATTGCTTCTGCTACTCGAATAGACTGAGAAGCGATTAACAGTTCATGATCTATCCAGCGGCCAACAATGTCGTCTTCGTAAACAATACCTTGTTGGTAATATTCACGCTGTTTGTTGTCCATTTGCTTTAGCGCAAGATCAACCAGGCGGTCTGGCAATGAGTCGGTAATTTCTAACAGGCCTGCGGCATCGACATCGGCAAACAGGTTCTCAATTTCATTGTCGTCCAATTCTTTCAGTAGTAATTGTCGAGATTCGCCACGCATTTCCACCAAAATATCTAAGCGATTGGCTTGTTTGATGTTCTCCCAAGCTTGTCTTCTTTGGTCTAACGGAATGGATTCCAGAGCAAGAGCGATATCATCAGGACTGAATTCAGACATCATTTGGCTGATCGAGTTGGGCGAGTGCTCGTCATGAATCAAATGTTCAATTAACTGAGTAACTTGACTTTGCATTAGAGGCCCTTACAGATTCTGGTTGAGAGAATTATCCGTTAGTGTGCGGTATTCATTTGGGATTATCAAACAAGGCTTTGTTTTTGCAAGATATTATTTCATTGCTTAGGTATTTATGACGTTGTTTAAAGGAGTAACGAACTGAAGGTAGCCTGTTTATGCTTTTTGAGTTCGTCTAGCAGGAGACAGCTTGCTCGCTTAAGTGTAGAATTTAGCCTTTTGAATGCCGTTTCCGATTGGGCATTTTGTTCGCTTTGGGCCTTATTTTAAAAATGTTGTTAGTCATAGATAATTACGATTCTTTTACCTACAACCTAGTGCAATATTTTAGTGAGTTAGGGGCAGATGTGGTGGTGTATCGAAATAATCAGATCTCCATTGCAGAGATTGAGCGCTTGTCACCAACTCATCTGGTCATTTCCCCTGGCCCTTGCACGCCAAATGAAGCGGGTGTTTCGATCGAGGCAATTAAGGCATTTGCCGGTAAAATGCCCATTTTAGGTATTTGCTTAGGTCATCAAAGTATTGCTCAGGCCTTTGGCGGTAATGTGATTCGTGCTAAAAATGTCATGCATGGAAAAACATCTTTAATACATCACTTTAATGAAGGTGTGTTTGTAGGTTTACCTAACCCCCAAACAGCGACGCGTTACCATTCGCTTGTGGTCGAACAAGAGAGTTTACCTGATTGCTTAGAGGTGACGGCTTGGAATCAAGATGATGAAGGAAAGCATGATGAAATCATGGGCCTGCGTCATAAAGTATATGATATTGAAGGGGTGCAATTTCACCCTGAGTCTATTCTGACAGAGGCAGGGCATGCCTTGTTAGCTAACTTTTTAAAACGATAGGAGAGACTGGTGGAGATCCAAAAAGCAATTGCAGCTGTTGTGGAGCATCAAAATCTGTCAACAGAAGACATGCAATCTGTGATGACAGATATTATGACCGGCAAGGCGACGCCAGCTCAGATCGGTGGTTTTTTAATTGCGTTGCGCATGAAAGGTGAAACAGTCGAAGAAATTACGGCAGCTGCGCGCGTCATGCGTGAACTTTCCAGTAAAGTTAGCTTGCCGATTGAAGACATTGTGGATACCTGTGGTACTGGTGGGGATGGCGGCAATTTATTTAATGTTTCTACTGCATCGGCCTTTGTTGTCGCCGCGGCTGGTGGTAAGGTCGCGAAACATGGTGGTCGTTCCGTATCGTCTAAATCCGGTAGCGCGGATGTCCTTGAGCAAGCAGGTATCTTTTTAGGGCTAGACGCTGAGCAAGTGTGTCGTTGTGTAGAAGAAATCGGCTTAGGCTTTATGTTTGCGCCGAATCATCATGCGGCGATGAAGTACGCAGTTGGGCCTCGTAAAGAGATGGCAACAAGAACCATTTTTAATTTGTTAGGTCCCTTAACCAATCCGGCTAATGCCAAGCGTCAGGTGATGGGCGTTTTTCATCAAAAGTGGGTTCGACCTATAGCGGAAGTGTTAAAAGCCTTGGGCAGCGAGCATGTTATGGTAGTCCATTCTGAAGATGGTTTAGATGAAATCAGTATTGCGGCGCCTACTTATGTGGCGGAGCTGAAAGACGGTGACATTAAAGAATATCGTATTTCGCCTGAGGATTTTAATATTCCTCTGCAGTCCACAGAGGGCATACAGGCTTACGACGCCGATCAAAGCTTGTCTTTGATTAAGTTGGCGTTAGAGGGAAAGGGAAAAATAAACCCAGCCCGTGATATCGTAGCATTAAATGCTGGAGCCGCCATTTATGTTGCTGGTATAGCTGACTCATTGGCCGAAGGGGTAAATATTGCTGAAGATGTTATCGGTGGCGGAACAGCAAAAGTGAAAATGTCTGAATTGGCGAGCTTTACGCGCTGCTTTATGGCACCTAACGCATAGAAATAGGAGTGACTTGGTTATGCAAGTGGAAACCCCCACTATTTTGAAGAAAATTGTCGCGCGTAAATTTGAAGAGATTACGCAAAGAAAAGCGCATACACCGTACAGAAATTTAGAAGTGGCAGCTTCTGTTGCCAATGTACACAATGCTCCGCGCGGTTTTGCACAAGCGCTCAAGCATCAAGTTGCTATGGGCAAAGCAGGTGTTATCGCCGAAATTAAACAGGCGTCACCGAGTAAAGGTATTTTGCGAGAGCCTTTTTATCCTGGCGAGATTGCTAAGTCGTATGAAAGAGCAGGTGCTGCGTGTCTATCTGTGCTGACGGATAAAGACTTTTTTCAGGGCCATGAAGATTATCTGGTGGAAGCGCGTTCAGCTTGCCAGTTACCTGTAATTCGCAAAGACTTTATGATTGATGAATATCAAGTGATTGAAGCCAGATCCATTGGCGCAGACTGTATTTTATTGATTGCAGCATGCTTGTCAGGTGAAAAGCTAAGAGCCTTAGATTTAATGGCCAGAGACTTGGGGATGGACGTGTTGGTCGAGGTTCACAATCGAGCTGAATTAGACTTAGCATTAGAATACACAGAGACAGAATTGTTAGGCATTAATAATCGAGACTTGCATACGTTTGAGCTTAGCTTAGACCATACTTTTGAGCTTATGAAGAGTGTGCCAAAAGAGAAACTGATTGTTACGGAAAGTGGCATCCATACTCAAGAAGATGTGGCTTTAATGCGTAATCATGAAATTCATGCTTTTCTTGTTGGTGAAGCGTTTATGCGTGCTGATGATCCAGGTGAGAAGTTGGCTGAGCTGTTTCAGCGTTAACAGGCTATCAGTCGTATTGATAAGAAATAAGGTTGTATATGAAAACGAATGTGAGTTGGCAAGAAGACGTCCATTTTACCGCTGAGACGGGATCAGGGTTTAACGTTGAAATCGATGGCAATCAAGTAGCTGGCCCTCGCCCGATGGAGTTGATTTTAGCTGGATTGGGCGGCTGTACTTCTTATGATGTGGTTGGCATCTTGAAGAAGTCGCGACAAGATGTTGTGTCCTGTGTGGCGCAAATTGATGCGGATCGTGCAGATTCAGTCCCTGCTGTATTTACTGAAATTCGAGTGCATTTTGTGGTCACAGGACGCAAGTTAAAAGAAAATGTTGTCGCTAGGGCGGTGAAGTTATCGGCTGAAGAGTATTGTTCAGCATCATTAATGTTAGAGCGTGGTGGCGTGAAGATTGTCCACAGCTTTGAGGTTGTTGAAGTCGATTAGTTGGTGATTTAGGAAGAGTATGAAAAAGGGCTGAGAAGCTCTTTTTTTTGGCCAAGAGCTCGTTTTAGTGTTGATGGCGTCCTCACCAGGACTCGAACCTGGAATAGCTGCTTAGGAGGCGGCCGGTATATCCTGTTTACCTATGAGGACTCATTGGTGAGTATTTTATACCTTAAGAGCTTGTAATTACAAATGCTAAGCCTTTATCACTTTGATTTATATGTGATTTTAAGCTCGACCTAAGGTCTGTTTACTGCTGATGGGGCGAGTTGAACCACGTGACGTGTAAACTTTGTTTTTGGTGCTATGACCCTGCAAAAGCTCAAATAGGTGTTTGTTGCGTTTTTGCAAGGTGTTGAGGATTTGGGCGTTCGTATTGTTTTTCGTTTTGCAGCTTTTGAGCAGTGTTTCGCACTCTTTCATGAGTAAGCGAACTTCATCCATCGAGCTGTCTTGTACTTTTAGCCAGCTTTTAAACTCTGCTTCGGTCGGATTTTTACGATCCACCACATCAAATTTAATCAGAACCTTAACGCGTCTTTCATTGAGCTCATTCATTTCATCAAGCAAGGCTTGCTTTTTGTCGGCTATTGCAATGATGGTTTCGCTGTCTTGTTCGCCGTACGCAGAGCGCTCTTCATCAAGAAGTTGGGACAGTTCTGTTAAAATGTCTTTGCTTTTGATGAAGATTGGGGTGATAGGGATCATAAAGTAAGCCCTTTATAGGCTGTATAGGGCACGCTGATTAAAATAGCGTGTCCATAGAAGCCATATTATTGGCAAGCTTTTGGGTGTCAATCTTGTATTCTCCTGCCGCGATGGCGTTTTTAATTTGCTCCACTTTGTCCATATCAACGTCTGGTAAACTGTTTAGTTTAGCTTGTTGATTCTGTAGTGTTTGAGCTGTACCGCTAAGTTTAACGGTATCTTCAGCCAGTGTACCACCACTTTGCACACCGCCTTTTTGTTCAGATGCACTGGCGGCCGCGTCGTCTTTGTGCGCACGCTCGCTTTTGTTTATAGTGCCCTGGTTTGATAGACCTGTTAAATGAATTGCCATTGGGTTTTTCCGCCCTTAAATGATTTGCCTGTCTATGGTTTCGGCTGGGTCTACGAAAACTTTAATGAATTACCTCAGAAAAAGGAAATTTATATTTGCCGAGTTGTCTGTACTCAATAGTTTACAAGAACCTCACTGTCAGTTACAACTTTAGCGTATACAATTCGTCCAGAACTTGCGTTTTTAACTCGTATTTGTTGACCTTTAACGCCATTTTCTAACGCGACACCATTCATACGAACGGTAATGGTGCCACTGCTGGCAGTGATTTGAATCGCGTCGCCTTTTTTAATTAAGGTAGGTAAACGAGTTAAATTGTCCGTGATGTAAGTATTAATACGGATATTACGAGAAGCGATTAGTCCATATGGTGGTTTTTGTTGGGTATAAACCTGACCTCTTAAATCAGAGATATCTACTTCACCTAAGTCGGTATTGGATTGAGAGATAATCTGACCACGATTGATTGGTGTGATGGCTCGAATAGCTGGAATGCTAATAGACTGGACTGCGGGCAAATAGGATTTCCAAATAGGATCAGGGCAACTGATTTCGTAATTGGTTCGTTTACGTGCTTCCGGTCGTTGATTTTGAATACTAATTTGATTGCCTTTGCAGTCAGGTAAGTATTTAAGGGAAGCAAGATTGTTAAGTTTTATGGTAATGGTTGCGTGGGGGTAAACCTCGGATAAACGAGGGATTTCCACTTGATTAATGAAGCGATTAACCATTTCTTCGAGCACTTGAGCGTAACTGAAGTGTGTTTGAAGACAAATAAAGGCTATTAAAAGCCTTGAGATTCGCATGATGAGCACTCTTTGTTTATGATTTCGTTATGAATAAGTTAGTAAATTGTTAATATTCACTCTATCATTGGTGAATGCATTTTAACAATTTTGAGGGGTCACCTCATTATGCAGTTTATACATTTTGGAGGCGTATATGGCTGGGGTTCTAGATACTGTCAATCAACGTACACAGCTGGTCGGAGAAAATAGACTTGAGTTGTTGCTGTTTCGCTTGAATGGTAAGCAAATTTACGGCATCAATGTCTTTAAAGTAAAGGAAGTGCTTCAGTGTCCTAAACTTACCACTATGCCTCATAGTTCACCTGTGGTTCGTGGTGTTGCACACATTCGTGGTGGAACCATTCCAATTTTGGATTTAGGTTTGGCAACGGGCGCAAGTCCAATTGAAAATATTAGCCAGTGTTTTGTCATCATTACCGAATATAACCGTCGTATTCAGGGGTTCTTGGTTCGTGGTGTTGAGCGTATTGTGAATATGAACTGGAGTGATATTCAGCCGCCACCAAAAGGTCTATCAAATGACAATTATTTAACGGCCGTTTGCCAGGTCGATAAAGAGATGGTTGAGATCATTGATGTAGAACAAATTCTCTCTGAAGTGGCACCAATGCGACAGGATATTTCGGAAGGTATTGTCGATTCGGATACTCAAGAGAATGCAAAAAAACATCATATCCTCATTGTGGATGATTCCTCTGTAGCTCGTAAACAAATCAAGCGTTGTATGGAACAAGTCGGTTTTGCGACCACTGTTTTGTGTGATGGTCGAGAAGCTTTTGAGTTTTTACAGAGTTTGGTTGCTGAAGGTAAGGATGTCACCCAAGAGTTCTCCATGGTGATTTCAGATATTGAAATGCCGGAGATGGATGGTTACACCTTAACAACAGCGATTCGAAATGACAGTCGATTGCAGGACTTATTTATTCTTCTGCACACTTCTTTAAGTGGCGTCTTTAACGAAGCCATGGTGAAGAAGGTAGGAGCAGACGGTTTCTTAGCTAAGTTCCAGCCAGATGAGTTGGCGCGTTTGGCGATAGAAACAGTACAGGTGCAATCTGAGTAAAGTGATGGATTAGGGCGAGCTGAGCTCGTCCTTTAGTCTGCTTATTATGGAGTTTTAATGCTCAGCAGTACAAACACAATCACCCCAGCTGGTTATGTTCGCTTTAGGGAATACTTACAGAAAGTATGTGGTATTTCTTTGAGTGATAATAAACAGTATTTGGTGGCAAGCCGATTAGGTAAGATTTTAGAAAGGGAAAACTTTTCTAAAATAGAGCAGTTGGTAGACGCGCTTGATAGGCCAATGAATGCTAAGCTGAAAGAAGAGGTTATCAATGCGATGACCACTAACGAGACCTTGTGGTTTCGTGATACACACCCTTTCACCATTCTTCGAGAGAAAGTCTTGCCAGAAATGACGGCGGCGCCTTTGCGCATTTGGTCTGCTGCTTCCTCGACAGGTCAAGAGCCTTATTCCATTAGTATGGTAATCGAGGCATTTAAAAGTGCTCGTCCAGGTGCACTGAAACCCGGTGAAAGGATTGTTGCCACAGATATTTGTACCAACATTTTGCAGCACGCAAAACAGGGTGAGTACGATAGTTTGGCGATTGCTCGTGGTTTAGGAGCAGATTTACAAAGTCGTTATTTTGATAAACTGGATGATTCGACTTGGAAGATTAAATCCAACCTGAGTTCTCGTGTGGATTTTAAGTATTTGAATTTGATTGACTCATTTGCAGGCTTGGGAAAATTCGATGTCATTTTCTGCCGCAATGTGCTCATCTATTTTACGGTCGATTTGAAGCAAGATATTTTGCGAAGAATGCATGCCTCTCTAAAGCCAGGAGGGTATCTATTTCTTGGTGGTTCTGAAGCGTTGAGTGGTTTGTCAGATTATTTTGAAATAGTGCAATGCCACCCCGGTATTGTCTATAAAGCCAAACCTCGTTAGACCTATTTTACGGAGTTTTGAAAAGCTCACCCTAACGTTTAGGGTGGGCTTTTTTTGTTTTTATGACCTATCTTTTAAGTTGCCGCTTTTTGCCGTTTCAAGATTGCTTAAATATAACCTATTGAAAAATATGAATATTTTTTTTGGCATCATTATTGCTATATAAAATCATCTATCATTTTTGTTTGAGGGTTAAATGGCGATTTCCTTTGCAGGTGCCTTTGCTGGACACGATAAAGCATTAGAGTTTCGAAGTGCTCGTGCGGCGATATTGGCGAACAATATCGCGAACGCTGACACACCAAACTACAAAGCACGAGACATTAGTTTCGATGCGGCTTTGGGTGAAGAAATGAAGCGACTGCAGTTGCAAGGAACCAATGATCGACATTTTGCTCACGGAGCAGAGAGTGAGGCCTCAGGAGATTTGCTTTATCGCAACCCAGAGCAGCCTTCATTGGATGGCAATACCGTAGATATGCAGCGAGAGCAGGCAGAATATGCGCAGAACTCTATGCAATTTGATACAAGCTTTATGTTTCTAGATCGTAAGATTAGTGGCATGAGAAAAGCGCTGACTGGGAATTAATAACGATGTCTTTGAGTAATATTTTTACCATTTCTGGCTCGGCGATGAGTGCTCAAACTGTTCGTTTGAATACCATTGCTAGTAATATGGCAAACGTCGACAGTGCGGCCAGTTCAGCGGATCAGACTTATCGTGCACGCAAGCCAGTGTTTTCTCAAATGATGAATGACAGCATGCGTGAACGCGGTTGGAAAAATACTAAGTTGGATGAGATGGGAGCGGGCGTTGGTGTTCAAGTTGAGGCGATTGTTGAATCGGATGCCCCTCTACAACCTCGTTATGAACCCGATCATCCGATGGCAAATGAAGAGGGCTACGTTTTTTATCCAAATGTGAACCCAATGGAAGAGATGGCTGACATGATGTCGGCGTCTAGATCATTCCAAACGAACGTAGAAATTATGAACTCGGCAAAAAGCATGATGCAAAAAATGCTAACGCTCGGGCAATCTTAGGAGCAGATAGATGGCAAATATATCTGATAAAAACGGCCTTGGTGGGCTGATCTCACAATACGGTACCGAAGCGGCAAAGTCGAAAGCTGGCATCGAAAAACCGGAAGTGAAGCCAGAAGAAGGGGCGTTAGCTGACCAGAATGTCTTTTTGAAGCTTTATATTGAGCAGTTGAAGGGGCAGGATCCAACGGCACCTCAAGATGCCAACGATATGGTTGCGCAAATGTCGCAGTTTAGTTCATTGGAACGATTGACCAGTATTTCAGATCAGTTGGAAACCATGGCGTCATCATTAACATCAAATCAGGCACTGAGTGCATCGACCTTGGTTGGAAAGTCGATTTTGATGGAGGGTGACAAGGCGAAAATGGGTGATGGGGTGGATCCTTTAGTGGTGAAAGCCGTTGTACCTGAGTCGTCTAAGAGTGCGATTCTAAAAATCTATGATTCAAGCAATAACTTGGTCAGAACCGCACCATTGGATACAGGTGAGTTTAGCTGGGATAAGTTAGACAGTGACGGAAATCCTTTGCCGGCTGGCGAATACCGTTTTGCCGCCACGTCGACAAATGCACAGGGAGAGACGTCATCAATGTCAACACGTGTACCGACCAGAATTCAGGGTGTCACCATTAATGGTGAAGAAGGCACCGTCTTGAACGTGGAGAATCACGGCAAGATCAAACTAACAAAAGAACTAGAAATCTTAGGGTAACTGGAGAGCGTTATGGGATTTAATACTGCACTGTCTGGCATTAAAGCCTCGGCTGATTATTTGGGTGTTACGGGTAATAATATTGCCAACGCTGATACCACAGGCTTTAAGAAATCACGCATCGAATTTGATGACTTATATAACACCAGTGTACTGGGTGCGGGCAGCGGCAACAGTATCGGTTCCGGTGTGAGTGTGAGTAAAGTGGCACAAGAGTTTTCTCCTGGTAACTTGTCTTACACAGATAACAACTTAGACCTAGCGATTGATGGCAGCGGTTTTTTTGTTTTGGATGCCGGGATTGCCCAATCCTATACTCGAGCAGGTAACTTCAAGCTAGATGAAAATGGCTATCTGGTGACGAATAACGGCAGTAACGTCCAAGGTTTCAATGCGGTAGAGGGGGTTGTAGGGGGAAACCTTGAAGACATGCGCATTCCAACGGATCGCATTCCTCCTGAGCCAACCACGGAAATGGAGTTGCAAGTTAATTTGAACTCTAAAAGTGAAGATGTGCCGCCGTATATAAGAGAAGATTTCGATCCGCTTAATCCTGATACTTATAATTATACTCAAACTCAAGGTGTGGTAGACGGTGACGGTAACACTCATATTGTGACGTATTACTATGCGAAAAGTGAGTTGCCAAATACGTATCGAGTGCATGCTACGGTAGATGGTAATATTACCGATGATACTGGCGCAGCCTTCCTAGGGGAAACTTACGCGACTTATAATTCTGCAGAAGCGGGCGAAGACTTTAATGGGGATGGTACTAACGAAGCGCCATTTGAGCTCCTCTATTTGGGGGCGGCCAATCCGGGGGTTACTGACATTGAAGCAGGAACAAAGACTCCAATCACAGTGACAGGAACGTTAGGTGGGGTTGCGGTAACCTCAACGCTTGAAGTGGATAATGTACGAGAGCCTATTTCTGTGGGTCGCGAAGCGTTTGATCCACTTCAGCCAGAAACCTACACTTATGGTAATACACGTACAATTTACGATTCTTTGGGTGAGCCTCATACAGTGGGTTATTATTTCATTAAGCAAGGTGAGAATAACACTTACGAGATGAGACTGACCGTTGATGGTGAAGAAACATTTGAGGATCCTCTGACCGGTGAAGATACTCGTTTCTTAGAAAAGAATACCTCGGTTAGTTTTGATGCGGCGGGTAATTTAATGGGGGCCTATCGTGGTTTGCCGCCGTTTGAAGTGGCTCAGCCGATCACCCTTGAAATTGTTGGTTTGGATCCTACCAACCGCGGTAAGATGGCGCCGTTGGATTTGGCGGGTTCCACTCAATATGCTTTAGAAAATTCGGATACCTTTGAACAAGACGGCTTCTCAGCTGGTGAGTTGCAAGGCGTATCTTTTGATAGTGATGGTTTCCTAGTTGCCAACTATACCAACCAACAAACGGCAACACTTGGCCAGATCGCCTTAGCCACCTTCGATAGTACAGACGGTTTGATGCCGACTGGACATACTGCATGGCTGGCGAGTAAAGGATCTGGTGCCGCTGATATTGGTCGTCCAAACAGCGGAACATTAGGGAAAATTCAAGGAGGTGCGTTAGAGGAATCTAACGTTGATCTGACGTCTGAGCTGGTCTCTTTGATTGAGGCACAGCGTAATTACCAAGCGAACAGTAAAACATTAGAAACAGAAAATACTGTCACCCAGACGATCATAAACCTTCGTTAATTTTCTGGAGAGAGAAGTTTTATGGCCGAAGCAGCCTAGCTGCTTCGGCTTTTTTTTGCGTTTTTTTAAGTTGGTATGAATTTTGTAAGAAGTATAGCTAGGTAACCTGATTTTTGTTTGGAGCGGGTAATGGATAAAGCATTATATTTAGCAATGAGCGGTGGTGTTCAGACCATGAATGCTCAAGCAATTCATGCGAATAATTTAGCCAATGTAAATACAACAGGCTTTCGTTCAGATTTTGAGCAAGCCCGTTCAATGCAGGTGTATGGGGATTATTACCCTAGTCGCGTGTATGCCATGACCGAGAATCCAGCGACTCGCTATACGCAAGGAGACATGATTCAAACTGATCGTAATTTGGATATAGCCATTAATGGCGATGGCTTTATGACGGTCTACGATGAGACAGGGCAAGAAGCTTATACTAGGGCCGGTGATTTGCAAATAAATGCCGCTGGGCAATTGGTAACAGGACGAGGTTTGCCAGTAGCGGGTGTTGGCGGACCAATTTTTCTACCGCCTGTTGATAGCATCAATATTATGGCTGATGGTTCTATTTCGATAGTTCCTCAAGGTGGTGGCGCCAATGAAGTGGCGGTGATTAATCAGATTAAGTTGGTTAATCCAGATCCTCAGAATCTTCGCAAGGGGCAAGACGGTCTGATCCATACGCGAGATGGTCAGTTCTTAGAGGCCGATTTAAATGTGCAATTAGTTAGTGGTTTTATTGAAGGCAGTAATGTGAATGCTGTCGAAGAGATGACGCACATTATGAACCTAGCGCGACGTTTTGAAATGAACGTAAAAATGATGGATACGGTAAGAGAGAATGCCAATTCATCGGCAAGAATATTACAGCGTACTGCTTAACAAATATAATCGTTAAGCATGTTAACCAACAGTAAGAATAGATTGACAGAAAGAATGGGGCGGTTATGAATTCGGCATTATGGGTAAGTAAAACTGGCTTAAGCGCAATGGACAAACAATTGAATACGGTAGCCAACAACTTGGCTAACGTGTCCACTACGGCCTTTAAAAAAGACCGAGCTGTCTTTGAAGATTTGATGTATAAAACGGTTCGAGCGCCAGGTGGATTAAGTGCTCAAAATGCTGAATTGCCATCAGGTTTGCAATTGGGTACTGGCGTGAAGGTCGGCGCGACGCAGAAGGACTTTTCCAACGGCGATTACAACATGACAGATAGACAATTAGACATTGCTATTCAAGGTAAAGGCTTTTTTCAAGTATTACAGCCAGATGGTACCGTTGCCTATACCCGTGATGGAAGCTTTCAGTTAAATAGTGACGGTCAGATTGCTACCTCAGGTGGATTGGTGTTAGAACCCGGTATTCAGATTGATCCAACTGCAGTAGAAATTTTGATTTCCGAAGACGGTATTGTGTCACAACGTATGAGTGGTGAAGCAGATCCACAAGAAGTGGGGGCGATCAATATCGCGGGTTTTATTAACCCAACAGGCTTGAATGCCGCTGGCCAGAATATTTTCACGGAAACCAATGCCAGTGGACCACCAATTGTTGGTGCGCCAGGAGCGGATTCTTTGGGGACGGTAGCTCAAGGCATGTTGGAAGCGTCCAACGTGAACTCGATTGAAGAACTTGTGAACATGATTACGACACAGCGTGCTTATGAGATGAATTCGAAAGTCATTGCCTCCGCAGACGGCATGATGAGCTTTGCGATTCAGCAGTTATAAAAAGAGTAATTAACAATGAAGATAAAACTTTTTCTGTTGGCTTTGCTCAGTTCCTGCTTAACAGGTTGTTTAACTTGGGACATTGATCAGCAGGCCGTTGCAAATGCAGCGGCAGCCGGTGCCGCGGGTGCGGTAGCTGATGCGGTGGTGGATGCCATAAACGATGACGATGAAGCGCCAGAAGAGACAGCAGAAGAAGATCGCAAAGGATTTGTGCCAGACCCTAATGATCCGATGAGCGGGCCAGAGATTGCTGAATCAATTCAGCAAGATGATCCGTACTATACTCCTATTTATGATAATGGCATGACGTCTTCTAAAGCACCAACCGGTGGCATTTATCAAACAGGTATGGGGGATGTGTTTTTTGGCGATCAGAAAGCCAGTAAGGTGGGTGACATCTTGACGATCAATCTCAATGAAACAACGACATCGACCAAAGCTAATGCGGCGACCGTGTCTAAATCGTCGTCAGCTACCATCGAGAATCCAACGGTGTTAGGGCAAGAGCTTAAAATGGACACCACCGTACCACAGCAAGGAACCGATTTTTCAGGTAATGCTTCGGCTAACCAGAATAACAGTTTAAGTGGTACCATCACGGTAACTGTCTATAAAACCTACTCTAATGGCCTGCTGGCAGTGAGAGGTGAAAAATGGTTGCGCTTAAATCAAGGAGATGAATACATTCGTTTTTCTGGATTAGTGCGTAAGCAAGACATATCCCCTGATAATACGGTTGAATCGCAGCGAGTGGCGGATGCCAGAATTACTTACTCAGGCACTGGTGAAGTGGCTGCGGGCAGTGAGCAAGGTTGGGTAAGCCGTTTATTAAATACTCGAGATATGCCTTATTAATCTCGAAGTTTGATATTGAGAAGCAATGGGTTTCTCACAATAGGTGATTGAATGAAGCGTTTTACATTAATGATCATTTGTTTCTTGTCAGTATCGGCTCAGGCGGAGCGTCTGAAAGATATTGCAAGTGTACAAGGTGTCCGAGATAACCAGTTATTTGGTTATGGCTTGGTGATTGGTCTAAATGGTACGGGTGATAGCACGCCTTTCACTAATCAAAGTTTTGCCAGCATGTTATCGCGTTTTGGCGTGACCTTGCCGGAAGGTGTGAGCGCAACCTCTAAAAATGTCGCCGCGGTTTCTTTGACGGCGACCTTGCCTGCTTTCTCTAAGCCTGGCCAAAAAATTGATGTAACGGCTTCGTCGATTGGTAATGCCAGTGCCTTAAGTGGCGGTACCTTATTATTATCTACCTTAAAAGGGGCGGACGGCGCGGTTTATGCGATCGCGCAAGGCAATGTTGTGGTTGGCGGTTTAGGGGCCAATGGGGCGGACGGTTCGCGTATATCCGGCAATGTTCCCACCGTTGGCCGAATTCCCAATGGCGCTAGTGTAGAACGTATTGTGCCGAGTAGTTTCAACCGTGGCGACACTCTGACATTCAATTTGAATCGCCCCGATTTTACAACGGCAAAACACGTTTCAGATAAGATCAATGACTTGCTTGGGCAAGGGGTTGCCACCACATTGGATGCGACCTCCATTCGAGTGTCAGCGCCTCGTGATCCAAGTCAGCGTGTGACTTTTCTTTCTATCTTGGAAAATTTAGAAGTGGATGTGGCGGAAGAGCGTGCTCGCATTGTAGTGAACTCCAGAACGGGAACCATCATTATTGGTCAGCATGTGAAAGTATCTCCTGCCGCTATTACTCATGGCAGTTTGACTGTGACGATTCAAGAGGTTCCTCCACAAGTTGGGCAAGATGGAACGGTGACTGGGGGGGAAACTATTGTGTCGCCTAGAGAAGGGATCGAGATCAGTAACAACAGCGGCCATATGTTTATGTTTGATCCTGGCGCCTCTCTGAATGATATTGTACGCGCTGTTAATCAGGTGGGGGCTGCGCCTGGTGATGTAATGGCCATTTTGGAGGGGCTAAAACAGGCAGGTGCGATCAATGCTGACCTTGTGGTGATTTAAACCATGATGAATTCCATTCCGCCTAAACAAGACTTTTTTGCTGACTTTTCGTCCTTAACGGATTTGAAAACTAAGGCGAAAAAAGACCCTGATGGCGCCTTGAAAGAGGTGGCTCAGCAGTTTGAGTCAATTTTCATTAACATGCTGCTAAAGAACATGCGCAGTACGAATGAAGCGATTGGTGATGGCTTGTTTTCCAGTACGCAAACCAAGCAATATCAGGAAATGATGGACTCACAGATGGCGCAAAGTATGGCTAAATCTGGTGGCATAGGCTTGTCTGATGCCCTGATACGGCAATATCAAGCCCAACAGCAAAATCGAGTCAGTTTGCCTGCTGCTTCTAACGGTACTGAAGATACAGATTTTCTGAATCAAGTAGCCAAGCAAGATATTTTGCGTATTCAGGCGTTAGCCCAAAGAGCATCATCCGATTTCATTCAATCTATCCAAGAGCAAGGTGAGACGGCGCCAACCTCTCAAACAAATGCTCCTTCAGCACTTTCTGTGGTGTTTAAGTCTCCGCAAGAGTTTGTCGAAACTTTGTGGCCTCATGCGCAAAAAGCTGGTGACGCATTAGGCGTTAATCCGAAAGCCATTCTTGCACAAGCAGCACTTGAAACTGGCTGGGGTAAGTATCCAATAGCCAAAGAAGATGGCACAGCAAGTTTCAATTTGTTTGGTATAAAAGCGGATACTCGTTGGTCTGGTGATCGTGCTGTGGTTAATACTTTAGAGTTTCGAAATGGTGTGGCCCAGCGCGAGAAAGCAGCTTTTCGGGCTTACGATTCTTTTGCGCAAAGCTTTGATGATTATGCGGATTTTCTGAGTTCAAGTGAGCGGTATAAAGATGCCCTTGGCGCTGGAGAAGATACGTCAAAGTTTGCCGCATCGCTGCAAGCTGGTGGCTATGCTACTGATCCTAAGTACGCTGACAAGATAGATAACATATTGTCCAGCCAGTGGTTTGAGCGACTTTAGAAAATATTCTCACTAAAAAAACAGTATTGGTAAAGTTTTTGCATTCTCTAGTTGTTGGAGACGTTTTTTGGCGTCTTTAAACGAATTTCAACTAAGGCTAGAGGTGTGAGCTATGAGCTCAAATTTATATTCAATTGGTTTGTCTGGGCTCATGTCCAGTAATGCTCGTATCAATACGACCGGGCAAAACACGACCAATGTGGATACAGAAGGCTACAGCCGTCAAAGAACGGACACCGTCAGCTCCCCAGTCGGTGGTGTGGTGTTGCGTGATACCTCTCGCTTGGTTGACAACTTCGTTGGCGCTCAGATTCGTACCGATACATCTAATCATTCATATTACGATACCTATCACTCTTTCATGTCGGCGGCAGACAATTTGTTGGCAGATGAAAGTATTTCGTTAACGCGTTACTTAGATAAAGCGTTCAGTGCTTTACAAACCGCGAGTAATGACCCTACGTCTTCTTCTTTACGTGAATTGGCCCACGCCAGTTTGGAAACGCTTGTTCAGCAGTATAAAACCTTGTCTAACGTAGTGAATCGACAAGAAAACTTGGTGGATGATCATTTGTCTTCGTCATTAACCGATGTGAATGCGATTACTGCAAAGATATCGGACTTAAATGGCAAGATTCTTCGTCAAGAAGGCTTGTCTATTTCCCCTGCTAATGAATTACGAGATCAACAAGAATTATTGGCAAAAGATTTGTCCAAGTACATCGACATCAAAGCACAGTTTAATGATGATGGCTTGATGACCATTCAGTTGGCCAATGGGCAGCCTTTGGTCATGGATCAAAACCCAACAGAACTGAAAGTGATTGCCGACCCTTTGAGTCCGAAAAAAATCAATCTAGTTGTGGATTTTGGTGATTACAATGTTGGCCTTAAAACCCAGGGATTAGGTGGCAGTGTTGGTGGTTTAGTGGATTACCGTACTGAGTTCAGTCAATATGCTGATCGAACTTTAGGGCAGCATGCTATTTCGATTGCCGATGCGATGAACGCACAGAATGCGAAAGGCTTAGATGGTAATGGCAATTTTGGTAAAGATTTATTCAGTTTAGGAAAGGTGAGTATTCACTCTACTCGGGATAACTTGCAGAAAATTTCTGATATCTCTGTACGCATTACAACAGGGGAAGCGGAGAAAATTACTCGCGATACTTATGAGTTAACGCGTACGGATGATAACCGTTTTGCCATCACGCAATACGATCTTAAAGGTAATTCGACAGGCCCTTCGACTGTCATCGACTTGAATAACATGACGCCGGACTCTAATGGTTACTATCAAATTGATGAGCTGGGTCTTGATCTGAAGATACCTGATCTTGACATCATCGACGATGACGATGTGTTCCGTTTTTCGCCGACGGCTGATGCGGCATCGAGTTTAACCTTGCAAGCAAAAAACGGTGAGGCTCTAGCATTAAGTGCACCAGTTGGGGTGAGTACAAACTCAGATAATTTATCGGATGCGCGTATTTCTCTGACCTCGGTCGATAAGACTGACCCTAATAGCTCAGCGTTTGCGCGAGACGGTTCTTTATACCCAAGTGCACCGCATCAAATTTACTTTACGTCACCTCATTCTTATGTGGTTAGAGATGCGTCTGGTGTTGAGATTGCTTCTGTTAGTGATGTGACCAACTATGTGAATTTGCTAGCACAAGCCGGGTTAGCAGAAGAGGCGGGTTTTGACGTTTCTGTTTCATCAATGCCAGAACGCGGCGATGTTTTTTCGATTGGAACTGGAGATGAAATAGGCCCGGCCGATAACTTTAATGCATTGGCATTAATCAATTTACAGAATCAAGCTTTAGTGGCAGGCGATGAAAGCTTATCAAAAGCTTTCGCTGGTTTCATTTCCTATGTAGGTAGTAAAACCTCAGAAATCGAAGGTCATGCCGAATCTAGTGAAGTGATGTTAAACGATAGTATTGCTCGACGTGATAGACTGTCAGCCGTTAGTTTGGATGAAGAAGCCGTAAATTTGTTGAAATACCAGCAATCCTATTCCGCTTCCGCGCAGGTGGTGACGGCAGCCAGAACCACATTTGAAACCCTGCTTGGCATCATGAGGTAGGTTTATGCGAGTAACGAATAATTTAATTTATGATCAATCCAGTCGTGCGATTGGTCAATCAAATGAAAAAATATTGAAGACGCAGGAAAAAATTTCAGCGCAAACTGATATCGTCAAGCCAAGTGATAATCCTGTTGGTGCCAGCCAAATTTTGATGTACGGCGACAGTACCGATCGTCTGAAGATGTTTGATGAATCGATTAAGATGGCAAAGAGTAACTTGGAATATCAAGAAGTGGCCCTGGAAAGTCTCAATGGTTTTATGGATCGTGTAAGAACCTTATTCATTCAGGCACAGAACGATATTAATACTCAAGAAGACATTGATGCCATCGTGCAAGAAATCTCTTTGATTAATGAGTCCATGGCGGAGTTGATGAACTCTCGCAGTGCGGATGGAAGTTATATCTTTGCTGGAACGGATACATTGTCCCCTGCGTTTATTCAAGACACTGAAGGGCGTTACTTATGGAATGGAAATGAGGGGCAGAAATACGCTCAAATTTCTGAAGATATGCGCATTCCAGTGACTGATTCAGGAAAAAAACTCTTTCAAGATATTTGGACTAACCAAACATTTAGAACTGAGCTACTAACTGGCGATGTTTCATTGACGGCAAAAGTTCATAGTCAGGGTGACTTCCAAGAATACATGGATGAATACTACGATCCGGAAGTGCCATCAGCGAACGAATATCAGCTGGTGACATCACCATTAGTGGAAGATGGTAGTGTGCCTGATTCGACGTTGACGCAATCTGACAGCAAAGAAGACAGAGACCGCCGCCGAAGCTTTTTTGGTGAACCGGGGAATTACAGTATTACAAATAGCCAAGGTGACGTCGTAGCGTCTGGTTCTTATCGTGCCGGTAAACCCATTAACTTTAATGGTATGTCTTTCTTATTACAGGGCAAGCCTGGCGCTTCAGTTGACTTTGCTTTGGTGCCGCCAAGACGTGATAATGTCCTGAATGAGATCAATAGAACACTTGATACCTTGAGTAATGAAGACTCAACCTATCAACAAAGAGAAGAGGCCTTCTTTAATGCCACTACCAGTCTTAACAATGCTCAGCAGAAAATAGGCGAAGCTCGTTCATCTGTTGGTGCTAGACTGAATACATTGCAAGTTAGAGAAGAGTTTAGTTCGGCGAATCAGTTATCCAACGCCGTGGCTCAAGATCGTATCGGTGGTTTGGACATGGCGGAAGCCGCGACTAATTTATCAATGAAAGAAGCGGCGCTGGACGCCTCACAAAAAGTATTTACTCGCATCAGTAATTTATCATTATTTAATAAAATGTAATTGTTTGAGGTATGGGTTAGGGGATGTCAGCATTTAAAATAGAGTCTTGTTTTGGGGCTGATATCAACGTCGGATACTTTAATGTTGGCGAAATACTCGACATTATGGGTATTAAATCTCAAGTCATGAGCAGTAAGCGCATTAAAAGCTTAATCGGCATGCATGGTCGTAATGATCGAATTGTTGGTATTGCCATGCGTCAGATCGCGTTAGACGTTTTGCGTATTCCTTTAGATGAAGCTTTTCTGCCTTATGATCCCTATTTTGACGATGGTAAGCTTTTAAACAGCCGTCGTGAGCGCTTGTACGATGCCCAAGAGCGTTTTCTCATTTTATGCATGTCTTTGGTTGTTGGTCGTTCTGTTCGCAGTTTAAAAAAATTACACCCTGGGTTAAGCACCAAAGAATTACGGGCTAAGCATCCTCGTGGGCAAAGCTTGTTTCGCTACTTTCGCCAAGAGCTGAATGAGCACACGCGAGAGCAGGTACTCTCTTACAAAGCCCGTATGAATAATAATATGGAAGGTGCCGATGGTGAGGCAAAGCTCACAGAAGAAATGGCAGCTGAGCAAAAAGCACGTGCCGCATTGTTGAAAAAAACACCTAAAGATACACGTTTTATCCCTACTCATTTTGATGATGAAGTGGCTACTGGGCTGAAAATTTTTCAAGACGGTCATGCTTTATTAGTCGCTCAAGTGGAGCTCTTTAAGCATGGTAAACAGCTTGATGTTGCTGAACTTAAAAAATTCTGTCGTCGTTTAATTGACTCGCATACACGTAATAATTTTGCGGTGATGGCGTTGCGTCACATTAAAGATGCAGACAGATATTTAGAGCAGCATGCCATTGGCATGGCAGTATTAGGTATTCATTTTGCTAAAGCGATGAAGCTGGATAATGCTTATGTCGAGGTGATTTCACTCGGTGCTTTGTTATTCGACTTAGGGCGTTTTCGGTTGCCAGCTGCAATGGTCACTAAGACAACGAAAATGACAGACAGTGAATTTGACTTATTCCGAAAGCACATTCAATTTGGGGAGCAAATTCTTCATAAGTGTGATGGCGTACCGAAAGCGGTTTATCAGATGCTTCTTGATCACCATGAGAAAATAGATGGATCTGGATACCCTGCAGGTAAACAAGACCAAGAAATTTCTGTCTATGGCAAGATGGCGGCAATCATCGATGCTTACGACGCGATTACGTCAGAGCAATCACATAAACCTTCTATTGGCCCAATTAAGGCATCTCAAAAGCTTGAGAAAGAAGCGGGCCTAGCGTTTGACAAAGAGTTATTGACGGTCTTTCTCAGAAGCATTGGTAAAGTGCCTGTTGGGTCGTGTGTTGCATTATCAAATGGACGTGTTGGTTTCGTGTTAACGTTAAATAAAGCGTTTCAGCCAAACCTAGTACGACAAGTTTACAGCATGACCAATAAGTCTTTCATTGAAGTTGCTGATATTGAATTAAATAAGTCGGCTAACCTAAAGTCTGATGTCATCATTGAAGGTGAGGTAGACCCTCAGAAATTTGGTTTGCAGTTTATCAATCATATTTCATAAAGCCATCTTGGTTGTTATTACCCTTTGCCCATCAAGGGCATCTACTCACTTATTGGCGACGGCAATGTTAGAGTTGTTACCTTCCCCCTTTTTCATCACAATGATCCTATGACCAGCTGTAAGATCAGAATTCCCTTTCTTCTACAGTGTCCTTTCTTGCGTTTACAAATGCCTCTAATGAGTTTTTGTTTGGCGGATATTTAAGCAAACTAATCTTAGGAGCAGATGCTTTCTTTGTGTTTGGTTTTGTCTCCAGCATCCATTTACTTTTACGAATGAAATATATTTTTCATTCGTATTTGAAATGTTCTTGTATTGTTTTCGACAGTATTGGAATAACCTCAGATGTCTTAATTGATATTTAATTCAATTTGAATTCTTTATTTACCCTGTTTTGTTGTCCTATTTAGTTTAAAAAAACATCAATCTTTGTTTGGATAGTTTCTAATTTTTTCTTTGGTGCTGATTTTTTGATCATTTTATTTCGCCATTATACGCTTTTGGATATGTAGGGGTGAGAAAAAAACGAAAGCTTGTTTGTTTTTATGTTGTTGATTTTATTTATTTTTATTCCTTACTTGTCTTTTTCTACAAAAAAAAATCTAAAATTTTTTAAAGTTCTTTTCTCCTAGTTCGATAACTCAAGTATCGCCAAATTTGAGCACAATAAAAAAATGAATAAGCCCAAATAAAAGCGAAAAAAAAATTAAAGATACATATCGAAATGTCGATAACTTTAATAAGAGACAAAAACCAAATAATTAATTAAATCAAAAGGTTGTCTCGTTAAAAATACATCTTAGGAGAGATTAAAATGGCTTTATACGTAAATACAAATGTGTCCTCGCTGAACGCTCAGCGATTACTTGCAAACTCAAGTCGTGACCTTGATACATCGTTCCAACGTTTATCATCTGGTCGTCGAATTAACAGTGCAGCCGATGATGCGGCTGGCCTACAAATTTCGGATCGTTTGACTTCTCAGATTAATGGTTTGAACCAGTCTGTACGAAATGCAAACGATGGTATTTCTTTGGCTCAGACAGCTGAAGGTGCCTTGGACGAAACCACTAGCATGCTACAGCGTATGCGTACTTTGTCCATTCAGGCAGCAAACGGTTCTAACTCCGACCGAGATCGTGTGGCGCTACAACAAGAAATGGCGCAGCTTTCGGAAGAGATTAACCGAATCGCAGCAACCACAACTTTTGGTGGCGCGAATCTATTAGATGGTACTTATCAGGGGATTTTCCAGGTCGGTGCCGATGCAAACCAAACGATTAGTTTTACTATGGAGTTTGGTGGTGCGAATAACTCAATCGACTACCAAGCCAATAATGGTTTTACCATGTCAGGTTTGTCAAACCAGGCATCCTCTCAGGTAAGTGTCACAACGGCATCAGTGTCGAGTATTGTTAACGCTCAAAGTATGATCGCGATTATTGACTCCATGATTTCGGCGGTAGACTTTAAGCGAGCGGAGTTGGGTGCGGTACAAAACCGATTCAGTTCTACCATTACTAACTTAAGTAACATCTCTGAGAACGTATCGGCTGCCCGTGCACGTGTTCGTGATGCCGACTTTGCTGAGGAGACAGCAAACTTGACCAGTACTCAGATTTTGCAGCAAGCAAGTAGTACGATTTTGGCTCAGGCAAATCAACGTCCTCAAACTGCATTGTCACTTTTAGGTAACTAAAAATAGCAATTACAATTTAAAGATATGAGTTAAGTAGCAGTAGATAGCTACGTTAACTAAAGGTTCGAGAACTGTCTCGGAATATGGGCTACTTCTCTCTCCTAGAGGTGCCTTTTATGCCGGGTGATTTTTCACCCGGCTTTTTTTTGCCTAAATTTTGGTGCAATTAGGAGAAGTGATACAACGAAGTCAATTTCAAAGGAGGGTATATGGATTTATTAGGCTAATGCCATAGTTCGCTTGCTGACTGAGTTTAGAGAATTAGGCTCAGCATCACTAGGAAAATTATGAGATTAGTTTAGAAAAGCAAAAGTACTAGAGCAAGGTTTCTTTAAAGAAGTCGATTAGCAAGTAAGTTGTGACCAGGAATCGAGTTCGATTCCAGTATTTTGAAACGCTTTCAATCCTAAGTGAAGGAGTGATTGCATTGAAAAATGGTCACTGAGGAAATCGTTCTGTAGAAGTCTGTGTCGAGAAAGAATGCGATAAGCGGTCGCGCAGCCATGTGGCGAAAGGTCTGCCCTGTCCCTGAAATGATGGCGAAGCTGTGCCATCAACGTGTTGTTAAAGGGATGAGCGCTAAGGCTTAGTTTTAAGCGATTCGACTTTCTTAAGTATACTGAAATCTGGCGTTTTTGTTTAAAGGAAATAGTAGATTGAAAGGGGTTAATCTCTCTTTTTAGTCTTGGTTATTTGTTAAAGCTTAGCGCTATTTTTTTAGCTAGAGAGGTTGCCATGGCTATAGGGCTAAAAGCAAGTGATTCGCGAGTTTCTACTGAGTATTTGTAGCCCGTGAATTTATTGTATTCAGGGCAAAATCGATCAGAAATGGGCAATGGAAAGAATGATATTTTGTCATGAATTTGATGGATGAACTCCGAGATTTCAGTGATGTGAGTTGCGACCAATTTTTGGTCTGCTTAGGCAGGCAGGCGTTTCTGGTGGCGTTGCTAATGATTAGCTGATTATCAAAAAAATAAGATTGAGTTAAGGCGGTGTGAAAGTGTGTGTTTCTGCTTTGTGACATGGTTTTAGCAAAAGTGGATAAGATTTTTATGGTCTAAATGGCTGTTAATAGGGCTTTGGATCTGACATTAGATTAAAACCCGTTGTTAGATTTTACTGCCATAAGAAGTGCTTGATTTGAGTGACTGTTTTTTGAGTATCACACGAAATAAGTTGGCTTTGGCGAGAGAATAAGTTGCTACCGATTTAATGTTATAGAGCCTCTTTAAAGAGAGAGGGTGTGAGATTTAAGGGGATTTGACCTGTCTAAATGATTGGTTTTTTACCCTGTTAGTTTAATGAGTTCGAGAAAGAACAAAGGTGAGTTTATAGAAAGGTTTTAACGGAATACACGCTCGAAAAGAGTGAAAAATACTGATATTGCAGTACGCAAAAAAGGCGCCTTAGTTGGCCTGACTTTATCAAGTAACAAGCAAACGTTTGTAGACATGCATCACCCGTCTTAATGCTTTTGATACTCGTTACTGATCGCTGCTCTGGTGAATATGATTATGGTGTACAGATACGCTATGGGATTGCTTTAACTAGAGTTTTGTCAATAACAGAAGGCTTTGCATGAAAGTTCACACCGAATTGGTGGCATGCGTCTAGACACTACTTTTGTCGGTGCTGAAATTATTCGGCAGGGTAGTTTTTTGCCCAAATGCTAGGTGATTGACCACTAAGCTGTTGGCGTAATCAATAAGCTCAGTATAGCTGACTGATTGGAACAAGGCGAGCCTGAAGAAACGCTCTGAATGTGATGGTTTCAGTATCAAGCTTAAGTTGCTGTGATTCTTAGTAAAGCATGGTTTTGCGACGTTGAGTCTTGTTTGAAGGTGATGATTCATTGTGCTTTTTTTGTGTGAAGACGTATGCCATCGAGCAGGGTTTTGAGATTCGCTGTGTGGGTTTGGTTTTGATCATTAGGGAACGTGATTTATCGACATGGCTAATGTTGCTTGCCTGGGATTTAAAAAGGTTGCTCATGCGCTATCGAAACATCGAGGGCGGCAAATTAATTCAATCCTGGTGGTTTGTGCTTAATGGGGTTTTGTCCATCTGCATGATGTCGGTTTAGCAATGATGGCAAAAAGGCTATTTAAAAACGCTCTTTAATTTTTGTGGTAAGTCACGGTAACGAACTGATAACGGTATGCCGAAGTGAGTCGGCTTTTTATCGTCTTCAACTGTTTTTGCCTCTTTAAAAGTGACGGAAAGGCGTTAGGGCAAAGGCAAGTGGTTGCCGTGTTTAGTGGGCGATAAATTGCCATCAATAGAGGCTGTTTTTTGCCTAAGGTGACGTGATCTCGTCACGGCGATAAGCCTGTTATAAGAGTGATACGGAGTTTCTTTTAGTTGAGCTTTTTAAAGTGTGCACAGAGGTGCATTTTTTTGGCTTTTATGCTCAATAAATAGAGAAAAAAGGAATTTTTAAATAAAAAAATCATTTTTTTTGTTGTTTTATTAAATTTAATTAAAACAATTAGTTAGGCAGTTTTTTGCCGCTCTTAAGGAGGTTTTTTTCCTTGTTGAGGAAAAAAAATTCCGAAATTGACTAAAGGTTTTCAAAACCTTGTCGAAAACCTTATACGATCTGCTTTTGGCAGGACTTAAAAACCTAGGAGGCTATGATGGCTCTTTACGTAAATACGAATACTTCATCAATCAATGCACAGCGTCAGTTGATGAGCTCTAGTAAATCTTTGGATACGTCTTTCCAGCGTTTGTCTTCTGGTTTACGTATTAACAGCGCAGCGGATGATGCAGCAGGTCTATTGGTTTCGAACCGTTTAACGTCTCAGGTTAATGGTCTAAACCAGTCTGTACGTAACGCAAACGACGGTATTTCGCTTTCTCAAACAGCAGAAGGTGCATTAGACGAAACAACGAACATGTTGCAGCGTATGCGTACACTGTCTATCCAGGCGGCGAATGGTTCCAACTCTGACAAAGACCGTGCTGCGCTTCAGCAAGAAGTGACTCAGTTGTCTACAGAGATCAACCGTATTGCTTCTGATACCACTTTCGGTGGTGAGAACTTGCTAGACGGTACTTACGAAGGTGTATTCCAAGTAGGTGCGGACTCAAATCAAACGATTAGTTTCACCCTAACTTCTGGTGGTATCACTAACTCGATTGATTTTGCTGGTAATGGTGGTTTCACTATGTCTGGTTTGTCGAGCAATGCTACGACAGCTCAGGTGAGCCAATCTACAGCGTCTGTTTCTTCTGTTGCGAATGCGCAGAGTATGATCGATGTTCTTGATACTATGATTGCAGCAGTTGACTCTAAGCGTGCTGACTTGGGTGCGATCCAAAACCGTTTTGGTTCTACGATCAGTAACTTGAGTAACATTTCTGAAAACGTTGCGGCTGCACGTTCACGTGTTCGTGATGCAGACTTCGCTGAAGAAACTGCGCAATTGACTAGCTCGCAAATTTTGCAACAAGCGAGTTCATCAATTCTTGCTCAAGCTAACCAACGTCCACAAACTGCATTGTCTCTATTGGGTTAATCAGCTTGTGATAGCGAAAAGCTGGGGCAATCATGCTCCGGCTTTTGTCTATTTGGAGGAATTCTGATATGTCCATCAATGCCAGTGATTTTTCTAAGCAGAGCGCTAGTTATTCTCTTCGTCCTGAACAGCGTGCGTCAGAGGATTTTGCAGCATTGCGTCAAGCCAATGCTAAAGTCGTTCAAAATACCGCCGATACCAGCAGAACGGGTCAGAATAATAATGGCTCTAATGTCTATGCTTCTCAACAGAAGGTAGAACCACTTGATATTGACGTAATGAATAAAAAATTATCTCAATTGAATGTGCATTTGACCTTTGAAATGTCAGAAGATAGGGATCACAATATTGTAAAAGTACTTGATCAGGCAACGGGTGATGTTGTTCGCCAAATTCCCACAGAGGAGTTTCTTAAAATGTCTGATCGAATTGATGCTATTATGAGTCAACTAAGCGATATCAAGGGAACCTTGGTAAACAGTGAGGTTTGATGAATAATAGTCGATAAAGCGAAGCGTTGGGAGAAAAAATTATGTCTGTAGGCTCATTAGGTGCTGGATCTGGAATGGATCTAGAATCCCTTGTCAAAAAGATGGTGAGTGCTCAGCGAGACGCAAAGGTTAAGCTTTATCAGGACAAACTAAATGGATATGAAGCAGAGCTATCTGCATTAGGTAAGGTCGGATCCGCCATTGATAGCTTTAAGTCCTCTGTTGATACCTTAAATGATGACACACTTTTTACTGGGCGAGATGCTAAAATCGCCCAAGCCGAAGGCGAAGAAGTCATTTCTATTTCCACAGACAATACCGCCTCAAATGGATCTTATGCTATCGATGTGAATCAATTAGCAAAAGGCAGCCGTGTCATGTCTGCGCCAGGTCTGTTTTCTTCCGCAGATGATGTCATTACTCAAAAAGACGCAGACCTAACCTTTCAAGCCGGTGACAATGAATTTACGATCAATGTTAAAGCTGGCACCACGCTTTCCGAATTACGTAATCAAATTAACACTTCCGAAGACAATTTTGGTGTTTCCGCCAACTTGGTTGATGATGGTAATGGTAATCTTTTCTTTACTGCCACTTCCGCGATAGAAGGTTCAGGAAATTCATTAAAGATTATCAATTCCTCGCCGATAACTAATGAAGCAGAGACGTTAAATGAAGATTCCTCAGAGGAAGTCGTTGCTGACGACATTGAAGAGCCTGAGGACATTGCTGAAGCAGAAGTCGATGAACTTGATTTGCCAGGTGATGATGTCGACTTTGCAAATGATGGTCCAATACCAGAAGACGAAGTCGATGAGGTTGAAGTAGAACCCGTCGAAGCTTCAGCTGAAGAGATAACAGACAGTTCTGTTGATAACGACCTTGCCGAAGGTAATGTCGCCGCTGATGGTGTGAATACTGGATTAACGTTAGACAGTATCTCAACAGAAGGTGTTTTTGCCGGTCTGTATACGCCGCTTGGAGATGAAGCGCGAGACGCGGTGATTACGGTTGATGGTATTCAGATTCGAAACAGTAGTAATACGTTTGATGAAGCGGTTGCGGGTCTATCAATAGAAGCGTTGGATGTGACTGACAAAACCACACGAGTGGACATCAGTTATGATCAGAAAACAGTGAAAGAGGCGATTGAAGAGTTTATTTCGTCCTATAATGAACTATTGGATTTATTTCAGGCCAGCACAGACAAAGGTGCGGTTTTGAACGGCAACAGTATGATTCGTAATTTACAATCATCCTTGTCGACACAGTTAATGAGCAGTCATGGTAAAACGACAGGGACTTTTACTTCTATTTTTGACCTTGGGGTTAAAATGGATAATACCGGTCGCTTAAGTTTGAATTCGACCAAGTTTAATAGTGCTATGGATCGAGGCTTTAGTGACATTGCACCCTTGATTGCTGGAGAAGATGGGCTCGCGAAATCCCTTGAAAATTTGTTAGACAATTACACTGGTTCTGGTGGAATGACAAATACCTTGAAGGATTCGGTTCGCGATTCAATCGATAATACAGAAGAAACATTAGAAGCCTACGAAGATCGTATGGCGCGTTACGAAGAATCACTTCGTGAAAAGTTTACAGGGTTGGATTCTCGTCTTGCGAATATGAATGCGCAAGGTGGTTATCTCAACTCTGTGTTAGCCAAAATGTAAAACGTTTTAACTAGAATACTCAAATTAATGGGGTTGTGTATGTACAAGAGTAAAGGGATCCAAGCCTATAGAAAGGACTCTCTCAAGTCCGATTTGGCATCGGCTGACCCTCATCGCGTCATTCAGCTCTTAATGCAGGGTGCATTGGAAAAGCTGGCTTTGGGTAAGGGGTGTATCGAACGCTCTGACTTGGAAGGCAAAGCTGATGCGTTGACACGTGCTGTCGAAATCATTAACGCCTTGCGTGATGCGCTCGATCGAGAAGCGAATCCAGAATTAGTCGATAATTTAGAGTCTTTGTACGAATACATGACTGTCCGCATAACGGAAGCCAGCGTCAGTAAGGATATTACGATCATTGATCAGGTAATGAATCTGCTATTACAGATCAAAGGCGCTTGGGATCAAATTACTCCGGCAGATAAGCAAGCCGCATACGAAGGGCAATCTGAAGTACGCATGGGAGCCGTCTAAGTGCTAGACACCACTCGTCTGACAGAGTTGAGTGAAGCGCTAGAGTGCAGCGTTCGTGAAAAAGACGTAGAGAACATACAGAGACTGTGTGATGAAAATGATGAGTTTATTCGCTCTATTCAACCCGTCTCTGATGCTCAACTAAAAGAGCAGATTAAAACATTTATTTCAATACACCGTTCAGCGATTCTGTTTATAAAAGACGTTCACTCTGAAATGCAGAAACAGCTCTATCAAACCAATAAAAGTCGCAAAGGTGTCAGTCAGTATAAAGGCGTAAAAAATGCAAAATGAGGATCAATTCACCTCTCTTGAACAAGCGGAAGCGTTCGCTAACATGTTTCAAAGAGGTGCTGAACGCCTCAGAGAAAATGACCAAGCGCTGACCGATCGATACCTTAAAAACATGACCCTCTTTGCAGAGGTTATGCCACATATCTTTGAATCCTTTCAACACTATCAGCCAAAAAAACGCCATATTTATATGGAAGAAAGCGGTGAGTTAAATCTTTATCGCGATGATGTTGGAGTGCCTCTTTTTTCCACGACACCGAGAGCTCAAGCGGAGCAAAAAGTCGCTCGTGAACTGAAGCAGCCAAATAAAACTTTGCTGAATTTAGAGCGGACGGAAAATCATCCGAGTCGACATGTTCACTACAGTAATAAAATGTTGGACCAAATAGCATTACAGTCAGAGGGCTTAGCGTCACAAAGTGCTTGGCCTGAATTTGTCGGCTCAACCATTTTGTTTGGCGTGGAATTTGGTTATCAACTTGAATGTCTTCTTGCTCAAAGATCGATTAAACATTTGTATCTTTATGAAGAGGATTTAGATTTATTTTATTACTCTTTGTTTGCGATCGATTGGCATACTATTCTTGAGACATACAACCGTGATGGTCGGACGATTCATTTCTTTTTGGGGGTGAGTCCAGAAGAGTTTACCGAAAAATATTTACGTCAATTAGAAGAAAATGGCTATTTTATGGCCCCAGAGACGTATTTGTATGTCTCTTATACTAGTCCGGAAAATGATCAGGCAATTACTTATTTCAAAAAGCAGTATGCTCGTCAGGTGATGGGATGGGGATTTTTTGATGATGCTTTGATTGGAATTGCCCAAGGGCTTCGTTCCCTGCCAAAGACTAAGGTGGCGCATTTCCAAGGCCGAGAAAATTTACCGAAATGGCTCATTAACACGCCTGTTTTTATCCTAGGTAACGGACCTTCGTTAGACCAAGGGATTGAATTGGTAAAAGAAGTTCGAGATCAAGTGCTGGTTATTTGTTGTGGGTCGACCATCAATACCCTTAAGAAATTAGGGGTAACACCAGACATCCATGTGGACATTGAACGACTGAAGCAAACCGTTGATAAATTCCTTTTCTTAGATCAAGACTATTTAGATAAAATTTGGGGCTTGTCGGTCGATGTCATGCACCCAGGGTTATTTGATTGCTTCAAGCGTTCAGGAATGGGTTTAAAACCAGGTGAGGCCATAACCTCATTGATACTGAATCAAGCTAGAGCACATGGTGATGATAAAGAATATGTACAACTAAATTACTGTAATCCCGTGGTCGCTAATCTGGCCTTGTCTTACGTGCATTTGTTTGGTTTTAATAATGTGTATTTTCTTGGTGTTGATAACGGTTTTAAAGACAAAACCAGCCATCACTCTGTACACAGTGGCTATTACAAAGACGGTAAAGAATCGGGATTCCAAACCTTTGAAGAAGCGAAGCTAGTCGAGCGCGAAGGAAACTTCGGTGGCACTATATACGCAACAGGCATGATGGATACTTCAAGGGTCCAGTTGGAGTCTTTAATACGTCAACTTAATCAACGACGTAATTTCGCCAGCTTTAATTTGTCCGATGGCGCTAAAATCGAAGGGGTCACCCCATTGCCATTGGAGGATTTATTGATTATGGATCCGCAAGTGGATCATGCAAAGGCCATTGATATTCTAGAAGACACTTTTTTCACAGAGCCTCCTGAATGCTTACTAAATCAATCTGCCGAAGCCTTAATATCGGTTGAAGACTTCCGTAAGGTGAGTCTGCAATTGCAACAAGGTTGGGATGATAGTATTACGACACGTGAGCAAGTGTGTGACTTATTGTGGTCGCACCATCGCCATATTTATTTTTTAAAAGGCAGCGTACATCGTCATATTTATGATTTATTGATTGGTTCTTTTACTTACTCTGCTTTTTTAATCGTGCAGTTTATCTTCAAATATGACGATGAGATAGAAACGGTAAAACGTGCTCGTCATCTGTTTGAACCTTGGTGTGAATTTTTGCAAGAGATGCCAAGTATGCTGCAACAAGCATCTGAATACGTGGATCAGGGTAACGATCACCTTATCACTTACTACAATGGCTAATTATGTTTGAATCTTCCCCTTTTATTATTGCTGAATTGTCTGGTAACCATGATCAAGACTTTGAATTAGCAAAAGCCATGATTCACGCTGCAGCCGAGGCTGGTGTGGATGCCATTAAGTTGCAAACTTATACCGCCGACACCATGACGTTGGATGTGCGTGAAGGCGAGTTTATGGTGTCGGAAAACGACAGTCTGTGGAAAGGCAATAATTTGTACGATTTATATACCAAAGCCTCAACCCCTTGGGAATGGCATCAGCCTCTGTTTGAGTTGGCGGAGTCATTGGGTTTGGTGGCATTCAGTTCACCGTTCGATCTGACCGCAGTAGATTTTCTAGAAACTCTAGATGTGCCTTTGTACAAGATTGCCTCCTTTGAGATGACGGACATTCCCTTGATTGAAGCGGTCGCTAAAACGGGTAAACCGATTATTATGTCTACTGGCATGGCGACTAAAGAAGAGATCGATGAAGCGGTCGCAACCATTCGAGCCATTGGTGATAATCCACTAACGTTACTTAAATGTACCAGTACTTATCCTGCTAAAATTGCGGATTCAAATTTGCTGACGATGGCTGATTTAGCGTCCCATACAGGTTGTTCTGTGGGCTTATCAGATCATTCTAAAGGTCTTGCGGCTGCGGTTGCAGCGACAGCATTAGGTGCCACAGTGATAGAAAAACACTTTGTTCTTGATCGCAGTGCCGGTGGTGTTGATGCCGAGTTTTCGATGGAGCCAGCGGAAATGAAAGCCATGGTAGAGGCGTGTCGTGATGCTCATGCGTCATTGGGCAAAGTGACCTATGGTGGATCTGAAGCAGAGCAGGCGGCGAAGAAATACCGACGTTCCATTTACCTTACAAAAGATTTACCCGCTGGTACTGAATTAACGGAAGATCACCTGAAAATTATTCGACCAGCATTTGGTTTAGCGCCAAAACATTGGTCAGATGTCTTGGGTAAAACGCTTGTAGTCAATGTGAAAAAGGGCCAGCCATTGGCATGGGATTTATTGGCATGAGGGTGTTGGTACGTGCCGATGCTTCTGTGCAAATAGGCATGGGCCATAGAGTCCGATGTCAGGCTTTGGTCTCTGCATTTGAAAAACAAGGTTGGCAATGTCAGTTTGTGGTTCAACGGCAATGTGAAGCCTTTGCCAATGAAGCCGACCGGATCATTGATCATGAGTCGGCTTTTTTTGCGATGGTAGAACAAGCGGATTTAGCGATTCTTGATCATTATGCTTATCAAGCTCAAGACATTACCGAGCTTTATCAGCATCAACCTAACTTGTTGGTGCTGGATGATATGAATGACAGAGGTGTTTTTCCGGCTAAATGGCTTTTGAACCCACTGCAAGAAGTGTATTCAGCACAAATTCAATGGCCATTAATTGGCAGTCAATATGCTTTGTTACGGGATGAATTTTGTCATGCTGTCAAAAATCCGTTCGCTGACAAGTTGCTTATTACTATGGGGGGGACGGACCTACTAGGTTTGACCTTACCAATTGTGGCGCGTTTGATGGCGGCCGGCTTTGGCGCACACAACCTAGTCGTGTTAATGGGCGCGAATGCTAAACAGGCTAAACAAGTGGCGCAATTGTGTGAATATCATGGCATCGCTTTTCATCAAGGTTTGTCAGCAGTCAGTACGGTAATGAAGGACGCTAAGTTGGCCATCTCGGCGGCGGGTAGCACTCTATACGAATTGGCTTGTCTTGGGGTGCCGGCTATTTTTGCACAAATCGCAGACAATCAAACCCGCTCATTAGAACAGCATTTGCCTTTAAATTGGTGCCGCTCCATTCGCTTTGATCATCTTTCTACAGCGCAATTGAGCACACCGCTCAGTCAGCTTGTCGCCATGGCGCTAGACGCTTGGGAGAGCCCTGATTGGCTTAAACAGGCCAGTAAGACCGCTCAACACTTGGTTGATGGGCAAGGTGCTGAGCGTGTCGTCGCTGAGGTAATGCGACACTATTAAGCAGGTCGTTTTTGCAGTGCCATCAATTGGGTGAGACGCTGCCAATCTTCTTCTGTGTCTAGATCCTGAATTCGATGTCTTGGTAATAACAATGGCTTAGAGCTAGGACCAAAAATATCGCGATTAAACCAATCATCTGGGCGAGCCCAATAAAACTGCCCCGCATCGTGAATGGCTTCTACTAAATCCTGTGAGCGCTTACCTATGTGTTCTGGGAACATCGGTGCCAACTCACCATGTTCGTTAGTGTGCAATGCTCGTAGAATGGGAAAATCAAAGGTGGTAGCGGAGAAACTAAAACCTTCTTGGGGCAATAATTCTAAGCCGGCTAGTAAGTCTTCTTTGGTTAATAAAGGGCAGGTTGCGTAAATTAAGCAGGCCACATCTGGTGTATTGCCTTCCGCACTTAAAATGTTTAATGCATGCTGCATCACTGGAGTGGTGCCTGTGGTGTGATCAGACAGCTCTGCAGGGCGTTTAAATGGGGTTTCTGCGCCAAAATAACGGGCAATTTCTGCAATATCGTCGTCATCTGTTGACACAATTACGCGATCAAATAGATTGGATTTGAGTGCCGCTTCGATGGAGTACGCAATCAGTGGCTTACCATTAAGTAAACGAATGTTTTTACGACTGATGCGTTGAGAACCGCCGCGAGCTGGGATGACGGCGACACGATAGGATGTATTGTCTAACATTAGTTGATCACTCCATGGTCATGTAATGCTTGTGCTAGAACCTGAATTACCTTGTCTTGTTGCGCTTGAGTTAAATCGTAAAACAAAGGCAAGCTTAAGGTCCGCTGATAGTATTCTTCTGCTATGGGAAAATCGCCCCAGGTAAAACCGAGTGCTTGGTAATAGGGTTGTGTGTGTACGGGGATGTAATGAACTTGCGTGCCGACACCGGCCAATCGTAAGGCATCAAAGATGGCTTTTCTTGAATGTTGATGGCCTTTAGGAAGCAGTATTGGGAATAGATGCAGTGCCGAATGGGAGTCGATATGCTGTTGAGGAAGCGTGATAGGTAATGCTTTTAACTTGTCCGAATAATAGACAAACTGAGCATGACGTTGTGCAATAAAGTCGTCTAACTTAGTTAACTGAGACAGGCCTAATGCAGCTTGTAACTCGGTCATACGATAGTTGTAACCTAGGGTATGCTGTTCGTAATACCAATCGCCAGGGGATTGGCTTAGTGCTTCTGGGTCTTTGATTGTGCCTTGTTGCGCATGAGTGCGCATGTGATTGGCGTATTCAGAAGAATTCGTCGTGGCCATGCCGCCTTCACCAGTGGTGATGATTTTGACCGGGTGGAAGCTGAACACACAAATATCACTGTATCGACAGTCGCCAATAGGTTTGCCTTGGTACTGTCCGCCAATGGCGTGAGACGCGTCTTCAATAATCTGAAAACCGTATTCTAAGCTAAGCTGATGAATTGCTTTCATATCACAAGATTGGCCTGCAAAATGCACTGGGATGACCACTTTAGGTAAGCAATTGTCGAGCTTAGCTCGGGCTAATTTTCGGGCCAAGGCATTAGGACATAGGTTATAGGTATTAGGATCTATGTCGACAAAGTCCACCTTGGCAGAGCAATAGCGAGCACAATTGGCAGAAGCAATAAAGGTGTTGGGAGATGTCCATACCCAATCACCTTGTTGTACGCCTAATGCGAGACAAGCCAAATGTAGAGCAGACGTGGCACTGTTTGCTGCCACTGCATGTTGAGCATGGACTTGAGACGCTAGCGCTTGTTCGAACGCTGTCACTTTAGGGCCTTGAGTAAGATAAGACGATGTCAGTACTTCTGTGACGGCATCGATATCAGTCTGATCTATGGTTTGTCGACCATAAGGAATGAACTCAGTGGTCATCATCAAACGCCAAAATGTCTTCCACACTTAAAAAGTGAGGGTTACTACCAGATTGATATTCGTATCCAGGGGCCACTAAGTGGCCATTTTCCCCTAACTTATTCAAACCGAAATTCATGTCTTCTTGATGGAACTTGATGCTAGGAGCAATGACGTAATGATCATCGAATTCGAATGTGTGGAAAGAGTCATCTGCAGGACACATGACTTCATGAAGCTTTTCGCCTGGACGAATACCAATTTCTTTGGTTGGTAAATCAGGGGCATAAGCTGCCGCTAGATCCATGATCTGCACGGATGGAATTTTCGGGATGAAGATTTCACCACCCTGCATGCGCTGGAAGTTTTTCAGTACAAAATCGACGCCCATTGGCAAGGTAATCCAAAAACGCGTCATTTCAGGGTGAGTGATTGGAATGGCGTCGGCTCCATCGGCAACCAGTTTTTGAAAGAAAGGTACGACGGAACCACGGGAACCGACCACATTGCCGTAACGAACAACGGAAAAGCGAGTTCGTCCTTGTCCCACCATATTGTTCGCGGCAACAAAGAGTTTATCCGAAGCCAATTTGGTAGCACCGTATAGGTTAATTGGTGCGGCGGCTTTGTCTGTGGATAAGGCAATCACTTTCTCGACATCGTTGGCGATGGCCGCAGCGATGACATTTTCAGCACCATGGATATTGGTTTTAATGCATTCCATTGGGTTGTATTCAGCCGCTGGCACTTGTTTTAAGGCCGCGGCATGGATCACAAAATCGACATCGCGCATGGCTTGAGTCATGCGGTCTTTATCACGCACATCGCCAATAAAATAACGCATACAAGGCGCATCAAAATCTTGTTGCATCTCATATTGCTTGAGCTCATCGCGAGAATAAATGACCAGTCGCTTGGGTTGGTAATTGGCTAAAAGAGTTTTGACATACTGGCGGCCAAAAGAGCCTGTGCCACCAGTAATAAGAATACTTTTGTTATTAAACATGAATGAATACCAAACCAATTGAATAAATGAATCGTCCATATAAACATGCAGAGCTCGGTTACAAGGACAGTCTATTTGTATCGGCTAGTGTGATGGAAACATTAATTAAATCAAGCGTCTGTTTATGACTTATTTCCTTTACGCGCTGTACAGCTCATAACATGATCATTGACCATACCTGTTGCTTGCATGAAGGCATAGCAAGTCGTCGCCCCTAAGAACTTGAAGCCTCGTTTTTTCAAGTCTTTTGAAAAGCGTGTGGAAAGTTCGGTTAAGGCTGGAACGTCTTGCAGTGTTTTTGGGTGATTATCTATGACTTTATGATCAGAAAACGCCCAAAAATAGTCACTAAAAGAACCGAACTCGTCGACTATTTTTAAAAAGGCTTTGGCATTGTTGATGGTGGCTTCAATTTTCGCACGGTGACGGACAATGCTTTCATCTTGCAACAAGCGAGTCACGTCTTGTTCTGTCATGTTGGCGACTTTTTGTGGGTTAAAATCATGAAAAGCAGCGCGATAACCTTCTCTTTTACGCAAAATGGTAATCCAGCTTAGACCTGCCTGAGCGCTTTCGAGTACAATACATTCAAATAGGCTGTGGTCATCGTAGATTGGAATTCCCCATTCAGTATCGTGATAATGAATGTACTCAGGAGATCCTAAACACCAGCTGCAGCGTAGGTTATCCATTAATGTGCTCCTTAAACAGGGATAATTGAACTCTAGTAAAACACCATAATACAAACAGCCAAGCATTAGTAGGATCGGATAGGACAATCGAGTATGAAGTTTACGCCAAGTTATCGTCGTGAAGATGTTGAAGTGTTAAAGGACGAATGCGTTTACAAAGGCTTCTTTGAAATGCGCAAACTCACGCTAAGACACAGGAAGTTTAATGGTGATTGGAGTCAACCAATGACCAGAGAAATGATGGTTCGAGACGATGCGGTATGTGTTTTATTGTTTGATCCAAAAGCCGACAAAATTTTATTAATAGAACAATTTCGTCCTGCAGTATTAAGAAATTCCTCGCCTTGGTTGTTGGAGTTGGTAGCCGGTATGGTTGAAGCAGGAGAGCAGGATGAAGATGTTGCGCGACGTGAAGCGATGGAAGAGGCGGGTGTCGAAGTAAAGCGACTTGAATACATGTTTAAATTTGTGCCGTCACCAGGCGGGCTAGTGGAATATCTGCGTATGTACGCAGGGGAGTTTGATGCCAGTTTGGTGGATGTGACACGTACTCACGGCTTAGATGATGAAAATGAAGACATTAAGTTACATCTTATGACGTCTCAGGAAGCCATTGATTTGTTGTGCCAAGACATAGAGAACGCTAGTACCATCATGGGGTTGCAATGGTTTGCCCTGAATAGATCTGAGCTGGTTAAAAAGTGGCAAGCTGCATGAGTATGATAATGATAAAAGACCATCTAAAAGGCTTAAGAAAGCAGCCAATACTAGAGCCAGTGGTTGGCTTTATTTCATTTCTATTCATGTGTGTGAATGTATGTTTTTGGTCTGTTTTAGCACACTTCATCGCACCCTTGTTGTTGGGGAATGAAAAACATAAAGCATTAGCGGAAGATTATTTTGATCGTTTGTTTAACGGTTGGGTGAGTGGTAATGAATGGTGGTTGAAAAATATTCTGGGAGTGCAATGGGACCTAGATGACAACATGGTTAGCGACTTTAACAGCTGGAGTTTGATGATTTCCAATCATCGATCTTGGGTGGATGTGTACATCATTCTGGCGCAAATCCAAGGCAAACGCCCGTTGCCAAGAGTCTTTATGAAGCAGGCATTATTTTGGATGCCATTCGTTGGTACCGCTACCTATATAATGGGGTTTCCCTATATGAAACGTTACCGTAAGGAAACCTTAGTGAAAAAGCCGCATCTGGCTGGAAAAGATTTGGAAACCACGCGCCGCTCTTGTGAACGTCTTTTAAATCGTCCTAATTCGATTTTAACCTTTGTGGAAGGGACGCGTTTTACTCAACAAAAGCATCAATCTCAGAGTTCTGAATATACAAACTTACTCAAACCAAAAGCGGGCGGTGTGGGCTTTATCTTGCAAACCATGCCAAACAGAATCACCAGTATTACGGATATCAATGTCTTGTATGATCAGGCTAATATTTCCGGTTGGGATGTATTATGTGGACGTTTGAGTAAAGCAAAAGTAATGACCCGTGAAGTCGCTTTGCCTGAGCGTTTTTTAGCCCCAGAATTTCGCCCAGCTGATAAAGATCGAGGAGCTTTTTTTGAGTGGTTTAACCTATACTGGCACGATAAAGATGTCAGAATGGGGTATCAGTTAGAAGCGTTGGTAACGAAAGACGTCAATACGGATAAATCGATTTCTGAAGGAAATACTTAACTCGAATGACAGAAGTGATGAAAAAAGCAAATAAGCAATATGTCCCAGATTTGGTTAGCTTGCAGCTGCTCGGTGAATTGAATTATCGCCGAATTGGCCGGATTATGCGTGGCCAAGAGGAGGCTGGGGAATGGCATTTTTCAATTCATTCTAATGGCGATCAGGAAAGTCGCTTGCGTCTTACTTTAGGTCAAGAAAGTAAATTCACATCTGAAATGGCGCTAGAGTTTGGTCCGCAAACCCAAAAAAGGTTATTGTTTGAAACTTCATTGTCTCTCACCATTCGTTTGTACCATGATGTGGGCATAGCCGAAATTACTGACGGACATCGACAGTACAGCGGGGTTTACCCTTATCCAAATGATGCTATGTTGCATCGGGATGAAAAATTCCGTCTTAATCAACAGTTGGCCGATTTGCTAGAGCTTTGTTTGAAACATGGTCATAGGCTACATAATCCTTTACCTTTTCAATTCGCCTAACCCTTATTTACTTAGGAGAAGCTAAGTGGCCGTTCTAATCTACATACATGGTTTTAACAGCTCAGAGCGTTCTCATAAAGCCAATGTTTTAAAGCAAGCCGCGCATTCTTTTCATGTGGAGCAGGCTTTTATTTCGCCTCGCTTATCCTGGCAACCTAAAGTGGCCATACAGCAACTTGAAGCATTGATAGAAGATAATCTGTCACAAGGTGTCACCTTAATCGGCAGTTCTTTAGGCGGTTTTTATGCTACCTATTTGACGGAAAAGTATGGCATTAAGAGTATTTTGGTGAACCCTGCCATGCAAGCGCCGATTCTACTAAAAGATTATTTAGGACCTCAACGAAACCCCTATACACATGACGAATATAAGCTGACCAATGAACATATGGCTGAATTGGAGGCGTTAGTGGTTACCGCGCCAACATCACACCATTATTGGTTAATGGTGCAAGAAGGCGATGAAGTATTGGATTACCGAGCAGCATTACATGCTTTTCCTAATGTGGCGAAATTGACGCACGAAAAGGGGGGCGATCATAGCTTCACAGATTTTCAGCGTTTCAGTACCGATATTTTTAGATTTGCTGAAATAATAACCAACTAAGATCATGCTTTTATTGGACTATTTTAAACTTTGTAGAAGCAGTGATAGACTCACAGAAGATTGTTATTTAGTTTGAATGCCGATACAGATAACCTGTATTTGGTGTCGTTTGATTGGAAGAAAAAACTCGCATGTCAGCAAAAGAATATAACGCCGGATCGATAGAGGTTCTCAGCGGATTAGAACCAGTACAAAAACGTCCTGGAATGTATACGGACACGACTCGCCCAAACCACCTTGGACAAGAAGTCATCGATAACTCAGTGGATGAAGCGTTAGCAAAACATGCCGATCGAATTGAGGTCATACTGTATAAAGATGGCTCATTGAGTGTGGAAGACAATGGCCGTGGTATGCCAGTGGACATTCACCCAGAAGAAGGGGTCTCAGGGGTCGAATTGATTCTGACCAAGCTGCATGCTGGTGGTAAATTCTCTGGTGATAATTACCAATTTTCAGGTGGTCTCCACGGTGTGGGGGTGTCTGTGGTGAATGCCTTATCGACCTCATTAGAAGTATGGGTTAAGCGCAATGGCATTCAGTACCATATTGGTTTTGAGAATGGTTTTAAAACCTCTGAGTTAAAAGAAATTGGCACCGTTGGCAAGAAAAATACCGGTACTAAGGTTAAATTCAGTGCTGATCCAAAGTATTTTGATAGCCCGAAATTCTCTCTATCTCGATTAAAACACTTGTTAAAAGCCAAAGCGGTTCTGTGTTCCGGGTTGCATGTGGTCTTTATTGATCAGAGTGGTAGCGAAGAAGAGCGAGAAGAGTGGTTCTTCCAAGAAGGCTTGAACGATTACCTGGCTTCAGCGAATGAAGGTTTTGTCTTGCTGCCAGAGCGACCATTTGTTGGCGGCCTGACAGAAAAAACACAGGGCGTAGATTGGGCCGTACAATGGCTGCCTGAAGGCGGGGAGTTAGTGACCGAAAGTTATGTTAACTTAATTCCAACCGCACAAGGTGGCACCCATGTGAATGGTTTACGTACAGGCTTATTGGATGCGATCCGTGAGTTTTGTGACTTTCATAGCTTGTTACCCCGCGGCATCAAATTAACGGCGGAAGATGTATGGGACCGTTGCAGCTACGTTTTGTCTGCTAAGCTGCAAGAGCCACAGTTCTCCGGGCAAACCAAAGAACGTTTGTCGTCTCGTCAAATTGTGCCTTTCATTTCTGCTACGGTAAAAGACGCCTTTAGTTTGTGGTTAAACAAGCATGTAGAAGATGGCAAAAAAATCGCTGAATTAGTGATTAATAGTGCTCAAAAACGACTGAAAGCCAGTAAAAAAGTAGTGCGTAAAAAAGTCACTCAAGGTCCAGCCTTACCTGGCAAACTAGCGGACTGTGCTGGCCAAGACTCTACTCGAAGTGAACTTTTCTTAGTAGAAGGGGACTCGGCGGGTGGCTCTGCGAAGCAAGCCCGAGAAAAAGATTTTCAAGCCATTTTGCCGTTGCGCGGTAAGATCTTAAACTCTTGGGAAGTCGATTCTGGTCAAGTGTTGGCTTCACAAGAAATCCATGATATTTCCGTGGCATTAGGCGTTGATCCAAGTGATGATGATTTGAGTGGCTTGCGCTATGGCAAGGTTTGTATTCTGGCGGACGCGGACTCGGATGGCCTGCATATTGCTACTTTGATTTGCGCTTTGTTTGTACGTCATTTCCCAGCGCTTGTGAACCATGGTCATGTGTTCGTGGCCATGCCTCCCTTGTACCGTATTGATGTTGGTAAAGAAGTTCACTATGCACTGGATGACGAAGAGAAAGACATCATCCTGCATAAGATTGCTGCAGAGAACAAACGCAGTACACCAAATGTACAGCGATTTAAAGGTCTGGGTGAAATGAACCCATCGCAATTGCGTGAAACCACCATGGCGCCAGATACGCGTCGCTTAATCCAATTAACCATGGAAGATAAGCTGGATACTGACGAATTACTCGATAAGTTGTTATCTAAGAAGCGAGCAGGAGACCGTAAAAACTGGTTGGAAACTTACGGTAACCTAGCCATTGTCGATTAGTAAAAAACCTTTCGTCTTGAGTAAGGCGAGCTAAACTTAGAGAATCGTCCAATGAATTGGAATAAGTGAATGTCTGAAGAAAGAGATGATGAAATCATCAGTGAAGAAGTGTTGTATGAAAAAATTGATCACTACTTACTGAAATTTGGCACAGACAGATCGCTGCTTTGTGTGTCTGAACTGGATGGGTTTCTCACAGCATTAGGTTGTTCAGCCAAAGAACTAGAGCCTGACTTATGGTTGAATGCCATTTGGGGGGCGGATGAAGATCAGCCTGTTTGGGAGTCTGCTGAGGAAGAAGATGAGTTCCTCAGTTTAGTGTTGATCATGTATATGGAAGCGATGAACAGTCTGCTGTTCGGTGAGTTCAGCCCAGTGTATCTGGAACAAGAATACGAAGGCGAATCTAAAATACTCGTGGAAGAGTGGTGTGCAGGCTTTGTACGCGGTGCCAAGTTACTCGGCGTTGGTATTGGTGGTGATCGCGACTTCTTTGATGAGGCACTCGCGCCAGTGAGATTGTTTGGCACGGATGCAGGCATAGCCAAACTGAATAAAATGATGGAGCAAGAAGTGAGCTTCTGGCGAGAAATGATCGAGCCTTCCGTGCAGCGCTTGATTCAACATTATCACCCTGAAATGCAGCTTGGTGAAAATGCCTCAGACACTCGTATTTTGCATTAATTGATACCGTTCGATAAATCAAAAAAGCGGTGAAAAGTAATTTTCACCGCTTTTTTATGCTTTCAACCTAACTTTGCTTGAGATTAGCCAACGACCTCAGCAATGCTTGCGCATAGGTAATCGATGTTGTCATCGCTAACACCTGCTACGCTCACACGGCCTGTATCGGCAATGTAAATCGAAAACTCGCTGCGTAGTCGGCGTACTTGCTCTAGGGTTAAACCTGAGTAAGAGAACATGCCGCGCTGGTCTTTAATAAAGCTGAAGTCTTTACTGACACCCGATTGGACCAGTTTAGAGACTAATTTTTCACGCAGGCCGTTGATACGATTACGCATCTCTGCCACTTCTTGTTCCCATTCTGCTTTCAGTTCAGGACGACTCATGATGGTGTAAACCACGGCGGCACCGTGTGCTGGAGGCATCGAGTAGTTAGCGCGAATTGCTTGACCTATGATAGAGAACGCTGCATCAGCTTCTGAAGCCGTTGTGGCAATGACGCTTAAGCCACCACAACGCTCGCGATAGATGCCGAAGTTTTTCGAGAAAGAGTTCGCAATCAGCATATTATCAACATTGGCTGCCATATGGCGTAGGCCTACCAAGTCTTCATCCAAACCGTCGCCGAAGCCTTGGTAAGCGGCATCGACCAATGGCAGTAAGCCACGACGCTTTACGAAATCGGTAATGACCTTCCATTGCTCTAACTGCAGATCAATCCCTGTTGGGTTGTGGCAGCAAGCGTGTAATAACAATACATCACCTTCTTTGGCCTCGGCTTCCAACTTGGTCATCATATCGTCAAAGCGCAGACCATTTGTTGCTGAATCGTAATATGGGTATGGCGTCACTTCTACACCAGCTGAGTTAAAGATGGACTCGTGATTTCCCCAAGTTGGATCACTGACCCAAAGGCGCGCGCCAGACAGATTAGCACTGATGAAATCAGCGGCCACTTTTAACGCACCAGTACCACCCGGTGTTTGGGTTGAGCGAATACGACCTGAGGTGATAAGAGGGTTATTGTCGCCCAAGATAAGGTCTTGAATAATAGCTTCAAATTCAGTAGCGCCATAAATGCCTAAATAGCTTTTAGACTCTTCTTGCTCAAGCAAAATAGCTTCCGCTTTTTTCACACTATTTAAAATAGGGGTTTTACCGTTATCGTCTTTGTAAACACCGACACCAAGATCTATTTTCTTTGGATTAGTGTCTTTTTGGTGAGCGATGATAAGGGCTAAAAGTGGATCACCTGGTACAACTTGAAGATGCTTAAACATGATTTGGTTGGGGTCCTTGTGTGTATTTTTCGTTGCAATAAACAATACATCATTCTGCCGTATTTATGGCAAAATACAATGCAATCAAAAGGGAAATTCCACACTCACTGTCAAGAAATCAAGACACTTTAATTGGTCGTGTAAACTCTTCAACTTATGAACCATCTTCAAACTCGTTTTCAAGCCATTGATCAGTGGTTGCATCAACATAAAGCGCTGTGGCAATTCGATAGTTTTGCCTGTCTAACCTTGCCTTGGCAAGAAGCTTACCCAGCTTTAGCGGCATGGCTCAATGTTCAACAGGAAGTGGACCTTGAGGATGCGAAGCAAGTGGCTGAGATAATCCATGTGCAGCCCAGTCTTGGTGAACTTTCTGATTGGCCTCAGGGCTTTTTAGCCACCGAGCAAACTCGGCAAAACGCCACGTCACCACCAGCGTATCTGTCGACTGGCATAAAAGGGCGTAAATGGTCACAGATTGAAGCGTTTGCAGCATGTACTCCAATGGTTGATCGCTATTTGGAGTGGTGTGCTGGTAAGGGGCATCTTGGTAAATATCTGGCGTATCAAGGGAATAAGCAGGTGGTCAGTGTTGAGTGGCAACAGAGCTTGTGTGAAGCAGGCCAACAAAAAGCACAACAACTTTTCCTCCAGCAAACATTTCACTGTACAGATGTGTTAGCAGATGCCCCAGAGGCGCTCCTGAAGACAACGCAATGTGCAGTGGCATTGCATGCTTGTGGAGACTTACATCGAGTGTTGTTAGAGCAGGCCAGTAGGTTAAAGGTGTCTTATATCTGTATTGCGCCTTGCTGTTATCACCTTACTCAAACCGAAGCCTATCAACCTTTATCCACGTTGGCTGCACAGGCCAAATTGACCTTACGCAAAGCCGATTTAAAGTTAGCAGTGAAACAAGTTGCGACCGCGGGTGCCAGAGAGCAAAGATTACAAAAGCAGGAACTGACATACCGTTTGGGGTTTGATCTTTGGCAGCGTCATGCCCGAAAAACAGATCAATATCTTGCCGTGCCTTCCATTCAAAAAGTCTTATTAAATCAGGGCTTTTTGGGATTTTGTCATTGGGCCGCGGAGCAAAAACAACTGACACACTTGATCGCTCAACAGCCATTTGAAGATTTTCAACACGCGGCTGGACAACGTTATCAAGACCTGCAAAAGCAACAAGCGATCAGTCAATGGTTTCGACCTGCCTTAGAATACTGGCTCATTTTAGACCGTGCTATTTTCCTACAAGAGCAGGGTTACCACGTGGACATAGGGGCTTTCTGCGCGGCTTCGTTAACCCCAAGAAACTGGATGGTTAGAGCAGAGTTGAAGGCCGCTAATTAGTGGACATTGCTGTTGCAAGTTTTCCTCTTATTTGTTTCGCCTTGTGATGTTATTGGCATGCTATGCTATTGAGATGATTGTGGAAAATTGGGGTTGTGGATGTCGCAAGTAAGTGCGAAGCAGGATAGTTTGTCTAAGTCGAAACCAAATGAGTCAGACAGTGTGAAAAAGTTGGTTTGGTCACAGTTATTGATCAATCTTGGTGATGCTTTAATCAATCCTAAGGTGACCTTACCGTGGATTTTACAAGGTGTCGGCGTGCCTGTGTATTTGTTGGGTTGGCTGGTGCCAATTCGTGAATCCGGTTCTTTGTTACCACAACTGCTGATGGCCAGCTACATTCGTCGAGTGGCATTACGGAAATGGCTTTGGGTGATCGGCAGTGTGTTGCAAGCTGTATGCGTGGTGTTGATTGGAGTGGTTGCTCTGTTACTAGAAGGAGCTGCGGCGGGTTGGTGTGTGATTGCTCTAATGGTGGTGTTCAGTTTAGCTCGGGGGTTGAATTCCATTACCTCTAAGGATGTACTAGGCAAAACCATTTCAAAAGGTCGGCGTGGTCGAGTATCGGGTTGGGCTTCTAGTGCTGCAGGTTTAATCACTTTGGGTGTGGCTTTGACAATGGTATTCAGCGGTTTTTTTGAGCTGGAAGCGAACACGGTTTTTTATGCTACTAGTCTGATTATTGGGGCTTTAGTCTGGTGTTTTGCCGCCATGGTGTATGCTTTGATTGATGAGCCAAGGAGTGAAGTCGATCAAATTCCCGTTGGTTTCTGGCAATTGTTTGCAGGCCTTTCTCTACTGAAAACAAATGCATCGTTTCGAACCTTTGTGATCGCTCGTTCACTGTTACTCTGTACTGCTTTGAGTGCGCCCTATTATGTGCTGATTGCTCAGCAGCATTTGGGTAATGGCTTATGGGTATTAGGGGCGTTTATGGCGGCGAGTGGTTTAGCGTCTTTAGTTTCTTCGCCCTTCTGGGGGCGTTTTTCTGACTATTCTAGCCGTCAGGTTATGATGTTTTCTACCTTGCTTGGTGTGTTTTCTGGAGTATTGCTATTCGTCATCATGTGGTTATTTCCGAGTTTTGCTGAGATGGTTTGGTTTATGCCTGCCTTGTACTTTATTTTGTGTGTGGCTCATCAGGGCGTGCGTATTGGGCGTAAAACGTATTTGGTAGATTTGGTGGAAGGAAACGATAGAACGGAGTACGTCGCAGTCAGTAACACTGTGATTGGCGTCATGTTATTAGTGATGAGTGTTTTTGCTCTTTTAACCAATGTGATTTCATTGCCGGCTTTGGTATTGGTGTTTTCGCTGTTGGCATTGATTGGTGTTCTGGTCGTGGTTCGATTACCAGAGGCTTAGTGTAAGAGTGATATGACTCTTACACATTGAATTTCTTTTCTGCTGCCTATTATTAGTTTGGTAACGGTATGGACGGGGCGTTTTTGATGCGATTCAGTACCAGTGTTGAGGTCAGGTTTCGGACACTGGGTAAGGCTGAAATGGATTCATTTAAAAAGTCGGAAAGCGAAGGTAAATCCTCACTAATCACTCTCAGCCAATAGTCTGCATCGCCACTGACGGAATAACATTCTAGTACTTTTGGCATGGCCGCAATGGCTTCTTTAAAATGATGGTCAGCTTCTTTATTGCCTTTGTCTAGGGTGATGTTCACAAAGGCTGTGACATGATAACCCAGTTCTGTGGCATTGAGTTGTGTAAAGTAGGCCTCGATTAAGTTGCTTTGTTCTAGTCTTTGCAGACGTCTTGAGCATTGGGAAGGGGAAAGGTTGACCTGTTCAGACAGGGCCACATTGGTGAGTCGGGCATTTTCTTGTAAGGCACGCAATAGCCGCCAATCATAGCAATCAAGTTCAATATGGTTCATTCAAGGTTCCTTATCAGCATCGTAGCGTGCTGTTTTTTTATTAGTGCTGCCTTTTTGATGCTGAATGGGCTTCAGTCGGAAGGCTTATTTCGTACTTTTAGAATAAGGAGTTTTGAAAACATAACAAGATATAATCTTCATTATTTGCAAATTTTTAGACATTTTTTTGCAAGATTGGATGCTTTGATGACATTAAGAGTAAATAACATGCCGCAGAGAGTGCGGCATGTTATGGGAGAGAGATTAATCGGTTGGTAAGTTCTTACTCAGCCAGTCCAGTGCTTCAGGGTAAGGCGCTGGTAACGACAAGCTTTGCAGCGCATTTTGAAGAACGCCAAGCTGGTTTGAGCAAAAGTTAAGATGACCGACTTTTCGGCCGGGGCGCACTTCTTTTTGGTACCAGTACAACTCAAGCCCTTGAATGTTTAGCCATTGGTAATCCACCGGCACGCCTATTAGGTTGACCATCATGCTTTGGCCTTTGATTTCAGCAGGAGCCAAAGGTAAACCTGCGACCGCTCGAACATGGTTTTCAAATTGGCTGACACTGGCGCCAGCTTGTGTCCAGTGTCCACTGTTGTGAACACGTGGGGCCAATTCATTGATAAGCAGCTCGTCACCCACACGGAAGCATTCCATTGCCATGACGCCCACATAGTCTAGTGCATCCATAAGTTTGCCGAGCATGGCTTCGGCTTTACTTTGCAATGGAGCGAGACGCTCTAGGGGAGAAATGGACGCGTACAGAATGCCATTAATGTGCAGGTTTAGGGTAAGTGGGTAAAAGTGTGTTTCACCATTGGCACCACGAACACCAACGAGTGACACTTCTTCATCAAAATTAATGGCTTGCTCGGCAATAGCTTGGCCTTTCCAGTCGTCAGGGATTTCTGTGCCTTCAGCTTGCTTCAACCAATATTGTCCTTTGCCATCATAGCCACCACGACGACGTTTCATAAGAACGCGTTCACCAAGCGTGTGGTAGGCATAGTCTGCATGGCTGTCGGCTTCTACTGGAAACCAAGGCGCTGTTGCCAGATCAAGCTTATCGATCCATTGCTTTTGTGTCAGACGATCAGCCAATTGTGGAAACGTCGATAGGTTGACGAAATTGGCATGAGAGGCAAGTTGCTTGGTGGCATCCGTTTGTGGCCAGTCTTCACGTTCCGCGGTGACAATATCGTCAGCTTGTAAAGGCAGAGTGTCATGGCTATCAATGTCCACTGGTCGAATGTCTAAGCCCAATGGTGTGCCAGCGTGTTTTAGCATGGCGCCAAGTTGACCTGCACCAAGTACCCACAATACAGACATGGCTTACACCTCTCTTGGATCAGGGTTCGCCAAAACCGTATTGGTTTGTTGTTGGCGGAACGCCTTAATGCGCTCAGCCAATTCAGGATTTGACGTGGCTAGAATCTGACATGCCAAGAGTCCTGCATTAAACGCCCCTGCAGTACCAATCGCTAAGGTACCTACCGCAACACCCTTAGGCATTTGAGCAATGGAAAGTAGGCTGTCCATACCGTTTAACGCTTTGCTTTGAACCGGTACACCTAAGACAGGTAAGTGTGTGTGTGCTGCGACCATGCCAGGTAAATGCGCGGCACCACCAGCACCACCAATGATGACTTTGAAGCCTTTGTCGGCGGCACTTTCAGAAAATTCTGCAAGCTTGACTGGAGTTCGGTGAGCGGAAACGACTTCCACGTGGTAAGACACGCCCAAGGCATCCATAATTTCGGTGGCGCCTTCCATTGTGGCCCAATCACTTTTCGATCCCATGATTAATGCGACTTCAGCTTGCAAAATATCTCTCCTGTTTTTGAACCAACGTGGTGTTGAGGGGTAACGGATAACGTCGGTAATGAGGTTTAACGCAGTTTTTACGTTTTTTTGTCGCCTACACAGAAAAACGCTGCGAATTTAGGGCGCTAATATAGCTGATTTTGGGCAAAACAGCGAGTCTTACCAGGCTTTTGTTGCGAAAGAGGTATGACGAGATTGGAAATAAAAAGAGCGACTTAAAGTCGCTCTTTTAGGTATCGTTCATAATCTGGTATTTGTCGTTCAAATTCATTGCAGAATAGGGGCGAAGACACCAAAAAATTGGCCGATGAGACACTGCAGGCGATAGGAATATTCCATACCGCAGCAACGCGTAACAAGGCTTTGATATCTGGGTCATGAGGCATAGGCTCAAAAGGGTCCCAGAAAAAAATTAAGACATCAATCCTACCTTCAGCGATCATGCCACCCAGTTGTTGGTCACCACCTAGTGGGCCGCTAATCAAGGCCTCAATCTTAACGCCCAACTCTTTTTGCAATAGGTTACCTGTGGTGCCTGTTGCATAGAGCTGGTGGCCAATTAGTTTGTCTTTGTGAGTGCGAGCCCATTTTATGAGCTCGCTTTTCATATTGTCATGAGCCACTAAAGCAATGCGCTTTTGGGCGGCCATGGTGACCATCTTTGTGTGCAATGGACAATCCTCAAATAGTTAGCGTTATGCGATGTCGCCCACTTTGACGATCTTCATTGCATTTGTCGTACCATAGCTAACCAAATGGTCGCCTTTGGTTACGATCACAAGATCACCGTCAGCAATATAGCCGAGAGATTTAACATGATCGACTAGACCAGAAATGATGTTGTCCACATTGTATTCTTGTGATGAAAAAGCCACTGGTGTGACACCACGATAAAGAGCGGCTTTGTTCAATGTCGCCTGGTTTGGAGACAAAGCAAAAATTGGCAAGCCAGAGCTAATACGTGACATCAAAAGAGGCGTTGTGCCAGATTCTGTCAGACTGATAATGGCTTTCACACCTTCAAGGTGGTTTGCCGCGTACATGGCTGACATAGCGATGGTTTCATCAATGTTCGTGAAGGTGACATCAATACGGTGTTTAGAACGGTTGATGGCTGGTTGCTTTTCAGCACCCAAACAAACACGGTTCATTGTCTGAATCACTTCTTCAGGGTAATCCCCTGCAGCGGTTTCCGCTGATAGCATCACGGCGTCCGTTCCATCTAGAACAGCGTTGGCCACATCGAAGACTTCGGCGCGAGTTGGCATGGCGCTGGTGATCATGGTTTCCATCATTTGTGTCGCTGTGATTACTGGACGGTTTAGCTGTCGGCAGCGTTTGATCATGTGTTTTTGTACACCGATCAATTCTGCGTCACCAATTTCTACGCCTAGATCACCACGAGCAACCATCACCGCGTCAGAAGCGAGGATAATGCTGTCTAGTGTCTCGTTATCCGCAACGGCTTCAGCGCGTTCTACTTTTGATACAATACCTGCTTTCAAACCGGCCGCTAGAGCCAATTCACGTGCTTCGTGTAGGTCATCGGCACTGCGTGGGAAAGAAACAGCAAGGTAATCGGCTTTTAGCGCTGCAGCGGTCTTAATGTCTTCTTTATCTTTGTCTGTTAGTGCGGCAGCGGATAAGCCGCCGCCTTGGCGGTTGATGCCTTTATTGTTAGACAGTGGGCCACCAACAATGACTTTGGTAATGACTTCTGTGCCTTTGACTTCGAGCACTTCTAATACCACTCGACCGTCATCTAGTAATAGAATGTTGCCTGGATTTGAATCTTCCGCGAGCTGAGGGTAGTCGATACCAACGCGAGTCTCATCACCGGCATTTTTATCAAAGCCCACATCCAAAATGAAAGTTGCGCCATCTTTTAATTCTACTTTGGTATTTTTGAATCGTGCGATACGAATCTTAGGACCTTGTAGGTCGCCTAAGATAGCTACATGGCGGTTGTTTTTCTTCGCCATAGCGCGAACCACGTCAGCGCGATTGATGTGATCTTCTGGTTGACCATGTGAGAAGTTTAAACGGAAGACGTTTGCGCCTGCCAAAATTAACTTTTCGATCATTTCAGGAGAGCTTGAAGCTGGGCCTAAAGTGGCAACGATTTTAGTTCTACGAGTCATTTTATTTACCAAAGATTAGAAAGCTAGAAGTGAAGTATAAGAGACGACGAAGGCTGCGTCAGCAGCCTTCGTGTATTTTGATTATTTTGCATTCATTAATGCAATGGTATTGTCGAGCATTCGGTTCGAGAAGCCCCACTCATTATCATACCAGGCCATGATTTTAACCAATTTACCTTGAACACGCGTTTGTGTCGCATCGAAGTTCGATGTGTAAGTGCTGTGGTTAAAGTCAGAAGAAACCAATGGATCATAATTAACATGCAGAACTTCTGCTAAAACAGGGTCTGCTTTGATCGCATCTTCAATAATTTGGTTTACTTCTTCTGTCGTTGTTTCGCGTGGTGCTAGGAAGGTCAAATCAACCAAAGACACATTAATGGTAGGAACACGCACTGCCATGCCATCAAATTTACCAACCAGCTCAGGTACGACTAATCCAACAGCAGCAGCGGCACCCGTTTTACTTGGGATCATGTTTTGTGCTGCTGCACGTGCACGGTATAAGTCTTCGTGGTACACGTCAGATAGACGTTGGTCGTTAGTGTAAGCATGGATCGTTGTCATCAACCCGCTTTCAATGCCTAACTTGTCGCTTAATGGCTTGGCAACAGGCGCCAAACAGTTAGTAGTACAAGACGCGTTAGAAATCACCGTCATGTCAGCAGTCAAAACGTCTTGGTTAACACCATAAACAACAGTAGCGTCTACTTCTTTACCCGGCGCTGAAATGATGACTTTTTTGGCACCAGCAGAAATGTGGGCGCTGGCTTTCTCTTTAGTCGTAAAGAAACCAGTACATTCATAAACCACGTCTACACCTAACTCTGCCCATGGAAGATCAGCTGGGTTGCGCTCAGAGAAGGTACGGATTTTATCTTGGTTGATGTATAGGGCTTCATCATCAAAGGTAACTTCGCCAGAAAAACGGCCGTGTACCGTGTCGTATTTTGTTAAATGGGCATTGGTTTTCGAGTCACCAAGGTCGTTGATGGCTACAATTTGGATTTGGTCACGCTTACCTGATTCATATAAAGCTCTTAGCGTGTTGCGTCCGATACGTCCATATCCGTTGATAGCTACCTTAATAGTCATACTCACCTCTAACTAGTGTGAAAAAGGCCGATGTTCGAATTCGAACATTCAGCATTCAATATTGTTCTTTGACGTAAAAATACTACATAAGTAATTTTTTAAGCAAGGATTTGTAACAAATTCTTATGTAAATGATCATCTTTTAATCAACTCTTGATTCAAATCAGAGTCTATACTGAAAGGTGTTACAAATTAAAGTGGATTTTAGCGCATTTTATGAGGATATCGAACTGTTTATGTAAATAAATTACATAAAAATCTAAAAATAATGCGATTTATTGACGTTTTTGGGGTGAAATAAAATAAAAATGTAGTAATATTACATAAAATATCGATCGCATTGTGGGATGTGATCAAACCTATAATAGGCGGAGAGAGTCATGAATTCGATTGTTGCTAAGGTAACGAACGACATTATTGCGCGAAGTAAGACGCTGCGAGATCAATACCTGAAAGATATGAAGCAGGCCGAAGAGCAAGGTCCGCATCGTGGAACTTTATCCTGTGGTAATTTGGCACACGGTTTTGCCGCTTGTCAGCCGCAAGAAAAGCAAAAGTTGACCATGATGGAAGAAGCTAATGTCGGTATTATTTCTTCTTACAACGACATGTTGTCCGCGCACCAGCCCTATGAAGCCTATCCAGATAAAATTCGTGCCGCTATTGCGGCAATGGGGTCAGTTGCCCAAGTGGCAGGTTGCGTACCGGCCATGTGTGACGGTGTGACACAAGGTCAAGATGGCATGGAGCTGAGTTTATTCAGCCGTGACAACATTGCTCAAGGTGCAGCCATTGGTCTGTCTCACAATATGTTTGACTCCGCTATCTTCTTAGGGATTTGTGACAAGATTGTGCCCGGCTTGCTGATTGCGGCATTGCGTTTTGGTCAATTGCCTTCTTTGTTTATCCCAGCAGGTCCAATGCAGTCTGGTATTACTAATGCGAAGAAGGCGGCGGTACGCCAACGTTATGCACAAGGTAATGCGACCCGCGATGAATTGCTAGAAGCTGAGTCTGCATCATATCACAGTGCCGGTACTTGTACTTTCTACGGGACTGCGAATTCCAACCAGCTATTGGTTGAAATGATGGGCTTGCAATTGCCTGGCTCATCTTTTGTGAATCCTACAGACCCATTGCGCGATTCTTTAACGGAATACGCCGCACAATTGTCGACAAAAATTACCGCGCTTGGCCGTGATTATCGTCCTTTGTACAAAGTCATTGACGAGCGTAGCATCGTGAATTCCATTGTTGGTCTGTTGGCAACGGGGGGGTCTACTAACCATACAATGCACATTGTGGCGTATGCACGCGCGGCCGGCATTATTGTGACTTGGGATGATTTTGCTGAATTATCGAAAGTCGTGCCTCTATTGACGCGTATTTATCCCAATGGACAAGCGGACATTAACCATTTCCATGCGGCAGGTGGTATGGCTTTCTTGGTGAAGCAATTGCTTAAGGGCGGACTGTTACACGAAGATGTTCTGACTATTGTTGGTCAAGGCTTAGAGTATTACACCAAAGAACCTTTCTTAGAAAATGGTGAGTTGATTTGGCGTGATGGCCCTAGCGAAAGCCTAGATTTGGATGTGGTTCGTCCGATTGAGAACCCATTCAGTAAAGAGGGTGGTTTGTCCTTGTTGAAAGGTAATTTAGGGCGTTCTGTGATCAAGGTCTCTGCAGTAAAAGAAGAGAGTCGAGTCATTGAAGCCCCTGCGGCTGTTTTCCATAGCCAACATGAATTGGCGGATGCCATCGGCAGCGGCAAATTGAAACGTGATTGTGTGGCCGTGATTCGTTTCCAAGGACCAAAAGCCTTGGGCATGCCAGAGCTTCATAAGCTCACCCCTTTCCTAGGGAACTTGCAAGACCAAGGCTACAAAGTGGCCTTAGTGACAGACGGTCGTATGTCTGGTGCGTCAGGTAAAGTCCCTGCGGCCATTCATTTGACGCCAGAAGCGCTTGCTGGTGGCTTGATTGCGAAAATTCAAGATGGCGACATGGTGCGTTTAGACGCTAATGAAGGCACTTTGTCATTGTTGGTGTCTGACGAAGAGCTGCAAAATCGTGAACCGGCAACACAAGATTTAACCGCCTCACATCAAGGTATGGGACGAGAATTATTCAGCGGGCAGCGCATTTTGGTGAGCGGTGCTGAGCAAGGCGCTTGTAGCTTATTTAACGATTAATAAAGAGGTGAGAGTATCTGAAGTTTGTCATTTAAGGTTTTACAAACTTAATAATACTCATTTTCTTTAACTTTTCCTCTGGCTACTAACATTTGTTAGTAAATGGTGTTTAGGGCTCATCTGAGCCCTTTTTTTTTGTTTTAATTTTACCGAACTGCTTATGATTATTGCCTTTGGCTACTTGTAATTAATTTGATGACGAGAAGGTTGGGGATGGCGTTGGGGGAAACTTATTCAACGGTGACTCTGGGTTTTCATTGTCAGATGATAGGCATAAAAAAACTCGCATCATGGATGCGAGTTTTTAATTAGAAAAGTAAGTCTCTAATAATGTTATTCCATGGTATCCAATGCTTTTTCGTACTCGTCGAAAGACTGAGTCACTTCTTCTTCTGGTTCACCGCTCGCTAAGCTCACAATGAAGATCGCCAAAGTGGCTAGAATGAAACCAGGAACAATTTCATAAACATCAAAGATGCCGCCTGAAAGTTGTTTCCAAACCACGACAGTGACACCACCGATTACGATACCAGCAAGTGCGCCGTTACGGTTCATCTTACGCCAGAACAAGCTTAGGATGATGGCAGGACCAAATGCAGCACCAAAACCAGCCCATGCGTAGGATACTAGACCTAGTACGGAGCTTTCAGGGTTTAATGCTAAGATCAACGCAACGATTGAGATAGCGATAACCGCAAAACGACCAACCATAACGATTTGTTGTTGAGTAGCTTCTTTGTTGAATAATTGCTTGTAGAAATCTTCAGCCAGAGCAGAAGAAGAGACAAGCAATTGTGAGTCAGCTGTACTCATGATCGCAGCAAGAATTGCCGCTAACAAAATGCCGGCCACAACAGGGTGGAAGATTGCATTAACCAATACCATGAAGATTTTTTCAGGATCGTCTAACTGGCCTGCTAGGTTAGCATCGACGTAAGTCAAGCCGACTAGACCAATCAACAATGCGCCTGCCATAGATATGAAGGTCCAAATGACCGCAATACGGCGAGCAACCTTGATGTCTTTATTAGAGCGAGACGCTTTGAAGCGCGCTAAAATGTGAGGTTGACCGAAGTAACCTAATCCCCATGCTACCAATGAAATAATACCAATAGCACTTAATGCTTCGCCTTTGCTGTTAGTCCAAATGTCTAGCAACTCAGGATTTTTTTCCATCAAAGTGCTGCTTAATTGTGAGAAACCACCATCAAGCGCAATGACAGGAACGATAACCAACGCTGCACTCATCATTAGACCTTGAACCAAGTCAGTCCAGGCTACAGCTAAGAAACCACCGAATAGCGTGTATGACACAACACAAACGGTACCAATGATCACCGCGTAAGTGTAATCAAGACCAAATACGGTTTCGAATAGCTTACCACCAGCCACTAGGCCAGAGCTTGTGTAGAAAAGGAAAAACAGCAGGATGAATAGGGCTGAAATCGTTTGGATAAGTTTTGACTTATCATTGAAACGCTTCGATAGGAAATCAGGTAAGGTTAGCGAGTTATCGGCTTGGATGCTGTAAGTACGCAAACGTTTTGCGCAAATTAGCCAGTTTAACCAAGTACCCACTAACAGTCCGCCAGCAATCCAAATGGATTCCATACCAGCAGCGTAAGCATAACCAGGAAGCCCTAGTAGCAACCAGCCACTCATGTCAGATGCGCCAGCAGACAAGGCTGTTGGCCAAGGGCCTAATGAGCGTCCACCCAAGAAGTAGTCTTCTGAGCTGGATGTACGTTTGTATGCGTATAAACCGATTCCTAGCATTACCACAAGGTAGGCTAGAAAGGTAAAACTGATAGCAATATTGTTTTCTATCATTATTGTCCCCTCGTTGAGATGCTGCGGATGGAATAATGCGCCTTGATGCGACATTATTTTCAAGTCTCAGAATGAATTTAGATTAAACAAACAAACTGAAAAGCTGGGGTATAAAAACGAATTTCTAGACCTCATCCGAAGCGTTAAGTTGCGATTTTTATTGTGATAGCCTTTGAGCATAGTTGTAAAAAAGATCATCATTTGCGTAAAGATAATGAATTTCATTTTAACACATTCAAGACATATTGCGATTTTATGGGGCTCAGGCGGGATTATCTTTCAGAATTCTCTGACAAATTTACAAAAAACTCTGAAACAGGTGTTTTGTTGTGATTGTCTTGTTTGGATTTTGATCAAAAAAGAATGAAGGCAATTTGCCTCCATTCTTTTTGGGTTGTGAAAGGTTATTTTTCAATTTTAGGTAAGCGAGTATCTTGTACGCTTTGCTTAAGCTTTTTGAGGTGCGCATTGAACTCTGGACCACGTTTCAGCAATACACCAGTTGCTAGCGCATCGATTAGTGTTAAATAGACAATACGTGAGCTCATTGGTGTGTAAATATCGGTGTCTTCCGTCTCTTCAATCGGCAGTACAATCGAACAATGTTCGGTGATAGGAGAGCCTGGATTGGTGATCCCGATAACCGATGCACCAGCTTCTCGCGCCACGCGAGCCGTTTCTATAAGAGGTAGGGTTCGGCCAGTATATGAGATTAATACCACCGCATCACCAGGATGGGTACCTGCCGCCGCCATACGCTGTACCAATATATCGGTATACGCAACAACCGGCATGTTTAAACGAAAGAATTTATGGTGAGCGTCTTTGGCGACAGGACCAGAAGCCCCCAATCCGTAAAATTCAATTCGGCGAGCTTGTGCCAACACGTCGACAGCTCGGCTAATTAAGGATTCAGGGAGGAGTTCCTGTGCACGGGTTAGGTTGCTTTTAGCCGCTTCAAAAATTTTCGCTGTGACGGCGCCTGGGGCATCGTCAGGTTCAACGTTTAAATTAACATAAGGCGTTCCCGTCGCTAGGCTTTGCGCTAGCGAGACTTTAAAGTCAGGGAAGCCACTGCCAATTAAGCTACGGCAAAAACGGTTAACAGTAGGTTCACTCACTTCCGCTCTGGCAGCAAGTTTGGCAATGCTAGAGTGAATGGTGGTTTTTGGATCCGCCAAAATGGCTTCCGCCACCTTTCGCTCAGATTTGCTTAGTGTGCTTAGGCGTTCTTGTATTTTACGAATAATGTCTTCGTGTTTATTCATTGATCTGCTTCAGGTTGTCTATTGACTCGGATGATTCAGTTAGTCATTCTGACAGCCACTTACAATTCTGGCAATAAAATGATGAAAAATGAGCAAACTATCTGATTCTCTAGTGGAAATTTCAGTCCATTTTCCTGAAATCGATGCTTATCAGGCAAGCGCATTAGAGGAAGGCTTTACCAACCAAGTTTTTTTGCTGTCTCAAAATGGTTTACCGACATTGATTCTTCGTCTAGCTGACATTGATGAAGAGGCGTTTTATATCAATCGTCAGGCTGAGTTAAAGGTGATGAGCGAAGCGGCGTCATTTGGTTTGTCTCCTGAGCTGATTTGGCAAAGTGGCCCAGTGGTTGTGACCCGCTTTGTTCCTCAGGCGTCTTTGGATTGGCAAGTCAATCATGTCGACCAAGACATTGAACGCATTGCGAAACAATTAAAACAGGCACATCAGCTCTCTTTGATTCAGCACGAATATCACGTCGAGCAAGTGATTGCGTTGTATGTCACGAGAATCAAAGCTCTGACACAAGATCCGGTGTTACAAGCGGAATCTGTGTATCTGCATGTGTTGTTGAATCAATTAGACATTCAACCCAGTGGTCTGCCTGCGGTACTTTGTCATAATGATCTTAATCCTAAGAATGTCTTGATGGATGAACAACGAATTTGGCTCATCGATTGGGAATACACTGGCGTTGGTGACCCTCTATTTGACCTAGCTGTGGTGGTGAAATCCCACAACTTAACGCGTCAACAAACGTTAGTTTTATTGGAGGCCTATCAACTAGCCTTACCGAGACAGCAAGCATTGAATTCTATAGAGAGATATTGTCGCGCTTATGCCTTAAGGGAAATGGCTTGGCTTCTGTTAAAATACTTACTGAATCCAACCGATACGTTATCGTTAGACTATTATTTTGAATTTAAAGGAACACCCAGTTTGAACCCTTTTATGACTCAACCGAGTGGTGCACAAAAATGACGACATGGATGACGTTAGAGAATGATTGGCAGGCCCAGTTAGCAGATGAGTTCAATCAAGATTATATGCTGTCACTACAGGCGTTTTTAGCTTCTCAGTCTGATGTTTCTGTATTCCCGGAAGAGTCTCTTTATTTAGCGGCGTTAAATCAGACAAGCTTTGAGCAAGTGAAAGTGGTGATATTAGGGCAAGACCCTTATCACGGTGAAGGGCAGGCGCACGGTTTATCATTTTCCGTGAAACCGGGCACGAAAGTCCCGCCTTCTTTGGTGAATATGTATAAAGAACTGCAGCAAGATTTGGGCATCAAACCTGCTAATCATGGCTATTTAAAAGCTTGGGCTGAACAAGGTGTGTTGTTATTAAACAGCGTGCTGACCGTCGAGGCTGGGAAAGCGGGTTCCCATCAGAATAAAGGCTGGGAAACCTTTACGGACAAAATCATAGCCTTACTTAACCAGCAAAAGCAGGGGGTTGTGTTTTTACTGTGGGGAAGTTATGCCCAGCAAAAAGGACGTTTCATTGATCGTCAGAAACATTGTGTATTGGAGGCGGTGCATCCTTCTCCTTTATCGGCCTATCGTGGTTTCTTCGGTTGTGGGCACTTTTCTAAGGCTAATGAGTATTTACGTCAGCAAGGGAAAAAGCCTATTGAATGGGCCTTAGAAGAGATTAAGCAAGATGATGAAGAAGAAGGGCAAATTCATTTGCCCTTCTGATGTGTTTGGCGGTGCCTAAGTAACGGTAAAACTCAGTCTGCGAAGGGCTGTTGATAAGGCAGTTCAATTAAATGAATCTCTGTCCCGTCAAGAAACAGCGCTGAAAAATCTGTGATATCTTGGTTGAGGATGATTTGCGCAATATGATCCTCGCCTATCTGCTCTACTGATAAGACTTGTCCAAGGTTTTTGCCTTCGCTATCAAGCAAGGTTTGCTGAGTATCTAGGTCACCTTGCCAGGTGGCCAGTGCCAATTGTTTTTTGGACTTGCCGCGATACTGCATACGAGCCACGATTTCTTGTCCTGTATAACACCCTTTCGTGAAACTGATACCGCCGGTTGTTTGCATGTTTATCCATTGGGGTAATAGGTTTTCACTTTGTTCAAGTTGGATCAATGGTCGAGCCGCTAATAAAGATAACCCAGAAAGTGTGGGATTACTTTCCTGGTGTTCAGTTTGGTTTGCTTGAGTAACATGCCAATAAATGTTGAAAGGGTAACTCAACAACTGCAACTGTATGCTGTCCATGTCGATTGCTATGGGGAGCTGTTCGGCAAATTGGTCTGTTTTGGTTGATTCATGGCTAACGGATAAGGTTTCCGTTATTTGAAACGCATTGGTCGCGTCCGTTAAGTCTGTTTTGAAGAAAACCGCGTATTTTTTTAGATGTGCCAAACTACTGGCAATTAAATCCTGACTCATTAGCATCAGTATTGAGTTGTCTTTTTGCAGCATGAAAAAGTTGCAGATGATGCGACCTTTGTTACTGCAAATTGCCCCGTATAAACCGACTTCTGCAGAAAGCTTGTTTATATCGCAAGTGGTTTGCCCTTGCAGGAACTTTTTTGCATCGGTTCCGGTGATGGAGATTACACCAATGTCATGTTTAGGGTAGGTCGCTGTAGCAGATAGATGTTTACTGACAAAATCGGATAACGCTAACATAATGGATTCCATTGGCGGTTGAGCTCAGTCGTGTCTAAAGTCCTATTCATGGTGTCGAGAAGGTGCTTTTTCAATGGCCTGAATTAGGTATCACTTTCCATATATTTATCTTTAATCGCGAGAATTTTAGGTAATTCCTGCTCTAACAAAGGCGGTAATGCTGGATCAAAATGTTGGCCGCTTTGTTGGTGGATGAAGTCAATTGCCTCTTTTACGGACCAGGCTTTTTTGTATGGCCTTTCACTGGTTAGTGCATCGAAAACATCCGCAATAGCCACAATGCGGCCTTCAATTGGAATATCATCACCTTTAAGTTGGTTTGGGTAACCGGACCCGTCCCATTTTTCATGGTGCGTCATGGCAACTTTTTGCGCTAATTCGATGAGGTAAGAGTTAGGGTTAGAGAGAATTTCCCCACCAATCAGCGCGTGAGTTTTCATGATCTCATATTCTTCTTCTGTTAATTTTCCAGGCTTAAGAAGAATGCTGTCGGCGATGCCTATTTTACCTATGTCGTGCATCGGTGCCGCGCGTTTCAAGTCTTCTGCGGCTTCTTCACAAAAGCCATAAGCCAAGGCAATGATTTTGGCATAATGACTCATACGCTGTACATGCATGCCTGTTTCATTGTCTTTGTATTCCGCGGCGCGACCAAGACGTTGGATCAGGTCAATGTGAGTCGCCAGCAATTCATCCGCCTTGATGAGCGATAAATGCGTTTTGACTCGTGCAAGGACAACCGCAGGAATAATTGGTTTAGTGATGTAATCCACTGCGCCGACCTCGAAGCCTTTTGTTTCATCTATGCTGTCTTTTAATGCAGTGACAAAGATGACAGGAATATTTTGAGTGTCAGTATTGCTTTTTAGTTTGACACACACTTCCAGCCCTGTCATATCGGGCATCATGATATCGAGTAAGATAAGGTCGATATTTTCTTTGTCAACCAGCTTTAGAGCGTCGGTTCCTGAGGTGGCAAAAGATAAGCGATAGTGGTCTTGTAGTACTTGTTTCAACACACGTAAGTTTGTTGGCTCATCATCAACCAGTAGAATTCTGGGTTGTCTATGTTTCTGATTTGGCATTAAATCTCCAACTCACTCATCATTTCTTTAATCGCAGTTAAACTTTCCATCGCAGAATGAAAGTCAAAGTTTGCCACTGCTTTATTCGCTTCTAAAGCATGGGTTTTCATGGATTTTGGCACTTGATTAAGTAGCTTTTCTAAGCCGTCGTCATCAATTTCACCAAGGTTAACACCTTCAATCAGATCTTCAATCAAAGGCAGTAACGGCTCATCAGAAGCGTTCTTATCTTGCTGATCTGTATGTTCTTCTAATTCGTCTTGATGCTCATTCTGTAAACTCTGTAATTCCTGGTTAAAGTCAAAAAAATGATTAATCAACTCATCAATTAGTTGTTGAATGGCTGGGGCGTTCTGTTGTTTGGCTTCCTTTTCGAGCGCTGCCATATTATTGGAAAGACAAAGTAAGGCTAAATTGCCAGACGTACCTTTTATGCTGTGAGCTAAGGCCATTATGGTTTGATATTGCTTTTGTTCCAGCAGTGCGTTGAGTTGCTCAATTAACTGTTTGTGTTGTTCAGAGAACTTATTAAGTTCGGATAAATACAAAGGCAGCTCCATCCAAAGGGATAAGCCTTTGTTGATGTTAATCTGTTTTGTTTTCTGTTCGTCAACAACCGCATTTGCTGCCTCTAGTTCAGAAGTGTCTAGACTTAACACTCTGGCCATTTCCATGGTTAAAGCATGTACGTCAATTGGTTTGTTGGCAAAACCATCCATACCTGCCTGTTGAGCTTCCACTTTATCTTCCATAAGCACGTTTGCGGTTAGGGCAATGATTGGCGTTCTTGGACGTTGGTTTTGTTGTTCAAACTGACGGATGGCTTGTGTGGCTGATAGGCCGTCCATGTTTGGCATTTGAATGTCCATTAATACTAAATCTGGCGCAACACTTTGATATTTAGTAAAAGCTTGGTGTCCATCTTGTGCGACTTCTATGACATGACCCTGACGCTTCAAGATTAAAGTTAGCAAGGTTAAGTTTTGCTCTATGTCATCGGCTAACAGAATGGTTTTTGGCGTGATATGAGGCAAATGAGAGGCTTTGGACTCAGGCAGTGCTGTTGAAGCTTCGAGCGGAAGATCAAAGTAGAAACAACTGCCAATTCCGATTTCACTAGTGACATGAATGTCTCCGCCCATCAGCTGAACCAATTGTTTGGATATGCTCGTTCCTAGTCCTGTACCACCAAAGCGTCGGCTCATTGAAGCGTCGGCTTGGGTGAAGGGGTCAAAAATGTGTTCTAAACGAGACGTTTCAATACCAATTCCTGTATCTTCAATTTGGAAACGAATTTGGTTATCTTTCTGTTTAGTAACCGTTAAAGTAACAGAGCCTTGTTCAGTGAACTTAATGGCATTGCCGAGGATGTTCATCAAAACTTGACGAATTCTATCTTCTGCTCCGCGATAAGCTTTAGCAAGATCAGGGGCAATTTGGAAATTGAGGTCCAGTCCTTTGCTTTTAGCTTGTAGCCAAAGGGTAGAAATTACGGTGTCAACCATAGCGGATAACTCAAACACTTGAATGTCGAGATCCAGCTTGTTTTTTTCGAGCTTCGCGCTGTCTAGAATGTCATTAAGTAGGTGCAGTAAAGAGCGAGCGGATTTGCTAATAGTGGCAAGGTGCTTTTTATTATCAGGTGTGACATCAGACTCTAAAAGTATGTCTGAGAAGCCAATGATGGCGTTCATTGGCGTACGAATTTCGTGACTCATATTGGCAAGAAAGAGAGCTTTAGTCTCGGCAGATGCTTCGGCTTTTTCTTTAGCAAGACGCAAATCGTCTTCCATATGTACGCGATCCGAAATATCCAATAATACACCGTCAATCCATTCAGGTTTATCGTCATCGTTAAAGATGATGGTGCCATTTTCCATGACCCAAATGTAATGCCCTTTTTTATGACGTAATCGATATTCGATGTTGTAACTTCTGTGTTGCTGAATGGCGATCTGAAGGTTTTGATCAATCATGTTAGTGTCTTCAGGATGCAAAAGTGCTGCAAGGGTTACTTTTTTATCGTAAAAGTCCTGAGCGTTCCAGCCTGTTAATTCGACAATGGCCTCACTGACAAAAATGACACTCCAGTCATCATCAAATAAGCAACGGAAGGTCGCACCTGGAATGTTTTTGATTAAAGAGCTGTATTGTTTTTCGCTCTTTTTAACGGCTTCTTCCATCTGTTTGCGTGCTGAGATATCACTGATAAAGCCAACAAATAACGTTTCCTGTCCGGGAATTTCCACTCGACCAATGCCTAATCGAACAGGGAAAATGGTGCCATTTTTATGAGTGGCTTCAATTTCTCTATCAGACCCTGTTAGTACGGTGGTGCCATGCAAACGAAAGCTATTCAATGCTTGCTCAAACTCATTTGCGTACTTTTTAGGAAATAGTTGTTTAATGGAGTGAGCTAAAATATCCGCTTCATCCCAACCAAAGATCTTTTCAGCAGCTCTATTAAACTCGCGAATAATGCCTTGGCTATCTATCGTAATAATGCCATCAACAGCGGTATCTAGAGTGGTTTTTAGTCTTACTTCACTGGCCGTTTTTTCCATTAATAGCTGGCGGTAACGTAATTGGGAGGCAATGTTAGCGGCTAGAATGGATAATAATAAGGTAATGATGGCGACGACTAACGACAGATAACTGTTGGCATTATCAGACATAGCTGACATGTCCATGTCGCCATGAGGAATAAATTTGGCGCCTGCCATTCCTGTATAATGCATCCCAGAAATGGCCAATCCCATAATAAAAGCGCTAACGGCACTGACTTGTTTTTCTGACAGCGTAGGGAAGAGCTTGCCTATTTTGTAGTGGGTTGAAAGGGCAATAAAAGCCAATACAACCGCAACCGCAATGGAGGTAGTAAATAGCCAAGGGTCGTATTTCAGGTCGACGTGCATTTCCATGGCTTCCATTCCAATGTAATGCATAGTACCAATGCCACCACCGACAATTACACCACTTTGTAGTAATTGCCAAAGGGTTAAATCTGGTTCGATGAGTTTATTCAGTGTGACGTAAGCAGCGAAGATACAGGGGATAACAGAAATTAAGGTCAGTACAGGATCATAACTAACGGAATGACCCATATCGAAGGCCAGCATGCCGACAAAGTGCATACTCCAGATGCCACCAGCCATAATAAAGGCGCCAGAAATTAGGGCAATTTTTCGATACTTTTCAACAACAATGTATTTGGCAATGGAAGCAAAGTGTAGCGCAAAGAAAGAGGCCATACTGGCAAGGGCTAATGAAAGCAACACGAGTAAGTAGTTATATTGACCAATAGCAAAAGAACCTGTCTCTTGCTGCAAAATGAAAAAATGATTTAACCACTCAGACAAAGTAAAACCCACCGCAACCATAGGATATAAATTTAATTTATATAGGATGCCATAAACAGTGTTAAAGCCAATGGTAAATTGACGAAAAATGCGCAAATAAATGTATTTACGCTTACTTTTACCCAATATAAACAAATTTAGTGATCAGTACAGTAACGAGTTTCTAAGGTCGTGTTGTTTAATCGTAAGTTTAACGTTAAGTGTTTGATTGTTCTGTAACGATCGGCAGTATATTGGTTTTAGTGTTCAAGCTGCTCTGGCTACGGAAGTCTCTTGGGGTAACGCCTTTTAATTCGTGAAAACGTCGGTTGAAATTAGCCACATTATTAAAACCTACCTGAAAGCAAATATTAGCGATTTGCTCATCGGTTTCGGTCAGTAAATTGCAGGCTCGGCTAATACGAACACGGTTAACGAATTCAATAAATCGGTTTCCGGTGGCCTTTTTGAAGAAACGCGAAAAGTGGCTGTCTGACATGCCGATTAGGCTTGAAACGTCTGCTAAGGAAATGTCTTGATCGTAGTTTTGGGTAACATAATCGACCACAGTGTTGATTTTTCGTTGTAGGGTTTCATTGGATTTTAAATCAATTTGAACCGTAGATAGCAGACGATAATCTGCACTTTGAGTAAGGTGTTGAAGCAATGGTAATGCAAGCATGAGACGAGTTAATCCACTTGACTCACGGACAGCTTCAAAAGTCTTGCGAATGTACTGATGATCAATGTTTAAAAATTCTATGCCGGATTTAGCTTTGGAGAGTAAAGGCAATATTTCGGCTAATTCCGGAATGGTTTCCAAGCCAAGGGAAAAAGATTCATGGTCAAAGCGTATGATCATGTCACGTAATTCTACGGCGCTCTGATCATTTTGGCAGATCCAATTATGCGGTAATCTTGGTCCGGTTAAGATTAACTGGCCGGCCGAATAATTGCCAATGTAATCGCCAATAAATACCTTACCCGATGTCGCCACAATATAATGCAATTCATAATCATCATGGGCATGCCAACGAATTAAGTCACTTGGATAACCGTGCTCTTGATAACGAATGGTGCCGTGATCTTCGACAATTTCATATTCTGGAGTAAGACGCTTGGCCGTATTTGGCATATTATTGTCCTGCAGTATGTATTCTCGCCATATATTATTATAGCGACCGTCTGATCTTACATACAAATAAGGAGACCAGACGGTGGCCATTTGTCAGGCGAGTGATTGGTTAAAGTCCATAATGGCTTTGGTTAAATCCTCTTTAAACTGTGGGTGTTTCTCAATGATTTCTCCCCATAAAAATGGGTGGTTAACAAAGGCTTCTATACCTTGATCATCATCACTGAAGCGGCTTAATTCAGCAATGCTTGGTTCGTGATAGGAGAAGGCAATTTGCTCTTTTTTTATGGCCTGTAAGAAGCAATACCAGCTGGCGATGCCTTTCAAGGTCTGATTTGGCGTATGGCCATTTTGATAGCTTGCTAACAAGGTTGGAAATACGAATACAGGAAATTTGGCATAACCGTCACTGCAAATCCTTTCGATGGTATCGCCAATGTTTTCGTTGCTAAATCGTTCGCCAATGGTTTTCGCATAAGAGGGTAAATCCACCACAGACTCACCAATGGCAGGGATGACATCCTGTTCAATAAAGTCATTAAAATATTGACTGAGTTGGGCATCTTTCATCGCTTGATCAAAGTATGTGAGGCCTTTTAGGGCCGCTTGATAAGTGATGCAAGTATGACCTGCATTGAGGATTCTAATTTTTGCCTCTTCAAAGGGTTCAACGTCTTTTACCACTTGTACACCAACTATTTCCAGTGGTGGTTTTTCCCCCGCAAAATTGTCCTCCACAACCCATTGAATGAAGTCTTCTCCCATGACCGTCATGGTGTCGTTTAAGCCAAAGCGTGTATTAACATCGTTCATGTGGAGCGAGCTGGGTTTCGGAGTAATGCGATCAACCATTGAGCAGGGGAAAGAGACATTCTGTTCCAGCCAAGCTGCCAGTTGAGTATCCTGCATGGCTTGGACAAACTGCATAAGACCTGTTTTAAGCAACAGACCATTATGTCGTAAGTTATCACAGCATAATAAGGTGATTTTCCCTGCAGACGTTTGACTGCGGCGTTTTAATCCCGAATATAAAAAGGCGTACAATGTGTGTCTTTCACCCGATAGATCGGCTTTTATGGCTGGATGATCTAGCATCAATTGATGATTTTCATCCAAGTAGTAACCTCCTTCAGTTACCGTACTTGTCACCAACTGGATGCTAGGATCCATCATCGCGTCATCGACCTGATCTGGTGTTTTTGAGCCGTCAATTTGACGTACCAGTGAGCGAATGTGGTCATATTCAGTGGCACCAGCAGCGCTGACCGTTTTCAGAATGTACTCACCGTCTTGCGCCATCAATTGTTCAAAATAATGACTGTCTTGTGGCCGAATATTGACCCCAATGATACCCCAGTGAGCCTGAGAAGCGTGCCCCAGTATTCGATCAAAAAAGACCGCTTGATGTGCTCTGTGAAAGGCCCCAACGCCAAGATGAATGACGCCAGCTTTGACGTCAGTTTTTTGGTAGGTCTGACAGTTTAGCTGGGCTTGATTTTGGCTGGCTTGAAGAAAATTCGTCATATCATTCACCTTCAGTACTGGCAGAAATCACTCGGTCCTGATCGTTCAACAGAATCATTTCATCGACTTCGAGCTGGATATGAACTTGCTGTCCATCGGCTAAATCGATGCGAGCAGAAGCTTTCACTATGATAGTTTGACCAGAAGACAGCAGAATATGAGCATAAGCCTCAGAACCAAGGTGCTCGACTAATTCGACTTTCCCTGTTAGATCCGCCTCTTGGTCGACCAAATGCATGTGTTCTGGGCGAATGCCCATAATGGTTTGATTAGACAAGTCTCCTGTTAAACGACTAGTAGGAAACGCAATCGACTTGCCTAGTAAGGTTAATTCGACGGCAGAATCCTGTTTAACCGCTTGATCAAGAGGAATGAGGTTCATCTTAGGAGTACCGATGAACTCTGCCACAAAGCGACTATTTGGTTGGCGATATAACTCAAGAGGGGTACCAACCTGTTCAATTTGACCTGCATTTAAGATCACCACACGGTCCGCCAATGTCATGGCTTCGACTTGGTCGTGGGTAACGTAAATCATGGTGGTGCCCAGTTTCTTGTGAAGGCGCGCTAGTTCAAGGCGCATCTGTACTCGCAAAGCCGCGTCTAAGTTAGACAGTGGCTCATCAAACAAGAAGACCTTGGGTTGGCGAACAATCGCACGACCAATCGCGACTCGTTGACGTTGACCACCAGATAACTCTTTTGGTTTACGTTCTAGTAAGGCGTCTAACTGAAGGGATTTAGACACGGATTGCACTTTTTCTTTAATTTCAGCATCTGGGGCTTTTGCAAGACGCAGGGCAAAGGATAAGTTATCTGCAACCGTCATATGTGGATAAAGCGCGTAAGACTGAAATACCATCGCTAGGTCACGTTTTGATGACGCCAGCTCTGTAATGTCTTTTCCATCCAGTTCAATCGCACCGCTTGAGCTGGTTTCTAGTCCGGCAATGGTTCTTAAAAGAGTGGATTTACCACAGCCTGATGGTCCAACGAAGACAATGAATTCACCTTCTTCAATTGTCAGGTTAATACCGCGAAGAGCGTGATAATCGTCGTAATGTTTTTGTAGATCTGTAATCGCTAAGTAACTCATAAGAAATCTTCCTAATTATTATTTTACGGCGCCGAATGTAAGGCCTTGAACCAGTTGTTTTTGACAGAACCAACCGAAGATAACGATCGGAGCGCAAGCTAATGTCGATGCCGCGGACAATTTCGCCCAGAAAAGACCTTCAGGGCTGGAGTAAGAGGCAATCATGGCAGTCAGTGGCGCGGCTTCTGAAGCCGTTAGGTTTAAAGACCAAAAGGCTTCGTTCCAACACAGAACGATGGAGAGCAAACCCGTCGATGAAATAGCACCGATAGACAAAGGCATGACCACTTTGACCATCTCATCCCATGGTGTTGCACCGTCCATACGAGCCGCTTCAAGGATTTCTTTTGGTAAATCTTTAAAGTAAGAGAACAGCATCCAGACAACGATAGGCAAATTCATCAAGGTAAAGATGATGATCAAACCCGTACGTGAATCGAGTAATCCATAATCACGGCTTAAAATGTAAATAGGGACGAGCACACCCACCGCAGGAAGCATTTTAGTGGAGAGCATCCACAACAAGATGTCTTTGGTCTTTTTGGTTGGGAAAAAAGCCATGGAATACGCCGCTGGAATGGCGATAGCAAGGGCGATTAGAGTCGAACCGAAAGATGTGATAACCGAGTTCATTGCATGATGCAAATAGTTACTTCTTTCCTGAACAATCTCAAAGTTCTCGAGTGTTGGCTCAAAGAACAAAGACGGCGGTACTGAAATGGCTTGTAGTTCTGTTTTGAAGGACGTGATAAACATCCAAAAAATAGGAAAGAACAAAGCCAAAGCGATCGTCCAAGCGAACAGGCCTGTTAGGACGGTACGTAATTTACGTTGTTGAGTCAGTTTCATGATTATTCCCTCACACCGTTAAGTTTTTGCCAACGGCACGAATTAAGAAGAAGGCAACAATGTTTGCTAGTAACACCGCAAATAAACCACCGGCAGAGGCAACGCCTACGTCATATTGAAGTAGAGCTTGGTTGTAAATGAGGTAAGCCAAGTTGGTACTGTCGTAACCTGGACCACCGCCAGTTGAGACGAAGATTTCAGCAAAAATGGCCAACAAGAAAATCGTTTCGATCATCACCACAACCGTGATAGGTCGCGCCAAGTGAGGCAAAGTTAAGTAACGGAAAATATGCCATCCCGTTGCGCTGTCCATCTGAGCGGCTTCTTTTTGTTCTGTGTCTTGAGATTGCAATGCTGTGACAAATACCAAAATGGCGAAGGGGAGCCACTGCCAACTGACCATGATGATAATGGAGGCGAGCGGGAAAGATGACAACCAGTCTATTGGCTCAAATCCCAGTGTTTCTGATATCCAAGCAAAAATGCCGTAGACAGGGTTCATCATCATGTTTTTCCAGATCAAGGCATTGACGGTCGGCATGATGAAGAAAGGGGAAATAAGCAACACGCGGACAATACCTTGTCCCCAAAATGGGCGATCAATCAGGGCGGACAATAACACGCCTAGCACCACGGTAATGATTAATACCGAAGCCAGTAGAATCAGGGTATTGGCGACCGCTGGAAAAAAGCCAGGATCGGTTAAGAAAAATTCAAAGTTCATCCAGCCGACAAAATTATTCTGACCTGGATACAACAAGTTGTATCGAATGGTTGAGAAATAAATCGTCATAGACAAAGGAACGATCATCCAGATCAATAGCAGGATGACAGAAGGCGCCATTAATAAGCGAGTGATTGAGCGCTTCATAGTATGATCTCTTATTATAAGCGTTAAATAATGCCTTTAATGGGCAAAACGAAAAGAAAAGATAGGACGTTATGCCCTATCTTTTTGCCTTAGAGGGCTAGTAGTAACCAGCTTGACGCATTTGGCGGTCTGCTGAGCGGTTAGCCGATTTCAAGGCTTGCTCAACGGACATAGTGCCAGACAGGGCACCTGAAACCATTTGTCCTGCTGTTGTTCCAATGGCTTGGAACTCAGGAATGGCAGCGAACTGTACACCCACATAAGGAGATGGTTTCATCGTACTGTCGTTTGGATTGGCAGAGTTAATGGCTTTTAACTCAGCTTCTGCAAAAACGGCGGCTTGCTGAAATTTCTCATTTTCATAGGTACTGGTACGAGTCCCTGTTGGTACCGCTGCCCAGCCGTTGGTTTGACCCACTAGATCAATGTACTGTTTAGAGGTTGCCCAGCGTACAAACGTTTGTGCAGCTTCGGCATTCTTAGTGGCAGCAGGAATACCAAGTGCCCATGCCCATAGCCAGTTCGCCCCTTTTTCAGTTACCGCGTAAGGGGATTGTGCGAAGCCGACTTTGTCATGCACTTTACTTTGTTTTGGATCCGTGACGAAAGACGCCGCAATCGTGGCGTCAATCCACATGCCGCATTTGCCTTCGTTAAATAAGGCTAGGTTTTCGTTAAAGCTGTTGCTGCTGGAACCTGGAGGGCCATATTTGCTCAATGTATCGACATAGAAGCTGACAGCATTTTTCCATTCCGCGCTTTCAAGTTGAGGCTTCCAGTTCTCATCAAACCAGCGAGCGCCAAAAGAGTTGGCAATGGTGGTCATGAGGGCCATGTTGTCACCCCAACCTGCCTTACCACGTAAACAGATGCCGTAAACGCCATTGTCTGGATCATGAACCGCTGCGGCAACATCACGAATGTGTGTCCAGCTGTCTCGGTCATTGATTTCCATGCCAGCGGCTTTCACTAGGTCTTTACGGTACATCACCATGGAGCTTTCACCATAAAAAGGCGCAGCGTACATAGTGTTATCGTAGGATAAACCACCGCGAATAGAAGGCAGAATATCATTTACATCATAATCGCCACTGGTATCGATTTCTCTTAACCAACCACGCTCACCCCAGATTGGTGCTTCATACATACCGATGGTCATGACATCGTATAAACCACTTTTATTGGCAATATCTTGAGTGACGTTTTGGCGGAGGACACCCTCTTCCAAAGTAACCCATTTGACTTTGATTCCAGGGTTGGCTTTTTCGAATTCAGGGGTCAATTTTTGCATTTCAATCATGTGGCCATTGTTTACGGTGGCCACCGTGATTTGGGTTTCTGCGAAAGCGCTTGCAGCCGTTAGGCAGGCCGCGACAGATACCGCACAAGAAAGGGGCGTTTTCGTAAGGCGTTGCATATAGGTTTCTCCCGTTGGAGTGACTTTTGTTTTTATATTCTTACCTAGTTACTTGTGTATTGATCAATGACTGATCAGCAAGTAAATAAAATATAGTTCAATTTATAATTGACCTGTTAATACATAAAAACTCAATTATTGTACTATTTTGTTTAGTTAAAGTGATTTAAGCTGAAATTTAGTCAATTTAATACTGTTTGTTAACTCGTGTAATTCATGCGTTTATCTAGGTAAATTTTTTCGCGGAAATATTTCCCTGACTGAAGTCAGGAAGGGGGCAGGTCGACTTTCTTTTTTATGTACAGTAATGGTAATTCTACGGGGGCAATGGCTATAATGACGACATTGTTAATGAGGGGTTGTTTGATGACTGAAACCGCAGATTCGTTAAGTTTTAAAAAGCTAAAATGGCACTGTCGTCGTGGCATGTTGGAATTGGATGTTTTATTGGAGCCATTTTTAGATGAAATTTATTTGACGCTGGATGAGCAAGATAAACAGCGATTTCAAAAGTTAATTGAGTGTGAAGACCAAGAAATTTTCCCTTGGTTTATGCAAAAAGAAGTGCCAGAAGATCCTGATTTGGCTCGTATTGTAGACATCATTGTTACTCGTGTTCAGCCTGACCGCCACTAAGTTAAATTTCTCTTGGCTTAGCGTTAGTTTGTGGACTAGCGCTAGCGCATCCTGTTTTATACTACTACCTTTCTATTGGTGGCCAGACGTCTGGCAAGTCACTTTTTTTATCTTATACAGTTTGGCTGTTGTCGCCTTGCTTGGGGTGGCTTGGTGTCAACCGAGAAGCCAAATCGGCATTGATGTGGATGGGGCGTATTTATGTCGACATGATGGTCTAATACGACTTCATTTTGTTCGGGCTAATGCTGTTCAGTTAATTGCGAAAAGAGTGTCTGACGAGACTGTTTGGCATCGAATATGGCCACAATTTTACTTAATCTATCGTGACCAACTTCAGCGTGAAGATTATGCTTTATTAAGGTCTTTTGCCGCACAAGATAAGCTTCTACACGGCAAAAAATCTTAAATTAGTAGGGCTGTTTTGGGGTTAAAATAGTGGGTTCACTCTGTGACATTTTGTCAGGGTAATCTAACGTAAAGTGCAGGCCGCGGCTTTCTTTTCGAGACATGGCCGATTGGATGATAAGGTCGGCGACAACCGCAAGATTACGCAATTCCAGCAGATCATTCGAGACCTTGTAGTTGGCATAGAATTCTTGGATTTCCGACCTTAATAAATCTACTCTGTGCTTGGCTCTAAGTAACCGCTTATTGGTGCGAACAATGCCGACGTAATCCCACATAAAGCGTCGCAGTTCCTGCCAATTGTGGGTAATGACCACATCTTCATCTGAATTGGTCACCTGGCTTTCATCCCAATCTGGAATCTCAACGACAGGCAAAGGCGCGGTGTGGGCTGCGATGTGACTGGCGGCTGAACGAGCAAAAACAATGCACTCCAGTAATGAATTACTGGCCAGACGATTGGCGCCATGCAAACCAGTATAGGCGGTTTCGCCAATAGCGTATAGATTGTCTATATCGGTTGCGCTGTTACGATCCACTAGGACGCCGCCACAGGTATAATGCGCAGCGGGTACCACAGGAATGGGGCCTTCGGTCATATCGTGACCGTATTCTAAGCAGCGTTTATAAATAGTCGGAAAATGTTCCTTGATAAAGTCTTGGTCTTTATGAGAAATGTCCAGCAGCACATGGGGAATACCAAGGCGCTTCATTTCATGGTCAATGGCGCGAGCCACAATGTCTCGGGGAGCCAGCTCTGCTCTTGGGTCAAACTTAGACATGAAAGGGGTGCCATCCGGCAGTAACAGTTTGCCTCCTTCACCGCGCACCGCTTCCGAAATTAAAAAGGTTTTGGCCTTTGCATCGTACAGGCAAGTGGGATGAAATTGGTTGAATTCCATATTCGCCACTCGACAACCAGCCCGCCATGCCATCGCGATGCCATCACCGGAAGCCGTATCTGGGTTGCTGGTATACAAATACACTTTACTGCTACCGCCACAGGCTAAGGAAATAAATTGCCCTTGGAAGACCTCAATGGTGTCGTTATCTTGGTTTAAGGCATACACACCAACCGCTCGGTTTTGACCAGACAATCCAAGCTTTTGCGTCGTGATAATGTCGACCGCCACTCGATCTGGGAAAAAATCAATGTTTGGGTGGTTGCTGGCATTTTTGATCAAAGTTTTGGAAATCGCTAGACCGGTTGCATCGGCGCTGTGAATGATGCGCCTGTGACTGTGTCCACCTTCTTTAGTGAGATGATATTCGTCACTTTCTCCATAGCGGGTAAAGGGCACACCTTGGTCTATGAGCCAGTCAATGCTGGCTTTCGAGTGTTCAACGGTAAAACGAATGGCTGCAGGATCACCCAGTTCTACGCCTGCATCAATGGTGTCATTTATATGAGAATCAATGGTGTCTTTTTCTGACAATACTGCCGCCACGCCGCCTTGAGCATAAAGCGTAGAGCCTTCACGTATGTCGGCTTTGGTTAAAATGGCCACGCGATATTGATCTGCCAGCTCGAGTGCCAAAGTTAAACCGGCGGCACCGGCGCCAATGATGACGATGTCATGTTGGTATTGTCGACTCATAATGTAATTCTGATTATTGACGAAAAAATTAATGTTACTATTCTTGCTATTAAATGAATACTTCCGAGTCATGCAAATTGATGATTCTTTGTTGTTTTTATGGGAACTTGCGATGCTGTTTGCTGTCTCTAATCTATACCGAGCAAAGGCACAAGGTAATGATGTTGAAACATGAGGTGTCTATGCAGCACGAAACGTCTTCTGATCAGACGTTAGTTGAAAAAGTACAACAGGGTGACAAGCGGGCATTTGACTTATTGGTGATGAAGTACCAATACAAGGTAATGGGGTTGATTGGGCGCTATATCCAAGATAAGAGTGAAGTTTTAGATGTGGCGCAGGAAAGCTTTATCAAAGCTTATCGGTCAATCAACAGTTTTCGTGGTGAAAGTGCATTTTATACTTGGTTATACCGAATTGCCGTGAACACGGCGAAGAATCATTTGGTAAGTCGTTCGCGTCGACCGCCCGAGTCGGATGTTGAGTTAGATAATGAAGAGGTATTTAGTGCCTATGAGTCTTTGTCAGACATTGCCTCGCCAGAAGCCAAGTTGAACAGCAATCGACTAGAGAAAGCCATATATCATGCTATTGAAATGCTGCCTGAAGAGTTGCGCAGCGCATTAACCCTAAGGGAGTTTGATGGTCTGAGTTACGAAGACATTTCATTGATCATGGAGTGCCCTGTTGGAACGGTGCGGTCTCGTATCTTTCGAGCACGAGAAGCCGTTGAAAAACACATACGTCCTTTGTTGGACGCAGGAGAGTCGTCATGACATCAAAAAACACACATACACCGGAAGCAATGGCCAGTTTGTCTGCCATGTTTGATGGGGAGGCCACCGAGCAAGACATTGCCGCCTTGTTGGCTCAAAATTCGGGTGTGTTGGCTCGACAATTGGAAGGATTTCATGCGATTCAACAATGCCTTCATAAAGATGAACAGCTTGCTGTTGGCTTGCAAGATAATTTATTGACGCGCATACATGACATTCTAGAAGCTGAAGGTGAAACGCAAGAATCACCAGAGTTAGCCGCTCAAGTTGTGTCTTTGCCACAATCTAACATCAATTGGAAAATGATGTTTTCTGGGGTTGCGATGGCGGCGAGTGTTGCCTTTATGGTGGTCTTTGGCGGTAACCTGCTGCTTAATTCTGGCGTCCCGCAACCATCATTAACTGCTGACGTGTTCCCTGCTAAAGCCACTCAACCTGTTGCGACACCCTTAGCGGAATTAAATCAGCAGGTGTTACCGTTAGATAACGTGAAGTTGCAACAATACCTTCGTCAGCATGCGGAGCAAGCGACCATGACTGTAGGGCAGGGTATGATCCCGATGGCGCGTGTGGTTAATTATCCAGTACAAGAGTAACTTATGAAACGCTTTTCGGTTGTGGTCAGATGCTTAGGTGTGTGCTTACTTTGTTTTGCTCAGTGGAGTTTTGCTGCCGTAGCAACACCTAATGCGGTTGAGTTGTTACGCCAAATGACCCAGGCTTTCCATCAACTCAATTATGATGGCGTATTTGTGCATTCCGAGGCATCCAATATGAATGGTATGCGCATTCGTCATATTGTCACGGAAGGTATGGAATATGAAAGTTTGGTGGATTTAGATGGCGATAAGGTTGAAGTCGTTCGAATTGATGACAAAATCACTTGTGTCTACCCTGATGACTTAGTGATCAATCGGCATTCGCCTTTTAAAGCGCCCTTTAAAGGCTTGAAAAAAGTCGCTGAAGAGCGATTATTAAAAGGTTATCAATTAACGGTTGATCAAGAGTCACATCGCATTGCTGGCCGACAAGCCATTATTGTTAGCTTATTGCCAAAAGATGAATACCGTTACGGTCATGAGTTTTGGTTGGACAAAGAAAATTATTTTTTGTTGAAGCATGATGTGTTTAAAGCAAATGGTGAGTTGTTAGAGCGTGTTCAGTTTACCTCTGTTAACTTCAAACCAGACTTGAAACAGGACGACTTTATCCCCAACAAGGGGAAACATACCAAAAAACAAACGCAAGTATTACCACTGCGGGTTAAGAATTTGTGGCGGTTTGAGTGGTTGCCTGAAGGGTTTCGCTTGGTTTGGCCTGAAGCAAGAGCCCTGAATCACGGCACCAGCATGTTGTTGCTATCGGATGGTATAGCAACAATATCAGTATTTGTTGAGCCCAGTATGTCTGCGAAGCCCCTTTCCATTGCTGGTATGGGAGCAACCATGGCCGGTGTAAGCAGTTTTAAAGTGAAGGATCAGTTGTATTTATTGACCATGGTGGGAGAAGTCCCAGGTGCAACGATCGAAAAACTGATGACGGTATTTATGCCAAGGCTAGAAAATGATTGAAGAGACAGGAACCGTGATGTCAGTTGAAACTGGCTTTGCGGAAGTAGAAACCATTCGTACCAGTAGTTGTACTAGCTGTCGTGCTCGTCATGGGTGTGGCCATCATGCGATTGCACAGGTTTCCCCAGCCAATCGCATGCGCATGAAAGCGGTTGATCCATTATCAGTAGCGGTCGGTCAGCGTGTGGTCATTGGGATTCCTGAAGACACTCTATTGCAAGCCTCCGTATGGATGTATTTGATTCCGTTGCTTGGTATGGTGTTTGGTGCCATATTGCCTTCTTTTTGGGCGGACTCAAACGAGCTGTCAGTGTTACTCAGTTTATTCGGTTTTGTTGGTGGATTGTGGTTTGCTCGGCACAAAGCGAATCGCTCTGCTCATAATGAAGATTTTTACCCAAAAGTTTTAAGAATTGAAGCGGTTCAGGATGAAGTCAGCCCATTGCTGTTTTCGCCTTAACTGATGTCCTTCTTCACCTGGCACTGTAATGAATTTGGTACGTTTTAAGGAGACCAATTAATGAACAGATTGCTTAAACACGTTAGTGTGTTAGTTGTTAGCACGGTTATGATGACTTCCATGTTAACTCACGCGGCGTCATTGCCTGACTTTACCGAGTTAGTGGATGATGCTTCCCCCGCAGTCGTGAACATCAGTACGGAACAAACGGTGACCACGAAAACGGCCAACGAAGGTGGCCGTCAATACAGTCCAAACAATGAAGAGTTAAATGAATTCTTCAAGCACTTCTTTGGGCAGCAACCATTTGGTCAGCAAACTCCGCCAAAGCAAGGGCAGCGTAGCTCACTCGGTTCGGGTTTCATTATTTCTCATGACGGTTATGTATTAACCAATAATCATGTGATTGATGGCGCCGATGTGATTCATGTTCGACTAAGTGATCGTCGCGAATACCAAGCGACCTTAGTGGGGACGGATCCAAGAACGGATTTGGCCTTGCTAAAAATTGAAGCAGATGATTTACCGATCGTGAAAATGGCCGACTCAGATAAGCTAAAGCCGGGTCAATGGGTGTTAGCAATCGGTTCACCATTTGGCTTTGATTACACGGTAACCGCAGGAATTGTCAGTGCTACAGGACGTAATTTACCGTCTGATAGTTACGTTCCTTTCATTCAAACGGATGTTGCGATTAACCCAGGAAACTCTGGTGGTCCTTTGTTTAATCTAGATGGTGAGGTAGTGGGTATTAACTCACAAATATACACGCGTTCAGGTGGTTTTATGGGCGTATCTTTTGCTATCCCATCAAACGTCGCGATGTCTGTTGTTGATCAACTGAAAACAGACGGCAAAGTATCTCGTGCTTGGTTAGGTGTGTTGATTCAAGATGTGAGCAATGATTTGGCGGAATCTTTTGGTCTTGATCGTCCAAATGGTGCCTTAATTAGTCGTGTGTTACCGGATTCACCTGCTGAAAAAGCAGGCTTACAATCCGGTGACATCATCATGCGTTTTAATGGTGAAGAGATCGAACATTCTGGTGAGTTACCTTATGTTGTTGGTCGCATGAAAGCGGGTGAAGAAGTGACGGCGAAAGTGTATCGAGATGGTAAAGAGCAAACCATCGAGATTACATTAGAAGGTCGACCAGCGGATCCAAAAGTTATAGCTCAGTCCCAACAAGATCAGAACCGTTTAGGTATGATCGTGGGTGAAGTGCCTGCTGAAATGGCGAAAAACTACAGCATTGATCATGGTGTGGTGATCGAGCAAGTACTGGGTGGCACAGCGGCTCGAAATGGTCTGCAGCAAGGAGATGTGATCACCATGTTAAATGGCCAACGTATTGAGAGCGTGACAGATTTTATTAAAATCGCCAAAGATATACCGACGGGACGTTCTGTTCCTATGCGGGTCATTCGTCAGGGCTATCCCATGTTTATTCCGTTCAAAATCGTTGAATAACACATAATGCTAAGACACGAAAAAGGCGACCACATGGTCGCCTTTTTATTTGAACAGTGTTTCGCGTGCGTTTCCAGCGTCGAGCTTTATAACTGTTTTGAGAATATTTTTGAGTTTCTCTGATAGTTATAAAGTGCTTGTTTTTGCATGGGCAAGCTTGCCAATGTGGTTTCGCTAAAACCGCGCTCAATAAACCAGTGAGCGGTACGTGTGGTGAGCAAGAATAATGTGCTTAAACGTTGTTGTCTGGCGGCTTGTTCAATGCCTTTTAGTAAGCGTTCACCTCGGTTGGAGCCTCGGTAATTTGGGGACACTGCCAAACAAGCCAGTTCTCCGGCTTGCTCCTGCTCGAAGGGATATAAAGCAGCGCAGGCGACAATGGCACCATCTCGTTCAATGACAATAAAGCGATCGATTTCGTTTTCCAGCAGTTCTCGAGAGCGTCTCACTAAAGCGCCTTTCTCTTCTAGCGGAGCCAATAGAGCCATCATACCGCCAACGTCATCAATGTGAGCGGGGCGTAATTGCTCGTAACTGTCTTCGTCTATCATGGTGCCAGAGCCTTCACGGGTGAAGAGCTCTCTGAGTAGACCGCCGTTTTCATGATAGGAGATGAGATGGGCGCGAGGTACGCCATGACGAACGGATTGTACACAAGCTTCTAGCGCGTTTTGTGTCAGCGGTTGTAATGAGTCATCTTTTAAGATGGCTTCGGCGTCTTTCGCCAACAGTTCTGAATAAAGTTCTCCCGCTTGATTGAAGACGCCTTCTTCGTCCGTATAAATGATCAATTTATCGGCTTTTAGTTGGATCGCGGCTTGTGTCGCCACATCTTCGCTTTTGAGGTTAAAGACTTCGCCAGTGGGTGAAAAGCCTAAATGAGGCAAGAGCACCATGTTGTCATCTTCTAATAAACGGAAAATCGCTTCTGTATCGATTCGGCGCACTTCTCCTGTGTGCCCATAATCCACGCCATCCACTACGCCGAGTGGGCGTCCGATGACATAGTTGCCGCTACACACTTTAAGACGAGCGCCATCCATAGGGGTATTCGATAATCCCATGGACAATTGTGCCTCTAATTGCACTCGAACCGCAGAGGACGCTTGGATGACGTCCAGTAGTTGGCTTTGAGGTGTCACCCGATAATCGCTGTCCAAAGGGGTTGAAGTATGGTGATTGGACAGCACTCGGTTGATTTGTGGTCGTGCGCCTTGTACGAGCACCAAGCGAATACCCAGAGAATCAAGTAATGCTAAGTCATGGATAATGCTTGAAAAATGTGTACATTCTACTGCTTCACCTGGAATAAGAATGACAAAGGTTTTGCCCCGATGGGCATTAATATAAGGAGAGGAGTGGCGAAACCAGTCCACGTAATTGAGTTCTTCAGGCGCGCTGCTTCTCATTTAATTCGACTCATTGGATTGAAGGCAAAAACGTTCTATTAAACCACGTATAACCTTTTGCATTGGTTGTATTTGATCCAGTGCCATAAATTCATTGGGCTGGTGTGCTTGATCGATGGAACCTGGGCCAAGCACGAGAGTTTCCATGCCCATCTTATTTAGGAAGGGACCTTCGGTGGCAAAGGCGACTGTTTCGGCTGGTCGCTCAGTGAGTGATTCACAGGCCTTAATGATAGCGGATTCAACAGGGGTATAAAAAGAGGGTACGTCTGGAAACAAACTGTTTAGTTGAATTTGAGTGCCTGTTTTTTCTTCTATGCGAGGTAGGCGTTGAGCAATTTCTGCCATTAAGGACTGGTTGCTCATACCTGGTAATGCTCTAAGGTCGAATTCCAATTCACACCGTCCACAAATACGGTTTGGATTGTCTCCTCCATGAATACAGCCAAAATTCATAGTTGGGTAATCGATGATGAAGTTCGCATCTTGGTAATCACGTTTTAATTCTTGGCGAAAAGTCATAAGTTCAGACATGACATCATGCATGGCATCGAGCGCATTGTTGCCAAGGGCTGGATTGGAAGAGTGTCCTGCTTGCCCGGTGACTTGAATGCGTTCCATCATAATGCCTTTATGGGCATAAATCGGCGTTAATGAGGTGGGTTCACCAATTAAGGCATAGCGTGCGTTCAGTTTATTTTGCTGCACTAGGGCACGCGCGCCAGACATGGAACTTTCCTCATCAGCCGTGGCAAGAATGATAAGCGGCTCTTTAAGATCATGCAGTGTCATGTGACGAATAGTGTCTAATACAATGGCAAAGAAACCTTTCATGTCGCAGGAGCCTAGGCCATAAAGCTTTTGATCACGCTCCTGTAATGTAAAGGGGTCGGACTGCCAGCGACCTTCATCATAGGGTACTGTGTCAGTGTGTCCTGAGAGAACTAAACCACCGCGGCCTTGCCCTTTCGTCGCAATCAGGTTGAATTTGTTCGGTTGTCTGGGCAAGGGCATGACTTCACACTGGAAACCTTGTGAGCTAAGCCAAGATTCCAGTAGTTCAATAACGCCTTTATTGGATTGATCCCAATGAGCTTGACTGCAACTGATGGAAGGAGACGCGATCAGTTGAGTCATCATATCAATCAGTGACGGTAGAGCGGGCATAGACCTTCCTTTAAATCCGAATAATTAGCCAATATTACTACGCTGGGGCTTCTGTTACACTTGCTTGGTTATGTTTTTCTTTGCTGCTGTCTGGCAAAGGCACTAGAGGTTTGTAAATTATGGCTACCGAGCTAGAACTTAAGTTAATGCTTCAGTCTGAGTATCTCAAGTCTGCGAGCGATTTTCTTGATGAAATATGTGCTCAGTCTGACGATGATACTGTATCCCGCCAGCCCACTCTTAACTTAATGAATGCCTACTATGATACCGAAGATGGTCAATTGATGTCGGGGGGCATGGCATTGCGCATTCGTGCCGTTAACGATCAATTTATCCAAACGGTAAAAACGCGAGGTACCAGTCGAGTTGGCATGCATGCCAGAGGCGAATGGGAGTGGCAACTGGAAAGCGACTGCTTAAATTTGTCTTTGTTAAAAGACGTGCCTCTGCCTGATACTCTAGTGAATATGTCGTGGAGCCGTCATTTACAACAAGCCTATCGTACTGATTTTCAACGTCAAGTGTGGAACATTCAGCAATGCACTACCAAGATGGAAGTGGTCTGCGATGAAGGAAAAGTCACGTCACCTTATGGTGAAGACAGCATTTGTGAACTGGAATTGGAACTAAAAAGTGGCCCTGAATCAGCGCTGTACGAATTTGCTTTACGCATTGCCGAGCAGGTTCCAGTTCAAGTTAGTGTGGTGTCCAAAGCCCAGAAAGGCGTTCGACTGAAACAGGGACAGATTGAATTTCCTCAGAAACCGATTGGCTCGGTTAGTCGTTTGGCATTAGCGGCTTATTGGTATGAAGTGTGGCTGATCTATTGGGAAGCCATGTTTTTTATGCAGGACGAGGTGTTGCTGCAACCTTTCAGGCACACAATACATCAATTACGGCCTTGTTTACCCGCGCATTTAGACCATGCTTTAGTGGATTTGGACAATGCGTTAGAGGAATTGTATAAAGCGGATGAAGACAAGGTGCTTGAGTTATTGGGTGGGCTGAAATCCGTTGGCTCTTTAATGCTCAAAATTGGTCAGTGGCTTAATCAACAAAGCCACTAATATAGATGATTTAAGTGATGGCAACAGTAAGGACAGTGTCTTGTTTATACCTTCTGACAACCCCAGTTATGACGTTTATTGTGAGTCAATAGAAAACCGAGCTTTGCTGCTGGAACAACTGCAAGAAGCGCGGACAAGATGTCGATTAGATGCTTTAGATCAGGTGCAGATCGCTAGGCTTGAGCCACTTTGGTTATTGAGTGATTATTTACACACTATGTTTATGCGTCATCCAGCCTGGTTGGATGACGTGTTGTCCCTATCAAGCCTTTCTCTCCCCCCGACCATTGACGCCCTGATGGCAGGAGAAGATTTTTTTCTACAAGAGAGTCCAATCGAAGAGACTGGTCAGTTATTCGATTTAGATGAGCCCCAATTTTTGCAACGTCTGCGTCTTTATCGTCAATGGTGGATGGTGCGTCTGATTGCGCTGGATTTACAGCAAAAAATCGATTTATCGGTTCTGACTGCCCATTTAAGCAAACTAGCGGATGTGTGTGTGAATGCCAGCTTACTTTGGAGTCAGCAGAAATATGCTTCCTTGTATGGTCAGGCATTAGATAGTGCTGGTGATGTTCAATCTATGATTGTGATTGGCATGGGTAAGCTTGGTGGTAATGAGCTTAATCTCTCATCTGATATTGATCTAATTTTCGCCTTCCGTGAACATGGCGACACTCAAGGTGGCAAAAAAAGCCTTTCTCATCAAGAATATTTCACTAAATTGGGTCAAAAACTCATTCAACATCTTGATCAAGTGACAGCCGATGGTTTTGTGTTTCGTGTCGACATGCGGTTGCGACCATTTGGTCAGTCTGGCGCCTTAGTGTTGAACTTGGACTCACTGGAGAACTATTACCAAGACCAAGGTCGTGATTGGGAGCGGTATGCCATGATCAAAGCCCGTGTTATGGCGGGCAGTGAGCAGGATGTGATGGCGTTTGAAGCCCTAAGAAAGCCGTTTGTCTATCGTAAGTATTTAGATTTTGGGGCCATTGGTGCATTGCGTGACCTAAAACGCATGATTGCGAAAGAAGTTCGCCGCAAGGGTATTGAACACAACATTAAACTGGGTCAGGGCGGCATCAGAGAGGTCGAATTTATCGCGCAAGCGTTACAGATTCTTCACGGTGGACGCGATCAAGGACTGCAAATACCAGCCTTATTAGAGGTTTTGCCTTATTTGGCGCAACAGGAATATCTAAGTCAGCAAGAAACAACACAGTTACAGCAAGCATATTTGCTACTAAGGCGAACAGAGCATGCATTACAGGCGATCAAAGACGAGCAAACGCAACTTTTGCCCGAGGATGATTTAGCGCGTTTGCGGTTGGCCATTATGGTCGGTTTTCAGAGTTGGCAGGCACTAAATGACGCTTTATGGTCTGCTCGACACCAAGTTCACGACTATTTTGTTGATTTGATCGAGGATGACGAAGAAACGGATCAGGGCAAAGAGCAGCAAGAAACGTGGCGAATTTTATTAAAAGTACCGGGAGATGAGGATGCGATTCGAGATGCCATTGCTGATATTTCATGGCAACAAGAGGAGCTTGTGGTACAACGCATTTCTCAGCTGTTGAGTTCACGTACTTTGGTGTTTATGCAACCGATAGGACAAGAACGTTTGGCGCTCTTTTTAGCGGCATTTATGAGTCGGCTTGAAGAGGAAGCTAACCCAGACTTGGTGCTAGAAAGGGTATTTCCTATCCTCGAAGCCGTGCTTCGTAGAACGGCGTACTTGGTATTATTGTGTGAGAATCAAACAGCATTAACGCATTTGATTCGTTTATGTCGGGAAAGTGCTTGGTTTACGGAGGCTATTTCCACAACACCAGCGTTATTAGATGAATTGCTGGATGCCAATACGTTATTTTCACCGCCTGATAAGGCCATGTTGGAAGATGAGTTAAAGCAAATCTTATTGCGCTTGCCAGAAGACGATGAAGAAGCTCAGATGGATGCCATGCGTCGATTCAGACGTTCTATTATTTTGCGCATAGCCGCTTGTGATATCACAGGTATTTTGCCTGTCATGAAAGTGAGTGATCACTTAACTTGGCTGGCGGAGGTGTTGTTAGAGCAAGTGTTAAAACAGTCTTGGTTTTATTTAACCAAAAAACACGGCTATCCGGTGAGCTATGGTGAGGCATTCCATGAACCTCAATTGGCTATCATAGGTTACGGTAAATCCGGTGGTTGGGAGTTAGGTTACGATTCGGATTTGGACTTAGTCTTTATACACGACGCGCAGGGAAATGGCAGCACTGACGGAACACGAAGTATCGATAACCTGACCTTTTATACGCGCCTAGGTCAAAGACTGATCCACATGATCACTAGCTTTACCGCCGCTGGCCGTTTGTATGAAGTGGACATGAGATTACGTCCGTCTGGTAATTCAGGGTTATTGGTTTCGAGCTTGGAAGCCTTCAAGGATTACCAACAAAAAGAAGCTTGGGTGTGGGAACATCAAGCATTAACTCGTGCACGTGGCTTAGCCGGTGATCCCGTGTTATTGAACCGGTTTGAAGAGTGTCGTAAAGGCATCATTGCGACGGTTCGCGATCGCTCTGTATTGCGAGCAGAAGTCATCAAAATGCGTGAGAAAATGCGTTCACACTTAGACACTGGCAGTAAAGAGAAAGGCTTTGATTTAAAGCAGGGCGCTGGTGGCATCATAGACATTGAGTTTATGGTGCAATACTTTGTCTTGGCTTGGTCTTGCCAACATCCCGAACTGATGACGTATTCAGATAATGTTCGGCAGTTAGAGGCATTGTCAGAGCTTGGCTTGCTGCCTGCGGAGAAAGTGGCGGGCATGATTGAGACCTACACTTTGTTTCGAGCTCGTACCCATCGCCAAGCATTACAGAAGCAAGGTCGTGTTGTGCAGGCGGAAGATTTGCAGAAAAACCAAAGCTTAATCAATGAACTATGGGAAAGCTTTGTGCGTAACGAGCTGCTTTAGTAGTGTTGCTAAAGCGGTAAAGGAAAAACGATTCGTAAATTCATTGTGAATCCACTATACTTTTGCTATTGACTGTTTTTTGAACAGAATGTAATTGACGATGTTTCATACATCGATCTCCAACGCGATGAGCGAGAGAGGAGGGAATATGGCAGAAGTGAATGGTGTTAGTGGTGGGCCGGCGATGGACTTTGCGAGTGAAGTGTATCAAGCCAATTTGGCAAAAGCCGCGCAGCAGCAAGAAGCTCAGCAAAATCTACGATTGCTAGAGCGTGCCACAGAGCCAACAACCCCTGCGGCAAGCAGTGGTTCGCATACGACAACGGATAATCTAGGGCAGAACATCAACATAAATGTGTGATGGTGAATGTCTCAGTTTTGAGACAATCCTTTAAAAAGCCCCAGCAGTTTGACTTGCTGGGGCTTTTTTGTTGCTAATGAGTTGTCCTACATGAGTGTTGAGTCGCCCGAAATGTGGTCATCTTCACTCGGCAGTGGTTTATTATCTATCATGGCTTCAAAAGACTTTAGACGCTTGTAGATGGATAGCAATTCCACAATGGTTGTCCATGAATTAACTAAAAACTGGAAGGAATTTTCCACCTGATTAAAGGCATTGTTAATTTGTTGGAAAATACCAAAGGTGATGACGCCGGCCACAATAGATGGGCCCAAGGCAATAAGTGGCACCAATACACCAGCTTGTAAATAGCCATAGCGAACAATATTAAAATACAAATAATGAAAATATAGGGTGAAATAGTTTTTGCGCACATTGCTGAACAGTTCGGTCAGTGTAATGGGTTCGGCTCTGTTTTCATTGTCCTCCCCATAAACTAATTCCTTTCGATATGCGGCTTCCACTTTTTGGTTGTTGAACTCTAGTCCAGGCAATTTGATCCCCGCGAGAGCGAGTAAAACGGTACCGATAATAGACCAAAAGAGGGCGATGAAGACAAGGGATTGAGAAACCTCACCAAGAATCGGTAGCTCCTTTACATGACCAGACAAGGCCCATAAAACGGGCAGGAAAGCCAACAGTGTCATCACCGAACCAATCAGTCTGACGCCCAGCCCTTCCATAATACTTGCAAAGCGCATGGTGTCTTCTTGGATACGTTGTGATGCCCCTTCAATATGACGAACTTGTTGCCATTTTGATGAATAGTATTCGGTCATTGAAGTGCGCCAGCGGAAAACATAATGGCTAACGAAAAAATGCTTTAAAACCACAATGGTGATGTAGACGGCTGCCAATCCTAGAAAGGTGCTGAGTTGGGAGTAATAGTCATTTAATGTGATGGAGTTTGGGGCAGATAGGGCTTTCTGAATAAGGTCGTAAAAACTGCCATACCATTCGTTAAACATGACATTGAGCTGAACGCTGAACCATGTCACAAAAATGATGACACCTGAGCCAAGAACAGACCATTTTGCCCATTTATTACCGCCAAATATCATCCAAGCGGCGATAAAAATACCATAACAAATGAGCATGTATTGGTAGAGCCAGAAGGTTGCGGCACTTTGGGAGGCGTCTTGGAAAGCAGCTTGAGCCGCCGGATCAGCGCCTGCTGCTAGGGTTTCTGGGAAGGTTAGGCCGATGAAATTACCTAAGCTTAAATAGCTTCCTAAGTCCTGCATGACTAAATACCAGCCAAGGACACCGACAAGCGCCCAAACAAGAAAACTTAAAAAGAACAGCTTAGGGTTAGGGAAAAAAGAATGGAACACGTATTAGTTTCTCTATGTTTGTGGTGAGTATTGAAGCCATCCTAGCCCAATTAGTCCTAATGTACGAAAATGAGCTTAAACTAGTCCGTTGAGAAGCACAATTCATCGTGAACTAAGGAATCTGCAAAAAAGACGATAATCATACTCATTGATTTAATTAGTATTATGACTGATTAGCGATTAAAAAGTTTCATTCAGAGAGGGTTAACATAAAAAAATCGGGCGCAAGGCCCGATTTTAAGTTGTCTCTAATGTGTGTTATCTGATTAAGCGGCTTGAGTTTGTGCAATCACCGTTGCGATGGCTTTCTCTAGACGTGCTAAACCTTCCGCAATGTCTTGCTCTGGAATGATCAGAGAAGGGGCAAATCGTAATACGTCAGGACCCGCAACTAACATGAACAAACCTTCTTCTGCAGCGGCAGTCACAAATTTGCCTGCTTGACCTGCGTACTCATCCACCACTTCAGCACCGATTAATAGGCCCATACCACGTATTTCTTTAAAGATATGGTATTTCTGATTAATGGCGTTCAAGCCTGTCACAAATAACTCATGGCGTTTTTTCACACCTTCAAGTACTTCAGGGGTGTCGATGATGTCGACAACCGCTTCTGCAATGGCGCAGGCCATAGGGTTACCGCCATATGTGCTGCCGTGAGTACCAAATGCAAAGCTTTTTGCAACGCTCTCGGTCGCTAACATGGCGCCAACAGGAAAGCCGTTACCTAAAGACTTTGCGGATGTCATGATGTCTGGGGTGACACCTGTTTGCTCGTAGGCAAACAGAGTACCTGTTCGGCCAACACCGGATTGCACTTCGTCAAAAACTAATAAGGCGTTGTGCTGATCACAAAGTTCACGCACTTGCTTGGCAAATTCAAGATCGGCAGGAATGATACCGCCTTCGCCTTGAATGGGTTCCATAACAACTGCACAGGTTTTGTCACTGATGATGGCTTTAAGTTGTTCAATGTTATTGTAATCACAATGTTTGATGCCAGCAGGTGTTGGCTCAAACCCTTCTTTGTATTTCGCTTGTCCACCCACTGAAACGGTAAACAAAGTACGGCCATGGAAGGATTTATAAAACGCAATGATTTCGTGCTTTTCAGGACCGAAATGATCGTATGCGTAACGACGAGCGAGTTTAAATGCGGCTTCGTTGGCTTCTGCGCCGCTGTTAGCGAAGAAAGCGCGATCGGCAAAGGTTTTTTCGGTCAATTTTTTAGCTAGTCGCAACGCTGGCTCGTTTGTCATCACATTGGAAAGGTGCCAGATTTTTCCTGCTTGCTCACGCATGACGTCGACTAGAGTTGGATTGGAATGACCCAATGCCGTGACGGCAATGCCGCCAGCAAAATCAATGTATTCTTTGTCTTCTGTGTCCCATACGCGAGAGCCTTCACCACGCACTGGAATGATTGCCGAAGGTGCGTAATTAGGAACCATGACTTCATCAAAGGTTGCTCTCGTTATTTCTTGTGTCACGTTTATATCCTCATGAAAAAATAGGTGGCCGCATTGACGACCACCCATTGGTTTATATCAGATTTCTTAACTCACGAATAGCAACAGTCACCATTGCCAAGGATAATTCACTTTCCAGCTTAATTTCGCTGAAAGTGGCTCGATAATGGTGGACACTGTCTAAGTTCGTTTCTTGCCAGCTGGCCAGTCTTTGGTCCAGTGCTTTGATGTCGGCATTCGATTGGATCACCTCCTGCGTTAAGGTGCGCAAACTGTTGTCGACTTCATCACCAAGGCCGGCTTTAGCACGGCGCTGCCACATGTCTTCGGCTGGTAATTGTGCTGCGCGCTGACGTAGCCAATGCAGTTCTAGCTCCATTTCCAACGCGAAGTAGGTTTGTGCAACGTCCAACACTTCGCTGTCAGTGTTGCTGGCCACACGGATAATATCCAAACCGTAGAAGAGGTATTGCAGGGCTGACAAGTTGTCCGCTAAGTCTTGCGGAATACCTTGTGCAACCAGCGCCTCATTCGTTTGTGCCAAATGCTCTTGGCTGGATTCCGTTAAGATAGCCTGGATGTTTGCTGCAATGACATTAACGCCCGGTTGGTAAGTTTCGATCAAGCGTTGAATCGACAAACTTTCGCGAGTGTTGCGCAATAGCCACAAAGTGGCTCGTTCTAGCAGACCTTGGATACGGATCAACAAACCGTTTAATACGGAGTTTGGTACTTCAAAGTCTAAGCGATTAATTGCATCCCACAGAGACGGAATATCAAAGATGGTTTCCGCAGCCATGTAAGCACGTACCACATTCAAGGCGGAGGCACTGGTTTCTTCCTGCATATAGGTGGAGAAAGTAGCCCCCATACGATTGCCTAGATTGTTGGTCACGTGGCCAGCGATGATTTCTTGTGCCAATGGGTGTGATGCCATTTGATCACCGAAACGCTTAGTCAGCTCGCGTGGGAAGTATTGATTAATTTGCGTAATCAAATCAGGGTCTTCACCAATACCGTCTTCCACCAACTGTTCAGAGAGTTTGATCTTAGAGTAAGCCAACAACACAGAAATTTCTGGGCGTGTTAAGCCTTGGCCTTTGTTAAGGCGTTTACGAATTTGCCCATCGGTGGGTAGGAACTCAATTTCACGGTTTAAGCGTCCTTCGCGTACCAAGGATTGAATCAAACGCCAATGATCTGCTAATTTTTCCGGTGCACGTGAGTTAATCAAAGACAATACATGGCTTTGGCCACGGTTGTGGCGTAATACTAGATCACCCACTTCATCGGTCATTTTAGCCAGCAGGGTATTTCGCTGCTTCTCTGTCATGTCGCCATTTTCAACCACTCGGTTGAGTAGAATCTTGATGTTAACTTCATGGTCAGAGCTGTCAACACCTGCTGAGTTGTCGATGGCATCAGTACTGATTAAACCGCCATTTTGGGCGAATTCGATACGACCCAATTGAGTCAAACCTAAGTTACCGCCTTCACCAACAATCTTGCAGCGCAACTCTTTACCATTAACACGTAAGCCATTGTTGGCGCTGTCACCCGCATCCGCATGAGACTCAGATTCGGCTTTGACATAGGTGCCGATTCCGCCGTTCCACAACAAATCGACTGGGGCTTTCAAGATGGCATTAATCAGATCCGTCGGTGCCATGGACTTGATGTTGCCTTCAATGCCAAGGGCTTTACGAATATCAGCGTTGATTGGCACCGATTTAGCGGTTCGACTAAAGATACCGCCGCCTTTAGAGATGAGTTCTTTATTGTAATCTTCCCATGAGGAGCGTGGTAGCTTGAACAAGCGATCTCGTTCAGCAAACGAGCTAGCCGCATCGGGCGTTGGGTCAATAAAGATGTGCAGATGGTTAAATGCCGCGACTAAGCAAGTGTGCTTAGATAAGAGCATACCATTACCAAACACGTCACCGGCCATGTCGCCAACGCCGACAGCGGTGAAGTTTGTCGTCTGACAATCGATACCGATTTCTTTGAATTGACGTTTAACCGATTCCCAAGCGCCACGAGCCGTGATGCCCATTTTTTTATGGTCATAACCGTTTGATCCGCCGGATGCAAAGGCATCGCCTAACCAGAATCCGTATTTCTCTGAGATGCTGTTGGCTAGGTCGGAGAAAGTCGCCGTGCCTTTGTCAGCCGCCACCACTAGGTAAGGGTCGTCCTCGTCGTAACGTTGTACCGACGTTGGCGGAACGACTTGGTTCTGTACCAAGTTATCCGTGATGTCGAGCAAACCACTGATGAAGGTTGTGTAGCAATGAATGACTTCGGCTTGAACGTCTTCTCGTGACGCGTTTTTCTTTAGTTGCTTAGCGACAAAGCCACCTTTCGCACCCGCAGGAACGATGACGGCGTTTTTCACCATTTGTGCTTTTACCAAGCCTAAGACTTCGGTACGGAAATCTTCCATGCGATCAGACCAACGTAAACCACCACGAGCGACTTTACCGCCACGCATGTGAACCCCTTCCACCCAAGGTGCGTAGACAAAGATCTCGAACTTTGGACGTGGTAGTGGTACCGCAGGAATTTTTGATGGGTCTAATTTGAACGACACATAATCTTTGATCTGGCCTTGTTCATCATGCTGGTAGAAGTTGGTTCTGAGCATGGCTTGAATGACCGACAAGTAGTGTTTCAAGATGCGGTCTTCATCTAGATTGGCCACTTGATCCAACTCTAGATCGATTTTTTCTAAGAGTTTTTGTACCTTATCATCACGTTTCGCTGTTTGTGCAGGGTCAAAGCGTTGTTCGAACAATTGTACCAACAGGCGAGCAATGCCAGCGTTTTTCTCTAAGGTTTGTTGCATGTATTGCACTGAGAAAGGCAATTGTAATTGCATTAAGTACTTGGTAAGGGCACGCAACATGGTGACCTGACGCCAAGTAAGAGACGCATTCAACACTAGGGCATTGAAACGATCATTCTCGACTCGACGAACAAATATCTGGTTGAACGCATCTTGGAATGCTTCGCGTTGAGTGTTTTTCTCTAGGTTAACGTCAGCGTCAACGCTAATCGCAAATTCGACCACCCAAGTATTGGCGGTGCCGTCACCGTTCTGATCCAGCTCGTATGGACGTGCTTCTAGAACGCGTAAGCCCATGCATTCTAGGATAGGCAATACATCCGAGAGAATAAGGGTGGTGCCAGTACCATAAACTTTGAAAAAGTAATTGTTTTTCGCTTGGCCAACTTGACGATAAATGTGAGTGGAGATATCCCCTTCGTCTGCTAATTGTGATAGACGTTCAATGTCTAGCACGGCCGCATTTGGTGAGAAATCCTCACGGTAAGCGGCGGGTAAATACGGCACGTATTCATTGAAAAGCTGATTGCCGCTTTCTTCACCGTTACTTTTGTGCAGCGCGGATAAGAGCTTGTCTTCCCATGAGCTCATGGCATCCTGCATTTTACGTTGGATGTCTTCAGCATCTATGGTTGGGCTTTGTTTCGGATCTGCTATCTGGATAGTGAAGTTTACTCGAGCTAATACGAGCTGAGAGAACTGCACATTGAATTCGGAACTGGTGCCATTACAAGCCGACATTAAAATGTCTTGCATCTTAATGCGCAGTTCTGTGTTGTAGCGATCTCTCGGTACATAAACAAGCGCGTTGAGGAAGCGGCCATAAATGTCTTTGCGTAGGAAAACACGTAATTGACGGCGCTCTTGAATAGCAAGAATGCTTTCAATGGTACCGAACAGTTCTTCTACTGGTGCCTGCAGCATTTCATCACGAGGGTAGCTGTTTAGAATGTGTTTTAGGTTTTTGCCCTTGTGACTGTTCGGATCCACATTGGCTTTCTCAACAATCACATCTAGCTTTTTGCGCAATAGCGGAATGTCTTGAAGGCGTGCAATGTAAGCGGCAGACGAATACAAACCAAAGAAGCGCCATTCGCCAATGACTTTACCATTTTTATCAAAACGCTTAATGCCAAGGTAGTCTAAGTGAACAGGGCGATGTACCGTTGAAATGGCGGTCGATTTCGTCAAGATTAAAATATTGCTGCTGTCGACGGCTAGGCTGGCTAGATTGTCTTGCAAGACAATGTCACGTTTTACTTTTTTGTCATTGATGTCACGGAAGGTTCCTAATCCTGAACCTTCTACAAGTTTCAGGTGAGTTTCATTGCCTTCTTGAGTCAGGTCATAGGCACGGAAGCCGATAAAGGTGAAGTGATCGTTTTCTACCCAACGCAGGAAGTCGAGGATTTCCTGATGTTCTTCATTGCCTTCTAAGTGAGAAAGTTGTTCCGATTCACGGATGACTTCGCTCATGTTTGTTTTCATTTGAGGCCAATCTGCCACGGTTTTACTAACGTCAGCTAGACTCTTAAGAATTTCATCTTTAATTTGGTCTAATAAATTGGTGTTGGACAGACGGTCGATTTCAAAACGAATTAAAGCTTCAACGTTTTTCGATTCAGGTTTTATGCTTTGTAATTCACCTTTTTTATTGCGTTCCACCGGTACGGCAGGATGAGCGGTAAGGTGAATAGTGTGGCCAAGACGAACCAGCGCCATGTTGAAAGAGGAGACAAGGAAAGGCATGTCTTCCGTTAATACTTCGATCACAGTATGTGTGGACTGCCAGCTGTGTTCTTCGTAGTTTGGATTGTAAACACGAACTTTTGGCTTTTGTAGTGTTTTTTGTTTTAAGAAGTCCCACAAACACACAATGGTGCCGTACAGGTTTTCAATGCTTTCGTTTGCCAAATCCTCCGTTAGAGAATCTTGGAAGTATAGGTGGGCTAGTTGAATTAAATCATTCGCATCGGCACGACTAAAATGGTCGTTAATTTCTAACTCAACGCGTTCTATCAATTCGTTTTTTTTATGGTCAGTCATGTGAACTCAATCCCTCATGAGTGTTGGGTCTTTTTAAAACTAGTTGTAAATGTGACTTATTGAAAGTTTTGATTTTGGACTCTGTTAAAGATTATTGTGAAAATTTTACCTCTTTAATAGCTATCTAGTTTTCTAATTGCGACACTCTTTTTTCATAATCGGTTTTCTCGTCCGTAAAACTCCGTCATAATATGAAAAAAGCCTTTAATATCCATTTTAAACGAAATAAACCCCTTTTTAGTCCCTAGTTCGCAGGATAATATTTTGTACAAGAGTGAATTCGCATCAAGAGAAATCATGCAAGCGAGTAAAAAGCCACAAAAATACGGTTTTTTACTTTTGCCTAACTATTCTATGTTAGGTTTTTCGTCCGCCATTGAAACTTTGCATATGGCAAACTGGGTGACCGGAAAAGAGTTATATTCTTTCTGTACAATTAGTCATGAAAGTCGCGAAGTCTCTTCTAATACAGGGGTTATAAGCTTGGCGGACTACATAACAAGTGAGGCTCCGAGTGGTTTGGACGCGATTTTTGTTTGTGGTGCATCACCAGTGACAAAAAACGAAAATAAAACTTTAGAAAATTGGATTAAGCAGCAAGCCAATAAAGGGATTTCTTTAGGGGGGATCTGCACAGGAAGCTATCTTTTGGCCAAAACCGGTTTGCTGGATGGCTACCGAGCAACCATTCATTGGTGGAGTATTGCCAATTTGCGAGATGAATTTCCTCAAACCATAGTGTCAGATCACTTGTTTGAAGTGGATCAAGATCGATATACGTGTAGTGGTGGTACGGCGGCCATGGATATGATGTTGTTTTTGATTGGTAAGCAACACGGTATGTTGTTAGCGAGCAATATTTCTGAGCAATTTGTCTGTGAGCGTATTCGTGCACATGACGATCCACAACGTATTCCATTGCAGGCACGTATTGGTAGTGGTCAACCGAAGTTAGTGGAAGCGGTGCAGTTAATGGAGGCCAATATTGAGGAGCCTTTGTCCTCTGAAGACATTGCTTATCATTTAGGTATTTCGCGTCGTCACTTAGAGCGACTTTTCAAAACTCATCTAGAAGTGGTGCCATCGCGCTATTATTTGGAATTAAGGCTTCAGCAAGCAAAACAACGTCTGCTTAACACCGATAAATCGATCACCGAAATAGGGCAAGATTGCGGCTTTGGTTCAGCGCCGCATTTTAGTACTACCTACAAGAGCTTTTTTGGCATGACCCCAAGAGATGAACGTAATAAACAAGGAAATGTGGTAACGGAAGTGACGCCGAATAATAGGAAGAAGCGACAGCTTTGGAAGCGCTGAAAAAAGTGACGATCAAAAAAAGCCCGTTTTAATGCTAAAACGGGCGATTTACTAGACGGATGCGCATTTGCCTTAGATGGCTTCTGCGCCAGTCTCACCAGTACGGATACGGATGATTTGTTCTAACGCTGTGACGAAGATTTTACCGTCGCCAATTTTACCTGTGTTAGCGCTGCTCTGGATGGCTTCGATTGCACGCTCAACTTGATCGGTTTCTACTGCCAGTTCTAATTTTACTTTAGGTAGAAAGTCCACCACATATTCGGCTCCGCGGTACAGTTCAGTATGACCACGTTGGCGACCAAATCCTTTTACTTCGGTCACTGTGATGCCGTTAATGCCAATTTCAGAAAGCGCCTCGCGAACTTCGTCTAGTTTAAAGGGCTTAACAATGGCTGTGATTAATTTCATTATTTTCTCTCCATTCTGATAAAGCGTTCATTAGCATAAAAATAACACTCTCTTGCCAAAGTCGCCACAATCTCAGTGGATATAGCCTATATTTTCAGCAGATTACAGTCCGTTCATCGCATCCAGATCATCGTATTTGGTCTCATGGTACTGGCGACCAAGATTATGAACCGCATCGATCAGATATTTAGGGTGATCTGGGTTCACAAATTGATGAATACCGTGACCTAGATTAAATACATGGCCACTACCATGTCCAAAGCTGGACAGTACTGCTTCTACCTCACGCTCAATCACATCTTGACCTGCATACAGTACACATGGGTCAATATTACCTTGAAGAGCGACTTGATTCCCGACACGAGCTCTGGCTTCGCCAATGTCTGTTGTCCAATCTAGCCCTAGGGCATCAGGACCTGTGGCGGCGATATTTTCCAGCCACTGCCCGCCATTTTTAGTAAATAAAATGACGGGGATTTTCTGACCTTCATGTTCACGAATGAGTCCATCCATGATTTGCTTCATGTACAACAAAGAGAACTGCTGATACATAGGGCCGCTGAGAACACCGCCCCAAGTGTCAAAGATTTGTACTGCTTGCGCGCCTGCTTTGATCTGGCCATTTAGATAGTGAGTAACGGATTGGGCCAACTTATCCAATAAGGTGTGCAGTGTCTTTGGCGATTGATACATCATCGCTTTAATGTGACGGAAGTCTTTACTAGAACCGCCTTCCACCATGTAAGTCGCTAAAGTCCAAGGGCTACCTGAAAAGCCGATCAGAGGGACTTGTCCGTTTAGTGCGTGGCGAATGGTGGTCACGGCTTTCATGACATAATCCAAATCCCCTTCCGTTGTCACTGGCAAGGCATCAATGTCGGCTTGAGTACGCATAACATGCTGGAATTTTGGTCCTTCGCCGGTCTCAAAGTAAAGGCCCAGCCCCATAGCGTCGGGAATGGTTAATATGTCTGAAAACAGAATGGCGGCATCTAAGTCATAACGCTTTAGCGGTTGTAAAGTGACTTCACAAGCGAAGGCGTCATTCTTACATAGACTCAAAAAGTCTCCTGCGGTGGCTCGGCTTGCTCGGTATTCTGGCAAGTAGCGTCCGGCTTGTCTCATCATCCAAACCGGCGTGGTGTCCACTGGCTGTTTGAGTAGGGCGCGCAGGAAGCGGTCATTTTTGAGTTCAGGAAACATTAAGCTCTCCAGTGTGAAATTTGAATGGGGGCATTTTACCTAAATTGATCAGGAATGCAGAGTGAATAAGTAGAATTTATAAAGGCTTTTGAGAAAAAGACCAATAATATTGATTTATAGCAGGGTTTGATAATGGCTATGGTCTGCTAAATGACTTAATCCCCAAGGTAGCGTTTTAAGCTGTATTGCTGAACACGCTCGGCTGCATTGGCTATGTCGCCATTTGCATGTAACTCTCTCAGCACATCTGGGAAAAATGCCCGAGTTTGCGTGACGTTCATACCAGGTTTAATGTGTTGAGAGTACAAGGCTTTTAATAAAATATAATCGAGAGGGCTTAAATAGGTGTCCACGCTGACATCGTTAAAAACGGAAGGGAAGACATCATTCGAATCGTTAGGCAAACCTAGTAACTGAGTGATTTCTTCGACAATACAATCTAAAAAGCGCGCTTTACGACGAGCATAATCAACCGGAATTATAATCGCGCCACGGGTTATTTCATAACGACCATTACGGCGAAAATTGCCAAGACAGATGGCTTCATCCAGTGCCGCACGAATATTCTCTGGGTCACCAATGTATTGTCTTACTTTATTTTCAAGTTGGGCATAGTTGGTAAAAATAACAAAAATATTAGCGTCTGATGCTTGTTGGGTGAAATCGATGGATAGGCCAGTAATACGAGCTAGATGTTGAGCGTGTACGCTTAACAATTCTTTTTGTAAATGAGCGTCCCCCGCATCACTTTCAAAATACAGGCGGATTGGTTTTTTCCAACGAATAATCTTAGGGTAGTTGGTTTCTTTGTATTCTCTTTGTAGGGCAATTTTAATGAAGCTTTCTTCAATGTAATAATCGTCTTGCCAGCGCTCCTTGGTAAAACTGAGGGTACTGCAGAACATGGCAAGAAGAATGACCAAGAAGCGAATGAGGTTAAGGTTAAATTGGGTCATCCGGTTGGGCGCTGGTAAGTTTGTTGGCGTAATGTCGTAATGCATCGAAAGAATCCGGTGTAAAATCCAAATGATTAGGGTTATCTAATATGGTCTGAATGCTCATTTCATGAACCGAAGCGACTTCTTTTGGTTGTAATGTTAACGGGCCATGTGTTTCGGGTTGATAGTGACAAGTATAGATCTTTCCCCAGATTTTGAAGCCTTTTCCTTGAGTGAAAAAAACACCATGGCTTTGCAATGGTGCATCAAAGCCTAACTCTTCCTCTAATTCACGATGAGCTGATTCAATATAGGACTCACCTTTGGCGACCACACCGCCAGTGGTTACGCCATAAAAACTGGGGCAAAAGGCTTTGTCATCAGTGCGTTTTTGGACCAGCAAATTACCACTTTCAGTGAATACTAAGATGTAAGTGACTCGATGATGATCTTCGCCAAAGTTCATGAGTCGGCGAGGCACGTCGCCAATGATTTGATTGTGTTGGTCGACTAAAATAATGACTTCGTCATTCTCTGACATAAAATACTCATTGATTGGCGGAACGAATAGAAAGCGAAAGGGTATCGGCATTTGTCTGGAAAGAAAAGCCTTAGCCTTGGTTCAATGGTGTTGAAATGGACTTTATGGCAGCCATGTTTAATAAAAGCGACCTAATTTTATGTATTTTCGGCTAAAACGGGCATGCTATGCGCGTCTTTCGCGTTTGACCGTATCATGTGCATTGCGCATGGGAGAGTGAGTTGCCCGTGCCGGAAAAGAGAGATTATGAAGACCAATATAATGGAACTAGTATGATAGTGAACGATGATTTTCTGGCTCATACCTTACGGTATCCTGAGCAAAATGGTGTTTTGGATTTTACTTTTCCCTCTGGGCGTGCTCGTGTTGAAGGGGTGGGCATCTTATCCTTGGAACCAGAGGTAAAGCGCAGCAATGTCAGTTTGGTCTTATCCGTTGGTATTCATGGCAATGAAACGGGACCGATTGAATTAGCGAACGGTATCATTAAATCTATTTTGGCGGGGGATTTGGTGTTAGGCGTACGTTTGTTGTTCATCATTGGTAACCCTCGAGCGGTCATACAGGCTCAACGTTTCTGCGATGTAAATCTAAATCGTCTGTTCTGTGGCTCATGGCAATCACAACAAGGTTACGAAGCGCAACGGGCGCAACAGTTAGAGTTATCGGTTAAGGCGTTCTTTGATGCACCTGAAGCGGTTGATTCGCAAAAATTACATTATGATCTACATACTGCCATACGTGGTTCAGTTCATGAAAAGTTTGCCGTTCATCCCTTCGTACCAAAGACAATATATCAGCAACGCCAGTTGGCTTTTTTGGCGGCTTGCGGTATTGAGGCTGTATTGTTTTCGCATCAGCCAACAAGTACTTTTTCCTACCACAGTTTTGCGCAACATGATGCTCAGGCTTTCACTATTGAATTGGGGAAGGTGAAAGCATTCGGTGAAAATGATTTGTCGTCCTTTTTGCAGATGAAGCGAGCTTTGACTGAGCTGTTGGTTAAAGGAGAGCTGATTCAAGATCGAGTTTCAGACTTGAGTTTATACGAAGTGGTCGACAGTTTAACCAAAGATCATGAAAGCTATCAGTTAAATATTGCGGACGATCTAGAAAACTTCACCTCTTTTAGGCAAGATTTTTGTTTGGCTGAATCCATTGAGCAGTGCTACATCATTAAGCAAACGGGGGACGCCATTGTGTTTCCAAATAGCAAATTACCTGTTGGTCAGCGTGCTGGCTTGGTGGTGCGTGCAAAGCCTATGTCTGCGTTTAATTTTCAATAAGCTGAGAATGTATCTTGAATACCGTTACCGAATATCGTATTGTTACGTTATAACGTTATTTGAGGTGTCTAACGAATGAATAAGCTTTTACTGACTTTGGGTGTGACGGCTCTATCGCCGTTGGCGTTAGCGAAACCGGTTATTGTCACCAGTATAAAACCTGTCTCTATGGTGGTCGCAGCCATTACTGGGGACCGAGCCGACATTGAACAAATTGTGTCCAATTCGGCATCACCCCATGATTTTGCTTTGCGTCCTTCAGATTTAAGAAAAATTGCCAACGCGGATACCGTTGTTTGGGTGGGGGAGTCATTAGAACGTTTCTTAGAGAAACCACTAGAAAATGCGGGTAAAGAAGATTCCTCTATTGAGTGGTTAGCGTTAAACGGTATGAATCTGCATAACTTCGCAGAGGGTCATGAAGACCACGATGAACACGAAGATCATGAAGGCCACGATCATGACAAGCATCACGACGATCATGATGAACACGAAGGCCACGATCATGATAAGCATGAAGATCATGAAGGCCACGATCATGATAAGCATCACGACGATCATGATGAACACGAAGGCCATGATCATGACGAACATCATGAAGGACATGAGGGGCATGACCACAGTGGTGTTGATCCGCATGTTTGGTTGTCACCAGAGAATGCCAAAGTATTGGCACAAGCGGTGACTAAGCGTTTATCTGAAATTGATGCTAAAAATGCAGCATATTATCAAACTAATTTGGCAAATTTCGAGCAGGGCTTGACCGCAAAAGATGCGCAAATTCGTGCCGCGCTGAATAAAGTTAACACGGTTCCATACATTGTTTTTCATGATGGCTACAGCTACTTTGAAAGACATTATGGTTTGCAACATGCTGGGGAAATTACAGTCAGTCCTGAACGTAAGCCTGGGGCGAAAAAAGTGGCCGAACTGCGCCATGAAATTGAAGAAAATCATGTCCAGTGTGTGTTCAGTGAGCCTCAATTTAGCCCAGCGATCGTTAAAGCTTTGCTAGACGGATCAAGTGTTAATACCGCGCCACTAGACCCTCTTGGTGGCGACATCAAGTTGGATTCGAATGCCTACTACCGTTTCCTAGACTCTCTAAGCGGTCAATTCCTGAGCTGCTTAGGCTAAACGAATGTCTGCTAATCTCGCAGAATGATTCGAAAAAAGAGTGCTCAAGTCGAGCACTCTTTTTGTATGCGACCTTCCTCCCACTCTGTATAATGAGACCACTTTTTTAGCCGTCTAATTAAACAGAGAGAAAATATGAGTGCCCCAACGTCTTCGAATACGGATACGGATGCATTGATCGCCAGTGCTCAGCGAACCCTTTCAACGCAAGCGCAAGCCCTTGCCAATCTTGCCAGTCAAGTGACGGATGAATTTGCCAAAGCCGTGCGAATGATATTAGACAGCAAAGGTCGAACCATTATCTGTGGTATGGGGAAATCGGGACTGATTGGTAAAAAAATTGCCGCAACCTTAGCGTCAACAGGCACCCCCAGTTTCTTTTTGCACCCAGGCGAAGCCTTTCATGGTGACTTAGGGATGATTCAAGCGGAAGATACACTGATATTGATCAGTTATTCCGGTGAAACCGAAGAGCTTATGCGATTACTTCCTTCTTTACAGAGCTTTGGTAATCCAAGTATTGCTTTGGTGGGCAACATGGATTCCACCTTGGCCAAGCATTGCGATTGTGTTTTAGATATTTCGGTTGACCGTGAAACCTGCCCGAATAATTTAGCGCCAACCACTTCTACGACTATGACGACCGCGATGGGCGATGCTTTGGCCGTAGCCTTGATGGAGTGTCGCGCTTTTCAGCCGCAAGATTTCGCCCGTTTTCATCCCGGCGGCAGTCTAGGTCGTAAATTGCTGACCAGAGTAAAAGACATCATGCACAAACAAGACTTGCCTGTTTGCTCTCCGAATAGCAATTTGAAAGACGCCATCACGGTCATGACCCAAGGTCGTAAAGGGGTGGTGTTGGTACAAGAGAAAGATACGTTACTGGGGATTTTTACCGACGGTGATTTACGCCGTGCCATGTTAAAAGACAGTGACGGCATGATGAATAAAAGCATTGCCGATCTTATGACCGTAAACCCTAAGACCATCAATGAAAATGTGATGATCGTCGAAGCGGAAGAGCAAATGCTAAGAGACAAAATCACCCTTTTGGTGGTGCTGAATGATGACCGAAAAGTATCCGGTATTTTAGAAATTTACGATCGCTGATAGCGAGTGACGAAGTAGAATTTAACAGGAGTTAGTATGTCTCAAGAATCAAAAATCATCAAAATTGGTCAACAGGTTGAAGTCGCGAATCACTTACCATTTGTGCTGTTCAGTGGTGTCAATGTCCTGGAATCTCGTGATTTGGCGATGCAAGTTGCTGAGGAACATGTCAAAGTAACAGAAGCACTGGGTATTCCTTATGTGTTTAAAGGGTCGTTTGACAAAGCAAACCGTTCTTCTATTAACTCTTTTCGTGGTCCAGGCATGGAAGAAGGTCTGAAGATTTTACAAGAAATCAAAGAGACCTTTAATGTGCCAGTGATCACCGATGTACATGAAGCGTATCAGTGTGCGCCTGTGGCCGAAGTGGCGGATGTGATTCAGTTGCCAGCCTTTCTTTCCCGTCAAACAGATCTAGTTGTCGCCATGGCGCAAACCGGGGCTGTGATCAACATTAAGAAGGCGCAGTTCTTAGCACCTCATGAAATGAAACACATTCTGAAAAAGTGTGAAGAAGCCGGTAATGATCAACTTATGTTGTGTGAGCGTGGCACTATGATGGGTTACAACAACCTTGTTGTAGACATGTTGGGTTTTGGTGAAATGAAGAAATTCGCTTACCCAGTGATGTTTGATGTCACTCATTCTCTACAACGTCCTGGTGGTCGTGAAGATTCAGCAGATGGTCGTCGAGCACAGGTAACAGAATTGGCCCGAGCAGGTATGTCGCTTGGCTTGTCGAGCTTGTTCTTAGAAACTCACCCGACACCGGATTCGGCTAAATGCGATGGTCCTTGTGCGTTACCGCTAGGCAAATTAGCGCCTTTCTTAAAGCAGATGAAACAGCTTGATGAGCTGGTGAAAACATTTGATGAATTGGATACGAGAGCTTAAGCCATGGATGCTGCGTTTCTTGCTTCTTATTCCGTGATATCTGAACAACCAGAATTATTGCAGCAATTGCAGAGTTTAAAGCTGGTGGTATTCGACGTGGATGGTGTCTTGACTGACGGTGGCTTGCTTTACACAGAGCAAGGCGAAACGATTAAGCGTTTTAACGTCAAAGATGGCGTCGCGATGAAACTCCTGCCTAAGTGGGGTGTGACCGTTGCGGTGATCACGGCCAAAGACTCTCCAGCCTTGCGTCAACGCATGACAGACTTGAACGTTGAGTATTTCTATCCAGGTTGTCATAACAAGGCAGAGGCTTTTGTTGATTTAACCGCAAGGTTACAAGTGTCAGCATCTCAAGTGGCTTATGTAGGAGACGATGTGATTGATTTACAGGTGATGCCGAGTGTTGGTTTGGCCATGTGTCCTGCTGATGCGCATACTCTGTTATTACGTCATTGTCCGTTGATATTATCCAAATCGGCTGGACAGGGCGTAGCAAGAGAGGTGGCGGATTTGATTCTAGCGTCCCGTATGCCACTAGAAGAAGCCTACGAATTAGCAAAGCAACCGGAGTTTGAACGTCATGTCTGATTCTACGTTACACACACAGTTACCTGCTTTTCATATTGTGATTCCGGCCCGCTATGCTTCTCAGCGTTTTCCGCAAAAGCTGATGGCAGATCTTGGTGGCAAACCTGTATTGCAATGGGTGCATGAATTGTCACGGCAAGCGGGCGCTCAGTCTGTGACTGTGGCAACCGATCATAACGAAATTTATCGTGCCGCAGAGCGGTTCGGGGCGAACGTCGTAATGACTCGTGATGACCATGAGAATGGTACAGAGCGCTTGGCGGAAGTGGCTGAAAAAATGGCTTGGTCTGGTGAGGAAATCATTGTCAATGTACAGGGAGATGAGCCTTTCCTCCCCGTCGCTTTGATTCATGCCACGGTAAAAGCCTTGTACCAAGACGCTGAAGCTGAAATGGCAACCGTAGCGTGCGCCATTGATGATAAGCAGGATTATCTTAATCCAAACGTGGTGAAAGTGGTGTGTGATGAGCGGCAGCGAGCCTTGTATTTTAGTCGCGCCCCGATCCCTTGGGACCGAGATGGCTTGGCGAGTGCGCAAGAGCCAAGTGGCTATTTGCCTATCGATTTGCCTGTTTTACGTCATATTGGTTTATACGTCTATCGGGCGAGCTTATTGAATAAATACGCTGAATTGCCCATGTCACCACTTGAACGTTGGGAAAAATTGGAACAGCTACGTTTCTTACATCAGGGTATCAAGGTGCAAGTTGCTGTGGCGGACAGTTTGCCCTCTCATGGTGTGGATACGCCCGAAGATTTGGAAAAATTGCGTCATCAATTAACCTTAGATCACCTCTAAATTCCCTTTTTAAACCTTAACGTTTGGTCGAAGGGCTGGACGTTAAGGTTTTTCTCTGTTCATTTTTTACAGTACTGTGCCGTCTCAATTCGATAGACTTTTTGACGGAGGCTTTTCATTGAACAAAGCGAATTTCTTTCATGATTGCTCTCGATTTTGAAACGAGGGGTCTCAAGCCGTATAACTTATATACAATTCTTGGTGAATTTACTCAAAATCTGCTCTTTTTGTATAGAATGTGTAAGTTATGGGTTTACATTTCCTCCAAATGTAATATTTTCTTACTAATGTGTATCTAGTTTGTATCACTTGTTTGATTTTTGAAGGATTCGATTATGAAAAAGCTTCTTGTTCTTTCCACGAGCTTACTAAGCACTGCCGCTATGGCAGCCATGCCAGTTAACCAACCCATTGGTTCCAGTTTTACCCTAAGTAGCTCTCCGAATAAGCGAGCGCTTGCTACTGCGCTAGGCAACCCAGCGGCACCATTTTTGATGGTCAATGAACAAGATGATGACAATTTTCGTTTTGGTATCCTAGGCCCATTGAGTGTTGGCATTGAAATGGGTGACGTCAGCGATCTGGGTGATCGAATGGAAGAGGTCGAAGATATTATTGATAATTCAACTGCGGGGACAGCTGCAGGAGATGTAACAAGAGTTGAAAATATCTTAAATGAAGTAGGTGATACTGCTTATGTTAAGACATCTGTAGGTTTGCAAGTGCCTTTAATGCCAGTTATTTATAAAACAGACAACAATGGCGCCTTCATGTTGGATGCTAGTATCTCTACTGTTGCAAAAGCAAATGTATTATCTAGTAATGTGTCTGTGGATGGTGGTACTGGTGAATTAACGACTGATGCATCATTCCAGGCTCAAACTGCTGTGGATCTTGCTCTTGGATTGGGCTATAGCCAATCTATGTGGGAAAACTCTCACGGCATGTTAGTCGGTGGTTTGAAAGCGACTATGCATAATATTTCTATGGGGCGTGCACTTGTTTCATTGGAAGATGACTCAACTGATGCTGATGATGCTATTTCAGATGCAATAGATGAGGATGCCATTGACTCTACTGGTGTTGGCATTGATTTAGGCATGGTTTGGGTGTCGAATAATTATCAAGTTGGTGTGACTTTTGCGAACATCAATGAGCCAGAGTTTGATGGTGTTGCAATTGATACTGCTTGTGGATCAGAAAGTTGTGATGCAGCCCAAAGTTTGCAGAATGCAGGCAAGCTTGATACCACTGGTAGTAAATATGTAATGGAAATGCAAACCACAGTAGACCTTGCTGTATCAACGGCTGGTAAGCAGTTTACATTGGGTATGTCATACGACACGAACCCTGTTGAAGATGCGGTGGGTGACGAATACCAGTGGGCAGCGGCTTCTTTGTCTTACTATGGCGATTCTCACTTCTTACCAGGTCTACGAGTGGGTTACCGTCAGAATATGGCGGGTACGGAGCTAAGTTATGGTAGTTTCGGTTTGACGATCTTAAAACGTCTAAATTTAGACGTTGCTGTGGCATTAGACACAGTGGAAGACGAAGATGGTGACGAAATGCCACGTAGTGTGTATTTTGCGTTAGGTTATGATACCGCTTTCTAAACAGTAAAGATTTTGCAAATAAAGCCGATGACATAACTGTCCTCGGCTTTTTTGTTGGTCATTGTTTGCTGAGTTATTTACTGGGTTGTTTAGGGATTTTGCTCCGTCATGAAAAAGTATTTTGCCATTGCTTGTTTATACCTTGTTAGTTCATCGGTGATGGCAGCCATGTATACCTATCAGCCAATCGGTTCCAGTACCGTATTGGGCAGTTACGGAAACCGTCATGCCTTGTCGACTGCCATGGGAAATCCAGCGGCGTCTTATTTAATGGCGAATTTACAAGGCTTTCGTATTGGCTTTGTGGGACCAATAGGCATTGGTGTTGAAGGGGGCGGCGTCGGGACCATCAATGATAAGGTCGATTCGCTGGAAGCCAGTGTCGATACGGATTACCTGTCGTCTTTGGATTTGCAAGCCATCGAGAATGGCGCGACTAATGTTTATAACAATACATCTGGCAGTAATGCCGATAAAGAAGCGGCAGCGAACGCGTATATCGTTCAAGAAATCAATGCGGCTGTGGATACCATTGAAGACAGTTTGGCAGACGTGAGCGACGATGTAGCTGCGATTGCGGACACAACCTACCTTAAGTTCGCGACGACTGTGCAAGGGCCGTTTCTTCCCATCATATACAAAACCCGTCGACGTGGTGTCTTTATGATCGACGCCAGTGCTTCCTTAGTGGGTAGGGCACAAATATTATCGGACAGTTTTTCGCTAAACGGTTTGGATGATCTGCGTAATATTTCTGATGAAAACGATTTGCAAAATGTTGATTTGGCGGCCATCGAGCTTGAAACGGATACCTCACTTTACTTGAAAAGAGTCTCTAATTATAAATTCAGTATTGGCTACAGCGAAATGTATTCACGTACCACTGGCAGTGCTTTGTTATTAGGTGGACGATTGAACTTTCATAAATTGGCCATGGATCAAAAATTAACGGTGTTGAATGAAGATGGTGATTCTGATGTCTCTTATGGGGATTTCTTTATTAGCCGAGAAGATCGCTCAGATGGGATCTCGCTTGATTTGGGGGCCATCATTGCAGCGCGTTACTTACAGTTGGGGGCCACCTTGTCCAATGTGAATGAACCCGAATTTGATTATAAGGTGATTGGGCGCTGTACCGGTTTGTCCGGTGCTGATCTATCAGCCTGTAATGCGGCCATTGGTTTTGCGGATTCAGGTAAAATTTCTCTTAAAGAAAAATATAAGATGAAAGCCCAACTTAATCTAAGTATGGCGTTGAAGAGTAAAGATCAAAATTTTTCCATTGCTGGCTCTTTTGATGCCAATTCGATTAAAGATCCGTTAGGCGATCAATACCAATGGGCTGCGGTTTCCATCTCTCATTACAGTGATGATTTTTTCTCCATCGGGATGAGAGCGGGTGTTCGCAAGAACATGTCTGGTAATGAGATGAGTTACTACACTGCCGGCTTGACCTTGTCTCGTCGATTGGACATTGATGTGGCCTATTCACCAGAGAACGATGACGGCGATAGTGGCTTTTATTTCTCCATCGGTTACAGCTTTATGTACTAACTTTTGTCGTCAGATTGATGTCGATACACTGCTTTGGGCTGAGTATAGCTTGCAATGGAACATCCCAAGGTTCGATGGGTAATCGTTCAACTTGCTGACAATCATGGGCTAAACCAATTAATAATGGTTTTTGCTCAATGCTCTTGCTGGCAAAACTCTTGTCATAGAAGCCTCCTCCCATCCCTAATCGCCCGCCATATTGGTCAAAACCAACCAGTGGCATAAAGACAATGTCGAGAGCGTCATGGGCTTGGTATGTCTCAGTCACAGGTTCGGCAATGCCAAATCGATTGTTATGCCATTGTGTTGTTTGGTCATAATGCGCAAAGCGTAATATTTCGCCTTTCACAACCGGTAAGTAAGTTTTGATCTTGTGTTGCCAGCAATATTCGCGGATGAGGTGTGGGGATATTTCACCGTCGTTCGCTAGATACAAAGCAACATGTTCTACTTTATCTAACCATCGAGAGTGAAGCGCTTGCTCAAGCAGTTGATTAGCGGCTTGTAGTTGTTCGTGTTCTGTCAGTTGACGTCTGGCGTGACGTAAGGTTTTACGTAGACTGTGACGATCGAGAAGAGGCTGTATCATGAAAAGGGTTTCCCAAGTTGCCGTTTCGACTATTGGCCTTGAACCCAGTGGTTCAAGGTGGAAAAAGCTGTGACTCTTTAGGCTTTCCGACGCACGGACATGCACACCAAACCAACAGGCCTTTTCCGGGGTATTACTCATAGGCTCAAGGGCGTTAAGCCGCTACGTACAACCCAGGAAACGAGTGAAGTATAGAGTAACTGCGGCTAAAAATCACGGACGAAGCTTGTTCATTTCCTTCCCTGTATGAAGAAAATTCGTTTTTATCCCTTGCGCCTTGTTGAATCGTGTACGGATTGAACAGATCTGTGTTTATTCGTTAACCAATTTTGTTTCGTGTGCCAGTGCCGCATCTAGCTGAGAGGTCAACTCTCGCAGTTGTTGCTCATTGGAGCGAGCAAATTTTCGCCCAGATAGCATATCGTGAGTAATATTCAATGCCGCAAGCACAGCAATTTTTTCAAGTCCGACGATTTTTCCGCTGGCTTTGATCTCACGCATTTGAGTATCCAAATATTCCGCGGATTCTTTCAATTCCGCTTCGTGCCCTTTCGGACAATGTATGTTGTAAGTTTGTCCCAGTATGGCGACTGAAACCGTTGGCTTATCCATATAGACTCCATTTGATAGCAAGGCCCACAAAAAATGGTCAGTTTTTCCATCATTGAGTAGCGAATGGCATTTTATGCTGCGAGTAAATTCGTTACAATTCCGAATTAATTTTATCCACACTGTTTATAGCAAATTGACGCCAATATGGAAATAAACCCGATACTTTCGCAAATAAAAGATCTATCCGAACGTGCTCTTACCCTTCGGGGGTATCTTTGACTACGATGCAAAGAAAGAACGTTTAGAAGAAGTAAACCGAGAATTAGAAGATTCTAATGTCTGGAACGATCCAGATTATGCTCAAAAACTAGGTAAAGAGCGTTCCGCGCTCGAAGCGGTTGTTGATACCTTAGATGGTATGGATAACGGTCTTGCTGATGCTAAAGAGTTGCTTGATATCGCCGTTGAAGAAAACGATGAAGACTCAGTCGAAGCGGTTCAGCTGGAACTTGATGAGTTGGAAGCCTTGCTGGCTAAACTGGAATTCCGTCGCATGTTCTCGAAAGAGATGGACGAAAACAGTGCTTTCCTAGACATTCAGTCGGGCTCAGGAGGTACCGAGGCGCAAGACTGGGCCAATATTCTGTTGCGCATGTATTTGCGTTGGGGTGAGGATAAGGGCTTTAAAGTCGATTTGGTGGAAGTATCTGCTGGAGAAGTGGCTGGTATTAAATCGGCGACCATTCGTTTTGAAGGTGAGTATGCGTTTGGTTGGTTGAGAACCGAAACAGGTGTGCACCGTCTGGTGCGTAAGTCACCATTTGACTCAGGTAATCGTCGTCATACTTCGTTTGCATCCGTATTTGTGTCCCCTGAAATTGATGACAATGTTGAAATTGATATTAATCCTGCTGACTTGCGTACTGATACGTATCGCTCTTCGGGAGCAGGTGGACAACACGTTAATACAACAGACTCTGCGGTGCGTATTACGCACATACCGAGTGGCATCGTCGTGCAATGTCAAAACCAGCGTTCACAGCACGCTAACCGTGATTTTGCGATGAAACAGCTGCGTGCTAAGTTGTATGAATTGGAAATGATGAAGCGAACAGAAGCGGCGCAAGCCGTGGAAGACAGCAAGTCGGACATTGGTTGGGGGAGTCAGATTCGTTCTTACGTATTGGACTCTTCTCGTATCAAAGATTTGCGGACTGGCGTGGAAAGCTCCAATACAGGAGCGGTGTTGGATGGTAATTTAGATCAATTTATCGTCGCAAGTTTAAAACAAGGCCTGTAAAGCGCCATTCCTTATTTTAGAAAAGATTAAAGAGTAGATACCAATATCATGGCAAACGACTACACAGAAACAAGTTTACAATCAGAAGATAACCGTCTTGTGGCGGAGCGTCGTGGCAAATTAGCGGCGATTCGTGAACAGCGTAATGCTTTTCCAAATCAATTCCGTCGTGATGCCTATGCTGCGGATTTACAAGCCGAATTTGGTGAGTTAGAAAAAGCGGAACTGGAAGAGAAAGATCACAAAGTGAGTATTGCGGGACGTATCGTACGTAACCGTGGTGCTTTTATGTTGCTACAAGACATGTCGGGCCAGATTCAAGCTTACATTAATCGTAAGGCGCTTAGTCCTGAGCTATTGGCTGAGCAAAAAACATGGGATTTGGGTGACATCATTGGCGTGACGGGGCCAGTGCATAAGTCTGGTAAAGGTGACTTGTACATTGATATGCAAGAAGCGCAATTATTGACTAAATCCTTGCGTCCACTTCCTGATAAGCACCATGGTTTGTCAGACATGGAAATGCGTTACCGTCAGCGTTACGTGGATTTGATTGTGAATGAAGAGTCTCGTGATACTTTCCAGATTCGTTCTAAAATCATTTCTACTATTCGCCGTTTCCTAGAAGATCGTCGTTTCATGGAAGTTGAAACGCCTATGTTGCAGACCATTCCAGGTGGCGCTACAGCACGTCCTTTTGTGACACATCACAATGCCATGGACATGAGCATGTATTTGCGTATCGCACCAGAGCTTTACTTGAAACGCTTGGTTGTTGGTGGTTTTGAGCGCGTTTTCGAGATCAACCGTAACTTCCGTAATGAAGGGACATCGACTCGACACAACCCAGAATTCACTATGATCGAGTTCTACCAAGCTTACGCAGATTACAAAGATCTGATGGATCTAACTGAAGCCATGTTACGTGATGTGGCTGAGAAGGTATTGAACACCACAACGGTCACTTACCAGGGTTCTGAATATGACTTTGGTGCGCCCTTTGTTCGCATGACGATGTTGGAGTCCATCTTACATTACAACCCAGATTTGACGGAAGATGACCTTAGCACCCTAGAAAAAGCCACCGAAGTAGCGAAGAAGCTGAAAATCGATGTTAAGCCAATTTGGGGCTTGGGCAAGCTTTGGACTGAAATCTTTGAAGAAACGGCTGAACATAAGTTAGATCAACCGACTTTCATCACCGAGTATCCTGCTGAAGTATCACCTTTGGCACGTCGTAATGACGAGAATGATTTTATTACTGATCGTTTTGAGTTCTTTGTTGGTGGTCGTGAAATTGCAAACGGTTTCTCGGAGTTAAATGATCCAGAAGACCAAGCGGAACGTTTCAAGCGTCAAGTGGCGGAAAAAGATGCGGGCGATGACGAAGCCATGCATTATGACGCCGATTACATTAACGCATTGGAATACGGCTTGCCGCCAACCGCAGGTGAGGGGATTGGTATTGACCGTTTGGTGATGCTGTTCACTGATGCACCTTCGATTCGCGATGTGCTTTTGTTCCCTCATATGAAGCCTCAGGACTGATCCTAGGCCGGATATAGTCACTGATAAATTATTTTGTGTATAAGGCCTCAATTGAGGCCTTATTTTGTTTTTACACTCTATTTTTGAATGAAGTACCACGGAGCATTCCATGAGTCGTTTTTGGACCGATAAAATCGCATCACTTGATCCTTATGTGCCAGGTGAGCAGCCTCAAGACAAACAATACATTAAGCTCAATACCAATGAGAGTCCTTATTCACCTTCTCCAAAGGCATTACAGGCGATGGCAGCAGAGGTATCGGAAAGTCTGCGCTTGTACCCTGACCCCAATGCCATGGTGCTAAAAACGGCTTTGGCCAGTCAATATCAATTGAATACTCATCAGGTGTTTGTCGGCAATGGCTCTGATGAAGTGTTGGCGTTGGCTTTCATGGGCTATTTTACCAATGGTAAACCTTTGGCCTTTGCAGACATCACTTACAGCTTTTATAAGGTGTACGCTGGTCTTTACGGGATTACGCCTAAACTAATTCCTTTGACCGGTGAATTTGATATTGCTGCTGAGGACTATCAGCATTTAGATGTATCCGGTGTGGTTGTCACCAACCCTAATGCGCCAACTGGAAAAGCGTTACCGCTTACTGATATCGAAACCATTTTGCAATCTAACCCAGATGTAGTGGTACTGGTGGACGAAGCGTATGTGGACTTTGGTGCACAGAGTGCGGTGGCCTTGGTCAATCAATACCCGAATTTATTGGTTGTGCAAACTTTGTCGAAGTCACGTGCTTTAGCGGGTATCCGAGTTGGCTACGCTTTTGGTCACCCAGATTTAATCGAAGGCTTGGAGCGTTTAAAAAATTCATTTAACTCCTACCCAATTGATCGCATTGCGCTAGCCGGAGCGACGGCTGCGGTAGAAGATGAAACCTATCTAAAGAATATTTGTGATAAAACCATCGCCACTCGTGAAACCACGGTGAAAGCTCTTACTCAGTTGGGTTATGAATTATTGCCTTCAGCGACCAACTTTGTGTTTGCGACTCATCCAGAAAAGTCGGCGGAAGAGGTGTATTTAAAACTGAAAGAACAAGGCATATTGGTGCGTTATTTTGGTAACAAGCCTCGTATTGGAAATTATTTGCGCATTACGATTGGCACTGATGAAGAAATGCAGGCATTGGTTACAGCGTTAAGCGCGTTATAAATTTCATCCAAGTTTGTTGGGAAGAGAATATGGATGTCTCTTCCCGATAACAAAATCAAACGAGTGTCTTTGTCGGTTGAGTTGAATAGAGGAGGTGAGAGGTTGTTAAAAATATCGTAATGAAATGTATCTAGATATTGCTTTAAAAAACTAAATATGAATTAAAGTTGCAAATGTGAATTCATCGCAGTAGTATAAATTGTATTAATTTTGAACAGTTTTTAATTAAGAGATTTTTAAGCGTCTGATAATCAAGTATTACAGGCAAATTAAATGATCTAGATTAAGAATATTAAGTACAAACATTAATATAATTAGCAGTAGAAGTAAGATATAGGGACGGATCACTATGAGTACTTTATCTATTTTGGCACTGGTTTCTGGAACATTTTCCATCTTTTTACCAATGGGTGGCATTTTCATCGCGATATTAAGTAGCTTAATGGCTGTGATGGCGTTTCGCTCCCACCCCACCATATCTGCAATTACCTTCGGTATTAATATTATCAACGCTTCCTTTTTAAGTTCGAGTTTAGTCGCTACGGATACACGGTTTGGTGACGCTTATTTATTGTTAGTAGGTTTCCATGCCGTATTACTTTCAGTAGGTATTGTTTGGCGTTTATCTAGACAAGGTTATCAAAAGAGTACGCAGCGGATATTGTAAGTCTGTATTTTGGGAAGATATTAATGATGGATATTCATCCATGATTGACGTTATGTCTGCGATTAAACGCTTTACATGAATACCTTTCAGATTTTGTGGTTTCTGTTTATTGATTTTTAGCAAAAAAAGGCGGTAATCATTATGAACTGACCCCCAATAGTTGGACATTCCAATTACTGGGGGTCTTTTTATGTCCAAATATCACAGAGAATTTAAAC
>NZ_JBHZSP010000009.1:185278-204409 GCF_043643765.1 Marinomonas posidonica | reverse complement strand
CTCAGAAGTGAAAAGCGCCATCGCCGATGGTAGTGTGGGGGATCCCATGTGAGAGTAGGTCGTCGTCAAGCTTTAAATTAAGAAGCCCTGATAGGTTATCCTGTCAGGGCTTTTTTACGTCTGAAATAAGTGAGAAAAATCACAAATCGGGCTCTAGCCCTCCAACAAGAAGTCGTTTCTTGTGCTTCCATTTGCTTGCGCCTGTCTCGCCAGCTCGACGCGTCAGCACAAATGCAAAACAAGAATGACACACTTCCCGAGACCGTATGGTTGAACCACCTGATGACACCGCGAACTCAGAAGTGACTCTTTATCCGCCGCAGGCGCTCGCCACTGCCGATGGTAGTGTGGGCCTTATGATGAAAGGAAAGCATGTGAGAGTAGGTCGTTATCAAGATCTAATTAAGAAGCCCTGATAGGTTATCCTGTCAGGGCTTTTTTACGTCTGGCGTAAATGTTGGTCATCGTTAAATCATATCCTCAGAAATCCCAACCTCTGAAATCCTCACACACAACACGATCCCAACCAGCGACGCCTTGCGTCACTGCCGTCGTCAGCGGCTTACGCTGCCTGGGATCTTGCTCATCTAGTCACATGCATAAGTCAAATGGGCTCAAGCTATCCGATATGATGTTTTGTCGACAAACCAAGTCTCTTGTTCCTTCCCCTTATGTCTTCAAGGGTAAGGGATGGGGTTAGCCCAGCAACCTCTATTAAATCACATTAACAGCAAGACGCGGTTATTTTGTTAGCCTAGCCCGTTTTGTTCTTTTACCCAATCAAATACTGCACTAGTCACATGCACAAGTCTGATGGGCTCAAGCTATCCGATGTGTTTTGTCGACAAACCAAGTCTCTTGTTCCTTCCCCTTATGTCTTCAAGGGGAAGGGATGGGGTTAGTCCAGCAACCTCAATCCAATCACATTAACTGCAAGACTCGGTTATTTTGTTAGCCTTGCCCGTTTTGTTCTTTTTCCCCAATCAAATACTGTACTAGTATCAAACAGATAGAACACTCGGTATTGAAATAACGCGCAAGGTAAAAAGTGCAAACGCGCATGCTCGTTTTGATCACACGCTTTTTCACGGATGATAAAAAACTTAAAGCACTTCAATGTGTTACCTAGTTTCGAAAAATATCTCATCAGCGTAAACGCACATGCGCATTATTAAAAATGTTAGCTTATAAGGAGAGTCTGTGACTAAATTTGGGGTAATAATTACAGCAATATATATCACAATGATATTGTTTTTAAGGTGGGCTAGAGCCTTCCTGAGCTAGTGACCATGCCTCTTAACGATTTTTTGCGGGTGTATTTGGGTCACTCATGCTTTTTTGGTTGATTCTCGGTTACATTCAGCAACAAAGTGAGCTTCAGCAGAATACGAAAGCGCTAGAATTACAAGCCGAAGAGCTCAAGAAATCTGTTGAGCAACACAAAGAACTAGTGAAGGCCACTAAAGAGCAGGTACAAGCAGACTTTAAAGCATTGGAAATTGAAGAGATTCGTGCGATGAGGGAAGCGCACCCAAACTTTTCAATAACTGGTGCTGGCTGGAGCTCTAAAACAGGAGCGAAAGTGTCTTATCAAATTAATTTGATTAACTCTGGGCGTCCTGCTTCAGGTGTTAGCTTTAGTATCGTGCCAGAGATATCTGAAATAAATCCAAAAAGTGTTGTTCATTACTTTAATGAAGGCCAAACACACTCTCTGAAATGGGATACTGAGAAAAGCGGTGAGGCACCAACTGAGCTGAAATTAATCATCAGCTGCAAAGATGCAAATACCAATTCGTACAATAAAATGTTCGACCTGATATTGGGTGAAGATAAAAAATATCATGTCGAGAATGTTGCAGAAGTAAGCTAACAAGTTGCTCAATTTGACGCAGCGGTCTACGCTCCTTTTTGTGCATTCGCTTCGCTCATTATTACACAAAAATCCGCTCCAACCACTGCGCAAATTAGCAAGGCGTTAGGTACTTTTGAGTAAAAATTAGCTCCAATGACATTTTAACGCTATAATGTTTTAACGTTACTTAAGTGGGGACTTATTCATGAGTACTTTATCAAAACGATCAACCGTCTATTTCGAGCCAGCAATTCATAATGCTCTGAAACTGCGGGCAGCATCATCAGATACCTCAATATCAGAGTTAATTGATGAAGCAGTGAGACTTCTTATGAAAGAAGATCAAGAAGACTTGGCTGCGGTAAGACTACGGGCCAACGAGCCCGAAATTTCCTATGAGGACTTGCTAAACAGTTTGGAAGCTGATGGAAAAATATAGCGTCACTTTCAAGAAATCAGTAGTAAAAGATTTTATGGCAATTCCCAAATCAGACGTTAAGAAGATCCTCGCCAAAATTGACTTATTAGCTGAAAACCCTCGAAGAGATGGAGCAATTAAGCTTAGTGGACAAGACTTGTATCGTATCAGGCAAGGCCTTTATAGAATCATTTATGAAATCCGAGAAAACGAGCTTGTGGTACAGGTGATAAAAGTCGGGCATCGCTCTGATGTTTATAAACGTACCTAACAACTCAAAAAACACTCTCACTGCGTTCGCTGGGACGCATACACGCGTGGCGGCTTCGCCATTATGCCCCACGTGCCTGCGCCCGTTATTGGGAAGCTAGCAGCCCCCCCTAATTACCATAAGCTTTATAAAGGATAAGAATATGAGCTTAGACAGAGCACCAGACCATGTTAAGTTGGCGGTGGATTTAATCGAATTATTGGAAACTAATGAAATACCAACTGATGTGGCCGTAGAGGCATTACGTTTGGTATTGAAAGATTTTGAGAATAAGCTGAGTGCGACTGAATAAGTCAGTGGCTGCGAATCCCAATAGTAAGGAGGGGAGATGGCTGTTGTAGCAATGATTCTAGTGGTGGCGGTTGCGCTGTTGCATTTTTACATTCTGTATTTGGAAATGTTTTGTTGGACGACCCCTAAGGGACGTAAAGCGTTTGGTTTGACCGAAGAGTTTGCTGCTTCTACTAAGGTTTTGGCTGCAAACCAAGGTTTGTATAACGGTTTTCTGGGCGCCGGTCTATTGTGGGGGCTATGGTTAGGTCAGAATGGTCAGTCGGTGGTGGTTTTCTTTTTGCTTTGTGTTTTGCTTGCTGGTCTTTATGGCGGTATCAGTGCAAATAAGAAAATTCTTTATATTCAAGCGTTACCCAGTGTGATTACGCTCTTGTCTATCTATTTGTTGTAGTGCGATATTCCGCTCTAATTTGTATAGAGCGGAATAGAAGACACATTATTTAGGCCAGTTGTTTAGCTGCCTCGGTTAAGCGAATGGCTTGATCACAAGCATTGGCCAACTCCGTTCCTTTCTTAACAAAATGGCGACTAAAGTAGTTTTTGTGCTCATCGTGTTCATGGAAGTTATGTGGTGTCAGTACAGCGGTCAAAACAGGTATTTCTGTTTCTAGCTGAACTTGCATAAGGGCGCTACAAACGGTTTGAGCAACAAAATCGTGGCGATAAATGCCACCGTCTACGACAAGTGCTGTACCTGCAATAGCGGCATATTGACCACTTTTTGCGAGAAGTTTCGCTTGTAGTGGGATTTCATAAGCACCTGGCACAGGGATAAGATCGATTAAATCTTTTGTGTAGCCACGGGCGCTTAGTTCTTCCGTAAAAGCATTGACACAGTTCATTACGATGTCTTCATGCCAAGCTGCATGTAAGATCGCAATACGTTTGTTAGCTGGATTGAAATCATGTTGATTCGTTGAGCTCTGATTCATTTTTGTATCCTATAAAAGCGAAATGTGAATCAGGGCGAACGGGCAGGCAAACACACCGTAATAATACGGCATACCATAGTTTGACATTGCCAAAGGGCAATACCAGTAGAGGTTTTGTCTGACGCGCTCTCTATCATCCGGACTATAACCGTCGGCTCTGGAGTCTCACCAGATCTGCTGACCCTAATCACAATACTAATGAAAGTAAATTAGGCGCTCGCGGGCTTAGAAATGCATTCTTTACCGCCGGTGGGGAATTTCACCCCGCCCCGAGAACGAAATCGGAATGTCTTCCGATGCATGAAATATACTTGCTCAAATCGAGTTTTGTCAAAGCTTTAATAGGGCTAGATAGTGGTTTTCTATCTTGTTGCCTTTGTTTTTCACGTAATGACACATTTCTCACGGTTTGGTAACAAAAAATAACCATTTGAGATAGGTGGTTTGCTTCATTTTGATGCCCTTTTCTTTATATTAACGCTTTTACAGCTGGCTTAATAAGAAGGGAGTCTTAGTTATGTTTTGTAGCAAATTTACCTTACCAAATGGTGCTATCTTTGGTGCCGCGATCCTTTTAAGCGCTTGTTCTTCTCAACCGTCTGATCAAGCTGATCAGTCTAACTTAGAAGAGGTTGAGCAAACCAATATGGTCTCTTATCGCTGTGAGAAACAAGATCTACAGGCTTATTTTCATGGTAATCGAGCTGAGATTGTATGGCAGGGCAAAAGCCATTATTTGACTCATGCCGTGAGTGCTTCTGGTGCCAGTTATTTAGGTGAATCTATTACATTTTGGGCACATCAAAATGAAGCGGAACTGGAGTTAGAAGACGGCACTCATATGTCTTGTCAGTTATTAAAAGTAGAATCGTAAAATTCTTATTGCCTGAGAATACTTCATTTTAAATCCCGCTGTTTTCATCCCTCCTTTTTGGTATTAAGTGTACAATACCCACTATTCATGCCTGTTCGGCAAAACTGTGATTTGTAGAGTGAAAATGAGCAAACTTTTTGTGATGGGAATGGGCCCAGGAGACTTGGGTCTAGTAACGCCGAATGCGACGCGTGCACTTGCAGCATGCAGTGATTGGGTGGGTTATGGTTATTACCTCAATCTATTGGGCGACTTAAGTGAAGGTAAGCAGTTTCATGATTTGCCTTTGGGCGAAGAAATTGGCCGTGCTCGTTTGGCGTTATCATTAGCCGCTGATGGTAAAACAACGGCGTTAATTTCTAGTGGTGACATTGGTATTTATGCCATGGCGACCTTGGTGTTTGAACTGCTTGATCTGCAGTTACAAGGAAAAGAATCTCACCCTGAATGGCTGGATGTGGACATTGAAGTGATTCCTGGCATTTCTGCGATGCAGGCGGGCGCCAGCCGCGTTGGAGCCATGCTCGGACATGACTTTTGCACCATCTCTCTTTCCGATTTATTAACCCCTTGGGAAACCATAGATAAACGATTGCATGCCTGCGGTGCTGGAGACTTTGTTGTTTCGTTTTATAACCCAGTATCGAAAAAGCGTGATTGGCAATTAAATCATGCCCGCGATGTCTTACTGCAATATCGACCGGCTAGCACACCCGTGATGATAGGTCGTCAGTTAACCCGTCCTGAAGAAATGATTCGATTCATCACGCTAGGCGAATTAGAGGCTAAGGATGTGGATATGTTCACCATGGTGAGCGTTGGAAACTCTGACAGCAAGCACATTGTTAATGGTCATAAAGAGTGGATCTATACTCCTCGTGGCTACTCTAAGAAATTGTAATTAAGAGACTCAATATGACGGTGTATTTTATTGGCGCTGGTCCTGGTGACCCAGATTTGATGACGGTGAAAGCGGTGAATACCATCGCGGCTTGCCAAGTAATTCTTTACGCAGGCTCTTTGATCCCAACTCAGGTCATTGACAGTGTACGTGGTTCGGCAGAGGCCATTTATGATACGGCGGAGATGAATCTCGATGAAACGACAGCGGTAATAGAGCAAGCCGCTCGAGAAGGTAAAGATGTGGCTCGTTTGCAGTCTGGTGATCCGGCTTTATATGGCGCGATTGGTGAGCAAATCCGACGTTTGGAAGCCCTTGATATTGATTATGAAGTGATACCTGGTGTCAGTGCGGTGGCCGCTTCTGCTGCGTTGTTAAAGAAAGAGTTAACCCTGTCTGGTGTGTCACAAACTGTGATTATGACTCGTTATGAAGGCAAAACCCCGTTCCCTGAAAGAGAGCGTCTTCCGGCTTTGGCTCAAAGTGGTGCGACTCTGGCCATTCATCTCGGTATCACGCGTATTCATAAAATTGTCGAAGAGCTTATTCCTTATTATGGCGAAGATTGTCCTGTGGCGGTGTGCTATCGCACCAGTTGGCCTGATCAGGATTACGTGGTTGGCACTCTGGCGGATATTGTCGCTAAAGTTCGAGAGAAAAAGTTCACTCGCACCAGTTTGATTTTGGTTGGTAAGGTTCTCGATACAGAGGAGTTTGCTGATTCGTATTTATATGACAAGGGTCAGGCGCATATTTTTCGCAAAATACACCGACCTAAGAATAAAAAGGATGGCACATGCAATTAAATAAAATCCCCACAACAATTGTCACGGGCTTTCTGGGAAGTGGTAAAACCACTTTATTGTCGAATGTTTTAAAACAAGCGGCTGGTAAGCGCATTGCGGTTATTGTGAATGAATTTGGTGAACTGGACATTGACTCAGATTTACTGCGATCCTGCCCATTGGATTGCGATGATGAACAGAGTGACAGTCAACGCAGTGAAGAAGGTTTTTACGAGTTAGCAAATGGCTGTATCTGTTGTACGGTGGAAGAAGAGTTTCTTCCCGTGATGGAGCAGTTGGTCGCGCGTCGTGATGACATTGATCATATTCTGATTGAAACCAGTGGTTTGGCTTTACCTAAGCCTTTGGTTCAGGCTTTTAATTGGCCAGGCATTAAAGAGCATTGCACAGTAGATGCTGTTATTACTGTTGTAGACGGTCCTGCGGTGGCAGCAGGACGATTTGCTCACAATGAAGAGCAAGTGCAAGCACAGCGTCTGGCGGATGAAAGTTTGGATCATGATCCTAGTTTGCAAGAGCTTTTGGATGATCAGTTGAGTGCAGCAGACTTAGTGGTGGTCAGCAAGAACGATTTATTGGATGAGATTGAGCGGGGTAAAGTCCAAGCTGTGATTGCCAATGAGGTGCCAAGTACTGTGAAGACAGTTTACATTGAGCATGGTGAAGCAGAATTAGACAAATTGCTTGGCATTGATGCAGCGAGCGAATCTCGTATCGATGACGTACATAATCATCATGATCATCACCACGCGCACGGTGAGCACCATGAACATGCTCACGACCACTTTGATTCTTTTGTGGTGAAATTGGGGGAAGTATCCTCTGATTTGCTGCAAGAAGCACTAGAGCAGTTGATAGAAGAGCATAATATATTTCGCGTGAAAGGCTTTGCGGCAGTGCATGGTAAGCCAATGCGCCAAGTTTTTCAGGCCGTAGGTCGACGTTTGGATCGTTACTTTGACCGTTTGTGGCAAGCGGAAGAAATTCGTCAGACACAATTGGTCTTTATTGGTAAAGGCATCGACAAAGAAACCATTGAAGGCGCGTTGAATGACGCGTTAAGCGCATAGCTGAAGGTTTGCTTCCTTGCATTTATTAGCGGCTAAACCGGGTGGGTTTGTTGACGATGAAGGCATTGTCGACCTAGGGCAGAGTCCGGCAGAGTTAGTGATCCTAGCAGCTGCAGACTCTGTGTTAGGCGCGCTCGGTGCAGCATTAGATCATCTAGGGCATCAATCAGATTTGCCAAGTGTGCGTTTGGCGAATTGGATGCAATTGGTAAAACCGGCTGCCTATGATTTGTATGAGCACAAGGTGCTCGAAGATGCCAAGGTTGTGGTGGTCTCTCTATTAGGTGGTGAGCATTATTGGCCTTATGGCTTTCAGCAATTGCAGGTCTGGCGTCAAGCCAAACCGGGTCGAGTATTGATTATGGTGCCCGGCGATGATGCAGAAGATCCAGCGTTAAGCCAAGCGTCCAATGTTGAGCACGAAGACAGTCATCGTATCTGGCGTTATTTAAGAGAGAGTGGGTTGAACAACTCTCTGTCTTGTTTGCGTTTCCTTAGTGCACGTTTTTTTGATAAAAAAATCCACTGGGCTGAGCCTAGCGCCTTGCCAAATGCGGTGATTTACCATCAAGGTAATGTTGCCAGTTATGTAGAGTGGCAAGCGGATTGTCAAAAGGAAGCAGCAAGTCGTCCCGTAGTCTTGTTGGTTTTCTATCGCTCGTTACTGCAAAGCGGCAATACGCAAGTTTTTGATGACTTAATCGACGTACTCAAAGCGCAAGGTTTGCAGCCTTTAACCATAGCGGTTAACTCCTTAAAAGACGATGTTGCTATTCAGCTGATAGACACCCTAATTGAGAAAAGCCAAACCAAGGTCATTTTGAATACCACAGGGTTCGCCGCGAATCGGGCGGCCAGTCCTGATTTATCGTCTAACCCAAGTGATTTCCAATCTCCGTTTGGGGCGAATATTCCTGTCTTACAGCTGATTTTGTCTGCCAGCACGGAAGAGGATTGGCAAGCTCAAACACAAGGCTTACGCAGCCGCGATGTGGCGATGCAAATTGTGTTACCCGAAATGGATGGTCGAGTGATTACTCGAGCCATCAGTTTTAAAGCTTTGAGTTATTATCATCAAGCCGCTCAAATTGATTTAGTGCGTTATCAACTGCACCCAGAAAGAGCCGAGTTTGTTGCTCAGTTAGCGTACCGCTATGCCACATTATCAAGCAAGGCGAATGCCGATAAACGTATTGCGTTTGTGTTGGCGAATTACCCCACCAAAGATGGCCGAATTGGAAATGGGGTTGGTTTGGACACGCCGGCATCCACCGTCAATTTATTGAATGCCTTAAAAGATCAAGGCTATCCGATTGACGCTATTCCTGAAAATGGTAATGCCTTAATAGAAGCGTTATTAGGTGCGGTCACCAATAACCCCAATAGCTTGCATGAAAGAGGCTGCTGGCAAAGCTTAGCCCTAGATGACTATTTAGAGCATTTCTATCGCTTGCCATTGGCTTCTCAACAAGCGGTTTGGGATCGTTGGGGGCCACCGGAAAACGATCACAAGTGTCGTCTTCAAAATGGTCAGTATCGCCTTATGCTGGCAGGCATCCGCTTGGGTGAGACGTTTGTGGGCATTCAACCTGCGCGTGGTTTTAATTTAGATTTAGTGGCGAATTACCATGATCCTGATTTGATTCCACCGCACAGTTATTTAGCCTTCTACTTTTGGTTAAGGCATGTGTATCAAGTAGATGCTTTTGTGCATGTTGGTAAACACGGCAACCTGGAATGGTTACCTGGAAAAGGGACTGCATTGTCTGAGCAATGTTGGCCGGATATTGCCCTTGGTGCGATGCCACATTTTTACCCTTTTATTGTTAATGATCCTGGAGAAGGGGCGCAAGCTAAGCGTCGTACGCAAGCGGTGATTATTGATCACTTGATGCCACCGATGACACGAGCCGAAACCTATGGCGAGATGGCCGAATTGGAAAATTTGGTGGACGAATATTATCAAGCCATGGGCATGGATGTTCGTCGTGAAACTTGGCTGCGCGAGAAAATACTGGAGAAGGTCACACAAACACATTTGTTGGAAGAGTTAACCAGCATTGATGCAGAGGATGAGGAATCTGTTTTAGAGGGACTGGATGCGTATTTGTGTGACATCAAAGAAGCGCAAATACGGCATGGTTTGCATCGTCTTGGTGAGTTGCCAGAGCATGCTAAACTTGCAGACACCCTAGTAGCTTTGTTGCGTTTGCCGAGAGGAAACCAAGATGACAGTCGCGGTTTGCTGCACGCTTTGGTAGCGGATCTGGCGTTGACGGTGGACGATTTTAACCCTATGCAGGCGACTCGCTCGATCTGGATGGGCGAAAAGCCACAGCAACTACAAGTCATTAGTTCGAGTGATTGGCGAACGTATGCTGATACAAAAGAAAGGCTTGAGCTGTTGGCAGTGGATCTGGTAAAGCAATATTTATTGGAGGCAACCGATCCAGATGCGTTAATGTCGTCTTTGCCCCTTACCGCAAAGCTTTTAAAACATGCTAAGCGCCAGCTGTTAACGGCGCTTCATGAGAGTGCTAAACAAGAGATTCAAGCTTTGTTAAACGGTCTATCCGGTGGCTTTATTGCGCCAGGGCCAAGTGGCGCTCCTACTCGCGGACGGTTGGATACCTTGCCGACTGGACGTAATTTTTTCTCGGTAGACAACCGTTCTATTCCATCGCCTGCGGCGTGGGCCATTGGTCAAAAGTCGGCTGAGGCTCTGCTGCAACGGCATTTACAAGAGCACGGCGATTACCCCAGAGAATTGGGCTTGTCGGTATGGGGAACGGCAACGATGCGCACTGGCGGCGATGACATTGCGCAAGCGTTTGCGTTGATGGGCGTGCGTCCAATTTGGGCACCCGGTTCGAATCGAGTGATGGATTTCGAAGTCTTATCCTGTATGCAATTGGGTCGACCGCGAGTGGATGTAACGCTTCGAGTCTCGGGCTTTTTTCGTGATGCATTTGCCAATGTCATGCGTTTGTATGATGCGGCCGTGCAGGTTATTGCGGACTTCGAAGAGCCAGGTACAGGGAACGTTATCCGTCGTCATATTGCGGAACGTGAAGAAGTATTATTGGCCGATGGTTTGGACCCAGAAAGTGCTAAGCGACAAGCGTCCTATCGGGTGTTTGGTAGTAAACCAGGCGCATACGGTGCCGGACTTCAGGGGTTAATTGATGAGCGTTGCTGGGATGAGCGCAGTGATCTTGCTGAAGCTTATGTGAACTGGGGCGGCTATGCCTATGATGGTGATAAACACGATGGGGTAGAAGCCAAAGGAGCGTTTATTGAGCGCTTATCCAAACTGGAGGCTGTGGTTCAAAATCAAGATAACCGTGAGCACGACATTTTAGACTCGGATGACTATTATCAGTTTCAGGGCGGTATGACGAATGCGGTGACTCAGTTTCGAGGTCAAGTGCCGAGTGTTTATCATAATGATCATTCCAATCCCAGTGAGCCCAAAATTCGTACCCTGAAAGAAGAGCTGAATCGGGTTGTACGTTCGAGAGTGTTAAATCCTAAATGGATTCAAGCAATGCAAGAACACGGTTACAAAGGGGCATTCGAGATGACGGCGACGGTCGATTATTTGTTTGCTTATGATGCGACAACGGATTTGGTCGCGGATTATCAGTATGAACAAGTGACCCAGCAGCTATTATTAGACCCGGACAATCAAGCCTTTATGCGTGATAATAACCCTCACGCGTTAGAAGAAATGGCTGAACGTTTGCTAGAAGCCATTCAGCGCGGCATGTGGCAGGACGACAAGGGCTGCAAAGCCGAGATTCAATCTTTGCTGCTTGATTTAGATCAGCGGCAAGAGCAAAAAAGATAGTAGTCTTGGGCAGAAGATTACTTATCCAAATTGATTATTAAGAGAGACGTAATGAGCAATACAACACTCCCGAAGAAACAAGGCATTATGATCTGTGGTCATGGCAGTCGTGACAAAGATGCCGAGCGTGAATTTGGTTTGGTCGCCAAAGGTTTAAAAAACCGTTACCCAGACATGCCGGTGGAGTATGGCTTTTTGGAGTTTTCGGCTCCTAACATTCATATGGGGCTAGACAGCCTTATTCAGCAGGGTGTGGAAGAGATTTACGCTGTACCAGGAATGTTGTTTGCCGCCACTCATGCGAAAAACGATATCCCTTCTGTGTTGACGACTTATGAAGAAAAGCATCCAGGCCTGAAGATAACCTATGGTCGTGAATTGGGCTTACAGGACGATATGATCGAAGCCTTTCAAGCCCGTATTTATGAGTCATTAGGGTTGGATCCAGAACAACCACCAGAAAACCTATACGATACTATGTTGGTTGTTGTCGGACGAGGTACTTCAGATACATCGGCTAATGCCGAGGCGGCAAAATTAACTCGTATAGTCAATGAAAATATGGGCTTTGGTTGGGCGGACACTGTGTATTCTGGTGTGACTTACCCTTCTGTTGGTGTGGGCTTAGAAAAACTTCTGAAATTGGGGTTTAAGCGTATTGTTGTCGCGCCTTATTTCTTATTTACTGGCCGCTTGATTAAGCGAATCCAAGGATATGTTGATAAAGTCGCGAGTGAAAACCCAGGGATTGAGTTCATTCAGACACCTTACCTGAATGATCATCCAAGGGTGATTGATGCGTTTGTGAATCGTGTCGAGGAAATACGACAAGATGACTTAGAAACGGGTCAAGAAACCTTGATGAGCTCTTTTAAGCGCCGTCTTGCTGCTGGGGAAGTCGACGTCCATCATCATCACGCCGAGTTTGTGGACCCACAGGATGATACGCAAGGCTTGTCAGAGTCTGATCACCAGCATCACCACTCTGATCATAGTCATGAGCATTCGCATTCGCATGGGCATTCGCATGGGCATTCTCACCATAGTCACGGGCATTCTCACGGTCACTCGCATCATGGTCATTCACATGGCGTTTACAAGCACATAGGGCATCCACTTGGGCCAAGAACCATGATAGGGGAAGGTGTGTGTTGTTGTTTCATGGGGCAGTTTACAGATGACATTTTAGCAGAGGAAAAAGACCGTATTGAAGGGGATTGTACGCAGACAGCGTTGGCTCACAAATAAGCCATTAAACAGTGTTTGATGATGCTAAGCTTAAGGTAATCTTAATGATCAAAAAGCCAATGGAAACATTGGCTTTTTTCTATATCAATCAGATATAGTAATAAATCTCGCTTTAACTCATTCACTTATCGATGGTAAAAAAATGGATCAAACTAAAAAACTCTTCTCTTTAAGAGGGGTTTTTAGCTTTACGTTTTTGTTTGTCGTAGTGTTAAGTCTTGTTTTTTTAATCTTTGTTAATTCGGATTTGAATATAAAACAAATGCACTTGATGACCTCAAGCAAAAAAGCTTTTGAACGCATTTTGCCTGCTGGGCAAAATTCTTCACTCCACTCGATTGAAGGTGGCAGCACTATTGGTTATCAAGTCATTTGCCAGCCTTTAAACCAGCCAGAAAATAACTTATGTGGTTTGGTGTTCGTATTGCCAAAGAAAGAAGGTCGAGGGTTTCCTTTAGACACTTATGAATCTCTTTCTTTTAAGCTTTATGTTGAATCGACCGTGGAAGACTTTGATAGTCGTGTTCTTGTCTTTGTGAAAAGTTATCTGGATGAAAATAAAGTCTCCCCTGATTTTGTTAAAGATTACAAGTTTCATGCTGTTCGTGTGGATCAGAATGGGTTGATTCAGGTGCCATTATCCCGCTTCAAAGTGGAAACTTGGTGGAAAGACATGCATAACATTCCATTTGATCTTTCTCATGAAGATTTAAGTACGGTGCACAGTATTGAATTTTTTGTGAATGACTTGCCCTTGCAAGATCATCACACTTACCAGCTTACGGTTTCTGATATTAAAATATCGGGCGTGTATCTTGAAAAGAATATGCTCTATAAGGTTTTGTTCTACAGCTGGCTGTTGGTTGGTTTGTGTTTTTACTTTGTCTTTCGATATCGTGAAGCCAAAAAAATTAAAAACCAGGCCTACCATGATCAGCATTCCACTCTTTTGAACCTCAATGGATTCGAGCACAAATATCAAAAACTTTTAGGGCGTCAGGCTATTTTTTATCGTGTGAAGATCATAAATTGGAGCAGCTTAGTGCGTAATTTTGGCATCGCTATGTCGAATACCTTGCTTCAAGATATTATCCAAAATCATTCAGTATTCTTCCGCAGTTATTTTTACATTAGTGCTCGGCTGAGTCATGACGAGTTAGTGTTTGTTAGAAGGCGCAAGGCGTTGTCGGCTGAGGATGAAGAAAAACTGATTCGTTCATTGTTATCACCTATTACCGTAGTGGGGTTAGGGGAGCTTCGTTTGGACATCAAAATTGGTGCCTCAATTGAGAAGTCTGTTCCAGTTAACAGTCAACTGGTGCTAGAAAGAGCGGAGATTGCCAGTCAAGCGATTTTATATAATGACGAAAGAATTCAATTGTTTAGTAATGAGATCAGTCAACTTGCTGAACAAAAAAGTGCGATTGAACAACAAATCATTCAAGCCATTGAAGAAAAAGCTTTTTATCTTTTGTATATGCCAATTTTCAGCGCGTCTCAGCACAAGATTGTTGGGGTTGAGGCTTTGTTAAGGAGTCATTTTGGCGACTTAAAAAACATGTCGCCAGAGGTCTATATTTCCGTCGCGGAAGAGCGAGGCTTGGTGCGAGAGATTGATGCGATGGTCATTAATATGGCCCTGAATGAGGTGGCGGCCTCTGGCTTGGGAGACGATTTCATTCTGTCCATAAACGTGTCTTCGCAAGAGCTAATGGACACCTCGTTTGTGGATCGATTCAGTGCGTTAGTTGAGCGTAGCGGCGTTCACTTTGAGCGCCTGTGTATTGAAATTACAGAAACGTTTTTAATTGATGTTGATGCCGTTTGTGTGAATACGATTAAGAATCTGCGGGCACTTGGCTGCCGATTATCATTAGATGATTTTGGGACTGGTTACACCTCGTTCCAGCAGCTGATTAATTTCCCTGTCGATGAAATAAAAATAGACAGAAGCTTTATTGCGGATTTGGGAGATGAGCAAGGTCACGATGTGATTGTCGATTCGTTGGTTTCGATAGCGAGTAATTATGATTATCATGTGGTAGCTGAAGGCGTGGAAAATAAGCATATATATGATTGTTTGGTTACTAAAGGCTGTGACTTAATGCAAGGTTATTATATTTCCAGACCTATTAGTCTAGTGGAATTAGCGATTCTAAATCAGCAGATAGTTAACGGTGAAATCACTTTATAAGTCACAATTTCTCAATGGTGGGGGACATATGGCGGAGTATACAGCAAAGGTGGTTTGGACAAGGCAAAAGGGTGAATACTTTACTGATAACCGATACAGTCGTGGTCACTATTGGCATTTTGATGGTGGCATAACCCTTCCCGCTTCGTCATCCTCGCATATTGTGCCTAACTATTCTGTGGATGAAAACGTTGATCCAGAGGAGGCGTTTGTGGCGTCTTTGTCCAGTTGCCATATGTTGTTCTTTCTCTCCATTGCGGCCCAAAAAGGTTTTATTATTGATGAATATCATGATCACGCTGTCGGTGTTTTGGCGAAAAATGATGCGGGGAAAATGGCCATGACAGAGGTGACATTACGACCTAGGGTGAGCTTCTCTGGGGATCATAAACCTGATTTTGCTATGCTTGAGCATTTACACCATCTCTCCCATGAGCAATGTTTTATTGCGAATTCTGTACATACTAAGGTGATGACTGAAATACAAATGTCATAAGTTGCATTGAGAGGAAACGATATGTCGAATACTGAAGTGAAAGCCAAAGGTCGTTTAACCACTCGTACTGTGGCTATGCCTGCCGATACTAACCCTGCTGGTGATATTTTTGGGGGCTGGGTTGTTTCTCAAATGGATATTGCCGCAGGAATTTGTGCGGGTCAAAGGGCACAGTCGCGGGTGGTCACTGTCGCTCTAGATGGAATGAGTTTTATTCGTCCCGTGAAAGTGGGAGATATTTTGGGGGTTTATACGCAGGTAGAATCGGTTGGTCGCACCTCTATGAATATCATGGTGGAAGCTTGGGTGAGAAGAGGACGCATCGGCCACAGAGAAAAAGTCACGGAAGGCCTGTTTAAATTTGTGGCTATCGATGAGTCAGGTCACTCCACACCGATTCCCAATGAAGAAGATTTACCTGATTATGTGACGCATGGCTTTGAAGAGTTTTAGTGATTTGCTCTGCCTAAAATAAAAAAAGCGCTTATGTTAGATATAAACGCTTCCATCACTCAAATGATAGGCACATTGAAATTCTTTGATATTCGACTAGTCTTAGACATTGTGTTTTAAAGAGGGACTGCTTCAATTGACTCTCTTATAGGCTTTTAACACTATTTTGTTCGCTAATAATGTAGGTGCTGCGATACTATGAGAAAATATCTACCGATATTTCTACTGAGTTCTCCTCTTCTTTTCGCTTCTCCATATGACAGTTGCTTGAGTCTAACTGCTCATGAGCGCTTCTCTGAGCTGAGTGGTTTTGTGGAATACGATGATATTGATTGGAGACAGGCATTGCCTGTTTGTGAGCAGGCTGTTGCAGAGCACCCTGATGATTATAAAGCGTTATACAGCCTGAGTCGGGTGTACTCTCGACAATATGATGAACTTGGCGGGAAAGAGATACAAGAGACGTTTTATGACTACATGGTAAAAAGCTACTGGGCTGGATTTGGGCACGCTGCTTGGGTTCTTGCAATGGAGAATCTTGAATCTGAGAAATGGGATCAAGCTATCTATTGGATAGACTTAAATATTAAGGATGGCAGTGTCAGGGCGGTAAATAAAAAAGCCCTTTGGTTGTACTCTAACAACGAAGTTTACCCAAATAAAAACTACCAAGAAGCGGTGGCATTGTTAAAGACTGCAGCAGACAGTGATAATCAATATATTCACTATAATCTAGCCGCCTTACATTACTATGATATATATGAAATGGTGGACTATGATTTTGCTTTAACGCATTTTAAAAAAGCGGCCGATCTAGGTCATCCCAGCAGCTTGTATGTGTTAGGTGAAATCTATCACAACGGATTTGGTACGAAGAAAGACCCCATAAAGTCGACAGAATATTATCTTGCTGCCAAAGAAGCAGGTAGCACGATCAAGAACCTAGATCAAAGGCTGAGCCAAAGTGCGATGAACGCTTGGCTAAGCAGCGAAGAATATGAATATTATGACCTATCTATTAATACCTTAAGATCTTTGGCGTTTAATGGCGACCATGAAGCGATCACCTTTCTAAGGCAGCAGAGAATTGCTTCTTTACCGGATAATACCCCTTTAGATTACTTCTTGGTGCATACGCAGGGAGAGGCGTATTTAGAGAGAGCGTCGAAGTATTTAGACCGATACATAGAAAACCAAAATGCGGAAGATAGAAAAAAGGTTTATAAAGCATGGAATGGGTACGTTGACGTTATGGTTGCCAATGGCGTATACAGCGATCCGATAGCGTATTTTTCACACGTAGTTGAGCAAGGTTATGGACCCTTTTTTGAAGTTAGTCAGCTTCATTTGTCAAAAATGTACACCTTTCTTTTTATAGATTATAAGTCTAAGTATGATGGTATTAAGGCTTTGACTGCTGCAATGCTGACGGATGAAAAAGAGATCGTTGAAGAAGTTGCACATAGTATCTTTATCGCTACGGATAGAGAGTCATATGAAGATATTCTTGTTGCGGCTGACCGAAATTACAGGAACTATAATATCGATTTCGTTATTAATCGCTATGAGCAAGCATTGAAGAACAATAGGCTTGGTTTGGCCACTACTTATATCAAAGAGAGCTCAATAGGCATAGATGACAGGCGAAGTACTGATGGTGTGAGTATGCTGCATTTGGCTATTTGGCATAACCATACCGACATTGCTATGTTACTTATTGATGAAGGTGCGGATATCAACTTAGCAGATCGCCAAGGTCATAAACCATTAGGATATGCTATTCATAAGCAGAATATAAAATTGACAAAATACCTGAATGGGTTAGGTGCTAAGAATTAATACGGCTGAGTTTTTTTGCCGAGCTCCCAATATTCAAGAAAAGCGTCATTCATAAGCCTAGAAACAACAAAGCCCTAACTAAAAATAGCTAGGGCTTTGTCTAAATGGTACCAGTAGGCGGACTCGAACCGCCACGCCTTTCGGCAACGGATTTTGAATCCGTCGTGTCTACCAATTCCACCACACTGGCCTTGAAAAGGTGAAACGTATTTTATGTTTTTTTCTTTGGCTGTCAATTGTTTAACGAAAAATAATTAGTAAATTGACTGCATGACCTCTTCCGACCAGAGCATAGCATCGAGAAAAGCCCGATTTAACTCAGAAAGTTGTGTTTTATTCAGCGTTTCTATGTTTTGCCATTGCTGATCTTCACAACTTAAAGTCAGTGTCAAATAGTGACCTAAGTCGCCAGATTGATGAAGAATAGCCGCAAGTGCGTCGTTCTCCAGAGCGGTTTGTTCCAGTATCACTTGCTTCTCAACATTAAATACCGCGTCTATTCCTGACATAAGGCCCACCATAAAAGCAGACTCCGATAGTGAGGCTTGATTCTTTTCCGCTAGAAGTTGGCAGCACCTCGCGCGAGTTAAGAGCACTTTTAGCAAAGCATTAGGCTGCGAGGTAGATGAGGTTAAAGTGATCAATAATGCCCATCGCTTTAGTTTTACCAAGCCCAGAAAGATAACCGCTTCTTTTATAGAAACCACTTTCTTAGTAATTCCGCAAACAGGGCTGTTTAGAATTCGGAGTAATTGATAAGACAGTTTAGGGTTCTTCGCGACTAGGTGGGAAATCTCATCAATGCTAATATCTTTGTTTTGCAGGGCATTCACCAGTTCAATCGCACCATGGGTTGCCGAATCAATTTTTTTGCCCTTGATGAGCTCAGGGCGCTGTAAGAAATACCCTTGGAAGAGGTCAAAACCGAGTTTTTTACAAAGTTCAAACATGGCTTCGTTTTCCACTTTTTCCGCCAGTAAAACCATACCACGACGCTTTAATGAAGCAATTTCGGTCATGTATTTTTCAGGTGGTGTAGTAAGTACATCAATTTTGACAATGGAAACCCAAGGCAATAAAGCCTCATAGGCTGCTTCAAATTGATAGTCATCTAAAGCAAATCGATAACCTGCTGCTCGCCATTTTTCGACCGCTTGATAAAACTCGGGAGTGAGTCGCTGGCTTTCTAAAATTTCAATGTAAACCGTATCATGGTCGATTGGAAAAAAGGCATCCGATAGCATGAGCTCGGTGGTCATGTTAACGAAAAAGGGTTTTCTTAGTTGCGATTCTATTTTTGTAATACCAATACAGAGGTTAACAAGAACTTGGCTGGTGGCTAATTCACCATCTGAAAATTGCGCTTTTTGGGCATCCATTCCACGGAATAACAGCTCATAACCAAAAATCTCTTTGTTGCGTTTGAGAATAGGTTGCTGAGCCATCATTAAGTCATCTAACACCGTAGGAAAGTTGATCATATACTGCTCTAGGGTTACTTCTTAAGATTTTTCTAATGATACCAACTTTTGTTGGAGGGCTCTAAGTTTTAATTTCAGAATCGCATCAAATATTCATCATAAGGCATTGACAGGAAACATCTTCAGCCATAGAATTCTGCGCTGTTTTG